>NZ_FOMR01000004.1 GCF_900112705.1 Lentibacillus persicus
GTCTGAGGCCCAATTAATCAGCCGTTCAAAGCCACTTATATTGTTTTCAAAGACCAAGCGTTTCCCTAAATCAATGCCGCGGTCATCCTGTGCTCTCGCGACGTGTTTTTTCTTCGCGATATCAATACCTACGATTAATGTTTCCTCTGTGATTTGCCTTATTTTTTCATTTCGATTATAATTCATTGGTGAGTCCTCCTTGGTTTTTATTTAATTAGGGGTCGATGCGCATCGACACCCCGTACTATACCAAGGGGACTCTTTTTGTATCAAACCTCAAATACCCTCAAATTTTTTCAATACAGGAATGCTCCTTTTATGCTTAGTTTGGCTGATCAGCAGTGAATTTACTCTGCTTTTATCGTTATTCTTCTAGTTTTGTCGAGAGGGAAGGGACCTCATTGTTTATCTAGAATATATAAACTAATAAATAAAGCGGGGTGTGTCCATGCCAAAAAAAACCAATTTACAGCAGAAACAGAAGCGAGTAAAAACGGTTGATTTCGCAAACAAGTTAGCCGAATTAAGCAACCAGCTTCGATTAATGGAGCAAAAAATGACGATGAGTATTGACAGGAATATTCAAGCGGAATATGAGAATCATCGACACGAGCTGAACCACTCAACCTATTCAGTCAACAAGGCGCATTTAAAATTTCAAACCGAACAAAAAAAGCTTGTTCCCAGCCGATTTACATTTAATAAACATAAAAAAAGACTATCGTAACAGATGCTTTTTGTTACGTGCGATGATAAAATATACTTGGTAAATAAATTAAACGGTGATTAGATTAGTTGGAAAGCAGGATGTAATATGGAGTTGGAACAACAAACTGTACAGCTCATGGAAGAACTTGAGCGACTCAAGAATATATTTGAGGAAAATAATCCGCCAGAGAGCAAAAAAGATAAAGAATTTTTTGAAATGGTAAAAAAGGAAACAGCCCCTATTTATGAACTGCTGGCCAAATGGGAGGAAAATACGCTCAAAGTTGTTAAAGAGCGGAAGGTGAATGTTCACCCACAGCAAGTCACGTCAACTCGGGAAAATATGGAACTTCTATTGTTAAACAGTTATTATGTAGATGTGAAACGCAGAAGATATATGGAATTGAACCATTCAATACATTTTATACTTCATCAGCTTCTGACTGAGCTGCAAACTGGATAGGGAGCTTTACAAATACAACGCTTTCAACTATAATTATCTTCCATTCATGTGTGAAGGGGGAAGAGGTATGAGCAACCAAAAATTACTTGAAAAAGCACACGAAATAAAGCATAAAGCATATGTCCCGTATTCGAAGTTCCCTGTTGGGGCTGCACTGCTTACGCATTCCGGCAAGGTTTACACAGGGTGCAATATTGAAAATGCTGCTTATCCAGTCAGTTGCTGTGCAGAAAGGGTTGCTATTTTCAAAGCAATCTCTGAAGGTCATTTTGATTTTGCTGAGATGGCAGTGGTTGCTGATACAAAAAGACCCGTTCCACCATGTGGATCGTGCAGACAAGTTATGAGTGAGTTTTTTAATAAGGACATGAGGATTAATCTGGCAAATGGTCAAAGTGATACTAAAACAGTTACGATGGAAGACTTACTGCCATTTTCCTTCCAATCTGATGACATGCATGAGCGGGGCTGACAAGACAGCCTCTTTTTTATGAGGTTATGAATTAATAACACAATACATACGAATCATGTTATACTGTTAGAGATTACGGTAATATCACTGTACATACGATAAGCATCAGCAGTAAGTTTTAATCGGTTCTGACCAGATTATATTTGAAAAATCCGAGGTGACTTAAGATGAATGCAAACCGCATCCAACTTACAGGGAAAGACATACTTGAGAAAGAATTTAAAACAGGCATGCGCGGCTACAATCAAGAAGAAGTTGATGAATTTCTTGATACGATCATCCAGGATTATGAAGCATTTCAGCAGGAAATTGAAAAACTGCGACAGGAAAATGAACGTATCAGAAAACAATCCGATCAGACCAGAAGCAGGGCGACTTCAAACAATCATCAAGTCAATTATGATATTTTGAAGCGCGTTTCCAATCTGGAAAAAGCTGTGTTCGGCAAAAAATATGATGATGAGGAATAATGGGATATTTTTACAGTGAACACAAAGCTAATATATGATATAATTCTATTAGAAAATAATTGAATGCTTGCGTAATCGCTGTATATAAACACATATACAGAGGAAAGTCCATGCTCACACAGACTGCGATGTCTGTAGTGTTCGTGCTTGACGAAATCATAAGTCAAGGTAGCTTACAAAGCTAACGGCAGCAGAGACCCCTAAATCATACGACATGGGGCAGTATGCTTGAAAGTGCCACAGTGACGCAGTCGGGCTGGAAACAGTCCGAATGGAACGCGGTAAACCCCACGAGTGAGCAACCCAAATATTGGTAGGGGCATCCTTGATTAGGGAAATGAACTGAAAAAGGGACAAGCATCATGTAAATGCTTGTAGATAGATGATTGCGACCGGCGTACAAGGCTGACCACCGTATAAGTACGACGGAACAGAACATGGCTTATCAAGTATTCAATGGTCTTTAACCTAACCAGTCCAAAACCTTTCTGAGATAATCAGAAAGGTTTTTTAATTACATATGCGTCTGTGATAAACTAATACTGACTTTAAACGAAGGTAAGATCTCTTTTGGTTCTATCATGAAAAGAAAAAATAAAATTGATACGGGAAAGGAATTTAACACATGTCTCAGAATATAACGTTAATCGCAACAACTGCGATGGGCTTGGAATCAGTCGTCGCAACTGAAGTGAAACAGCTTGGTTATGAAGTCACAGTAGAAAATGGGAAAATCATCTTTGAGGCGCCTGTCTCAGCTATTCCACGCTGCAACCTATGGCTGCGAAGTGCTGACCGTGTCAAATTGCAGGTGGGACGGTTTAAAGCTGACACGTTTGATGATTTGTTTGAAGCGACAAAAGCACTGCCATGGGAAAATTTTATTACAGAAGAAGGTAAATTCCCTGTTACTGGAAAATCTGTAAAATCCACACTGCATAGCGTACCCGATTGTCAGGCAATCGTTAAAAAAGCAATAGCTGAAAAGTTAAAACTAAAGCATGGCGTTGCCGGAAATTTACCTGAGACAGGTTCTTTATATAAAGTTGAGGTGGCCATTCACAAGGATGAAGCAACGTTGAGTATCGACACATCGGGGTCGGGATTACACAAACGAGGTTATCGAAACGGCCAAGGCGATGCACCCTTAAAGGAAACGTTGGCTGCTGCGCTGGTCATGCTTACAAACTGGAAACCTGACAAGCCGTTTCTCGATCCATTTTGCGGCTCGGGAACAATTCCAATTGAAGCCGCTTTAATTGGGCAGAACATTGCACCGGGTTTTAATCGTGAATTTGCCTCTGAAGAGTGGAATTGGATTAAAAACCGTCATTGGGATGAAGCTTTTGAAGAAGTAGAAGATAAAGCTAATTATGACCAAAAATTGGATATAACGGGATCGGATATTGACCATGGAATGATTGAAATTTCAAAAGAAAATGCAACTGAGGCAGGTCTTGGGGATCTTATCTCATGGAAACAAATGCAGGCGAGTGACTTAGTGCTAAAAAAACAAAATGGTTACTTAATAGGCAACCCTCCATATGGACAACGTATAGGTGATGAAGCAGAAGCCGCCGAAATATACAGTGACATAGGAAAGATTATGAAGAATCACCCGACTTGGAGCGTGTATATCCTCACAGCATATGATCATTTTGAACAAAAATATGGGGAGAAGGCCACCAAAAAACGAAAACTTTTCAATGGCTTTATTCAGACCAATTATTATCAATACTTCGGCAGAAAAGAATAAAGAACCCGAGATTCTTTTTGTGAATTAAGTTGCTTATTAACCTGAGCAGTTTTCAGTAAGGTGCTGTGACATCGCTCCGGAAATACACTTGGTGCTCGTCGTGTTGCAAACAAATTCGGTGCAGCCGGCACTCCTCGCATAAAACCGCCAAACCAAAAACCAGGGAGATCCCCTGGTTTTTATATTTATTTAAGTTAAACATTCCCCTCATTTTTTCTGTTTTATCGCACCATAAATAGAATAAAAACACCAAACCAGCTAATAATAATGAAGCATAAATAACCGCTTCATTTTATAACTTTCACAATCCGCTAAAGATTCTTCAATAACACTCAAATCAGTGCATGAAACAATTTTTTAAACCTTTTTGTTAAAAAAGTTTGTGAACAATCGGTAAAAAAAGTGCAATTTTGTGTCTTTTAATAAGCTGCTGGAAAGAAGGAGGGAGGCCAGTTGATCAGTTCGATCGGTTTAGGTATGCCGCCTCATGACATAACCCAGATACAGATCAAGCATTTAGTGAAAGAAATATTTAAAAACAGGGGTTCAAAATGGATTGACAGAATCCTGCCTGTATTCGATCACGCCCTAATTGATAAGCGACAATTTGTTGTAGAGGCAGACTGGTTTCAGAATACGCATACATTCCAGGAAAAGAATGATCTATATCAACAGCTTGCAGTCAAACATTCCTTAGCTGCGATTGACGATTGTTTAACTAATGCGTTTTTTTTAAAGAATGCCGTTCCATACAAAGCCATTGATATGATTATATTTACTTCAAGTACTGGCATAGCCGCTCCTTCCTTAGAAACATTTATTATGAGCGAACGTCCTTTTAAGGAAAATGTCGCGCGAATGCCACTATGGGGACTAGGTTGTGCAGGCGGGGCTGCAGGTCTGTCACGGGCGTTTGATTGGGTGAAAGCACACCCTGATAAAAATGTGCTCTTGGTATGCTGTGAACTGTGCAGTCTGACATTTCAAAAGGAAGATTTACAAAAAAGCAATCTAGTTGGCACAGCTTTATTCGGAGATGGGATTGGCGCGGCTTTAGTAATGGGAGATCGGTCGAAATATTTAATGTACAGCAAACATACAAAACCAAAGATTACGTATACAGATTCCGCCACAATGAAAAACAGTCAACGTGTCATGGGCTGGGATATTACAAACAGGGGACTTGAAGTAATCTTTTCCAAAAGTATACCAGCGCTAGTCGGATCTTTTTGGAAGAAACATATTGATCAATTTTTTCAAACGATTAATACCGATCAAACAGCGATTCATTCGTTTATATCACATCCGGGAGGTAAAAAAGTCTTGGAGGCAATGGAAGATGCCGTACAAGCTCCACGGGATAAATTGAGATATTCTTACGAAGTTCTGCGCAATCATGGCAATATGTCTTCAGCAACAGTTTTATATGTATTAAGGCAATGGATGCTCGCTGGGGTACATGAAAAACAATTAAGCATTTTGTCGGCTTTAGGACCTGGATTCAGTTCGGAATTGCTGTTATTGGAGTGGGTTGAATCATGACAATATGGATGTGGTTATTTATAATGGCAGTCATAATACAGCGTCTTGTTGAATTATTGATCGCCAAAAATAATGAAATATGGATGAAAAGCAGGGGAGGAATTGAAAAGGGAAAACACCATTATAAGTGGTTCATCATGCTTCATATCTGCTTTTTTATATCAATTATTATCGAGACATCCGTAAATAATAGCAATTTCACCGAAGTCAATTATTTACTGTTGTTTATCTTTATAGCTGCTCAAGCAATCCGTTTCTGGTCCATTCAGTCACTAGGCCGATTCTGGAATACGAAAGTAATTGTTTTGCCAGGTGTTATACATATAAAAAAAGGACCATACAAATATGTAAAACACCCCAATTACATTGTAGCAGGGATTGAATTATTGGTTATACCACTCTTTGTTGGCGCTGTATATACGGCAATGGTGTTTCCGCTTTTTCATCTTCTCTTACTCATGATCAGAATCCCTTCGGAGGAAAAAGCATTAACACGTACGACATAATTAAAGGATAGTCCAGGCTATCCTTTAATTTTCATATTTTTTGCCATGTACATAAATGGGGTATCAATAATGGCAACGACAAATTTAATAATATACGTTGTCATGAAAATCTCCAGCCAGATCGAAAAGGGATATTCCCCAAAAAAAGCTATACCGCAAAATACAGCAGAATCCAAAAGCTGACTGATGGCTGTACTGCCATTATTGCGAAGCCATAAATAGTTATCGGAAGGAAAGACTTTACGTAATTTATTATAAATCCATACGTCAAAATATTGACTCACAATATAGGCCGCTAAGCTTCCAAGGGCTACTTTTGGAATCACTTCAAAAAGGGTTGAAAGGGCGCCGTGAGCAATATCATCTGGCCCCGGTTCAAACTGGAGTGTAATTTGCATTAAAATAATCATCACAACCAGCGTTGAAAAACCCAACCATACAGCTTTTTTAGCATCTTCTTTACCATATTTTTCATTAATTATATCAGTGGCCAGAAAAGCTGTCCCATAAAGGATATTTCCTAAAGTGGCTGTCAGTCCAAATAATTCAACCGTTTTTAAGACTTGGATATTGGCTATCACTGTAGCCATCCCAATCCAAACGAACAAGCCCACACGCCCAAATAATCGGTAAAAAATCAGGAGCAGCGTAAAGTTAACGAGTGCAAACAAAAGCCAGATTACCTCGTTAGGCATAATAAATTCCTCCTTAGTTTTGATAACGCGGGAGTTTGCGAACCGCGGATAACACCTAATTATACGCTGATACCTACCGAAAGGCAAATCAAAAAAAGCAGCAATCAATTATGATTGCCGCTTTATATATAGGGGTTTAAACCAATTATTGTTTTACAACGTTTGCAGCTTGTGGACCGCGTTCGCCTTCCACAATGTCAAATGTTACGTTTTGTCCTTCTTCAAGTGTTTTAAATCCTTCTTCTTGGATAGCGGAATAATGAACGAAAACGTCATTTCCTTCTTCCACCTGAATGAAACCATAGCCTTTTTCCGCATTAAACCATTTTACTACGCCGTTTTCCATTGTAAATAATCCTCCTAAAAACTTTCACGTAAAACGTGTTAATACAAAGCAGATAAACAGAATAAAAAAACAGCTTCCTGAAGAAGTGCTGGATCACTTTTGCATCCACTTCCATAGAAGCCGCTTGTCATTAATGATTCCATACATCTTCTTTGCTTATGTCTAATATAGCCTATTTTAAGTCTGCAGTCAAGAAAATGCTTCGATCTAAATTATTTTTATAAATAAGTTCTGAAAAAATATGAAAGTCCTTAAAGAAGGGGCTGAGTGATGTATGAAAAATAAAATAAATACGATACACTGACATTAAATAATTGGAATGGGAGATGTGTGAAATGAAATCAGATATTGATATTGCACAGGAAGCCACTATTAAACCAATTGCAGAAATCGCAGGGAAACTCGGCCTTGACCAGGGAGATTGGGAACCATACGGCCACACCAAAGCAAAGCTCTCGGAAGCATTAATGAATAAGTTAGAGGCGAAGCAGAACGGAAAAGTGATTCTAGTTACCTCGATTAACCCTACTAAAGCAGGAGAAGGCAAATCGACGGTTACGGTCGGCTTGGGTCAAGCTATGGAAAAAATAGGCAAAAAAGCAATGATTGCTTTACGTGAGCCTTCCTTAGGACCTGTCATGGGGATGAAGGGCGGTGCAGCTGGCGGGGGTTATTCACAAGTCCTACCCATGGAGGATATAAACCTTCATTTCACCGGGGACTTGCACGCCATTACGACAGCTAACAATGCCCTTGCAGCTATGATTGATAATCACATACATAGAGGAAATGCATTAAACATTGATCCGCGGCGTATTGAATGGAAGCGGGTAATGGATATGAATGACCGAGCGCTGAGACAAATTGTTGTTGGTCTTGGCGGCCCCTTACGCGGTGTGCCGCGAGAAGATGGATTTAATATTACGGTAGCATCTGAAATAATGGCGATCATATGCCTTGCAACAAATCTGAACGATTTAAAAACAAGAATTTCCAACATTATTATTGGCTATACATATGATGAGAAACCCGTCACTGCAGGCGATTTGAAAGTAGAAGGAGCATTGACACTCTTGTTGAAAGAAGCAATTAAGCCTAACCTTGTTCAGACAACAGAGAATACCCCTGCCGTCATTCATGGCGGCCCCTTTGCCAATATTGCGCACGGTTGCAACAGCATTATGGCGACAAAAACTGCCGCGAAACTAAGCGATTATGTTGTCACAGAAGCTGGTTTCGGAGCAGACTTGGGAGCTGAGAAATTTTTGGATATCAAATCCCGGGCTGGTGAATTAAAAACGGACGCTGTTGTCATCGTAGCGACTGTACGTGCTATAAAAATGCATGGTGGCATTGATCATGCCAACCTGAGCAATGAAAATGTTGAAGTAATGAAAGATGGTATTGAAAACCTGGCGAAACACATTGAAACGATTGAAGCATTCGGTCTGCCGCTTGTGGTTGCTATTAATAAATTTCCAACCGATACGGCTGCAGAAATCGAATATATTACGTCATGGTGTAAGTCGAGGGACATTGATGTGGCTTTAACAGATGTACACGCAAAAGGCGGTGAAGGCGGGATAGAACTTGTTTCAAAGGTAGTTGAAAAGGCTGACGCGCCTTCGCTTGGATTGAACTATATTTATGATTTGGACGATACCCTGGAAACAAAAATCAAAAAAATCGCACAAACCGTTTATGGTGCTGATGACATCGATCTATCGCCAAAAGCAAAAAGACAGCTTTCCTCTTATGAAGAAGCAGGATGGGGCAAACTGCCGGTATGTATGGCCAAAACACAATACTCCTTATCTGATGATCCTTCGTTGATTGGAAGACCTGAGAATTTTACAATATCAATAAGAGAAGTGCGACCTTCAATAGGTGCAGGGTTTATTGTTGTGTTAACCGGAGATATCCTGACGATGCCTGGCTTGCCAAAAAATCCCGCTGCCCTCAATATGGATGTGGATGAAGATGGAAAGGTACTCGGGTTATTTTAATATGCAAACTGACACGAAAATGAAGGCGATCAAAAATTATGTATACACCATTTTTGACGAGGACCCAACAGGCCATGATTTCTTTCACATGAAACGAGTCGCCCGGATGGCGCGATTCATAGCAGTTAAAGAAGGTTCAGATTTATTTATTTGCGAAGCTGCCGGATGGGTCCACGACGTTGGGGACAAAAAACTGTTTTCCAATCGTAGCAAAGCTTTGGAACAACTTAATCATTTTTTACGATCCATTGATTGCACTGCTACGGACATCAATGCTATTCGGGAAGCAGTTGATAATATTTCATTCAGTCGAGGGAAAATACCTGCTTCAATCGAAGGTAAAATAGTCCAGGATGCCGACAGACTCGATGCCATCGGTGCTATTGGAGTTGCTCGTACGTTTTCGTTTGGTGGGGCGAAAGGTCAATTGCTTTGGCATGATAGTGAAGAAAAACGTCAAAATACATCAATACAACATTTTTACGATAAATTACTTTACTTAAAGGGACTCATGCATACCAGAACAGCCAAACAAATAGCTGAACAACGTCACCGGTTTATGGAAATGTACTTACAGCAATTTTTAAATGAATGGCAATAAACGTTTATTACATCGGGCAGCAGGTAAGGCAGGGTCTGCCCGATTAAAATTGCTGTCATATGCAACGTATTTATATTATGATAGTCATACGAGGTGAGAATAATGCTGTCAGGCGAAAAAGGATACTTGGATTTATGCAGATACATACTTAAAAACGGCACGAAAAAGCATGACCGGACCGGAACAGGAACTTATTCAATATTCGGCAGCCAGATGCGTTTTGATCTCAGTGAAGGTTTCCCGCTTCTGACAACGAAAAAGGTACCATTTCGGCTTGTTGCCAGTGAGTTGCTCTGGTTTATTAAAGGTGACACAAATATCCAGTACTTACTGCAAAACAATAATAATATTTGGAATGAATGGGCTTTTAAGAAATGGGTGGAAAGTGATCGTTATGATGGTCCTGACATGACTGATTTCGGGATTCGCAGTCAGCAGGATCCAGAGTTTAACCGACAGTATCAGGAACAAATGAACCGGTTTAAAGAAAAAATTCTGACTGATAATTCCTTTGCTGCAACGTTTGGGGATTTGGGGAATGTATACGGTAAACAATGGCGAGAGTGGAAGACGTCGCAAAACGAAACTATTGATCAGTTAAGTAATGTGATTAATTCAATTCAAAATAAACCGGATTCCCGGCGGCATATTGTATCAGCATGGAATCCGGAAGACGTGCCGAACATGGCGCTGCCGCCATGCCATACATTATTTCAGTTTTACGTTGCGGACGGAAAATTATCGTGTCAGTTATATCAGCGAAGTGCTGATATATTTATAGGCGTGCCTTTCAATATTGCAAGTTATGCACTTTTGACTTATATGATTGCGCATGAGTGCGGGCTTGAAGCTGGCGACTTTATCCATACGTTGGGTGACGCCCATATCTATACGAATCATGTTGAACAAGTCAAAACGCAACTCGGGCGTTCCATCCGGCCGCTTCCACGACTGACCCTCAACCCAGTAAAAGACTCAATTTTTGATTTTGAAATGTCTGATATTGGCTTGACCGGTTATAATCCGCATCCACCAATTAAAGCACCAATCGCAGTCTGACTGAAGGAGGAACAATGCAATGATTTCATTACTTGCGGCCATGGACCGAAACCGGGTTATTGGATATCAGAATGACTTGCCCTGGCATTTGCCAAATGACCTAAAATTCTTTAAAAAACTTACAACAGGGCATTCGATTGTTATGGGGCGAAAAACGTTTGAAGCAATTGGAAGACCGCTCCCAAATCGGAAAAGCATTGTTATTTCAAAACAACATGACCAATTTCCGGAAGGGGTGGAGGTTGTAAAGGATATTAACACGGTCTTGCAATGGAATGAGCAGGAACCAACTGCTGAGATATTTGTAATTGGCGGTGGGGAGATTTTCAATCAGTTCCTGGAGCATGCCGGTCGTATGTATATTACACGGGTTGATGCTGAATTTCAGGGTGACACGTTTTTTCCTTATTTTATTGACTCTGAATGGCGATTAACGCGTAAGGAAAAAGGGGAGAAGAATACTAAAAATCCTTACGACTATTATTTCTTACAATATGATCGATTGGAAGGATGAGGCATGCACGTATCTGGCGTTGTTCTTTCAGGCGGAAAATCGACCCGTATGGGGAAAACTAAATCATTATTGGATTTAAACGGCCGGCCTGTTATTTCTCATGTTACTGATGAAATGGAGGCGTTTTGTGACGATACGGCAGTGATCACAAATGACCCGGCTGCCTATCAATTTCTTGGATTTGATTTATATCAGGACAGATACAAGGAAAAAGGACCGCTTGCTGGAATTGAAACAGCTATTCAGCACATTGATGCCGATGTGTATGTTATGGCGGCTTGTGACACGCCATTTATTCATCGGGCAGTGTATCATCATTTAATTGAGTCTCTTGGCTATGCTGATGCTGTCATCCCGATATATAATGATCGGATGCATCCGCTCTCCGGTATTTATACGAAACATGTCCTGTCACCCATTCAAAACTTGCTGGATGAGAACGAGCGAAAAATACGGACATTATTCAATGCAATATCAGTTAATTATATGACCAATTTCAGTGGAATTTCCGAGGATGTATTAAACAAGCATTTTTTTAATATGAATTACCCGGAACAGTACGAGATGGCAAAAAGGAAAACCATCCGCTGAATGAAGTTTCACTTTATCCCGCATATAACTGGCACTAGTCTTCCAAACTACGGAAGACACTGCCAGTAAATGTCCGATTCGGTTCGGGCCTGCAGGATGCAGGTCACAAAGGCGTTGCCACAGGATGTGGTGCACTTAGCCTTTGTTCCACCTAATCAGCGGGAAAAAGCATTCCGCTGAATGAAGTTTCACTTTATCAGTTGCTAAACAACCCTTGGCATGTTACACTTTTATCAGTTTCAGAGTGTTTGCAGAATACGAATTAACACTATCAAAATTCAGGCTAAATAATAATAAAGAAGGTGTCATACATGGGTATAGGCAGTATCGGCTTCCCTGGACTTATTTTGATCTTAATGATTGCTTTGATAATTTTCGGGCCTAAGAAACTACCTGAAATTGGAAAAGCTGCCGGGAATACGCTTCGTGAATTCAAGAAATCAACACAGGATTTAACGAGTGATGTTTCCGATGAAGTTAAAGAAACAAAAGATATCGTAAAAAATGATCAAAATAAGTGATTTTACGGAGTGATTATGTATGGGCATAGGCAGTATTGGGATTCCAGGTTTAATTTTAATTCTGATCATTGCTTTGGTTATTTTCGGGCCGTCTAAATTACCTGAAATCGGCAAGGCTGTCGGCAGTTCACTAAAGGAATTTAAGAATTCTGCGAAAGATATTGGATCTGATGATTCAGACAAGAACGATCGAACACCAAAATAATAGACTGTTTAACAAGGTGTAGGGGGAAACCTTACATCTTCTTTTATGCTTGGACTAGGAGCGTGGGTCATGTCGCGGAAACAGCAGTTCGAAAATGAAAAGGAAATGAATGTTGTCGGGCATCTGTCCGAACTCAGAAATCGGCTTATCGTAACAGCACTTTTTTTTATTGCATTTTTTATAACCGGCTTTATATATGTTGATGTTATTTATGGTTTTATCGAAGACGATTTGCCCTTCAAACTGAGCGTCACAGGGCTGACTGATCTTATATCAGTTTATTTGACGCTGGCAGCGGTTGTAGCCGCAGTTGGTGCACTGCCGATATTAGCATTGCAAGCTTGGCTGTTTATCCGTCCGGGGCTGACCAAACCCGAGCGGGCTGCAACACTAATGTACATCCCTGTTATATTCATTTTATTCGTCGCAGGTATTGCTTTTGGCTATGTGACTTTTGTAGAATTAATCATACCATTCTTGCTCTCCCTGAATGACGGTATGTTTAACGAAATATTTACGTATGATCGTTACTTTAAACTCTT
Organism: Lentibacillus persicus; assembly: GCF_900112705.1. Classification (GTDB taxonomy): domain Bacteria; phylum Bacillota; class Bacilli; order Bacillales; family Amphibacillaceae; genus Lentibacillus; species Lentibacillus persicus. The sequence goes on from NZ_FOMR01000004.1 coordinate 12,998, forward strand.
ATTCCGGATTGTCATTCCATTTGCCTTATTTTTCGAAATGCCGGTTATCGTTATGTTCCTGACACGTTTGGGGATTATTACACCTGATTTCATGCGGCAGACACGAAAATATGCGTATTTAATTCTTGTAATTGTTGGTGCATTAATCACACCGCCAGACTTTATTTTGCAGCTTGTAGCTATCATACCGCTGATACTTTTGTATGAAATCAGCATTTATCTTTCCAACATAGTATATCGTAAAAAGCTGAAAAAACACCGTGAGTTTATGGAAAAAGACAGCATTGAATAATGGAGGATTTTCTAATGCGCTCGTTTTACCATTTCGCCTTAACCTATCGCGGAAAAGAAATTCCGGATGATAAAAGCCGGCTGGCTGATTGGTTGTTTTACGACCATGACTTTCCAAAACATTCTGCTGCTTATAATGAAATCAGTGATTACCTTGAAGGGAACAGCCCATTTGTTAATGCGCTTGCGACCTTCGATGAAATGTGGGAAGCTTATCAACTAAATAATATTGACTAGACATTAGCTTCTCACAATTAATCACGTTCAAACAATGCGCATTTAATTACAGCAGATTTCGGCAAAAAACGCGCATATGTGTAACATTATGGTGGGTTGTGCGGTTACCCGGGAAATATCGGGATTGACGTTTTCATTAAATCGCCATATTTACATGTCTTGAGCCCCATTCACATCGTTTATACTTAAGGTATACACATAATGAAAGAAGGGGATACCATGTTTACAGTAGTTGTGTTTGGCGTCATCCTTACAGGAACGGTCGGTTTTATAATAGCAGCAGAAGTATCGAGTGATTAAACTCTATAGTCTGTCACACTCAGTAGCCTTTACGCATTACAAGTAAAGGCTACATTTTATTCTTCACTAACTTGCGATAAACGCCTACACTAATCATGAATGGCCACGTACAATAACCTAAGTGACTTTAAGTGATAGAGGAGGATTGTCATGGTATGGCCGATTCAGCAAAAGCAACCGAATAACGTCATGCTGCCGCCTCAGGCATTTGGCCCGGGATACTCCCCACAACAGAGAGGAACAGATCTTCATCAGTTTACCAAGGGATTGTTGACCCCTGAGCGTATCAATGGCTGGTCCCAGCAATTGAATAATGTGCAAAAGGTATTGAATGTCGTTCAGCAAACTGCTCCCATAATTCAGCAATATGGGCCAATGATAAAAAATTTGCCGATGCTGTTTCAATTGATGAAGGCAATGAACGAGGATGACGCCGATACTAATTCGGAAAATCGCCCAGAAAAATCGAGTGAAAAGGGCGATGAGCTAGAGGAACCTCAATCGGAATCGGATTCGGGGCATTTAGAAAAATCGAAAGCTAAGACGTTGAAGACCGGTGAATCTTCTCCAAAATTATATATTTAATAGACAAATGACAGACCACTAATGCATTTGTAAGCACACAATTTGATTTTTTTAGCTAAAAAGGAAAAAATAAGACTAGAACGATCCAAAATGGAGGTATACTATGACGACTGAATTAGCTACATTTGCAGGTGGTTGTTTTTGGTGTATGGTCGAACCGTTTGACGAACGCCCGGGAATCGAAAAAATCGTTTCAGGGTATACAGGCGGTCATGTTGAGAATCCAACCTATGAACAAGTTTGTTCTGACACGACCGGACACTTGGAAGCAGTCCAGATTACGTTCGATCCGGCCTTAATGTCATACGAGGAACTAGTCAATACGTTTTGGCAGCAAATTGACCCTACCGATGCAGGCGGTCAGTTCAACGACCGGGGCGAATCGTATACGACGGCGATTTTCTATCATAATTCATCCCAAAAAGAAATAGCCGAACAGACCAAGCAAGACTTGGAGAATAGCGGCAAGTTTTCAAAACCAATCGTTACACCAATTCTTCCTGCAAAAACCTTTTATAGAGCTGAGGAAGAACACCAGGATTATTATAAGAAACAGTCATTTCATTATCGCTTATACAAAAAAGGCTCTGGAAGGGAAGACTTTATTAACGAAACTTGGAAGCAGCAGCCTGATAAAAATGAACTAAAGGCAAAACTGAGCCCAATACAATATATTGTCACACAAGAAAACGGCACCGAACAGCCTTTTAATAATGAATACTGGGACAATGAGGATGAAGGTATCTATGTTGACCTCATATCAGGTGATGTACTGTTTTCTTCACATGATAAATTTGACGCAAATTGTGGCTGGCCGAGCTTTACCAAACCAGTAGATCCTTATCACGTTGAAGAAAAAACTGATACAAGCCATGGCATGATCCGAACCGAAGTGAGAAGCAAAAATGCTGATTCACATCTTGGACATGTTTTTAACGATGGACCGAAAGACAGAGGCGGCCTTCGTTATTGCATGAATTCAGCTGCTATGAAATTTATACCAAAAGAAGAAATGAAAGCGAAAGGTTATGGAAGCTATTTGTACCTTTTTGACTAAAGCAACGATAATATCATTATGTAAACTAGCTTAGGAGGAAGCATGAGACACCTTACTTGGGAAAATACGGAGACGATTAAAACAATTGAGTGCGTACACGCAAATGCTGAAAAATTTGTTGTCGATAATAAGCTGACACCGGGCAAGCAGTATGAAGTGAAAAATGAAACAGAAGAGTTTTATTTTATTATTGATAATAGTGACCGGATAGCAGGATTTTATAAAGATTACTTTAAAGAGGTTGGGACATAACTTATATATCCAATATAAGAGACGAACGATAATGAAGCTTAGCGGAGGAAATATGCGTAGACTCCTGCGGGAAGAGAGGCATAGGTGAGACAACGAAGTGCCTTGGCACGAGTTGGCTCACCAGCTGCCCGCGGAAAGTGAAGCATATTTCCGAAGCGGTATATCCCGCTTCCTTTCCTAATAATCGTTCGTCTTTTCCTTTACTTTCAAACCTTTTGTCCCAGCCTCTTTTTATGGTAAATATAAATTGGCCAGCATAAGTCCGAGCGATTCCTGATAAATTTCTTCAAACTGATTAAAAGGAAGCGGGTTTACACCAGTGCCTAATTCAATTGTGAAACCCGGACGCCTGAATTCCTGGATAAACCAATCTTTATAACCCGCATAGCTATCGACATAACGTATAGGCTGGTAACCGCTCACACGGCTGTATTCATTTACAATTTCCTGTGCAATCGGCGGCTCCAATCCTTCAAACCCCCAATAAATCACTTCACCCTGAGTATGGAATGCATTTACACGAGAAAAGTTCCGATTTTCAGCTAGTTCTGCCATTGTTAATGATTCAGGTTCGGATAATGGATGTGGGCCAGGATAGTCTCGCGGCTGGGGTGAATCAGGTTTCCGTGCCGCTTCCATTTCCCAGCGTGCTGGGTATTGATTATTCAAATCCACACCCTTAATGTTTGCCTTCCAATTTGAAAAATCCGCATTCTGGTTATTGATCATTAGAACGTCTTCCTCATAATTCCCGGCAGCTGAAGCTCCATTAATAACAAGATTGACTCCGTCCGGGTTAACCATTGGAACCAGTGATAAGGTTGTTTCGAAAAAGTAGGGAAGAAGGTTTAAACCACGAATTGGTATACCATTTGTTAATGCGAGAACGTAATCATTTAAAAATCGCATAATAACGGGTGTTGTAATCCACTCATTAGCATGAAACGATCCATTTACATGAATATGTTTGCTTCCCGTTCCAATCCGCAATTCAACAATTTCTTTTCCCATAACCGAGGTTCCAATTGCCTCACGAACAATGAACGGATAAACGGTTAATAATCGGCTAACATCATTCGTAAATTTATCAAATGTATAATTACTAAAATCAGTTATGATTAAATTTCGAACGCGTTGCGGAATAACAATTTGCTGACCGATTTGCAAGTCTTCCGGATTGATATTGGGATTGACCAATTGAAGCATATCCACTGGCAAATTACGTGCGATTGCGATGTTCCAAAATGTATCACCTGAAGATATTTGGTATTGGTCAGCCATATAGCCCGGGATTTGGGCCAACTGACCAACGGCCAGCTGACTCGGCTCGAGATCAGGATTGGACTGAACAATCAAGTCGAGCGGAATATCAAACAACTCACTGTAATACCAGAACGAGTCATTGGGACGAATAAAAACCTCCATCATTATCTCCCCTTAAATCCAGCCAGATAGTAAATAATATGTTTCAGTACCGAGTCTTGTGCCCAGCTCTTGTTTCAGACAGCTATTTTCTGTAATATAATGGTTAAGATTCAAGAGGATTTGTATTCTTAAGGAGGGGAATTGCTTGGCTTTTGTTATCACATCACCTTGTATAAATGAAAAATCAGGGGAATGCGTTGAAGTATGTCCTGTTGATTGCATAGAAGAAGGTAAAGATATGTTTTATATTGATCCGGATATATGCATTGACTGTGGTGCCTGTGAGGCTGTTTGTCCAGTCGAAGCTATTTATATGGAAGACGAAGTGCCCGAAGGTGAAGAAAAATATATTAATTTAAATGCACAGTTTTTTGAAGAAAGCTAGCAATAACAGAAGACCGCTATCTACACCGACAGCGGTCTTCTGTTATCTGATTATAAAATCCTTATAACCTTTTTCCTTATGTTGTGTATCCACTTCCATGTCCCGCACACGAATAAAGGGACTGAATCCTTTCTCAAGATCGTTCAAAAATGACTGAACATTATGATCATCACCTTCCACTTCTATATTCACTGTTCCGTCAGAATTGTTTTGCACCCATCCATTTAAATTATAATGGTAAGCCCGCTGCTGAGCAGAATATCTGAAGCCGACCCCTTGCACACGACCATTAACGGTTATATGTGCATGCAATTTTAGCGCCTCCTTTATTAAAAGTACCTAATAATAATATATTGCCAGCCAAAACGCGTCTCAAACCACTTTTATCAAGCGTTTTCTAATTTTCGACAATCCTGTTAAATCTATTCCGTGATAATTGTCACATAAATCCCAATTTTGCTCAGATATTAATTGTACCGCATTTTTCTACATGATATGCTGAAGAAAATTGGAACAATACATTACTTTTTTTAATAGGAGGTGCAGGGATGTCCGGTCCTGCTCTTAAACGGGTTGACAGTCACAGCGCTATTCATGAAGCAGCTTTGAATGAAGCGATCGAACTGACAAACATGCTCGACAAACTTTTTCAAAATAATCAAGAAGAAGAAGCGTTGGAATTAGCATATGTACTTATAGAACAATGGGAAACAAGAACACTTGCTCATGCAGATGCAGAGGAAGACGGATTATATAAAGACTTGGTTGAAGCGGATCCGAATGTGAAGGACGATATTATTGCTCTAACACGTGATCATGATTTGCTGCGAATCATTGTAGGTGACATTAAACAGGAATTGCCGAAAAATGGAATTAATGATGCAACAATACAGCGTTTTCAATCATTAATTATTGTTGATGAGCTTCATAATGAGAAAGAAATGGAAGTTCTTCCGGATCACTAGCATATACACTTCAGGAGGTAAAGCGATTGAGTTCTGAACAAGCAGCTGGAAAACATGAAAAACCTATGCGGGTTATTTTGCCGCAATTGCATCACCAAATAGCTGAACAATTGGAAGAACAGCACAACATTCACCCCTATGATATACAAACCAAGGTTATCCCGGTTGATGCAGGATATGAGGTAATCGTTTACTTTGGGGATAGTTTTGCACATAGGGAAGCAGCGTACTTTTCGGTTGAAGCAATTGAAAAAAATGGGGGCGAATTATCCGGGTTCATAGAAAAAATAGGAGACACTTGCAAAGAAGTGATGATTGCTGATTATTACAAGATGATGAGACCAAAATAAAACAATTTTTACTATCGAACTTCTGAATGAAAGGGTGTCCGCGATTGTTTTTATTTGAAGATGAGGCCAATATAGTCGAAGATCGTGAAGATTTAATCTCCGTCCTGAAGATGCGATTTGGCGACATTCCGCCAAAAGTGATAGAGGAAATTTATGCAATCAGTTCGTATGAAACACTGGAACGCCTCATATTAGTAGCTTCGAATGTGCCAAGTTTAAAAGTGTTTCTTGAAGAATTAAAAGAAGGGGAAGGAAGCTTTCGTATTTTAGGCGACAGATTTAATCCAATTGAAGCACAATCTGAAGGCGGTGGGAGCAAGTGAGAAGTAGCAATAAATTATTCGATAAATTAAAACATATAAAATCGGGCAATAAACTGAATGAAGGATGGACCGAGGAAAGTCCGCGTCCTCGTGACTCAGAAGATATCTATCGCCGGAGATGGCAGCATGATAAAATTGTCCGCTCAACGCATGGTGTTAATTGCACCGGTTCATGCAGCTGGAAAATCTACGTAAAAGACGGGATTATTACGTCCGAAACACAGCAGACCGATTACCCAAGCACGGGTGATGACTTTCCTGAATACGAACCGCGCGGGTGCCCGAGAGGTGCCAGCTTTTCATGGTATACTTACAGTCCCATCAGGGTAAAATATCCCTATGTCCGAAGTGATTTATATGAACTTTGGAAAGAAGAACGGAACAATCATAAAGACCCCGTGGAAGCATGGGAGAACATTGTCAGCAGTCCCGAAAAGCGCGAACAGTACGTAAGAGCACGCGGGAAAGGCGGATTTGTTCGGGCCACATGGCGGGATATGTCTGAAATGATTGCCAGTGCAACGATTCAAACGATTAGAAAATACGGCCCTGACCGTGTTGCCGGCTTCAGCCCGATTCCAGCGATGTCGATGATAAGTTACTCATCAGGCACCCGTTTTCTCTCTTTAATCGGCGGAACAATTCTGAGCTTTTACGACTGGTACGCTGACCTGCCGCCAGCTTCACCACAAGTATGGGGTGAGCAGACGGACGTTCCGGAAAGTGCTGACTGGTACAATTCCAAATACTTTATCATATGGGGCACAAATTTGCCGCAGACACGGACCCCTGATGCCCATTTCATGGTTGAAGCAAGATACAATGGCACCAAAGTTGTCGGCGTAAGTCCGGACTATGCTGAATATGAGAAATTTGCCGATATTTGGCTTCCTGCAAAAGCCGGAACCGATGCTGCACTTGCAATGGCCATGACACATGTTATTTTAAAAGAATTCTATGTTAATAGAGAAACACCTTACTTTACTTCATACGCTAAAAAGTTTACCGACTTACCTTATTTAGTCACTTTAAATGAACATGGTGAAGAATATCGCAGTGATCGCTTTTTGCGTGCATCCGATATCAATAACGATCAAACACTTGGTGAATGGAAAACGCTTGTCTGGGATGCTCAGACCGATCATCTTGAAACACCAAATGGCAGTATGGGCTTCCGCTGGGATGGAGGCCGCAAATGGAACCTGGAGCTTGATAAAGAGGATGGGAGCACGATAGATCCTGAACTCAGTTTTATCGAGAAGTCCGATGAGACCGTGATGGTGAGCTTCCCTTATTTTGCCGAACAGGATGGCGATATTGTCAAGCGCGGTGTACCTGTCAGACACGTGCAGAATGCCAGCGGCGAGACTGTCAAAGTGACCACAGTCTATGATCTGATGATGGCACATACCGGGGTCGGTCGCGGCCTGGAAGGAGATTATCCTGCAGACTATGATGATCCGAAGCCATATACACCCGCATGGCAGGAGTCTATTACAGGGGTTAACAAGAATCATGTTATAAAAGTAGCTAAAGAATTTGCTGACAATGCGGAACGTACCAATGGCAAATCAATGATTGCCATGGGCGGCGGTACCAATCATTGGTATCATAGTGATCAAATTTACCGTGCCATTTTGAACCTCGTACTGTTGACCGGCTCACAAGGTGTTAACGGGGGCGGATGGGCCCATTACGTCGGCCAGGAAAAAGTTCGTCCGCAAGAAGGATGGCAGCAAGTTGCTTTTGCCGGCGACTGGCAGAAACCACCAAGACACCAGAATGGAACATCATATTTTTATTTCATCACTGATCAATTCCGTTATGAATCGATTCCGGAAGAACCTGAAGAGACCGAGTGGGGGAGTAAATATAACTCAATGCACCCGGCTGACTTGAATGCACTTTCGGCAAGGCTTGGATGGCTCCCGTCATATCCGCAGTTTTCACAAAACTCAATTGATCTTGTTAAGGAAAGCCGGGAACGGGGTGCCCAAACGGAGCAGGAGATTATCGATGATGTCGTCGGTCAAATCAAGCAAGAAAAAATTGACTGGGCTATCGAAAACCCTGATGATCCAAGAAATTTCCCGAGAGTATTCTTTAATTGGCGGTCAAACCTCCTCGGAGACAGCGGTAAAGGACATGAGTTCTTTGTTAAACACCTTGTCGGCGGAGACAATCAAGTATTGGCTGAGCCGGAAAACTCATGGCAGCCGGAAACCATTAATACTGAAGGTGAAGCTCCTACAGGAAAAGCAGATCTTTTAGTCAGTGTAGACTTCCGGATGACAAGTTCAGGTTTGTTTTCTGATATTGTGCTCCCCGCAGCAACATGGTATGAAAAGAATGATATCAGCAGCACAGATTTACATCCATTTGTCCACCCGTTTAATGCAGCAATTTCTCCGCCATGGGAGGCGAAAAGTGACTGGAATACGTTCCGGGAGATCAGTAAAGTTTTCTCCGAGCTTTCAGAAAAACACTTGCCTGCAACTGAAGAGCTTGTGATGTCACCACTTGCACATGACTCACCCGGTGAAATTGCACAAGCTTATGGTAAAATTAAAGATTGGCGAAAGGGAGAAGTTGAAGCAATTCCAGGAAAAACGATGCCAAGCTTTAAATTAGTTGAACGTGATTACCCTAATGTTTATCAAAAAATGACCACGATCGGACCGTTAATCAAAAATGGTTATGGGGGTAAAGGTGTCACCATTCCTGGCGAAGAGGTTTATCAGGATTTGGAAAAACGGCTTGGTACATCAAGACGGGAAGGAATTGGAAAAGGCCGTCCAGACTTATATAACGACGAGCAGGCCATCAATGCCATCCTGGCGATGTCGGGTGCTACAAATGGGAAGCGAGCGGTAGCGGGGTGGAAATCGCTTGAAGAAAAAACCGGACAGAAACTGGAAGATATTGCAAAACCTCGAGCTGAAGAAGATCATACGCTGAGAGATTTAAGTATTCAGCCAAGAAATGCCATTTCTACACCGGTTTGGAGTGGTCTCGAAAAAGACCATCGACGCTATTCGCCATTCACGGTCAATACGGAATATAACATTCCATGGCGGACATTGACCGGCAGACAAAGTTTTTATGTTGATCACGAGATGATGCTCGATTATGGTGAAGGGCTCCCATTATATCTGCCACCGTTAAGGTACGGACCGTTCTTGAAAAAAGAAGAAGGTGTGGCGGAGAATGATAATAAATCAATTACCGTCAGATATTTAACACCACACCAAAAATGGGGCATTCACACAATGTTCACCGATACAACGGCTATGTCGCAATTGTTCAGAGGATGGCAGACGATATGGATGAACGAAGACGATGCACACTCAATCGATTTAAAGGACAATGATTTTGTGGAAGTCTATAACCGAAATGGTGCTATTGCAGCGAGAGTTGTGGTAACTTACCGGATTCCTAAAGGTATGGCATATATGTACCATGCACAAGATCGGACCTTAGGTGTACCTGCCACATCCATCGAAAAAGATGGTGGTAAAAGACGCGGCGGTACCCATAACAGTGTGACACGTGTAACGCTCAAAGGCACACATATGATTGGCGGCTATTCGCAATTAAGTTATGGATTTAACTATTATGGTCCAACAGGTCATCAGCGGGACACAATAGCCGTCATCAGAGCTTTAAAGGAGGTAGATTGGCTTGAAAATTAAAGCACAAGTAGCAATGGTAATGCATTTGGATAAATGTATCGGCTGTCACACCTGTTCTGTCACATGTAAAAATACGTGGACAAACCGGCCTGGAACGGAGTACATGTGGTTTAACAACGTCGAAACCCGGCCCGGAACCGGGTACCCAAAACGCTGGGAAGATACAGAACGATTTAAAGGCGGATGGACGCTCAAGAATGGCAAATTGCAACTTAAAGCAGGCGGCCCTATTTCCAAGCTCTTAAATATTTTTTACAATCCAGATATGGCCACAATGGATGATTACTATGAACCGTGGACATATAACTATGACAACTTAATTCATAGCCCGAAAAGCGAGAATTTGCCTGTAGCAAGACCGCAATCTGTCATTACAGGTGAATATATCGATAAACCGGAATGGGGATCCAACTGGGATGATGATTTGGCCGGCGGCACAGAAACTGTTTCACAGGATCCGACGGTTGAAAAGCTCCAGGAGCACATCTCCTTGGAATATGAGAAAACATTTATGATGTATCTGCCAAGAATTTGTGAACATTGTTTAAACCCATCATGCGTGGCTTCGTGTCCATCAGGGGCGTTGTATAAACGGGACGAAGACGGCATTGTACTCGTGGACCAGGAAGCTTGCCGCGGCTGGCGTTTCTGCATGAGCGGATGCCCGTACCATAAAGTCTATTACAACTGGAATTCACACAAGGCAGAAAAATGCAATTTCTGCTATCCGCGGACTGAAGCAGGCATGCCGACAATTTGTTCTGAAACATGTGTCGGACGTATCCGTTATATCGGGGTAGTCCTATATGATGCTGATAAAGTAAAAGAAGCAGCTTCGGTTGAAGATCCACAAGATCTTTATGAGTCTCAATTGTCTGTGTTTCAGGATCCGTTTGACCCTGAAGTTATTGAAGAGGCACGCAAAGCAGGCATTAATGACGAGTGGATTGAAGGCGCACAAAACTCACCGATTTACAAAATGGCAATGCAATGGAAAATTGCACTTCCGCTTCATCCCGAATATCGTACGCTGCCGATGGTCTGGTATGTACCGCCACTTAGCCCGATTATGAACCATATTACAAATGAAGACGATTTGGATACTGATGGCTACATTCCGGCTGTCGATCAAATGCGAATTCCTGTTGAATACCTTGCTTCAATATTGGCTGCGGATGATACAAAACTAATGCGAAAAGTATTGCTAAAGCTGACTGCTATGCGCGTACACATGCGCGGAAAAACGGTCGGCGGAATTGATGAATTCAGGCAAAGCGAATTACTTAAGGAAGCGGATACGACGCCTGAAGAACTTGAAGATATGGCGCGCTTATTAGGAGTTGCCAAGTATAATGAACGCTTCGTTATTCCAACAGGCAGAAGGGAAATGGATGATGACCTTTATTATGAGCAAGGCGCATGCAGCCTCGAAGACCTGGCCCCGCCTGAAGGTATGGCTTCCCTTGCCGGGGGGAACAGATAATGGATAGTCAGGAACGAACGCTGTTAATTATTGGTTCGCGTTTACTTGCATATCCCGAGGATGATTTCAGAGAAGATCTCAGCGATATCAAAGACTGCATCGATAACGATATTGAAAATGAACAGTTACACAAGCGATTAGAATCAATTGTTTCCATCTTTTATCTCTTTTCAATTGAAGATTTGAGAAAAATGTATGTTTCCACGTTTGACTTGCGGGCTAAAAATGGACTTTACCTGACTGCACATGAACTTGGTGACAGCAGTAAACGTGGAGCAGCCATTATCAGACTGCAAAACATCATCGATGAAGCCGGGTACGAACGGACTGATGATGATTTAGCTGATTATATTCCAATGTTATTTGAATTTCTTGCAGTAGCGCCGGAGAGTGACAATAATGAACGATTAATCAGACGTTTAGCCATTGCCGTACAACGTATTAAAAATAATTTACCTGACGAAAATCCATATTTCAATTTCATGGAATTATTAATGGAAGAAATCTTCCCGCAACCAACAAAAAAGGAAATACAGCGATTGGAATTTGAAAGGGAAGAAGCCGATCTTGAAGAATTACCATACCCAATCATGTATGGCTAAGGAAGTCGTATCCAGCGGAAGAATTAAGTCTTCCGCTGTTACCTCCCTTGCCCAAAGGAGTGATGACGCATGAGCGACGTTTTTTGGTGGGTTATTTTCCCTTACGCAACACTGGTTATTATGGTGCTAGGTTTATTATACCGTTTTGCTTATCGCCAATTGAGCTGGACAGCTCCGTCCACTGAATTCTTTGAAAAAAAATGGCTGAGAATTGGCTCCCCGCTTTTTCATGTAGGAATTATTGCCGCATTCTTCGGGCATATAATGGGAATCGTTATCCCAATGGATTTCTATCATGCAATTGGTGTATCAGATGATTTATATCATTTCGGAGCTTTTTATGGCGGTTTAACGGCCGGGTTAATGGCGGTAGCCGGTCTGATTATTCTTTTAATTCGAAAGATCGTCTATAATCCGGTCAGAGTCCATGCCAGTTTCTCAGACTACTATTCAGTGATAGCGCTCTTAATCATTTCGGGAATCGGTGTCTATATGATGCTGTTTCAAAATGATACGGCGCAGGAATTTGATTACCGGACATCAATTGGACCTTGGTTCAGAAGTTTGTTTGCCTTAAATCCGCAATACCAGCTGATGACTGGTATACCTTTCTTATTTAAACTGCATACACTGCTCGGATTTGGTCTGTTTGCTTCGATACCATTTACATCTCTTGTTCACTTTTACAGTGTACCAGTACACTATCCAGTCAGGGCTCCACAACAATATCGTTCCCGATCCCAATATAGAAAGAAAAGCATGTAAGGAACAGAACTGAGAGCAAATGTCTTTGCTTTCAGTTTTTTTATTTTGTCATTACTTTATATGCGATTATATTTAAAAATGATATAAATTTGTTTAAAATAGAAGTATGAAACCTTTTATAGACTTTAACGTATTACTAAGTGGGATTCTTAAAACCGGTTCTAAATAATAGGAGCTGAAACAATGCGACGATTTTTTACACTGATATTTTGTTCGGCATTGGGAACGTCAACTGCCGCGGTAACATGGATAATCAGCTTTTTTGGATATGACACAGCTTTGCTGATGTCAGGTATATACGCTGCTGCCGGCGGCGGGACAAGCTATCTCTTATCAAAAGAAATAATACTTTTCCGCTTCCTGCGACGACACGAGCTTACACGAAAAGAATATAAATATATTCAGCAAAATCTTGTCGAAGCAAAAGCTAAAATTAAACGTCTTCAGAGCAAATTATCAAGCATTCGCAATATGCGACAGGCAAAGGAATACATCAACATACTTGTGACTGTCCGAAAAATTTATGCCAATACAAAAAAAGATCCAAAACGTTTCTTTAAGGCAGAGGAGTTTTATTATAAGCATCTTGATTCGCTTGTAACGTTAATGGAGAAATATGCTTATTTAAAGTCCCAGCCAGCGCGGTCAAATGACATTAACCAATCACTGAAGGAGACCTCGAAAACCATTACACAACTAAACACCACCATTCAAAATGATCTTCATCTGATGCTGCGTGACGATATAAATACCCTGCATTTCGAGCTGGATATTGCAAATCAATCATTGAGAAACACATCTAAAAAAGAAAGCGAGGCCATCAAATGAGTGACTACAAACATTCGCCTTCATCTGACTTGGATGAATTATTGCAAAACCCTTTCAGCCAACAGGATTCGAATAACTTAACGAACCAGGATAATTATCGGGACAGACTTTTTGACTCATTAACTGAAGAAAACAAGCAAAAAGCATTAACTTTAAAACAACAGATTGATCCAAATAATTTTGAATCGGTTACTGAATACGGGGTAGAAGCACAATCTAAGCTGCATGCTTTCTCTCATTCGATGTTGGAACATGTGCAAAAAAATGACGCAGGTGAAATTGGCAATACATTGGAAAACCTTATGAAAAAGCTTGAGCAGGTGAACCCGGACGAATTAAAACCTGAGAAGCGTGGCGTGTTATCAAGGATGTTTGGAAAGATTTCAAATTCTGTAAACGAAATCTTGTCCCGTTACCAGAAAACTGGCGCACAAATTGACCGGATCAGTCTGCAGCTTGATAACTATAAAGGAACGTTGAAGAAAGACAATGAACTGCTTCAGGAGGTTTTTGACAAGAACAAAGATTATTTTGATGCGTTGAATATTTATATTGCTGCTGGAGAGGTTAAGCGTGATGAATTGGAAAATGAGCTTATTCCTGACTTAAAACAAAAGGCGGAACAATCCGGCAACCAAATGGACGTTCAAAAAGTGAACGATATGATCCAATTTGCTGAGCGTTTGGACAAGCGTGTCCATGACCTGAGATTAAGCCGGCAAATCACAACACAGAGCGCACCACAAATACGCTTAATTCAAAATACCAATCAGGCACTCGTGGAAAAAATCCAATCATCTATATTAACCGCTATCCCATTATGGAAAAATCAAATTGCCATTGCACTGACAATCATCCGACAGCGTCATGCAACAGAAGCGCAGAAGCAAGTATCTCAAACAACGAATGATTTGCTTTTAAAAAACTCAGAAATGCTTAAAACGAATTCAACTGAAACAGCAAAAGAAACTGAGCGTGGGTTAGTCGATATCGAAACACTCAAACAAACACAAGAAAATTTGCTAAGCTCAATTGAGGAAACGATCAACGTTCAAGCAGAAGGCCGTGAAAGACGTCTACAGGCCGAAAAAGAAATGACTGACATGGAAGAAGAACTGAAAACAAAACTATTGGAATTAAAATAACAATCGGGCCGGAACCCGGTTGTTTTTTTGCTGTATTATTGATTAAATATGGATTAATCCTTGTCTTGCTGCTTAAACTAATTAGACAACTAATTGTAGAATTGAGGAAGGATGACATACATGAATACCGAAAGAAATATGCCCCAGTATCCAGCGTCTTATTGGAGAGAATCAGTATCACTCCCCGAATATCCCAGATTAAATGAATCGATTAAAACGGATGTCGGGATTGTTGGAGGGGGCATCACTGGGATTACTGCAGCCTATTTACTGACAAAAGAAGGGTTGAATGTAACGCTGCTCGACGCAGGAAAAGTTTTAAACGGTGTCACCGGTCATACAACAGCCAAAGTCACGGCACAGCATGGGATAATTTATAATGAATTAATACAGCATTTTGGAAAGGAAAAAGCTGCGCAATATTACCAAGCAAGTAATGAGGCGAAACAATTCATTGAAAAAACAATTCAAACGCATAATATAAATTGTGATTACAAAGAAGAAGATGCATACATATTCACAAATTCAGAGGACTATTTATCACAACTGGAAGCTGAAAAGGATGCGTATGATCAGCTTGAAATTGCTAGTGAACTTTCGGGCAGCATAGCACTCGATGTACCAATCAAATCTGCGTTAAACATGAAGAATCAGGCCCAATTTCATCCACTTAAGTATTTAAAGACGATGACAGAAAAGGCTGTTGAAAATGGTTTGCAAATCTTTGAAAACACAACGGCAACGGATATTGACCGTAACAAACATCCCTCTATTGTGACCCGAGAAGGGAGGAGGGTTAACTGTCGGTACGTCATCCAAGCTTCCCATTATCCGTTTTATGATGGCGAAGGATTTTATCCTGTTCGAATGTATCCTGAACGCTCTTATATTATTGCTGTCAAAACACCTAAAACTTTTCCCGGCGGAATGTATATCAATGCTGAATCACCAACACGCTCAATAAGATCAGTCAATATGAATGATGAGGATTTATGGTTGATAGGTGGCGATAGTCACAAAACAGGCCAAGGCGAATCAACAATTAAGCATTATGAGGCTTTGCAGGATTATGCTGCAAAACAATTCGGCATTTCTGAGTTTAAATACAGATGGTCCGCGCAGGATCTGACAACTTTGGACAAACTACCTTATATTGGTCCCGTAACCAAGAATGAAGATAATATTTTTGTTGCGACAGGTTATCGAAAATGGGGAATGACGAACGGAACGATTGCAGCTAAAATTATTACTGACAGAATTCTCGAGAAAGATAATCCATATCGAGATCTATTTGCACCATCACGGTTTCAGGCAGATCCATCGGTGCGAAAGTTTGCAAAGATGAATACTGATGTGGCAAAACACATGATTCGAGGAAAACTTGAATACACCAATGATAACGTTAAAAATCTCAAACCAGATGATGCCACGATTACAAGAGTTCGTGGTAAACGAACCGGTGTATATAAGGATGAAGAAAATCAGATTCACGCGGTAGATACGACATGCAAGCATCTTGGATGTGAAGTTAACTGGAATTCAGGCGATCGCACATGGGATTGTCCGTGCCATGGATCGCGTTATTCTTATACAGGTGATGTTATCGAAGGACCAGCGAAAGAACCATTGAATAAAGTTGATTTGGAATAATCAATTGCAAATGTGTAAATTTCATTTCCATAAACAAAAAATAGCATTAGATCTTATAAACAAAGCGCCATAATATTCATTAATGGCGTTTTTTTGGTTTTGTCTCACTATCATAAGTATACTTTTATGCGAGACAATTATAATTTATAGGTTCCTATAATAAATATTATGTTAACCCGAGTTGCAAAAAAACATGTTCGGATTATCATCCCTTCATTATATAGGTCCAAATAACATCGAAGTTAAATTTAAATTTATGATCTTCTTTAAGCCATCTTTTATACGTATTTATATTAATGCCGATACATTCACAAGCCTTTTCTTCAGAAACTAATATAGAAAATATGGTCAAAAAGTTTAATTTTCGTTTTTCAATTGCTGCAATGGTATTTATATCTTTACTATCGCTTAAATCCTCAGCCTTCAGTTTTTCCCTAGCGAATATTTCATATTTACGTCTTAGAAAGAGTTTACGGTCTTTATTATTATAAATCCAATCTGAGAACCGTTTAATTGATTGTCTGCCCCTGATATGAAGTCGAACGTTTTTCCCATCATTGACATACTGGGTTCTTAACCGTTTTTTCAGTAATATTTCATTTAGCTGGTTCATAAATAATTTCGAACCGCCAACAAACGTTACAGTATATTGCTCATAATTAATATAACCATCACCATCAAAATAACCTCTAATGAAATGACTCATATATTCATCTGGCACTTCCGGCAATGTAATTAACCTTGATTTGTCAGGTATGACACCATGAATGTCGATTAAGTCCGCCTTCATAATTTTGCTGTTGAAATTTAAAATATATACACCCGTCTTTTTATTCTGGTATAAAGGCTGATCAGACCCGATTTCTTGTTTAATATTCTCCAGAATGTATTTTTCTTTTTGAGCAAAACTTACGAATTGGCCATCACGGGCTACTGTGCCGTCAGCAATAAAAAAACCTAATATGTACGCCATATTATTGGACCATGTTTTGAAATAATCTTCATTAAACTCATATTTTCGTTTCCAGCTTCCTCTCGGTCGCAATTGCACTTTATTTTGTTTAAGCAATATTCGAATATATCTTGATGAGACATTAGCTTTCACCGCGATTTCGGTTGTACTCATCCCCTTCTGATACAGTTCGATAATTTTACCAGTGGACAAAGTTCTTTTGCGTATCTTCCCCGTCTGATTTGTCACGGCCTCCGCCTCCCTTTCACATTAGAACTTGTGTTCGTAATATTATTATAACATATTCGGAACGCCGCAGCTATTAATTTATTGAAAATTAAAACGGACAGATCAACTCACTTCTGCCCGTTACTCAATCGTTAAACTTCGGTGATATCGATTGATAGTATTCTATTGTTATGCGGGTTATAAATCGCCCTGGCTCTTACAACAATCGATTCTTGCGCTGACTGAAGCTGATACTCGTATGTTTCTATCATACGCCCATCATCTTCAGTTTTACCGATAAAACTTTGTCCGGTAATCTGGTAGCTCCCATATGCATTTTGAACAATCCGTTGTAAATAACTTCCCCACTGCTGCTGCTCTAGACTGGAAACAGGCCGAATTTGAATGTCGATCACACCCTGCTGAGGATTGGCACCCAGTGTTTCAAATACTCTTCGATGAACGTTAAGCCGATTCTCGGGATAATTTGGAACTTTATCAACTACCTCAACAAGAATAGATCTGCCAGTCACAGGATAAATAATTTGCAATGTTTCCCCACATTGATAGGAAGTATTTTCACCAACAGCTGTCGTCATGTATAAATTATCTGACCACGGGATACCGCATTTAGTAATCCTTCCACCCTCTGTCCAGGTAGCCTGCCCGCTGATTGACTGTTGACGGAGGTCAGTTTCGTGAGTATTGTACTGCACGCCATCATAAGGCTTGTAAGCAAAAGGATACATATTTTTAAAATAGGGATTTTCTGAAAACATTATTTTCCTCCTGTCTGAATTATAACTTCCGGATTAATATATGTGTCCTTGTAAATGGCTGTTACAGTTAAGATATTAGTTCAGACAGATTAAAATGAAAAAACGCAGTATGGATAGATTACCCACGTGTACATAAAAAAAGAGAGCAGCTTTTTGCTCAAGCTGCTCATTTTAATAATTCTATTCATCAAAAAGATTCATACTTAAATAACGCTCACCTGTGTCAGGTGCCATACAGACTAACTTTTTACCTTTTCCAAGTTGTTTGGCGACCGCTACAGCGGCATATACAGCTGCGGCACCGGACAAGCCAATAAAAATACCTTCTTTCTGCGGGAGTGTTTTAAACATATCGACCGCATCATCATCCTCAATTTGCATAATTTCATCGTAAATGGATGTATTTAATATATCCGGTACAAAGCCCGGACTCGTTCCTACTAATTTATGTGAGCCAGCTTTTCCGCCGGACAATACAGGAGATCCTTTTGGTTCAGCAACTGTAATATGCAAATCTGGCATTTTTTCTTTCAATACTTCTCCGGTGCCTGTTATCGTCCCCCCAGTTCCCGCAGTTGCTACAAACGCATCGAGTTTTCCATCTATCTGCTCGTATATTTCCAAAGCAGTTGTTGAACGGTGAATATCCGGATTAGCACTATTTTCAAATTGCTGCGGAATGAAACTATTTGGAATTTCTTTATGAAGTTCATTTGCTTTTTCGATTGCCCCGGGCATTTTGTCTTCACTTGGGGTTAACACCACTTCGGCACCATATGCCCGTAAAATATTACGGCGTTCCTGTGTACTGTTATCCGGCATGACCATAATTGCTTTATAACCTCTTGCGGCAGCGCTCATCGCGAGTCCTATACCCGTATTCCCGCTCGTTGGTTCGATAATCGTGGCACCTGGTTTAATGAGTCCTTCTTGTTCAGCCATTTTAATCATGTTGAAGGCAGCACGGTCTTTAACACTTTTACTCGGATTGAACGATTCCAGCTTCAAGTAAATTTCAGCCGCTTCTTCCGGTACAATGTGATGGAGCTTGACAAGTGGGGTTTCGCCTATTAATTCCGTTATGTCCTGTGCGACTTTCATATTAAACAACCTTCCTATTTTAAATTTTTTCCTTTATTATAAAACATTTGCATATCCTTTTCAGGCACAAGAGATCCGCCGGTAGCCCACGCTATATGATTGGCATGACTTAATTTGATATTATTTTCTTCAGCATAACGATATATCTGCTTGGGTCCGATTAATCCAGCTGCTGCTGAAGGTTCCAAATAGATTTCTTCAGTATCGGCAAGGTAAGCGAGCTGCCGGTACAATTCGTCATCTTCCAGTGTGTATATGCCACTGGTCAATTGATCACTGACCACGGTCGCAAAACGGGACGGCCGACCGACAGCAAGTCCGTCTGCTTCGGTGCGATTATCGATCCCGAAATCCTGTACACTTATATTGTCCAATTCACCAGTCACGAGGCCGATTAGAACAGACGGCGAATGGGTAGGTTCTGCAAAAAAACAATGAACATGATCGCCAAGAACCTGTTTTAAGCCAAACGTAATGCCGCCCGGCGAGCCGCCGACGCCACAAGGTAAATAAACGAACAACGGGTGATCAGCATCCACAGTTATATCTTTCGCTTTGAGCTGTTTTTCTAACCTTAATGCAGCGGTACTATAACCTAAAAATAAATGTTTGGAATCCTCGTCATCTATGAAGTAACCTTTCGGGTTTTTAACCGTTGCTTCCCTTCCCGCTTTAATCGCTTCACTGAAATCGCCTTCAAACTCCAATACTTCAGCACCGTTTTTGCGCAATAAATCTTTTTTCCATTGTTTTGCATCCATTGACATATATACCGACACATTGAACCCAAGTTTTGCACTAATAATGCCGATGCTTAGTCCCAAATTACCTGTCGAGCCTACGCCAATTGAATACTGATTAAAAAAAGACTTGAAACGATCTGTTAAAAATACCTCGTAATCCTCGTCGTTTCGCAACATGCCCGATTCAATCGCCAGCTTTTCAGCATACTGCAAAACTTCATAGAAACCGCCTCTGGCTTTAATGGAACCTGCAACCGGGAGTTCATGATCACACTTTAAATAAAACTTACCGTCCATCTCAGTTAAGTGTTTATTTTTCATTTGGCTGATTTCTTTCAAGGGCGATTCAATTACGCCGTTTGTAGCACTAGTTTCTGGAAAAGTCCTTTCCAGGAATGGTGCGAATCGCTGCCACCGCAATTCAGCATCTTCAATATCTTTACGTGTCAAGGGTAACGAAATTGCTTCATCCATCTTAGTAAGATTTGGGTTCATCCAAAATACAGGACGCAGTTCAATAATCTCCTTAAGAATTGGGTATTGACTTTGCCATTCGATTATTTCCTTCTGTGTGAAAACGATGATAGTCACCTTCTTTTCTCAGGTTAATAATTACCATTCCCTACAAGTAGCTTATCATGTCACCAATTGTTAAGAAAAGCTATTCCCGTTTATTATGTGCACCACACAAATATTGGCGCGCACATTAAAAGACAACCATTCAACACGAATACCTCGTGAATAGTTGTCTTTCATTTAAGTGGATTCTAATTGACTAGTTTGACCAAATTGTTAAGCTCCAGTTCCTGAAACTTACTTTCCACAATTTTTTTGTCATATTGCCAGACAGCGTTATCCAGACTGCAGCTGACTGATAGATCACATTTTATCTCAGCCAGCTGTCTGGATAATTCAAGCATGTCCCTGTCGTCACGTATTTTGGTTTGTACACCATTAGGAAGTTTATCAAGATTTTCTAGAATTTGATCAATCGAGCCATGTTCCTGAATTAACTTTAATGCGGTTTTTTCACCGATTCCCTTTACACCTGGATAGTTATCGGAACTATCTCCCATTAGCCCCTTCAAATCAACAATTTGTTCAGGTTGAAGACCTTTCCGGCCTGCGAATGTTTCTTTTTCAAATATTTCGTAGTTGCCGATACCTTTACGCATGATTGCGACACGAATGCCGTCATCAACTAATTGTAAAATATCCTGATCACCGGTCAAAATTAACACATCATTATCAGATGAATTTTGTCTTGCCAGCGTACCAATACAATCATCAGCCTCATAGTTTTCCAGACCTATATTGGGAATATCAAAAGCATCGACAACGTTCTTGATGAGCTCAAACTGTGGGATTAGCTCCTCAGGAGGTTCAGACCGGTTAGCTTTATATTCCTTGTAGAGTTCCGTGCGAAATGTCTTGCTTCCCATATCCCAACAGCAAATTACATGGGATGGTGAAAATTTCTCTGCAGCATCAAGAAAATACCGCATAAATTGATAAACACCATTCGTCGGAAGACCTTTACTTGTTTTCATGAAATTTCCTCTGAACGCTGTTGCAAAAAATCCCCTGAAGAGTAAAGCCATTCCATCGACAAGCATAATCGTATTCTTTTCTTCGTTCACTTTAGCTCATCTCCTCGTAATTCGCTAAAATCGAAGTGAGTTTACCTTCACTTTTCCTCAATGTTTCGAGGTCAATTGTTTGATCATCCATAATTTGTAATTGATTATCAATGTAGCTGTCAACATGTTCATCAATAAAATCTTTTATATTCCCAATGATAATTTGCCACTGTTGACTATATGATGTCTGCATTTTGGTGTGACTTTCGTTGATGTAGTCATTTGCAAATGGGTATAAAAGGTTAAAAATATTCTCTTTCATGGTCTCTTTTTCGTTTTTGGCAAAGAAGGCTTTTGGTCCATTAAATCCTTTTAGTTCTTTATCAAATGTTTGAACCGAAAGATCAAAAAATGCTTGCTCATAATCAGGCGTCACGAGATCTGTCGCTTCAAAATGGGGCAAAAGAAAGCCTTCATCAATATCCTTACTTTTACTTGTGTAATCAAGATAAATATCGTGTTTCATTTCGTTCACAAACGATTCAATTCTTAGTGAAACAGCCCGTAATTCTTGTAATAACTCGTACCCCGCATAATCCAAAAGTTTTCTGAGGTTGTTTTTTAATTGTTGAGAAGCTTTTCTGCCCGACTCAGTAATCGTACCAGGATTAAACGTTTCTTTAAACATATCGTTAAATCGGATCGAGAATCTTTCGAGCACAAAGTATAACTGTTTTTCAAGTTTTTGGGTGATTTGCTGTTCGTATAAATCACTGTTAATGTCGTTGATCACCATTTTTAAAGACGTTCGTTTAGTTATTAAATCCCGACGCGCACGTTTCTTTTCTTCTTCGTCCATCTGTAGGGATTCCAAAAAATGCGTGATTGACAGCTTAGCCCGGCTGATGTCCCTGATTGCTGAATCAATGGTCAACGAAGCCAATTCGTTACGAATAAAATTTTCAAACGCATATTCGAAAGCTTTCATTTGTCCATTTAAATGACTGTTTTCCTGTTTTTCTTCAAGCGAGCGTTTACTTGATACCGGGAATAACCTTGGAAAGTGAATACCAAGTGATGTCAGCTGCTCTTTTATATAGCGTTGAACCATTTCACGTTCTGACGTGTCTTCAGCCAGATCAGAAGCATTCATAACAAAGAACATTTTATCCAGCTGGAAAGAGTCTTTTACACGGCCGAGCTGCATGAGAAAATCTTTATCGGCCCGTGAAAAAGCATGGTTATAATAGGTGACATATAGAATTGCATCAGCGTATTTAATATAATCAAATGCCACATCAGTATGTCTGGCGTTAATCGAATCGGCACCAGGCGTATCAACTAATGTGATGCCGTCTCTTGTCAGCTTGCAATCGTAATAGAGGTCAACTGACTCGATGAAACTTGCAATTGTTTCATCCGTTACGAAAGAAGCGAATTCATCGAGTCCGATTGCTATTTCATCGCCGATTTCTTTTTCGCGGTTCTTGTAACCTTCAAGAAGTGCCTTCAAATAAGCCTGTTGCGTCGTATGCAATTGATCGTTCTGATGGATATTGTGTTTCACTATCCAGGCTAATAACTCATCAATACTGTCTGTTTCAGGTTCAAACTGATGGAGCAGTGATTTAAGATCGCTGATCAGTGTTGCTTCATCTTTCATTTTCACGATTACCGTACCATGTTTATAATCCTCATTTACAGGATTAATCCGATTGATAACAGCCGTTGTCGGATTAGGTGCTGAAGGCAGAATATGCTCTCCAATCAGCGCGTTCGCAAGCGAGGATTTTCCCGCACTGAAAGCGCCGAATAGCGCAACGGTAAACTTGCGGCTCTTTAACCGGTTATGTTTATGCTGCAAATCAGCTATAATTGAACCAAAACCGGGCAATTCTTTTACCGTCTCAGTAACGTCTTCCAGATCACTTAAAACACGATCTGCTTGATAATTGTATCCAGATTCTGGTGGGTGTTGATCTGTTTGAAACTCCTCAATAGCTGGTGCAGTTGTTTTTTTATCAGTAGTTAAATCATCCATTTTAATGATCTCATTTGTGAATGCCATTGCTTTTTCGAGTTCCTGCCAGTCATCATCGTTTATTTTCGGATTTGTGAAGCTAGTGTCAACTTCGCGTAGCTTTTCATCTAAATCACGTTTGAGCATTTCAGTCGTTTCGCGCTGTTTTTGTGTGTTCTCTACATCTGCTCGTTCCGATTCCAATTCAGCAAGCTCATTAGATGTTTTATCAGTGATTAATTCTTTAGCCGAATCCAAGAGCTTAAGTGCTTCTTGTTTATATTTCTGTTTAATATCGTTACTGATATCATCAGTATAATGAAGGACATAATCACCATTTACGGTCGCTCCGGGCTTAATCAGCGAACGAAGGTTTGCCGTATCATAAGTGATCGACATGTTTTGCACTTGGTGTGTTATTTCCTGGTCATGCAAACCATATGACTGCAACAAATTCAATAGCTTGTCACGCAGCCTCCATTGTACCGAGGTCTCGATTGTCTCCTGTAACCCGGCTAAGAAATCAGCTTCCCGTTTGCGGCGAGCTTCGGCTGTCTTTTTGTTCGAACCAAAAAGTCCAACTTTAAAGTCCTGTTGCTGTGACTGCAAATAAGCATGCGCCAAATCGCGCAAAGTTGCAGGCATCAGATAAGCATTTTTCAATGTTGTATTAACTTCGTGCCGCACGTCTTTTTCAAGGTCTTCGGACAAATTATTTAGCCGATTGATTTTGAGGTTCAATTCTTCCAATCGGTAGACACTATCGCCCTCTCCGGGGTCGCTTTCGCTTACTTCAGACTCATACTCCTGTTGTAAATGCCGTTTATGCTCATCTACCACCTGTTCGACAGAACGTTCCACATTTAAAAAGTTATCTCTTTCGTTTGTCAGCAGCTGAAATAGCTCGTTTTTTATTGCGTCGATTTGATTGTTTGGAGATTCTTTGTCAAATAAAGAAGAATAATAGACTTTCTCAGGCATAATTCCCCATTGTTCAAACGTTTGATTAATTTTTCGACAAAACTCATCGAAGGGCAATTCGTTTTCGTTATGTTTATCGATCTGATTAATAATAATAAAAAACGGTATATGATGCTTCTGCACTTTTTTAAGAAATTCCAAGTTAACCTCCGATTGAACATGGTTATAATCCATAACATAAAAAAGAGCATCTACCAAGTGCATTGATGATTCAGTGATTAGACGATCTGCATCATCTGCTGCATCAATTCCCGGCGTGTCGATGATTGTGCAGTTCTCTGGTAAAATAGCTTCTTTCGTACTGATTTCAATTTCTTTAATCGTGCCTTTCTCCATTGCATAGTCTTTTATCATATCGATATCATACGGTTCTTCGTATTCAAGCACAGTTCCTTCATCCGTATAGACCTGGGCTCTTCCCTCTCCAGACGTTATTTTGACAACGTTCGCACTGGTTGGGATCGGGCTCTTAGGCAGGATAAGGCGTTCTAAAAGGTGGTTGATCATAGAAGATTTACCAGCAGAAAAATGACCAATAAAACTGACCATAAACTCCTGATTCATCCACTTCTTGGAAATTTGAAGCATCTTTTCAGCACTTTTCATATCTGCATTCTCAAGCATTATCTGATATAAGCTCACCAATTGCTTTTTGTTTATTCCAGTGTATTGCACTTCGGTTATCATGTAATGTTCGTTTCCCTTCCATCCAAACAATTATGATAGTATTATAGCAAAGCACTGATGCTAAAGTCGACAGATTTCAGCGATTTAGACAGTACTGCCCTATTAACTTGTTTAATCTTTTGATTCAGTAATAACTTTATTGTAGATTGATCGGATAATATCGCCTCGGCTTATCACGCCAACCACTCTGCCGGAATCATCCGTTACGGGGATTTTCTTGAAATGATAACGTGATAAAATTGTCAGCGCTTCTTCGATTTCATCATCAGGTCTTACCGTGTAAATGTTTTTTTTCATAATCCCGCCGGAGTGGCGTTCGATACTGGTTTCCACTTTTTGTTTCAGTTCCTCTGTTTCTCTGATAAAAACCATTGAGAAGGCATCGTAAATCGTACGGCCATTCGGCTGTAAGTAGCGAATAATATCACCGTCACTAATCATCCCTATTAAATGATTGTCTTCATCAACAACTGGCACACCGCCGATTTTATGCTCGACAAACGTTTTTAACAGTTCTTTTATGGTCGTATCTTTCTGAATTGATATGACATCAGTAATCATGAAGTCATGTATCTTCAACGCTGTCACCTCGTTAAATAATATTTGGGGCACGACACTACTAGATTTGCCACGGTTATCGTATCATATTTCGTCAGTATTTGTGGCGTCATAAAATCGTGTTTACATAATATAATTATGGTTTACACTTTTTGCGAGTAGTCATTTTGCTTTTTTATCAGTGTATTTTCAAGTTATCCTTTTGACACAAAAACATAAACTGCGAACTAGTTAGTGCCCCGTCCACCGCTTCGGAAATACACGTGAATGCTTAAAGCCGCTCCGGCAATATACTTCGCTTTCCATGGGCACGGCCTCGGGCCAACAGGATGTTGGTCACAAAGGCATTGCCACAGGACGTGGCGTACTTAGCCTTTGAACCTTACCGCTTTCTTGCGGGGTCTTCGGACACGTGCTGTTCCCATAGGAGTCTTCGTATATTGCCTGCGCTGGGAAGTGTTAACTGTTTCCATAGGAGTATAGGAGCAAACAAGCCTAGCGTAGGAAATACACGCCGACTCCTGCGGGAGCATAGGCATAGGTGAGACTCCGCTGGGCGTTAGCCCGAGGAGGCTCACCAGCCGCCCGCGGAAAGCGGCGTGTATTTCCGGAGCGGTGTCATAGAACTAACTGGAATCAGAAGGAAGAATTTTCACTGTGTCGCAGTTTACATCAACTGTGCAATAAGTTTTAGGTGACAGTCAAAAAAGTGAAAAACCCCTGCTATACAGGGGTTTTGTTCTTATACGGGATAGACGCCATGTTTGCGCTCTGTGAATGTTACATTCTTTGCTTCATATATCTGATAACGCTTGATCAATTCGCTTCTTAATTTATCTGGATCCACAACTGCATCCACTACCATTTCTGACGCTAATCGGTAAATATCAATGTTATCTTTATATTCCTCTTGCTTTTCTTTTACAAATTGCGGACGTTCTTCCTCAGGTAATTCGGCTATTTTATTCGCGTATACAGCATTAACGGCGGCTTCAGGACCCATGACAGCAATTTGCGCTGTTGGTAAGGCCAAACACGCATCAGGCTCAAAAGCAGGACCAGCCATGGCGTACAGACCGGCGCCATAGGCTTTTCGCACAACAACCGAAATTTTAGGCACAGTTGCCTCACTCATCGTCGCGAGCATCTTGGCACCATGACGGATAATGCCTGCTTGCTCAACTTTTGTGCCAATCATAAACCCGGGGATGTCCATCAGGAATAATAATGGTATGTTGAAGGCGTCACATAGTTGGATAAATTTAGCTGCTTTATCAGCTGAATCCGGAAACAAAACGCCGCCTTTCATTCGTGGCTGATTCGCAATAATCCCAACTGCCTTTCCATCAATGCGGGAAAGACCTGTAATCAATTCGGGTGCAAATTTCTTTTTTATTTCACAGAAGCTGTCTTCATCAATGAGTTGTTTAATAAGATCAAGCATATTAAATGGTGCATTCTGATTTTCCGGTATAAGTTCAGTTATCGACTTTTCAAACTGTTTAACCGTCTTTGGTTCAACAGCAGCCGGTTTTTCTCTGAAATTAGGTGGAAAATAAGAAAGGTAATGACGCGTATAGCTGATTGCTTCCTCTTCAGATTTAACCAACACATCGCCAACACCTGAAACGGAGGTATGCATTTTGGCACCTCCCATTTCTTCAAGGCTCACTTTTTCGCCGATAACTTTTTCGGCCATTCTCGGTGAGCCCAAATACATCGATGCATTGCCATCAACCATTACGACAATATCACAGAACGCCGGTATGTACGCACCACCCGCGGCGGAAGGTCCGAATAAAAGACAAACTTGTGGCACTCTGCCGGATAGTTTTATTTGATTATGGAAAATCCGCCCGGCTCCGCGGCGCCCCGGAAACATTTCTATTTGATCAGTGATGCGCGCACCTGCCGAATCCACAAGATAAAGCATCGGTATCTCCAGTTTAGCTGCTGTTTCCTGAATACGAATAATTTTTTCCACCGTTCTTTTTCCCCACGAACCTGCTTTCACAGTCGAATCGTTTGCCATAACGCATACGTCTTGGCCATGTATGCGGCCTATCCCTGTCACAACGCCATCAGAAGGCAGCCCATCGGCCATGTTATTAGCAAAAAAGGCGTCTTCTACATCGATATCCTCGTCAAATAACTGTTTAAGCCTGGATCTGACAAACATTTTTCCCTTTTCTTCATTTTTTTGATGATATTTTTCATGCCCGCCTTTTTCAATCTTGTCTATGCGTTCTTTCAGATCGTTAATATAGTTCATTGCCATACCTCCCCGTTACTTACCCTGATAATCGGGTTTGCGCTTTTCTTTAAAAGCTTTTAGACCTTCCAACCGATCTTCTGTTGGAATTGTTTCTTTATAACATAAATGTTCAATCACCAATCCCGTATTTAAATCAGTGTCTGCCCCTTTGTTAATCGCCATTTTGGCCTGCCTGAGTGCAACAGGACCATTGCCGGCAATTTCCTGAGCCATATCTATTGCTTTTTCAAGGAGTTCTTCCAGTGATGTAACTTGTTCAACTAATCCTAAAGAAAGAGCTTCATCTGATGCTACAGGCTTTGCTGTAAAAATAAGCCGTTTTGCCTTTCCTAATCCGATTAAGCGGCTCAAGCGTTGCGTTCCCCCTGCACCAGGAATGATTGCCAATGATGTTTCAGTCAGTCCCATCTTGACGTGAGCTGCAGTAATTCTAATATCACAGCCGAGGGCAAGTTCCAATCCGCCTCCGAATGCTGCTCCATTAATCGCAGCAATTACTGGCATATTCATATTTTCAATGGCTGTAATGGTGCGACCTATATAGTTTACTGTTTCAACAACCTGATCTTGTGTCATATTTTTACGCTCTTTCAGGTCTGCTCCTGCACAAAATGCTTTTTCACCAGCAGCCGTTATAATTGTGCAGCGGATTGAAGAGTTTGCATTAATCGTATTTACATGATCATTTAGTTCATCAAGAAGCGCTATTGACATTGCATTCATAGCTTCCGGTCTGTTGAGCGTTAAGATGGCAATATGGCCGTCTTTTATCTGCAAGTCTATTAATGCTGTCACTTGAATTCTCCTTCCCGGATATTTTTGATCCCGAGCCGTTAATTTTAGTTCCAGCCAATGACTGGAACTAAAATTATTTATCATTCAACGATTGCTATGGTATCTCCTTCATTGACGAAATCACCTTCTGCGACCTTCAATTCTTTTACGGTGCCATCTTCTTCTGCCGGGATTGGTATTTCCATTTTCATTGATTCGAGGATAACAACATCCTGATCTTCTTCTACTTTGTCCCCTTCATTGACTGTTATTTTCCAAACATTTCCTGCCATTGATGCTTTAATTTCTGTCATTGTAAAAACCTCCTAGTTTGTTTTAGCTGTAGACAAATAATGGTTATCAACGAACGCTGTTGTCGTTTCGCCGCTCTTAAATTTATCATGATCCAATACTTTCAAGAGCATCGGAATATTCGTTTTAATCCCTTCCACTTTATATTTCAATAATGCATTTTTCATCGATCGGATAGCTTCCGTCCGATCTTTTCCTTTTACAATCAGCTTTCCAATCATTGGATCGTAAAATGGCGTCACATCAAAATCTGCTGTCACTGCCACTTCATTGCGAATGAATTCGCCTTCAGGTAGTTCAAATACTGAAATATGACCCGGCGAAGGGAAAAAGGTTTCGGGGTCTTCAGCATAAACACGTACTTCAATAGCGTGCCCATCCATATCGACCCCTGATTGATCAATATCCAGTTCCTTTCCATTTGCGATACGAATTTGTTGTTCAACAATATCAACGCCGGTGATTTCCTCAGTCACGGGATGTTCAACCTGAATGCGCGTATTCATTTCCAGAAAGTAAAAGTTTTCATGCTCATCCACCAGAAATTCAATTGTGCCGGCACTTGTGTATCCAAGTGTTTCAGCTGCTTTTACTGCAGCCTCACCCATTTTTTTGCGGGTTTCTTTAGATATAAATGATGAAGGCGCTTCTTCAATTACTTTTTGGTTTCTTCTTTGTATAGAGCATTCACGTTCAAATAAATGAATGGCGTTTCCATAATTATCAGCGAGCAATTGTATTTCGATATGTCTTGCATTTTCCAATTTCTTCTCCATGAACATGGCACCATCGCCAAAGAAGGTGTGTGCTCGCTTGGAATTACTTTCAAATGCTTTTATGAGCTCAGCATCTGATTGCACGACCTGCATGCCAATACCACCGCCGCCTGCAGAAGCTTTAAGCATTATCGGATAGCCTATGCTCCGGGCAATGGCGACTGCTTCATCAGTTGAAGCAACCGCACCATCTGTTCCGGGTACGACAGGTACGCCAGCTTTCTTCATCGAATCTCTGGCTGCAATTTTACTGCCCATAATCTCCATAACCGTTGCTTTAGGCCCGATAAATTGAATACCAGCTTGTTCACATAATTCTACAAACTTGCTATTCTCGCTTAAAAATCCGTATCCCGGGTGGATGGCATCTGCATCTGTGTCTTTTGCAATCTCAATGATCTTTTCTGTGTTCAGATAGCTCTCCTGTACACGCGGCGGTCCCAACAAATAACTTTCGTCGGCCATTGACACAAAAGGAGCTTTTTGATCAGCCTCTGAATAGACAGCTACCGTTTCAATACCTAATTGTTTACACGTCCGTATGACTCGTCCCGCAATTTCCCCCCGGTTGGCGATTAATATTTTTTTGATCATGATTTCCCCCCTAATTCGATACTTGAGCAACGGCTTCTTCCCGTAGTTTGAATTTCTGAACTTTGCCACTTGCGGTCATTGGATACTCGTCGGTAAATGCAATGTATTTTGGTATTTTGTGACGTGAAATATTTCCCTCACAAAATGCTCTGATATCAGATTCTGAGGTGTCAGCTTCATCTTTAAGAATAATCCACGCCATAAGTTCTTCCCCATATTTTTTATCTGGAACGCCAATTACCTGGACATCTTGGACATCGGGATGCTGATAAAGGAATTCTTCAATTTCCCGGGGATATATATTTTCACCACCACGAATAATCATATCTTTCATCCGGCCGGTTATTTGAATGTACCCTTTCTCATCAATCACAGCCAAGTCCCCGGTGTGCAGCCATCCATCGCTGTCGATTGCTTCGTTTGTCGCTTCCTGATTATTATAATAACCCTTCATAACATGATAGCCTCGGGTACACAACTCACCGGGCACGCCAATTTCCTGTTCTTCATCAGTTCCCGGTTTAATGATTTTAACTTCAACATTGGGATGGACTTTGCCCACTGTTGCTGCTTTTACTTCAGCTGGATCAGTCGTTCGCGTCTGAGTAATAACCGGAGATGATTCAGTCTGACCATAAGCTATTGTGATTTCACTGGCTCCCATTTTATTCATAACATCATTCATCACTTCAATTGGGCATGTCGAACCAGCCATAATGCCTGTTCGCAAATGCGAAAAATCATATTTTGAAAAATTAGGATGGTTGAGTTCGGCAATAAACATTGTCGGCACCCCGTGTAAACCTGTACATTTTTCATCGGAAACAGCTTTCATCACTTTTTCAGGGTCAAATTGCTCTAAAAGCACCATCGTGGTCCCTTTGGAAACTGCTGCAAGTATACCTAGCACACAGCCAAAGCAATGGAAAAACGGCACCGGAATACAAAGCCGGTCTTCATGGGTCAGCTCCATACAGTCAGCAATCTGATTACCGTTATTCACAATATTATGATGCGTCAGCATAACGCCTTTGGGAAAACCAGTGGTCCCTGATGTGTATTGCATATTGATTGCATCATGAGGATCCAGCGATTGTTTGCGCTGTATCAGTTCATCATCAGAAACCGATTTGCCTTTTTCGATTACCTCGTTCCAGGTATAAGCATTCGAGTAATCGCTATCACTTAACACAATAATATTTTTCAAATACGGGAATTTTTCCGACTTCAGACTCCCTTTTCCGGCTTTATCAAATTCGGGACAAATCTGTCTCAGGATTTCGACATATGAAGTTCCTTTGAAGTTTTCTGCTAAAATAAGCGTTGTTGAGTCAGATTGTTTCAGCAAATATTCAAGTTCCTTGGCCTGGTAATTGGTGTTCACGGTAACGAGCACTGCCCCCATTTTGCCTGTTGCGAACTGGGACGTAATCCACTCGGGCTTATTGTCTGCCCAAATCGCCACATTTTCCCCTTTTTCAATACCCAAAGCCATAAATCCTTTTGCTGCATTATCCGCCATTTCATTGAATTCCTGATACGTCTTGCGCAAATTCAACTCAGGATATACGATCGCTTCACGATCCGGATACGACTGTACTTGCTTTTCCAGGATTTCGCCTACTGTAAGATTAAGTAGTGTCATGAATCTTCTCCCCTCGTTTTTACACTATTTTTCAGCACCCCAATTGTCTTGCAATTACCATGCGTTGGACCTCGGATGTACCTTCTCCGATTTCAAGCAGTTTGGCATCCCGTAAAAATCGTTCGACTTCATACTCCCGCATATAACCGTAGCCCCCATGAATTTGAACGGCTTGATTGGCAGCTCTGAAAGCTGTTTCTGTTGCATAAAGTTTCGCGTAAGCCGCTTCCTTTGAAAATGGTTTCTCGTTATCTTTCAGCCAGGCAGCTTTATAAACCATATTCCGGGCGAGCTCAACTTCCATAGCCATATCCGCCAATTTGAACTGGATAGCTTGAAAATCTGAAATTGGTTTACCAAATTGTTTACGTTCTTTCGCATAATTGAGCGCTTTATCAAGCGATCCCTGAGCAATCCCCAGTCCCAACGCTGCGATTGATATTCTGCCCCCGTCTAACGTATACAAAAATTGATTGAAACCTTTTTGTGGATCGCCAAGCAAGTTTTTCTTAGGCACGCGGACATCGTTCAAAACAATCTCGGCTGTATCAGACCCGCGCACACCCATCTTATCGTAATCACTGGTGATGGTAAGGCCTTCTGAATCTGTTGGCACAATGATCGCAGAGATAATATTTTTCCCTTTGTCATTTTTACCTGTTACTGCTGTCACAATAATTGTTTTGGCATAGCTGGCATTGGTGATGAAACATTTCTCCCCATTGATTATATAATCCTCACCATCTTCAGTCGCTGTTGTCTTCGTACCTCCAGCATCTGAGCCGGCATTAGGTTCTGTCAGCCCGAAAGATCCCAGGGCATTCCCTTCTGCCATTGGTTTCAGAAATCTTTCTTTTTGCTCCTCTGTCCCAAAATAATAAATGGGACTGGCTCCAAGTGAAACCGTGGCTGCAAAGCTAAGTCCGGTGCTGCCACATACTTTTGCTACCTCTTCCACAGCAAGGGCATACGAGAGTGTATCACCGCCTGACCCGCCGTATTCTTCCGGGAAAGGAATACCTAAAATCCCTAGTTCACCCATCTTTTCAAAAATGTCGAGCGGAAATTCAGCATTCTTATCAATTTCAATTGCTCTCGGTTTGATTGTTTCCTGTGCGAAATCTCGAACCATTCGCTGTATCATGGCCTGCTCTTTGGTCAGTTCGAAATCCATGAAAGGCCCCCTTTTTATTAAGACCGACTAGTTGGTCTGTTTTGATTATAAAAAATTACTCTCCCAAGTCCTTTTTGACACTTTCAATCAATTGTTCACGATATGTAACCCCATTATTTGAATCCGGTTTCATAACTGCCCTTAAAATTAAATCAACATATATTGACCCGATTTCTTCTATACTCTTCGCCCCGGAATCTTTATACCATTTATACGTCCAATTAACCATCCCCAAAATTCCCATCGCTGTGATTTCTACTTGTAAATCATCGCGAAACACGCCTGTTTTCTTGCCCTCATGCACCGCGTTTATCATGATCTGTTTAAACTGATCGCGTTTTTTCTTGATACTTACTTCGTATTCCGGTTTCAGATAAATATTTTCCTGATAAAATACCGAAATATGCGCTTTGTATATCCCAAATGTTTTTACGAAATCTTTAATAATCGCCTGCAGTTTTTTTATTGGATCAGAGTACGTGTCATTGGCAATAGTGGCTTTTTCGAGTGCATAGGTAATGAATTCATCATGAATCACAAACAGCAATTCATCTTTGGAAGTGAAATGGTGATAAAACCCCCCTTTGGAGGTACCTGTCTTTTCGACAATTTGATTGACTGTGACACCATGAAACCCATACTTTTCAAATAGAATTAATGACTGTTCGATAATTTGCTCTCGAAGTTGCGTTATAGAACCCTCCTTTCAAAATACACTTATACTATATCATATTTTTCTGAATTTACAAAGAAAAAATAATACAGACAGCAACTTCATAAGCGTACTGTCTGTATTCAGATTTTCATCCCTGGGATTGTCTGCGGGGATACTTAGCTTTGGTCCCCATCAAAAGGTTTTTCATAAGCCGGTATTTTCCAAACTTCCGTCACCTCTCCCTGATTATCACTGTCAATGAGGAAGGATCCATTGCTATAACGATCACTCACCGATAGTTCAAGCGGGAAGAAGCTGTGCAGCTCGTTATTATGTGTTTTAAAACAGATTGTATCATTGTCGCTTACAGCATAAAGACCAACGAGACGATGTGCTTTATTTTTTAATTCTCTGAGCATAATCTGTCCTCGTTTGGCACGACTTGATTTCTCAAAGCTTTTAAGTTTCATTTGTTTAGCTGCACCCCGGTGAGTAACAACGACAATTGACGGTTCAGACCATTCATCGAACACCTGACCATTGACAACATATTCACCATCTTTGAGTTTTAGAGCTTTTACACCTACTGCACGCTGACCGACGACAGAGATTTCCGATTCATGATACCATAAACCAGCTCCGGTGTTGGAACCTATAAACACATCTGAGTTTCCCTTCGTTTTATAAACACCGACTACTTCATCGTCATTTTTCAAGTTTAAAGCAACTAACGCTCTGGAGTAACGCTGTGCTTTGTACAGGGTAAGATTGCTTCGTTTGACCATCCCATTCCTGGTAAAGAAAATAAGATACGCATTTTCCTGAAATGAGCGTACCGGAATGCTTTGGATAATTCGCTCATCCCGATCAATCGACACGAGATTGGAGATGTGCTGGCCGACATCCTTCCATCTGATGTCGGGCAATTCATGGATCGGCAAATAAATATATTTTCCTTTGCTTGTAAACAACAGAACTTGATCAGTCGTATTTAATTCAAGCAAGGAAACCAGGTAATCATCATCCTTAATACCGGGATCGTCACCGTTGGAAGCGCCATATGATCTAAGGCTTGTACGCTTGACGTAACCGTCTCTTGTTACAGAGACCACCACATCTTCACTTGCCACAGTTACTTCAATATCGATTGTTAACGCCTCAATTTCATTTTCAATCACTGTTTGTCGTTCGTCAGAGAACGCTCGTTTCACCGCTCTCAGTTCTTTTTTAATATGTTGAAACAGTTTCCTATCACTTGAGAGCAATGTTTCCAATTGGTCTATCTGCTTTTCCAGTTCACTCGCTTCCCTCTCAAGTGCTGTAACGTCTGTATTGGTCAATCGGTATAATTGGAGTGTCACGATAGCTTCTGCTTGTGCTTCAGAAAACGCATAAGCGTGAATGATTCGCTTTTTGGCATCTTGTTTATCTTTGGAAGCACGAATGGTTGCTATCAGTTCATCTAATATGGAAACAGCTTTGATAAGACCTTCAACAATGTGCGACCTTTTCTTTGCTTTATTCAGATCAAACACCGTTTGCCGGGTAACAACGTCTTTTTGGTGAGCAATGTAGGAATCAAGAATCTGAGGTAATGACAACTGTTTAGGTGTCTTATCTTTAATCGCTACCATGTTAAAGTTATAAGTTACTTGCAAATCAGAGTTCTTATACAAATACTTTAATACACCTTCACTGCTCGCACCTTTCTTCAGTTCAATAACAACACGAAGCCCTGTGCGGTCTGTTTCATCACGCACTTCGGCGATACCTTCCACCTTTTTATCAATCCGCATTTCATCAATTTTTTTGACCATGTTAGCTTTGTTCACGTCATATGGAATTTCATCGATCACAATCTGTTGCCTGCCGCCGCGAATATCCTCAATAAATGCTCTTCCGCGAACGACAATTCTTCCTTTTCCGGTTTCATATGCTTTTCGAATACCATCAATACCTTGTATAGTTCCACCTGTCGGAAAATCAGGTCCTTTTATTACTTGCATAAGTTCATCAACTGTAACTGCTGGTTTATCAATTTTTTTAATGACCGCATCTATAACTTCAGCAAGATTGTGTGGTGGTATATCTGTCGCATAACCGGCCGAAATGCCCGTTGATCCATTTACAAGCAAATTCGGGTATTTAGCAGGAAGAACAACAGGTTCGTTGATCGTATCATCAAAATTTGGGACCCAATCAACTGTTTCTTTATTAATATCCCGAAGCAGTTCAGAGGCGATTTTTGATAATCTTGCTTCAGTATAACGCATAGCAGCCGGTGGATCCCCATCAATACTGCCATTGTTTCCATGCATTTCAACGAGGCTGTTGCGAACTTTCCACTCCTGACTCAGCCGTACCATGGCATCGTAAACCGACGTGTCACCATGGGGGTGATAATTCCCGATCACTGTACCAACTGTTTTGGCTGATTTTCGGAAATTTTTATCATACGTATTATTTTCTTCATTCATAGCATAAAGAATTCTTCGCTGAACAGGTTTGAGCCCGTCACGGGCATCCGGGAGCGCCCTTTCCTGAATGATATATTTACTGTATCTTCCAAACCTGTCACCCAGGACCTCTTCAAGTGGAAGATCCAAAAAATTCTCAGCTTCTGCCAAGCCAATCCCCCCTAAAACAATGTTACTGTGCTTTACCTATTGCTCCGATTGAATTTTATCATTTTCAAGTATATTGGCATCATCCGCCATTCCAAATTCAACATGTCCTTCAATCCATTTTCGGCGGGGTTCAACTTTGTCACCCATTAATGTTGTTACCCGTCGTTCTGCGCGGGCAAGATCATCAATTGTCACTCTTACCAGTGTCCGTGTTTCCGGATTCATGGTTGTTTCCCACAACTGATCGGCATTCATCTCGCCAAGACCTTTGTAGCGCTGAATAATATAGCCATTTTTAAATTCATCAGTGGCTTCTTTCATCTCATCATCATTCCAGGCATAGACGGTTTTTTCTTTTTTGCCTTTCCCTTTTGTTATTTTATACAACGGAGGAAGCGCAATGTAAACCATCCCCGCTTCAACAAGCGGTCGCATATAACGATAGAAAAAGGTTAAAAGCAATACTTGTATATGTGCACCATCTGTATCGGCATCAGTCATAATCACGACCTTATCGTATTGAACATCTTTCAGATCAAAGTCACCGCCCACGCCGGCACCGATGGTATTAACAATCGTTGAAATCTCTTCGTTTTTTAAAATGTCCTGCATTTTAGCTTTTTCCGTATTGATTACTTTTCCCCTGAGCGGCAGGATCGCCTGGAATTTACGATCGCGGCCTTGTTTGGCTGAACCGCCGGCAGAATCACCTTCGACCAAATAAAGTTCGTTTTTTTTCGGGTTCTTTGACTGAGCCGGAGTCAATTTACCGCTTAACAAAGAATCTTTACGCTTTTTCTTTTTACCTGATCTCGATTCTTCTCTTGCTTTACGTGCCGCTTCACGTGCTTCCTTTGCCTTCATTGCTTTGCGGATCAGCATACCGGCAGTCTCGGGGTTTTCTTCCAAAAAGTAGGAAAGCTTTTCAGACACGACACCGTCAACTGCTGACCGGGCTTCTGGTGTTCCCAGTTTATCTTTTGTCTGTCCTTCAAATTGCAGCATTTCTTCAGGAATACGGACTGAGACGATAGCAGTAAATCCTTCCCGTATATCGGATCCTTCCAGATTTTTGTCCTTATCTTTAAGAAAAGCGTTCTTCCTGGCATAATCATTAAAAATTCGCGTGACCGCTGTACGTGCACCTGATTCGTGCGTGCCGCCATCTTTTGTACGTACATGGTTGACAAAAGACAGAATGCTTTCAGAAAAACCATCATTAAACTGAAATGCAAAATCAACTTCGATCCCCTGCTGTTCACCTTCAAACGAGACAACATCGTGCAACCCATCTTTTTCCTCGTTTAAATATGCCACGAAGGATTCAAGTCCATCCGGAAACCGGTATTCCTCCGTTACTTGTTCCCTTTCATCTGTCAGTTCAATTGTTAGGCCTTTTAGCAAAAATGCTGATTCTCTGAGCCGTTCAGACAACGTTTCAAAGTTATAGACTGTTGAGACAAATATAGCAGGGTCAGGTTTGAAGTGGATCCGGGTTCCTTTTTTATTCGTTTTACCGGCTTTTTCCAGCGGTGTTACAGATTTACCATTTTCAAATCGCTGGTGATATTTAAAACCTTCTCGGTAAATGGTTACTTCCAGCCATTCAGACAAACCATTTACAACGGAAGCACCTACACCATGAAGACCGCCGCTTGTTTTATAGCCGCCCTGTCCAAACTTACCGCCGGCGTGCAATACAGTGAAAATAACTTCAGTTGTCGGTTTGCCGCTCGAATGAACGCCAGTTGGAATACCTCGGCCTGAATCAGTCACAGAGATACTATTATCCTTATGTACGGTAACATTTATTACTGATCCGTAACCGGCTAAAGCTTCATCAACAGCGTTATCAACAATTTCAAAAACTAAGTGATGAAGCCCTCGCTGATCAGTGCTGCCGATATACATTCCCGGTCTTTTTCTGACGGCATCAAGCCCTTCAAGTACCTGAATTGAATCATCTGTATATTGTAAAGATTCCTTAACCATGCAGCCTGACTCCTCTCTTTTTTCCTAGCATACAAATACATCATCGATTATCTCAATAATAGAACAGATGTTTGCAAAAGTAAAATTTTAATTTTTATCCTGTTGAAACAAAGCCGATATAACCGCAATACACGTTTATAAGTATACTATAAGTTTACGGAAGTACAAAAAAAGAATGACCGGTTAAGGCCATTCAGTTTTTATTTTAAACAAGTATACTGTGTGCTACCTTAATGCACATATCCATCATGACAGTAAATCCACGCTCTTTCAAGTAGTCATATGCTTCCTGATTAATAACACCCTGCTGGGCCCAAAAGACTCGACAATTCGTCTGCGAAGCGTCTTTGGCAATGTCGGGCAAATATTCAGATCGGCGGAAAACATTGATAATATCAATGCTTTCCTTAACATCTGTTAAAGTGTCGTATGCTTTTTCTCCCAATACTTCATCCACTTTAGGATTGACTGGTATTATAGTGTAGCCTTGTTCCTGCATAATTTTTGAAATCTGATATGATGTGCGTTCCGGATTATCACTCAAGCCCACCACTGCAATTGTATTCGCTGATTCCAATACCGCTTTAACGGTTTCATTAGATGGATTTTCCCATGTCATTTATAAAACCTCCTTTAATTTTCGATAAGACCTTCTCCGACAAGGTAATCACGAGCCACAGCCGCCGGCTCTCTATCTTCGGAATCGACTGCATAATTCATTTGTCTCATCGCTTTATCGGATATTTTCCCGCTGAGTTGATTCAAAATTTCTTCCAGTTCCGGATACTTATCAAGGGTATCTTGGCGCATTAACGGAGCACCTTGGTACGGCGGGAAAAGGTTCTCCGGGTCATCCAGCGTTATCAAATCTAATTCAACCATATAACTGTCTGTTGCGTAAGCATCGATAACGTCGACTTCACCATTAGCTAACGCGTCTTCACGGATTCCCGGCTCCATTGTCCGGACATTGGCTATATCTAAACCATAAATGTCCTGCATACCGACATAGCCATCATACCGGTCTTTAAATTCCAGGGTAAAACCGGCAGTTATGTCATCTTCAAGTTTTTTTAGATCACCGATAGTTTCCAGATTATGTTCCTCTGCATATTCTTGTTTTAAGGCTACAGCATACGTATTGTTGAATGCCATTGGTTCTAACATTATCATACCATATTGTTCTTTCATGCCTTGTCGTGCTTGCTCATAGACTTCACTTTTCTGATTGCTCTGTGCTTCCTGTTCCAGATGGGTGACAATGGCGGTACCGGTGAACTCAGGATAAATATCAATACTGCCATTTTTTAGCGCACTGAACACAAACGCTGTTTTGCCAAGTCCCGGTTCAAGTTTAACCGACAAATCTGTCTCTTCCTCAATAAGATGTTTATACATATTAATTAGAATTGCCGGCTCCGAACCCAGTTTTCCGCCGATTGTAATATCTGCCTGTTTTGCAGGTGAGAAGAAAAACGGTGAAGCAACAATCAAAACGGCTATAACCAGCATCGCTGCAAACGATTTAAAACCCGCTCGCTTCGAAACGCGTTCAAATCCCCGCAAAATAAAATCCAATAAAATTGCTAATAAAGCAGCAGGAACAGCACCGAGAAGAATAAGATTTAAGTCAGCCCCCCGATCAATCCCGAGAAGAATCAACTCACCCAATCCGCCTGCTCCAATTAGCGCTGCGATTGTAGTGGTGCCAACAATTAATACCATTGATGTTCGAATGCCTGCCATTATCACTGGCATAGCAATGGGAAGTTCCACTTTAGCTAACCGTTTAAACGAATTCATGCCCATACCAGTGGCAGCTTCGGTTAATGATGGTTCCACTTCATTAATCCCAGTATAGGTATTACGTAAAATAGGCAATAGGCCATATACGGTCAAAGCAATAATCGCCGGAGTCGTTCCAATGCCAAAAAAAGGGATCAAAAACGCTAGTACTGCAAGACTGGGGATTGTCTGCACGACGGCAGACAATCCGATTATTGCCTCAGCTACGCGCGAGTATCGCGTAAGCAGCAGACCGAGTGGCACCGCAATAACAATAGCAATAATGAGTGATAGCAACGAAACTTGCAAATGCTCCCAGATTGTTTCAACAAGCATGTTTTGTCGGTTTTGAAAAACGGAAATAAACTCACTCATCACTTAATCACCCCATCTTTAGCAGCTGTTTCACGCCTCAAATAAGCGATTATGTCTTTGTAAGTCAGCGTTGCGAGCAGCTTTTTGTCTTTAACAATGGGGTAAACAAGCTGACTGTCTTCCTGTAAGATATCCGCTGCTTTATAAAGCGGCAAATCATTTTCCAGGACTTTTACATCCTTTGTATAAATTCCGTCCTTTACCGCCCCAGCAACCATGTCAGCCTCATTCTTAATAATAAAAAAACCTTCCCGGGGGTAATTATTTTCCTCATACGCATTTAGAGTTATAATGCTTGACGCCGTTTCTTCGGCTATGACATCGACAGCAGTTTGCCATGGTGATTTTCGCTCACCGATAAAGTCTTTGACAAATTGTGTTTTTGGATGCAAAACCAATTGCTGTGGTGTATCAACTTGGATAATCCGACCTTCCTGCATCAAACAAACCTTATCCCCAAGTGCGAGCGCTTCATCAATATCATGCGTCACAAATACAATTGTTTTTCTGATTTTCTGCTGAAGCTCTCTTATATCATACTGCAATTGTTCACGGCTGATTGGATCCAGCGCACTGAATGGCTCGTCCATTAAGATAATACTTGGATCGGCTGCCAGCGCGCGAATAACACCAACACGCTGTTGCTCTCCCCCTGACAATTCATCCGGTCTTCGCTGCATATATACCGATGGGTCAAGTCCGACCATTTCAAGCAGTTCTCTGCTTCGCTCTTGAATCTGGCTTCGCTTCCATTTTTTCATTTCCGGAACAACAGCAATGTTTTCCTCAACCGTCATATGCGGAAACAAGGCAATCTGTTGTAAAACATAGCCAATATTCCAGCGCAGTTCGTGAATATTATAATCATTGATATTCGAACCATTTATGTAAATTGCGCCTGAGGTAGGTTCGATAAGCCGGTTAACCATTTTCATTGTTGTTGTTTTTCCGCAGCCGCTCGGGCCAATCAATGCAACCAGTTCACCTTCATTTATTTTTAATGAAAAATTTTTAAGTGCTTCAGTGCCATCAGGGTACACTTTTTTTACATCCGTAAATTCGATCATTAAATCTCCCTTTCAACCGAACGTTTCATCTTTTTGATATATGAGCTATTACCCTTAACTATCATTTTAGAAACCCCGTTAGTTCAATTCAATTAATAAAGGTTCTTAGAATCCCAACTTCATGATAAAATGAGACAAAGCTAAAATATGAAGTGAAAGTGGGAAGGATTATGGAATTTCTGATATTCGCAGTACTTGCGTATTTGTTGGGTTCAATCCCGTCAGGTGTAATCGTCGGCAAACTTGGTTACAAAATGGATATTAGAGAGCACGGAAGCGGAAACCTTGGGGCCACGAACACATTTCGAATTTTAGGCGTAAAAGCAGGCATTATTGTCACACTGGCTGATATCCTAAAAGGAACAGCAGCTACAGCACTGCCCCTGTTTTTTGAAGTTGATGTAATGCGGCTTGCCATTGGTTTATTTGCTGTTTTGGGGCATACGTACCCACTGTTTGCAAAATTTAAAGGCGGTAAAGCCGTCGCAACTTCAGGCGGGATTATTTTAGGCATCAATCCCATCCTTTTTGCTGTGATGGTGACATCCTTTCTTCTGACATTGTATATT
The DNA here is from genome assembly GCF_900112705.1 of Lentibacillus persicus. Taxonomy (GTDB): domain Bacteria; phylum Bacillota; class Bacilli; order Bacillales; family Amphibacillaceae; genus Lentibacillus; species Lentibacillus persicus. Next base: position 55,582 of record NZ_FOMR01000004.1, read on the forward strand.
TCCAAGTATGTCTCATTATCTTCAATCATTACAGGCATAATCGCAGTTATTGTGTCCGTTCTGTTTCAGGATTGGGGTCTCGTCGTTGTGACGGCGGCGTTAACCATTTTTGTGTTTTACCGTCATCGTGATAATATCAAGCGAATAAAAGATAAAACCGAGCCTAAAATAACATGGATGTAGCACAGCGAAGCCAATAAATTGAATCTTTAACGCCATATTTAGTATAATATTATGGTAACAGTTAAATCGGAAGGGGTCACAGATTCGTTATGAATAAAGTTACGTCAATCTCAAAGAAGCAGTTACCGGATAAAGCCCAACGTCATAAACTTTTTGGTTCTGTCGAGCCCGGTCCTAGAACAAAACCCAGCGAGAAAAGCAAAATGGCTGATTTGCAAAATTCAAAAGAAGACTTTTTGTTCGATCTGGATGCAGTAGGAATTGCAAATGTGAAACATCCGATTACAGTTGCAAGCAGCCTAGAGCCAAAAACCCAAACAACGATTGGTACGTTTGAGTTTTCCTCACGTATTGATAAGTCGAGCAAAGGCACCAATATGAGTCGCTTTACCGAACAGCTGCAGTCATTTCATCAAAAGGGATTTATCATAGATATAAAAACACTTAAGCGATTTGCAAAAGATCTGGCCGAACGGCTGGACCAGAAGGATGCGGAAATCAAAGTCAGCTTCCCTTGGTTTTATGAACGGCGTGGACCGCAATCGGATCTTTCCGGAATGAATCATGCCGATATTACAATCCATGTAAACTATGATCGAACAAAAGGCTATACCGTTGAGGCATCGATGTCGGCTTTAATTACGACTCTATGCCCGTGCTCAAAAGAAATCAGTGAATACAGTGCACACAATCAGCGTGGCGAGGTTTCCATGAAGGTTTCCTTGACAGCAGATTTCGAAGAAGAAGCCACCGACTGGAAAGAACTTCTGCTGGAAGCAGCAGAAAGTAACGCCAGTTCACGGCTGCATCCCGTGCTGAAAAGACCAGATGAAAAGATGGTTACTGAGCAGGCATATGAAAATCCGAGATTTGTAGAAGATCTTACGCGTCTTGTTGCAGCTGATTTATATGAGATGCCTTTTGTTGCCAAGTTTCAGGTCAAATGCCGCAACGAAGAATCCATCCATATGCATGATGCTGTTGCTTCTGTAACATATGATAAGCAGCAGGAAAAGTTGGAAGGATGAACGATGTGAAGCATATTTTTATCGGGCTGATTAAATTTTACCAAAAAGCAATCAGCCCCTTTAAACCACCCACATGCCGGTTTTTCCCTACGTGTTCAGAATACGGGCTGCAAGCTTTTCAGCGATTTGGATTTCTTAAAGGGGGCTATCTGACAGTCAAACGCATAAGCAAGTGCCACCCTTTCCATGAAGGCGGTGTGGATCTGGTGCCGGAGAAACGGGATAACCAACAAACTTAGCCAGGGAGTGGTTGATTTGAAATTAAACATTACCAATCAGGCAGCGAAATGGTATAAAGAAGAATTAAATATTGGAGATCAATCTTTTCTGCGATTTTTCGTCCGTTACGGATTCGGCGGACGAATACCCGGATTCTCTTTAGGTATCAGTAATGATACACCAGAAGATATATATGCTTCATGCAATGCAGAAGGCGTTACCTTTTATATAGAAAACAAAGATGCTTGGTATTTTGATGATCAGGATCTGTCAATTACGCTTGATGAGCAAGTGAAAGAACCACAATTTAGTTATAATTAAAAGGCGCTGGCTGAGAATTCCAGCGCCTTTTTGCAATTTATATTACTGCATGATGCCAGTTCACAGGTTAAACTTTTTAATTTGGTCCCACTGTTTTTCTTTTCGTAAAATACTTGCCTGTCTCTCGCCGAACAAGTCGAAATGGGGGTGTTGTTCATCTTGATGAATCCAGTTCGGATGTAAGTTATACTGCGCTCCCCAATCCATTAATTTATTTAAGTCATTACATCCGACTTTTGTCACTGTATCACACCCGGGGAATCGTTCATCAATCCAGTAATGTGTTAAAAAGCTTATTTGACCATTTTTCACATCTCTTTTCCACTTTTGCAGTTCCCTCCGGTTAATACCAAAAGCCATTATGCATCACCGCTTACCTGCCGAAGATACGCCCTATGCCACTCCGGAAAAGCCTTTCTTAATGAGAGCGGGCGAAATGATTTTTTATTAACAATCACATGTTTTGTTGTGCCACTTACAGCAACGTCACCGTCTTCACGAAAAATATTATTGGCGTACACCGTTCGTATGCCGTCATATGATTCAATCCATGTTTCAACAAACGCTTGCTCACCGTAATGGACAGGTTTATTGAAATTGATTTGAGCATCAACTACCGGTGAGACAATATCATTCTTTTCCATATCGGTATATGTAAAGCCAAGACTTTCAATATATTTCGTCCGGCCAATCTCAAACCACACAAGATAATTGGCATGGTAGACCACACCCATTTGATCGGTTTCCTGATATCTTACTTCAACTGGTGTATTTATTTTATGCAATTATGCTTCCCCCTAAGGTCGATTCTCCATTACACATTTTACCACAAATTCATTCAATAGCCGGAATAATTGCATACGATGATAAACCTCAAACCATCATATGATGGTTTGAGGTTTAATATTAGCGATCCGCTTCGTCTTTAATCTCCTGGCGCATACCTTCAATAGCTTCTTCCCGCCGCTTATTTTTGGCTTTGATTTGTTCTTTGTCTTCACCTGAACTGTGTTTCATCGTGTCATGGGATTTCTCGATATTTTGAATCGTGTCCTGAACCATCCCTTGTATTTTTTCCACATTGTCACTGCGGTCGTCCGGTTTAGCTTCATATTTATCCCTGTCCGACATTTCAATCCTCCTTCATTCATTTAAACACACCTTTAAAAGGCGTTTCTCGTTTAATTTTTTACTGAAGCACTGATAATATACAAATTAAAAAGCCTGTTCTGATCAGGCGTGATTTAACCAACAGAACAAGCTTCTACTCACTTGGAAGACTTATTTCCTAAAGAATTATGCATTTTTGTTTCGATATTTTGTTCAATTTTTTCGAGAACAGATTCGTCCTGTAAGATCTGTTTGCGGTTTTCCTGGACCAGTTCATCAAATGAGAGACGTTTTTTTAAAGCGATGGTAATCCACTCCTTTCAAACAGAAAATTTATTACTAAATCCTCTTTTTAAAAGTAGTATTACCAATTCTTTATAGATCTATCCATTTTTTATGATAATTTATCCAGCATTTCGACCATATAATTATATGTCATCATTTTTATTAATAAAAGAAGAAGCCGATACACCCGGCTTGGTGTATCGGCTTTATTTCTTCCATTCTTATTATTGTACTGTGTCGCCAGCTGTTTGCAGCTTATTGCGCAGCACCATTTGTAAAATACCGCCGTGACGGTAATAGTCAACTTCAACATCACTATCGAAACGAGCGATAGCTTGAAACTCAGTTGTTTTTCCATTCGCGTCGACCGCTTTCACGTTAATGCGATCATGTGGTTTAACGTCGCCGTCAACTTCTACATGGAAGGTTTCTTCACCGGTCAACCCAAGTTTATCAGCACTGTCACCTTTTTCAAACTGCAGCGGCAGCACACCCATCATAACTAAGTTTGAGCGGTGAATACGTTCAAAACTCTCCGCTATAACTGTTTTTATGCCAAGCAGATTTGTACCTTTGGCAGCCCAGTCACGGGAAGAACCCATGCCATAGTCTTTACCACCGATAACCATCAACCCGGTACCATCTTCCTGGTACTTCATGGCAGCATCATAAAATGCCATCAGCTCCCCGGTTGGCCAATAAGTTGTGTAGCCACCTTCTTTACCTTGTGCCAGTAAATTACGGATACGGATGTTTGCAAACGTGCCACGCATCATCACTTCATGGTTACCACGGCGCGAACCATATGAATTGAAGTTTCGCGGTGATACACCTTTTTCCTGAAGATATTGACCGGCTGGCATATCTTTGGCAATCGCGCCAGCAGGTGAAATATGGTCAGTGGTTACTGAGTCACCGAACTTGCCGATTACACGCAAGTTATTCAATGAGTCAATTGAACCTGCCTCTCGTGATAACCCCTCAAAGAATGGCGGATTTTGTATATAAGTTGATTCACTGTCCCATTCGAATAATGGTTCATCAGTCGTTTTGATTTCGTTCCATTTTTCATTTGAATCGAATACCTTTTCGTATTCTTTACGGAAGATTTCCGGTTTCACAACAGCTTGAACAGCATCTTTAATATCGTCCATTGATGGCCAGATATCTTGAAGGTAAATTGGTTCACCATCAGCATCAGTTCCCAGCTGTTCTTCGGTTAAATCAAAGTCAACCGATCCGGCCAAAGCATATGCAACAACCAACGGAGGTGAAGCCAGATAGTTTGCTTTAACAAGCGGGTGAATCCGTCCTTCAAAGTTACGGTTACCTGATAAGACTGATGAAACCGTTAAATCACTTTCTTCGATGGCTTTTTCAATTTCTGGACGGAGTGGTCCTGAGTTACCTATGCACGTTGTACATCCATAACCGACCAGATTAAAACCAAGCTCATTCAAGTATTTTTGAAGTCCTGAATCCTCAAGATAGCGCGTAACAACTTTTGAGCCCGGAGCGAGTGATGTTTTGACGTATTCAGGTACTTTCAGGCCTTTTTCGACTGCATTTTTAGCGAGCAGTCCGGCACCAAGCATGACATACGGATTTGATGTATTTGTACAGGAAGTGATCGCTGCGATAGCAAGCGCACCTGTTTTCATTGCAGACGTTTCACCATTTGGATGCTGTACGGTTGCAACTTTGTCGAATTCTGATTTATCCATGCCGAATCCTTGGTTCCCGGAAGGTGCGGTAATAGCTTTGTTAAACTCTTCTTTCATATTTGAAAGCGCAATTAAATCCTGGGGACGTTTAGGACCGGAAAGATTTGGTTCAAGTTCTGACAAGTTAATTTCAACCAGCTCAGTATACTCCGGATCTTCCTGGTCAGGTGAATACCACAAATCGTTTTCTTTGCAATATTTTTCAACCAGGTCAATTTGTTCCTGACTGCGGCCGGTTAAATGCATATAACTCAGTGCTTCTTCGTCAACTGGGAAAAAGCCGCACGTTGCGCCATATTCAGGTGCCATGTTGGATATTGTTGCACGATCAGCAAGCGGCATATCTTTGAGTCCCGGACCGAAATATTCGACAAATTTCCCGACAACGTTTTTCTCCCGCAGCACTTGTGTCACTTTCAATGCAAGGTCAGTCGCTGTTGTTCCCTGAGGGAAACTGCCAGTAAATTTAACGCCAATAACTTCCGGCGCAGGGAAATAAGATGGCTGGCCCAGCATACCTGCTTCAGCTTCGATACCACCTACGCCCCATCCCAGGACACCAAGGCCGTTAATCATTGTCGTATGTGAGTCTGTGCCGACCAGTGTATCAGGAAACGCATCATAAGTACCATCATCGTTTTCCAAACCGTGCACCACGTTAGCAATATACTCGAGGTTCACCTGATGGACGATACCTGTTGCGGGCGGCACCGCGCGATAATTATCAAACGCTTTTTGTGCCCAGTGTAAGAATTCATAACGTTCCATATTCCGTTCAAATTCAAGTTCCATGTTAGCTTGCAATGCATTTGGGGTGCCATATTGGTCAACTTGTACCGAGTGGTCAATAACCAAGTCCACCGGTACCTCCGGATTTATCTTATCCGGCTCGCCCCCCATATCAACCATAGCCTTCCTGAGTGAAGCCAGATCCACTACAGCTGGTACACCGGTGAAATCCTGAAGAATTACCCGGGAAGGTTTAAAGGGAACATCGGCGTTAATATCGTTCTTTTTGCCCCATTTTGACAGTGATTCAATATGCTCATCCTTAATGACATGACCGTCTTTCTGACGCATGAGCGATTCAAGCAATACACGTACAGAATATGGCAGACGGGAAACATTTCCAAGGTTGGCATTTTCAATGGCTTTTAACTGATAGTAATTATACGTTTTGCCATTCAATTCAAACTGTTTTTTTGCATCAATACCCATAAAAGCTGTAACTCCCCTCTTTCATCATTTCTAAAACAGCATGCTTATTCAATAAAATCCCAGATTCCAGCGGTAACTCATAATTTGACCCGGGATCTTTCACGCAGATAAATTTAACTAACATTATCTGCAATAAGTCTCTACAACTATATATTATAGGAAATGATTCTATAAGACAATCGTTATACAGTAGAAATAATATATTAATAAATTATTAAATGTGATAAATTTTACTTATATGTATGTGTTGACCAATAGAATTAAACTTATCTCAAGGGGTCGGCAAAATTACTCTGAATGTGCTCCCTAAGGTTTTATTGCGCAATGCTTCAAGTTTTCCGCCATGACGTTCGAGAATGTGTCTTGTAATCATCAGACCAAGTCCTGTACCATTTTGCTTCGTTGTAAAAAAAGGTTCTCCCAATTTAGTCATGATTTCATCAGGTATTCCTGTTCCTTCATCAATGATATCAATATAAATTTCATTGTTTTTAAGATAATTGTTGATTGTGATTGACCCTGGTCTATCCATCGCTTCAATTGCATTTTTAAGAAGATTTATAAAAACCTGCTTGAGTTGTGAGCGATCACATATAACGCTCTGCCCATTATGTTGTTCCCACAACAGTATAATATTTTTCAGCTTGGCTTGGGGGGCCAGTAATGTTACAACATCATTAATCATTTCAGACACGTTCTCTATCTTTTTATAATCAGTCATTGGCTTCGAAATGAACAATAATTCAGATGTGATTTTTTCAATCTTTTCAATTTCATCAACCATGATCTTATAATATTCCTCTTCACGGTTCACTCCAGCCTGTAAGAGCTGTAAGAAGCCTTTTATTGATGTGAGCGGGTTGCGTATTTCATGCGCAATGCCCGCTGCAAGTTGACCGGCTACGGACAATTGTTCGGATCTGGCCATCAGCTCTTCGGCATCTCTTTTATCTGTAATATCTTTTGTCGCTGATACATAATACTTATTGCCGTTGGCATCTTCAATAGCTGTTACTTTGTTTTCAGTCCACACGCTTTCACCGGTGAAATCCCTTACTTTTAGATGAAAGGTTTGGTTAATATTTTGGGTGAGTTTAAGACTGTTTTTAATGTACGAGGTGGCTGACGGAGGAATCCAATCATACCATTTTGTACCAAGCATTTCAGAGATGGGATAGCCCAGTATTTCCTCCGCTGTTTTTGATATATATAAAGCTGTACCGTCTAAGCCCCATAAAACGATAAACCCTGTCATATTTTGATCCATCCACTTGAAAACGGAAGAAGGTAATGAAGCAAGATTATAAAATTCGTGGAGGTTTTGAGGTATAGTGGAACGGTGTTCATTTTCCCTGGAATCTGTTGGTCCGTTTAGGTAGTTGTTGTCCATTCTTCACCCTCCCTGCTGTTTATGTTAACCATTCATATGACAAATTTAACGAAGATATGCTAATATATGTATAAATCAGTCGATATAACCAACTTAAATTATAATACAGATTTAATTAGTGTAAAATTTTTTCTATTCGACATATATCATTTTATCAATATGGATAGATACTATAATAGCCCAAAAAAAATAAAAATTAAAGGAAATTATTACTAAATTATAAATTACAAAAGCAAAATAGGTGATTCTATGGCAATGATAGACGATCTTTTCATCATTTTTTGGGGATTTTTGATGATCAGCTTAATGGGGATTGGCGGCTATTTTATGTTCCGTAAATTCCTGAAACAGCTTCCTAAAGAAGATGGCCGTTCAAATATGGACTGGGAAGAGTATTATGTGAACCAAACCATCGATATGTGGCAAGAAAATGAAAAATCCATGCTTGAAGAGTTAGTTTCTCCCGTTCCAGAATTATTCAGAGATGTGGCCAGGCATAAAATTGCAGGGAAAATTGGCGAAATTGCTTTAAAAAAGGAAAATAAAGAGATTACACAGGAAACACTTATTGAAGGCTATATCTTAGCAACCCCCAAAAGAGACCATAAATTTTTAAGAAAGAAACTAAAAGAAAAAGAAATTGATGTCAAACCTTATGAGCATCTATTTGAATTATCCCGCAGCAATTATGCTGATAATTGGAAGTCGCGTTATAAAAAAATGGCATCTGACAAGTCACTTCGCTCCAAATAAGAAGTTATTCTGCATTTTTGCACTATATAAAAAGGCAGCCCCTTAAATAAGATGAGGCTGCCTTTTATATATCTGTTTTCAGTTACGCACGTATATCTTCACTTACTTCCAGCTTTTTTTCAAGTTTTTTAAACTTATACAGCATGGCCAGACGCCATGTTACGATCATACCAAAAGCAAGGAGAAAAAACATACCGCTCGTTTCTCCAAACGAAATCGTTGACCCAATCGCCAGTTTAACCATCGTCCTGATAAATAGCAGCCCAAATAAAATAAAAACAAACGCTTTCGATGGAATAAGGTATATATGCTGCTCTTTCACTTCAAATTTTGATGTTTTGATTAAAAAGATAGAGAATATAACACCGATAACGATGGCTTCCAACACTTGCAAAATGTTTACACGAAATACAGGAAATAAAAACATAAATGCGCCTGTACTCATAAACAGCGGCGGCAATATAATTTTTTTAACAGATGCCGGTTTCCTGGAAGCTTTCAACCGTATGAAAATCATCGTAATCGCCATTATAGTGGCGACGATGGTACTTGCTATCAGCCAAAACATTCTTTACCAACTCTTTCTCTTATCAGTCCGTGCATATTATTACAGTAATACAAGGCTATATTTAATTTAACCGCTCGGTGTGGAATTCGTTCATTTTCCTAATCGTTTTTACTGGTCTTCAGCAATTGATAAAATAATGGTCATCGTAACACCAAAAACTGTCAAATAAACACCTAAATCAAACAGCATTGCTGTAGCCAGTTCCAGCTCCCCTAAGACCGGAAAATGAAAATAGCCGAACGTTTGTGATAGAAATGGCTGTTGAAACAGAAAAGAACCTATACCTGTTGCTGTTGCAATCAACAGCCCAAGCGGAGCCATTTTCTTATAGTTAAACGGCAGAATCTTCTCTAGTAAGTTTGTCCCGTACGCCATATACATCAGGACGATTGCAGCTGAGGTCATCAATCCGCCAATAAATCCGCCACCGGGGGAGTTATGACCTGCAAATAATAAATAGATTGAAAAACCCAACAGTATAAAAGCGATTATTGATGTCGTCGTGCGCAAAATAAGATTGTTTGGTCTATCCATTTTAGTTACTACTCCTTTATTTCTTTGAACCCGCTCTCATGTTGAATTCATTATAACATATTGCGAATATGAAATTCATCCGGCGTCTTAAAAACCTGAAAACCCAAACAAACTTGCCAGAAATGCAGTTAAATCAGCCATCCAGTCAAAATATAAAGCGATCCCCATGAACACCATGATATAACCGCCAATTTTGGTTAGTTTAGCACTATTCCGTCTGATCCATTTCATTTTTCCGACAAAAAAAGATAATACAAGAAATGGTATAGAAAAACCAAGGATATAACTTATCATCATTACCATACCCAAATCAGGATTGGTAGCAGCCAGTGAAATGACAATCACTAATATTGGCCCCATACAAGGTGTCCACCCCAACGAGAAGGCCAGCCCGATAATAAAGGACCCAAAAAAACCGGCTGGACGGTTTTTAAACGTGATTTTCCGGTCTTTCATGAGAAATTTAAAATTAAAAACGCCTACAATAACAAGTCCAAAAAATACAATCAGTATAGCACCGACCTGCCTGATAATGTCTTTGTTGGCTTGCAGGAATTCTGAAATAAAGGACGTACCGAATCCGAGCATGATAAAAACCATTGAAAAACCAAACAGGAAGAAAATCGTATGTAGTAAACTTTTTCTGGTGAGCATTTTATTTTCTTCTTTTAGCTCATTTACACTCATACCGGTTATATACGAAAGAAAAGCTGGATATAACGGCAATACACATGGCGAGATAAATGACAATAGTCCCGCACCAAAAGCTATGAAGACATTAATTTCTTCTGACATGTTCCGCCTCCTACTTTAAGCCTTGCACCTATCTTATCAGATGCATGCAACACAGACTGAATCCCATTTTGACAATACAGTGAAACTTCAATCAGTGGGCGTATTTTCCCACTGATTAGGGGAACAAAGGCTAAGTGCGCCACCTCCTGTGGCAACGCCTTTGTGACCTGCATCCTGCAGGCCCGAACCGAATCGGACATTTACTGGCAGTGTCTTCCGTTTTTTGGAAGACTAGTGCCAGTTATATGCGGGATACAGTGAAACTTCAATCAGTGGGCGCACTTTCCCACCTGATCAGGGGAACAAAGGCTAAGTGCGCCACGTCAATAGCCAACGCCTTTGTGACCTGCATCCCGCAGGCCCGAACCGAATCGGACATTTACTGGGAGTTTCTTCCGTTTTTTGGAAGATTACTGCCAGTTACAAGGGTGGATAAAGCAACACTTCATTAAACAGGCTTAATAAAATCCCTCTGAAAAATCATTTAATCAGAGGGTTTCGAGCATTTCTTATGAATAATAGCCATTATTTTCCTTTACCTTTACTTTTTTCTTGTTGTTGATTATTCATTGACCGCATCATTTGATTGATTTTCTTCTGGGACGGTTTCTGCCCCATTTGCATCATCAGTGTCCGAAGCATTTGTTCATTAATTGGCGGGTTTTTCTTTAAATAGTTCATCATATATTTTCTTGCAATAAAAAAGCCAAGTGCAACTCCCGCAATTAATGCCAAAATTGCAATTAACACAACCCAAATCACGTCCATTAAAGCTTTCCTCCTTCATGTTGTCTCTCATACAGTATAGTAAACTAAAGGTAAGAATACAATACTTGTCCAGTCCTCTGCCCCACCTTATTCTGCCTGATTGGTGAAATCCACCCGGAGTTATAAGAATCTTGCCCGGCAACATAAAAATACGGCTGTAAAGAGCGCAGGACAGGGAAAAGTAAATCTTCTCCATCATGGATGATATCCCCTCGAAAGTTTATACGTTTTTCCTCTATATGTAAAGAGATACATTTTAGATCTCTGTAGATGTACAACGTGCCTGCTTCCTCTTCTGTATGAACTGTTGAAGGCAATTGTTTAAGAATCCTTGATACAATTTTAGTTTTTGGAAGATCGATGGTTATATACTGCAACTGCATAGCAAGATCATCTCTGTATTGATCAGACTCGTAATCTTTAATAAATCGATATAACACATCACTTCTATGATAGAAAAAAAGCGCAAATTCCTCTTTTATCCAGTAAATGGTGTAGTTATTCAACAAAACCCCTCCCCTTTACCTCTATTATACCGATTTTAGCATATAAGTTTGTCACTCTATGATGCGAACAACTACTAACTTTGTCGAGAACAAGCATTCAAAGCAAATAAGTGTATTATTTAGCGTTTGCTTAAGCAGAGTATTCAGCAACTTATATAATTCAACATAAAAAAAGGTGGCTTCCTTTTCCTGGTAAGCCACCTGCTTATAATTACTTATTTAACAAATCTTCAACATGTTTTACAACGTTCTCAACATTAAAGCCATATTCCTCCACTACTTTGTCACCATTTGCGGAGGCACCAAACCGGTCAATAGCCAACACATCACCTTCATCACCAGTGTATCTCTCCCAGCCAAACGGTGATGCCATTTCAATCGCAAGCCGCTTTTTGACTTCAGCAGGAAGCACTTGTTCTTTATAAGCACTGTCCTGCACATTAAATCTGTCCCAGGACGGCATGCTGACAACGTTAACTTTAATACCCTTATCATCCAGTGCTTCTTTTGCCTTTACAGCCAGTTGTACTTCTGAACCGGATGCTAACAGAAGCGCATCAGGTGTTTCTTTATCGGTTTTGCTGACCACATAAGCCCCTTTCCTTACACCTTCATATCCATTTTCCTTGGTACCATCCAGAACAGGGAGGCCCTGTCTTGTTAGAACGAGAGCGGTTGGTTGATTCTCTGATTCAAGCGCTAGTCTCCAGGCAGCCCGTACTTCATTTCCGTCGGCAGGCCGAATAAGTGAAAGACCCGGCATAGCACGCAAGGATGCCAATTGTTCAATAGGTTCATGTGTCGGGCCGTCTTCCCCAACTGCTATTGAATCATGCGTGAACACGTAGGTCACCGGGTTATTCATAATGGCGGAGAGACGGAGTGCCGGGCGCAAGTAATCACTAAAGACAAAGAATGTGCCCGCATATGGTTTAATTCCACCATGAAGGGCCATCCCGTTAGCGGCAGCTGCCATGGCAAATTCGCGAACCCCGAACCAAATATTTTTACCTGCATAATTAAACCGCGAGAAATCTTCCTGCTCTTTAATGGTTGTTTTATTGGAACCTGCCAAATCGGCACTTCCGCCGAAAAGATATGGGACCGTTTTAGAAACCTCATTTAAAACTTCACCGGATGTTGCCCGTGTTGCTTTAGCATCGTCTCCGGAATCGTAAACAGGGAGGTTTTTATCCCAGTTTTCCGGGAGTTCTCCATTTATGGCATGCTCCAGTTCAGCCCCTGCTTCTGGATATTTTTCCTTATAGCTATCGAACAAGCGATTCCACTCTTGCTCAGCTTCTTCACCATCTTTAGCGATCTTTTCCTTGAAATCAGCATAAACTTCATCAGGCACATGGAAATCCTCATGTTCCCACTTGTAATGTTCTTTCGTCAATTTAACTTCATCCTCACCAAGAGGTGCCCCGTGAGAAGCTGCTGATGCCGATTTGTTTGGTGAGCCATACCCAATTACAGTTTTGACTTCAATCAAAGTCGGCTGATCTGTATTTTCCTTAGCTTTTTTAATCGCTTTTCGGATTTCTTCCAAATCATTCCCATCTTCAACCCGAATCACTTGCCAGCCGTATGCTTTAAAGCGCTCTTCTGTATTATCGGAGAACGCACGGTTTAACTCTCCGTCAAGTGAAATGTCATTCGAATCATACAATGCTATAAGTTTTCCAAGCCGCAAATGTCCGGCAAGTGACGCAGATTCATGGGAAATGCCTTCCATAAGATCGCCATCACTTACAAGTGCATACGTATAATGATCAACGATCGACATATTATCTTTATTATACGTAGCCCCCAAATGTGCTTCTGCCATAGCCATGCCAACCGACATAGCAATTCCCTGACCAAGAGGGCCGGTGGTTGCTTCTACACCATCCGTATGATGTACCTCCGGGTGCCCAGGCGTTCTTGAATCCCACTGCCTGAATGATTTCAAATCATCAATCGTTACATCATAGCCAGAAAGATGCAAAAGACTGTATAAAAGCATGGAACCGTGTCCCGCAGATAAAACAAAACGGTCACGATTAAACCATTTCGAGTTTTTGGGATTATGAGTCATAAAATCGGTCCATAACGTATAAGCCATAGGTGCAGCACCCATAGGAAGACCTGGGTGGCCAGAACTTGCATTTTCAATGGCGTCAATGGACAGCGTTCTTATTGTATTAATCGATAATTGTTCAACTGATTCTGACAAAACAATTCCCCTTTCCATATTTAGCTTTCATTTTCACGTTTATTTTATAATGAATCAATTATTGGAACAAGCAATAGTTATACGTTAATGCTTGTTATTTTTATTCTGCAGATCACGTACCTTTTGAGGTGTCACGTCATTACCTTCAGGGTCTTTTACAGTCATTGATTTAAACTGGTTTTTAAAAGAACTTCGAACGTTTTGCAAATACTCTTGTCTTAGCTCCTTTTGTTCCGTTTGTTCTTTTAAAGTTAAACCCTCTTCCTTCGATTTTTTCGCCAGTTGATTTATACGTTCCAGCTTTTCGTTTGATATCATTAATCGAACCTCCTGAACAATAAAAAAAGACACGAACATTACACTTGTTCCTGCCTTTTTATATTACACGTCCATTGATGGATATTCAAGTTTTGTGATGTTCCAGATACCTGCGGTGGACTGTGGCTTTGGAAACATCATAGCCAAGACCGTTAAGTGTATTTGCAATCTCCCTGAACGTCATTTGGTTATTCTCCCTTAAACGAACAACTTCTTCGATAGGAAAATACTTACGCTCTTTACCCGGAGCCTTGTCACGATTTTTAAGATTGCCGCTCGGATCATACCCATCTTCTATTGCTTTTCGCATACCGCGTTTAATTTTTGTATTATGAATTCGCCGCTGATATTCCTCCACGATACTGACTATTTGCAATACCATGGAATCGGCTTCTGACAACTCAAGTTCATCTTTATATAGCCCCGAGTAAATTGAAACATTCAGTTTAGTAAGCTGGTGAAACAGAGCAATCTTGGTATTGCCGCGACCCAGCCTTGTTTCATCCTGTATGAGCAAACAATCTGCTCTGTTTTCTGAAAAACAATCCAACATTTGAAAAATACCGTCTCTGTCTATCTCGTAACCGCTTGCCTGTTCCTGAATACAATCTATCACTGTAAAATGATAGCTATCAGCAAGCTTCAACAATTCTTCTTTTTGACGTTCCAGCGACGATTCCTGTGTTTTTTTATCTGTGCTTACCCTGCAATAAATAATAGCTTTCACAATTAAGACTCCTTCGTTATCCGCTCGTTACCATGGAAATATATAAAAATATGAGTGCTGCTGCAAATGCTGTTAAATAGAATAAATCGGTTTTAGTTATCTTTTCAAACATATTAACATCCCCTTTTAATTTTAACTTTAAACGGATACTAAAAACAAAATTTATATTTAGAACGATTGTTCGCAATTTCTATTATACTCGAACAACCGTTCTTGTCAATAGTTTTTCGAACGAATGTTTGTGTTATGTTTCCATAAATGGTATACTTTCTTTAATAAATCCTATGTGTGAGGTGCTTGATAGATGACAAAACTCTCAAAGCGGCAAGAAGCAATTCTTGAATATATTAAAGGTGAAGTAAACGAGAAAGGTTACCCCCCGTCTGTCCGTGAAATTGCTGTAGCAGTTGGCCTGGCTTCCAGTTCTACGGTTCATGGCCATTTGGCGAGATTGGAAAGTAAAGGTTTTATCAGACGTGATCCGACAAAACCAAGAGCGATTGAAGTATTGGATACCTCAGAGCAAAGCAATATTCCAAAAGAAGAACCGCGGTATGCTCCGGTTATCGGCAAGGTAACAGCAGGTATTCCTATTACCGCCGTTGAAAATATCGAAGAATTTATACCTTTGCCAAGTAATGTGACAGCGTCCGATGAAACGTTGTTTGTGCTTGTCATTGAAGGTGAGAGTATGATTGAAGCAGGTATATTAGACGGGGACATGGTTATAGTCAAACAGCAAAACACTGCTCAAAATGGTGATATTGTAGTCGGCATGACAGAAGAAGACGAAGCTACTGTCAAGCGGTTCTTTAAAGAAAAAGACCATATTCGTTTGCAGCCGGAAAATGCTACGATGGAACCTCTTATATATGACAACGTAACTATTTTGGGTATCGTCATCGGACTTTATCGGCATATAACATAAAAAACAAGGCTTTCCTCAGTATTATCTGAAGAAAGCCTTGTTTAAATTTTGTCTTTAATAACTTGTTAAATATTGTTCGCGTTCCCACGGATGAACGGTGGTACGGAACATATCCCATTCAATTTCTTTCGCTTCCATAAAATGTTCATATAAATGATCGCCCAATGACTCGACTATCGTCTCATCTTTCTGCAATTCCTCAAGGGCATCCATTAAAGTAGCCGGCAAATCTTTAACACCGTGTTTCTGCCGCTCTTTCTTATCCATATCATATATATTTTCATCAACCGATTCAGGCGGACTAAGTTTATTTCGGACACCATCGAGCCCGCTGGCGAGCAAGACAGCCATGGCCATATATGGATTGGCGGCAGGATCAACGCTTCTTACCTCAATCCGTGTGCTCAATCCCCGTGAGTACGGGATCCGGACAAGCGGGCTTCGGTTGGTGCCGGACCAGGCTACATAGCATGGTGCTTCATAACCGGGCACCAGCCGTTTATAAGAATTCACAGTCGGATTCGTCACTGCTGTAAAATTGGTGGCATGTTTGATGACGCCAGCAGTAAATTGATAAGCTACATCACTTAACTGCATTTCTCCATTTTTATTAAAAAAGGCATTTTCTCCATTTTTAAATAACGACATATTGACATGCATCCCTGAGCCGTTAACACCAAAGAGCGGTTTTGGCATAAATGTCGCATGCAGGTTATGTTTTCTGGCCACCGTTCTGACAACCAGTTTAAACGTTTGAATATCATCAGCATGTCTCACGGCGTCTGAGTATTTAAAATCAATTTCGTGTTGACCGGGGGCGCCTTCGTGATGTGATGCTTCAATTTCAAATCCCATTTCTTCTAATTCCAAAACAATATCGCGCCTGCAATTTTCACCTAAGTCTGTTGGAGCCAAGTCGAAATAACCGCCATGATCATTTAGCTCCATCGACGGGGCCCCTTTTTCATTCAATTTAAATAAAAAGAATTCAGGTTCTGTCCCAATATTGAAAGCATCAAATCCTAATTCTTGCATCTTTTGCAAGTTGCGCTTCAAATTATACCTTGGACACCCGGCAAAAGGCGTTCCGTCGGGATTATATATATCACAGATAAATCGGGCAACCTTCCCTTTTTCCGACGTCCACGGGAAGACAACAAATGAATCCAAGTCAGGATGCAAGTACATATCCGATTCTTCAATACGGACAAATCCTTCAATCGAAGACCCGTCAAACATCATTTTATTATCCAATGCTTTATCCAATTGGCTGAGCGGGATCTCCACATTTTTTATCGTGCCAAGCATATCCGTGAATTGAAGCCGGATAAACTTGACATTTTCTTCTTCAATCCGTTTCATAATTTCATCTTTTGTTAAGCCTGAGCCCATTCAGTTTCCTCCTTAAATTCAATGCCTGATCTTAAAAGGTGTCATTACTTAAAATACAGGACTAGATATTTTCTATTTTTTCATCATACCGAAATGCATGTCATATGACAAATATATTAAGACTCCTCAGCTTTTTCATAGGAGGGGGTATCCCTGAGCATAACCTGAACAGCTGCTTCCAAAGCAATCTTTACGTGCGAATATGTTAACCCCCCCTGAACAAACGCCGTATATGGTTCCCTGATGGGGCCATCTGCTGTCAATTCCAAACTCGCACCTTGAATAAAGGTGCCTGCAGCCATAATCACTTCATCTTGATAACCGGGCATGGCACTCGGATGCGGAGTCACAAAAGCATCAATCGGCGAGTTATGCTGGATCGCCTGACAAAAAGCAATCATTTCTTCTGAATTGTTAAACGTCACAGTCTGGATTAAATCAGTACGGAATGCATCATAAGCGGGGCTCGTTTGAAAACCGGCTATATCAAGGTATCTGGCGGTTAAGATTGCCCCTTTCAAGGCTTCTCCGACAACATGCGGGGCAAGAAATAAACCCTGGAACATTTCCTGTAACGTATTAAACGTAGCCCCGGCTTCTTTCCCGAGCCCGGGCGCCATCAGTCTATTGGCACATTGTTCGACAAGGCCTTTCTTTCCCACTATGTACCCCCCTGCACGCACGATACCCCCGCCTGGATTTTTTATCAGCGATCCTGCCATTATATCCGCACCGGCATGAAGTGGTTCACGACATTCAACAAACTCACCGTAACAATTATCAACGAAAACAATCAGATTGTTGTTAATCGATTTTACAAATTGGATCATTTCTTCAATGGCATCAATGCTAAATGAAGGTCGGTCATCGTAGCCCTTTGAGCGTTGAACAGCGATTACTTTGGTTTTAGTTGTCAGCTTACGCTTGATGCCTTCAAAGTTGATCGATCCGTCTTCAAGCAAATCAACTTGATTATAACTAATATGAAAATCGTTTAATGAACCACTCTGTTCATCATTTATCCCAATTACTGATTCAAGTGTATCATATGGTTTCCCGGTGATATATAAAAGTTCATCACCCGGGCGCAACATCCCGAATAAGGCTGTTGCAATGGCATGTGTTCCGGAAACCATCTGGGGCCTGACAAGTGCATCTTCTCCACCGAATACGTCCGCATAGACAGCTTCCAGCGCTTCCCTCCCCATATCATCATAGCCATAACCAGTTGTGGAATGGAAATGGGTATCGCTAATACGATTATTCATAAAAGCTCCGAGCACCCGCTTTTGATTCTGTTCAACTATTTTTGAGACGTTTTGATGTTGTGCTTTACAGTCATTCTCGGCTCGTGTTATCAAATCATTCCGCATCGTTTCCTTAATGCTCCTTTACTAAACTTCTTAACGGGTGTTGTTGTCTGATATACCCTGTAACGTAATATTGATTACGCGCTTCTTCAAATGCACGGTGTGTCACAATCGTTTCCTGCTCAAAACGATGCAGCAACTTGCCTTCATCAGGTGCTAAACTGACGCTGTATTCATCCCATTCTCTTTTTATTGCAGCCTCGAGCTGTTCCCGAAGACGGCTGATATCATTGCTTTCAGCGGCACTGATAAGGATATTTGGATGCTGCATAGGAATAAAGTCTGTCTTCAGCCGATCTTTTTTATTATAAACCACCAGTTTCGGAATTTTGTTTGCCCCTAATTCCTCGAGCAAACGATCAACCGTTTTCTGGTGTTGTTCCAAGTCAGGATTGGACACATCAACAACATGCATTATAAAATCCGCCTCACCGACTTCCTCCAATGTTGATTTGAAGGCCGCAATTAATGATGTGGGTAAATCCTGGATGAACCCTACAGTGTCTGTTATTAATGTTTGAAAACCTGATGGTAGCTGAATTTGACGTGTCAGGGGGTCAAGCGTGGCAAATAACTGATTTTCCACCATCGCATCACCTTTAGTGAGCTGGTTAAAGAGCGTCGATTTACCCGCGTTAGTATAGCCGACAATAGCAATCTGGAACGCATCATTGGATTTTCTGCGCTTGCGGTATTGTTCACGCTGTTTTACGACTTGGTTTAACTGCTTCTTAATATCATCAATTCTTCTTCTGATATGGCGTTGATCAGTTTCTAATTTAGTTTCACCTGGCCCGCGAGTGCCAATACCGGCACCCAAGCGGGACATTTCCTCGCCTCTGCCGCGCAGTCTCGGCAGGGTGTACTCCAGCTGGGCAAGCTCCACTTGTAATTTGCCTTCCTTCGTGCGTGCTCGCTGGGCAAAAATATCCAATATAAGCTGACTCCGATCGATTATACGGACGCCGATACGGTCAGTTAAATTGCGAAGTTGACCAGCTGAAAGCTCATCGTTTGAAATAATTAATTCAGTCCCCAGATGCTCAGCAGCCTCTCTGATTTCTTCCATTTTCCCTTCACCAATATAATAGGTTGGATGGATACGTTGCCGATTCTGGATCATTACCTTTTCTACCGTGCCTCCAGCTGTATGCGATAGTGATTTCAGTTCAGCAAGCGATGATTCAAAGCGTTCATCATTATCCTCGGGCATTTTTACCGCTATAACTAATACCTTCTCTGGCATATAGATACCTCTTCCTTCAAGAACAATTTCAATCCTTTCATCATCATAGCAAAGAATGCATGGCACTACAATTTAGACAAGGCTTAATCTGTTTTAAACCTGAAATCTTCACCCGTTAAGTAGATAAGATCATCGACTGAGAACATCTCTCTATTTAATAATCTGACTGCATGTCGTCTGATCGATTGTTCAACGACATTTCGCACATAACGGGCATTGGCAAAATTAAATTGTGATTGTTGCTTTTGTTTATATAACTGAGCCCGTATTTTCCGCTCCGCTTCTTGCGTCAATTCATACTCCCGTTCTTTGATCATTTGTTTAGCTATTTTCATAAGTTGATCAATATCATAATCCTGAAAATCCAATATAAACGGAAATCGCGATTTTAATCCTGGATTTAACGTTAAAAATCGTTCCATTTCATATGGATATCCTGCCAAAATTAAAACAAAGTCACTATGATCGTCTTCCATGTGCTTCACAAGTGTATCAATTGCCTCTTTTCCGAAGTCTTTTTCCCCACCGCGGCCCAGCGAATAGGCTTCATCAATAAATAATATGCCCCCTTTTGCCTTCTGAATAATAGCACGGGTCTTCTGGGCTGTCTGACCAATATACTCACCAACCAGGTCAGCACGTTCAGCTTCAATAAAGTGACCTTTCGAAAGCACATTCATTTCAAAATACATTCTTGCCAGCTTCCTTGCAACTGTCGTCTTGCCTGTTCCCGGATTGCCTTTAAAAAGCATATGAAGTACTTGTTTAGACTCTGTGAGCCCCATTTCGTTCCGCTTTTCATTTATAACAATCGTCGCATAAATTTCTTTAATCATTTGTTTTAATTCCCGCATTCCGATAAATGAGGAAAATTCAGTATCGATATGTGAAAATGGGTTATTTGCCAAAGCAGACTGACTATCATCACGGAAAGCTTTATTTTGTTTATCCTGCAATATAATATTTATTTGGCCTTTTTTATTTTGGATGTGTTGTGTATTCACAAAATCACTCCTTCATCACGATAGTATACGTGATAAAAGAATTGCGTGTGACAAATGCCCATAGTGAAATGAAGATAGAAAAATAAAGAGACTGAGACAAAAGAGTTTATTTCTCTTTTTGGTGATGTCTCAGCCTCTTTATTTACTCTTTATCTAATGAGATATTTTTCACCGGCGCAAAAGTGGATATTGCATGTTTAAAAATCAGCTGTTGCTTGCCATCAGTCTCCAGTAAAACCGTGAAATTATCGAACGCTTTCAAAACCCCCCGGAGTTGAAACCCGTTAGTTAAAAATACTGTAACTGATACATGGTCTTTTCTAAGTTTGTTCAAATATTGGTCCTGAATGTTTACTGACTGTGCCATTCGATATCCTCCTCTTTTCTATCTATTATAAATTAATTCTATATTTTTTGTAACATTCCTGCTAAATCGGCTAAAATATTTTCAAACACTCCACTGGCGTGCTCCGGAGAGACTGTGTACCAGTTGACATCCATTTTATTTTTGAACCATGTATATTGTCTTTTAGCATAGCGTCTGGAATTTCGTTTCAGCAATTGAACGGTTTCGTTAAATGGCTGTTCTCCCTTGAAGTAAGGAATGAACTCTTTATAGCCAATACCACGCATCGCCTGATAATTTTCATAGCCTTGATCATAGAGTGATTTAGCTTCTTCCACAAGTCCTTTGGCAAGCATCTCGTCAATTCTTTTGTTAATACGCTGGTATAATCGCTCACGATCCATTTCCAACCCTATAAAAATAGGGTTATAAGGTGAATGGTTACGCTGTGTCCGTTGAAATTCGGTCATTGTTTTCCCTGTTGATTCATAGACTTCCAGTGCGCGTATCAGCCGCCTGTGATTGTTCGGATGAATTTTGGCAGCCTGTTCCGGATCAACCTGCTTCAGTTGCTCATACAGCACTCCACTCCCCTGTTCTTCCAACTTTTTTTCAAGCTGGCCGGTAAGTTCAGGGTCCCGTTTTTTATCCGAGAATTGATAATTATAGAGAGCGGCCTGAATATAAAGACCGCTCCCTCCGGCGATAACCGGCAGTTTACCGCGTGAATCTATTTTTTCTATATAGTGCTGGACGTATGATTGGTAATCAGCCACAGAAAATGACTCGGCAGGATTTTTTATGTCTATCATATAATGAGGAATATTTTCTCTTTCTTCTTCCGTTACTTTTGCAGTGCCAATATCCAACCCTTGATAAACTTGCATGGAATCCCCGCTGATAACTTCTCCATTAAAACGGTTTGCCACCTCAAGGCTCAAACTTGTTTTTCCGACAGCTGTTGGTCCAACGATGGCTATGATCGTTTTTTTCATCGCGATTCCCCTAGTTATTTATTGTTCGTAAGCTCGATAAGCATTCAGCATCCAGATATATTTCTCTAATTTACCTTGAAATGATACCAGTAAATCGATGGTAGGCTCGTCTTCTTGGTCCGATGCATACCGAATACCCTCTTTTTTTATTTCATTTATTATCTGACTATAATCTTCAATTAATTTAGCCATTATTTCATCTTCTTTATCGTCAGCACTTGCCTCTTCCAACGTTGTTTCCTTCAAGTACTTTGTCATGGTCGCTAATGGTTTGCCATCAATCATTAATATTCTTTCAGCTAACGCATCGATATCTTTGGCGACCGTTATGTACATATCTTCAAATAGTTTATGCAATTGAAAAAAATGCGCCCCTTGGATAAACCAGTGATAGCGGTGGAGTTTAACATACATAACAAAGTAATTGGACAATAGCTGATTTAAAAAATTGATAAGTTTTTGATTAGCCATTAAGCAGCACCTCGCATTCACTTTTTTCAGTTTTAACGAAGCACTGCTTTATTATACCTCATATTGTATTATTGAAAATGCTATTGATAGCGGTACGATGACTTATGCAATTGATTATAACAGGAATGTATAAAATATCACAAGTTGATCGAGAGACTGTAAATGGAATTTAAAAAATAACTTCAAGACGTTTGATAAGAATACTATTGGGAATTGAGAAACAAAGAAATACGAATTGCCTCGCTTCCTATAGATTCGGTTGAAGGTTTGTGGTACAATCGAATTAAGACGAAAGAATTACTTCGACGTATATAGTAATAACAATTTTTCTGTAATATTTGCACAATAAAAGAAATAAAATGAAAATGGCTTATTTTTTAAAGACCGAAAGCGAGCCGCAAGCTGCCACTTGCGACCCGGACGGTTATAATTAGAATGCGGCGACTTCACCAGGGAACGAAAAAAAGTAATTACATGCACCGGAACATCAAAACGGCAGTGGAATTACTCTTTTCCATTCGAACCAGCAATGAACAAAACGAGCGTACCAAACATTAGCATTAACTCGAGTGTCGTTTCAATGGGTATCACGACTTCATCCCCCTTCGTATAAGGAATTTGAAGTCGCCAAGTAAAAGAAGTTATTCTTCCACCGCCTTAACCAAGGCACATTCTAATATAACTCGTCTTCTATAGTATACTACAAGATAATTTCAAATACTTGCAATTTTTGGTAAAATGGTAAAAAATTCCTATTGAATGTTTTTGGTCAGTTGAAACTACTTTCAAATTCACGACATGTAAATAACGCCGAAAACCTTTATATATCAATGGTTTTCGGCGTTTTTCCTATTACATGACCCGTTTAAACATCTTTTCCAATTCATAGGAAGAAAAGAAAATGATAACCGGACGCCCGTGCGGACATGTGAAAGGATCAGAACATGTGCGCAAGTCCTCCAGCAACGAGAACATATGGTCATTACTTAAGTGATGGTTGGCTTTGATTGATCGTTTGCATGACATGAGTGCGGCAGCATCTTCTCTTATTCGTTCAATATCAACCTTTTCATCCTTCATGACTTGTTCAATCATTTCCCTGATAACTTCTTCCTCAAAGCCTTTTGGAAACCAATTCGGGTGAGCACGAATGATATACGTCTGATTGCCGAATGGTTCGAAAAAAAGACCAACTTTTTCGAGTTCCTCGCGATGATGGTCAATAAAAATTGATTCCTGTTTGGAAAAATCAAATGTTAATGGGATCAGCAGCTCCTGCAGCTCATTTTCTGTTTGACCAAGCTTTTTCCTGAACCGTTCAAATTTGATACGTTCTTGTGCTGCATGCTGATCAATCATATAAAAGCCATTTTCATTTTGTGCTAAAATGTATGTCCCTTGCAGCTGCCCAATTGGGTACATTGCAGGGATCCGTTCTTGTACAGTGTTGTTATCAGAACTTGTGCCGTACTCAGTCTCAGGCATCTCAAATGGTTCATCCGTCAGATTCTCAATTTGCGTGTTCGCGTAATAGGCTTCTGTAGGCTGGCCGGAGTCTCCTGACGGCGCATTATAATAACTATCAGACGCATGTTCATTCACTTGTTGCTGAGGGACCCATTGAGACGGTTTTTGCTCTGTTCTTCCAAATTGGATGCTTCCCTGAACACTAGCATTTTTATTGCTTGAACTTTTCGATTCCATTTCAGGGATCAGTGATGTTTGCTTAAATGCGTCACGTATAGTATTTTCAATCGCCTCGAATAGTGCTTTATCTTTGCTGAAACGAACTTCAAGCTTGGTTGGGTGTACGTTCACATCAACTAATATTGGATCCATCTCGATGTTTAAAACGACCACAGGGGAACGTCCTATCGGCAACAGTGTGTGATAACCCCGGTTTATCGCTTGAGCCAGCTGCATGCTTTTAATAAATCTTCCATTAACAATGGTTGAAATATAGTTCCGGGAAGCTCTTGTAACTTCGGGTTTTGCAATATAACCTTCGATGGAAAAATCAAGTGTTTCGTGCTTTACCGGCAGCATTTTGCGTGCAACACTCATACCATAAACCTGACTAATCACCTGAAGAAGTTCCCCGGTGCCGGCTGTCTTAAATAGGGATTTGCCGTTATGAAGCGCCTCAAAGCGAATATCCGGATGTGATAAGGCCAGGCGATTCAAAAGATCCGTAATATGCCCCAATTCTGTATGAATCGTCTTCATATATTTCAAACGGGCCGGTGTGTTGAAAAATAAATCTTCAACTGTTATTTCAGTGCCTTTTCGGGCATCACTTTTTGACCGATCAGTAACATCCCCGCCTTCAATTGTTAAATACGTTCCAGCACTTTCCCCTTGTGATGTTTTAACGGTCAACCTGCTGACAGCTGCAATACTTGCCAGGGCCTCGCCTCGAAACCCCAGTGTATTAACACGGAAAAGATCTGTTTCATTTTTAATTTTACTTGTGGCATGGCGCAAAAACGCCCGTTCTGCATCTTCTTCAGGCATGCCATGGCCATTATCGGTCACTTTGATTCGCTGCAATCCCGCTTCTTCAAATTCTAATTTAATCCATGTACTTCCCGCATCGATACTGTTTTCCACAAGTTCCTTAACAACAGAAGCAGGACGCTCTACAACTTCCCCGGCAGCTATTTTGTTGGCGAGTCCATCTGGCATTTGAAAGATTTCCATGAAAACAATCCTTTCCTGATTACTCTTTGACCTGCTTTTGCAGCCGGTATAATTCATTCATGGCATCCATCGGTGTCATCTCAAATAGATTAATATTTTTCAAATCATCGATCAGTTGATTATCAGGCTGAGCAGCCGATATTTTCTTCTCTTTTATTTGTGATTGCTCATCAGAAAAAAATGATAATTGGCCGGCATCTTCAAGACGCGGCTTGTCATTGGTTTCCAACTGTTCGAGAATTGAGGTGGCACGGTCAATAAGGGGTGGGGGCAAATTAGCCAGTTTGGCAACATGAATGCCATAACTTTGATCTGCTGCTCCTTCTTTAACTTGATGAAGAAAAACAACTTTTCCATCATACTCTTCTGCTCGGACGTGGATATTTTTCAATCGCTCCAATGAATCCTCCAAAGCGGTCAATTCGTGATAATGGGTCGAGAATATTGTTTTGGCATGAATGTGGTCATGAATCTGCTCCACGATAGCCTGGGCAAGCGCCATTCCATCGTAAGTACTCGTCCCCCGTCCAATTTCATCAAGTAATATCAGACTGTTTTCGGTAGCATTGGACAAGGCATGATTTGCCTCCAGCATCTCCACCATAAACGTACTCTGGCCAGCGACCAGGTCATCTGCTGCACCAATGCGTGTAAAAATCTGATCAAATAAAAGCATCTCTGCTTCGTCGCATGGCACAAAACAGCCAATTTGCGCCATAATGACCGTTAAAGCAAGCTGGCGCATATAGGTGCTTTTACCTGACATATTTGGCCCGGTTATGAGAAGGATGTCCGTTTCCTGATCAAGTGAAATATTATTAGGCACAAAAGCATCGTCTTTCATAACCTGTTCCACAACCGGATGACGGCCATTTTTGATGGCTAAGTTTTCAGTTGAAAAAACAGGACGTGTATACTGATTAGCTTCGCTTACGGTGGCAAAACCTTGCATTACATCTATTTGACTTACTAACCCAGCCAAATATTGTATTTCCGGAATGGACTCTTTCACTTGCTCGCGTATCTCCAAAAACAATTGATATTCCAACTCGACGCTTTGCTCTTCAGCTTCAAGAATGAGCTGCTCTTTTTGTTTTAGCTCAGGTGTTATATACCGTTCTGCATTTGTAAGGGTTTGTTTTCGTTCATACCTGTTTTCCGGAAGCAAATGCAAATTAGCTTTTGTCACCTCTATATAGTAGCCAAACACTCGATTGAAGCCGATTTTTAACGATTTAATATTTGTTTCCTGCTTCTCTTTCTGTTCCAATTCGGCAATCCACTGTTTTCCATTCCCGGAAGCTTCGCGATAAGTGTCAAGCTTCTCATGGTAGCCATCCTTGATAATGGCACCTTCTTTAATTGATACCGGCGGGTCATCTTTGAGACTCGAATCAAGCAAGCTCACAAGTTCTTCCGGGAACGTCAGACTGTTTGCCAGTTCCTGAATACCTGTCTGGTCAAACTGATTTAAGATACGCTTAATTTCAGGAATTTTTTCCAGTGATTGTTTCAGTTGTATTAAATCACGGGCATTAACATTGCCATATGCCACACGTCCTGCCAGCCTTTCCAGGTCATAAACTGATTTTAAAGCTTCCCTAAGATCGTCACGCGTCATAAAGTCGTTCAAAAAACCTTCAACAACGTCAAATCGCTGTTCAATTTCCGCTTTGCTTAACAATGGCCGATCGAGCCATTTCTTCAACGTACGTGAACCCATTGCCGTTACGGTTTTATCGAGAACCCATAATAAACTTCCGTGCTTGCTTTTTTTCATAATCGTCTCGGTTAGTTCAAGGTTCCGCTTAGAGTACATATCCAATGATAAAAAATAATCCAATTTTATTACTTTAGCGGGCTGTAAGTGATCAAGCGATCGTTTCTGGGTGTTTTGTATGTAATTGAGCAACCTGCTGAAAGCTTTAACAAGCCGCTCATCATCTAAATCATCACACAGCTCCCGGTATTCTGCATGAAATGTTATCTCGTCTTGAAAAGACAAGGTCATGTTTAATTTTTCACGTAAAGCCTGCTGGAATGATTCAGGCAAGTCAGATGACACGACCATTTCTTTAACCGGCTGATTGTATAATTCATGGAACACAGCATCCCAACCATCAGTTATGAGTGCAATATTACTTTCACCAATCGAAAGATCATTATATACAATAACGAACGAGTCGTCATCAAAATATGAAAGACTGGCAAGATAGTTATGATCCCGTTCCTTGAGCATGTTCGTTTCCATCACTGTACCGGGCGTTATTAACTGAACGACTTCCCGTTTCACAACACCTTTAGCTGCTTTTGGATCTTCCATCTGCTCACAGATAGCGACTTTATAGCCTTTTTCTATAAGGTTCTTTATATAATTGCTTGCGGAATGGTAGGGCACACCACACATGGGTATCGATCCTTCCTCGCCGCCATCACGTTTTGTCAGAGTTATTTCCAATTCACGGGCGGCCTGGACGGCATCATCAAAAAACATTTCATAAAAGTCACCAAGCCGGAAAAATAGAAATGCATCTTTCTGCTCAGCTTTAATTTTCAAGTATTGCTCCATCATTGGTGTGTATTTAGCCATTAATAATCCTCCAAAAAACATGCGATATATTGTTTCATTATAGCATATTTTAGAGAATATCGACGAATGAACAAAATGAATCGTTGTGCAAAAAAATTACGAGAGTATGACCTCTCGTAATCTTCTAATCCTTACCTGTTCTGTGCACAAAATCCGGTTTGACATCACTAAGTTCGTCGTCGGTAATATCAAAGCCCCAGTCATCGTCGTCATCAAATTTATAGCCTTTAGGGTCAACTCTCACAGCTACTTTAGTTTCCCCAATAATTTGCACGACGAATTCCCGTTCAACTTCTACAGCAATTTTATTCCCATGACCGGCAATTTCACACTCCAGACAGTTTGGCTGTTGAACTACTTTTGCAATGACATCATAATCATCGTTAATACATTTATCATCTTTAACAGTCAGCGGAACATGATCAGTATAAGTGACACGCTCAGTAACGACGTCTGTTTTGGTATTATCATTATATGAATACCAAATATTAACATCATAACTGCCATGGATTTCAACAGTATCCTCAGATTTTTTCTTTGCGTTATATAAATGATTTATTACCCAACAGCCGAGGATACTGGAAGGCCTATGTGACGATGAGATATGATGGGTTGCCTGCGTAAATTTCTTTCCTTTGCCGCACACTGCTTTCGTAATAATTTCTCTATATTCGTGATCAAGAAATGACATATCTTCGCTACCTCCTTTTTCTCATAGTCAGTTTATGCAAGACAAATACCTAAAGTGCATAATGAATTTAACTTACGGGAGCGAAGATATTCAGTCGTGAAAAAACCAGGCAGGAATTACCCTGCCTGGTCGTTAGATACCATCTGCTATTTGCTTGATGAATTGTTTTCATAATTCGTCCCGGTTTCACCTGAAAGAAGGTCACCGCCGGTAGAAGTGATGACATCGTTGGTAACTTCACGGGATATGGTGCCGGATACAAGCTGAAGCACATCATTTACAACGCCTTGAGTCTCTTTAAATTCCTGGACAACTGGAATGGCATCGACTTCTGCATGAAGACGGTCAATTTCTTCTTCTACGTTTTTGAGCGCCTCTGTTTTCCCATACGCCTGAAAATTAACAGCCTGTTTTTGCAATGTTTTTATTTTCTGTATTAACTGCTGTACCTTTTTATTATCATTAACCTTGGCTTCCACTTGTTTAAAACGATCAATTTCTTCTGTGTTTGCAAGCATATTAGCCAACTTTTTTGCTTCATCCAATATTTCTTGTCGTGTATACTCTGCCATATTATTTCACCTCAGCTGCAGTTTCTGCCATAACACCATTTAACGACCATGTTCTGGCTTCAGTTATTTTAACATCCACAATTTTTCCAATGGCTGATTTTGGACCTTTAAAGTTAACCAACTTATTGCGTTCTGTATAACCGGCCAGAACATCCGGGTCTTTCTTGCTTTCGCCTTCAACAAGAACTGGCACAACTTTATCCTTATATTGCTTCATTGATTCAGCAGATTGTTTATTAACAAGTTCATTTAAACGATATAGACGTTGTTTTTTCACTTCTTCAGGCACATCATCCTGTTTACGTGCAGCTGGTGTTCCTTCACGCGGTGAATAAATAAACGTAAATGCGGCTTCAAAGCCAACTTCTTCCACCAGTGACATCGTCTCTTCAAACTGTTCTTCTGTTTCATTCGGAAAACCGACGATAATATCAGTTGTGAGGGTTGCGTTAGGCATGGCTTTTCGGATTTTCCTCACAAGTTCTAAATAATCTTCCCTCGTATATCTTCGGTTCATTTTCTTCAGCACTTCACTGCTTCCGGATTGTACAGGCAAATGAATGTGATCAAGCAAGTTGCCTCCTTTGGCAAGCACTTCGATCAAACGATCATCAAAATCACGTGGATGCGACGTCGTAAAACGGATTCTCGGAATATCAATCTTGTGCAGATCATCCATTAAGTCGCCCAGACCGTAATCCGAGTCCTCAAAGTCTTTGCCATAAGCATTGACATTCTGCCCCAGCAGTGTAATCTCTTTATAACCTTGAGCAGTCAAGTGGCGCACTTCCTGGATTATATCTTCAGGACGGCGGCTGCGCTCTTTCCCGCGCGTCATAGGCACTATACAGTAAGTACAGAACTTGTCACAGCCATACATAATGTTAACCCATGCTTTAGTTTTGCCTTTACGTGCCTTTGGAAGATTTTCAATGATGTCGCCTTCCTTGGACCATACTTCAACAATTTTTTCTTTACCAAACATCGCTTCTTTAACGAGGTGCGGCAGACGGTGAATGTTATGCGTTCCAAAAATCAGATCTACTTGCGGGTGTTTCTTCAGGATGCGGTTGACCACTTTCTCTTCCTGGGACATACAGCCGCATACACCAAGAATCAAATCCGGATTCTCTCTTTTCAGAGCTTTCAGATGACCAATTTCACCAAACACTTTGTTCTCGGCATTTTCCCTGATGGCACATGTGTTCAGTAAAATAATGTCCGCTTCTTCTTTATTATCCGTCGATTCGTATCCCATTTCAGAGAGAATCCCTGCCATTACTTCTGTATCATGTTCGTTCATTTGACAGCCATATGTACGAATCAAAAATTTTTTGCCCTCGCCGATATTCTCCATATCTTCCGGAATGCCAAAATCATAATGCACCGCTACATCATCACGACCTCGTTTTCTGGCTTTACTCAAGTTCGGCGGTTCATACGTGGTTTCAAAATATTTAGCAATCAAATCATCGCTGGTTGTGCTTTTCAGCCGTTCAATATTAGCCGAATCGGATTTTATGTCCGCCGGATTGTCGGTCTGTTTAATTTGTGATTGCTGTTTTCGCTGCTGTTCGTTCATAACCAGACTCCTTTCATCTCTATGGTAAAATTTCGTTAGTGTTTATTTCCATACATTATTTTATTATAAATGCTGACACAAAATTAAACAATACATGAGTCATATTACCGTATTTTCACGGTCCCAATTGAAAAAACACCTTAATTTATCAGCATGACCCGAACTTCCAGATTCTAAGCATTATAAAAAAGTGCTGTGCAAGTGCACAACACTAAAAATGAATAATTGCCAATTATCTCGGTTCAATAATTAATTTAATTGCTGTCCGTTCCTCATCTTCAATCATAATATCGGTAAAAGCCGGAATACAGATTAAATCCACGCCGCTTGGTGCCACAAACCCTCGGGAAATGGCGACCGCCTTTACGGCCTGATTCAATGCACCGGCCCCAATAGCCTGTATCTCCGCCGAACCTCTTTCGCGTAAAACGTTTGCAAGTGCACCTGCTACTGAATTTGGGTTTGATTTTGCTGACACTTTTAATACTTCCACTACTAGTACCTCCTTAAATTACTATTGTAGTTCTAATGCTACTATATTCTTGGAGATGTTAGCTTATTACCTTATTATGCACTAATAATTCTAAACATTCAAATATTCAGCAAAGGAACACTGCTTATCCCAGCTTTTTTAATCATCACTCCATAAAAGGATGATCATCATTAATTAATATGCGCTCAATATTGTAAGCGCTTCCTGTATTTTCATCAATTGATATAACTAGCCCATTCAATTGTGTTCTACCCTCTTTATCAATTTCAAAACGTACAGGCAGACTTGTTAAAAACTTTTTCATAACGGTTTCTTTATCCATACCCAGTATTGAATCGTACGGACCTGTCATACCGACATCTGTAATATACGCGGTGCCCTGAGGCAGAATACGCTCGTCCGCCGTTTGAGTATGTGTATGTGTCCCCGCCACTGCACTTACTTTTCCATCCAAATACCAGCCCATTGCTTGCTTTTCGCTGGTTGCTTCGGCATGAAAATCAACAAAAATGATGTTTGTCCGCTTTCTGGCTGTTTCGACCAACTCATCCAATTTGCGGAACGGATCATCAATCGCAGGAAGAAAGGTGCGCCCCTGAGCATTTATTACAGCTACTTCAGTTCCGTTTATGTTAATATATACAATCCCTTTTCCAGGTGTACCTTCCGGAAAATTGGCAGGCCGTACTAAATTGTTCGCGTCATCAATAAACTCAAAGATTTCCTTTTTGTCCCATGTATGGTTACCCATGGTTATGACATGCGCGCCCCATTCCAAAAACTGTTTGTATATCTTTTTATTGATACCTTTGCCGGCTGCTGCGTTTTCCCCATTAATGATAGTCATCCCGGGACGGTACTTTTCTCTCAGTTTTGGCAAGTAGGTCTCAATCATATTTCTTCCTGGGGAGCCTGTCACATCCCCGATAAATAGTATATTCATTATTGTGTTCACCCTATCCTATTAAAGTATTGACAGTGTTACATAACCACTTATCTCTGTAAAGCAAAAAAGCGACTTCGCAGCCGCTTTTTCGCTTATTTTGCATATTCAACTGCCCGTGTTTCACGAATGACAGTAACCTTAATATGTCCCGGATATTGAAGTTCACCTTCAATTTGTTTGCGGATATCCCGCGCAATCCGGACAGAATCGATGTCATTAATCTCATCAGGCTTAACCATAATTCTAACTTCCCGGCCAGCCTGAATAGCAAATGATTTTTCAACACCGGAAAATGATTCTGAAATCTCTTCCAGGCGCTCGAGACGTTTAATATAATTTTCCAATGTTTCACTTCTTGCGCCAGGTCTGGCAGCTGATAGCGCATCGGCTGCTGCAACCAGCACTGATATAATGGAAGTTGCTTCTTCATCACCGTGGTGTGAAGCAATCGAATTGACAACAACTTCATGCTCTTTGTACTTGACTCCAAGTTCTTTGCCAATTTCAACATGGCTTCCCTCTACTTCATGATCAATTGCTTTCCCAATGTCATGAAGCAAGCCGGCTCTTTTTGCCAGTGTTTCATCTTCACCTAACTCTGCAGCAAGCAGTCCTGATAGATAGGCCACTTCAGTAGAGTGTTTAAGCACATTCTGACCATAACTTGTCCGGTATTTTAAGCGGCCAAGTATTTTGACCAAATCAGGGTGGAGTCCGTGTATACCAACTTCAAAAGTCGTTTCTTCTCCCACCTCACGAACGTACTCGTCAACATCACGTCTAGCTTTGTCAACCATCTCTTCAATGCGGGCTGGATGGATTCTACCATCCTGTACGAGTCTTTCAAGCGCCATACGGGCAATCTCACGGCGGATAGGATCAAACCCTGACAACACGACTGCTTCTGGTGTGTCATCAATAATCAAATCTATACCAGTCAATGTTTCCAGTGTCCGTATATTGCGTCCTTCTCGACCAATGATACGTCCCTTCATTTCATCATTTGGCAGGTTGACAACTGATACGGTTGTTTCCGCAACATGATCTGCGGCACAACGCTGCAGGGCCAGTGAAAGAATGCTTTTAGCTTTCTTGTCCGCTTCTTCTTTCGCACGATTTTCAGCTTCTTTGATCATTAGAGCTGATTCATGATTGACCTCTTGCTCGACCCGTTCTAATATAACCTGTTTGGCCTGCTCGGTCGTATAACCGGAAATCCGCTCAAGCTCTGTTTGCTGCTCATTAAGCATCGCTTCCACTTTGCTTTCCATTTCTTCAATTTGTTGTTGTTTTTC
Organism: Lentibacillus persicus; assembly: GCF_900112705.1. Taxonomy (GTDB): domain Bacteria; phylum Bacillota; class Bacilli; order Bacillales; family Amphibacillaceae; genus Lentibacillus; species Lentibacillus persicus. The sequence goes on from NZ_FOMR01000004.1 coordinate 88,868, forward strand.
TGTTAGCGATTCTTCCCTTCCTTCCAGCATAGTTTCTCGCTGATCAAGTGTTTCACTTTTTCTGTCCAAAGTTTCTTCTTTTTGCATCAGGCGATTTTCCTGCTTTTGAACTTCCAATCGCCGTTCGCGTAAGTCTTCTTCAGTCTGCTGGCGAAGATTGTGGTTTTCGTCTTTCGCCTCAAGAAGTGCTTCTTTTTTGGCAGCATCTGCGTTTCGATGTGCTTCATCCACTATTTGTTTGGCTAAATTTTCAGCACTCGATATTTTAGCTTCTCCAATAGATTTACGGATCAGATAACCAACAACAATACCGACGATCAGGATTACGGCAAGCAAAATGGAGATGATTAAGGGATTGTCCATGATTTCACCTCCTATTGCTATAAAATTGTACAAGTGATTCATTATTGTCGGCATGTACAGTGTTTAATAATAGAGGTTGTTCAAAATTCGGCGAAATAAAGCATCGGCAGCAACCCACATTTAAAAGTTTGCAGGTTCAGCCCGTCTTTTCAAGTCCTTTTGAACACGCACTAATAAATAACTTAGTGTATAATATAATAGAAATTATACAATTTAATTTTACTGTTACCTTTCACCAATGTCAAGAAATCGTAACAATCCTTCCTTATATAAACACTCGGGAGCAGTGGCATAGGTAGACTTCACGTGTTATCGCACGCGAAGTCTCACCAGCCGCCCGCGGAAAGCGACGAGCAAAACATCCACTGAGTCCGCTGCGAGTTGCGAGGAGTGCTTGCTGCACCGAGATCACTTGCAACACGACGAGCACCTACGTGTATATTCGGAGCGATGGGATAGCACTAAGTGAAATCAGAAGAAAAATTTTCACTGTGTCGCAGTTCACATCCTGTACGGAGTAGTTAACTAGCACTCTACACAAAAAACAGCTCATATAAAAATCCTTCACCTAAATAGGCGAAGGATTTTTATATGAGGAATCAAACATCCAGGCTGTCTTGATTGGCTTCTTCCGTTTCCGGTTCTTCCTCCGGGGTCTCATCGAGATTATAATGCCCGCGAACTGCTTGTTGAATTTCCTTTCTCGTACTCTCATTTTCTTTAAGGAATTGCTTGGAATTCTCCCGTCCTTGTCCGAGTCTTTCGCCATTGTACGAATACCAGGCACCACTTTTTTGCACGATATCAAGATCAGAACCGATATCAAGAATTTCGCCCTCTTTGGAAATCCCTTCACCATACATAATATCAACCTCTGCTTGTTTGAAAGGAGGAGCAACCTTATTTTTCACGACTTTTAATCTCGTTTTATTCCCTACCATTTCATTGCCTTGTTTAAGCGTTTCAGCACGGCGTACTTCCAATCTGACAGATGAGTAGAATTTCAAAGCTCGTCCGCCTGGAGTAGTCTCAGGATTACCGAACATCACACCAACTTTTTCTCGTATCTGGTTAATAAAAATAGCTGTTGTTTTGGACTTATTAATCGCACCTGATAATTTCCTGAGAGCCTGAGACATCAAACGTGCCTGCAGTCCAACGTGTGCGTCGCCCATTTCGCCTTCGATTTCCGCTTTAGGAACCAAAGCTGCCACTGAATCCACTACGATAATATCAACAGCACCGCTTCGAACCAGCGCTTCAGCAATTTCCAACGCTTGTTCCCCAGTATCCGGCTGAGACAAAAGAAGTTCTTCAATATCCACACCAAGCGCTCTTGCATACGTTGGGTCCAAAGCATGCTCGGCATCGATAAACGCAGCTTGTCCGCCCTGTTGTTGGGCCTCTGCAATTGCATGCAAGGCAACCGTCGTTTTACCAGATGATTCCGGTCCATAAATTTCGACGACACGCCCTCTTGGATAGCCGCCAATTCCCAGCGCAACATCCAAAGCGAGTGATCCGCTTGGAATGGAAGCTATCTTTTGACCTTCCTGTTCACCCAATTTCATAATTGACCCTTTACCGAACTGCTTTTCAATTTGTTTCAGCGCCATATCTAAAGCTTGTTTTCTATCTGACAAAGCGTTAACCTCCTATAATAAATGAACTAGTTTCATCATACTCTTTTTTTATACATTTGCCAAGCAAAAAGCGAATAAACGTTCCCGTGTTTTCCCCCGTTTTTTAAATCAATTAAGCGCTTTTCCATTCTAATGGAACGAAAAAATTTAATTTCCTCTATATTTATGCTCCGATAGATTTAATTTAACAATTTAAATAAAAGTTCATAACCCTTTAAAACGGTCCGTCTGCGTATCGCCTGACGATCGCCCTGAAAATTGAACTTCTCTGCCAGCCGTTTTCCTGATTGATCGTGCACAGCAATAAAAACGGTTCCTGGTGATTGGCCTTCAGATGACTCAGGTCCTGCCACACCAGTAAAACTGATACCAATATCTGCATCAAGCAATGAACGGACATTTTCAGCCATCGCAAGCGCACATGCTTCACTGACTGTACCCTGTTGCTTTATAATATCGGATGAAACGCGCAGCACATTTTCTTTCACTTTGGCATCATAGCAGACAATACTGCCGTTGCAGACCTTTGAAGCGCCCGGAACAGAAGTAAGTTTGTCCGTGAATTGACCTCCCGTCAGACTCTCAGCCGCACCAATTGTTAAATTGTTTTTTTGCATTAAATTAAAAACCTTTTCAGTTAACGTCTCATCATCATCACCGTAATAATAATGCCCGGTCCTTTTCAGAATCTCTTTTTTCGCGCGGTTAATAATCGCTGCCGCCTCATCGTCCGAATCAGCCTTGGCAGTCAATCTGATGGCGACACCTTCATTTTGTGCCAAAGGAGCGATTGTCGGATTGGTCTGCTGTTTGATTAAATCACTTAACTCGTGTTCAAGCGTTGATTCCCCAATACCTATAAAGCGAAGCATGACCGATTTAATGACACTTCCCGCTCCGTGCTGTTTTTTAAAATATGGCAGCACACTGTCTCGCATCATTCGCTTCATTTCCCGGGGCACACCTGGCAAAAATATCCAAGTCCTACCCTCATGTGAGATCATCATTCCCGGTGCCATTCCGGTTTGATTTTCAATCACGTCAGAACCAGCAAAAACGCGGGCCTGCTTTCGATTGTTTGGTGTCATGGCAATTTTCCGCTCTTCAAAAAAAGATTCGATTTTATCCATCGATGGTTTATGTTCAATAATTGGCGTACGTGTTATTTCTTGAAAGGCTTCACGGGTCAAATCATCTTCCGTCGGGCCTAGCCCGCCTGTAATAATAATGACATCCGAACGCTCTTGTGATACTCGAAACTGGTTTTCAACACGCTTAAGATTATCCCCGACGACCGCATGGTGGTGAACATTCATCCCAATTGAAGCCAACTCATCAGAAATCCATTGCGCGTTCGTATTAGCAATTTGTCCTAATAACAATTCGGTGCCAACTGCTACAATTTCAGCTTTAACATTTTTCATTATTTCGAATCCCTCATTACATGCCAATTTTTAACGAAATAGTCATACCCGGATAATACTGTAAATAGTAACGCGGCATACAGCACGATTTGTCCGGCCGGCAGACTTACAAAGGAAAACGGGAAGTTATGGAGCAGCAACAACGCTATTGCTATCATTTGCGTAGCTGTTTTTAATTTCCCCATACTTCCTGCAGCAAGCACAATTCCCTCACCCGCAGCAACAAGCCTGAGCCCTGTTACAGCGAATTCCCGACTTATAATAATGATCGCTATCCATCCAGGAGCAGCTCCTTGCTCTACAAGTAAAATGAGCGCAGCAGCAACAAGCAGTTTATCGGCAAGCGGATCAAGAAATTTACCCAAATTCGTGACCAGGTTATATTTCCTCGCATAATACCCGTCAACCCAATCGGTTACTGCGGCGATTATGAACAGTAAAGCTGCAGCAAAGTGGGAAAAGGGTAAAACGTTCTCACCAATCTCCCATTCGCCCCAATCGAACGGAACCGTAAGTAAAATGATAAAAACCGGAATTAAAATAATGCGTGACAATGTAATTTTATTTGGTACGTTCAACACTTCACCCTCCTGCATATAAAACCCTTCCCTGAGTAGGAAGGGCAGTGAGTTCATTCGTTATTCGTCAGCTTGGTTAATATTGACCCAGATCTTCTGAAACACTTCTTCTTCTGCGTCAACAGGGTATTCCAATGAGATACCATCAATTGATATATCAATTACGGGCGCATTTCCGACTTTAAACCATACCCTGTCAGCTTCAGATAAATCCACTTCAATTGGCGAATTCTCAGCAGTGATCATGGTTGATTCCAAACTTTCACCCTCGCCATTTTCAACCTCCAGCCAAGATTCTCCTGACGCTGTTATAGTGGCTTTAGTGTTGCTGCTTGCGTTTTCAAGCGTCAATGTGGACTCAGGCGCCTCGCCAGCACCCTCTTCTTCCACCACAAACTCAGGTTCCGGTTGCTCAGACGCATTACCTGCCTCGTCGCTATTCTCTGACTGGGAAGTATTTTCTTCGTCTTCAGCAGCGTTCTCATCAGCTTGTTCCTCTTCCTGGCTTCCGTTACCCGAATCTCGGATGACTTCATTATCCTCCTGTGTTGTCGCAGGTTCTGTATTGTCTTCACCCACTGATCCCTGGTAAAAATACCATACGACAAAAATGATTCCTATTATCAGTAATACCACAATGACAGTCGGAAAAAATGAAAATATTGAGGGTGTTTTTCTTGGTCTTTCATCTTTTCGTGACCTTTGAATATGAGCATACTGTGCCGCATTAGTTTCCTCTGATTGCGGCAGATCTTCCTGGTATTCCTCAAGTATTCCATTAGGGTCCAAACCAACTGCTGCGGCATATTCTTTAATAAACGCACGGGCATAGAAAGTCCCTGGCAATATTTTAAAATTTTCCTGTTCAATTGCTTCGAGGTACCTTTTCTGAATCTTTGTTGTCTCCTGCAAACTTTCCAAAGACATATTTTGTTCTACTCTAGCTTCTTTTAGTCTTTCACCAATCCCCATGCATAACACCGTCCATTTAAAATCTTGGCTTATTGCAGCACTTCTTTTCTGCAGGCAGCTTCCTGTCTGCTAAAAGTCAAACATTGAGAGATCATCTTCCTGACCAAAATGATTAATCGGTTCATATGTAATTTCCTCATTTTCATCAGTTCGGAGTTCGATAATATAATCAAAGTCATCCAATTTATAATCGGTCGTTTGGACGAAAATGTCAGGATGTTCAACCACTTTGACGGCAGGAAGCTGCATTATCTCGCGAATAAGCTGCCAATGCTTTTCATTAGCTTGTCGTGCTGAAACGATCCCATCAATTATATATAAGTTGTCGTTGCTGTACTCCCCTTTAATGAGCTCACTTCTGATTGTTTGCTTAAGCAGAGTACTTGATACAAACAGCCATCTTTTATTGGCACAGACGCTCGCTGCAACAACTGATTCGGTTTTTCCAACACGGGGCATCCCCCGGATCCCTATCAGTTTATGCCCTTCCTTTTTATATAGCTCTGCCATAAAATCCACTAATATTCCCAATTCATTCCGAACGAACCGGAATGTTTTTCGATCATCGCCTTCACTCTGAATATATTGACCATGCCTTACTGCAAGTTTATCACGTAGTTTCGGTTTTCGCATTTTTGTTATACGGATTGTATCCATTGTTTGCATAATTGATTTCAAGCGCTGAACTTGTTCTTCTTTTTTTGCGAGCAGCAGCATACCTCTTCGTGACTTTGCTACACCGTTGATCGAGATGATGTTAATTGAAAGCATTCCTAATAAAGAAGAAATGTCACCCAGCAATCCTGGTCGATTATGTTGTATCTCATATTCAAGGTACCATTCAGTTTTCTCCATAGTAAACCCCTTTTACATGTATGCTGTATTCGACTCATATATATCTATCATAAAGTATTTTACATGCGAAAAAAAGAGATTACTGTCATAAACAGCAAAAAATAAAGAAGCTGCATTTATGAACAGCTTCTTCATCTTATCCGTAACTTAAGAGTTTCCCTGGTTTTGTACAAGTTTTACCATTGCGCTGGCAAGAGCGTGTCTTTCTTCTTCAGATCCGGCATTCCAAATTTCTTGTAAAACAGCCTCTTCGCTATTTTTGGCACTTGTATTGGATGCCAGATAATCCCCTACTTCATATGCCATATTGGAGATGGTTTGCTGGCCCATTCCTTGAGACTCCGCCTGTTGCAGTCTGTCAGCGAGAAATGCTTTCCATGAATCAAAATTATCAAGAACGGACATTTGAATCTGCCTCCTTCAAATATTTTTCATGGATAGTATCTGCTTTTAACGGTCAATTATGCATTTTATTTATTTATGAACGCCAGCCACCGCTCACATGAATGATTTCACCGTGAATATAGTCAGCATGTTCGCTCATCAAAAAACCGACTGTATGAGCAACATCTTCCGGGGTCCCCGCCCTGTTGGCAGGGATATCATGAATAATCTGCTCTTTTTCCTCTGTTTGCAGTACTTCATTCATCTTCGTTTCTATAAATCCTGGGCTGACGGCATTGACAGCTATACCTGAGGGAGCTGTTTCTTTTGCCAGTGCTTTAACAAAACTATTTTGAGCACCTTTTACCGACGAATAAACGACTTCATTAGCTGCGCCCGATTCTCCCCACACAGACGTGATAAAAATAATTCTTCCTTGTTTTTTCTGAACCATTGCCGGCAGTAATCGTTTTGTGATCAGCCATGGTGCTTTCACATGAAGTGCAAGCATTGTGTCCATGTCTGTTTCCGCCATCTCCTGAAACAACCCATAGTGCGCAGTTCCGCCGGCAAAGATAATGGCATCCACAGGAAATACCATCTCACTGATAAGATCATCAATACCTCCGGGCTCACTTAAGTCTGCTTGTATCGCCATTAATATGGCTTCCTCATTTATCCTGGTGCGGGTTTCAAACATTGCTTGTTTATTTTGATTATAATGTAATATCAATTGATAGTTGTCCCCGGCAAGCTGTTTGGCAACAGCTGAGCCGATGCCCCCGCTGGCACCAATAATAAGAACGTTTCTCCCCATTTTAATCCCCTACTCATTTACTAATTTGCTTACTGCAATACGGTCATTCTTTATCCAATTTTGGACAAATGTGTTAAAGTCGTCACGTGTTAATGACTGAATAAACGGTACAGCCTTTAAAAAATCCACACCGGCCAGATTATAATGTGTAAATTTAGTCGCAATATACTCGAGTGAATTCATCGACCTTAATAGTTGACCCACTTTCTTTTTCTTCATTCGATCGACTTCTTCATCAGTGAACTCAGTCCTTTTTGTGGTTTCAAGCAATTCCCGCACTTTAGCTGCAAAATTTTCCGGTTCACTTGTGTTCCCGCCAATTAATGTAAAGCCGAAATTTTTTTCAAGGTTTGTATCAAAATAAAAGCTTGCGTCAATCAATTGCGCTTCATAAAGCTGCTGATAAAACGGTCCGCCTTTTGAAAAATAAAAATCAGCAATCATATCCTGCAGTAAATCCTTTTTTAAAAAATCTTCGCCAGTAAGCTCCGAAGATGACTCTTTTATGCCGATTGTACATTTTGGAATTGATACAGGCATTTTAATTGTCTTGTCTTTTTCAAAAACTGAATCGGGTTCCTGTGGGTAGGACCGGTCGATTTTCTCCACTTTCGGAAAGTGTTTTGATGCCTGATTTTCTTCAATCATCTTCATGATCTGCTTGACGTCAAAATTACCTGCAATAAACAGCGTCATATTTTCCGGATGGTAAAACGTATTATAACACGTATATAAATCATCTTTTGTAATTGTGTTAATTGAATCAACAGTGCCCGGAATATCAATTCTGACAGGGTGATGATGGAACATGGCCTTCAATGTGCCGGTTAAAGCGCGCCAGTCCGGCTGATCGTTATACATTTCAATTTCCTGCGCGATAATGCCTTTCTCTTTTTCAACTGATTGATCCGTGAAGTATGGATCCTGAACAAAATCGAGCAATGTCTCAATGTTTTCCATTGTATGGTCCGTACTCGCAAATAAGTATGCCGTTTTTGTAAAAGAAGTGTAGGCATTTGCTGACGCTCCCTGATTGCTGAAATCGGCAAAGACATCACGATTTTCTTTTTCAAACATCTTATGTTCCAGAAAGTGAGCCACGCCTTCAGGGACCGTAATACGCTCTTTCCCATTAATTGGTGTAAATGTCTGGTCGATTGATCCATAATCAGTCGTGAATAACCCGTATATTTTTGCCATTTGAGGTCTGGGCAGCAAATACACCGAAAGTCCATTCGGTAATTTTTCCTTATAAATCATTTCTTCAATATGCTCATATGAGTGTTTATTCATTCTTATCACCCCTTGTCATTAAGTAAACTGTATCAAGCTCCAGTTTTTCCGCCACCTTTATGACGTCTTCCTTACTGACTTTTTTTATTCCGTCGGTCAGTTGATTAAATGGCAGCTCTTTACCTCCCACTTCCTGTTGGTACATAAGCTCGATTATTCCTTTTGCATTGTCAGTCGTTTCCAGCATTTGATTAATGACCAATTCTTTCGTGTCATTCAATTCGCCTTCGGTAAAATCTCCGTTTTTCATGGCTTCCACCTGCTGAACGATAATTTCGCGAGCCTGCTGATAATCTTCAGGCGCTATGCCGCTGAAAACAAATAATAACCCCTTGTGACTTTCGAATCTTGATGCAGCATAATAAGCAAGACTGTTCTTTTCTCTCACATTGATAAATAATTTAGAGCTTGGAAATCCTCCCAGTAATCCGTTAAAAACATGCAGCGCAAAATAATCTTTATCGCCGTATGTTATATTTGTCCGGTACCCTAGATGAAGTTTAGCCTGCTGTACGTCCTGTTTATCAATTACTGTTTTAGGTTCATTTTTCGGACTGGCTGATTCTTCCTTTGGAATCGAAGTTTCAGTTTCCCGGCGGACAAAGGAACCCGTTATTTTACTCTCAATCGTATCAGGGTCTATATCACCCGATATATAAATGTCGAGTGTATCGTTTTGCACCATTGACTGATAACAGCTATATAAATTGTCAGGTGTGATGGTTTCCAGATCTTCTTCGTACCCTTGAACGTGCAATTTATACTGTTCCTCACTGCACATTTCATCAAGTAGCCGCATATTAGCCAGCCGCATTTTATCATCTGCAACAGCTTTAATTTTTTGCTTCAGTGTTGCTTTTTCTCTTGTAACCGTTGCTTCGGGAAAAGAACCATTTTCACTTTTCGGATTAAGAATAACTTCCTTAAACAATGCGATTGCCTCATCCATAATTGAAGCTTCGTTCGAAATAAATTTCTGATTAGCTGTCTCAAGGCGTATTGTTGTGATATGGTAATTGCCTTTTTTTGTACCATTCATGGACAAGAGGGCCCCGTACAAACTATCCAATTTTTGTTGAAGCGCGACACGGTCAGGATAGGTTTGTGTTCCTTGCTGCAGAACATGAGGGATTAATGCACGACGTGTGATTGTCTCACGTGATAAAGGCGCCCTGAACTTAGCAGTAATGGCAATTGTTTTAAATTTTTGAGTCGGTACAAAATGAAAGTTAATGCCATTTTTACTTATCGTTTTTTCACGAAATTCTTGCATTCGGAATCCTCCCTTATAATCCGTACTGGTCAATTCTCTTATATAGTGTGGATCATCTTCCTAATATTATAGCAAAAACCTGAGTTGCATAATCATTGAGCAACTCAGGTTCTTTATTATAATGGCCCATTTATCGTGTGCCTTTTATATATGGTTCCCCATTGGCTCTTGGTGCCTCCGCACGTCCGATAAACCCTGCTAGAGCAAGAATTGTTAAGACATACGGTGCAATCAGCAGGAATACTTGTGGCACATCTTCAAGGACCGGTACACCTCCGCTTATGACACTCAAACTCTGTGCGAAACCGAAGAATAGTGCAGCCCCCATTGCGCCGAGTGGATGCCATTTTCCAAAAATGACGGCTGCCAGCGACATAAATCCTTGCCCTACGATCGTAGCATGTGAAAAGTTTAACGCTATTGTTAAAGCAAATACTGAACCGCCGAGACCTCCGAGAGCTCCGGATAAAATCACAGCAATGTAGCGCATTTTGTAAACACTTATACCATTCGTATCAGCTGCCATGGGATGTTCGCCTACAGAACGCAGTCTGAGGCCAAATGGTGTTTTATACAGAACATACCACGCAACAATTGCCAAAACGATCGCCAAGTAAGAACTTAAATAAATACCCTGGAAAAATATCTCCCCGATTATCGGTATTTCGGAAAGCAGTGGGATGTCACGCGTGAAAAATTGCTGTGATACCATATCTGTTTGGCCTTTTCCATACCATTGCTTTGTCAGGAAGACGCCCAAGCCAAGCGCCAAAAAGTTTATCGCTACACCACTGACGACTTGGTCGGCGCGAAATGAAACAGCAGCCACAGCATGAATAAGTGAAAATATTGCCGATATAATCGCCGCGGCAATTATCGATACCCACGGTGTCCAAGCGCCAAATACATCCGCAAATGCGAGATTAAACACGATACCGACAAATGCACCCATAACCATCAGACCTTCCAGCCCGATATTAATAACGCCGGACCGCTCACTGAATACTCCGCCCAAAGCTGTAAAGATCAATGGCGCTGAAAAGAAAAGGGCTGGTGGAATAATCGACTGTAATAGATCAACAAATCCCATTTATTTCTCCTCCTTTTTAAAGCGAAGTATAGCCCAGCGAATGATATAACCGGATGCAACGAAGAATATAATCAATGCAATAATGATATCAACTAATTCAGTCGGCACACCAGCTTCAGTCGGCATATTTAAGCCACCAACCTTAAGTGATCCGAACAATATAGCCGCAAGCACTACACCAATAGCTGTGTTAGCCCCTAACAATGCCACGGCTATCCCGTCAAATCCAAGATTGTTAAAACCGGATTGCACAGACATGTAGCCGAAAGTTCCAAGGCCTTCCATAGCGCCAGCCAACCCGGCAAACGCACCGGCAATAACCATCGACAAAATAATATTACGTTTGACACTCATACCAGCATATTTCGATGCATGTTCATTATAACCAACTGATTTGAGCTCGTACCCCAATGTTGTCCGTTCGATAATGAACCACATAATAACAGCTGCAAATAAAGCAATAAAAATACCATAATGCATCCGTGAAAAATACGTCATATTCTGAAACCATTCTGATGCAAGTGAAGCTGTACCTGCAACATCAGGGGTCTTATCCTCGTTATCAGAAAGCACATTTCGCACGATGGCATTGGCCGAATAAAGTGCCGTATAGTTTAACATAATCGTCACAATTACTTCATGGACCCCACGTGTCGCCTTCAAAAGACCAGGAATAAATCCCCATATAGCTCCTGCTAAGCCGGCAACAATAATCGCCAGCGGCAGATGAATAATCATCGGCGCTTCAACGGTCGTCCCAATCCATACTGCAGCAAGCCAGCCTACAATAACCTGACCTTCCGCACCAATGTTTAGCAGCCCGCTCCTAAAAGCGAATGCAACGGCCAATCCTGTAAATATGTATGGTGTCACCTGTCTGACTGTTTCTCCAAAATAATAGATGTCACCAAAGGCACCATTCCACAATGCTGCATAGCCTTTTATGGGATTATACCCAAAACCAAGCATAATCAGAGCACCTGCAATTAAACCGATGAGTGCTGATATGAGCGGCACGAGTATATTAAAAAGTCTGTTGGTGTTCACCCCTGATCACCTGCTTTCTCCTTCGTGCTTCCTGCCATTAACAGCCCTAGTTCGTTTTCGTCGGTCTCTTCAGGTTTTACTTCGGCGACATTTTGGCCGTCAAACATAACAGCAATCCTGTCACTTAAGTCCAAAACTTCATCCAATTCAAACGAAATTAACAAAACAGCTCTCCCTTTATCCCGCTCCTCAATCAGTTTATTATGAATAAATTCAATCGCCCCGACATCCAATCCTCTTGTTGGCTGGGCTGCTATTAAAAGGTCCGGCGAGCGATCAACCTCACGGCCGATAATCGCCTTTTGCTGATTACCGCCTGATAACGAGCTTGCGCTGGTATAAACACTCGGTGTTCGTACATCATATTCTTCAATCAGTTCCGCGGCTTTTTTATAAATTTCATTATAATTAAGTGTTTTATATTTGGAGTAAGGTTTCTTGTAATACGTCTGCAGGACCATGTTTTCACCCACAGAATAATCAAGCACCAATCCGTACTTATGCCGGTCCTGAGGTATATGTCCAACACCGCTTTCTGTCACTTTTCTCGGAGAAAAATTTGTAATATCTTTATCATTCAGCAAAATTTTGCCGGCGTCTGATTTTTGCAAGCCTGTAATAGCTTCGATCAGTTCTGACTGTCCATTTCCATCAACACCTGCTACACCAAGAATCTCACCGGCACGCACTTCAAGATTCATGCCCTTGACCATTTCAACTTTCCGCTTATCTTTTACATTCAGGTTTTCAATCTTTAACACTGTTTCTTTTGGAACAGCAGGCTCTTTTTCTACCTTAAAACTGACATTTCTTCCGACCATCAGTGAAGCGAGTTCAGTTACGGACGTCTCAGCCACATCTAACGTATCGATCCCTTCACCCTTTCGGATTACTGTACATCGTTCAGCAATTTGCATTATCTCTTTCAATTTATGCGTAATTAAAATAATCGATTTCCCTTCGGCTGTCAGCGAACGCATTATATCCATTAATTCGACAATTTCCTGCGGTGTCAGAACTGCAGTTGGTTCATCAAAGATCAGGACTTCTGCACCGCGATAAAGCGTTTTAAGTATTTCAACCCGCTGCTGCATACCAACTGATATGTCACTGATTTTTGCAGTGGCATCAACCCTAAGTCCATACCTGTCTGACAGCTCCTGAACCTCTCTTTCTGCTTTTCTTATATTGATTTTTCCATACCTTGTCGGTTCACTTCCCAATATGATGTTTTGTGTCACAGTAAACGGTTCCACAAGCATAAAATGCTGATGGACCATTCCAATTCCAAGCTCATTTGCAATATTGGGATCAGTGATTTTTACCGGCTTGCCGTTCACCCGTATCTCACCCTTCTCAGGCTGATACAAGCCAAAAAGAACATTCATCAATGTCGACTTTCCGGCACCATTCTCTCCGAGCAAGGCATGAATTTCACCTTTTTTCAATTGCAGTGTTATATTATCATTTGCCACAACACCGGGAAATTCTTTGCGTATATCCAGCATTTCAACTACATAATCCACGAGTGATCACTCCTTTGGTTCCAGCCAGGTGTTATATATCAGGCTGTCAAATTAAAATTTCCAAATGAAAAGGGCTGAGAATTGCCTTTCATTTGAAAATTTCAAATGTACGGCTCTTACCTCAGAAGAAAAAGACTGGCCTATACCAGCCTTTTTCTATAGGGTTTATAGAGAGTTTAAATACTCATCCAGTTCATCATGTGTTTGAGGCACTTCTACGTCTCCGTCGATGATCTTTTGTTTCCATTCATCAACCGGCTGAGCAATATCATCAGTGTAAGCTTCTTCGTTAGTGTCTGCCAATCCAACACCTTCATCTTCCACACCGAATTCCAGGACTTCCCCGCCAGGGAATTCACCATCCATCGCCATATTGCTTACTTGCTGAACCGAATTATCAACACGTTTAATCATAGAAGTCAATGTAACATTCTGATCACCTATGGCACCTTCTTCATATTGGTCCCGGTCTACACCAATAACCCAGATTTCGCGCTCAGCGTCATTGTTTTTAATGTCTTTGGCTTGTGCAAATACGCCATTCCCGGTAGCCCCTGAAGCATGGTAAATAATATCAATATCATTATTGTACATGTTCGAGGCAATGAGCTTACCATCATCTGGAGCATCGAAAGCGCCGGCATATTGGACTTCAACTTCGATATCAGGATTAACTGTCTTTGCACCTGCTACAAATCCGGATTCAAATTTATTAATCAAATCAGAGTCCGTTCCACCGACAAAGCCAATTTTATCTGTATTTGTTTTATTTGCAGCTGCGACACCTGCAAGGAAAGACCCTTCGTGATCGGCGAATGTAATGCTGGCAATGTTGTCACCTTCAACTACTGAGTCAACAATAGCAAAATTAGTATCAGGATATTGACCGGCCACCTCACTGATAGCATCTTCCAGCTTATAACCAATGCCAAAAACCATATTGAAATCTTCACGCACAAGACGATTTAAGTTTGGCTGATAGTCAGAGTCATCGTTGGATTGTGCGTAATCAAACCCTTCGCCTTCTTCCAGGCCATGTTCTTCTCCCCATGCCTGCAGTCCTTCCCAGGCAGACTGGTTAAACGATTTATCATCTACACCGCCAACGTCCGTTACCATTGCTGATGAAAAGTCTGTTGATTCTTCACTGGCTTCGGTTGTTTCATTGCTTTCACTGTCTGAACCACTTTCGGAATCCGCGTTTTCCCCTTCTGAATCATCGCCGCCTCCACAAGCTGCCAAAAGCATCCCAAGCGTCAAGAAGATGGCAAACAAAAACAATAATTTACGATTTTTCACGGTCATATACCCCCTCATTAAGATAAATAAAGCCAAATAAAAACTTGCAGCACCACCATTTTTAAATAGTAGCTATCACCTCCTCTAATCAAAGTGTGAAACCCTTTACATACGTTTTCTTAAAACATGGAAACTGAATATATCGGGCCGAAAGAAATTTGCTGAATACAGCACTGGTTCGTCATCGTCAGTGTAATGCATCTGCTTCAAAAGCAATAATGACTGTTCGGGATCACAATTTAAAATTTCATAAATTCTTTCATGATAACCAACAGGCTCTATATAGGCCACGGCATAAGAGATTTCTTTGCCTGAAAACTCTTCCATTAATTTGAAAATTGAATCCGCTTTATGAACACGGTCTAGGGGGATAGTGCCTTCCGGCAATTTATCAATGCAAAAAACCACGGGCTCACCATCCGCTGTTCGCACGCGTTCAATCCTTGCCAACGAAGAAATTTCCTTGGGCGCAAATTTAAGCTGTTCATCTTCCGTTGCTTCTAAAGATTCTGTCGAGAGGAACTGCGACCCTGCCTTTTTGCCCGATTGCTCAATCATATATGTAACACTGTTTAATTGTTCAATCCCTGAAGAAAGAATTGGCTTAGGATTGACGAACGTACCGACACCATGCCGTCGAGTCACTACATTCTCTTCTTCGAGAATACGGAGAGCCTCGCGGAGTGTGGCACGGGAGACACCTAGTTCTTTTGACAGCTGAAATTCAGAAGGCAGCTTTTGTTTCGTTTTGTACTTATCACTTTTAATATCGCGTTTAATTTGATCAATAACCTGTAAGTATAAATGGCGTGAATCGATTCGCAACGACATGATGCCCCCCTTATGAATCTTTAATCTTTGATTTGTTAGTTATGTCCCGGCACGTTAGAGATCTGACATCTGACGTATGACTATTTAGTAGTTCGAGATAAATATAACACGTTCTACTATATAAATAAATAGATATAGGTAAACTTCCTTAATTTTTTTAAAAGTAATAGTTCTTTAGATAGATTGAATACTAACTTTAAAGAAACCGGGCATTCTTTAGAATGACCCGGTTAATAGCAGCGTTATGACGTTCTTTCTTCATTTGTCTGGGATACAAGTACAGTACGCGGCTTACTGCCTTCATAAGGGCCGACTATGCCATGGTCTTCCATCGCATCAATCAAGCGTGCTGCCCTTGTATAGCCGATTCGAAACCTTCGCTGCAGCATTGAAACGCTTGCGCTTTGCATTTCAGTAATCATTTGTACCGCATCATCATACAGCTCATCATCGACATCTGACACTGTTTCATTCGTTTCCTCAGGAATCATTTCTTCCTGATAAGAAGCTTTTTGCTGATCAATACAATGATCAACAACCCGTTCAACTTCTTCATCCGATAAAAACGCTCCTTGTACCCTTGTAGGCTTAGACGAGCCCACCGGCATAAACAGCATATCACCGCGACCAAGCAGTTTCTCTGCTCCCCCAGCATCAAGAATCGTTCGTGAATCTGTCGCTGAAGAAACACTGAACGCTATACGCGATGGAATATTTGCTTTTATCACACCGGTAATAACATCCACTGACGGCCGCTGAGTTGCAAGAATTAAATGAATACCGGCAGCGCGCGCCATTTGTGCAAGTCTCGTAATAGCATCCTCAACATCATTTGACGCCACCATCATTAAATCTGCCAGCTCGTCTACTAATACAACAATATAAGGGAGGTTTGGCTGCTTTTCATCTTCCTCATAAACTGTTTGGTTATATTTTCGAATATATTCATTATACCCTTCAATATTGCGCGTGCCTGTTTCTGAAAACAATTCATATCGGCGTTCCATCTCAGCAACTACTTTTTTCAAAGCCCGCGACGCCTTTTTCGGATCAGTAACGACCGGTGTCAATAAGTGTGGAATACCATTATACACATTTAATTCCACTTTTTTCGGGTCAATCATCATCATTTTGACCTCATGCGGTTTAGCACGCATCAATATAGTCGTTATAATACCATTGACACAAACACTCTTACCGCTTCCGGTTGCCCCCGCAATAAGCATGTGCGGCATTTTGCTCAGCTCAGATACGATGGCATCGCCTGAAATGTCCCGACCAAGCGCAAATAATAGTTTTGAAGATTGACTTGGCGTAGATGTATCCAGCACTTCCCGCAACGAAACTTGTGCGATTTCCTGGTTTGGAACTTCAATGCCGACTGCTGACTTGCCCGGAATTGGCGCCTCAATACGAATGTCCTTTGCGGCCAGGGCCAGTGCCAGGTCATCATGCAGGTTAACGATTTTACTTACTTTAACACCAGCCTCCGGGTACACTTCATATTTCGTGACAGCCGGGCCGACGTGTACTTTTGTAACCTTTGCTTTAACACCAAAACTGTCAAATGTGCGTTCCAGCTTCCTTACTGTGGCTTGAATTTTTGATTTTTCCTGGTGTTGTGAACTTTGCGCGGGTTCAGCAAGCAAGCTCGGTGACGGGAGTTCATACTCATGATTCTCGGCTTCTGTCATAGGCAGCGGATTGCCTTGTTCTCCTTTCGTTTCTGTTTCTGCTTCCGGATTTTCATTGTTTGTTTCCTCAGTGTTTTGATTATCATTCTCGGTATCATGTGTACTGAAAGAATATGCTACATCAGTAAAATCCTGGATCACAGGTTCGTTATGATTAATTTCCTCCTGCGGCACGTACACTTCGGCATTTTTTACCTCATCATCAGGTGAATTGCTTGTCCGGGAATAGCTCAGACGCTTTTTCGTTGAAGTTATCATATTCCCCAAACGCTTACCACTTTTGGAGAAGAATTCACCAAGTGAAAATTCGGTCATAAATATAATACCTATTAAAATCGAAAACACAGAAACTATTTTGGCACCTACAGACGAAAATAAATAGTAACAAAATGTAAACAGTAAACCGCCAATCATGCCACCACCGGTTTGGAGCCCATCACCACTGCCATCCACATAGGCAAAAAACTGGTCCCACGTTGCTGAGAGAATCGATGTTTCTTCAGATGAAAGCAAAAGTCTTTCATATGTTTGGATATGGGTAAGCAGTAACACGCCGGTAAAAAGAATATAAAAGCCTATCAATTTTTTGTTGGAAAAGTCAGGATACCGGCGTTTAACCATTAACACTATACCCGTGATAAGCAAAAATATAGATGCTATAAAATACCAGATTCCAAGAAAAAATCTAAATATATGTTCCAGTCCGCCAGGTATGACCCCATCACTGATAGCGCTGGCTCCACTGCCAAAAATAGCAAGAAAAATAAACAAAAGACCCAGCAACTCATATTTAACTTTTTTATTTAGCTGGTTCTTTTTTTTTCTTCTTTTTTTCTTAGCCACTTAATTCACCTCGCTCATATGCAGCATGACAACACGATAAGCCTTCCTTTTCAAAAATCGCGACTTTTAAGCGTCAAGTCAACCCCTGCCGGATACTGACAGGGGGGTAACTTAACTACTTTTCAGGATAAAGATGCTCTTAATACGAAAGGTTATCGTTGCCGGAAGCTTAATTTTAGCATTTAATACCATTATAGCACAGTTATTATCGATTCGCGTTACCTCAGCATAGTACCGGGGGTGTAATCCGGATTCATAAAATCCTGTGGATCCGTCGACAGGAGCTGGAGCAATTGATACTGACCGTCCTGGGTCTCTTCGACGTATACTTGTCTGCCGTTATGGGATGCACATTGCCTTTTTTGAAAATCCTTATCTGATGATGGGAAAATGTCTGTTTCTGACAATGGTGTGTACAGAATCATTGTATCACCTGATTTTCTGGTCCTTGGTTGTTGTTTATCAATTCATTAACTTTCATCATCGCCTTACTGACTCCGCCGACCCCATCAATTAACCCATACTCCACAGCATCGGTTCCAATCACATTAGTCCCTATATCCCTAGTCAAATTGCCTTTGGCAAACATTAACTCTTTAAATTTATCTTCCGGCATATTTGAATGACGAACGACAAAATCAATGACACGATCCTGCATTTTATCCATATATTCAAATGTCTGAGGAACACCTATAACAAGACCATTCAGCCGTATAGGGTGGATTGTCATCGTTGCTGTCGGTGCGATAAACGAGTAATCGGCTGAAACAGCAATTGGTACGCCAATGGAATGTCCGCCACCTAATACGATTGAAACGGTCGGTTTTGACATAGAAGCAATCATTTCAGATAACGCAAGCCCTGCCTCCACATCACCGCCCACCGTGTTTAACAAAATAATCAACCCTTCAATTTTGGGATTTTGTTCAACAGCAATAATCTGTGGCAGCATATGTTCATATTTCGTTGTTTTATTTTGCGCAGGCAGCTGAACATGTCCTTCTATCTGTCCGATAATCGACAGCACGTGAATATTGGAATCAGGTGCTTGAGCAACATTTGACTGACCTAGTTGCTGAATCTTTTGAACTAAAGATGAATTATTGGCTTGATCACCCTGTTCCTGATTTTGATTGTCTTTTTTTGATGGTTCTTTATCCATGTAGGGCACTCCTTTTCTTCATACTTTTCCATATCTATCTGAGCAAGCTATATAAACTAGTATGAACCAGACATGCAAAAACCATGCAAAAGGAATTAATGGATCAAGCAGGTCATTAACAATAACGACAAGAAAAATACCGGCAATCTCAGCCGGTAATCATCATACGTTTATTATATTTCTCAAAGCTTCTTGTTCTGATTCAGTAAGTGGTATTAATGGAAGCCTGACACCACCTACATCTATCCCCTTCATGTTCAGCGCTGTTTTAACTGGTGATGGAGAAGGCTGAGCGAATAACCCGTTCATAACAGGAAGAAGCTTTCGGTGTAACGAAGCGGCTTTTGCGGTGTTTCCTGAATGAAAAGTGTCAACCATCTCTTTTATTTCCTGACCAACAATATGCGAAGCAACAGATACAACACCATCGGCTCCGACGGCAAGCATCGGGAGTGTGTTGCTGTCTTCACCGCTATACACACTGAAGCTGTCCGTCGTATGCTCAATAACATCAGAGGTCAAATCCAGATCACCACTTGCTTCTTTAATGGCAACAATATTATCAATTTGACTCAAACGAACAATTGTTTCCGCATTCATTTTTACCACTGAACGTCCGGGGATGTTATAAAGCATAATGGGCAAGTTTGTGTTCTCAGCAATGGCTGAAAAATGCTGAAAAAGCCCTTCCTGACTAGGTTTATTGTAGTACGGTGTGACCAGCATGATGCCATCCGCACCAGCTTCTTCAGCTTTTTTTGTCAGCGCTATCGATGCATGCGTATTATTACTGCCAGTTCCCGCAATGACCGGAATACGACCATTTACTTTATTGATCGTATGTTTGAATAAGGCAATTTTTTCATCTGAAGTAAGCGTCGGGGACTCACCGGTTGTGCCACCGATAACCAGACCCTCGCTTCCATTCCGGATCAAATATTCAATAAGATCCGCAGTTTTGTCAAAATCAATCCCGCCATCCACATCAAATGGTGTTACCATCGCTGTTAACACGCTACCAAAGTCCATGGCATAACACCTTTCTTTTTTAAATATGCATTCATAATCGTAAATACCAGGGTAAGTTTAACTACCATTTAACAAAGAAAAATCGCTTTGTTGAATGACGTTTCATCTTACCCCACACGAATTGTTCAGTAACTACACAAGTTTCCCCTCAGGGGTGTTTAAAGCGAAAACATCGTGTAATGCATTGACCGCGGTTTTAAGATCATCTTCGTGAATCAGCACCCAGATTGTTGTGTGACTGTCTGCTGATTGGAGGATTTGAACACCTGCGTCTGTCAATGATTGAACTATTTTAGAAGCGACGCCCGGGACGCCCGTCATGCCTGCACCTACAGCTGAAACTTTAGCACAATCGCTCGTTGTCTCCGGGTAGAAACCCATCGTCTTCAAAATGCGAACAGCCTTATCGCTCTGTGAGTCGGGCACTGTATACAAAACCCCGGTAGGTGAGATATTTATAAAGTCAACTGAAATTCCGGCTTCAGCCATTGCTTTAAAAACTTCAGACTGCAGACCTTCTGTTTCGTCCTTTGTCTGGACACTTATTTGTGTGATCGATGACATATGGGCTATTCCGGTGATCAGCCTATCAGGAATATCTGTCCCAAGTTCTTGAACTCGGGAGGCTGTAATCAAGGTCCCCTCATCTTCAATGTAAGTCGACCTGACACGCATAGGGATTTTTGCCTGCATTGCAATTTCAACCGCTCTCGGGTGAATCACTTTTGCGCCCTGATAAGCAAGATTGCTTATTTCTGTGTAAGTCACAATGTCAAGCGGTCTGGCCTCTGACACCATATTTGGATCAGCCGTCATAATTCCGTTTACATCAGTGAAAATTTCAATCCGGTCGGCTTCGACAGCAGCACCTATGGCAGCAGCGGTAGTATCGCTCCCCCCTCTGCCAATGGTCGTAATATCGCCATCAGGAGTCTGTCCTTGAAAGCCGGCTACTACCACAACATCATGTTCTTTGAATTCTTCAAAAACACGCTCGGGCCTTACTTCTTTTATCTTTGCTTCATTATAATCATCATTGGTTATAAAACCCGCCTGGGCTCCAGTTAAAGCTGAAGCACGTATATGGTTTTTCTTCAGTTCATTTGATAAAACAACCGAGGCAATCTTTTCGCCGCAGGACATAAGGATATCCAATTCACGGCTGGAATTATAATTTTTGGGAAAATCAACCAGATCCAGCAAGGAATCTGTTGCGTATGGATCAGGTTTTCGCCCGAGCGCGGATACGACAACAATTATTTTATAATCATTCATAAGCGCGTTTTTTATATGCCGCATAACGTGGCTGCGATTTTCTTCCGATTGAACAGATGTGCCGCCAAATTTTTGGACTAATATGTGCTGCATCATGTCACCTCTATCTTAAAGCCACTTATTTTCGATTAGGCGTTCTGCTATTTGAATTGTATTCAAGGCAGCACCCTTGACAAGGTTATCAGATACCACCCATAAATGGAAACCGTGGTCATTATCAAGATCTTTACGTATACGTCCCACAAACACGTCATCTTTATTTTGGGCGCTTAAAGGTGTCGGGTATGTCTGTGTGGCCGGGTTATCTTGAAGCGTCACACCTTCTGCACTTTCTAATACATTCCATAAATCTTCAACGTTCAAACCATCTTTTTCAACATCTACATAGACACTTTCAGCATGTGAGGTGAAGAAAGGAAGCCTGACACATGTTGCTGCTACCGGCAAATCTTGTGCATGAAGAATTTTCTTCGTTTCATTGATCATTTTCATTTCTTCAAATGTATAACCGTTCTCCTGAAATACATCAATTTGCGGTAAGGCGTTAAAGGCGATTGGAAAATGTTTTTCATCTCCTTTAACCGGCAAAAGTTCAGCTTTCATTTCCTCATTATTTAAATATTGTTTTGTTTGTTCTTCTAATTCTTGGTTAGCTTCATTTCCTGCCCCGGATACTGCCTGATACGTCGACACAATCACACGTGATAAGCCAAAAGCTTCCTGAAGCGGTTTTAGTGCGGCAACCATTTGAATCGTTGAACAGTTTGGATTGGCAATAATTCCATTATGGGACTGAAGATCTGTTTCATTAACTTCAGGCACAACCAGCGGGACGGTTTCATCCATTCTGAATGCACTTGTATTATCCACAACGACTGCGCCACGTTTGACAGCTTCAGGTGCAAATTTTTTGGAAATTGATCCGCCTGCCGAGAATAAAGCTATATCTATATTATCAAAACTTTCCGGTTTTGCTTCCTCCACTGTAATTTCCTGACTTTTATAGATGAGTTTTTTTCCGGCTGATCGACTGGACGACAAAAGCTTAAGCTCACGAATTGGCAGATTTTTTTTCTCGAGTATTTCAATGATTTTTTCTCCAACCGCTCCAGTAGCACCAACTACTGCAACGTTAACTGCATTATTTTCTGTCATTCTGTAAGACACTCCCCAATAAGATTATTTTCATTTATTCTACCATATTATCATTAATATGAGGAATAATCACGGGTTGTAGTTGTTGACCATTTAATGCCGCTTCAATTGTCTCAGGCAGCAAGTTCATATCTGACACAAGGGAGTTGGGCTTTTTATACGGATTATCCTGACCATATGGAATAAAGTAAAAATATTTGCTTACCATTAACCGCATTAAATTTACACCATTTAAACCAAGCGCGTCGTTTGTGGATATCCCCAGCACTATCGGATTTTGGTTTCTAATTGTTGCTTTAACCGCCATCAAAACCGGTGTATCAGTCAGGGCATTTGCAAGTTTGCTCATAGAATTGCCAGTTAATGGTGCAACAACCATGCAATCAAGCGGAAGCTGAGGCCCAAGCGGTTCAGCCTCAGGAATCGTCTTAATTGCGCGTTTTCCCGTAATTGATTCAATTTTAGCTACATGATCTTCTGCTTTACCAAACTTTGTATCTGTGTTTTGTACAGTATAAGAAACAACCGGTATCACTTCTGCCCCCGTATCCATTAACCTTTTCAATTGCGGAAATACTTGGTCATACGTGCAATGCGAACCCGTCACACCAAAACCTATCCGTTTTCCTTCGAGTCCCATCATATCGTCTCCTTCCATTTAATGGATTTAAGGTTTATCAACCAATAATTGTTTAATGACATCAGCCAAAATCTTACCTGCTGTTTTTGGAGCGACTATGCCAGGCAGACTTTTAGCAAGTATTGCTTTTATGCCGCGCTGCCGGGCGTATTCAAAATCAGTTCCTCCAGGCGTTGAGGCCAAATCAAAAATAATGCCATGACCTGGCAATTGCCTTATAGAATCCCGCTTAATAACCGGAGCAGGTACAGTATTAATTAGTAAATCACAGTCTTGCGTATATTTATTCAAATGATCAAGTGGGATGGCGGTGTGACCCAATTCTGTAATTCGAGCCAGGTCCATAATACTTTGAGCGCAAACTGACACTTTGGCCCCAAGCGCTGCAAATTTATTCGCGACCGTGTTCCCAACACGGCCAAATCCAACCACAATTACGCGGGATGAATGAATTGTATAATCGGTATGTTCAATGGCCATCATTATGACACCTTCAGCTGTTGGAATTGAATTATAAATTGCCACATCGTCGCGATTGAGTAGCGGCATTAACTCAACTTCAGCCTCATTTGCACAACCATCCAAGAAATCATTGGAAATCCCGGTAAAAACAATCGAATTCTTTTTCAGCTTCTTAAACCAGTTTTTCGTTAACTGAATGGATCGGTCGGAAAAAACCGTTTCCACGTACCCTTTTTGGTCGGTGCCCGTGATTGGCAAGATAACGGCATCAAGATCTTGCAGAGGCAAATCGGCAAAATCGGTTTGTTTCAATCCTGTAAATCCCTGCTCCAATTTATCGAAACCTACCAATGAAACAGCAATATCAGGAAGTATCTGCAGCTGCCGTATCAACTCCAAGTAACGAGCATCTCCGCCAATTACAGCAATTCGTTGTGCCATGGCTGACATATCCCTCCGTAACCATCTTCTAAATCGGTTTTCAAAATAGTTTATGTGTTTATTATCAGTTGGTGATTACCAAATAAAAAAAACCGGCATCCTAATAATAGGATCCCAGCCTTTGAAATTATTCACCTGATTCAATCATAATCATATCTTCACCGATTTTTCGGATGGACCGCCATCTGATTTTTGCGTCAGCACCTTCTTTTTTTAAACCAAACCATTTATAATTCGGAATAACGAATGATTCGATCTGACCGGTTCTTTCATCAATCTCAAGGTCTGTCTGCCCGAGCACTCCGAGGCGCGTCCCCTGGTTAATATCAACGATCTCTTTGGAACTGATTTCCTTATACCTGATAAAACCACCTCCTGTGAGCCTCTTCCGGGAAAAATAACCATCTAATCACTGACTCTCAGCTTTCAACCGGTGAAATAATACTGCTATGGACATTATATGCTCTGTGACACCATCATTATACCTGCCCAACAGTTTCAGGTGCTATCAGTGCGCTTGATGGTGCGTGGGTGAAAGCCGAATCAATTACTTGCTGAATCTTAGCATGATTTACCGCATCAATTTCTGCAATCATATCATCAAGTGAACGGTGTTTATTTAACATTAATTCGTTCCTGCCATTTCGGCTCATCCTGCTGCTTGTGCTTTCCAAACTTAGCATTAAATTGCCTTTCAGCTGTTCTTTACTGTTTATTAATTCTTTATCAGTTAAACCGTGTTGTACCAAGTCATCGATTGTTCGTTTAACCGTCTCTCTTAATTGTGGCAGCTGTTCCTTCCCAGTGCCGGCATAAATAGTTAATAATCCATTATCAAGGAATGAGGCATGGTAAGAAAAGACGGCATATGCCAAACCTTGTTTTTCCCTGACTTCCTGAAACAAACGTGAACTCATACTCCCGCCAAGTACATTATTAACGATCGTCATACTGTAAATGTTTTCATTATCCAATGGCAACCCGTTAAAACCTAGACATAAATGAGCCTGTTCTGTATCCTTTTGCCGTTCAATTTGCTTTCCTACAAATTCCGGTTGTTCAACTTCAATTTTGCCTGTGTTTTGTTCAAAATCACTGAAGTAGCTTTCAACCGTCTTAATAAAGGTATCATCCACGTTACCGGCAACGGAAACAACGACATTATCCGGTGTATAGCGAGCTTTTACATAGTTTTTCAATGTTTCAGGGGTAAATGATTGAAGCTGCTTTTCTGTACCCAGGATCGGAAATCCTAAAGGATGATCACCGAACGATGCACGTGCCAAAATATCATGGACAATATCATCCGGTGTGTCTTCGTACATTTTAATCTCTTCCAGAACGACATTTTTCTCCCGTTCCATTTCTTTTTCATCAAAGGATGAATTAAAAAACATGTCGGACAATATTTCTAACGCTTGCTCTTTATGCGTGTCCATCACTTTTGCATAAAAACAGGTATATTCTTTTGAGGTGAAGGCATTGACTTGACCGCCAATCGAATCAAAAGCTTCTGCAATCTCTTGAGGATTTCTTTTTTCAGTCCCTTTAAAAAGCATATGCTCTATGAAATGAGAAATGCCATTTATCTCCTCAGTTTCATTTCGCGAACCTGTTTTCACCCAAATTCCAATTGTTACGGATCTGACGGCGGGTATGTTTTCCAAAACGATTCGCAGCCCGTTATCACTCGTATGCTTTTCTACCAATGTAATTCCTCCCAGCATGTATCATCAGCTATATTTTCATCCCGCATGTAATGGACAGTACACTGCCGAAGAACGGCAGCTGACTGTCCCTAAATGTCCAATTTTGTTCATCTTTCAGCGCTTAATAGCGTATTAAGTGTTTCAATTTTGTAACCTTTTCCTTTAATTTCCTTTATTAAATCCCCAAGTCCTTCTTTTATTGAAGGCGTCGGGTGCATCAACAATGTCGCTCCAGGATGTATGTTATCATTTACTCGGTTCATCATAACAGATACGGAAGGTTTCTTCCAATCAATTGTGTCAACGCTCCATAGGATCGTTCCCATTTTCTGTTCAGCCGCTGCTTTTACAACCTGTTCATTATAATCCCCGCTTGGAGGAGCAAACCACCCAGGTGCTTCACCTGTGATCGCCTCTAAAATTTCATTCGTTTTACTGAGCTGCTCGACAATAGCATCAGCCGAAAGACGTGACATCGCAGGATGATTGTAAGCATGATTTCCAATGACATGCCCCTGCTCCTGGATCATTTTTACGTAATCCGAGTTTTCCAGTGCCCATTTGCCTTCGATAAAAAACGTCGCTTTTACATTGTGTTCTTTTAAAATATTTAATATGGGCGGAATATACTCCGTTCCCCATGACACATTGATTAAAAATGCAACCATATTTTTATCAGGATGCCCTCGGTAAATAGGTGCAGCAGGCAAATCATCCATTGTAACTTCGGGTGGAATCTGATCATAGACAAGCAGCGTTTCATCAAAGTAATCATTTTTTTTCATTTGTTCATAGGATTTGTCAATGTTTACTTTCACCCCATAACGTCCGGGCATTTTTTTCCAAACTTCATCAATAACGGCATTCTGGGGAGCTTCTTCATAATTTGAACTTTTTCTCTTTATCTCTTTATACAGAGGGTCTTCCTGCTTGGCCGCTTCAGTTACCTGGCTGGAAAAGGTTGCTGTATCATTTGGCTGAAACGGATTATACGAATAATCAAAAGAAATGACTACGATCACTATAAATACACAAATATGTACAAGGCCCCGATAACGATGCATCATATCCCCCCTCACTAATTCGTATGATGAGGGTGGACATGTTATGAGATTAAAAAATAATAATGGCTTCAATATGTCTCTTAATAGTAAAAATGTGCTGTCATAAAAAAAGAAACTGGTTCTCCAGCTTCTTGTTTTAATTGATTATGACTGTTTCTGTTGCTCGCGCTTTTCCCGTTCTTCTTTTAATACGGCTTTACGTGATAAATTCACGCGTCCCTGATTATCAATTTCTTTAACTTTTACTGTTATTTGATCGCCGATTGAAACAGCATCTTCAACTTTATTCGTACGTTCTTCTTGTAGTTCAGATATATGAACCAAACCGTCTTTACCTTTGAATAATTCCACAAACGCGCCAAATTTTTCAATCCGTTTGACTGTACCTACGTAAACTTGCCCTGCTTCCACTTCTCGAACAAGATCCTCTATAATTTTCTTGGCTTGATTATTCATTTCTGCATCTGGTGAAGAAATGAAGACACTTCCATCCTGCTCAATATCAATTTTGACACCTGTTTCGTCGATAATCTTATTGATTTGCTTACCGCTTGGGCCGATTACATCACGAATTTTGTCAGGATTGATATGCATCGTCATTATCTTAGGTGCATAAGCAGATAATTGCTGCCTAGGTTGATCAATCGTTGACAGCATAGAATCAAGAATTTCCATACGTCCTTTTTTAGCCTGTGACAATGCTTCTTCTAAAATTTCCTTGGACAAGCCAGCAATTTTGATATCCATTTGCAACGCTGTAACACCCTGTTCAGTTCCAGCTACCTTAAAGTCCATATCACCAAGCGCGTCTTCCATTCCTTGGATGTCACTCAAAATTGTGTAGTCTTCACCGGACTTGACAAGCCCCATGGCAATGCCTGCAACTGGTGCCTTTATTGGAACGCCGGCATCCATCATTGCAAGGGTACTGCCGCAAATACTGGCCTGCGAAGTTGACCCATTAGATTCCAAAACTTCGGAAACAAGGCGAATCGTGTATGGAAAATCCTTTTCATTCGGTACAACTTTTTCAAGTGCCCGTTCGCCAAGCGCCCCATGACCTATTTCCCGACGTCCCGGACCTCTTATCGGACCTGTTTCCCCAACACTGAATTGTGGAAAGTTGTAATGGTGCATAAAGCGTTTGGATTCTTCCAAATCAAGGCCATCCAAGACTTGGACATCACCTAGAGCACCCAACGTACATACACTTAACGCCTGAGTCTGTCCGCGGGTAAACAATCCTGAACCATGTGTTCTTGGCAGTACACCCACTTTTGATGACAATTGACGGATTTCATCAACTTTCCGGCCATCAGGACGAATTTTTTCTTTTGTTATAAGCCGGCGGACTTCTTCTTTAACCATATCTTCTAAAACAGATTTAACCTGCTTAATAACCTGTTCTTCTTCCTCTTCATATAAAGCAACGATTTCATCTTTAGTGTTGCTAATAGCCTCTTCCCTTTCTTTCTTGCCTTCGGTTTGGATGGCTTTCAGCAATTTTTCTCTTGCCTGTCCTTCAAGTTGTTGAACAAGTTTTTCGTCTGCAGTTTCAGCAGTGAATTCCCGCTTCTCGACACCTACCGCTTCGATAATGGTTTCCTGAAATTCAATCAAACGGATAATTTCCTGATGTCCAAACATAATTGCTTCGAGCATAACGTCTTCCGGCACCTCATCTGCTCCTGCTTCCACCATGTTGATCGCATCTTTTGTGCCGGCCACAGTAAGATCAATATCACTTTTCTCTTCCTGTTCTACCGTGGGGTTAATAATGAATTGACCGTCAACACGTCCGACGTGCACCCCTGCTATCGGCTCGGAAAACGGGATGTCAGAAATGGATAGTGCTACAGATGAACCGATCATTGCAGCTATCTCTGTAGAACAATCTTGATCAACACTCATAACGGTACTTATAACTTGTACCTCATTCCTGTATCCATCAGGAAAGAGTGGTCGAATTGGCCGGTCAATCAGCCTGGATGTTAATGTCGCTTTTTCGCTTGGCCGTCCCTCACGTTTGATAAAACCTCCGGGTATTTTGCCTACAGCATATAACCGCTCTTCATAATTTACAGTTAACGGAAAAAATGGCAGGTCTTTTGGTTCGTTGGATGCAGTTGCCGTCGACAATACAGCGGTATCTCCATAACGGATCATACATGCACCGTTTGCCTGTTTTGCCAGTTCTCCGGTTTCAACCGTAAACGTCTTGCCGGCTATCTCCGTGGAGAACACTTTCTTCTCATCTGTCATTCGTATTAAAACTCCTTTCAAAAAACGTACTGCTTCTATTTTATAGTTAATAAGCATAAATGTAAATTTTATGTGTATAAGTAGAAAAAAAGCAGGAATATCTCCTGCTTTTTGAACCATTACAGCCTCCGCAAATGTGCTTATCTGCGCAAACCGAGGCTTTTAATTAATTCACGATAGCGCGTTACGTCATTATTTCGCAAGTAGTTCAGTAGATTACGACGCTTACCTACCATTTTCAAGAGACCTCTGCGTGAATGGTGGTCCTTTTTATGAGTGCGTAAATGCTCGTTTAATTTAGTGATTTCCTCGGTCAATACTGCAATTTGTACTTCCGGGGAGCCAGTATCATTGTCATGAACCTTATACTCACTAATGATTTCATTCTTACGCTCTTTTGTGATAGCCATTCGGCTCACCTCCATAAATAATTTGTATCCCCAATCCCCAAGCAACCGCCGGAGTTACGTGTTGCCTAGCGATGGTTACGTTATTAGAATACATGTTTTGTGGTAAAAATGCAAGCATCAGGATGCAAAACTTCAACAGTAAAAAGCTTTTCACAATGACAATTACTTACCGGTAAAAATAGTTTCGGATCTCTTTTTCATCCTGTGCAATTTGTTCGATAAGTTTCTCAGCACTGGAAAACTTTACTTCATCCCGGATATATTTATGCCACTCGACGATAAGCTCTTCGCCATATAAATCGTTGTTATAATCAAATATATTCACTTCGATTATGGGTTTCTCCCTGTCATTGGTAAATGTCGGGTTATATCCTAAGCTGGCCATTCCTTCGTACACTTCATTTTTAAAAAGCACTTTGACGGCGTATACACCAATTTTGGGAAGCAAAGCGTCGGGAGAAACCTTTATATTTGCCGTCGGATAACCAATAGCCCTGCCGCGTTTTTCGCCTTCCTCAACTGTACCCGTGACAATCAAAGGGCGGTTGAGCAAATTATTTACTTTCTTAATGTCCCCGGATTTCATAAGCTCTCTGATTCGTGTGGAACTTATTTTTTGATCGTCGGACTGAACCTCGGTGATAATAGTATAATTAAACTTGCTCTGTGCGTGGTCCTCAAGTGTTTCCACATTGCCCAGCCCTTTGTGACCATATGAAAAGTCAAACCCGGTTACAAGGTGTTTGATGTTTAGATTAATAATGAAGTGGTTAATAAAAGCTTGCGGCTCCAGTGAAGATAAATCTTTATCAAATGTAATGACGTACAGGCGGTCAACATTAAGCTGCTGCATAAGCTCTTGTTTTACATGCAACGGTGTTATATATTGCACATGCTGAACATCCTTTTTCAGTACAACGGATGGGTGTGGATGGAAGGTGATGACCGCACTCTCCATCTGTTTATCCCTTGCTTTATTAACAGCTGTGTTAATCAGTTGCTGATGCCCTTTATGAACCCCATCGAAAAAGCCGATTGCCGCTACTGTTTCTGGTAATTCATCCATTAATAATGTATGAGGATAGCTTAATTTGATAGTCCGCAATTTTTTCACCTGCACTTTGCTTATTGATCATTAAAAACACGTACTGGTTTAATCATGTTGTTATATTTCGGGTGTGTTTTATAGATTGCCAGAACTTCCTTATCGTACATAACCAGAAACGGCTCGCTTGTCGGCATTTCAGGCGTCTTCTTCAATTTTTGACCATGAAGGATCCTTTTTTTGGTACTTTCATTCACATATAACCGGGCCATATGCGTCAACCCGTTACTGATCGGTAACAATAATTCCTTGTGCCTGTTTTGACTGACCGCGGTTTCAATCGCGTCAAATGTAAATGTATCTTTTTTGTCTATAGCACCGGAACCTGTTCTGAATAAATCAGACATATGCGCAGGGTAGCCAAGCTTATGACCGATATCAACACATAGCGTACGTATATAGGTTCCTTTAGAACAAACAACCTTTAACCAGAAACTGTCATGTGAATCTTTCTGTTCAAGCTGTTCCAGCCGATAGATAAAGACGTTGCGCTGCGGACGTTCAACCGCTTCATTTTCTCTGGCATATTCGTATAATTTTTTTCCGTTAACTTTTATTGCCGAATACATTGGCGGCACTTGTGTTATTTGACCTCGAAATAATTTTAACACGTTTTCAATCGTTTGTTGAGATGGGGGTGATGAAACCCTTTTGACATCAACCACTGCACCAGCTTTGTCTTCAGTTTCAGTTGCACACCCCAGTTTAACTTTTGTTATGTATGTCTTTTTGGTCTCAGTTAAAAAAGATGCAATTTTGGTGGCCTTTCCAATACAAATTGGCAGAACACCTTCAGCTTCAGGATCCAAAGTACCGGTATGCCCGACTTTTTTTGTATGGAATAGCCTGCGTATATTCATTACGCAATCATGTGAGGTCACCCCTTTGGGTTTCCATAGAGGTAAAATGCCATGCACCATATCACCAGCTCCTATTGTCGGCGGAAAATTTCGCTGATTTAAATTCACCTTTAATTTTCCGAAAT
The DNA here is from genome assembly GCF_900112705.1 of Lentibacillus persicus. Lineage (GTDB taxonomy): Bacteria > Bacillota > Bacilli > Bacillales > Amphibacillaceae > Lentibacillus > Lentibacillus persicus. The sequence continues at coordinate 120,499 of NZ_FOMR01000004.1, forward strand.
TGCAAGGAAAAAATCTGACTCGCTGATGAGTCAGATTAATCTGCAATACTGCTCAGTTGTTTAAGTCACGAAGTATTTTCTCAATTCGGTTGCCATATTCATAAGCTTCGTCAAATTCGAATGTAATTTCGGGTGTTTTTCTCAACCGGATGCGCTGACCGATTTCAGAGCGGATAAACCCTTTAGCTTTAGCAAGACCTACAAGTGTATCGTGCTTTTCTTCTTCGCTTCCGAGAACGGAAATAAACACTTTAGCCTGCTGAAGGTCACCTGTCACTTCCACATCTGTAACGGTAACAAACCCAATGCGCGGGTCTTTTATTTTTTGACCAATAAGTTCACCCATCTCTTTTTTCATTTGTTCTGCTACACGGTTAGCACGGATATCGCTCATCTTATTCACCTCTATATAATGAAACGTCTGTCGTTACAGCCCTCGGTGTAGTACAGCAGGAATATTCACCACTGCAGAAAAAATTGAATAAAGCTCTTTACTTCACATAATAAACGATAATCACTGTCCAGCGTTAAAGAGACTCTACATGTGTAATCGTCCGTTCAATTTCAGTAAATGTGTCGATAAGCTTAAGAGCAGCTTGTATCACCTGTTCAGCATGTTTTTTTTCGTTGGAAAGCGTCACAATTCCGAACTGGGTCCGCTGCCACAAATCATGATAATCAAGTTCCGTAACGGCGACGTTCAAATCATTCCGCAACTTTGCACTGATTCGTTTAATGACAGAACGTTTTTGCTTTAATGAATGGCTTTCATACAACAGACATTCAACTTCAGCATACACTATCATGTACGTTCAATTTCCTCCATGACAAATGCTTCAATAATATCGCCTTCTTTAATATCATTAAAGTTTTTAATCGTTATACCACATTCATAGTTCTGAGCCACTTCTTTTACATCGTCTTTGTAACGTTTCAGACTGTCAATCTCGCCTTCAAATTGAACGACACCATCACGAATCAGTCGTACACCTGAAGATCGTGTTATTTTTCCATCTGTTACATAACTGCCCGCAATGGTGCCGATTTTCGAAACTTTGAATGTTTCACGGACTTCAACCTGCCCGATGACTTTCTCCTCGTATTCCGGGTCGAGCATACCTTTCATTGCAGCTTCCATTTCTTCGATGGCTTTATAGATAACACGGTGGAGTCGAACGTCCACTTTCTCAGATTCTGCAGCTTTTTTGGCGTTAGCATCAGGGCGCACGTTAAACCCGATAACAATTGCATTGGAAGCAGAGGCAAGAATAATATCAGATTCTTTGATTGCCCCAACGCCCGTATGAATAATTTTTATTTTCACGCCGTCAACATCGATCTTATTAATTGATGATGCCAATGCTTCCGCAGAACCTTGAACATCTGCTTTTATTACAATGTTTATTTCTTTCATATCGCCTTGTTTAATCTGCTCAAACAAGTCATCAAGACTTACTTTCGATGTTTCCGACCGGCTTTCCCGGATGTGTTTTTGATGACGGGCTTCCCCGACCTGACGCGCTTTTTTCTCGTCGGAAAATACGAGGAATTGATCGCCTGCTTGAGGGACATCGTTTAGGCCAGTAATCTCAACAGGTGTTGATGGTTCAGCGGTTTTAACGCGTCTGCCTTCATCATTAACCATTGCTCGGACACGTCCAAACGTATTGCCTACAACAACCGAGTCACTAACATGCAATGTGCCGTTTTGAATTAAAAGCGTAGCAACGGATCCTCTTCCTTTTTCAAGCTGTGCTTCAATAACGGTTCCAAATGCATTAGCATCCGGATTCGCTTTCAGCTCTTCCATTTCCGAGACAAGGACCAGCATTTCGAGGAGTTCATCTATACCCTCATGCTTGATGGCGGATAAATTTACGAAGATGGTTTCGCCTCCCCAATCTTCAGGAATCAATTCATATTCCGTCAATTCCTGCATCACACGATCAGGATTGGCTCCTTCTTTATCCATCTTATTAACTGCTACAATTATCGGAACTTCCGCAGCTTTCGCATGATTGATCGCCTCCACCGTTTGAGGCATAACACCGTCGTCCGCCGCTACCACCAACACTGCAATGTCGGTTATTTGAGCGCCGCGTGAGCGCATGCTGGTGAATGCAGCATGTCCAGGTGTATCCAGAAACGTAATCTTTTTGCCATCATTTTCAATTTGATACGCACCTATATGCTGAGTTATCCCGCCTGCTTCACCTGCAGTCACTTTTGTTTCACGTATTGAATCCAACAGGGTAGTTTTACCATGATCAACATGCCCCATTATTGTAACGACTGCAGGTCGTTCAGTTAAATTAGCCGGATTGTCTTCTTCAAGATATTTATCAAAATCAGTATCTTCTAAAATAATTTCTTTTTCTACTTCCACGCCAAACTCCTCACATAAGAGTTCCACCGTGTCATCATCAAGGTCCTGATTCTTGTTTGCCATGACGCCAAGAAACATCAGTTTTTTAATGATTTCAGACGGGTCCTTATTTAATTTATGCGCCAAATCAGTTACTGTCAATGTCTCACTGTAAGTGATTTTCTCAGGTGTCTTTTTAACTGGTTTCGACTGCTGTTTCTGCTGATTTGAGTCAGAAGCGGGACGATTGCGGTTTCCTTTTTTATTATGCCTGTTTCGATTATTTTTATTTTGCTGTCCTTTGCGGTTGTGGTTCTGACCTTTTGCCTTGTTATTTGGATTATTCCTTTGCGGTTTGTTGCCAGTATTTCCTGATTGATTGGATGAATTTTGGTTTTGATTATTTTGACTGGATGCTGCCTTTTCATTTGATTTGTTGGAACCAAATTTCTTATCCAGTTCCACTATGGTTTCAATGGAGACCGTTGACATGTGGTTTTTGACATCAATATTCAAGTCTTTTAAATATTGAATGACTTCTTTGCTAGTCGTATTATTTTGCTTTGCATATTCATATATACGCATTTTGCTCATAAGTCCACCCCCAAGATTATTTCCCCAGCAGTGATTTGATTTTGGCGGCAAACCCCGCGTCCAATATAGCTACAGCTACGTTGTGGGATTTTCCAATAGCGTGTGCTAATGTTTCTCTATCATCAACTACTTCAAATGGGATTTTATAACTGTTACATTTGTCAGTGATTTTCTTTCGCGTCTGAACCCCTGTATCATTTGCCAGAAGGACGAGTTTAGCCCTTTTCTTCTGTATATCCTTAATAATCGTTTCTTCCCCGACTGAACATTTTCGGGCACGATAGGCTAAGCCGACAATGTTTAAGTAACGATCATTCATTCGGCTTACCTTCAACTAATTTTTTAAGTTCTTCATAAATAGTCGGGTCAACATTTGTTTCCAGCTGACGATTTAAAACACCGGTTTTTTCGGCCTTTTCAATAACAGCTGAGTCATTTGAAAGATAAGCTCCGCGCCCGTTTTTTTTTCCTGTTGGATCAATAAAAACGTCGCCTTCTTTATTACGTACAACACGGATCAATTCTTTCTTCGGCTTCATTTCATTTGTGACCACACATTTGCGCTGCGGTACTTTTTTCTGTTTGGGCATGTCTATTCCTCCTTATTCAAACAAGTCTTCGTCAATGTCAGAATAGGATTCTTCAGCCTGATCGGCGTTTTCTTCGTCTAAAAGTCCTTGTTCACGAGCTTCTGTTTCACTCTTTATGTCAATTTTCCAGCCTGTCAGTTTGGCTGCAAGGCGCGCATTCTGACCTCGTTTACCAATTGCCAGAGACAACTGATAGTCCGGAACGATAACTGTTGTTGCTTTATCTTCTTCATCTACAAGCACGTCAGCCACCTTGGAAGGGCTCAGTGCGTTGGAGACATATACAACAGGATCTTCAGACCATTCAACTACATCAATTTTTTCGCCTTTTAATTCATCTACAATAACTTGAATCCGCTGACCTCTCTGTCCAACGCAGGATCCGACCGCATCGATTTCCGGGTCATCTGCATGAACAGATATTTTGGAGCGGTCGCCTGCTTCACGCGCCACAGATTTAATTTCAACCGTACCATCATATATTTCGGGTACTTCCATTTCGAATAAACGTTTCAGAAGCCCTGGATGGGAACGGGAAATGTATATCTGCGGCCCTTTACTGGTATTCTCGACTTTATTGACAAAGACTTTCAAACGGTCATGAACATAGTAATCTTCAGTAGGCATTTGTTCAGATTCAGCAAGTTTCGCCTCAATTTTTCCCAGATTAACATATACAAAACGTGGATCTTTTCGTGAAATGATACCAGTCATGATATCTTCTTCGCGGTCTGCATATTCACTGAAAATAACACCGCGTTCGGCTTCTCTGACTCGCTGGGTAACGACTTGCTTAGCAGCCTGAGCAGCAATTCTGCCAAAATCTTTTGGTGTCACTTCAACTTCTATAACATCTCCTGCTTCATAATTCGGGTTAATCTCTCTTGCTTCCTGCAAGGTGATTTCTTCCAGGCTGTTTTCAAGTTCCTCAACGACTGTTTTTCTTGAAAAGACACGCATGGTCGCTGATTCTTCATCGATATCAACGCGCACATTTGTTGCTGACTTAAAGTTCTTTTTATATGCAGAAATTAAAGCAGCCTCAAGAGCTTCCATTAATATATCTTTATCAATTCCTTTTTCCTGTTCCAAATAATCAATCGCATCAAACAGCTGATTGCTCACTTCTAAGTCTCCCCCTTACAATGATACGGATAGTCTGGCTTTAGCAATTTTATTGAAAGGTATTTCAACCAGTTTTTCATGTGTTTTTATCCGATATTTAATGACTGCCATTTCGTTAGAGAATGCATCCAACAGCCCTTGATATTCTTTTTCACCATTTATTGGCTCATATAGTTTAACGTATACATTGCTGCCTATATTTCTTTCAAAATCCTCTTTTGACTTCAATGGTCGCTCTACACCGGGCGATGAGACTTCTAAAAAATATGTTCCTTTTATAGGGTCTTTTTCGTCCAGTTTCTCGCCAAGTTTTTCAGAGACAAGGCCGCATTCATCAATATCAACACCGCCTTCTTTGTCAATATAAACCCGAAGAAACCAGTTTTTCCCTTCTTTCACATATTCAACATCTACTAGTTCTAATCCTTTTTCCTGCAAAATCGGAGTCACTAATTCTTCCGCCGTGTTTACAATTTCGCTCAACACATATCCTCCTTTATTCAATTGTTATTATTGATTAGTATGGACTGCGGCAGGCCTTTTCATTTGCGTTTAGCCCCTTATTAATATAAAACCCCTGCCAAGCGAGGTGGCAAGGGAAGACATGTGAAAAGATCCAAGAATGAAGAAAAGAGCGGGACTCCCCCACTCCTTAAACCGTTCGTACCATTGCTTACCAATAGAACTATATCATATTGAGCACTATGTTGCAAGAAGTTGCCAAAAGCATGCTTGCAATTTAATGATTGTCACCATTTATCAAGATTTTGCGGCTTTCAGAGATGCCGGATCCAGTATTTTCAGCAACATCACGTAAGTAAGCAGTCAGAGCTTTTTGAAGTGACCCTTTTGTTTCGGCATTTGGCCCTAATTCTACGCCCAATTCTATCATTTTCTTAATGATGTCCGGTCTCAGGCCGGTAATCACTGCCTCGCATCCCATCATTGAAATACCATCTAATAATTTTTTAAACAGTTTAACTGCTTCAGTTTCCATATCCGCGATGCCAGACAGATCCATAATTAATGTTTGTATGCGCCGCTCAGCAATTTCAGCCAGAACCTTTTCTTCAATAACAACAAACCTGTACTCATCCATCGAACCGATTAACGGCAAAATACTAATTGTAGTTGAAATCGGGATAATCGGGACTGATAAATTTTCTACCAGTTTCTGTTGCTCCTCGAGTAATTTATCTTTGTAAGACGAGTAGCTTATAAAGAAACCGTTCAGAAAGTCATCCATTAATTTATTTATTTTACTTTCCATTTTGTAGAATTCATCAAGGTTGTGGGTACTTTTATTCATTTTATCATATTCATACAGAAAGTCCCACAACGTGCGCCGTATTGCCTGAACCCATTCAATTTTCAGGGCGAGAGTAAGTGAATATTTTGCCCATGCAATACCTTCTTCTTCTGCAAACACTTTAACTTTCTCTTTTTCTTCGTCAACAACAAGGAGTACCAGCTTACGGGCATTGTATAAGAGATCAATATTGCCAATCAGCTGAATTTCTTCAATTTTGCTGCGGACATTTTCTGCCTCACCAAGCAACTGTTCTCCAAAGCGCTCAGAATTATCAATAAGAAACTGTCGTATAGTAGGTGCATTTTTTAATTCCAAAATATCGCTTCCTTTTATCATTTTTTGGATAGTATTCTATATCAAGCATCGATTATGTGAAAAACCCGGTCCATATTATAGCAAATTTTAAGAAAATAAGATAAAAATAAATCCAGCATTTTATTTTACTGCTTTATCGTGGTGTAAGATAGCAATTCATCTTAGCGTTTTAAGAAGCAGTCATATTGCCACAACATCCATAAACTGCGAACTAGTTTTAAATTTGAGTTAGTGCGTCTTCCGCCGCTTCGAAAATACACTTGAATGCTTAAAGCCGCTCCGGCAATATACTTCGCTTTCCATGGGCACGGCCTCGGGCCAACACGATGTTGGTCACAAAGGCGTTGCCACAGGACGTGGCGTTCTTAGCCTTTGAACCTTACCGCTTTCTTGCGGGGTCTTCGGACACGTGCTGTTCCCATAGGAGTCTTCGTATATTGCCTGCGCTGGGGATGCTTACTGTTTCTAGCTATACGATCAAACCAACCATAGCGAAGGAAATACACGGAGACTCCAGCGGGAGCAGAGGCATAGGTGAGACAACGAAGCGCCCCAGCACAAGGGGGCTCACCAGCCGCCCGCGGAAAGCGGAGTGTATTTCCGGAGCGGTGGCATAGCACTTACTGAAATCAGTAGGAAGAACCTTCACTACGTTGCAGTTTACATCAATTGCGAAGGTTTGAGCAGCTCAATTCTATGTTTAAAATTAAACCTTAAATTATCTAAAATAATGATAATTGGTTTTTATCAGCCATTCCTTCCAGACAGCCATGATTATCAAGGTATTCCAGCACTGTCTTGGAAATTTTGCTCCGCTGGCGGAGGTCTTCTTTAGACAGAAATTCACCTTCTTCGCGTGCATTCACTATATTAATGGCAGCGTTTGTCCCAAGTCCATCCACTGCGTCAAACGGCGGGATCAACGTATTACCGTCAACAATGAATTCCGATGCTTTTGATTGATATAAGTCAACTTTTTGGAATGAATATCCGCGCTCACACATTTCAAGTGCCACTTCCAAAACTGTCAATAGACTTTTTTCCTTTGGTGAAGCATCGTTGCCTTTAGCAGTAATAGCTTCAATGCGTTCTCTGATGGCAGCTGACCCTTTTTCCATTGTCTCCAGCTCAAAATCGCCTGCCCGGATAGAAAAGTAGGCTGCATAAAAGTAAATTGGGTAATGAACTTTGAAATATGCAATCCGAACTGCCATAAGCACATAGGCTGCAGCGTGAGCTTTAGGGAACATATATTTAATTTTTTTACAGGATTCAATGTACCAATCAGGCACGCCATTCTTTTTCATTTCGTCGATCCATTCATCTTTCAACCCTCTGCCTTTACGCACGTATTCCATTATAGTAAAGGCGAGAGAAGGTTCAAGCCCTTTATGGAGCAGATAAACCATAATATCATCACGGCAACCAATTACATCCGGCAGTTCACAGATACCTTCATTAATCAATTCTTCTGCATTTCCCAGCCAGACATCTGTACCATGTGATAAGCCAGATATAATTAAAAGTTCTGCAAAGGTATTGGGTTTCGTATCCTCAAGCATCTGCCTTACGAAACGTGTGCCAAACTCCGGCACACCCAATGTACCTGTTTTGCAATTAATCTGTTCTGGTGTCAGTCCGAGTGCTTCCGGACCCGAAAATATTTTCATAACTTCTTCATCATCTGTCGGAATTGTTTTAGGATCAATACCGCTTAAATCCTGAAGCATTCGAATAACCGTGGGATCATCATGACCAAGTATATCAAGCTTTAATAAATTATCATCAATAGAATGGAAGTCAAAATGGGTTGTCTGCCATTCACTGTTTCGATCGTCAGCCGGATACTGGATTGGTGTGAAATCGAAAATCTCCTTATCTTCCGGTACGACAATAATGCCCCCCGGGTGCTGCCCGGTTGTCCGCTTTACGCCTGTGCAACCTTGTACAAGACGGTCAACTTCTGCATTTTTATAAACCAGCTGCTTATCTGACGCGTAACCCTTCACATAGCCATACGCTGTTTTCTCAGCTATCGTTCCAATTGTCCCCGCGCGATATACTTTTTCTTCACCAAACAAAACTTTTGTATAATTATGGGCTATCGGCTGATACTCCCCGGAGAAATTCAAATCAATATCCGGTACTTTGTCACCTTTAAAACCCAGGAAGGTCTCAAACGGGATATCATGACCATCTTTTAACAAATTTGTCCCGCATTCCGGACATGGCTTATCCTCTAAATCAAAACCATTTGCAATTGAGCCATCGGTAATAAATTCGTTGTAATGGCATTCAGTGCATACATAATGCGGCGGCAATGGATTGACTTCGGTGATCTCCGACATAGTAGCAACAAGCGAAGATCCGACAGAACCACGGGACCCCACCAAATATCCATCATTAAGTGATTTTTTAACAAGCTTATGCGAAATTAAATAAATAACTGAAAAGCCATGCCCGATAATGCTCTCCAATTCCTTCTCAAGCCTGTCTGTAACAATTTCGGGGACTGGATCACCATAAATCTGCTTAGCTCTATTGTAACAAAGGTCTCGTATCTCTTGTTCGGCACCCTCAATCGTTGGTGTGTAAAGGCCTTCCTGAACCGGTGATACATCTTCAATTCTGTCTGTCAATGCTTTGGTGTTATTCACAACGATTTCTTTAGCTTTGGCTTCACCCAAAAACCCAAAAATTTCAAGCATCTCATTGGTTGTCTTGAAAGATGTATCCGGAAGTGTTTGTCTGTTTAAAGGGTTCCCGGCTTGAGATGCAATCAGTATTTGCCGGTAAATTTTATCATGTTCTTCGAGATGGTGAACGTTCCCGGTCGCTAATACTGGTTTGTTAAGACGCTCTCCCATCTCAGTTAATTTCGTAATAATATCCAAAATTTGAGACTCATTCTGTACAAGTTCTTTTTCAATTAAGTGTGCGTAATTAGAAGGCGGCTGGACTTCAATATAGTCATAAAATTCAGCTGCTTTTTCTGCTTCCTCTGCTGATTTCTGCATCATAGCCTCAAACACTTCACCTTGATCACATGCTGATCCGACAAGAATCCCTTCCCGATGCTTTTGTAAAAGTGATCGTGGTATTCTTGGCACACGATAAAAATAGTTCACGTGGGCATAAGACACTAACTTGTACAAATTTTTCAGACCTTCTTGACTCTGAGCAATCAATATACAATGTGATGGCCGTGAACGTTTATAAGCGTCACCTTCACCCATATGGTTGTTTAACTGGTTATGGTTTGTTATCTCTTTTGCAAGGAGACCTTTCACCAATTTCCATAGAAGGTAACCTGTTGCTTCAGCATCGTATATAGCCCGGTGATGTTGTGTCAATTCAATATCCAAGTGCTTACACATCGTGTTGAGGCGATGGTTTTTCAGCTGTGGATACAAGAATCGTGACAGTTCCAGCGTATCAATAACCGGGTTAGCGGTCTTCTCATAATTGATTCGTTGAAAACCCTGGTTTAAAAAGCCGATGTCAAAGCTGGCATTATGAGCTACAAGAACACTATCTTTCATCCATTCATGAAAATCCCTCAACACCTCGTCAACTTCTGGTGCCTCCCTGACCATATCATCAGTTATGCCGGTTAGATCCGTAGTAGTCTGGGATAAAGGGTGATGCGGGTTGGCGAACGATTCAAACCGGTCAACTATCTCGCCTTTATGAATCTTAACTGCTGCAAGTTCAATAATCGTATCGTAAACGGCTGAAAGTCCTGTCGTTTCCACGTCAAATACGACATAGGTTCCATTCTCCAAATCGGTGTCCTTTTCGTTATAGGCTATTGGGACACCGTCGTCAACCAGATTAGCTTCGACACCATAGATAACTTTAATGCCATGCTTTTCGCCGGCGGCATGTGCTTCGGGAAAGCCTTGTACACCTCCATGGTCAGTTATGGCTATCGCTTTATGCCCCCAATTCGCAGCTTTTTCAATAAGTGCAGACGGTGAAACCACAGCGTCCAGCTGGCTCATTGTGGTATGAGCATGAAACTCAGTGCGCTTTTCTTCTTCAGGAGCCGTATCCTGCCGAGTTGCCACTTTAACTTCATGAATATCATTTGCCATCATGGCCAACTCATTCGTATACATATCCGTCTGAATACTTCCCCTTGCTTTTATCCACATGCCTTCTTTTAATTGTTCGAATGCAGCTGCGTCTTCATCACCTTTTGAAAACATTTTTATCTGAAGTGAATCTGTATAATCGGTCGCTTTTACAATGAGCAAACTTCTCCCGGAACGAAGCTGTCTGATTTCTGTTGAAAAAACATAGCCCTGAACCGTGACACGCCGTTCTTCTTCCTGGATTTCCGCCATCTGCAGCGGTTCGTCCTGGATTCTATAGCCAAGCATAAACGGCTTGTTTTGTTCCTCATTTTGTTTTACTTTATCCCGTTCCTCTTTTTCTTTAACCGTTTTTAAAACAAGCTCCTGATCTTCCAGCGCCTTCTGCTCCCTGAATTTTTTCACTGCTTCCATTTCAGGCTTTACATCAATTTGAATCTGGTAAGTTTTTGCACCAATTTTTTGGCAGAAATTTTTAAATGGTTCTTCAAGCCTCTTCTTTAGCGCGTTTCCTTCAGCTTCATTCCTGGCAGTTAACATAATTTTATTATTGTCTACTTCCGGGGTCTGATTTAAAACTAAGTCTTTATAAGCAGGTGACAAATTGGAAACAGATTGGAGGAATGTCTGCCAATACGCGCATACAGTGTCGTTATCGCACGTTTTATCTTCAGTGTACAATGTCAGGTCAATTTGCGCAAACTGCTGAAATGTTTCCTGCAGCCTGGCATTTAATAGCGCATATATTTCAGTCGGCAGCAAATATTGTACTTGAATATGAAAATGCCATTTTTTTGATTGTTTATGAACTTCCAGTTTTATTAACTTACTTTCTATGAAATATTTTTCTATGTAATTTTTGGGGATTTCCAGCTGTTTCAGCAACAAAGCCATTTTTTCTTGTTTTGAAATATCCATTACCTTTTTTCCTCCAAGTTATAGGTCAGTAATTGTGATAGTGATAGAAAACCCTTGCCACTAATTTTTAGACAAGGGTTACAGCTAAAGCAAGTGTTAACTTGACACTTTCTTAATTAATATTTACAAAAATAACCGCTGAATATCATTCCAGGTGACGACAATCATTAATAGCATTAATAAAGCGAAACCAACAAAGTGAACGATACCTTCTTTTTGAGGATCCATTGGTTTGCCTCTAACTGCTTCAATTCCCACAAACAGCAGCCGCCCTCCATCAAGAGCGGGAATTGGCACTAAGTTTACGATACCTAAATTGACACTTAAAATAGCCGTCCACATTAGGAAAGTCACGAAACCGGATTGGACAACTTGATCAGTTGCATCATAAATACCTACAGGTCCCGATAGTGTTTCGATCGGTAACTGCCCGGTTATAAGCATACCAAGGTTAGTTAGTATCAATGTTGTTGTATCGTAGGTCTGTTCAAATCCATACTGAAATGTTCCGAAAAAGGATTTTTCAAAAGCTCTCTCAACACCAGCCTGCCCGATTGTGATGCCTTGTCCTTCTATTTTGGCAGGCGTTATCGTTAACGTTTCGGTTCCACCATCACGTTGAACGGTCATTGTCAGTTCTTCTCCCGGATTGTCCTGGACAACTGTGGTAAATTCTTCCCAGGTTGAAATTGCATTGCCGTCAATTTGTACAACTTCATCTCCGACCTGGAACCCGGCTTCTTCCGCAGGCGTATCAGGGACTACGCCGGATATTTGTGCTTCATCAACCGGTACACCCTGACTGAATCCAACGATTAAGAATATCACAATAGCGAGTATAAAATTCATCATTGGGCCTGCGAATAATTGCATGGCACGTTTACCGACACTTTTGGAGGCAAACTGCCGGTCGTATGGAGCAATTTGGGTTTCTTCCTCATCCATTACGAAGGACGCTTTCCGATCAATCTGAAAGCTTAATTTTTCATGTTCTTCGTCCGGTTCATAGCCTTGAATTATCAGGTCGTGATCCAAATCAGCATGTTCAACCTCGATAATACGAGCGTTGGGATGCTTTGTTTTATGATTAACAATAATTTTGTTTACTTTTTCATCTTTATCGAATTCTAAACCGATGTGTTGTCCCGGCTTCAATTCTATTATTTCCGGATCTTCACCGGCAACACGCACATAACCTCCGATTGGAAGCAGACGGATTGTATAGACTGTTTCATTTTTTGTAAAAGCGAAAACCTTTGGACCGAAACCGATCGCAAATTCACGAGCAAGCATTCCAGCCCGCTTGGCAAATATTAAATGACCAAATTCATGTATGAATACAAGCAGACCGAACATAAATATGAACGCTATAACTGTGGTCAATACAAGCACCGCCCTTTTTCATAATAGAGATTATTTCAATTACACGTTCTCTTGTTCTTATCGGGACACTTACGCAAAGAAATTGATGAAATGGAGAACAGGCAAAACGAAAAGCAGACTGTCAAGACGGTCCAGTATACCACCATGACCAGGCAATAAGTTACCTGAGTCTTTAACATCGTAATGACGTTTAAACGCTGACTCCACCAAATCACCAATTTGTCCTGTAACTGATGCCAATACAGTTACTGCTATCACAATTATCATATCATACGAAAAAGGGAAGGCAATATGAAAAGCAATTCCAACCAGGACAGAAAGCACTATACCGCCTACTGCACCCTCAATCGTTTTATTCGGACTAATCTGGGGCCATAACTTATGGTTGCCCAGAGCCCGTCCGAAAAAATAGGCACCAGTGTCAGTGGCCCATATTACAACCAGAACATAAAACAGGTTGATAAGGCCGTCAGAACTTTGACCATCTCGTGTTTGTATTAAGTAAAAAAATCCCATTCCGACATAAATAAGCGAAAGTAATACAAAACCAGCATCATCAAAGGTAAATTTATTCTTCACCAACACTGTGTATGACAACATAATTAAAACGAATAAGATAATCAGTTCGGTGTTTTCAATACTGGGTAGTATACCCGCCGTTTCTGGCAGCAATAAGAGCAATAAGAAAAAAACTGCCAGGATGACTGGAACATAATAATTGGTTATTTGACGCATGCGCGTGAGTTCAACTAACGCAATCACTGCCAGCAGACCCACAAATATTTCAAAAATAAATCCGCCAATAACAACCAATGGTATAAAAATAACAAAGGCTATAATAGCTGTTTGAATTCGCTGTTTCATTTGTTTTGCTCCTTATACGCCTCCATACCGCCGTTTTCTCTGCTGATAATCATCCAGCGCCTGTACAAAGGTCTCTTCTTTGAAATCGGGCCAAAGAACATCTGTGAACCAAAATTCAGAGTATGCGATCTGCCATAACATAAAATTGCTCAGCCGCTTTTCACCACTTGTCCGTATTAGAAGATCCGGCTCTGCAAGCCCTGTCGTATACAGATATTCCGAGAACCGCTGTTCATCCAGCTTATCAAATGACAATTCGTCATTCTCCATATCCGTAATAATTTGTTTGACAGCTTGCAATATTTCAAATCTACTTCCATAGTTTAAAGCAAAATTAAGTATTAATCCATCGTTGTCTTTTGTTTTTTCTTTTGCATAATCGACTGCTTCTTTCGTATGATCGGGAAGCATGTCGACATACCCCATTGTTTCAATTTTAATATTATTTTCCATTAATTCAGGCAAGTATATATGTAAAAACTCTTTAGGGAGCCTTAAAAGGTAGTCAACCTCTGACTTTGGGCGCCTCCAGTTTTCAGTTGAAAACGCATATAACGTCAGAATCTCAACCTGGCATTTAGACGCTGCTTTAGCGATTTGCCTTACAACATCCATTCCCTCTTTATGGCCTGCAACACGTGGTAAACCACGTTTTTTTGCCCACCGGCCATTTCCATCCATAATGATTGCAACATGTTTTGGGATAGTATCCAATTCCGGTGTTTCGTTCAGTTTCGTTTTTTTATTGTTAAAAAAGGGAAGTCTCATTGACATGATTTGTCCTCCGATAGCATTGATGAAACATTGATATAACCAATCACTTTCAAATCTGAAAACTAAAAGAGACGGGTTATTATTATCATATTAGGCTGAGATATCATTATATCACTGTTAGTCAACATTTTATTAAAAACCTTTAAAATATCCGAAAAACCCGGCTTGCCAATACAAGCAAAGTTTTTCCCATATTTTAAAGCTATTGTATGTATGGCTGCTTCTGTCCAAACCACTATTGAATCTATATAGCCGGAAACAAAAGCCCTCTTGGTCAAGAGGGCTACAGCATCATATTTGACTACACCTTCATCGTTATACTTCCAATATTTCCTTTTCCTTGTTTTTAACAAGCTGGTCAATTTTATCAATGTGCTTGTCGGTTTCTTTTTGCACGTTATTCTGTTCTTTTTTAAGTTCATCTTCGGTCAAATCATTATTTTTTTCGGCTTTTTTCAATTGATCGTTTGATTCACGACGCACATTTCTGACTTGGACACGGGCTTCTTCAGCATATTTGCCGACAACTTTCACCAATTCTTTGCGGCGTTCTTCGGTTAACGCTGGTATATTAATTCGAATAACATTGCCATCACTTGATGGGGAAAGACCTAAATCAGCTTTTTGAATAGCTTTTTCAATGTTACTTATGGCTGATTTGTCAAAAGGTGTTATGACTAAAAGCCTTGCTTCCGGTGCCGAAACCGTTGACAACTGATTCAGTGGTGTCGCAGCACCATAATAATCAACAACAACACTATCTAAAATTGCCGGGTTAGCGCGTCCGGCACGTACTGTTGCCAGACTTTTAGAAAAGGCCTGAACAGCTTGCTCCATTTTACTCCGCGTTTCTTTAATGGTTTGATCGGACATCATCAGTCCCCCCTTATTGTTGTACCAATTGGCTCGCCTCGAACCACACGTTTAATGTTGCCTTCTTCCGTAATCGAAAATACGATTAATTGAATGTCATTGTCCATACATAATGAGGAGGCAGTAGAATCCATTACGCCCAGTCCCTCATTCAGCATTTGCATATAGGAAATTTCCGTGTATTTTTCTGCATCGTTATTCACTTTTGGATCATCTGAATAAACACCGTCAACATTGTTTTTAGCCATTAAAATAACTTCTGCTTCGATTTCAGCAGCACGCAATGCCGCTGTTGTATCAGTTGAAAAATAAGGATTTCCGGTGCCTGCAGCAAAAATGACAACACGTTTTTTTTCAAGATGGCGTATTGCCTTTCTCCTGATATATGGTTCGGCAACCTGCCGCATTTCAATTGACGTTTGCACACGAGTTGGTATGCCGTTGTTTTCCAGACTGTCCTGGAGTGCCAGAGAATTCATAATTGTTGCCAGCATTCCCATATAGTCAGCGGTGGCACGATCCATTCCCATTTCACTTCCGACTTTGCCGCGCCAGATATTGCCGCCGCCAACAACGACAGCTACTTCCACTCCAAGCTCCGCAACTTCTTTAATCTGTGATGCGACCGACTGAATCACTTGTGGTTCAATTCCATAGCCTTGTTCGCCGCTTAATGCTTCGCCACTTAATTTTAACACAATTCTACGGTATCGGGCTGTTGTCATGATTACCTCCATCGGAATTCTAATATGTTAAATAGCAATAAAGTGAACTTTATATCAGTGAAGGGACATCCCACTGTTGTGATCAAGCATTAGCGAAATAGGGAACCACTTTCCGCGTTCCCTATTCCAGCTGCTTTATTATTTATTCATTTGGTTTTTTACTTCTTCAGCAAAGTTTTCTTCACGTTTTTCCATTCCTTCACCGACTGCATAGCGTGCGAACGTCTTAATTTCTGCACCTTTGTCAGATACATATTTTTTCACTTTTTGATCAGGATCTTTCACGAAGTCCTGTTCAAGGAGACAAATTTCTTCATAGAATTTGCCCAAACGGCCTTCAACCATTTTTTCGACAATATGCTCGGGTTTACCTTCGTTCAATGCTTGGGTCTTCAGCATTTCACGCTCACTGTTAACCTCTTCTTCCGGAACTTCATCTTTGGATACGTAACGAGGGCTTACAGCTGCTGCATGCATAGCGATATCTTTGGCGAGATCCTCATCAGTTGTACCTTCCAACAGGGTTAAAACACCTATTGATCCGCCCATATGAAGGTAAGCGCCGAATGCGTCGTTATCAGTCTTGTTCATTAAAGCGAAACGGCGGAGTGAAATTTTTTCTCCTATTTTACCTACAGTTGCATTGATGTAGTTTTCAACGGTATCACCATCACCGTGCAACGGTTGGGATAAAGCTTCTTCAACAGTCTTAGGTTTTTGTTTAACAAGATGCTTGCCCAATTCAAAAAGAAGCTGTTTAAACTGATCGTTTTTTGTTACAAAGTCTGTCTCACAGTTCACTTCCAAAAGTACTGCTGTATTTCCGTCGGTCTCTATGTGAGCCAACCCTTCGGCGGCAATACGATTTGCCTTTTTGGCAGCTTTTGCCATTCCTTTTTCACGCAGGAATTCAACTGCCTTGTCCATATCTCCGTCAGTTTCCTGCAGTGCTTTTTTACAATCCATCATACCGGCTCCGGTTGATTCGCGAAGCTCTTTAACTAGTTTTGCGGAAATCGCCATGGTGAATCCTCCTTAAAGTTAAATCGTTTCCTTGTAAAAAAGGTGATAAAAGGCTCATATCCCCTTATCACCTGTCCTTTTAAACATTACTCATTATTTGTTTCAGTTTCTGCAGCAACCGCTTCTTCCTCAGCCTGCTCTTCTTCAGAAGGAGCTTCTTCTGTTTCCTCGCCTTGCTTCACTTCCAGAATAGCATCTGCCATTTTGGACGTCAGCAATTTGACAGCACGGATTGCGTCATCGTTTGCCGGTATAACATAATCAATTTCATCCGGATCGCAATTCGTATCAACCATTGCAATAATCGGGATGTTCAATTTATGTGCCTCCGCAATTGCAATACGCTCTTTACGTGGGTCAATAACAAACATTGCGTCAGGAAGTTTATTCATTTCTTTGATGCCGCCAAGGAATTTAACAAGACGATCTTTTTCTTTTAACAGACCGACTACCTCTTTTTTCGGCAGAACATCAAATGTGCCGTCCTCTTCCATACGCTCAATATCTTTCAAACGGTTGATTCGCTTGCGGATTGTTTGGAAGTTTGTCAACGTTCCGCCCAACCAGCGCTGGTTAATATAAAACATGCCGGAACGTGTCGCTTCATCACGCACTGAGTCCTGTGCCTGTTTCTTTGTACCCACAAAAAGAACAGAGCCGCCGTTTGCAGCAATATCTTTTACATAATTATACGCTTCATCAACTTTTTTAACAGTCTTTTGCAAGTCGATGATATAAATCCCATTCCGCTCCGTGAAGATATATTTTTTCATCTTCGGATTCCAGCGGCGAGTCTGATGTCCAAAATGAACACCTGCTTCCAGCAATTGTTTCATTGAAATAACTGACATAAAAAAATCCTCCTAATGGTTTTTTCCTCCGCTTCAGATCATTTTTGCATAAGACCACAGCTTATTTTCCGTGTTGGAAAAAGCGGATGTAATGGCACCCAATATGCAAATCACTAAGCGTGTGTATTTATGCTCGCATTTTTTGCGAACACAGCTTTACACCAAAAATAAATATATCATAACAAACAGGACCAATCAAGCATTATTATGAGCTTTCTTATTAAATTTTATAATTAACTCAGCTTCAGTTTTCCCACAGTTTAATTGTCGGGCTATATTTTCAATCTCTAGCCCCCTATCATAAAGCTGTAACACTTTCGCTTCAAGCGACAGCTTGCTGTCATCTGCCACATGGTCTGTTGCGGGTGTGTAGGCGGATGAATCAGTTTTATCGGCTGCCGCTTTTGTATCCGGCTCAACGCTGGTTTCAGCTTGGGAAAGGGTGGTTTCGAGCAGACGATTTTCTTCTTTTATTTCTTTCAAATATGTCTCCATCAGCTTCGTTACGTCATCTGAGCGACCCTGCTTTAATATCTGTACTTGTTTAAATAGTTGATAGAATGCTGTCAAAGTTATTAAGTGAATCAGCAAACTTAAGACCAATAACATCGACGTCATGATGTCCCCCTTTGTTTCCATTAAACCATTATTGAGTTGACTGGTTCGAATTTGCTTGCAGTTTTTGAAGCGACTTTCGCATTTTGAAAAGAGCCTTTCGGTGTATCTGCGAGATTCGGGAAGTCGTCAACTCAAGTACATGACCGATTTCTGTCAGTGTTAGCTCTTTGTGGTAGAAGAGACTGACGACCATTTGCTCGTTTTGATTAAGCGATTGCATGCTCTCAATCAAATCTGCTTTCAATTCTCGCTTAACCAATTGTTCATCAGGCTGTAAAGCAGATTGGTCAGGTATAGAATAACCAATACCTTCATTGTGGTCACTCGTTTTATTTGGTTTTTCCTCGATTGATAAGATATTGGCCACCAGCGTATCACGTGTGATTTCCTCTACTTCTTTTGCTGTTAACTTTAACCGTTCAGCAATTTCTTCCGAGGTTGGTTCGCGTTGGAAATATTGTTCTAATTCCTGGGAGACTTGTTCAACCTTTTTCGTTTTATCTCTAATTGATCGTGGCAGCCAATCTTCTTTCCGCAACCCATCAAGAATAGCCCCCCGCACCCGAAAGGAAGCATACGTATCGAACTTCAAATCACGCTCATGCTGAAACTTTGTCAACGCATCATACAACCCCATCAATCCAAAGCTTTTTAAGTCATCTCTGCTTACTCTGGCAGGCAAATTGGAGGCAATCCTTTCAACATGATAACTGACGATGTATGTATAGTAATCTATTAATTGATCGGCAGCAGACCGATCGTTATTTTCCAGCCAATGTTTCCACAACGTCTGTAATAGAGGAGATTCATCGGTACTCATATTCACAGCTCCTCCCTTATTTAAACTATCAAGCTTTGTACGGTTGTTTTAACGTTCTAAGTCCATTATTAATCCATTAACAGCCGTTTTAATCGCTGAACAAAATTACCAGGAGATCTCGTTGTCTTTGTGCCGATATAACGTTTTGAAATATCTTTCATAGCTTTGGATACCGCAGCTTTATCGTTAAGTAAAATATATGGTGTTTGCTGCAAAACAGCGTCACTTACCGTTTTATCTTCTGGAAGTATCCCCAGTTTTCGAATGTCCATTTCCAGAAACTGTTCGATTACCCGATGGAACCTTTCCAAAGCTTGTTGCCCATTTTTAACTGACCTTGAACGATTCATAATAACCGATACAGGCATATCAGGTTTACTATTTGCTATATATTTAATCAATCCATAGGCGTCAGTAATTGATGTAGGCTCCGGAGTTGTGACGACGATACATTCATTGGCTGCAAAAACAAATGAAAGCATCTCAAAGGAAGCACCCGCTCCCATATCGAAAATAATATAATCATACGCAGGGATCAGTTCTTCGTATTGCTGAAAAAAATATGCCATGTCGTGTCTGCTCAGTGAGAAGAAGTCATTCAGCGCAGAGCCTGCCGCTGCATAAGCCATTCCTCTGGGACCTGTTTTAATAACATCATGGATAGATAAATAATTCTCAAACATATCTGCAAGTGTTGTGTCAGATTCCAGCCCCAAAAGAATATCTACATTTCCCATCCCGATATCAAGATCGAACAATAACACTTTATTATCATGGCTCGCCAACTCAAGTGAGAAATTCAATGCTACATTGGATTTGCCGACCCCGCCTTTCCCACTAGCAATTGCGATTGTTTTAGCTTCCCTGGTCACCAGTTCGTCATGCATTCTTTGTCTTAATTTCGCAGCCTGATCATGTATCATTTTGTTCACCTGCTATTAAGCCGCTGACAACCTGTGGTGTGGGTTTCAAAATATCATCCGGGACATCTTGGCCGTTTGTCAGATAGGCAACACCAAGATTATTGTTTAATGTGATATTCAGTATGCTTCCGTATTGGCGCGTTTCATCCATTTTCGTAAAGATCACATTTTGTATTGGTAAATGTTTGAACTGGTCATAAATTTTTGCAAGATCACTGGCCTTAGCTGTCAATGAGAGTACTAAACACGTTTCGGTTTCATCATTGAATGCAATCGTTTTTTCCAAATCCCTGACATATTTTTCTTCCCGAAAGTTTCTTCCGGCTGTATCAACGAGAATCAGATCATACGATGCATATTTTTGAATCGCTTCATTGTAATCATCAGAATTGTACACTACTTCGAGCGGCACATTTAATATATTAGCGTATGTTTTTAACTGCTCAACCGCTGCAATACGATACGTATCAGCCGTTATGAATGCAACACGCTTATGATCGTGCATCATTCTGGAAGCAGCAACTTTTGCAATGGTGGTTGTCTTCCCAGCCCCGGTGGGTCCGACAAATTGAATGAGCCTTTTTCTCTCAGCAAACCCTCCAACTCCCCTGTTTTGAAAACGTTCTTCTATCTCGGCTCTTATCTCCAGTAAAATGGCATTATGGTCTGTTAAAAGCGTGTCGGACGCCTTGTGTTTCTGCACTAGCGCATCCATCAGATCATGGGCGAGCGTCTCTTCAATTTCCTGTGATAATAAATGTCGATAGATAACTTGATAATCAGTAGGATAATCAGCACCATCTGCTGTTTGCAGTTCGATTACTTTCCTCAGTTGCCTGACCTCGCTTAATACATCTCCGTCTGTGCTGGCGGGCTTAAAAGGGATAGGCTGCCGGGTTGGTTTCTTATCATTTTTCGGGGGCGGTTTTGGGCTCGGATCGAGTGCCGCAACAACTTCTATACTCCGTTTTTTAAACAGCCCCAAAAATCCGCCTTTGGAGACCTCTTTTGAATTCAATATGACCGCTTCAGGACCAAGCTCCTTGCGAATCGTATTCATCGCTTCAGGCATTGTTGGTGCTACAAATTTTTTGACTTTCATGCCACGTTCACCACCCCAACACTTTGTACATTAACCCCAGGTTCCAGATCGTTATATGATAAAACGGCGACTTGCGGCATAAAACGTTCCAAAAGTTGTTTTAGATACATTCTGACAGCCGGTGAACATAACACAACTGCAGTTTCTTCCTGAAGCGTCATTTTTTCAACCTCTTCATGAATTGTCTTAACGATTTGTTCCTGAGATTCCGGATCGAGCGCTAAATAATTTCCAAATTCTGTTTGCTGGATGTTCTCAGCTATCATTTTTTCTGCTTTTCCTGATACTGTTATCACTTTTAAGGCCATATCATCACCTGCGTATTGTTTCGTTATTTGCGGAGCAAGCGACTGCCTGGCATACTCAGCCAGTAAATCTGTATCATTTGTCATTTTAGCGAAATCGGCCAGTGTCTCAAAGATAACCGGCAAATTGCGAACCGAAACGTTTTCCCGAAGCAGCTTTGCTAAAACTTTTTGGATATCGCCAATCGATAAGGGATCTGGTGTTACTTCCTCCACTAAAATCGGATAATTTTCTTTTAAATGGTCGATTAATTGCTTTGTCTCCTGACGTCCCAGTAACGAATGAGCGTGTCTTTTTATGATTTCAGTTATATGTGTGGATACGACAGATGGCGGATCCACCACGGTATACCCTGACAGTTCCGCTTCATCTTTATTTTCCTCACTAATCCACCTGGCAGGGAGCCCGAAAGCAGGTTCCTTTGTGTCGATTCCCTCAATTTCATCATCTATTTCCGGTGCCATTGCTAAATAATGATCAAGCAATAATTCACCGGAAGCAACTTCACTTCCTTTTATTTTTAAACGATAGGCATTCGGCTCAAGTTGAATATTATCACGTATTCTAACTACCGGTACAACGACGCCAAGCTCAATCGCCAGCTGTCTTCGAATCATGACTACCCGGTCCAGTAAATCTCCTCCCTGGTCAGTATCTGCAAGCGGAATAAGGGCGTAACCGAATTCAAATTCGATAGGATCCATATTCAGCAGATTAATAACATTCTCCGGTGCACTCATAGAAGACGCCTCTGACTGCTCCTCTTCCTCTGCAACAGGCACTTCAGCTTCGTTTGTCTGCCTGAGAAGCACGTATCCGCCAAGGGTGAGCAATCCGGCGAGCACGGTTGTCAGCATAAAATTAATTGGCGTCATACCTAATAGAAAAATAGCTCCGGCTGCGATAAATAGTAATTTTGGATATTGCAGCAACTGTTCTGACACATCACTTCCCAAGTTGCCGGATGAAGTTGTTTTGGTGACCACTATACCTGTGGCTGTAGCTATCAGTAAAGCAGGAATTTGACTGACAAGCCCATCGCCAACCGTTAGGCGCATATATGTATTAATTGCTTCCGTAAAGCCTAAATCCATTTGTACCATGCCAATAATTAAACCGAAAATAATATTAATCAGCACGATGACAATACCGGCAATTGCATCGCCTTTGACAAATTTGCTTGCGCCATCCATTGCACCATGAAAATCTGCTTCGTTTTCCACTTTTTCGCGCCGTTCTTTCGCCTGTTGCTCAGAAACCAAACCGGCATTTAAATCAGCGTCAATGCTCATTTGCTTACCAGGCATGGCATCAAGCGTGAAGCGCGCTGCAACTTCAGATACACGTTCAGCACCTTTCGTAATAACAAGAAATTGTATAATAACCAGGATAACGAATACGACAAAACCGACCAACGGATTGTTCCCTATAACAAATGAGCCGAATGTATCGACGACACCACCTGCGTTGGCTTCAGATAATATCGACCTGGTAGTTGATACATTTAAGCCTAGGCGAAACAGTGTCAGCAGCAACAATAACGATGGAAATATGGAAAATTGCAGCGCCTCTTGTGTATTCATAGAGACAAGTATTACGATAAGTGCCAGCGATATGTTGCATATTATAAGTATACTTAACAGCCAGCCCGGCAGTGGCACAACAAGCATAATAATTATTAATATGACGCCTAATAATACTGATAAATCACGTGCTTTCATGTAAGGTGTCCCCCTCTTGTCCCACGACACTTCCGGTTTTCGAATTTAGCTATGCCGTGTTGGCCGGCAGTTTTTAACAGGTCTTAAATTTTCTTTTCAATTCGATACACATAAGCGAGTATTTCGGCTACTGCTTTATAAAACGCTTCCGGTATTTCATCACCGATTTCAATCGTACTATATAGTTCTCTTGCAAGCATCTTATCTTCTACTGTCGTTACATCATTTGCTTTGGCTATATCTCTAATCTTTAGAGCTATCTGGTCTGCACCTTTTGCGACGACATAAGGTGCAGCAAATTTCGTTTCATCATATTTGACCGCAATTGCATAATGAGTAGGATTTGTTATAACCACATCTGCCGAGGGTACTTCGCTCATCATTCGTCGTGTTGCCAAATCACGCTGTCTTTCTTTTCGCTTCGATTTGATTAATGGGTCACCTTCCATATTTTTATGTTCATCTTTAACATCTTTTTTGGACATTTTAATGTTTTTCTCAAAATCGAACTTTTGATAAACATAGTCAATCACTGAAAGGAACAAAAGCGCAATCGCTGCTGCGACTCCCATAATAATGGTAACTTCTCCAAAAAAACCAATTGCATTATCAGCGGTTTTGAAAGCAAGCATCATCATGTCATCTTTATAGAACCAAATTACGAAACTAGTAATTGTTCCAATAAAAACAATTTTGAGTAAGGATTTTAAAAGCTCTATCAATGCCCTGGCAGAGAATACCTTTTTCGTCCCTTGAATAGGATCAATTTTTTTCAAGTCAAATTTCAGCGGTTCTGTTGTAAATAAAAATCCAATTTGAGAGAAATTCGCAGCAAGACCGGCAACAACAGCAGCAAACATGACAGGAGCCACTATTATCCCCATTTCAATAAAGGATTCCATCATGACCCTGTTCACGGAATTTAAAGTAACTTCCCAATGTATGTATTCTGTAAAAGTATGCTGATATAAGGACACCATATGGTTTTTCATGAAACTTCCAAAGACAAATAACATCATAAAGCAAAAGAATAATAAAAATGCTGTGTTAATGTCCTGGCTTTTAGCAACCTTTCCTTTTTTTCGCTCATCCTGTCGTTTTTTCGGAGTTGCTTTCTCAGTTTTTTCTTCAGCCCCGGCGAAATACTGTAAGTTTAACTTAAGCTGCATTTAAGCACCCCCGAATAAACGCATTAAATCTCTCATCGCCGTAAACATAGCTTCAAAAAGATTTTCCACAAGCACAATATAAAGACTCATAAAAACTAAAATAGCTGCAAAGCTGACAAAAATCTTCAATGGAAGACCAACTACAAACACATTCAGCTGAGGAACCGTTCTTGCTATAATGCCCAGTGCAACATCAACAAGAAAGAGACACCCTACAATCGGAATTGCCATCTGAAAGGCAATCAGGAACATTTGATTGAACGACTGGATAATAAATTCAGCAATGTTCTCATTCTGAAAATCTATAAAACCTTCAACAGAAATCAATTGATAACTGTAAAATATGCCATCTATTAACAAATGGTGTCCATTAACCGATAATAGAAAGAGCAATGCAATTATGTAAAAATACTGCCCGATCAATGGACTTTGAGCCCCTGTTTGTGGATCGATGACATTGGCAATGGCAAAACCCATCTGAAAATCAATAAAACCGCCTGCGATTTGAACCGCCGAAAGTATAATATAAGCGAGCAACCCGATCAATAGGCCAACAATCGCTTCTTTAGCAAGCAATAAGACATAATTATAATCAACCGGCACTCCTGAAGCGTCTACTGTATAGTACATAATAAGCGCAAGAAAAAATGAAAAACCAATCTTAAAAGGTGTGGGGATCGTTGTATATGAAAACAGTGGCAAGGTTACAAAAAATGCTGCTATCCTGATAAACACAAGTAAAAACACCGGTATAGCTGATAGATTAATAAGCTCCAACATATGCTAACCTGTAAACTGATTCAAATTTTGATATAAATTAACCGTAAACTCTACCATTTGCGTCAGCATCCATGGCCCCAAAAACACGATTCCCAAAAATACAGCGATAATTTTCGGAATGAATGCAAGCGTTTGTTCCTGAATTTGGGTTGTGGCTTGAAAAATACTGACTAAGAGACCTACAGCCAAAGCCAAAATTAACAAAGGACCTGCAACAACCAAAATCACATACACGCCTCTTTCAGCCAGCGTTAAAACATACTCACTGGTCACGCAGCAACACCTGCCTTAAAACCCTTGTAACAGGGATTGAGTTATTAAATACCAGCCGTCCACCAGGACAAATAATAAAATTTTAAATGGCAATGATATCATAACCGGCGGCAGCATCATCATTCCCATTGACATCAGGACGCTTGCGACTACCATGTCAATAATTAAAAAAGGCACAAAAATCATAAAACCCATTTGAAATGCAGTCTTCAGCTCACTGATTGCAAATGCCGGGACAAGTGTCGTTAGCGGAATATCCCCGATTGTTCCCGGTTGATCGGACCCCGCATAGTCCATAAACAGCTGCAAATCCTGCTGCCTCGTATGGCCGGCCATAAAATCTTTAATTGGCAGACTTGCTCTGTCATATGCTTCATCAAGTGATATCTCCTCAGCAAAAAGCGGCTGTAATGCCTGATCATTTACTTCCTGGAAAGTCGGTGCCATGATAAAAAAAGTCAAAAACAATGCTAGACCAATTAACACCTGATTCGGCGGCATCTGCTGTGTCGCCAGTGATGTGCGCACAAAGGAAAGAACAATAACGATTCGAGTAAAACTGGTCATTAAAACCAAAATTCCCGGCGCCAAAGATAAAACGGTCAATAAGAGCAGAAGCTGTACACCAGTCGACACATTTTCGGGATCATTTGCAGAAAAAATATCCATTACTTCATTCATCGTGATTTTCCTTCTGATTCGGTTTTTGAATCATTTTATTACGATTTCGTTTTAATTTGTCTAGTTCAGATTTAAATAATTTACTGAATTCGCTTGATTGCCCTTCCTCTTTATTACTTCCGGATTTTTGCTGAAGAAGCGATCTTAAGCCGTTAATTTGCTGATTTTCTACTGAATGCTTTTTATGTAAAATCGCTTCTATGGTAGCATCATCTGTTATTTCTTCCAGCAGTTCAACATTTTCACCTACACCTATCAAGTATACTTTTGATCCAATACGGACCGCCTGAACAGATTTATTGGGGCCGACTGAAATTCCTCCAATATTTTCCATCCCTTTCCCTTGCTGAAACCGATTGCTGCGTTTGTTTAAAAATTTAAGTAATATATAGATAAGACCCAATACCAATAGTAGAGCAAAGATCATCTTAATCAGATTGATCAGCAATGAACCTGTACCAGTACTTCCGTCAGTTTCGGTCTTTTGTTGTTCACCTTGTTCTGTACCAGCAGGTGTTTTATCTGTTTCACCACAATCTTGATTTTCGATGCAGTCTTTGACATTCGATGCAGCGTGCCCCGTTTCACTTGGGAAAGCGACCAAACACAGCCCTATAATGCAAATAAAAACCAGTCTGTTCCATTTCATAATATCCACTCGTTTCTAACCCAGTGCTTTTCGGGTTGCCTCAAGAACCCGCTCCTCTTGAAAAGGTTTCACAATAAAATCCTTTGCTCCTGCCTGAATGGCATTGATAACCACATCCTGCTGCCCCATTGCGGAACACATGATGATTTTTGCGTTGTGATCAAGCACCATTAATTCTTTTAACACGGTCATACCATCTTTTTCAGGCATCGTTATATCCAGCGTGACGAGGTCCGGCCATAATTCGCTATATAGATCAATCGCCTGCTGCCCGTTCTGAGCTTCTCCAACCACTTCAAACCCGTTTTTTTCAAGAATATCTTTCAGCATCATTCGCATAAATGCTGCATCATCCACTACTAATACGCGTTGACCCATCTTGGCACACACCCCCTATTTTAAGTACGTTACTTCAGGTTCATAAGCCGGTCCGTCTGACTTATAATATCTGTAACCCGGACACCAAAATTCTCATCAATCACCACGACTTCACCCTTAGCAACCAATTTTTCATTTACCAGTATATCCACAGGTTCACCTGCCAGTTTGTCAAGTTCAACAATCGATCCGGCAGACAACTTCAGTATGTCTTTAATTGATCTTTGGGTCCGACCTAGTTCAACTGAAACTTTTAAAGGAATATCCAACAGCATATCAAGATTCCGTTTTTCGTTTTGTATGCTTTCCTGAGGTCCAAAGTCAGAAAACGAGGCCTGCTGAATGGATGACTTCGGGCTTACATTATCCCCGATAAATTGAGGAGAATTATTATCACCATCAGACCGCGGGTGGGCTTCTGTCTTTGTCTTGTCTGGCGTCACAGCACGCTCTTCCCTGCTTTTAACTGATGAAGCTTCGCTAAGCCTTCTGACCATTTCTTTCGCGAATGAAAGCGGGATTATCTGTACAATATCAGAATCGATTAAATTTCCAATGTTAAATTGATAGGTTACTTTGACAAAATAATTCTCATTTACAATAGCTTTTTTTCTTTGAATACTTCCACTTTGACCAATCGTTACTTCGGGCGAGGATGTACTGACAGGCGCTTCATAAATAGTCGACATGCTGGAAGCTGCAGTCTCGGTCAATTTATTCATGACTTCCTGTAGCGAGCTTATATGGTGCTCTTTTAATGTGGTCTCAGGTGCTGTTTCATCCCCGCCGAGCATAATGTCTGCGATAATTGTAGCGACATCTGATTTCATTAAAAGAACATTTTGTCCATCCAGCCCTTCAACGTAGTCTGCATAAACAACTAAAGGCTCAGTGTTAAATTCGTCATCCAACGCGTTTTTTGTAATTACCGATACCCGGGGAGCTGCAATCTCCACTTTTTGATTTAATAGTGTTGACAAAGTTGTTGCCGAATTTCCAAATGAAATATTGCCTATTTCCCCCAGCGTATCAATTTCCATCGTAGTTAATAAATCTGGTGAATGAGAGCTGGTTATCTCTTCTTCCTCACTTATCTTAAGCAATGCATCAATTTCATCCTGGGAAAGTTTTCCGTCATTCATCCTCATTCCCCCTTTTTAATTCTTTAAGTACTTGTACAGCCATTTTATAGTTGGATTTTCCAGGTTGGACATGAAACTTCGGCTGATTATTAATTTGCAACTCCAATGGTTGATCAATCGGCTCATTCAATGCGATCACATCACCTTTATGTAAATGCAGCAGTTCATCAACGGTGATAGTGGTGTTACCGAGAAGTGTTTTAGCTTCCACTTCTGCTTCTTGAATGTTTGTATGCAATTTTTTGTAGGCTTCCGGATCCTGCTTTTTCGTGTGGGTTTGCATCCAATAATGAACCGAGAGTCTGCGTATAATTGGTTCCAGTACGATATGCGGAATACATATATTAATCATGCCGGTTGTCTCACCAATTGTTGTATTGAGTGAAACGATGATGACAGTCTCATTCGGTGCCACAAGCTGCAAGAATTGTGGATTGATTTCAAAATCTTCCAGAATTGGATTAACTTCAACTATTGAGGACCAGGCTTCATATAAACTTGAACTGGACTTTTCAAAAAGCTGAGACATAAGCATAGTTTCAATCTCTGTCAAATTTTCCACTTTGTTGATACTTTTTCCTCTTCCGCCCAGCTGTCTGTCAATCATGGCGTAGGCAATATTCGGATTAACTTCCATTAAAATTCGGCCATCCAGCGGCTGAACACTGAACGTATTCAAGACCGTCATTTTTGGAATCGAGCGGATAAATTCCTCATAAGGAATTTGATCAACAGAAGCGACTGAAATATTGACATATGAACGAAGCTGGCCTGAAAAGTAAGTCGTCAGCAAACGGGCATAATTTTCATGTATGCGTGCAAGACTGCGAATCTGGTCTTTTGAAAAGCGCAGTGCTCTTTTAAAATCATAGACTTGCACCCTTTGCTCCTCTTTCTCCTGTTTCAATTCTTCAGCATTCATCTCACCTGATGAGATAGCTGTCAGTAATTCGTCAATCTCATTTTGCGAAAGAATCTCCTCCACCAAAGTTTCTCACCTCCATTATGGAGTCTCTTACCGGAAATCTGTGAAACTACTGTATAATTTTATTGACTGTATAAACCTCTGTAATTTTTCCTTTTTCCATAACCTCATTTAATTTCAGCTGAACAGCTGCTTCCAAGTCTGAAAGCCCGGACTTGAATTTATCTTTCTCCATGGTGGCAAGTTCTTTGATAAGAATATTTTTTAGCTGAAATTCTCTTTTTTCAGCTTCTTTTTTTGCCTTATCACTATCCGTTACAATCTGAAACTGTATTCGTACAAACGAGCCATCTTTCAAGTCTGTTGTAATTTCGGGCGTTTCGTACGAATGATCCAGAACTTTATCAATCGACTGGGCACTCCCTTCATCCGGGCCGCCTGTTATATTCAGTACTATAACCAACGCGGCACCAGCTGCAAGTAAAAGCACTGCAAATGAAGTCATCATTATTTTTGTAAGTTTACCCATCGTCATCACCTGTCTCTTGAATACTGCCCGTAAGACCAATTTGCTTATAATAAGCTGTTGCCCGCCTGGAAACTTCCGCCTCCGAGTCTTTGACAACGATTTTCTTTCCATTTGTTAATGTAATCGTTGTATCAGGATAAGACTGAATCTGTTCGATCATCAGTGCATTGAGTGTAAATAAATCGCCCAGCTGAATCATATGTTGGTGAGGCTGGGACATAAGAGTTTTCGTTGAAGAAAAATCCGAACTAGCAAAGTAAGTGCTGCAAATTACCCGCTCCAGAAATATTGCTATGTTCGTCTTTCACAATGAACTTTTTAGCTATGTACCAGCCTCCTCCCTCCTAACTTACCGTTTTAGGTTGACGAGCTCTTGCAAAATTTCATCGGATGTTGTAATGATTCGAGTGTTTGCCTGAAAGCCGCGTTGTGCAGTAATCATTTCAGTAAATTCCTCAGAAAGATCGACGTTGGACATTTCCAGCGCACCGCTGACAATCGTTGCCGTCCCTTCATTTTCAGGGACAACCAAATCGCCTTGCATACCTGCATTCGGTGTGTTTCGGAACAAATTGCTGCCGGCTTTCTCAAGTCCGCCCGGGTTTGAAAAGTTGGCAAGCGCGACTTGACCGGCGACTTGATTGTTACCGTCTGCATCAGTGTAGTTTACAACACCGTTGGTCTGAACACTGAAACTTTGTGCGTCTTGTGGAATATTTAAAGCGGAAATATTCAGTTCTCCATCTTCACTGTTTTGAATATTGCCATCGTCATCTGCCGCAAAGCCGAGCAGATACATCCCGTCCGGGTTGACTATATTGCCGTTTGTATCCAAATAAAAGTTGCCCGCCCTTGTGTAGGAGGTGTCTGTATCTTCCAATTCTATCTGATCCGACTCATCACCCTCTAAACCTTCTGCAACAACAAACATGCCGTCGCCTTCAAGCTGTAAGTCCAGCGGGTTATTCGTCGTTTGCCGGTAACCTTGCGTATGAAGATTATCAATCGAACCTGTTTGCGAACCCAAGCCGACTTGCATCGCGTTGACACCGCCCCTGTTAGCTGTAGGTCCTTGAGCCGCTGAAGTTGTCTGGCTCATCATATCCTGGAATGTCACACGACCTTTTTTAAAGCCTGCCGTACTGACGTTCGCAATGTTATTTCCGACGACATCCAATTTTGATTGAAATCCTTTCATTCCCGAAATCCCTGCGTACATTGACCGTAACATACAAATCTCTCCCTTTATTACAGTACGATTCTGTCAAACTGCATCAATCGGTCAGCAGTTATTAGTCTTCCTGTCAGGTCCAGACTATTCATCTATTAGAATCGTTCCGTTTATATTTGTGAAAATTTTGCTTGCTGCCTCGTGTTTATTCATTGCTGTAATTACCGTGCGATTTTTCGTATTTACTAATAGAGCTGCCTCACCTGTCAAAACCAAAGAATCGGTTACACCCTTATGTTTCGCTTCATCCACTTTTTCTGTAATCGCGTTCCATTGCGATTCATTGATTGTAATACGTCGGTCATGTAATCGCTGCTCCGCATGCTTTGAGACTTTTAACTGGTTGGCATCCCGAAGCATATCTTTGAAGCTTATATCCGGTTTGTTATCTGCCGGCTTTTTTCCAGCTGGCAGCGGCATCACATGCGGCTGCGGAATTTGATGAATACGGTGATCCATCTTAATCGCTCCCCTCTGAATCAGAGCCTGCCTCGGGATTACGCAACTCTACAATCGAATCGGCATAGATTTTTGTCTCATTTTCGAGCATCATGACTGCTCGTCCTTCATCCTGACTCACTGCTTTTATAACTCCTGAAATTGAATCAACTACTTCTCCGGTTTCCTCATCGTACGTATTATAGGTCACTTCTTTGCCGATCATGTGACTATATTGCAGTATGGGTGATACATTCTGTTGCTGCACAAGCTTTTCGATCGAGTTAGCCATATTCATCGTCTGCTCAAGCTGTGAAAATGTTGACATTTGTGAAATGAATTGGCTCTCATCCATTGGGCTGGTTGGATCCTGGTTTTGAAGTTGCGTCATTAGAATCTGTAAAAATTCATCTTTACCCAACTCAGGACTTGGCACACGCTCCAATGGGCGATTTTGCAAATAAAGTGACGAATCAATCGACGTCATGACATTCACCTACACCTTCTCATTCGTTAAAACTTCTCGTAACTGGGCATCAAAGTCATCCTCTTCCGCATTTTCTCCGTTATGCTGACCAGATTGTTCTGACTGCCCTTCATGATGGTCGTCCGTTTGCTGACGCTCGTCCTCATGTTGACTGGCTTGAGATTGATGGGAACTTGTCTCCTGCTTTTCAATTGAAACTTGTTGAGGCGAGAACATATTTTTAAGCTGGTGCATATTTGATTCCAGCATGTCTTTCGCTGCTGCAGAGCTTACAATGATTTTTACTGTCATTTCCCCGTTTATCTGTGTCATTTTCACGATCACATCACCAAGATTTTCAGGGCGTAATGCAATATTCAATTGGCTCGTGCCGTTTTGCAATGAGATAAATCTGCTCGTTTTCATGACGTTTTGAAATTTTTCCACCAATTGGTGACTGATAGGCTGAGAATTCGTTTGGTTCAAATGAATAACATATTGCTCGACTTTCGAAACAGGCATCACAGACGAAACAGGTAAGCTCTTTCCGGCCGGTGTATCAAAATTTGACTGGTTTTGAACCGCTCGCTGCAGCCATTTGACAACATCTTGTGTGGTCACTTTCGCATTCGTCCTGTACTGCTCCCTCACGGCAAGCTGATTACGTTTTTGAAATGACTGGACAAGGTCTTTCCAAATCGTTTGCTCTTTCCCGCTTTTCATTTCCGGCAATTCCGGCTGGATGATGGCATGTTGATCGGCTTTTTTAATCAGCGTTGACCATTGTTCCAATAACTTCAGCAGTTCCGGGGCGGCCTTCGAAATGCTCTTTTGACCGTTTAATTGACCCAGTATTTCTTCAGCCTGTCTAATGATGCGGGAAAACTGCTTTTCCAGCATTTGCCCATTCGTCAACTGTAAGGAAGGGTGTGATACAATAATTGATCCTTCACGTTTAGCCATCCCCTGAGACGCTTCGGAAGGATTTAAATTACTCCCTACTATGGTTTGGAGAAGAAGTTCTACCATCATGTGGACAGCTTCTGCTTCAGAGATTTCATTCCCCGCCATTTCCTCATTAGTTCGATTAGACAAAAGTTTATCAGCCAAATTACGGGTATCTGTTAATGCGCCTGATTTGCTCCCATCCTTCATTATCTCTCCAGCTGTTACCAGCAGATTTTGAAATACTTTTTGCTCGCTTAATGGTAATGTTGTTCCATGGTTTTGCTGCAAGCCAAGCGGCAGTTCCATTAATTGTTGGGCATTCGTTCCAACAGCATTCAATTTATCACCCCCTTTCAAATAGTCCTCTTCAATCATTCTTCATTTCCGACAAATAATTGTGTCAGTTCAGCCGCATAGTCAGGCTCCATTTCTTCAAAAATCTCGCCGCGGACATCACTCGGCACATTTTCCAGGATAGAGACCGCTAAGTTCTCCTCCAGGCTTTGTACGATTTGGGCTGCGCGTTCGTTGTCCATATCCGAAAAAGATGAGGCCATTTCAGTGACCGATTCATTGGCGGCTTGTTGTTCATCTTCTTCTGCTTCCTCGGCAGAAGCCTGTTCATTTTCAAGCTGAACGATTTCCTGTTCCATCTTATCTACTGTTGCTTCCAAATCCCTGATTTCTTGATTTAAAGATGTTATTTCTTCATTTTTAGTTGTTATCCTTTGCTGCATTTTCTCATTTGTTCGCTGCTGCTCTTTATCTTCTTCAGTGGTGATCACATTGGACAGAACAGGTATATCCGCACCCTTTTCTTTTGCCCAGCCAAACACGTCAATACCGGATACAGTCAAAATAATAACGGTCAAAACTAAAACGGCAGCCAAGGGAATGACAATAACAAAAAGAAACCATAAGAAAGGATTCAACTTCTTTTCTTCATTTGTTGATTTCACTGCCATGCTGCTCACCCGTTTTCTTGTCCATAAATTGCCGGATTGATATCTCGTCCATTGTATCTTTTTCGATTTTCCTGGCTTTGGCATCTTTTTCTGCTTGACGATGCTCAATTATTTTTTCGTATTTTTTCATCTCGATATATGTTTCTGACAAATACGCATGCTTAGCATTCATAACATCCCGGGCCTGCTGAACGTCCTTCTGTAATTTTAAAATTTGTTTGTTTAAGTGCTCAATAAACGTGGCCTGCTCCCTGATCTTTTGAATTGGTGCTGTTTGTTTTAAGTAAGTTTCGTATGCCGTTTCCGCCGTTTCCTTTTTGCGCAGAATGTCATAAAGCTGTGTCCCAACTTCTTCAAATTGTTCAATTGACTTATGATAGGCTTTTTGCGCTTGTGTCTTCTCATTTTCCCTAATATGTAAAACTTTTTCCAAAGCAGCTGTACCCATCATGAATTCCCTCCATAAAGCAGTTCATACATTTGGTTAATTGAGTCTTGGAACGATTGATAATCAGATGTATCCTGCTTCAAGTATGCATTGATTTTAGGGTGGTGTGAAATTGCCCGGTCTATCTCCCGGTTTGTTCCGCGCTTATAAGCACCAATCTGAATTAACTCACTGTTTTCCTCATAGACTGCCATTAGCTCGCGAATTTGCTGAGCGGCTTCCTGATGCTCTTGGCTTACAATTTTAGTCATCACCCTGCTGATAGATTTTAAGACATTTATTGCGGGGAATTGTCCTTGCTCGGCAAGTTTCCTATCCAGGATAAAATGACCATCCAATATCCCCCGGACACTATCAGCAATTGGTTCATTCATGTCATCGCCATCAACCAACACGGTATAAAAAGCTGTTATGGTTCCTTTTTCACTTGTGCCGGTGCGCTCGAGCAGTTTGGGCAGCGCCGCAAACACTGATGGGGTGTACCCCTTTGTGGTCGGCGGCTCACCTATAGCAAGTCCCACTTCCCTCTGCGCCATGGCCACCCGCGTTACCGAGTCCATCATCAAGTTAACCTGATAACCCAAATCCCGGAAATACTCGCTGATCGCCGTTGCTGTATATGCACCCTTTATACGCATGAGTGCAGGCTGATCGGAAGTTGCTACAACTACAATGGTTTTTCTCAGCCCCTCTGTTCCCAGTTCATTATCTATAAATTCACGGACTTCCCTGCCACGCTCTCCAACAAGTGCGATGACATTAACATCAGCACTGCTGTTGCGGGCAATCATGCCTAGAAGCGTACTTTTTCCAACCCCGCTTCCGGCAAAAATGCCGATACGCTGACCTTTCCCGACGGTAAGTAATGAATCAATTGATCTGACACCAACTTGAATCGGTTCTGCTATAGGCTGCCGTTCCATCGGATTAGGAGGAGCGTGTTCTGTTAAATAATTCGTTAGTCCTTTTGGCAATTTTGAATGGTCAATCGGTTCTCCGATGGAATTTACGATTCTTCCGATTAAACTGCGTCCAATCTTTACCGTCAAAGGGTTTCCGGTTGACTCCACCAGACACTCAGGCCCAATTTCGGTCACTTCGGCGTATGGCATTAAAATAAGCTTTTCTTTATTAAACCCGACCACTTCAGCCATAACTGCTGATTTATTTTTTGCTGAACTATGTATAAAGCACACTTCACCGATATTCGCTTCCGGACCCAGCGATTCAATCATTAGACCAACTACTCGAAGAACTTTACCATATCGCTTAATCGCATCAGTTTCATCGATTTTTTTAAAATACTTTCCGAGATTCATTGCGCATTCCCCATAATAGCTTCATGTAAAGCCTGCCTCAATTCATTGAGCTGGGTGTCAATCCCGGCATCAATCTGACCATATGGATGTACAATCAAACAGCTTCCTTCACTCAGTTCGTCGCTTACATAAATTGAAATCTTCCATTCACTGTCATCAAACTGAATAAGATCATTTTTGTGAGTTGTTACAACCTGATAATTTGATGGATGCAAATAAATCGAAACTTCGGATTTGTTATGTATCTCTTCAATAGCAGATTTGACTAAAGGCAGAAATTGTTCAGGTTGTTCATCCAGCTTTCCCTTAAGAATTTTTTCAGCAGTATAAATTGCCAAGTCTAAAATCGTATTTTCACTTTGATTAATTAGCGTTTGATAGTCTTCCCCGGCAGATTTAACTGCACTGTTAGCTTCTGCTATCAATTGTTCATACTGTTTAAAACCGTTCTGCTTTCCCTCTTGAAATCCTGCTTCAAAGCCTTCTTTCTTAGCTTCTTCAATATATTGCTTCTTTTCTTTTCCCCAATTACTTCGTGCTTCTTTTATTTCAGCCCTTGTTTGATTAATCAGCTCGGCTTGTTCCTCTTTAATTTGCTGCAGCTCTTCGTATGCTTTGTCAATATCGGGCTTTTTAAGTTTTTGCTCTTCCAGGTCGTTATCTTGCTCAGAGCTGGTCACGTTTATGGGTCTTATACTAATTTGCCGTGTCTCAAAATATTCTGGTTGACTGGAATCAATATTAGACAATGATATCGTCACCCCCGCCGCGTGCAATTACTATTTCGCCAATTTCTTCAAGATGTCGTATGGCTTCTACAATCCTGGATTGCGCCTCTTCAACATCACGCAGACGGACGGGACCCATAAATTCCATCTCTTCTTTAAACGTTTCCGCCATACGCTGCGACATATTTTTAAATATAATTTCTTTCACTTCGTCGCTTGCGACTTTCAGCGATAAACGCAGGTCTTCATTAACAACTTCACGGATAATACGCTGTATTGCCCTATTATCTAGGACGACAATATCCTCAAAGACAAACATACGTTTCTTAATTTCTTCTGCCAGTTCAGGTTCCTGAATATCGAGCGTATCAAGAATTGTCTTTTCAGTACCTCTGTCAACACCGTTCAGTACTTCAACCACTGATTGGATACCGCCTGCTTGTGTGTAATCCTCCGTAATTGAAGAGGAGATCTTACGTTCCAATACTTCTTCAACCTGGCTTATAATTTCAGGCGACGTTGAATCCATCGTTGCAATTCGCTTCGCAATTTCCGCCTGCATTTCCTGAGGTAATTCTGACAGGATATCCCCGGCTTGTTCAGGGGCAAGATATGATAACACCAGAGCGATTGTTTGGGGATGCTCATTCTGAATAAAATTAAGTATCTGCTGCGGCTCGGCTCTTCTGGCAAAATGAAATGGTCTGACCTGAAGTGAACTCGTCAAGCGGTCAATAATGCTGTTTGCTTCATCATTTCCAAACGCTTTTTCGAGCACCATTTTTGCATAACCGACTCCCCCCTGGGAAATATATTCCTGAGCAATGGCGATCTGGTGAAATTGATCCAATACATCTTCCTTTAAATCAGACCCCACCTTTTTCACAGAAGAAATCTCGAGACTCAACTGTTCAATTTCTTCCTCTGACAAGTGTTTATATATCTGCGCTGAAACATCAGGACCTAGAGATATTAAGAGAATAGCTGCTTTTTGCTTACCGGTTAAGCTTTTTTGTTCAGGCATTGATCATCTCTCCTCTCAATCATCTGATATCCAGCTTCTAAGCAGCTTGGCAAAATCTTCAGGATTCTCTTTCGCCATTTTCTCCAGCTGCTTTTTGCGAACGACTGACTCCGAATTCTCTGTACGCTCAATCCCCGGTACTTCTTCTTCGGTTTCAACTGCCATTGTACGCTCCGTTGTTTGTTCTATTTCTTCTTTTTCTCCGCGATTCCGTTTGCGCACCAGCAAAATAATAAGTAGAGCTACGAGCGCAATCAACAAACCACCGGCAACATACATCCATACGGGCACGGCCTGTTCAGTTGGTTGTTGTGAACCAAAACTCTGACTAAACTCTTGAAAAACGATCGACGTCTTTTCTTCAGGCTGTACCTCTTCAGCGTAAGCACCGTTAATGGATGTCGTGATGATCGAATCCAAGATTGATGAAATGCCGGCAGTAACAGTTTCCTGTTCCTGTGCAGTCAAATATTGAGGCTCGCCTTCTTGTTCATTTTTCAATTCATCAACAGCGACTTGAATGCCTAAATCACGGATTTTATAAGGGCTTTCGGCGATTTCTTTACGAATTCGGTTGTATTCATTATTGATCGTTTCTTTTGATCGTTCATATTCCCCGTCTCCGCCTTGATCAGTGCCTTCATAATTCGCAATATCTTCATCACCTGTGCCGGCTTCCCCACCAACAGGCGGGTTACCTTCGTATGTCTCTTCAATGCTTTCAATACTGACAGGCAATCCTTCCATTTCATCTATATCCACTGGTTCGACAAGCTCTTCTACACGATTTTCTGTAGTGAAATCAACATCTGCGGTAACAGAGACAATAACATTTTCTCTGCCAACCATCGCACCCAGCATTTGCTGGAGTCGCTGTTTTATATCTTTTTCGATATCTTTCTTTACGTTCTGTTGATATGTATAAGTATTCTCCTGACCAGTCCCACCGGGTGATTCCTGATCGTAATATTCGAAGTACTGATTCATGATTGCAATGTTTTCTTTTGTCAGATTCGGGACAGCCTGTGAGACCAGGTGGTACAGAGCGTTTATTTGGTCCCCTTTAAAGTCATAGCCGGGTTGGGTACTGATAACAATAGAGGCACTTGCTTCCTGTGCGGAATCACTGACAAATACAGGTTCTTCAGGCATGTTAATCATTACCTCTGCACTATCAATGCCTTCGACGCCTTTAACAAGGTTAGCCAATTCCGTTTGCATGGCATCCAGTTTAATCATGCTGAACTCGTTGTCCGTAATTCCCCATGAAGCATTTTCGCTAAAAAAAGAATAATCGATATTCCCACTGTCGGGAATACCTTGGCCAGCCAGATCCACGAGCAATGAATCAACATTCGATTCAGGGACTTTAATGGTACTTCCGCCATTTTCAACTTCATATGAGACCCCTCTTGAGTCCAGTTCCTCTTTAATTTGACTGACTTCCTGAACTGATAAATCGTTATACAGCGGTACGAATTTTGAGCCAGAGGAAAATATTACTATTGTAAAGATTAATATAGCAATGATTGCAGCCGAACCTATAAATATACCTTTTTGGCCCTTAGTACGCTCAGTCCAAAATGAGACTGCCGTATCTTTAAGTTCCACTATTTTTTTCTTCATATATTCCCCCGCCAAAATCTTTCAAAATTCATTTAGGACCTGATGTTTTTAGCAGCTACTAGTACCTGAATATTAAATGGGACTGTAGTAGCCGGCATTTAGTGTCATTAGATTTGCATGCGCATTATTTTATTATACGCGTCGATGACTTTACCTTGAACTTGCACAGAAGTCTCAAGTGTGATGCTCGCCTTTTGTGCGGTTATCATAACATCATGCAAATCTTCAATTTCTCCGTTCGCAATGGCTTCTGTCTTTTCATCTGAAACGTTTTGTGCCTCATTTACTTTGTTTATCGCCGATTCAAGACTTTGAGCAAAATTATTGTGTGCTTCACTCGGTGAAACAGCTTGTTTAGCTAGTTTAGGTGCAGTCAAAGCTTGGGTGTCATTAACCCCGTTTAAAAAAGAACTCATTGTGTCCTCCCTTTTGACGCTCCTTATGATTTAATCGTAAAAGAGTTTAGTAGACGCATTGCTACTTACCTATTTCCAAACTTTTCAGGAGCATATTCTTACTTGCATTCAGAGACGTTATATTCGCTTCGTATGATCTTGTCGCACTCATTAAATCAACCATTTCTTTTAATGGGTCAACATTCGGCATTTCCACATACCCGGTCTCATTAGCA
Source organism: Lentibacillus persicus (assembly GCF_900112705.1). Taxonomy (GTDB): domain Bacteria; phylum Bacillota; class Bacilli; order Bacillales; family Amphibacillaceae; genus Lentibacillus; species Lentibacillus persicus. The sequence continues at coordinate 160,148 of NZ_FOMR01000004.1, forward strand.
TCAGGGTGCCCGGGATTATAAGCCAATTTAAACGGTGTCTCGTCCTCTGTTATCTGGGATACCTTCACCCCTGTACCTGAAGATTCAAAACCTGACCCTGCAGCTTGTTCCAAAAAAGACCGAAAATTAGTGCGTGATGGCTCCATCGTTACCATTTTCCTTCTGTATGGTTCATATTCGCCATCTTCATTCATTTCGGCCCGTGTTGTTTGTGCATTTGCAATATTCGATGAGACAACATCCATACGAAGCCGTTGAGCCGTTAAAGAACTCGCACTTGTGTTTATTGCATGAAAGATTGACACGTTTAATTACCTCCCCCGATTACCGTTTTCAAGCTTGAAAACTTCCCATTGATACGATCAACCAAAGCCTGGTAGTTTATTTGGTTTTTGGCTAACTCAGCCATTTCTTTATCGATATCGACATTATTTCCGTTATGATTATATGTTGTATTGTCCCTTGAAACTGTATGTATTGGTTGACTGACGGACTGATTAAAAGGCAGATGTTTTGGATGTGTTTTTACTGCGTTGACGGAAGATTCGAGTTCAGCGCTTAAATAGTTTTTAAATTTGACGTCCTTTGCTTTATAACCTGGTGTATCAACGTTTGCAATATTATTTGAGAGTGTACGGTTTTTAGCCGAAGCATATTTCAGCGAATTCTCAAGCGTCTGAAATGAACCCGAAAAAAACTCCATAATATCCCCCTCGCCATTTATTACCATAAAAGTAACGGACACATTTAATAATGACTTTACGAATATTGTAATTTAAAAATCTTATAAAGTCCATCATGTTTCGACATTTTTCATAATAGGGAAATTAATTAGTTATTATATCATAGGACTTTTAACTTAAAAATTTACCTGTTTATGCAAAATTATGGCTTTAATTTGCAATTTTACAACCATGAAAGCCTAAAAAAATTTATTCATAAAGTGAATCTTCAATCAGTGAAGTGATTTTCTTCACTGATTAAAGGGGAACAAAGGCTAAATTCGCAACATCCTGTTGCAACGCCTTTGTGACCTGCATCGTGCAGGCCCGAACAGAATCGGACATTTACTGGCAGTTGACCCCCTACCTAGCCCTCATCGCATACAAAAAACGACCGTCTCTTAGACGGCCGTTTTTTCTATTCACTAAGCGTGTTTTATTACCTGGAACGCAATTTCTCTAATTCCACGAGAAATTTATCGTTTAACACTTTAATGTAGGTCCCCTTCATACCGAGCGAGCGTGATTCGATGACCCCGGCACTTTCCAGTTTCCTTAATGCATTAACAATAACTGATCGTGTTATACCAACTCTGTCAGCGATTTTGCTGGCGACAAGCAATCCTTCTTTGCCATTGAGTTCTTCAAAAATATGATCAATTGCTTCAAGTTCACTGTAGGAAAGTGAGCTGATAGCCATTTGCACTACCGCTTTACTTCTGGCTTCCACTTCAATTTCTTCAGTTTTTTCATGCAATATTTCCATACCTACAACTGTAGCACCATATTCACCAAGCAAAAGATCATCTTCGTTGAAACTATCAGACAACCTGCTCAATACTAATGTCCCAAGACGATCTCCGCCGCCAATAATTGGAACAATAGTAGTCAGTCCATTTTTGAACAGTTCTCTATTTTCTACTGGAAAAGCGGTAAATGGACTGTCTATATCCAAATTAGCCGTCGTTTCAAAAATATTGAACAAACCGTGTGTGTATTCTTCAGGAAACTGTCTTTCTTCCAGCATCGATTTCATGCGTTCATTTTCAATTTCCTGATTAATCGCAAATCCCAATAATTTGCCTCTCCTGCTGACAATGAACACATTACCTTTAATAACATCTCTCAGTGTTGCTGACATGTCATTAAAATTCACTGATTTGCCTGTCGTTTTTTGCAGCATTGCATTAATTTTTCGAGCACGTTCTAAAAGTTCCATTATTATAGCCTCCATTTCAGTCAGTCTATAAAATAAACTGACTTAAATCTTTATTTTTAATGATATTGCTTAATTTTTCATCAACATAATCATTTGTTATCTCGACCGTTTCCATATTAATATCCGGCGCCTCAAATGACAAATCTTCCAACAGTTTTTCCAATATCGTGTGCAATCGTCTTGCCCCAATATTGTCCGTCTCTTGATTTACTTGAAAGGCAATTTCTGCCAATCTATTTACAGCATTGTCTGTGAACTTAACATTTATACCTTCTGTTTTTAATAATGCTGAATATTGTTTCAACAATGCATTGGACGGTTCCATCAGAATTCGTTTGAAGTCCTCAACTGTCAGTTTCTCCAGTTCGACCCTTATAGGGAATCTTCCCTGAAGCTCAGGAATTAAATCAGAGGGTTTCGCCGTATGAAATGCTCCGGCTGCTATAAACAGCATATGATCTGTCTTAACGGGACCATGTTTCGTTACAACTGTTGAGCCTTCCACAATCGGCAGGACATCACGCTGCACACCTTCTCTTGACACATTTGCCTGATTATCCTGCTTGCCGGCTACTTTATCGATCTCATCAATAAACAAGATTCCTGACTGCTCTGCACGATCAATGGCTTCTTGCGCCGCTTCGTCCATATCAACCAGTTTCTGAGCTTCTTGTGTCGTTAATACTTTCCGGGCTTCTGATACGGGGAGTTTACGCTTTTTGGTTTTCTTCGGCATAAATTGTCCGAGCGCATCCTGCATGTTCATCCCCATCTGTTCCATACCGGATCCCTGGAGCATGTCAAACATTGAGGAGGATTGCTCTTCAATCTCCACTGTTACGATGCTGTCTTCCAATTCGCCCATTTCCAGCTGATACTGCACCCTTTTTCGTTTGTTTTTGATTTCTTCATCTTTTGCTGCCGATTCATCATTCGCTTCATTGCTTTCCTGTCCGGCAAACAACATTTCGAACGGGTTCCGCATGTTATTATTATTCTGCTTTTTAGCCTGAGGAACGAGCAGTTCAACCATTATGCGGTTCGCTTCCTTTTCCGCACGGTCTTTCACTTCATTCATTTTTTCTTCTTTAACCTTGCGCAAAGCCATTTCCACCAGGTCACGAACCATTGATTCAACGTCACGGCCAACATACCCGACTTCGGTAAATTTAGTGGCTTCCACTTTTACAAACGGAGCACCGACCAAATTCGCAAGCCGCCGGGCAATTTCCGTTTTACCGACCCCGGTCGGTCCTATCATCAAAATATTTTTTGGGACAATCTCATCTTTTATCTTCTCGTCCAGTTTCATCCGGCGGTACCTATTCCTAAGCGCTACGGCGACCGATTTTTTAGCTTCAGTCTGGCCGACTATATATTGGTCCAGCTGATTCACAATTTGTTTTGGCGTATAGTCAATCCCCATTCAAACAAGGCCTCCCTTATTCATCAAGTACCTCTAATGTTATGTGGTCATTCGTATAGACACAAACTTCACTGGCAATTTCTAATGAAGTTCGGGCAATCTCCTTAGCTGTCAAGCCATCTGAATGTCTTACCAGCGCCCTGCCGGCACTCAACGCATAGTTCCCACCTGAACCAATTGCAAGTATGCCATCATCAGGCTCAATAACCTCACCGGTTCCTGACACAAGAAACATCTTTTCTTTATTCATAACAATCAGCATTGCTTCAAGCTTTCGCAACACTTTATCACTTCGCCATTCTTTTGCCAATTCCACAGCAGCTCTGGCAAGATTGCCATCAAAAGCTTCAAGTTTTCCTTCAAACTTTTCAAATAATGTAAAGGCATCTGCTACAGATCCTGCAAACCCGGCAAGCACCTGCCCGCGATACAGAGTTCTGACTTTTTTTGCTTTATGTTTCATAACAACGGCGTTTCCCATTGTTACCTGCCCGTCACCGCTCATGGCACATTGGCCGCCATGTCTAATGGCAAAAATCGTCGTGGCATGCATACCAGCAGTCACTTACATCACCTCTTTTTTTAAAAATCATTCTTAGCACGCGGGTGACTATTCATATAGACACTGCGCAGACGGTCTTTAGTGACATGTGTATATATTTGTGTTGAGGATAGGTTTTCATGCCCAAGCAGTTCCTGAACTGTCCGAAGATCAGCACCTTCATTCAGCATATGTGTCGCAAACGTATGCCGCAGCTTATGCGGGTGGACATGAACGGTCATAGCTGCATTATCAACCATTTTATTTAAAACTAACCGCATCCCTCTGGCAGTCAGCGGCCCGCCTCTGGCATTTAAAAAGACAGCATTGTTCGAGGAAGATGATTTTTCCAGTAATTTTTTTCTTCCATCGTGTATGTATGTTTCAAGGGCGACTTCAGCAAAACGGCCGAACGGTAAATAACGTTCTTTATTACCTTTACCTCGAATAAACATAGTGCCGATGGAAAAGTCAATGTCACTTAGTTCCATTCGCTGACATTCACTAACGCGTATTCCAGTTGCATAAAGTGTTTCAATTAATGCTTGATTACGTTGCCCGATCGGATCCTCTAAATCACTTATTTCAAATAATTTCTCCAGTTCTTCCGCATAAAGAAACCCTGGAATGGGCTTAGCAGCTTTGGGGAGACTAATATGGATAAATGGGTTATCCGTTACCTGACCATTCTGTTCCAAAAAGCGATAGAAACCTTTCAGGCTGGAAATTTTTCGTGAAACCGAACGCCGTCCCAATTCTCTCTCATATAATCTGGTCAAATATATTCGAATTGTACGGTAATCAACTTCGTTCAGATTGCTGATATTCTCTTGTATGAGAAAATCTTTGAAGTCACCTATATCATCCATATAACTTCGGACTGTATAAGGTGAAGCATTTTTTTCAACTTGGAGAAACATGTTAAATGCCTTGCTTTGCTCATGAAAATTATTCAAGTTCACACCTCATTACACAGCCTATAAAGCATATCATATAAAATTTCCAACAGCAATTAACTTAACTAAATAATAACAAAATTCTGAAATGCCCTCAATCTATTTGAAAGAAATAGGTATAGTTACCCATGTGTACCTCATATTTCAGAATTTCAAAGGTTTACTGTCAAGTAATTTACCTTACCAATGCGCAATTATATCTGTTTCATTTTAATTAGTCAACATATAAGAATTGAATTATCAAAAAACTCCTCCTGGACCAATGAAACTGTGACATTTAGCCCTTACCCTGTTTAGACAAAAAGAAAACTGCCTGATATTTCAGGCAGTCAGTTGTCCGCACTTTCTCTATAATCACAATTTGTACATTGTACACGTGTTTCTTTTTTTGTTTTCTTTTCGACGAGCAATGCATCACACCTCGGACATGGTCTTGATATGGGTTTGTCCCAGGAAACAAAATCACACTCAGGATAACGGTCACAACCAAAAAACTTCCGATTCTTTTTCGATTTTCGTTCGACAACGTCTCCTTCTTTGCATTTTGGACACGTGACACCTATTTTCTTTAAAATCGGTTTGGTATTACGGCACTCCGGAAAATTGGAACAAGCAAGGAATTTGCCGTATCTGCCCATTTTATAAACCATTTCGTGACCACAATTTTCACAGGTGATACCGGCCGGCTCATCTCTAATCTCAATTTTTTCCATTTCCTGTTCCGCTTTTTCCAATCGTTTCCGGAAATCGCCGTAAAAATCATCCAGAACTTTAACCCATTCGGCTTTCCCTTCTTCAACAGAGTCCAGATCTTCTTCCATTTTAACAGTGAAATCAATATCGATAATTTTTGGGAAGAACTCTTTTAAAATATCGTTAATTATTTCACCCAGCTCTGTTGGGATAAATCGTTTATTGTCCAGCTGCACATACCCCCGTCGCTGAATCGTGTCCAACGTCGGCGCATATGTGGAAGGTCGTCCAATCCCTTTTTCTTCCATGGTCCTTACCAGTCTTGCTTCAGTGTACCTTGGGGGTGGCTGGGTAAAGTGCTGATTTGGCGTGATTTCGTTTGCTTCAGCCGTCATTCCCTCGGACAAGTCCGGCAAGTATTTATTTTCGTCCTTTTTCTTATCGTCAGTACCCTCTACATAAACTTTCATGAACCCTTTGAATTTTACTTTTGATCCTGTAGCCCTGAATTCCACGCCATTATTCAATAAGTGAACTGTCATTGTATCCATAACAGCCGGCGCCATTTGACTTGCCAAAAACCGCTCCCATATCAGCTTATACAACCGGTATTGGTCACGTGATAAGACAGGTTTTAAAGATTTCGGGTCACGCATAATAGAAGTGGGTCTTACAGCTTCATGAGCGTCCTGGGCACCTTCCTGTTTTTTGGCCTTTCCGGCATTCCCCAGATAGCTTTTTCCATAATTATCTTCAATATAACCGTTTGCCTCTTGTTTGGCCGTTTCCGAAATCCGTGTTGAATCTGTACGCATATAAGTTATAAGACCTGTTATTCCTCCGGCTTTCTTGCCCAGGTCAATCCCTTCGTAAAGCTGCTGGGCTACCATCATTGTTTTCTTGGCCCGAAAATTCAATTTTCGGGCGGCTTCCTGCTGGAGTGAAGATGTCGTAAACGGCTTGGCGGGATTACGTCTGCGTTCACGTTTGTTTACTTTATCAATCGAGAACTGTTTGCCGTCTAATTTTTCAGTAACCGCTTTAACATCCTCTTCCGACTTCAGCTCTTGTTTTTTTCCGTCCATACCATAAAAGGACCCTTCAAATTTGTCATCGCCCTTTTGAAATTGCGCATCAATAGACCAGTATTCTTCAGGCTTAAAATTCTCAATTTCTCTTTCACGGTCAATAATCATCTTAACGGCTACTGATTGAACACGACCGGCACTGAGACCCCTTTTAACTTTTTTCCATAACAAAGGACTAATTTTATACCCAACAAGACGATCCAAAATACGTCTTGCCTGCTGTGCATTCACCAGATCATGGTCAATAGATCGCGGATGTTTAAACGAATCTTTAATCGCATCCTTCGTAATTTCATTGAAAACGACCCTGCACTCAGCATCCTCATCGATATTTAAAGCATGGGCCAGATGCCAGGCAATTGCTTCCCCTTCACGGTCAGGGTCAGCTGCAAGGTAAACTTTCTTAGCTTTTTTTGCCGATGACCTTAAATCTTTTAATACGTCGCCTTTGCCGCGTACTGTTATATATTTTGGTTTAAATGAGTCGTCAGGATCCACACCTGTTTGACTTTTTGGCAAATCACGGACATGACCCATTGAGGCTTTAACCTTATATTTTTTACCTAAATAACGTTCAATTGTTTTTGCTTTCGCCGGTGATTCCACAATCACCAGGTAATCAGACATATCGTTTCCTCCCAGAATTGCATCCAATAATTGTAATCGTCTTGAATTGAAAATCTTCACTAATATTAAAGAGTAACATTTGGTTTGTCAAACATGTTATGAAAAATATGTGTGTTATATGAGCCAATTTGGTTCTGTTTTTTCCCAGTCTTCAAGAATATCCTCCGGCTTCTGAACAAGTTTTGCTCCATCCTGAATCATATAGTGGCACCCTGCTGAATGCGGTGTCAATGGTGAGCCGGGCAAAGCGTAAACATCCCTTCCTTGATCAAGGGCCTGGTCTACCGTTATCAGCGTACCACTTCTTTCAGTTGCTTCAATCACAAACGTTCCAAAGCTTAAGCCGCTGATAATACGATTGCGTTCAGGGAATTGAAACCGTTCCGGCGGGGTGTCCGGCGGGTATTCAGATAAAATAAGCCCCTCAGCGGCAATTTGACGAAAGAGTTGAATATTGTGCCGGGGATAGACATGGTTGAATCCGCTTCCAAGCACAGCGATGGTTTTTCCATTGTTATTGACGGCTAGTCGGTGAGCATAACTGTCAATACCACTTGCCATTCCGCTGACAATAACCCAATCTTTTTGAATAAGCGGTAAAACGAATTTTTCCATTTTACGCATTGCGTCGCGTGACGGACGCCTCGTTCCAATAACGCTCAGGAGCGGATTTCTTTTCAATAAATGCGTGTCTCCTAAAGCATAAAGCACCAATGGCATATCTTTAATAGTTTTTAACACATTGGGATAGGCATCGTCAAATGCCGTTATGACATTTACTTTTTTTAAATCTTGCTGTATTATGCGCTTTAATCCAGGGTCCCGCAAGTCTGAATAAAATAATGAAGCTTTCTTGGGGGCAATCGAAAAGAAATGGCTGATTTCTGAAGCGTTAAGACTGTAGATGTTTTTTAAAGTGGGGTCATAATGGAGAAATTTGCGGACGGTTCTGCGACTCACACCACGGCATCGGTGGATATGAATCAGACGTTTTCGAATTTTTTCCAATTAATCACATCCTTTTTATAATCAGGACCCAAAGATTATTTACCTTTGGGTCCTGCTGAGGAATTAATGTGTTTTACACTTTTCCTGTAAACCATTTTCTTTTAATACATTAATCATCGTTTCACCGATTTCAGCTGGTGTGTCTGCCGTTTTAATACCGGACTCATTCATAATACGGATTTTTTCTTCAGCAGTGCCTTTTCCGCCTGAAATGATTGCTCCGGCATGGCCCATACGTTTCCCCGGAGGAGCTGTTGCACCACCAATGAACCCGACGACCGGCTTATTCATGTTAGCTTTAACCCACTCAGAAGCTTCTTCTTCAGCTGTGCCGCCAATTTCACCAATCATGACGACAGCTTCGGTTTCCGGATCATCGTTAAAGGCTTTCAGTGCATCAATAAAGTCCGTACCGTTCACAGGGTCCCCGCCTATACCGACTGCAGTTGTCTGACCATAACCTTCTTCAGACAGCTGATGGACCGCTTCATATGTCAGCGTGCCTGAACGGGAAACCACACCGATATGGCCTTTTTTATGAATATAGCCAGGCATAATGCCGATTTTACTTTCATCTGCCGTAATAACACCGGGACAATTAGGTCCGACCAGACGCGTCTTCTTGCCTTCCATGGCACGCTTAACCTTAACCATATCCATAACAGGAATATGTTCGGTAATACAAATAACAAGATCTAATTCTGCATCGACCGCTTCAAGAATCGCGTCAGCTGCAGCCGGAGCCGGCACATAAACAACAGATGCGTTCGCACCGGTTTCATCGACAGCATCTTTTACTGTATTAAATACCGGTACACCCTCTACCTCCGTACCGCCTTTTTTAGGCGTTACGCCACCAACTATTTTGGTGCCATAGTCAAGCATTTGTTTCGTATGGAATTTGGCTGTTCCACCGGTAATTCCCTGAACAATTACTTTTGTATCTTTATTAATATATACACTCATTTTCGTCCGTCCTTTCTAAAATTATCTGATCGCTTTTCATTGATTATTTTACAGCGGAAACAATTTTTTCTGCGCCATCAGCCATAGACCCGGCAGATGTAATATTTAACCCTGATTCGTCAAGGATTTGCTTGCCAAGTTCTACGTTGGTACCTTCAAGACGCACAACAAGCGGGATTTCAAGACCTACCTGCTTAGTCGCTTCCACTACACCTTCAGCAATAACATCGCATTTCATGATACCACCGAAAATATTTACAAAAATGCCTTTTACATTCGAATCGGACAAAATGATTTTAAATGCTTCTGTTACCTTCTCAGCTGTCGCACCGCCGCCAACGTCAAGGAAGTTCGCCGGTTCGCCGCCGTAATGCTTGATGATATCCATTGTTGACATGGCAAGACCAGCACCATTTACCATGCAGCCAATGTTCCCGTCCAAAGCAACATAGCTCAAATCATATTTGGATGCTTCAATTTCCTTTTCATCTTCTTCATCCAAATCGCGCAATTCCATAATATCTTTCTGACGGAACATGGCATTATCATCAAAATTCAGTTTGGAATCAAGTGCCATCACTTGCCCATCACCTGTTGTAACGAGCGGATTGATTTCAGCAATGGAACAGTCTTTTTCAACAAACACGTTATAAAGCCCAATCATGAATTTAGCGGCTTTTCCTATCAATTCATCAGGAATATTGATATTAAACGCTAGTCTGCGAGCTTGATAACCTGTAAGCCCAACAACCGGGTCAATTACTTCTTTGAAAATTTTCTCCGGTGTCTCTGCAGCAACTTCTTCGATTTCTGTGCCGCCTTCTTCAGATGCCATCATCACCACGCGGGATGTGGCACGGTCCAGTACCAGTCCTACATAATATTCATTTTGAATATCGCAGCCTTCTTCAATCAATAGACGTTTAACTTCTTTGCCTTCAGGGCCGGTCTGGTGTGTCACCAGGGTTTTACCAAGCAATTCGTCGGCATATGTACGCACATCGTCCATGTTTTTAGCGATTTTAACACCGCCGGCTTTTCCGCGCCCCCCGGCATGAATTTGTGCTTTGACAACTTTTACGTCACTGTTCAGCTTATTAGCAGCTTCCACTGCTTCTTCCACTGTATATGCGACATGACCGTTCGGAACATTTACGCCTGATTCGCGTAAAATATCTTTGCCTTGATACTCATGAATGTTCATCTTTCATCCTCCCATCAAATTTCACTGCATACCCATTGTATAAAAAATCAATCAGTTTAACAAGAATTAGCGGTTTATGGCGAATCTTGCTCATTCCCCTCCCAAACTCTGATCAGTTCGGTAAATAAAGGCAAAGACTTCAGCAACTGCCTGATATAGCTCTTCCGGAATTGTTTCATTGATATTAAGTTCTGAAAGCACTTCCACAAGCGAAACATCTTCCTGAATAGGTACATTATGCTCATTTGCCTTTTGAATGATAGTTTCAGCAACGTTCCCTTTACCCGTGGCGGTAACTTTTGGAGCTTGTTCCCTATCCTGATCATAGCGCATAGCTACAGCTTTATGGTGATGCTGCTTATATTTCATATACGGTAATCAACTCCTCTGGACGATTTATAGGCATCTGACTTCACTGGATGAACACTGGTTCCGTAATTCTCCTTCAACGGTTTAAACGTGATAGCGGAAAGCTTATAATTCATCGATTCAAGACCTTCTTTAAGAATCGGCCTTAATTCAGCTGCGTGTTTCTGGACATTTGCCTGGTCATTATAAATTGTAAGTGAAATTGCCCGCTTTTGAATATGCATATCTATAGCCGTCTCCTGCAGCCGATTAAGCGTCAAATAAAAAACAATCCGGCAATGTTCAGGGTCAATTTTTCCGTTCTCAGTTTTATGACTGAAAAATTCCAACTGCATGTCTTTATCCATCCCCAGTTTTGGGCCGGGTATATGCAAATTAGCCTGTATAGCATTTGCCGTTTCATTGACTGACTGAATTTGCACCCCATTCAGGTAATGAAGCAGTTGTCGTGAGCGCTCGTTAACCGCCCCATCACTTTGCTGAATCAGCTGAAGCAGCATAGCTTTAATCGAATTCTGTACATCGCTGCCCTTATTTAGAAAAATTTGGTTTTCATAATTAAAGCCGACAGAACGTAATACCTGATAAATATGACTCAGAAATTGCTCTTTAGGTGAAGACAGAAACAAATCCTTTCCACCTTCAACATAGTGGCTCAACCGGGATGAAAGTTGTTGCTTTAGAACAGTGTCTTTTTGATTGCTGTTTAATAGACGAAGCAGTGATTTTATTTGTTGTGTCATGTCATTCGAATTATAAACTGATAACGCTTGATAGACTGATTCAGTGACAGGCAAACCGGCGACTATTATAGTTTTAACGATATTTTGCGATGTCTGAGAATACTTGTTTTTATTTAACAGCTGAAATGCTTGCTGCAATTGTTCCTTATTAAAAAGAACGTCTTCATTAATTAGCGTTTGAACAAAACCGGCATTTGCCTTTGTTCCTTTTAAACCGAGTTGTTTCAGCAATTCAATTATACTTCCACTTTGATTATTCAACTGGTTACCTATAACCCGCAGATTAACGACATCTTCTGAAGGCTGTACTTGAAAATGGTACTTGCCGCCAACTGTCAAAGATGCTTCCAATTGTGCAACCGTGCTCTGTATTCCAAGCTGAACTTTTGCTCTTTGATCAGGATATATTTTCGTAATTTTGCCCTGGATAATTTGCCCTGGACGCAGAACCTGGGTTGACCTTGAAACGGCTGGCGGCAGCACTCTATTTTCGGACAAGTTCCAGACATTCATAACACTCTCTCCCTATTCAGCCTGACTTACAGGTGCAAACGATGCCCTGTGATAAGGTGTGATCCCTTGTTCTTTTATCGCGTCGATGTGTTGTTTGGTACCATACCCCATATTGGATGAAAAGCCGTATGACGGATATGCGTTATGTAAATCTTTCATTATATTATCACGTGTTACTTTTGCCAAAATGCTTGCCGCTGCAACCGATATGCTTTTCTGATCGCCTTTCGTGATGACATCAGATGGACAAGGTAACGCATCAAGCGTTACTGCATCGATCAGCACATGTTCAGGTGCAGGATTCAGCTGATTTACCGCCTCGTACATTGCCAGTTTTGTAGCTTCAAAAATATTAATCTCATCGATTTTTTTGCTGTCAATAACACTGATGCCATAGCTGACGGCTTGATTTTTGATGATTGTAAAATACGTTTCACGCGTTTTTTCATTTAATTGTTTCGAATCGTTTAACCCCAACAATTTAAAATGACTCGGTAAAATGACGGCTGCAGCCACTACCGGACCCGCCAATGGCCCGCGCCCGGCTTCATCCATTCCGGCGATGTAATCGTAACCGTCCGCATAATATTTTTGTTCATATTGACTCATGCGCATAAATTGGTTTTCCAATTCGAATTCGGCGGATTTTTTTCGCTCATATTTGGCAATCAGCTGCTGAACACCTTTTCTTTCATCCGATTTAAGTTTATTTATTGCTGTTTCATCTAATTGGTTTGACTCCAACAATTGTTTTAGTAGCGCAATTGATTGTTTTGCCAAATAAATCACCTGCATTCTTTAATATTGACTGTTTTTGTATAGATTGTTGTTACCAGTATCGAACACGATGTAAACTGCGAACTAGTGAAAATTCTTCCTTCTGATTGTCGTTAAGTGCTGAAATCGCTCCGGCAATATACTTCGCTTTCCATGGGCACGCCTCGGGCCAACACGATGTTGGTCACAAAGGCGTTGCCACAGGACGTGGCGTTCTTAGCCTTTGAACCTTACCGCTTTCTTGCGGGGTCTTCGGACGCGTGCGCATCCCTTGGAGTCTGCGTATATTGCCTGCGCTGGAAAAGGCTTACTGTGTATTCTATGGCAGTACATGAGTATGCAACAACCCTAGCGAAGGAAATACACGCCGACTCCTGCGGGAGCAAAGGCATAGGTGAGACAGCGAAGTGCCTTGGCACGAGTTGGCTCACCAGCCGCCCGCGGAAAGCGGCGTGTATTTCCGGAGCGGTAGCCGACGCTCCAACTCACATTTAGAGTTAGTTCGCAGTTTATGGAAACGGCGAAGTTAAAAAATAACCTTTATATTTATATCGGTTCAAACTATCAAAAATTAACAGACGGTGTATATATAGTTTACAACGTTAAATAGAGGTTTAAAAGCGAACAAGCTGAGAAAGATTTTGGTTTTGTGAAACATAATACGCCGACTGTTCGTACTGTATAAAGACGTTAATCAGGAGGGCGTATCCATGAAAAAATTGTTCACCGGATTATTTCTGTTTTTACTGACAATTACCTTGTTTGCTTGTTCCGAGGATCGTTCTTTCTCAATTGATGAAGTAACAATCGATGCGCAAATTAACAAAGATGGATCGATCAGTGTCAGAGAATTATTCACTTATAACTTTAACGGCTCGTATGAAGGGATGACCCGGTCCATTGAATCAGACGAGAAAAACTTTGAAGCCTACCTGACGGAGAGCCAAGACCCTTTAACATCAACGGAAAACCTTCCCCCGTTGGAAACAGAGGAAGATGATGATACGTACAAAATATATACCGATTCAGCCAATGAAACAAAGCGTGTGCTCTATCGGTATGAAATAGAGGGCTCAGTCAAAAAGTACACTGATGTTGCTGATTTAAAGTATGCTTTTTTTGATGACTCAAATGATACGGATTTAAATAACCTCACGATTAATATACACCCGCCTGAAGGAACAGAAGAAGGAAATCAGCACTTTTTCTTACATGAAGACGAAAAGGGAACCTTGACTTCGGTAGAAAGCGGGATTCAATATCAGACATCCCGACTTGAAGCTAACAGCAATTCACAAATACGGTTTGTATTTCCTTCAAATCAATTAAGCGGTATGAAACTGACAAGCGATAAACCTATGGTTGATTCGATTCTTGCTGAAGAACAGGAGCTAGCTGCACGAGCGGAAAACTTAGAAGCCAACATGGCTACCGTGACACCAATCGTTATCATACTACTGGGCATACTTACAGCGGGTACTGTCATCATACTTATCCTGCACCCTAATCGTTACCGTGGCAGCAAAGACCCCGATTCACTTTACCGGCTGGTTGAAGGCACAGATCCACTATTTGTCAAATATATAAAAGAACATGGCCGCTTGCCGGACGATAGCTTGATTGCCGGATTGTTTTCGTTAAAGCAAAGGGGCATCGTAACACTTAAAAAAGTTCCTTCAATGCAGAATGAAGGCAGCGAGACGTACAGGTTTAATTGGAGCGTCCAAGATAGCAGTGCAGACCCTGCTGATGAAAAACTGAGAGACTGGCTTTTCACTGAAAGGGATAAGAAAGAACCTTATTTTTTGCTTGAATCAATCACTGCCCAAGAAGATGAAACTGATAAGGCTAAACAAGAAAAAGCGGATGATTTCAGAGCTAATTTCGATGAGTGGTCAGGCGAAGTAAAAGAACGAGAAAATTATCAGCAGTTAAAAACGCCATTTAAAATGTATTCTTTTATTTCAATTCCATTGCTATTAGTTTCCTCAAGTCTTTTCTATTATTTCACTACAATTGATACACTTGGCTCAACTTTGCAATGGCTCTTGCCACTCATTGTCGGGATTATCACTGTGCCCGGTCTGTTATTTAATCGGAATAAATGGGTGCTTTCAGCTTATTATTTTATTTTGCTGCTATTATCAGCAGTAAGTTTTACATTTGAGCCTACTATAATTATGACATTATTCTTTTACGGGCTATCAATTCTTACGCTGTTAATTATTCCGGAATATTACTGGCGAAAGGATATCAGGCAACTGAAATATGCGATAAAACAAGCACATGCTTCATTTAAGCATAAAAACTATCCAATCGGCGCTGATGCGGATTTAACAGAGCAGCGGCTCCTCTACGCTATTATACTTGGAGCAGGTAAAGAATACGGCGAACAATGCAATTCTTCAAGACCGCTTTCCACTGCCGAAATGAATTACCCGCTGCTGCAAAATCCTGTTTATGCCACAACATCATTCAGTGCTGCTCATGCAGGACTTTACACAGCCGTAACACAAGTTAACACACCAAATACAACTGCTGCTACTGGTGGAGGCGGAGCCGGGGCTTTTTGATCTTAGAATCAGGCTAGTTTCCAAGCATTTATAAATCTGAACCTGGATTTAGAAAAGATATGAAAACACCTCCGGTCAGCTCATTGGCTCTCCGGAGGTGTTTCGAATGTCATCTTGCCAAGTTTTCCTGCTCTCAGGTCCTGGATAAAGAGGTCTGCAACTTTATCAAAATTAACGTTACCACCGCTTTCCAACGCCCCGCGCTGCTTTCCAATGGAAACAAATATATCCCACATATCAGTCTCTTCGGAAGTTATCCCGTAACGTTCTTCCAACCGGGAAGGATAATTGTCTATCATATACTCTATAGCAAAAGCCGCGACATCCTCCAACGGCAACAATTGATCTTTAATCGTACCGATGGCCGCCAAGCGGTAGCCGACTATTTCATCTTCAAACTTAGGCCATAAAATACCAGGTGTATCAAGCAAATCAAAATCATTTTTCACTTTAATCCATTGTTGTTTCTTCGTTACACCGGGTTTGTCTCCAATCTGAGCTATTTTTTTATTTGCGAGTCGATTGATCAGCGTTGATTTTCCCACGTTTGGTATACCTATAATCATTGCACGGGCCGGACGGGGGTTAATACCTTTTTCCTTTAGTTTTTCCATTTTAGTACGTCCGAGTTCTTTGGCCGTTTTAATGACATTTTTCATGTCAGATTTATCATTAACATCGATGGCAATTGCTGACATTCCTTCATCATTAAAATAACGCAGCCAATTTTCCGTAAGGCTGTCGTCTGCAAGGTCTTTTTTCATCATAACAACCATTTTTGGTTTTTGCTGCAGGATATCCTGCAGCATCGGATTTTGAGAAGACAACGGGGCACGGGCATCCACAAGTTCCATAACGAAGTCAGCCAATTTCAACTTTTCTTCAACTTCCCGCTTAGCTTTAGCCATATGTCCAGGAAACCATTGTATTGACATTTCAAATCATCCTAATCGTGTATTATCTGTATTCGATCAAGCGGCCAATAAATTAAGCTTGTTTTTCCTACAATCTGATCCATCGAAACCACACCTAGTATTCGACTGTCAGTAGAGTTATTACGGTTGTCACCCAGTACTAAGACGTGGTTTTCAGGGATTGTTTCGTGTTCTCCGGGAAGATTTTCCAGTTGGAAACCCCCTGTTAAAGTCTGATAAGACGGCATTTTGTCTTTCCGGTCCCTCAAATAAGGTTCGTCAATTTTTTCCCCATCAATATACAATTCATCTTTTTCCACAGCCACATGTTCTCCCGGTAAACCAATAATTCGTTTAATAAAATCTTTTCTATCCGATGCGTGGAACACCACAATATCAAAGCGGTCTGGTTCCTGTACCTGATATATAAATTTGTTAACGATCATTTGATCTCCACTATGTAACGTCGGCATCATGGACGGTCCGTCAACAACAATCGGTGCAAAAAAGAAGGTTCGAATGATAAAAAACAGTCCGAAGGCTATTAATAAAGCTTTTATCCAGTCAAACCACTCACTTTTTACTTTCTCCATAAATTCCCCACCGCCTGCAGCATATATAATCCTACCTTTATTATATCATGTCTTTTCATCTATGTATTCAATGTAAAAAGGAGCTTGTGTGATTTAAACAAGCCCCTTTACAATAATTTGTTCCATATAACGGATTAACGGCGCTCTTTAATACGCGCTGCTTTTCCGCGCAGATTACGAAGATAATACAGTTTCGCACGGCGAACAATACCACGGCGGGAAACTTCAATTTTCGCAACACGTGGTGAATGAAGCGGAAATGTACGCTCTACACCGATACCGTAAGATATTTTTCTTACAGTAAACGTTTCACTGATTCCGCCACCTTGACGTTTGATGACAACACCTTCGAATACCTGAATACGTTCACGTGTGCCTTCGACAACTTTAACATGAACTTTCACAGTATCACCTGGGCGGAAATCAGGATGATCTGTGCGAAGTTGATCTTTCGTTACTTCTTCGATAATGTTTTGCATCCTGGTTCACTCCTTCCAAACTAATGCTCTTATCACGCTAAGGACAGCGGAACATCGTTTTAACGCGCTTAACCGGACTTAAGCACAATAATAAATATACCATAACAAAAAGCTGAGTTCAACACTATTTTTCATCCAACTGCTTTTTTTCTTTATCCGTTAAAGCCGCATCATCAATTAAATCTTTTCGTCTTTCAAAAGTGCGTTTAAGTGATTGTTTTCTTCGCCATTCGGCTATTTTTGCATGGTTTCCTGATAACAATACATCCGGTACCTTCATCCCTCGAAAATCGGCAGGTCGTGTGTAATGCGGATGTTCAAGGAGGCCGGTGGAAAATGAATCCTCCGGAGCCGATTCCGTATTGCCGAGCACATCGGGCAATAGTCTGACAACACTGTCTATTACCACCATTGCGCCAAGTTCACCGCCAGTTAGAACATAGTCACCGATAGAGATTTCATCAGTGACCAGATGCTTCCTGATTCGCTCATCGTAGCCCTCATAGTGGCCACAAATAAATATAAGGTGGTCCTCCTTTGCCAGTTCTTCTGCTTTTTGCTGGTTATATGGTGCACCCTGTGGAGACATTAAGATAATGCGCGGTTTCGTGTGGCGCTGTTTGATGACCGCTTCTGTTGCATCGAAGACCGGCTGCGGCGTAAGTACCATACCTGCACCGCCCCCATACGGGTAGTCATCCACTTTCATATGTTTGTTAGTTGAATAATCACGAAAATTCACCAGATTATAACTGTATTTTTCTTTTTCGTGTGCTTTTTTTAAAATAGAAGCATCAAAAACACCTGATACCATTTCCGGAAAAAGCGTCAATATATCAATGTGCATCAGTCAAGCAATCCTTCCATTGGTTCAATGATGACTTTTTGCTCAGATTTATCCACATCTTTCACGATATCTTCAATGTAAGGTATTAAGACGTCTTTATCGTTTTCACGGCTCACAACCCAAACATCATTTGCCCCAGGTGTAAGAATTTCGGTGATAACACCTAATTTATCACCGTTTGAGAGATAAACGACACATCCAATAATTTCATGAAAATAGAATTCATTTTCCTCAAGGTCAGTCAGTTGTTTCTCATCAATTTTCAAGTGGAGACCTTTAAATGATTCGACGTCATTTATATCATTAAAATCAGCAAAATGAACCAAGTCAAACCCCTTATGTACGCGGTGACCATCAATTTTCAGCTCCAGAAGCTTTTCATCTTCCTTCTCTAAAAATAGTTTCCGGCCAATTTGAAAGCGGTCTTCAAAATCGGTTATGCGCTGAACTTTAACTTCGCCTTTTATGCCATGCGTATTTACGATTTTGCCAACATTAAACATATTTGCCATGTCATCACCTGCTATTTATCAATTCGAACAACGACATCATCTTTTATGACGATGGCTGACTCTTCCATTATTTCATCCCAATGCATTCCTTCACTCACTTCAACAAGAGCTTCAACTTCTTTTTCAGTAATTTCACTGCCAATTTCCAGAATATCAAGCTGTTCAATTTTAAACTCAACAAGTTTAATTTTCTCTTTTCGATTTTTAATTTCCTGCTGGAACCGCTGGGAGAGTTCCTGTTTTGACATACTTTTTTTATTTTCAAGTTTACGTTGTTCAAATCTTAATTGTTGACACTCTTGTTCAAGCCGCATTCTGTGATCATTAAAACTGAACCGTAACTTTTCCTTGCTTTTTTCAGTAACAACCTGCTTTATCAAGACTTTTTTTATAATTTGCATAATCGTTCCCCGCTCTCTAAACTTCAGAATAGAGATTACCTGTACATTTGTAAAAAAGGGAAAGGTGGCCCCTCTCCCTCACATAATATCTAAATAAATACGTTTGTTCGTTTCCGATTTTGAAGCATAAACAACTGTCCGAATTGCTTTTGCAATCCGCCCGTTTTTTCCGATCACCTTGCCGACATCGTTTTGGTTCACGGTCAAATGGTAGACAATTTTTGTCTCTTCTTCTGTTTCCGTCACGACGATGTCTTCAGGGTGATCGACTAAAGGTGTTACAATCGTTTCAATCAGGGCTTTCATGATATCACACTACTTTACAGTTAATTTTTCTGTTCGTGAAATTTTTTCATGATGCCTTGTTTTGAGAAAAGGTTACGGACTGTATCACTTGGCTGTGCGCCATGTGTCATCCAATCCATAGCTTTGTCCTCATCAATTTTTACTTCAATTGGATTTGCCACCGGGTTATAAGTTCCGATCTGTTCAATAAAACGACCGTCCCTCGGGGAACGAGAATCAGCTACAACAATACGATAAAATGGGTTACGCTTTGCGCCCATACGTTTCATGCGGATTTTTACTGCCATAATGTCACCTCCAATAACTCTAATATCACAATTTAAAATTCTAACAGATGAATTCATCTCTGTAAAGTCTTTTTACATTACAGACGTTAATGCTTTTTTAAAAATAAACCGCGTTAGCTTACATAAATGGCATGTTCATGCCTTTGCCTTTTTTGCCTTTTGGCATGTTGGTCATTTGTTTCATCATTTTTTTCATTTCATTAAACTGTTTTAACAGACGGTTCACTTGGGAAACAGAGGTACCAGAACCCTTGGCAATCCGTTTTTTTCGGCTCGCGTTCATTAAGTTCGGATCCTGCCGTTCTTCTTTCGTCATCGATTGGATAATCGCTTCGACATACACCAGTTGCTTTTCATCAATTTGCGCATTTTTAAGTCCTTTCATTTTGTTCGCGCCTGGAATCATGGACATTAAGTCTTCCAGCGGGCCCATGTTTTTCACTTGACCCATTTGTTCCAGAAAATCATCAAATGTAAAGGACATCGTGCGCATTTTTTCTTCAAGTTCTTTCGCCTGTTTTTCGTTGACGTTCGTTTCAGCTTTATCAATGAGGCTTAAAACATCACCCATGCCGAGGATTCGTGAAGCCATACCTTCAGGTCGAAACGGTTCAAGCTGGTCGAGTTTTTCACCCATACCCGCAAATTTAATCGGCGTGCCTGTTACAGCTCTGATGGAAAGTGCTGCTCCACCGCGCGTATCACCGTCAAGCTTTGTCAAAACAACGCCTGAAAGGCCCAGCTGCTCATTAAAACTTTCTGCTACATTAACGGCATCCTGACCGGTCATGGCATCCACAACCAGGAATATTTCATCCGGATTGACGGCTGTTTTAATCTCTTCAAGTTCACCCATGAGATTTTCATCTACATGGAGCCGGCCAGCTGTATCAATGATAACGTAGTCGTGATGCTCAGCTTTTGCCTGCTCCACTGCCTCTTTGGCTATGTCGACCGGATTGGCATCTGTGCCTTTGGAAAACACAGGCATCTCCAGCTGCTGACCGACGGTTTCAAGCTGATCGACAGCTGCCGGTCTATAGACATCAGCAGCCACCAGCAGCGGTTGGCGTTTGTGTTTTTTGCGTAAATGGTTTGCCAGCTTCCCGCTTGTTGTCGTCTTTCCGGCACCTTGGAGGCCCGCCATCATAATCACGGTAGGCGGTCGATCGGCAACAGCAATCTTGCTTTGTTCACCACCCATTAACTCAGATAATTCTTCCTTCACCACTTTAATGACTTGCTGTCCCGGTGTCAGACTTTCCATTACTTCCTGCCCGACGGCGCGCTCTTTAATACGCTTGATTAAATCTTTAACAACTTTAAAGTTAACGTCAGCTTCCAGCAAGGCGAGCCGTACTTCCCGGGTCATTTCTTTAACATCCTGCTCGGAAACCTTCCCTTTGCCGGTTATTTTTTTCATTGTGCCCTGGAGCCGTTCAGCTAATCCTTCAAATGCCATAGAAGGTGTCCCCCTACTCTAATTCTTTTAATTGTTCGATGAGACTCCGCAGATCAGTATTTTCCGCGGCTTCATCCATTCGGTCCAAAATGTTCGTTCGCTTTTGGAATTTATCATATAATCCTAACTTCTTTTCATACGATTCAAGCATCGATTCGGTTCGTCTGATATTATCGTAAACTGCCTGGCGTGAAACATTCAATAAATCGGAAATCTCACCAAGCGAGTAATCTTCCCGGTAGTACATATCCATGTAATTTTGTTGTTTAGGGGTCAGCAGCGGCTGATAAAAGTCGAATAAATAATTGACTCGCGTAGTTTTTTCCAGCAATCCATCCACCCCTTGCTATAACCATTGACACTATTGTTAAGTGAAATCCCTTTACAAAAGTTTATCATCATTCGTCTTCATCTTCAAGAAGGTCAGCAAATAATCCATAAACGAATGCATGCGCATCAAATTCCTGTAAATCTTCAATTCCTTCTCCAAGACCGGCAAATTTAACAGGGATTTGCAGTTCATTCCGGATTGCCAGCACAATGCCACCTTTTGCTGTGCCATCGAGTTTCGTCAGGATAATACCTGAGACGTCGGTCGCTTCAGAAAAAGTTTTAGCCTGGCTCAAAGCATTTTGGCCTGTCGTGGCATCAAGCACGAGCAAAACGTCATGCGGGGCTTCAGGTACTTCGCGTTCAATCACACGGTTAACTTTGGCAAGTTCGTTCATTAAATTAACTTTATTCTGCAACCTGCCGGCTGTATCGCAGATGAGAACGTCTGCATTCCGGGACTTTGCTGCTTTTATGCCATCAAAGATAACCGCTGCCGGATCACTCCCTTCACTTTGTTTAATCACATCAACACCGGCGCGTTCACCCCAGATATCCAGCTGCTCGATTGCCCCTGCCCGGAACGTATCACCTGCAGCAAGCATGACATGTTTACCTTCTTCTTTTAATTGATGCGCAAGTTTTCCAATTGACGTTGTTTTGCCCACGCCATTAACGCCAACAACAAGGATGATGGATAGCTCGTCTTGCCGGATATTCAGTTTTTCCATTTCCTCATTATCATCGCCATAGTAAATCTCTACCAGTTTTTCCGATATGACGTCTTTTATTTGGCTTGTGTCTTTAATATTTTGACGTTTCACTTCCATTTTTAATTCGTCAACAAGGTCCATAACTGTATTGACGCCCACATCAGCTTCAATCAGCACTTCTTCAAGTTCTTCAAAAAAATCTTCATCAACTTTACGATACCGTGCGATCAAATCATTAATTTTGCCGGAAAATGAATTTCGGGTTTTTGCCATCCCTTCTTTGTATTTAGTCGATATATCATCTGTTTCTTCCTCAGTTTGTTTGAACTTATTTTTCAATTTGTCCATGAATCCCATTTAATAAATACCTCCCTATGTGTTAATGAGTTCCTCTGTTTCCTCCAGACGGACTGAAACGAGTCTTGACACGCCTGATTCCTGCATCGTCACACCGTAGAGCACGTCCGATTCTTCCATTGTCCCTTTACGATGGGTAATGACAATAAATTGCGTATCATCACTGTATATTTTCAAATATTTGGCAAACCTGACGACGTTGGCTTCATCCAGCGCAGCTTCCACTTCGTCAAGAACACAAAATGGCACCGGACGAACGCGCAATATCGAAAAGAGTAAAGCAATTGCCGTCAGTGCACGTTCACCACCTGAAAGCAACCCGAGATGCTGAAGTTTTTTCCCAGGTGGCTGCGCGATTATTTCCACACCTGTATCAAGTAAGTTTTTAGGATCAGTGAGTTTGAGCTCTGCTTTACCCCCGCCAAACAATTGTTGAAACACGACCGAGAATTCATTTTTAATAGCGTTGAATGTTTCACCAAAACGTTTTTCCATTTCTTCATCCATTTCCGAAATAACGGAATGCAATGTTTGCTTTGCCTCGATGAGATCACTTTGCTGTTCAGAGAGAAAGTCATATCGCTCCGAAATTCGTTCGTATTCTTCAATCGCTCCAAGGTTAACAGTGCCCAACTGATCAATGGACTGTTTAATCTGCGCTACAATTGATTGGGCTTCTTGAACATCACTGGTTCCAGCATAATCCTGCTTAGCTTTTTCAAATGTTATGGTATATTCAGTTTGAAGCTTTGACAGTCGATTTTCCAGCTCGACATCGAGCCGGTTCGCTTTAACTTCTTTTTCCTGAATTGCTTCCTTAAACAGTTGGTGCTGTTTATGTCTTTCTTTCAGCTCCCTGTCCTGATCCTGGAGATCCAGGGTGCGATTTGAACGGTCAGCGCGCATGTTTTGAATTTTTATTGTCAGTTCATCTTTTCTTGCTTTGGTTTCGGTAATATTTTCTTCCACTTTTTCCTTTGTTTCCTGTGAATTTTCAATCTCCACCAGTTCATTTAAATCATTCGAATAAATTTCATATTGCTCTTCATAATCACTCAGTTGTGTCTGAAGACTATTGGTTTTTTCACGTTGGTTTTTCAGCCGTTCCTCTTGCTCTGCCAACGTGACTTGAGCCTTCTGAAACGCTTCCTTAAGCTGATCCTGATTTTCCTTGAACAGAGAAGCCTCTTTCGTCAGCTTATCAATCTCCTTCTGGGTAGATTCAACTTTTTCAGAAATCGCTGTAAGGTCCCGCGCCAATTCGTTGTCACGTGTTTTTAATTCATCCACATCCTGCTCGAATTGCTGCTTGTCCTGATCATACAGCTGAAGATTATCATTAAGTGCGTTCAGTTTCGTTTCAGCTTCTTTGAAAGAAGTATGTATTTCCTGGAGCTTTTCCTGTTCATCGCTGAGACTTTGCTCTTCAGCAGTTATTTCACCTTCCAGTTCACTTATTTGCCGGCTTTGCTTATCAACCTGTTGTTTAAAGGCCTCTGCTTTTTGTTGAAAGCTTTCCAGTTTTTCAGTCACTTCCTGTAAATCTTTTTCTCTTGAAAACAGTGATTGCTTCGATTTTTTCTGAGCGCCTCCGGACATAGCCCCGCCAGGATTCACAACGTCGCCCTCAAGGGTAACGACTCGATGTTTTCGATTGACAAGACTTGCAATTTCATTGGCATCTTTTAATGTATCGGCCACCAGGACATGGCCCATTAAATGACGTACTGCCTTTTGAAACGTTGAAGTTGAATATATAAGATCGCCGGCGACGCCGATAAACCCGGGATGCGTTTTTGCATTTTGCAGCAGACCTTCAGGAATAAAACGTGTTTGAATTGAACCAAGCGGCAAAAAAGTAGCACGGCCGCTGTTTGTTTTTTTCAGCCAGCTGATTGCTTCGCGCGCTGATTGGTCGTCATTGACAACAACATGCTGTGCCTGGGCTCCTAATACTGTTTCAATAGCCGTGATATATTTTTTAGGAACATCAATCAATTCAATCACAGCCCCGTGTATACCTGTCAGCTTATTATCTTCACGGGCTTTGAGAACTGCTTTAACGCCTTGGAAAAAGCCTTGAAAATCTTCTTTCATATCGTCAAGCATTTCTTTTTTTGACTTCAGCTTTTCGATATATTGATAGCCTTGGTACAATTTGGTCTGAGAATCCTGAAATGCGTTCCGTTTCTCCGAAAGATCAGCTTTCATCTCTTGAATGGCACGGGTTTTCGTCTGATACGAGGTTTCTTGTTTGGTGTAATCAGATTTCAACTTTTCCGTCCTGCTACTGATTTTTTCTCTTTCTTTCAACAAATCATCAAATTTCTCTGTTTGCTTTTCTTTCTTACCGGAAATTTGGTTAAGCTGTTGCTGAATCGATTTTTTTTCGTTGCGTTTGGCAGCTTGTTCGTTCAGGAACTCAATATAATCGGATTTCAGTTCTTCAATCTGATTGGTGATTTCGTCATGGTCGATCGTCAGTTTCGTTTCCAGCTCATTAACCTGGTCTTTCGTCTCATTCCGCTTTTTCTTTAGCGAGGACAATTTTTCCTTTTCCTGATCTAGTTCATACTTCAGTAATTCAATACGCTCTGCCGTTTCACTTTTTTGTGCTTTTAATTTCGCTTTATTTTCAGCAAGATGTTTTGTTCGTTCATTAAAGACTTGCCTTTTGCCTTCATATTGTTCAAGCTGTTCCGTAGTCGAGAGAAGACTTGCCTGATACTGTTCAATAGCCTCATCAAGTTTTTGCAGCTGCTGACGTTCAGATTCAAGTTCAGCTTCCTTTTTCTGAATTGCCGTTTTACGGTTTATTTCTTCATTCTTTTCTTTATCCAGTTCTCCGAGCAAAGCTCTCCATTCTTCATTAAGCTGTTCAATTTCCGTCACGAGCAACGAAATTTCATGCTGCTTTAATTGTTCTTTTTTATCGAGAAATTTTTGTGCAGTTTCTGCCTGTTTTTCTAAAGGGGCAATTTGTTGCTCGATTTCATGGATAATATCTTCTACTCGATTTAAGTTTTCTTGTGTCTCGGCCAGTTTATACTCTGATTTCTTTTTCCGTTGCTTATATTTCAGGACACCGGCCGCTTCTTCAAATATCGCACGCCGTTCCTCTGCTTTGGAACTGAGTATTTCTTCGACTTTACCCTGACTAATAATTGAGAATGCTTCACGTCCCAGCCCCGAATCCATGAAAAGATCGATAATATCTTTCAGCCGGCAGGATTGTTGATTAATGTAAAATTCACTCTCACCTGAGCGATAGACGCGTCTTTTGACACTGATTTCATCATAGTCGAGCGGCAATTCTTTATCGCTGTTATCCAGAACGAGTGTCACTTCAGCAACATTAAGCGCCCGCCTTGTATCACTGCCCTGGAAAATAACGTCCTCCATTTTTGAGCCGCGCAAGGAGCGTGCGGACTGCTCACCCAATACCCATCTGATAGCATCGGTTATATTGCTTTTTCCACTCCCATTCGGGCCGACAACGGAGGTGACACCCGGCACAAAATCTAAACTGATTCGCTCAGCAAAAGACTTAAACCCTACACTTTCCAATCGTTTCAAATACATAAACATTCTCCTAGTTTCTTTCATGAATCGTTCAATTATGTCAGCCAGGGTTGGCATTTTAACGCATTTATTTTATCATAAAGAGAAGCTCAAAAGAAGGCTTAACTCCAATACATAAGAGTTTGGGGATTATTTAAAAAGGAGTGTTCAAATGAATCTGGAAACAGCTAGCACAGAAAATATGAAATTTATGCTGGATGAACTGGCTGATCAATTGGGTGTCGTCAATCGTGAAGTGATGGATGCGGACGATTATGATTTAGACAAATACGAAGATATTAAAGACATGTATGAAATGGTTAAACAGAAGGGTCAGCTGAGCCCGTCTGAGACACAGGCTTTTATTGCTGAACTGAGATCTGTACGGAAATCTTAGCATGTAAACAGTACAAAAAACTGGCCTCCTAGTAGATGGCCAGTTTTTTCTCAAGAGTTTCTCATAATCAGCAGCTGTTCGGACAATTGATTTCACTGCTAGGATTGTTTCCATGAAAATTGGTTTCACCGTTATGCTTCAAAGTTATCCAGTGCCTGTTTTGCGGCGCGCTGCTCTGCTTCTTTTTTCGTATGACCATTACCTGTTCCGGCTACATTGCCGTTTATAATTACTTCTGCAGCAAATTCTTTGTCATGAGATGGTCCTTTTTCGTCTGCAATTACATAGTCAATGCTATAGTTGCGATGCTGCTGAACTTGTTCCTGCAGCTTGCTTTTGTAATCCATCGCATGCGAAAAAGCACCTGTGGTTATTTTCGGATAAACATGCTTTTTGAGAAACTGGATAACAGCATCATACCCTTGATCTAAATACAATCCGCCAAGGAAGGCTTCGAATACATCTGCCAAAATTGCTGGTCGTTCACGGCCTCCCGACTGTTCTTCTCCTCGCCCCAATAGCAAGTAATCCCCAAAATTTAATTCACGGGAAAACTCAGCAAGCGATGGCTCACACACAATTGAAGCACGGAGCTTAGTCAAGTCGCCTTCTTCCAAACGTTCTTGATGCTTATACAAATATTGGGATACCCCCAATTCAAGTACAGCGTCCCCCAAAAATTCCAAACGTTCATTATCCGAAATATTTTGATCCCGATGCTCATTCACATAAGATGAATGTGTAAATGCTTGCTTAAGTAGGTCATGATCACTAAACGCAACATCCAGTTGATTTTCCAATTGGGAAAGATTCATGCCACTATTCACCACTTAACGTTTAAAATTAGAATGTAAGAGACTGGGACAAAAGGTTTAAAGATAAAATGAAAGAACGAACGGTTATTAGGGGGGAAGCGGGATACACCGCTCTGGAAATATGCTTCGCTTTCCGCGGGCGGCTGGTGAGCCAACTTGTGCCAAGGCACTTCGTTGTCTCACCTATGCCTCTCTTCCCGCAGGAGTCTACGCATATTTCCTCCGCTAACCTACATTATCGTTCGTCTTTTATATAAGATATATAAGTTATGTCCCAGCCTCCTCGGGTTATTTGGAGTCAGGATTGGCTGCTGTTTATGTAGTTTACAGCATCACCAACTGTATTAATTTTTTCAGCTTCTTCATCCGCAATTTCCATATCAAACTCATCTTCCAGTTCCATGACAAGTTCTACCACATCAAGTGAATCTGCTTCAAGATCATCTTTAAATGATGCCTCCATGGTCACTTGCGATTCTTCAACTTCAAGTTTATCTACAATAATTTCTTTTACTTTATCAAATACGTCTGCCATTGTTCGTCACCTCCTTTCAAGAAAATTATAATTGAAGAGCTCCGCGGATAGAGACAACCGATAACCGGCAGAGCTTGCCTACATTACCATTCCGCCATCAATGTTAATCGTCTGACCGGTGATATATTTTGCATCCTCAGAAGCGAGGAAGCGGACAACACGTGCCACGTCTTCCGGCTCGCCCAATTTCTCCAATGGAATCATGCTGAGCATGCCCTCTTTTTGTTCATGCGTCAACTCATCGGTCATGTCGGTTGTAATAAAACCTGGCGCAACTGCATTAACCAGAATGTTACGGGAAGCAAATTCCTTAGCAGTCGACTTTGTCAACCCGATGACCCCTGCTTTCGCGGCCGTATAGTTTGCCTGACCGGCATTCCCGCTCACACCAACAACCGATGAAACATTAATGATACGGCCGCCTCTTTGCTTCATCATTTGTCTCGAAACAGCTTTAATACATTGGAAGACACCTTTCAGGTTGGTATCAATAACCTGATCAAATTCATCTTCTTTCATTCGCATTATTAAATTATCCCGGTTAATACCCGCATTATTCACTAAAATATCAACACTGTCAAATTCGCTTACAACTTCTTTCACCATGGCTTTTGTTTCCTTTTCATCTGCCACGTTTGCCTGTATCTTAAACGATTTTACACCGAATTGTTTTATTTCTTCAACAACAGCTTGTGCCTTATCTTCGCTGCCAGCATAATTCACGGCTACATTTGCCCCTTGTTTTGCCAACTCAAGAGCTATGGCGCGACCAATGCCGCGCGAGGCGCCCGTAACCAATGCACTTTTTCCTGAAAGCATCAGGATTCCTCCCTATACCATGTTATAAATTCAGCAAGTGAATCCGGATCTTGAATAGCAAATGTTTTAGCCTTGCGGTCAATTTTCCGGACAAGCCCGCTCAGTACTTTCCCTGTTCCCAATTCCACGAAAGCGTCCACGTCCTCATCCATCATATTGCGGATGGATTCTTCAAAGCGTACGGGAGAATATAACTGTCTGACCAGCAGTTCTTTAATAGTACTTCTTTCTGTAACAGGGGCAGCCGTTACATTGGCATAAACAGGGATACTTGCATCGCTGAATGTGATACGATCAAGTTCCTTTGCAAACTGTTCATTAGCCGACTTCATTAGTCTTGAATGGAACGGACCGCTCACATTCAGCGGCATCACCCGTTTGGCACCATTTTCCTTCAAAAGCGGTACGGCTGCATCGATTCCCGCTTTAGATCCGGAAATAACGATCTGGCCCGGACAGTTAAGATTGGCAATATCAACAACTTCCTCATCTTTCAGCTGCTGAAGTGTTTGTTCAATTTCCGATTGATTCATGCCCAGTACAGCAGCCATCGAGCCCTGACCTTTCGGAAAAGCTTCTTCCATTAGTTTCCCGCGTTTTGCCACCAGCGGCAATGCTTCTTCGGTCGATAGCGCTTCGGCAGCTACTAAAGCACTGTATTCACCAAGACTATGACCAGCAGTTGTTACCGGGTGGATATCTTCCTTTTGTAGTAACCGCTGAACAGCAATACCGGCAAGCAATAGTGCGGGCTGAGCGTTTTCTGTTTCAGTCAGTTTTTCTTTCGGGCCATTAAACATCATTTGGGTCAGTTCGTTTCCCAAAAGCTCATCTGCCTGTTGAAATAACTTCTTCACTTCGTCATAGTCGTCATAAAAGGCTTTACTCATACCGACTGCCTGTGAGCCCTGGCCGGGAAATAAAAATGCCACTCGCTTCATATTAACCCCCCTTGTTTTGTTCAATCGATTCGACGGTTGTTTTTATTGTTTCGCTTACATCGTATTCAACCATGTGAGCTGCTTGCTGAATCGCGTTGTAGATCGCACGGCTGTTGGACGAACCATGTGCTTTTATCACCGGGGACTTGAGGCCAAAAAGCCCTGCTCCGCCATATTCTGAATAATCGAGCTTGCTCTGTAGCGTTTTTAAATCAGGTTTTACCATTCCTGCTGCAACCTTTGTTTTAACTGAAGACATCAGTGTCTCTTTAAGCATTGAAAACATTGTCATAGCGGTTCCTTCAATCGTCTTCAATGCAATATTGCCACTGAACCCATCAGTCACAACAACATCAGCTGCACCTGACAGAATATCACGGGCCTCTACATTCCCGATAAAATTAACCGGCGCTTCCTTCAACTGGTTAAAAGCCTTTTTCGTCAGTTCATTCCCTTTTCCCTCTTCAGTTCCAACGTTTAACAGACCAACAGTCGGGCGGTGGATTGATCGAACCTGTTCCGTGTAAATAGATCCCATAATCGCATACTGCACAAGATTATGAGCCTTAGCATCAACGTTGGCCCCGACGTCAAGCAACAGAAAGCCTTTCCCATCAGTAGTAGGCAACGTCGGACTTAATGCCGGGCGGTCAATGCCACGTATTCTCCCAACAACAAATAATCCTGCACTCATTAGCGCCCCAGTATTACCTGCTGATATACAGGCATCAGCCCGGCCTTCTTTTACTTCTTTCGCCATCAGGACCAACGATGAATTTTTTTTGCTTCTGACGGCCCTTACCGGCTCATCCTCAGCTGTGATAACCTCTTCGGTATGAATGATATTAATTCGGTTATTTGAACCGGATAGATATTGTTTAACCTTCTTTTCATCGCCAACCAGTGTAATGTCTAAATCATCAATGTGGGATATTGCCTCTTCTGCACCTTTAACAATTGCCTCGGGCGCATGATCGCCTCCCATGGCGTCAATTGCTATCTTCATGTCTTATGTCCCCTTTTGAATCGTTTGAACGATACATATGGAATAATCCAGTAAACACTTTTTCATTATCAACAAAACTATCAACCCGAACGGTCGTTAAGCCTTTTGTGCTTACTTCTTCGACATAAGCTTTTGCTACGACACGTTCACCAGCCTTGACTTGTCTTGTGAACTTAATTTCGGATTTCGCCGTCAATGCAAGTTCATCATTTATCACTGCCACTGCCAATGAATTTGCCTGGGCAAACAGATGGTGGCCGCGGGCTATCTTATTCCGGGAGAAAACATGCTCTTCTTTAATCTCCAGTATTGATATAGCACGCCTATCAAGATCAAGATCAATAATCTCGCCTATGACTTCATCCAGCGGAAGTGCTTTGACCGTCTCCTTCCATTGATCTGCAGCAACCGATTTAATCCTCACGCGAAGCTCCGGTATGGAAAGTTCCATGCGATCAAGTCTTATCGTCTGAATACTGACATTAAATTTTTCTGCTAATTTTTCATCCGTTATAAATGGTGTGGCTTCAATCGTCTCTCTTAATAACCGCTGCCGCTTCACTTTACTGATTTTCATTTTTTCACAGCACCATCCAGTAGGAAAAACTTCTTAAGCCGGGTATAATTCTGACGGCTGTGTTTTCCTTATAATTAATATGTGTATAATCCTATGACTTGGTACTAATAGTAATATATAATACCACGTCTGGTTATGCAAACCATCTCTCATTATATCGGATTATTTGGATGATACGTTTAGTCTAATTTTTCATGGAAAACGGCATCCTCTTGCAATTGCGTGTACAATTGCCTGAAAGAAGGGTCATTATCCAGCCAATTATTCTCAATAATCTCTTCTGCGTCCTGACGGGCTGTTTCCAAAGCCCGGTAATCGTGGATCATGTCAGCCACTTTAAATTCGGGGAGACCACTCTGTTTCTTACCAAAAAAGTCACCAGGTCCACGGAGTTTTAAATCCTGTTCGGAAAGTTCGAAGCCGTTATTCGTTTCGGTCATGATCCGCATGCGTTCTTTTCCAGTTTCCCCTTTTGGATCTGCAATCAGAATGCAATAGCTTTGCTTTTTCCCGCGGCCAACACGCCCTCTTAGCTGGTGTAACTGAGAAAGCCCAAACCGTTCTGCATCATATATGACCATAATTGTGGCATTCGTGACATTCACACCGACTTCTACAACTGTAGTGGACACAAGGACGTCCACCTCACCACTTGCGAATTGCTTCATCATGTTATCTTTTTCATCGGTGGCAAGCCTTCCATGCATCAAGCCTACATTCAGTGAACCACCATAAAAATCCTCGAGCTGCTGGTATAAGTCAACAGCATTCTGTATATCAAGCTTGTCCGATTCCTCGATTAAAGGGCAAATGACATAAGCTTGCTCACCTTGCTCCACCCGTTTGGCGATAAACTGCAATATCCGCTCAAATGTATTTGCTTTAGCCCAATGTGTTTCAATTGCTTTGCGTCCTGATGGCATTTCGTCAATTACAGAGACGTCCATGTCCCCGAATGCCGTAATTGCCAAAGTTCTAGGAATAGGCGTTGCGGTCATGAACAGCACGTCCGGATCAAGACCTTTTTCACGCAAGGCGCGCCGTTGTGCGACACCAAACCGATGCTGCTCATCCACAATCACAAATCCTAAGTCATTAAAAAAGACGTCGTCCTGAATCAAAGCATGCGTGCCGACGACAATATCGACGTCATGTTTTTCAATTGCTGCAAGCGTTTCTTTTCGCTTTTTCCCCTTAACAGATCCAGTCAATAAAGCAATCGTAGCTTTATCAGCAAACGTTTCCTTAAGTGACTGAAAATGTTGCTCAGCAAGTATTTCAGTCGGGACCATGAATGCACCTTGCTTGCCGGCGCTGATCGAAGCGTAAAGACACACCTCAGCAACCGCTGTTTTACCTGAGCCGACGTCTCCCTGTAGAAGGCGGCTCATTCGATATGGTGATTTCATATCGGCTAAAATTTGATTCAACGATCTTTGCTGTGCTGTTGTGAACGAAAAAGGAAAACTGTCTATAAACGCATTCAGCCTTTGGGCATTAAAATGCTGAGCATTTCCGCTGGTTGATTCCCGCTTTATCTTTCTCAGCATTTGCATTTTTAGCTGAAACAACAGAAATTCTTCATATATAAAACGCCGCCGGGCATGTTTTAAGTCAATTCTGCTTTTAGGAAAATGCATGATGCTGACAGCAGAAGCTCTGTCCGGCAGTTTATAAGCCTTAAGATAACGTTCCGGAAGAATTTCCTCTATATCGTTGCGATAAGCATCCAACGAACTGCTGATCGCTTTCTTTAATTTATAATTTGTGACATCACCTTTCAATGAATACATTGGCTGAATCGCAGTTTGTTCATTTGCAGGTCCTTTTTTATAATTGCTGACTGTGATTTGCAGTCTGTGTGCATCCCATTTGCCTGTCAATGTTACAATATCACCAGTATCCAGCTGTTTTTGGGCAAATGCTCTGTTAAACATGACAGCTTTTACGGCAACGCCTTCCACTTCAACGTTAAAAGACAATCTGGATTTCTTCTTACCATAAAAGTTGAGGGAAGGCTTATGAAGAACCTTTCCCTCAATCGTAACCTTATCTTCATGAATCAACTCGTCAAGGGGCTTAATTTCAAACACGTCATAGCGATAGGGAAAATAATTAAGCAAATCTTTCACTGTATGAAGTCCCATTTCTGCCAAATCTGAGGCAAATTTATCGCCGACACCCTTAATTGCTGTTACAGGATCCGTAATCACGTTAATCACTCTTCCTAGTATGATTGGTACAGGTCAAACTGACATTCCAAATATTTTGTCTTTCAAAAGACGGCCGGTAGGTGTATCTGCAAGTCCGCCTTCCCCTGTCTCACGCAAACTGGATGGCATTTGTTTTCCAATCCGGTACATAGCGCCAATCACTTCATCACACGGAATTGTACTTGTAACACCGGCCAGTGCCATATCAGCGGAAACAATAGCTAGCGAAGAACCTCCCGCATTTCGTTTAACACAAGGGACTTCAACAAGCCCGGCAACAGGGTCGCAAACAAGTCCGAGCATATTTTTTAGCGTCATGGCAAATGCTTCCGCTGACTGCTGCGGTGTACCGCCTGCCATTTCCACAATGGCTGCGGACGCCATGGCACCCGCCGAACCAACTTCTGCCTGACAACCGCCGGCTGCACCGGAGATAAATGAATTATTGGCAACAACAAAGCCGAATGCACCTGAGGTGAACAAATAACGGACCATTTGTTCACGCGACGGGTTAAGCTGGTTTTTAACGGCAAATAATGTTCCGGGAACACATCCGGCACTTCCTGCTGTCGGGGTCGCACAAATTGTTCCCATTGCAGCGTTCACTTCATTCGTACCCATCGCTTTGCTGACCGCATCCATCATCAGGTTGCCTGACAGTGGTGTATTTGATTTCATGTATTCCTGAACTTTCACTGCGTCACCACCGGTTAAACCCGTAACAGATTCTACCCCTTTCAGACTGTCCTCAACAGCTTTTTCCATAACATCGAGATTTCTTTCCATTTCGGAAAAAACTTCTTCACGCGTTTTCTCTTTCATATCCATCTCTTGTCGAATCATTACTTCTGAGATTAATATATTCTCATTTTCAGCTGTTTCCACTAATTCAGCAACTGTACGAAACATATAGGGTGCTCCTCTCCAATTGTACCGTTATTAAAAGCAACAGCTCTAAGACGCCCGGTAAAAGTAGCTGCCAGGCCATCTGTACATAAATCACAGATTCGCGCGACAATATCAGGCCATCTGTTTCAAAACAAAGTCAGCTAACAATCTTAGAAATGTTCTCGATATGGTCAGCACCTTCAAGTTCTTCAAGTACATGATCTTCAACGTTCTGATCAACTTCAATAACCATCAATGCCTCTTTGCCGACATCCTTACGATTCACTTCCATATGACCAATATTAATTTCATGTTTGGCCAGTATTTTCGTAACCGACGCGATTGCTCCAAATCGATCATTATGCATAATTAAAATCGCAGGATGATTACCAGATAAACGAAGCTCAAAACCATTTAATTCAATGATTTCAACCTTGCCTCCGCCAATTGAGATACCGACTAATTCTATCTTATCGTTGTCATCACCTATAATAAGCCTTGCAGTGTTCGGGTGGTCCACACCCGCACTGTCTTCAATGAATTCAATTTCCAACCCGCGCTCATCAGCAATTTCAAGGGCACGATTCATACGCGGATCATCGGTTTCAAACCCTAATAACCCGCCTGCTATAGCAAAGTCAGTCCCATGACCTTTATACGTTTTTGCAAATGATTCATATAAATGAATTTTAGCCCATTCAGGTTCTTTTCCCAATAAATTGCGTGCGGCCTTTCCAATCCGTGCAGCCCCTGCCGTATGCGAACTCGACGGACCTATCATAACCGGACCAATTATATCAAATACAGAATTATATTTCACAATACACTCTCCCTTTCAGGATGTATAGTATCTTTATCTTTGCTAATTATAACAAAAAACGCTATAATAATCACTTGTGGATTGTACGGAAAACAAATGTATAATCGGGCGGGAGAGGGATATTAAATTATCGAGGAATTAACATGTCTTATCACAACAACACGAAATTGCAAAGCAACGGGGGAGCATGGCCTAAAGAGATACTTGCCGGGCTAATTGGTTACTTGACGACGGTGTATATTGTGGCCGTAAATGGGTCGATTCTGAGCGAAGCAGGAGTTTCTCTTGAAACCGGCATGATTGCAACCATTCTTGCCAGTTTCTCGGGCACGCTTTTGATGGGACTATATGCAAAACTGCCTCTCATTCTCATACCTGGGATGGGCATAAATGCTCTGTTTGCATTTTCAATCGTCGGAAGCACCGAGCTGACTTTCCAGGAAGGACTGGCAGTGGTTTTCGTAGCCGCCTTGCTGTTTCTTATCACAGCGTTCACTAAAATTGGTGTTATATTAAAAGAAGCAATCCCTGAATCATTGAAGCACGCTATCACAGTCGGACTCGGCTTCTTTCTAATCCTCATTGGCCTGGAAAAAAGCGGCCTGGTCGTCAGCGGCGAACAAACAATTATTGCGATTGGTGATTTCACCTCACCCGAGTTTATAGCCAGCCTGCTGACACTTTTTGTGGCTATATTTTTATTTATGAAAAATATCCCGGCTAACTTTCTCGTTACAATGGTCGCCGGAACATTTATTGCTTATTTGTTTGGGCTGGTGGATATGAGCCAGCGTTCCATTGATATGAATTCCAATGATGTGCTATTCATTCCATCTTTTACCGCGGCTGGAGATTTTGAATTTTGGCTGGCCGTCTTTCCGTTAACCCTCATTCTTATTTTTGAAAATATGGGATTACTGCACGGACAGCTCCACATGCTGAGGCGGCAAAACAGTTACAATAAAGCGTATCAGGCTACGGCTTTCTCAACTTTATTAAGTGCGTTTTTTGGAACTTCTCCTACTGTTTCAGCAGCTGAAAATGCAGCTGTGATAAATTCAGAAGGAAAAACTGAGAAAGCTGCTCTGACTGCCGGTTTATTGTTTCTGGCAACATTATTTATTATACCTTGGATTTCAATGATTCCCAATTCAGCTATCAGCCCAATCCTGGTGATTGTCGGTGTATTGATGGCTCAGAACTTGCGGAATATCCCATTGGATGATTTATCAGAAGCGCTCCCCGCATTTCTGATAACAGCGATGATTCCATTTACTTACAGTATCGCTGACGGAATGGCCTTCGGGTTTATTGCCTATCCCATCGTTAAAATTGCTATGAAAAAACATAAAGGCCTCTCACCTGTGCTCATTGTTATTTCTGCATTATTTCTATTGTACTTTGTGATGAAAATTGCAGGGATTTAAAAAAGACCTTCCTATTAAGGAGGGTCTTTTTTTGGTTATTATTCCACTGAGAAAATAAATGAATAAATTGGCTGGTTGCCCTTATGGTGCTCAATCTCGAGATCCTCGAACCGATCTTCAACGTATTTCGTTATCAGTTCAGCATCTTTTGAGCTGGCATCCTCACCTTCTAAGATGGTCAGAATCTCATCATCTTCAGAAATAAGTTCATCGAGCAAAGATTTAACCGTTTCAAGCTGCTCTTTATTGGACGCTTTAATTTCACCGTCCGCCAGCCCCATAAAATGATCCTTTTCAATTGTAATGCCGTCGATTTGGGTGTCACGGACTGCATATGTAACTTGTCCTGACTTAACCTCTTTGCCGGCAGCTTCCATACGCTCTTGGTTTCCATTTATTGTTGCGTCCGGATGAAAAGCCAGCATTGCGCTGATGCCTTGTGGTATTGTTTTGGTAGGTACCACGGCAACATCTACAGCCGCTAAATCAGCAGCCTGCTCAGCCGCCATGATAATGTTTTTATTATTCGGCAGGATCAGCACATTATCCGCATTTGCTTCGGTGATTGCTTCGGTAATATCTTGCGTGCTTGGGTTCATGGTTTGCCCACCTTCAATAACAACAGTCGCCCCAAGACTTTCAAACATTTCTTTGATCCCCGAACCCATTGCCACCGTTATAACGCCATATTTCGTTCGCTCGGTCTGAACCGGCTGTTTTTTATCATCACCTACAATGGCTGTATGCTGATCACGCATGTTTTCGATTTTCATATTGGTCAAGGAACCAAAACGCTGGCCAAGCGTCATAACCTCACCGGGGTATTCAGCATGAACGTGCACCTTTACAAGATCCTCATCGGAAACAACAAGCAATGAATCACCATGCTTGCTCAATTCGTTACGAAAAGTCTCTTCATCAAAAGGGTGTTCTTTGAGTTTCTCGTCTTCAAACCGCACCATAAACTCCGTGCAGTAGCCGTACTCGATTTCAGAAGTATCCATATAGTCCTGAGCAATCTTATGGTGTTCAGCATTAACCATTTCACCCATCTCAATGTCGTCTGCATCCGCTGCAGGCACTTCTTCCCCTTTAAGCGCAGCCAGAAAACCTTCATAAATTGTTACAAGACCTTGACCGCCCGAGTCGACAACACCAACTTCTTTAAGAACAGGCAGAAGGTCCGGTGTACGCTTCAAAGATGCTTTTGCCTCACTGACGACCTTTTCCATTAAAGCGATTACATTTTTTTCTGTTTCCGATTCAACCACTGCCAATTCTGCGGCATCTTTGGCAACTGTTAAAATCGTGCCTTCCACAGGTTTCATAACCGCTTTATAAGCCGTAGCAACCCCACTGTCAAAAGCATTCGCCAAGTCTTCTGCTGTTAATGTCTCTTTCTTCCCCATGCCTTTGGCAAATCCACGAAACAACTGCGATAGTATAACACCTGAATTTCCCCGTGCGCCCATTAACAATCCTTTGGAAAAGGCGTTGGCAACTTCTGATATGTTGTCGCTGCTCAGTCTTTTGACCTCATCCGCACCGGAAGTAATGGATAAATTCATGTTTGTCCCGGTGTCACCGTCAGGGACAGGGAAAACATTCAATGTATCAATTTTTTCTGCATTATTTTTCAAATGCTGAGCCCCTGAGAGCACCATTTGTGTAAACATCTTGCCGTTTAATTCTTCTGACGCCACAATACTTTCCTCCCTCATAACAACAATAAGCCGAAACAGGGTCCATATATATATAAATTAGTCTTTAGACACGCGGACACCCTGTATGTAGATATTAACTGAATCAATTTCCAGTCCTAACGATTTACTAAGCGTATATTTAACCTGCGACTGAACATTATGGGCGATTTCTGAAATTTTTGTGCCATAACTGACGATAATATACATATCAATATGGAGGTGGTCTTCTTCCTGTCTGACGATAACACCTTTTGAAAAGTTCTCTTTTCTGAGAATTTCAGCTATTCCGTCTCTGATTTGACTTTTAGATGCCATGCCGACTATTCCATAGCATTCTACAGCCGCCCCACCGGCAATCGTAGATATTACTTCATTTGTAATGGTTACCATACCATCGCTCGTATTCAATTCTATGGACATAATGATCCTCCTCTGATAAAACGCTCTTTTTGAACATTTATATCAATATTTTACTATAACGACGCCCATATTAAAAGCATTCACTGCGTAATCGGATGATAATCCCTTATAACGATGAACGATTTAAATATATCTGTCAAGTTATTTTTCTTTAAACACAGTAATAATTGCGTTTGGCGCGTATCTGTGTTAAATTGAATTAGTGATTATTGGAAACAAGTGTAACAGGAGGGATCATCATGGCTAAAAAATGCACTGTAACCGGACGTAAAACCCGCACAGGAAATAATCGTTCTCACGCTATGAACGCGACAAAACGCAATTTTAAATCAAATGTGCAGAAGGTTCGTATTATGGTAGATGGCAAGCCAAAACGTGTTTATGTATCTGCCCGTGCCTTAAAATCAGGCAAAGTACAGCGTGTGTAATCATAAAGTACCCGAAAAAGCATCCCAGTCATAGGATGCTTTTTTATTTAGGCTGTTTTCGCATAGATTGTTGTCATTTACTTCGCCCCCGATGTAAACTGCGACCTTGTGAAAATTCTTCCTTCTGATGCCAGTTAGTTCTATGACACCGCTCCGGAAATACACGCCGCTTTCCGCGGGCGGCTGGTAAGCCTCCTCGGGCTGCGCCCTGCGGAGTCTCACCTATGCCTATGCTCCCGCAGGAGTCGGCGTGTATTTCCTACGCTGGCGTTGCACTCTATAATCTACTTGCTTGGTACTAACAAAAATCACGTGTGAATGTTGATTGGAGTGGAAGACAGTCGACTCCTGCGGTCGTCGGCTAAATGCGATCACGTCCTGTGACCAACGCCGATACTAGAACATCGTGTTCGTCGAAGCAACGGCTGAAGACCCCACAGGAAGCGCTAAGGTTCAAAGGCTAAGAACGCCACGTCCTGTGGCAACGCCTTTATGACCAACATCGTGTTGGCCCGAGGCTGAAGCGTTGCCCGCGGAAAGCGACTGCCTGGAACGGAAATCAACAAGCACTTTGTCGCAGTTTATGGGAACTGTGAAGGTTACAAAGCAACAATGTTTACGAAAAGAGCCTTTGTTTTCATTTGTAAAAAAAATAGCTTCTGCCATTTAATGACAAAAGCCAAATAGAGATAATCATTTATCTTTTTTAAACACACCCGCAATGACCCTTACAAAACCGCCGATAAATCTTGGGAGTTTAATAGTATAAAATTTCATGAGTTCTCCGCCTCCTCTGTATCCAAACAAAGCTTTCAATCACCTAATCAGATATCTCGGCTCTTTATTACTAATAATATGCCTTCATCGTATGAAAAAGTACCAAAATCTGAAATAAGCTTATTTGAAATACAAAGTGTTGAACCCCAGGAAACTGTTTGATCAGCTAATTTATAATAAAACCCGTCCAAAGTCAGTCCCTTCACAAAACGGGTGAAAGGTATGAAAGAAACCGCAGAATAATCCGGGTCATGCTTGATTGTATGTGTGCCCGGGCCTGTTATCTCAACAATATTTTGGCAATCAACAATAATACCTGATATACCCTGTCCCACTATCGAATAGAGTAATTGGATGTTAATTAGGGCATGATCAAGACGGCCGCCTGTTACACCTAACAAAAACACTTTATCAGGCTCTAATCTATAGGCTTGTTTAAGTGCTATCTCCATGTCTGTTTCGTCTTTCTCAGAAGGAAATTGATTAAAAACTTCTGCACTCTTTCTGACCTTATCTATGTCAGCAGCAGGCATGGAATCAAAATCCCCCACAGCGTAATCCGGCGTTATGTTATTTTCCAATAATGTCAAAGCACCCCGGTCTGCACCAATCCACACATCAACCATTGTCTCATAACGGGAGAGATCGGGTAATAATTCTTGTGGACCGTTGCCCATAATTGCGACGCGGCTCACGGTATTACTCGGCCTTTTCTGCTGCAAGCACAATTTCTTCAATTGCTTGGCTGCGGTTTTCCCGTTTATAAACCGCACTTCCGGCAACCAGGACATCTGCACCGGCTTCTGCGCAGGTTTTTGCTGTTTTTTGATCAACCCCGCCATCCACTTCGATCTCAAAGTCCAGTTGACGTTCTTTACGCCACTCAGCTATTTGTTCTACTTTATTTAGAACTTCCGGAATAAATGCCTGGCCTCCGAACCCAGGATTGACGGTCATTAGCAGTACAAGGTCGACCTCCGGCAAAATGTGGCGAATCATCTCAGCAGGTGTTGCTGGATTGATAACGACTCCGGCTTTCGCACCATGGTGCTTTATAAGCTGAATCGTTCTATGAAGATGCGGGCAAGCCTCTTGGTGGACCGTAATAATTGAGGCACCGTTTTCAGCAAATGCCGGTATATATTTGTCAGGATTTTCAATCATCAAATGGACGTCCAATGGCAATTTTGTGTGCGGTCTTATGGCTTCCACAATCAAAGGGCCAATGGTAATATTCGGAACAAAATGACCATCCATGACATCTACATGTATATAATCGGCCCCACCTCGCTCAACGTCCTGAATTTCTTCTTTCAGTTTCGAAAAATCAGCGGATAATATGGAAGGTGCTATTTTAGTCATATTAATACCTCGGCTTTCGTGATTGTATTTCATTCATAAAACGAAGATAATGATTATAGCGGCTTTGGGCGATTTCCCCTTCCGCTACCGCTTGTTTGACTGCACATTTTGGCTCCTTATTATGAAAGCAGCCGCGAAATTTACAGTCGGCCTTCCGTTCGCTTATTTCAGGGAAGCAGTCCGGGAGCTCATCAAGCATAATATCATCAAAATCGAGTGTGCTGAAACCTGGTGTGTCGGCCACAAGTCCGCCACCAACTTCGACGAGCTCAACATGTCTGGTTGTATGTTTCCCTCTGCCCAAGCTTGCTGAAATATCATCCGTTTTTAGCTTCAACGATGTATTTAAAGCGTTTAAAAGTGATGACTTTCCAACACCCGACTGTCCGGCAATGACGGATACGCGTCCGGCAAGTTCGTGTTTTAATCCGCCTGACTCTTCTGATTGCAGTGCAGATATCAATTTAACCGAATACCCAATGTTTTCATATATTCTCTGGTAGTGGTAAATAGACGCCAGTTCGCTTTCATCCTTCAAATCTTTTTTCGTAATCAAAATAATCGGTTCGATTCCTTTTGACTCAATCATGACAAGAAAACGGTCCAGCAGTAACGGATTAAAATCGGGCTTGGCCGCAGAACTGACAATAATCGCCTGATCAATATTTGCTACCGGCGGCCGAATGAGCATATTACGCCTTTTTTTAATGGAAAGTATATAGCCTTCATCAGGATTCTGGCTGTCAAACTCTACAAAATCCCCTACAAGCGGTGTAATATTTTGTTTGCGGAAGTTCCCCCTCCCACGGCACTGAAAAATATCGTCTCCTGATTTCACATAATAAAATCCGCTTAATGCTTTTATAATTCTGCCTTCAGTCATCTAGTCACCTGCCGCTTCTTCGTATGGTATTGATTTATCGATAACCACTTCATCATCGCGCATCACCCGGTAGTTAGCCACACTGTCCGGCGCTATCATCAATGTGATTGTAAATTCTCTGTCTTCTGTTATGGTATATTCTTCATGCACTTCTGACAGCGAACGGTTATTGTCACCAATATAAACTTTAACGGTCTGTTCCACAGGTTCTTCAGAAGTATTTTCCTGACTTGGGTTGTAGGAAACGTCAAATGTCTCCTCATGACTTACGGGCGGCTTTTCCTCTGGTCCTGTCGAGATATACACATTCACCTTTTCGCCTGATTCCATCTCAGTTCCCGGCCCCGGTTCCTGACGGATAACATTACCTTCAGAGGTATTTTCAGAGTTTTCTTCCCGAATTTCATGCGTAAGTCCTTGGCTTTCCAGTGTATCAATTGCCTGCTGTTCATTCATCCCTGTCAAGTTGCTTAAATTTACCGGAGCAGGTCCTAAGCTGACATCAAAAATGACTTCGGTTTCATCCGGTACGACCTCTGTTCCCGGGGAAGGATAAATTTGCGAAATAATCTGTCCTGCTTCATACTCATTTGAGTGCTCTTCTTCGGCTGATATATTGTCAAACCCTCGGTTACCCAAAATCCTTCGCACTTGATCATAATTCTCGCCGACATAATCATCAAAAGCTACGGCTTCTTTTCCCTGACTGACGATTAATGTGACAGTGTCTTCTTCTTTTACAGTCCGTCCTGCTTCAGGTTCAGATTGAATAACTACATTTTCCTCCACTTCATCCGAGTAGATATCTTCCCGCTCTGTTTGCAAATTTAACTCATGTAATTCATTTATAGCCTCTTCATATTGCATGTCGCTGATATCAGGGATTTCAACCTCATCCGGCTGAAGCCAGCCAGGCAGTACAAACAGTGAAACTGCTGCTGCTGCCAGCAATAACAAAAACGCAGTGAGCAAGATTGGCCATTTTTTTCGCTTTTTTTGTTTTCCATTCTTGGTTTTCTTTTGATTGTTTTTGGCGCCGTCTTGATCAGTTCCATTGTTGTTCGTATAAGCCATTGTTTCGCCATTTGTCTGAGGGATGATTGTATCTTCGCCTGTGTGCTGTTGCAATTGATCGTCGGTTATAATCGGAATGGCTTTTGTCTCTTCACCCTCCTGAGCCGGCGGTATAAATTTTTCTTCATTAAGCCGGTCCGGATCAAGGGCTGTGGCCAAATCTTCTTCCATGCTGTAAACTGAATCATAACGATGGAAAGGATCCTTTGCAGTCGCTTTTAAAACGATATTTTCCACGCTTTGCGGGACCTCGGGGTTAAATTGATTAACGGATGGTGTCTCATTCTGCAAATGCTTTAACGCAATTGAAACGGGTGATTGACCTGAAAAGGGCATCTCTCCCGTCAGCAATTCGAATAATACAATCCCGAGCGAATATATATCAGAAATTTTCGTTGCAGTGCCGCCTCGTGCCTGCTCAGGAGACAAGTAATGAACCGATCCAAGAATTGAATTGGTCTGTGTAAGCTGTGTAGCACTTAAAGCCATAGCAATGCCGAAATCGGTAACTTTTACTTGACCATCATTATCGATCAAAATATTTTGAGGCTTGATGTCACGATGGATAATGTCGTTCGCATGTGCATGCCCGATAGCCGATGCGATTTGCTTCATAATATCCAAAGCTTCTTGAATATCAAGCGGGGCAAAACGTTGTATGTATTCTTTCAAAGTCATGCCTCTCACATATTCCATGGCCATAAACAATACCCGGTCATCTTCCCCGACATCATATATGTTAACGATATTAGGATGAGCCAGACTCGCTGCTGATTGGGCTTCCCGATCAAAACGTGCAATAAACTCTTCATCATCAGCATAATCCATGCGTAATGCCTTAATGGCCACATCACGATCCAAAATCAAATCAGTTGCTAAATAAACGTCAGCCATACCTCCGCCGCCGATCGTTTGCTTTATTTTGTAACGCTCATTCAGCAAACGGCCATTCAACATTATCCATCCCCCTCTTCAGCTGCAGCTCTATGATGCACAACAATGATGGATATATTGTCTTCGCCGCCTCGGGCATTGGCCAGTTCTACCATCTCATTGCAAATGGCTGCAATGTCAGTGGGTTTGTTAAGAATAGTTGATAGTTCGTCATCTTTTATTTTGTCAGTCAGTCCATCAGAACACAACAACAACCTGTTATCAGAGTTCCACTGTGCAGTTTGAACATCTGCTGTTA
Source organism: Lentibacillus persicus (assembly GCF_900112705.1). Lineage (GTDB taxonomy): Bacteria > Bacillota > Bacilli > Bacillales > Amphibacillaceae > Lentibacillus > Lentibacillus persicus. The sequence goes on from NZ_FOMR01000004.1 coordinate 204,612, forward strand.
TATTTTGTTCGGTTCCGACTGCTTTTAATAATACATTCTTCCGCGGGTGCTCTTCAGCGTCTTCTTTACTGATTTGCCCAGTTTTAACGAGTTCATTCACCAGTGAATGGTCGGTCGTTATTTGCCTGAAACCCTTGTCATTCAATATATAACAACGGCTGTCACCAATATGTGCAACAGAAAAAAACGTCTCAGTGCAGATGACAGCTACAACAGTCGTCCCCATACCTGCACATTCCTCATGTGTTCGGGAATAATCCAGGACAACCACATTCATTTCGTGAAGACTTGTTCTCAGCCAACTTTCAGCTGAATCAGGTAATGAAAAAGCATCCGTTTTTTCCCATCTCTCCTGCATAAATGATGTTGCTAATCTGCTGGCAACATCCCCTGCCTGATGACCGCCCATTCCATCTGCAATCACCGCCAGCATTTGTCCGGTTTGATTATAAAATACGCCGCCTGAATCTTCATTATGACTTCTGACTTTCCCGGGATCCGTCTGAAAATAACCCTTCATCTTTTCACCTCGCATTTATACAACCTTTTAAATTGTATCAACTATTCATACGCGTTTTAGCCTTGTCAGAAAAAAACCATCTGTGGAAAAACTATGCGGGAATAACTGCAAACCAATTTCAGAAACGCCTGGTGAAGTCTGAACTTTATCAGGCAATTCTTCAAAGAACGTGTTATCAACCTGGAATTCAGGGTTATTCGCTAAGAACCTTTTAACCAGATCCTCATTTTCCATTTTATCCACAGTACATGTACTATATATCAATAGACCGTCCTTTTTTAATAAAGGAGCGACCGAATTCAATATTTCTGCTTGAATTTTTGCAAGATGCTCAATATCTTCTTCCTGCTTGTTGTATTTAATATCGGGTTTGCCTCGTATAACACCGAAACCACTGCATGGCGCATCGATTAAAATACGGTCGAACGTTTCCTTATCATGCAATTCCTGCAATTCCCGGGCGTCGGCTGCTTTGGCATTAATAATAGTAAGATCGAGCTGATCTGCCTTTTTTTGAATTTGTTTTGCTTTTTTGGCATGAAGATCGTACGCCACAATTGTTCCTTCATCCCGCATTTTTTCAGCTGTATGTGTCACCTTACCGCCAGGAGCACTGCACGCATCTAAAACAGTCATACCAGAATCAGCATTAAGCATTTCAGTTACCAACATTGAACTCTGATCCTGAATCGTTACATAACCTTCCTCAAAAAGCCGTGTATGTAAAATATTTCCTTCATCAACGATAACCCCTTGCTCAGAGAAATCTGATTTCCTTGTTTCAAACCCTAGCTCTGCAAGTTCTTCCATAATAGCTTCACGTGAGATTTTAAGCGGCTGAACACGCACAGAGAGTGGTTTTCGTTCAAGGTTGGCATAGCACATGCTGCGGGTTAATTGGAAACCGTACATGTTCTTCCAGCGTTTGACAAGCCATTCTGGATGACTGGTCTCAATAGCAAGCCGCTTTGTGTCATCTTTAATCTTAGCAGTATCAGGAACACCTTTGCGCTGCACGCTTCTCAGCACACCGTTTACCAAGGAAGCAATTCCTTTATGTCCACGATGCTTCGCAATTTCGACTGCTTCATGAATAATCGCGTGATCCGGCACTTTATCGAGGAATTGCATCTGATAGAGCGACATTCGCAGAAGCATTCGCACCCACAGCTTCAACTTTTTCTTTCTGTCCACGAAGCTTTCTAAATAGTAGTCGATTGTTAACTTGTGCTGGATAGTGCCATAAACGATCTCTGTCATCAGTGCTTCATCTTTTGGTGATATGTCACGTGTTCTTATTTCGTGGTCTATCAGTAAATGGCTGTAACCACTATCCTGTTCAATTCTTACAAGCAAATCAACGATAGCTTCTCTTAACTGAAAACTTTTCATTTAATCACCCATCATATCGCCCTTTTTAATTCTGTCCGGCGAACCTTGCAAATATTGCTTCACCGTCATTCGTTTCTTGCCGGCGGGCTGTATCTCTTCCACTTTAATGCCCTTTTGGTTACCGCAGACAACAATAAACGCTTCGTTGTCAATTATTTGAACAATCTCTCCGGGTCTACCTTTGTAATGATGATCATCGATTTCAGCCCACCATAGTTTCATGACGTCTCCCTTATAAGTCGTATACGCCACCGGCCAGGGGTACAGCCCTCTTATATGATTGTAGATAACGTCGTTTGCATTTTGCCAGTCTATTTTTTCCTGATTCCGTTTAATGTTCGAAGCAAAAGTGGCCAGGGTTTCATCTTGTTTTTCAGGAGTGACTCGCTCTGCAAAAATAGCCGGCAATGTCCTGGTTAAAAGTTGTGCACCTGTAATTGATAATTTATCATGAAGCGTTCCCACATGATCGCTGTGGGCAATCGGGACGGTCTCTTTTGCAATAATGTCGCCGGCATCCAGCTTTTCAACCATATACATAATTGTAATACCAGTTTCTTTTTTTCCTTGCAGAATGGCATGATGGATGGGAGCTCCGCCTCTAAGTTCCGGCAACAATGAAGCGTGAACATTCACACAGCCAAATTCAGGTGTATCCAGTAATTCTTTCGGCAAAATTTGTCCATAAGCAGCTGTGATAATGATATCGGGTTCATAAGCCAGTATTTTTTTGTATTCATCCCGTACCTTTTCAGGCTGCAACACCGGAATTTGGTGCTCATCGGCCGTTTTTTTCACAGGCGGAGGTGTCATAACCTTCTTCCTGCCTTTAGGCCGGTCAGGCTGCGTGACGGTCAATACGACATTATAGTCTGTCTTAATCAGCGCTTCTAATATAGGCACTGAAAAGTCCGGTGTTCCCATAAAAACGATTCGTTTCATCGGAGAGCACTCCTTTTTAGTCTCGTCTTGTTTTACATTAATTGGTATGGCTGCATATCTACAGAGATCAGTAAATCGTTTTTTCGCACGTCCTCATCAAATTGTTGAACAATCTTATTAATCAATGTCCTAAGTTCGGGCTCATGCCTGTATTTTATCATGCATTGATAACGATATCTATCTTTCACCCGTGTAATCGGAGATGGTGTTGGACCTAAAATAACACTATCGTGCTGAAGAAGCGGCCATAACGCTTGCACAATTTGCTGCGTCGACTTTACAGCTGTTATATGATTTTTATGGGAGACTGTTATTAACGCGAGAAAGACATATGGCGGATACTGAAATTTTTTGCGGATTTGCATTTCCTGTTTATAAAACGCCATATAATCATATTGACTCGCAAGTTCAATACTGTAATGCTCCGGTGTATACGTTTGAACAATTACCTCACCGGGGAGTTCGTGTCTGCCCGCCCGTCCGCTGACCTGTGTTAAAAGCTGAAAAGTTTTTTCTGCAGACCTGAAATCAGGCAGGTGCAACATCGAATCAGCTGTCAATACGCCCACCAATGTTACATTTTCAAAATCGAGCCCTTTTGCGATCATCTGGGTGCCGAGCAATATATCTGCTTCTTTATTGGCAAATTGATTCAACAGCTTTTCATGTGACCCTTTTCGTCTTGTTGTGTCAACATCCATCCGCAGAACGCGGGCTTCCGGAACGAGCTGTGTCAACGCTTCTTCTATTCGCTGTGTCCCTGTTCCGAAAAAGCGGATCAAATCGCTGCTGCATGAAGGGCAGTACATTGGCATTGGTTCCTCGTAGGAGCAGTAATGACATTTAAGCTGATTATGAAGTTTGTGAAACGTAAGCGCGATATCACAATGCGGGCACTCCTTAACATGACCGCAGTCCCGGCACATGACAAACGTTGAGTAGCCGCGCCGGTTGAGGAGAAGAACAGCTTGTTCACCACGGTTGATACGCTGGTCAATAGTCTCTTTAAGTCTTCTTGAAAACATCGAACGATTCCCTGCATGCAATTCTTCCCGCATATCAACGATGTCAACTTCAGGCATCGCTTTTTCATTTGTTCGCTTCTCGAGTACAGCCAGCTTGTAGACACCTTTTTGGGCTCTCGCATAAGATTCCAATGTTGGTGTCGCACTTCCAAGTATAACCGGGCATCGATGATTTTCACCGCGGCGAATGGCTGCATCACGGGCATGATAACGTGGCTGATCCTCCTGTTTATAACTGTTTTCATGCTCTTCGTCAATGATAATAATACCGAGGTTTTCAAAGGGGGCAAAAACAGCAGATCGCGCGCCTACTACGACCTGAACTTCTTTTCTATGAACGCGCCGCCATTCATCATATTTTTCACCATAAGATAAAGCACTATGTAAAACAGCAACGTTGGAACCAAAACGTCCTTTAAACCGATTAACCATTTGTGGTGTCAAAGATATTTCAGGGACAAGCACAATTGCCTCTTCACCTTTATTTATCACATCCTGGATAGCCTGCAAATATATTTCAGTTTTTCCGCTTCCTGTCACGCCATGCAAAAGGAACACATCGTGCTCATCATTTTTTATGTGTTGTTTTATCGGCTCAATAGCTCTCCGCTGCTCATTCGTTAATTCAAGAGCGGTTGTGGATTCAAACGCATCATCATTATATGGATTCCTGTAAACTTCTTTCTTAAATGACACGATCAAACCTTTGTCCTGTAACGCATTAATCGTCGAACGGGTAGTCTTAAACAATTTAATAAGCTGGTTTAACTCTATTTCCTCAGGGTGATCAATAAAGTAATCAATAATTTCTTTTTGTTTTTTGGCTCTGTCTGATATATCTTCAAAAGCTTCTGTAAGAAGTTGTGTTTCCACAGCCGGTCGTACAAACGCCACATGCTTCTTTGTAACGCGTGACTTAACGAGATAACGAACGGCAATAGCACCATCCTGAATCGCTCTCTGAATTTGGGAAAAGCTTACTGAGGTGTTTTCCAGCTCCTCATATGACACACTGTCCCTGCCGGCAAAAAATGCTTCAAGCTGGTCTGAAAGCGGCTCATTTGAAATGCGTTCGAGTTCTTTTTTATAGTTTGCTTTCAATACTTGAGGCAGCATGGCCTGAAAAGCGGTAATGTATAAACTTAAGGTATACTCTGCCAGCCATTTGCCAAGCTCCAGCAGTTCAGGAGTCAGTACGGGAGTTAAATCAAGCACATCATTAATTTCTTTCAGGTTGTTAAAATCAGAATCATTTGTCCAGTCCACCACATAGCCCATTATCTTTCTGGGACCAAACGGCACAATAACGCGCATACCGGGTTTCAATATTTCAAGGAATCGTTCAGGAATTACATAATCAAACGTTTGGTTTATCGAACTTGCCGGAACGTCGACAATTACTTTTGCAATATTCAATTCATGTCATCCTTCATATCACGGGAGATAAGCAATAAAATTTCTTTAGCGATGTCGTGTTTGGACCGCAGCGTTATATCTTTAGTTTCTTCCGTTTTATTCACATAAGTCACTGCGTTGGTATCACCTGCAAAACCCGCTCCTTCTGCTGCCACATCGTTAATAATGATTGCATCAAGATTTTTTTTCTTCAGTTTATTAAACCCATATTCAATCGGGTTGGTTGTCTCCGCTGCAAAGCCCGCCAAAAATTGATGTGTTTTTTGTTCGCCAAGCGATTGCAGAATGTCCTGTGTACGTTCCATTTCAACACGCCACCCACCGGATTGTTTTTTCATCTTTTCACTGAATGTTTGCTTCGGACGGTAATCCGCAACAGCAGCCGCTTTAATGACGATATCGCTTGAAGGATAATGTTTATGCATCGTCTCATACATATCTGCAGCGGAAACGACGTCGACCCGCTTGATCTGTTTATTCTGCGTTTCAACACTGACGGGGCCTGTTACAAGCGTGACTTCTGCCCCTAGTTTTGCCGCTTCCTCAGCAAGCGCGAATCCCATTTTTCCTGAGGAGTGATTGGTGAAAAAGCGGATAGGGTCTACCTTCTCCTGTGTTGGCCCGGCAGAAATTAACACTTTCTTCCCGCTTAATTCAGCTCTATTGTTTTGGTGCGTTTTAACAGCTTCAATTATGGTTTCAGGTTCTTCCAGTCGCCCTTTTCCCACATAGCCACACGCCAAATACCCATCGCCCGGCTCAATAAAGTGGTAACCCCAAGTATCCAGCCGTTGCATATTTTCCATCACACCGGGGTGCGCATACATGTGTACATTCATTGCTGGTGCTATATAGACACTTGACTGTGTGGCCAAGAGCACAGTTGTCAGCATATCATCAGCAATGCCGTTAGCCACCTTACCAATTAAATTTGCAGTTGCCGGAGCCAGAATTGTAATATCCGCCCAATCAGCCAAGTCAATATGCGCGACTTTAGCAGGATCTTTTTCATCGAATGTGTCAATATGCACCGGGTTTCGCGACAGTGCCTGAAATGTCAGCGGGGAAACAAATTTTGCAGCATTTTCTGTCATAATCACTTTCACATCCGCGCCCTGCTGAGTTAATTTACTGGTTAACGCACACGCCTTATATGCAGCGATACCGCCTGAAACACCAAGAAGTATATTTTTATTTAAAACCATTTTCAAGCCCCCGATTTTTTTTATGATTAAGACTCTTTTCATAACTTTTTAACCTTCGCATTTTCCATAAACTGCGAACTAAGTTTGAGATTGAGGTTGGGCGTGTTCCGCCGCTCCGGAAATACATGCCGCTTTCCGCGGGCGGCTGGTGAGCCTCCTCGGGCTATGCCCTGCGGGGTCTCACCTATGCCTTTGCTCCCGCAGGAGTCGGCATGTGTTTCCTCCGCTAAGGTTGTCTTGATTGTACTGCACCACAGAGACAGTAAACATTTCCAGCGCAGGCAATATACGAAGACTCCAATGGGAACAGCACGCGTCCGAAGACCCCGCAAGAAAGGTTCAAAGGCTAAGACCGCCACGTCAATAGCCAACGCCTTTGTGACCAACATCGTGTTGGCCCGAGGCCGTGCCCATGGAAAGCGAAGTATATTGCCGGAGCGATTTCAGAACTTAACGACAATCAGAAGGAAGAATTTTCACTGGTTCGCACTTTACATCTAGTACGGAGCGGATAACAGCTATCTATGCGAAAACATTCCTGGTTAATGACAGATTTGGTTTATCTAAAAATCTGACCCTCGCAGATAAGAAGCGAGGGTCATCAGGTTTAATTGCTATCATTTTTTACATGCAGCTTATCGGCCATAATCTCTTCAAGCGCCAACCCGACGTATTTATTTGATTTAGGGTTGTCAACCAACACTTTTTTATTTTCTTCCCTGATTTGACGTGCCCTCCTGGCGGCGATTGTGACAAGCGTGTATTTGGATTTAATTTTTGTTTGCAGATCGTCGATGGACGGCTCCAACATTGACATATTTTATTCCTCCTTCAATAATTGTTTGTATTGACTTGCAATTCGCTCGCGCCTGCAATGTTCACTTTGAATAATTGATTGAATTTTGGTAACGGCAGAATTAACATCATCATTGACAACGACATAATCATATGCATCCATCATGTGAATTTCATTTCGCGCTTCTTTCAGCCGTTCAAACACTAAATCCTCGGATTCCGTGCCCCTATCAACGATACGGTTTTTTAATTCCTCCAGGCTGGGCGGGAATAAAAAGATAAAAACACCTTCCGGGAAATTTTCTTTCACTTGCATAGCACCCTGTACTTCAATCTCGAGAAATACATCCTTGCCTGATGCAAGCGTATCCTCCACATATTTCCGTGGTGTTCCGTAATAATTATTGACAAAACGAGCATATTCCAAAAGCTGACCCGCTTCGACCATATTCTCAAATTCTTCATTTGTTTTAAAGAAGTAATCAATACCTTCTTTTTCTCCGGAACGTTTCTCCCTGGTCGTCATTGAGATTGAATAAGCCAGGTCGTTTGCACGATTAAAAAGCTCTTTTCTCACAGTGCCTTTACCTACGCCTGAAGGCCCGGATAAAATGAATAAAATGCCTTTTTCATCAATCAAATCATTTCCTCCTAGCTATTCTCATCTGCATCATCTTCATTACTGATGACTCGCTGACCGACTGTTTCGGGCTGTACAGCTGATAGCACAACATAATCACTGTCGGTTATAATAACAGCACGGGTGCGCCGTCCATAAGTTGCATCGACCAGTTTATTATTGTCACGCGCTACCGTTATAATTCGTTTAATTGGTGCTGATTCGGGCGACACAATCGAAATGACCCGATTTGCCGAAACAACATTACCGAACCCTATATTTATCAATCGTAAACTCAAATTGGCTCCCCCTTAAAAAATCCGTTTCAAATCTATGTAGCTATAAAATCCATTATAGATTAAATAATCGCCAAAATACAAGGATTTACTCCTTAATTTACGCCTATCCTTTGTTTGAACGCTTAAATCCTCACCCATTATAGCAATTCGTTTCCAAAATAAAAACCCTTCTTTGGCAGAAGGGCTGCTCGTATTATTTTTTTGAGAAACCGAAAAATACACTCGGCAGAAAACTCAGCGCAAGAACCAGCATCCAGTCCAATATACTTAAAGCTGTCGTATGAAAAATTGGTTGGAGCGGCCCCCAGTAGACAACAATGAGCAATAATAGAACAGATGATAAGACCGCCATAACTAAATATTTATTCTCAAATGGATTGCGTGAAAAAATTGAATGGTCGCTGCGACAATCAAATACATGAATCAACTGAGCTATCACTAATGTGGTAAAAGCAATTGTCTGTGCATAAATCAGATTGTCCGGATTTCCCTGATAAGCTAATATAAACGCTATTAAAGTTGCAAAACCGATTAAGATACCGCGGCTTACAATTTTAAAACCAAGACCACGGGCGAATACACCTTCCTTAGGGTGACGCGGCCCCCTTTTCATCACATCATCTTCTGACTGGTCAAGACCAAGGGCCATCGCAGGGAGCCCATCCGTCACCAAATTAACCCACAATATTTGTACGGGAACGAGCGGCAGCGGCATTCCCATTAGCATCGCCAGCAGCATGACTAAAATTTCACCGACATTTGAGGCCAGTAAATAACGTATGAATTTCCGGATGTTTTCATAGATGTTTCGACCTTCGATAATAGCCGTTTTTATGGTAGCAAAGTTATCATCCATTAAAACAAGTGAGGACGCTTCTTTCGTCACGTCTGTTCCGCTTTCTCCCATGCTGATCCCAATATCACTTGCTTTAATGGCAGGTGCATCGTTGACACCATCCCCAGTCATCGCGACAATATGTCCCTCTTCCTGAAATGCTTGTACAATTTTTAGCTTATGTTCAGGTGTTACGCGCGCAAATACATAGACTTGATCAATAATTTCCCGCAGATCTGAAACTGACATCGTATTCAGCTGATAGCCGTTAAGCACCATTCCATTTTCAGGAAGTAAATTCAACTGAGTTGCGATTGCCCGGGCTGTTTTTTCATGGTCCCCAGTTATCATCACCGATTTTATACCGGCTTCCCGTGATTCCTCGATGGCTTCTTTCACTTCTTTTCGTGGCGGGTCAGTCATGCCGTATAGACCTATCAGTGTCAAATCTTTTTCCAGAGATGCAGGATTCATTGAATCATCTTTTGATAATGGTTTCATGCCGATTGCCAGCGTACGCAGTGCTTTATTCGCCATATTATCAACTGCTTGATCGATACCGGCTTTATCTTCTTTGTGAATCTGCTGCCTCCCCTGTTTTTTCATTATATAATTTGACCGTGGCAGGAGCACATCAGGGGCGCCCTTTGAAATCAGAAAACGCATTTTGTTTTCATCTTCAATGACAATGCTCATCCGCTTACGTTCAGAATCAAATGGCAATTCTTTAATGATCCGATAATTGTCGCTCAATTGGTTCGTCAGTCCAATTTTTCGTGCGGCAATGAGCAGAGAACCTTCAGTTGGATCGCCATCAACGAAGTATTTTCCTTTTCTCACCATAAGGGCAGCTTTGTTACATAACATGCCATATAAAAACATCGATTCAAGATTGGGATAATCTCTGTCAACTTCAGTTTCATTTAAAAAAACGCTGCCGTTCGCCTCATATCCATCGCCGGAAACTTGTAATATCTCCCCATTTAAATAAACCTCTTTTACGGTCATTTTATTTTCTGTCATGGTCCCTGTCTTATCTGAGCAAATGACTGAAGCGCAGCCTAATGTCTCAACTGCTGACAATTTTCGAACAAGCGCTTTTTTCCTGATCATCCGTTGAACACCCAGCGAGAGTGCAACAGTTACGATAGCGGGAAGGCCTTCAGGAATTGCAGCGACTGCAAGTGATACGCCAGCAAGGAACATATTATAGACGGGATGACCCTGGTAAACCCCTGCCAATACGACCAGAGCTGTTAATAATAATGCTACAGCAATTAATACTTTGCCAAGTTCCGCCAATTTATGTTCAAGCGGTGTGGTTGTTTTCTCTGTTTTCACCATCAGCGAAGCAATTTGCCCCATTACAGTGTTCATCCCCGTGCCAACTGCGATACCTGTTGCAGAACCTCGTGTAACTAATGTGCTCATAAAGCCCATGTTCGCTTGATCCTGGGCTTCAAGTGCATCAGCAGATAGTCGTGTGGCGTGCTTTAATACCGGAAGAGATTCTCCTGTCAGTGCTGACTCTTCTGTTTCCAGGCTATTTGATTTAACAATCCGCATATCTGCCGGGATGCGATCACCACTGTTTATTCTGACAACATCCCCTACAACTACTTCCCGGGAAGGAATTTTTACCCATTCGCCCTCTCTTAAAACAGTAGCGGTCGGCGCTGACATTTCCTTTAATTTTGCCAGTGAGTTTTCAGCTTTTTGCTCTTGAAAATAACCAAGAAAACCATTTACTAGCACAATAATCATTATCGCAACAGCATCAATATATTCTCCAAGCAAACCTGCTATCAATGTCGCGGCAAGCAAAACCAGAACCATGAAATCCTGAAATTGCTTCAAAAACACGAGCCATCTGGAGGTTTTTGGAGCCGATTCCAGCTGGTTCGTTCCATATTGTTTGCGGCGCTGCTCCACTTGCTTAGCTGTTAACCCTTGTTTTGATGAGACATGTAATTTTTGTTCGACGACATCTGTATCCATCTGATACCATTTCATCCAGCATTCCCTCCAGATTCATCTTGAAAAGCAATAATACGCAGTAATTGACTTCGCACAGAACTTCCTCTTATACACCAATACCTATGCAGACCTGTCCTAAAAAATGCTATAATGACGTTAAACATGAATAATGCTTTTTTACTGTATTGCAGAATTGAATAATCGGAGATGTGCCGCTTTTTAGAGGAGAAGTGATTATATGCCATTTGACGGAATTGTGACCCGGGCGGTCATACAGGAGCTTAATGAAAAAATTACCCCGGGTAAGATTGCAAAAATTCACCAGCCGACAGACACGGAACTGGTTTTTACAATACGAAGCCACGGACACAACCATTCGCTTCTGTTATCAATACATCCTGTGTACGCACGGATGCATCTAACAGACGACAACTATAAAAATCCAAAGCAACCACCGATGTTTTGTATGCTTCTTAGAAAACACCTGTCAGGCGCTGTCATTGATTCAATCGAACAGTATGGCATGGAAAGAATCGTTACGTTTTCAGTCCAATCCCGTAATGAAATCGGGGATATCACAACTAAAAAGCTAATTATTGAATTGATGGGCAAACATAGTAATGTGATGCTGATCGACGGGGAAAAAGAACATATCCTGGATAGTCTGAAACACGTTTCTCCAGCACAAAATCGCTATCGGACCGTGTTGCCGGGGCATGTTTATAAACTTCCGCCAAGCCAGAACAAACGTAATCCGCTTGAAATTGACAGTAATGCATTTATACAGAAGCTGGACTTTAACACCGGCAAATTGGCCCAGCAAATTGTTAATATACTGGTAGGGTTCTCACCTTTTCTCGCTAAAGAGATCGTTTACCGGTCTAAGTTAGGTTCAATTGAAACGTACCAGGAAAAGTTTTCTGAATTACAGACACTGTTGAAAGAGCGTCGTTTTTCCCCGAGTATTTATCGAAATGGCAGAGAAGATTTTCATGTACTTCCGATCACCCACACAGGCGGACGAACGGAAGTATTTACGGCAACAAATCAAATGCTTGATGCCTTTTATTCAGGGAAAGCCGAACGCGACCGGATCAAACAGCAAGCCAAGGACCTCTATCAATTTATTAAAAACGAAAAAGAAAAAAATGAACGCAAGCTGAAGAAACATGACAAAACACTTCAAAAGGCAAAGAACGCGGTAAAATACCAGCGGCTCGGTGAACTCTTAACAGCTAATATTCATCAGGTAAACCACGGTGACGACACTGCGACGGTAATTGATTATTATGATCCCGGGCAAAATGAAATTACGATTGAACTGAACCCGAATAAAAGCCCAAGCGAAAATGCACAGGCTTTCTTTAAAACGTATCAAAAGCTAAAAACATCCAATGAAAAAGTTCAACAGGAAATTAAGAAAACGAACCGTGAGGTTAACTATCTTGAACAATTGCTGCAGCAAATTGATACAGCACGGGAGTCTGATATTGAGGAAATTCGCGAGGAATTAAGAGAGCAAGGCTATCTTAAAAAACAAAAACAAGGCAAAAATAAAAAGAAGCCGACAAAGCCGCAACCTGAAAAATTTCTGTCTTCAGACGGCACCCCAATCCTGGTAGGCAAAAATAATAAGCAAAACGAATATGTCACGATGAAGCTCGCAAATCGTGATGATGTCTGGCTCCATACGAAGGACATTCCAGGTTCACATGTTATAATCCGAGCGCAAAATCCCAGCGAGGAGACCTTGGTTGAAGCAGCACAATTAGCTGCGTTATTCAGCAAATCGCATCAATCTTCATCGGTTCCGGTGGATTACACCACAATCAGGCACGTTAAAAAGCCTAATGGTGCAAAACCCGGTTTTGTCACTTACGATAACCAAAAAACATTATTTGTGACACCTGAAAAAGATTTAACTGAAAAATTAAAAGACGGATGATCAAATTGCAGATCATCCGTCTTTTTTCGCTCAGAGGGGAAAACGTTCACGGTCTATATACGGTTGCTATCCAATTTACTGCCAATTGTTACATTAGCTGGGTTCATCTGATGGCTTAGCATTAAGATTCACTTCTATATTGCCGCGTGTGGCCTTGGAATAGGGGCACACCTGGTGAGCAGACTGGACAATTTCTTCGGCTTCTTCCGGATTGAGACCGTCAATTTTGACGTTCAACGTCACGCCAATTTTAAATCCGTCATCTTCCGGATCCTTTATAAGACTTACCTCAGCTGTTGTTTCCGAATCAATTTTTTTATTTTGTTGTGATGCCACAAGGTTTACCGCACTATCAAAACATCCTGAGTATGCCGCAGCAAACAATTGCTCCGGATTGGAACCTTTATCATCGTTATTTTCCGCCGGATTAACCAGTTCTAAATCAATTATGCCGTCAGACGACTTAACATGGCCGTCACGGCCGTTTTTCGCGGTTGCTTTAGATGTGAAAATAACTTCACTCATGTGTAATCACTCCTTAATTAACGGTACAGACATGTTCCTTTCTTTAAAGAATGTTAAACATTTAAAGAAATTCTCTACTCAGAAGTGAGGATAAAAATTGGTCAACTTGCGGTAACTTGCGCACACCTTCCTGATAACACACCCATGTATCGCGGGTAACAGGCTTTCCGTCCAGCTGAAGCGCTATGTGCGGGTAATCGTCCATCAAGCCATGCGAAACACTTTTTGGGAGAACAGCCATACCGAGTCCCTGCTGCATAAATTGTTTGCACGTCTCAATCTGGTCAACATGCAACATTTTTATCGGCTGAATCGCTTCCTGGTGGTGGTAAAGCCAATTATCCACCAACTCGTGCATACTATCATCACTCTTGAACGAAATTAATGGTCGTTCCTTCAATTGATTTTCAGGAAATGGCTCTGTATCAAACATATATAGCGGATCCTCAAACAATAATTCACTTACTGTTTCTTTCAATCTCTCACCGCGTATGATACATACATGATAATTTTTATGCTCGCGCTTAATATCTTCACTGATACCCGTCACAAGATCTATTGCTACTTTTGGATAGGCACTTGTATAATCACCGAGTATTAAAGGCAAAAATCGCTGACTCACCAGAGATGAACACGCTATCGATAAAGATCCTTGGACTTCTCCACTGGATTGGGCAAGCGTATTTTTAATCGTCTTTTCTTTCTTAATAACGTTGCTCGCATGATCCAGGATCAGCTCCCCTGCAGGAGTGAGCACCAAACTTTTTGATGTCCGGATAAATATTGGATGGCCGAAATATTCTTCAATATATTTCAGACGCTGGGTTACAGCAGGCTGCGAAATTAAGATCGCTTTGGCCGTACCGCGAATTGTTCCGACTTCCTTTAATTTCAAAAGTAATTCATAGTCCTCTATTTTCATAAGTCAATACCTCATTTTGATAAGTGATGGTTATTTAATTTTATTATAAGGGTATTTTTAACTTATTGCATCTAATGTAATCATGCGGTCCAATTTTACGGTGCATCCCTAAAGTATGATATGTTAAACATTATGACGCCATTCTGCCAAATCTTTTTGCACCTCTCTGCTGATCATTCCATCATCGGCTAACAATGCCAGAACTTCGTTATAATCAGTAATTGTCCGGTACGCTAATTGTGCTTCACAAAACCGCTGTTCAGCTACTCTAAGACCATATGTAAAAATAGCTAGCACGCCAAGTACATTTGCATCCTCCTGTTTTAACACATTAGCAGCTTCAATCGAAGAACCGCCAGTTGATATCAAATCTTCAATAACCACCACTTTTTGACCTGCTTCAACCCTGCCTTCAATCTGGTTTTCTTTCCCGTGGCCTTTTGGCTTCGATCGCACATAGACCAGTGGCAAATTAAGTTTTCCAGCCAGCCAGGCAGCATGCGGAATACCCGCCGTTGCACACCCGGCAATAACATCAGGCATCCACCCCAGCTGTTCAATTTGCTCAATAAACGCGTCTGCAATTTTAGTACGCACACCTGGGTCCGACATCGTCAGCCGATTGTCACAGTAAATAGGTGATTTAATCCCGGAAGTCCAGGTGAAATAATCAGCAGGGCTGATTTGCACAGCCTTTATATCAAGCAGTTCTTTAGCTATGTCACGACTTTTCCCCATGCGACCACTCCTTTTTTACTTCTTCATATGCAATTTTTGGATTCTGAGCATTCGTAACAGTCCGCCCAACAACCAGAATATCTGATCCGTTCTTTCGGGCAACGGCGGGGGTGGCGATTCTTTTTTGATCATCGCCTGCAGCGTTTAATAAACGAATGCCGGGTGTAACTGTCAAGAATGATGGACCGCAAACTTTTTTGATTGCTCCGGCTTCATGAACAGCACAGACAACACCATCAGCCCCACTTTCATAGGCGAGGTTCGATAAGTGAACGGTATTATTTTGTATACTCCCCTGTAAACCCAGTTCATTGTTCATAACGTGATTCTCCATGGAAGTCAGAATGGTTACAGCAATCAATTTAGGATTATGCCCAGCTGCTGAACCAGCCGCTAACCCCTCACGAGCTGCCTTTATCATATCACTGCCGCCAAGCGCGTGGACATTAACCATATCAACGCCGAGCACGGCAAGATTTTTCATAGCTCTTTTAACAGTTGTCTGAATGTCATGAAGTTTAAGGTCAAGAAAAATTTCATGATTGTTACGCTTCAACCAATCTATTAATGGCAGGCCTTCGCGGTAAAATAATTCCATACCTACTTTGACAGGCACACCCTGTAATTCATTCTGTTCAATAAAATCCTTTGCTTGCTCCAACACCGGAAAATCCAGTGCCAGAAATACGCTTCCCTTCATTAATCATGCCCCTTCCCGACAGCATCCTTAACCGAAGCAAATCCGTATTGCTGCAAAATGTCCGGCAAGTTTTCAATAATTTCAGGACACGCATACGGATTATGAAAGTTGGCGGTGCCGACTGCAACAGCACTGGCTCCTGCAAGTAAAAATTCCAATACATCTTCAGCGTTTGAAATGCCCCCCATTCCGATAATAGGAATGGAAACATGCTGCTTCACTTCATAAATCATTCGGATGGCAATCGGTTTAATGGCGTTTCCCGACAGCCCGCCCGTATTATTGGCCAGTACAGGGCGCATCGTTGTCAGATTAAGTTGCATTCCGGTTATCGTATTTATCATTGACAAGCCGTCAGCGCCTGCTGCTTCCACCGCCTTTGCCATCTCGACAATATTAGATGTATTGGGTGAGAGCTTGACATAGACCGGGAGTCTGCTGGCCGCTTTAACCTTTTTGGTTACTTCAGCCGCCATGCGTGGATCGGTTCCGAATTGGATGCCCCCTTCTTTCACGTTCGGGCACGAAATATTCAATTCCAATGCTTTCACTGATAGTACGTTGTTGAAGGCAGAAGCTACCGCGTCATACTCTTCAACTGTACTTCCAGCTATATTGGCAATAACCGGTACATCTTGTTCCTCAAGGAAAGGCACCTCATTTGCTATGATCGCATCTACGCCTGGATTTTGGAGTCCAATGGCATTCAGCATGCCTGACGGTGTTTCAGCGACCCGGGGTGTCTGATTTCCATAGCGTTCACCGCCTGTCGCGGCTTTCATGATGACTGCTCCAAGCTTATTCAGAGCATAAAATTCACTGTATTCCCGACCAAACCCAAAACATCCTGAAGCAGGCATGACAGGATTATTCAAATTTAAACCGGGCAACTCAACAGATAGACATGTCATAATACCACCTCACCTGCTGCAAAAACCGGGCCGTCAGAGCATATCTTCCGGTAGCCACCTGCATTATCTGTTTGAATGACACAGGCAAAGCAAGCACCAATACCGCATCCCAAACGTTCTTCAAGTGAAATAGACCCCGGCCGGTAAGTCAGCTCATTCGTTACTGCACGAAGCATTGGAATCGGCCCGCAGGAATAATAATGATCAAAATGTCCTGCGAAGTCCAGCCCGTCCGTCACAAAGCCCTTATGCCCGTAACTGCCGTCATCGGTTACGACATATGTGCCTCCAAGCATTTTAAACTTTTCTTCGTAAAAAACATGTTGCTTTGTCTGAAAGCCGAGCACAGCTTTGACATTAATGCCGTTTTGCAGGAGTTCTCTCCCCAAACAATATAAAGGTGGGATGCCGATGCCGCCGCCAATCAAGAGTGCAGTTCTGATTGATGAATCATATGAGAACCCGTTACCCGCCGGTCCGATGGCATTTACTGTTGAACCGGGCTGCAAGGATGCTAAGCGTCTGGTCCCTTCACCTGTCTTTTTAAATAAAATGGTCACCGTCTCATTATTGCGATCGATATCTGTGATGGAAATCGGTCTGCGGAGAGAATGACCATCCACCAGCAGATGCAAAAATTGACCAGGCGCAGCCTCTTTGGTGATAAAGGCATCCGCTAATGTCATTTCAACCGTTTCCAAAGCAATTTCATGCACTGATTTCACCAGCATATCGGTACACTTTTTCATATTAAAACCGCCTGTTTATCGATCATCGGCTGTGCATTGTACGTAGCTGTAAGCAGACGCTTAAGCATATGATGATGCCTCCTTATACGTTTTTAAAAATAAATATCAATTAGTAGTTATGGCATTATCTTCATTGGTGTTCTGATAAACCACTTTTCCTTCCGAAAGTGTTAACACAGGAATACCTTCCACTTCCCAACCGTGAAAAGGTGTGTTTCTCCCTTTTGATAAAAACGTCGCTTTATCAACACGGGCACTTTTATTCAAATCTACAACCGTCAAGTCTGCTACGGCACCTTCGTGCAACACGCCATAAGGCAATTGAAAAGCGTTGGCCGGTTTTACAGTTATCCAATCGATTAATTCTTTCAAAGTCGCCTTATTCGTTTTGACCAAATATGTATATAACAATGGAAATGCAGTCTCCAGTCCAACAATGCCAAACGGTGCCTGCCCAAAACCTGCTGCTTTTTCTTCTGCTGCATGTGGTGCATGATCTGTTGCGATAAAATCGATTGTACCGTCCAGAAGACCATCGATTAACGCCTGCTGGTCTGCTTTACTGCGCAACGGCGGGTTCATTTTAAAATCAGCATTATCGTCCCGGACTGCTTCTTCATACAACAATAAGTGATGAGGTGTTACTTCGGCCGTTACATGAATGCCTGCTTTTTTTGCATTACGGATAATTCTTACGGACTCTTTTGTACTTACATGACAGACGTGATAGTGACAACCGGCCGCTTCAGCCAGCAGCACATCCCGTGCAATCTGTACCGATTCACTGATAGAAGGGATTCCGGGCAGTCCAAGCCGCTCACTCACCTCGCCATTATGGAGAACGCCCTCATACACAAGTGAATTATCTTCGCAATGTGCCACTACCGGCTTATTTTGAGCCGCTGCTTTCTGCATCGCCCGGAACATGAGATCAGCCGTCTGAATGCCCACGCCGTCATCGGTAAAAGCAAATATACCATCGTCAACAAGGCGCGAAATATCAGTTAGCTCGTTACCTTTTAAACCTTTTGTAATTGACGCATATGGCAGGACACGCACACATGCATCTGCATCAATTTTGTTTTTCAATTCTTGGAGTGCCTCAGTATTATCCGGTACAGGATTTGTATTTGGCATGGCACATATCGTTGTAAACCCGCCCCGTGCAGCCGATTCTGATCCCGTTTTAATCGTCTCTTTATGTTCTCCACCCGGTTCACGCAAATGAACGTGAACATCGATAAAACCCGGAAACACCATATAATTTTTACAATCGATTCGCTGATCAGCATCTTCGTTTATTTCGGCCGCTATTTTACTGATTGTTCCTTTATCGATTAAAATGTCACAATCCTTCGTTTGAGTGTCATGTAGCAATCGTCTGGCGTTCTTTAGTAAAATTTTCATAAACAGCATCCTTTCCGTTTAACAAGCTTAATAAAATAGCCATTCGTGCATACACCCCATTTTCCATTTGCCGGAAAATCCGTGATCGTTTGCACTCTACAAGCCTTGTATCAATTTCCACTCCCCGGTTAACAGGTGCCGGGTGCAACACGATGGCATGATCCTGCATTTTTCGTTCACGTTCCATTGTAAGGCCGTAATCATGAAGGTATGATTTCGTTTGATACGTTGACTTATGACGTTCATGCTGAACCCTTAGCATCATCAGCACATCACACATTTCGACAGCTTCATCCATCGATATATATGGCACATCAAATGAATAATCTTCAAATCCGGGGGTTGCCGCAAAAAAAACGTTTGCTCCAAGGGTAAGCAAAGCATAGGCATTGGAACGAGCCACTCGGCTATGCTTGATGTCACCTGCTATGACGACGGTCAAATCATTAAACGAACCAAACTCCTGATAGATTGTTAATAGATCGAGAATGGCTTGGGTCGGATGCTCCCCTTTACCTGCGCCTGCGTTGATGATCGGGATCGAAATTCCGGCCAATTCGTCATACCAATGGTCAGAAGCATGCCGTACTACTAACAGGTCAGCACCAATCGCTTCATAGGTCCGTGCGGTATCATAAAGTGATTCACCTTTAGCCACGCTCGAACTCTCCATATGGAAATCCAGTGCATCCATTCCTAATTTTCTCTCGGCAACTTGAAAACTTGTTTTTGTTCGTGTACTTGGTTCAAAAAACAGATTGGCAGCAAACCAACCATGTTGTATCGTTCGCGTTTGTTTAGTTTGCAAAGCCTGCGCTGTCTCTAGAATACGATAAATTGAAGCAAAAGAAAGTTCACGCGTTGATATGAAATGATGCATCGTTTATCATCCTCCTTAAATTCAGCTATCGATCTAAGCTACGTCACTGCGTTTCTTGCTTTTCTGAACCTCACTGTCTTCAAACATCGCTCCATTGCCATAACCGCTTTCCTTGCCGGGCAGGACAAGATTTAACAACACGCCGATGATAGCCGATAATGCCATCCCTGCAATTTGCAAGTTGTCGGTAACCTGAATAAAAGCGCCCCCAACACCAATCACGAGAATGACAGATGATATAACAAGGTTTCGTTTATCACTTAAGTCGATTTGGTTATCAATTAACATGCGCAGCCCGTTAGAAGCAATGATACCGAACAGCAGAATTGATACGCCGC
Organism: Lentibacillus persicus; assembly: GCF_900112705.1. Taxonomy (GTDB): domain Bacteria; phylum Bacillota; class Bacilli; order Bacillales; family Amphibacillaceae; genus Lentibacillus; species Lentibacillus persicus. Next base: position 224,752 of record NZ_FOMR01000004.1, read on the forward strand.
CCATAACTGCAGATGGAATCGAGCTTATCGCAGCTGTGATAACACCGACAAAACCGAAACAGATTGCTATGATAGCGGCACCCCCGATTACAAACACGCTGAATACTCGGGTAATCGAAAGTACACCGATGTTTTCCCCGTAGGTAGTATTCGGTGGCCCTCCGAGAAAAGATGCAATCATGGTTGCTGCCCCGTCGCCGAGAATTGACCGATGCAGTCCTGGCTGTTTAAGGAAGTTTCGTCCGACGACTTTTGATAAAACCATTTGGTCACCGATATGTTCAGCAATCGTGACAAGCGCAACAGGCACCATTAACAAGACGATTTCACCGCTTAAAATTTCAACCGGCGAGTAGTGAACAAATGGTACAACAAAGTCAGGTGATTTAAAGATTGCGGTAAAAAATTCACCAACCGAACCAGCTGAAATGATTGAAGCCCATTCTGCTTTTATTCCTGATGTATCCACCACTCCTTGGAAAAGAGCAAACACATAGCCTGAAACGATACCGATCAAGATGGGGATCAAGCTAAATAATCCTTTGAAGAAGATCGATGCGATAACCGTCACCGCCAATGTGAATAACGCAACACTGAAGTGTGTGCCACTGTAAACATCTTCATCAAGACCAGGCACATACATGGCCATGTCGATTGCTGTTGAAGCAAGACCAAGCCCGATAACCATAATTACAGGACCGACCACGATCGGAGGTAAGATACGCATGAGCCAATTCAGACCTAAAAATCGGATTAGCAAAGCAACAACACCATACACAACCCCGGCCAAAAATGTACCTACCATCGCTCCGGCGGGTCCCCCAGCCGAACTGGCTCCGATAATCGGCGCAATAAATGCGAAACTTGAACCTAGATAAGCAGGAATTTTACCTTTTGTAATCAATAGATAAGACAGTGTTCCAAGACCACTGGAGATCAATGCGACAGCAGGTGATAATCCGGTCAGAAACGGGACTAAAATTGTAGCACCAAACATTGCAAATAAATGCTGCAAGCTTAGTACAATCCATTTTTGCAGCTTCGGTTTTTCTTGTACGTCCAATACCATTTCGTGTTTATCCATTTCGATCTGCCTCCAATTTTTTTATTAGTGCACCATAACCATAAAAAAACCTCTTTGCGAAAAGCCGCAAAGAGGTACACGTGTCTCTTGCCATACAAAACACGAATTCCTAAAGCGACCTTTCAAACCTCTCCGGATTTAATTAAAGGTCCGTTTATTCATTTTTCATATAAGCTTACTTCTTCTTCGTCATCTGACTCCTGCAAATGAACAACAACAATTTCCTCTTCAGACGTCGGAATGTTCTTGCCAACATAATCCGCTCGTATCGGCAGTTCCCGGTGGCCTCTATCAACAAGGACACCCAGCTGAATCTGGGATGGTCTGCCAATATCCATGACAGCATCCATTGCTGCGCGTACTGTTCTGCCTGTGTAGAGCACATCATCAATCAAAACAACCTTCTTTTTCTTCAAGTCGACATTGATAGATGACCCCTTTATTTCTGGATCTTCATCAGTTGTAACCTTTTCCAGATCATCGCGATATAAGGTGATATCCAATTCGCCAGTTGGTATTGAGATGCCTTCTATCTGACTGATTTTTTCCTGTAGGCGTTTGGTCAGTGGAATGCCTCTTGTTTTGATGCCTATGAGAACAAGATCCTCACCACCTTTGTTTTTTTCGACGATTTCATGAGCTATCCTTGTTATTGCTCGTCCCATTGCTGCATCATCCAGCAGAACCGTTTTTTTCTTCACCTTATCACCCCTGATAGTAAAAAATCCCTTTTGCCACAGAGGGAAAAAGGAATTTGAACATACGACAATCATATTAATCGTCATTCCGTTACCTTCTTAGCCTCTCTGGACTATTTTAAAGGATCTCTATTCATTTCAGTTAATTATGTCAGATTTTCAATCAGCTGTCAATTCATTTTTCAAGTTGTGCCAGGAGATTTTTAAAATAAGAGGGTGGTTCAACTTCAAATTGCATTGTTTCATTTGTTGCGGGATGCCTAAAAGCAATTGATTTCGCGTGTAATGCCTGCCCGCCAATATCCAATGTTTTCCGTCTGCCGTATTTTGGATCGCCTGCGATCGGAAACGCAATATACTTCATGTGAACGCGAATCTGATGCGTTCGGCCCGTTTCCAGCTTACATTCCACATGCGTAAATTCAGCAAAACGTTTTAAAACCCGGAAATGAGTGACAGCAGGTTTACCATTGTCGGTGACTCCCATTTTCTTCCGGTCGTTTGGATCTCTGCCAATCGGTGCATCAATCAGACCTGTTTCATGTTCAATAACACCGTGGACGATCGTCTCATAGCGCCGCTCGATGGACTTTTCGGACAATTGACCAGCAAGAACCGTATGGGCTTTATCATTTTTGGCAACTACCAGCAGCCCGCTTGTATCTTTATCAATTCGGTGAACAATGCCAGGCCGATGGTCGCCATTAATTTGGGACAAACTTTCGCAGTGATAAAGCAAAGCGTTCACGAGAGTACCATGCTGATGACCTGCAGATGGATGAACAACCATTCCTCTTGGCTTGTTAACAACTAAAAGATCTTCATCCTCATAAACAATTGAAAGTGGAATATTCTCCGCTTCTATTCTTAATGCGGACTGTTCAGGCTTTTTCCATTTGATGTCATCACCTTTTTGACATTTATAATTTGCTTTTACTTGTTTACCATTCACATAGACATATGAATCAGCAATCCACGTTTGAATCTCAGAACGTGAAACATCGGCGACCTTCAGAGCCAGCAATTTATCGATGCGCATATTTTGCTCAATTTCGGTTACTTTGTGCTGTTGAGTCATGTTTAAGCTTTTCCTTTCTTTCATCGATGATGGTTATAATGATCACTAAAATAACCCCTATGGATAAGGCTGAATCGGCTATATTGAATATGGGAAAGTCATATCCAAAAATAACAAAATCAAAAAAATCAACCACTTCTTTCCTGAACAGTCTGTCTATAAAATTCCCTATTGCCCCGCCAAGTATAAGGCTCAGAGCTATTGCCAGCAATTGGTTGTCACGCGCGTATTTTTGCATGTAATACACGAGACCAGCAACGACAATTATCGTAATAATATAAAAAAATCCCATTTGCCCTTGCAGTATGCCCCAGGCTGCTCCGCTGTTACGATGTGATGTTAACGCGAAAAAATTCCCTATAATTGTTATTTGTTGACCAATTTCCATTGTACTGGCAATAAGCCATTTGGACAGCTGGTCAATTGCAATCACTACAATTGCTAATATGTAATATAAAAACATACCATTTCCTCCGTTTATCTTAACCCTTATTGCTACAGAAAAAGTGTCTATTTTCACAATTGATGTAAACTGCGACACAGTGAAAATTAATTAGCCTCTCGAGCGACGCAGCTGGAATATACTCGCTTTCCGTGGGCTCACCACGAGCCTCCTCGCTCGCAAAGACCGCTCACTGTGGGGTCTCTTTGCTCCGACGCACAGGACGTGCTAGTGCAGGCGTTGCGACAGGACGTCGCGAACTTAGCCTGCCTGTCCCACAGGAGTCTCGCATATTCCAGCTGCTGGTGTGAGTGTGTTAATCTCATATCTGATTAACTCTGTAAAACTTCAATTAGCAATTGTCAGCGAAGGAAATACACGCCGACTCCAGCGGGAGCATAGGCATAGGTGAGACCCCGCAGGGCGTAGCCCGAGGAGGCTCACCAGCCGCCCGCGGAAAGCGGCGTGTATTTCCGGAGCGGTGGACTACAACCCACCCAAATTGAAAGTTAGTTCGCAGTTTATGGGTTTTGTGTCATGACAAAATGAGAAACACTCTATTCCACATTTTAAAGGGTGTGGTGATAGTTTACCACAAAAAGTTAAAAAGCGCCTTTTCCTAATGAAAGGACAGGCGCTTTTTATTTTATGCACTGTAATGTTCGCTCACGATGCCGGCGCAACGTGAACATAGATCCGGGTGTTCCTCATCACTGCCGACGGTTTCTGAAGCCGTCCAGCAGCGCGCACATTTCTCAGCTGGATGTTTTTGGACCTTAACATCCACATATCTGTACTCAGTTGCATCAGAGGCGTGATCAGTAACGTCTGCTTCTGAAACGATAAACAACTGGTGAATATCATTGATGCCTTCAAGCACTTCTTTCGTCTTCTCATCTTTCGGAACGACCGTTATTTTGGCTTCGAGCGACTTGCCAATAACTTTGTCTTCACGCGCTTCTTCCAATGCTTTCAATACATCATCACGCACATGCATGAAATGATCCCACTTTTCATTCAATTGATCAAAACCGGTAATGTTTCTCGGTTCTGGGATATCTGTCAGCTGCACACTTTCTTCTTCAACATGAGGGATGTACTCCCACATTTCGTCAGCTGTGTGCGGAATGATTGGTGTCAACAATTTAACCAATGTCGTTACAATTTCATAATAAGCCGTTTGGATACTCCTGCGATTATGACTATTTGCTGGTTCAATGTATAAAATATCTTTAGCGAAATCAAGATAGAATGAACTCAAGTCAATCGTGCAGAAGTTATGAATACGCGAGTAGATTGGTGAGTATTCATAGACGTCATAACTGTTTCTGACATCCTCCGTTAAGCTCTGCAAACGGTGAAGCATATAACGATCAACTTCACCCATCTCTGCTTCAGGGACCGCATCTGTTTCCGGATTGAAATCAGCAAGGTTGCCAAGCATAAACCGGATCGTGTTACGAATTTTTCGGTAAACTTCTGAAATTTGCTTCAGAATTTCCTGTGAAATACGAACGTCAGCCTGATAGTCAACCGAAGCCACCCACAAACGCAGTATATCAATACCTAGCTGCTTTTGTATTTTTAATGGGTCCATAACATTGCCAAGCGACTTGCTCATTTTGCGTCCGTTCCCATCAAGCGTGAAACCGTGGCTTACAATTGTTTCATATGGCGCTCTGCCTGTGACAGCAACCGCTGTTGAGATCGATGAGTTGAACCAGCCGCGGTACTGGTCACTTCCTTCCAGATAAACATCGGCCGGGCGTTTGTGATCTTCACGTCCCATTAAAACCGCTTCATGCGATGAGCCGGAATCGAACCAGACATCCATGATATCCGTTTCTTTCGTAAACTTACCGTTAGGGCTATGTTCAGATTCAAATCCTTCCGGCAGCAGATCTTTTGCTTCCCGTTCGAACCACACATTTGAACCATGCTCTTCAAATAGCTTGGATACATGTTCAATCGTTTCATTCGTAATAATCGGGGTTCCATCTTCGGCATAAAAAACAGGGATTGGTACACCCCATGTCCGCTGCCGCGAAATACACCAATCTTCACGGTCACGCACCATATTGTATAACCGTGTTTCGCCCCAGGCAGGATACCAATTGATTCGATTGATTTCTTCAAGGATATCATCACGAAAATCCTTAATCGATGCGAACCATTGGGACGTTGCACGGAATATCGTCGGCTTTTTCGTTCGCCAGTCATGTGGATATGAATGCGTTATAAACGACAGCTTAAGGAGTGTTCCTGTCTCATCCAACTTTTCCGTTATTGTTTTATTCGCTTTATCGTAAAACTCGCCTTCTAAACCAGGCGCTTCACTGGTAAAATACCCTTGATTATCTACTGGGGACAGCGGTTCAATACCGTATTCACGCGACATATAAAAGTCATCTTCACCGTGTCCCGGCGCTGTGTGAACACAGCCTGTACCTGCATCTGTCGTCACATGCTCGCCCAGCATCACAAGCGAATCACGATCATAAAAAGGATGCTTTGCAACAATTCTATCTGCTTCTGTGCCTTTAAATGTTTTGACAACTTCCGGGTTTTCCCATTCCAGCTCTTCTGTAATCGTCTCGACAAGCTCGTGAGCAATCACATATTTTTCACCATTCACATTCACAACTGCATATTCCAGTTCAGGGTGCAGGGCAATTCCAAGGTTGGCAGGAATCGTCCACGGCGTTGTTGTCCAGATAATGATTTTCTCATCACCTTCGAGGACATCTTTGCCGTCAGTCACATCAAATGCCACATAGATGGACGGTGAGCGTTTGTCATGATATTCGATTTCTGCTTCTGCCAGTGCCGACTCAGAGGATGGTGACCAGTACACAGGCTTAAGTCCTCTGTAAATATAGCCCTTTTTAGCCATCTCACCGAAAACTTTGATTTGAGCAGCTTCATAGTCTTTCGTCAACGTAATATAAGGGTTATCCCAATCACCGCGAATGCCAAATTTCTTAAATTGTTCGCGCTGATTATCAAGCTGCCCCATCGCGTATTCAGCACACTTTTGTCTAAATTCTGCCACACTCATTTTTTTGCGGTCGACTTTTTTCTTCTTAGTCAGTGCTGTTTCAACAGGGAGACCATGTGTATCCCAACCAGGCACATATGGTGCGTGGTATCCGCTCATTGATCTGTAGCGTGTGATGAAATCTTTCAGTATCTTATTAAGGGCATGCCCAATATGCAAATCACCATTCGCATACGGGGGGCCGTCATGCAATATGAAAAGCGGGCGTCCTTTCGTGCGTTCCTGCCCTTTTTCATAAATACGGTTTTCCTCCCATTTTTTTTGGCGCTCAGGCTCTTTATTCGGCAAATTGCCACGCATCGGAAATTTTGTCTTTGGCATCAATAAGGTCTCTTTATAATCCAATCTGTTTCCTCCTATTCATTTCAAAATGAAACTTTGCAAATATGATTGTTTATTGAAATACGGGTTTTTTTAAGGGCTTTACTGCCCGAATAAAAAAGCCTCCCCATCCCAAAAGGGACGAGAAGACTCGCGGTACCACCCTCATAAATTTAAAATCATCAATCGACTCATTTAAATCCACTCGACATTCGTAACGTGAATAAACCGTCCACTCCTACTTTAATTCAGAATGGATACTCGGGAGTGATATTCAGAATGTTTTGCTGTACCAGGCTCGCACCACCCCTGATTCGCTTAAACAGTCATCCATTCCTACTGGCTCCGTCATCATAAAACATATTAATATATGAGCATTATATGTAAATTGCTGACAGACGTCAAGTTCTATGCCCTTGACTCAGCGTAATCAGGCACCTCACTTACATTGTCTTCTGTTTCTTCATCACTTTCTTCTTCAAATAGTCCTTCCCAATCATTGGCATCAATTACATCCAGCTGTGCCTCAACCAACATTTTCAATCGTGTGCGGAAAACTTTGGCTTGCTTTTTCAGTTCTTCAATATCCATTTCAATTCGGCGGGATTTCGTTAACGCTTCGTTAACAATACGGTCAGCATTTTTTTCTGCTTCTTTTATTATTAATTTAGACTCTTTTTGAGCATTACCTTTTAACTCTTCTGCTGTTTCCTGTGCAATCAGAATTGAATTGTTTAAAGTGCTTTCAATATTAGTAAAATGACCGAGTTTTTCATTCAATTGCTCAACTTTTTCCTGCAGATCTTTTTTTTCGCGGATTGTCATCTCGTAATCCTTGATTACCTGATCCAGAAATTCATTGACTTCATCTTCGTCGTATCCGCGAAAGCTTCTTGTAAACTCTTTATTATGAATATCCAATGGTGTTAATGCCACACAGGCCACCTCCTTAAGTGGTACAACCGTTTAATAACAAAAATGACTTTGATGACTCCATATTATACATTATTTCGACACAAAAACAAAAAATCCTGCAACTTCATTTGCATCATTTTAAAAGCCCTGCTGTAATACTTAAGTTGTCCTTTTTTGTACGGGCGTTTATTTGAATTATTTTACTGCGGCCTTTTCCCCTTAGTGAAAGCATGTCACCTTCGTCCAAAATCAATTTACGATTATCGGCCACTTTATAATTCACTTTGACAAGCCCTTTTTTGATCAATTCTCCCGCATCTTTTCGCGACAGCCTGTAGATGGCCTTTACCACTGTGTCCAATCGCATGGATGAGACAATATAATTAGATTCAACCCAAGTGGTTTCTTTCTCTACAACGGATGAAAGCTGCTGTTCTTCCAGCTTGATTCTCGCCTGCTTGATGGAAGTTAAATTTGTCAGAACATAAGGAGCGATTTCACTCGCCATGATAATTTGTATCAGACCATCTTCTACGAGAATATCGCCAAGTTTCCCACGTTTAATTCCTTGAGACAGAAACGCTCCCATCACATCTCGATGGCTGAGCGATATAAATTTAGCGTGGTACGAGCCTTGAAGTAAAGCGAGCTGAAAATCGTCTTCGCTGACTTGTTCGTAAAACGGGGCGATAATAACCCGCTTTCGTTCAGCATTTTTGCTGCCACCATGTTTAAATACTTTCAATTCTTCCAGACTAGTCCCGGTCAACATATCCACAATCTGTTGTTCTCTCGGATCAAGAAAATCAGTAATCTTCATTTGGTAGGTTTTTTCAACATTGTCAATCCAGGATAATACTTGATCAATAAATGGATGTTCATCCTGCCTGAAATGCTGGTATATATCCATCAGCTACCACCTCTTAGAACCAGCTGAACAGAACAGGCAAACCGAAGACCCTGGCAAAATAGAGAACAAAAATTGCAACAATTGGTGAAATATCCATCATGCCAATTGGTGGAATTATTTTTCGGAATGGCTCCAGGTAAGGTTCGCATATTTTTGCTAAAAAGACGCCAAATGAAGACTCACGCGCTCCCGGGAACCAGGACATAAATATATAAATAATCAGAGCAAAACTATATAGCTCTAATGCAAGATATAAAAAACTAAGTAACGATTGCATAAATTGCTACCATCCTTTACTGTATTCATCATTCTCTACGAAGGAATCCGTTATGGAACCTGATACTTCAACATTATCAGGCGTACACAGGAATGTTCCGTCGCCAAGTTTCTGGATGTCACCCTTAATCGCATAAACAGTGCCGCTCAGGAAATCAACAATACGTTTAGCCTGCTGATGATCAACGCGCTGAAGATTAATAACCACCGCCCGCTTATTGACGACATTGTCAGCAATTTCCTGTGCTTCACTGTAATTACGCGGCTCATATAAGACGACTTTGGAAGACGGACCCTGCATTGTTGTCAGATTAACGACGTTTCCATTTTTGCCGCTTGCAGCTGATGATGTTTCATACGTATTCATTTCTTCCTGCTCCTCTACATACTCGTAATCATCTTCCAACGTAAAAAATGTTTTAATTTTATTTTTCAAACTCATTCTTACACCCCTCTTTTTTAGGACCCAACAAGGCTGGAGCCGATCCGGACGTGGGTTGCACCTTCTTCAACAGCAAGGTGGTAATCATTGCTCATCCCCATGGACAAATATTGACACGGAGCATGGGGCAATTGCTCGGACTTGATGCTGTCTCTCAGCGAAGCCAACCTTCTGAAGACTTGTCGGAGTTCATTTTCATCCTCAATATGCGGCGCCATTGTCATTAAACCTATGACTCTTATATTGGCAAAGCCTTCCATATCCTTAATAAAAGCTAAGGTTTCTTCCGGCATAATACCATGTTTGGATTCTTCACCGCTTACATTTACTTGAACAAAACAGTCCACCGGGTTTGCAGCACGTTTATTGATTTCTTTGGCAAGCGATTTTCTGTCCAACGAATGAACGGCATCTACTTTTCCAATTACTTCTTTTACTTTTCGGGACTGCAACGTACCAATAAAATGCCATGTTGCATTATCTTGTATGTATTCATGCTTTTGGAGAAAACCGTCAAGACGATTTTCGCCAAGATTTTTAATGCCCGCGTTAATAAGTTCTTTCGTTCGTTCTATTGTAACATATTTTGTGACCCCGATTATGGTAATATCGTCCGGATTTCGATTACTTTTTTCACAGGCTTGTTCAATATTCTGTCTTATATGCCGCAAGTTTGTTGCTACATCCATTATACCATCGTCCTCCCCCAATATAATCATATATTATAACCAATGTAACCGAGCATTCTGCCTGTATTGCCCTGATCACGCCGATGTGAAAAAAACAATGATTCATCGCGGAATGTGCAATAATTTGTTACCTCTATATTATGACTTAAAATACCATGTTGTAAAAGGATTTCCTTATTTAATTGTTTTAAATCAAGCAGAAACCGTTTATCTTCAAGTGAAACAACAGATTGGTTGCGTAATTCTGCCGGTATCTGACTGACAACCCGTTCGTCAACCTCATAATAATCAGAAGATATACAAGGCCCGATTATGACCAATAATTCAGACGGTTTAACTCCTGCTGATTGTAAGGCATCAACCATCTTCTGGCTGATTCTGCTTACAGTTCCTTTCCAGCCGGCATGCGCAATTCCTATCCAGCCGGTTGATGGATCAAAGAAAAATAGGGGCACACAATCCGCAAAAAAAGCCGTACATAATATGCCTCTTCGGTCAGTAATCAGTCCATCAATCTTTTTTATGGATGTCTCGTGTGCAAGTGATCCCTTCCCTTTATCCTCATCACGCACAATATGAATATTAGTCTGATGCGTTTGTTCCCCCGAAACCCATGAATCGAGTGGGATTTGAACAGCCTCAGCAAGCTTTTCTCTGTTGGCAATCACATCTTCAGAAGCATCCTGTACATGTAAGCCGAGGTTCAATGTATCAAACGGAGCCTCACTGACCCCGTCGTTACGTGTCGAAAAGCCAGCTTGCAATTCAGGATTAACCCGTTGCCAACTTTCGATAACTAAGTTAGTTTCTGTTAGCTTTTGAAATGGTTCAGACATACGCTGGCCTCCTTAACTCCATCTTGCTCATGTACCATCTTATCATATTTTGGCGATTATTCGAGTAATTGCTGGTCAGGATATAATGCAGGGATAGTGACCTCTCTGACTAATATAACATCAGACCCTATTACCTCAATATGTCCCCAAGGGATAACAAGTTCATCCGCTTTACCGAACAGGCCCGACTTTTTCTCTTTCATATCGAGCACCAACGCCGTTATTTTCCCAGTTCTGCCATCAATTTCCAAATCGGAAATATGACCAAGTCGCCTGCCGTCATTAATGACGATAACTTCCTTTATCTGTAATTCAGATAATGTAATCACGTTAGTTCACCTGCCTTATATAAATTTATATGCAGCCATATGCCAGAAATATTATCCTTCTTTTCAAGGCCCTCAAATTTGCTGCATGAATAAATCGAGCCAAAAACATTTAATATTATGACCTGAAACCCATAAACTGCGGCGTAAAGTTTCGTTGGATCGTTTGGGGTAACTTTCTAGCGACGCAGCTGGAATATACATGGTGCTCGTCGTGTTGCATGCTCTTCTGTGACGCAGCACTCCTCGCAACTCGCAGCGGATTCGGTGGAAGATTTGCTCGTCGCTTTCCGTGGGCTCACCACGAGCCTCCTCGTGAGCAAAAACCGCTCACTGCGGGGTCTCTTAGGCTCGCTGTCCCACAGGAGTCTCGCATATTCCAGCTGCTTACGTGAGTGTTTAAATAACGTTGCGTTACTCGTTAAACAGACAAAACTACAGTAAGCATTTTTTAGCGCAGGCAATATACGCAGACTCCTATGGGAACAGCACGTGTCCGAAGACACCTTGAAAAGCGGTCTTTGCTTTTCAAGATGGCTGAGGCCGTGCCCATGGAAAGCGAAGTATATTGCCGGAGCGGCTTTTAATGCTTATCGAACTTAAGAAGGAAGAGTTTTCACTGGTTCGCACTTTACATCAACTGCGAAAGGGTTTCTTAATGAGTAGGATGGTATAGTGAACTTTTCTGAATAATAAAAATCGACGCCAAATCAAATTAGATTTGGCGTCGATTCGAGCTTTTGTAATATGTGATTTTTTTGATAACGAAGCAACTATCCCCTCCATTTCATAAAGCTGAACGCTGAATTTTAAATTGATAAGTGCGTTGTCTGTTTACTTCCGATTCTTTCGCTCTGAAAATACCAGCCGTTGTCATTCACCAACTGATTTATTCATTCAAACATTTCCTTATTCATTTGATCAATGGCTGCCTTTTCCAGTCTGGATACTTGTGCTTGCGATATACCAATCTCGTCAGCAACTTCCATCTGTGTTTTCCCTTGAAAAAAGCGTTTGTTGAGAATCATTTTTTCCCGGTCGTTGAGCTGATACATGCCCTCCTTCAGAGAAAGTTTATCTACCCACATTGAATCTTTGTCTTTGTCATCACTTAACTGATCCATAACATAAATGGGGTCTCCTCCATCATTATAAATCGGTTCAAATAATGATACAGGATCTTGAATCGCATCCATCGCAAAGACAATATCTGAGTGCTCGACTCCCATTTCATCAGCTATTTCTGCGGCTGTCGGCTCTTTGGATGTTTTACTGATCAGTTTTTCCCTAACTTGCAAAGCTTTGTATGCCGTGTCACGGAGGGATCTTGAGACCCTGATTGGATTATTATCCCGTAGATACCTTCTTATTTCCCCAATTATCATTGGCACCGCATAAGTGGAGAATTTAACATTATGACCTAAATCAAAATTATCAATTGATTTCATTAATCCAATGCAGCCGACCTGGAATAAATCGTCACCGTATTCACCACGATTATTGAAACGCTGGATCACACTTAGAACAAGACGCAAATTGCCATTTACCAACTTTTCTCTGGCGGTTATATCGCCAGCCTGCATTTGTTTAAATAACTCACGCATTTCGTCATTTTTTAGTACTGGTAATTTTGATGTATCTACTCCACATATTTCAACTTTATGCTTTGTCATGTTCTACCCTCCTGATGGAGATGCTGTTCATGAGCAGTATCTCCCCGTAGGAGGTTTTTTATGCAGAGAGGATTGGGATATTATTATGCAAAATTGGGTTGAAAATATGCTATAGCGGCTTATACCATTTTATTAAATTCTTTTTTAAGGCGGCGTATTATTTTCTTCTCCAGTCGGGAAATATAAGACTGGGAAATGCCTAGCATATCTGCTACATCTTTTTGGGTCTTTTCCTCTTTACCAACAAGGCCGAATCGAAGTTCCATAATTTGTTTTTCCCGTGGGTTCAACTGAGAAAGCGCATTTTTCAATAAATGTTTATCAACATTGGTTTCAATATCCCGCGTTATAATATCTTCGTCAGTTCCGAGTACATCTGAGAGTAATAGCTCGTTTCCATCCCAGTCGATATTTAACGGTTCATCAAATGAAATTTCCGACTTTAGTTTATTATTCCTTCTCAAATACATTAATATTTCATTCTCAATACATCGTGAAGCGTATGTCGCAAGTTTGATTTTCTTTTCAGGATTAAAGGTGTTAACCGCTTTAATAAGACCAATTGTTCCAATGCTGATGAGATCTTCAATATTAATGCCAGTATTTTCAAATTTTCGTGCAATGTATACAACCAAGCGCAAATTTCGTTCGATTAATACGGCTCTTGCCGATTTATCACCTTCTGAAAGCAATTCAAGCAACCGTTTTTCTTCATCTTTCGAAAGCGGTGGTGGAAGCGCTTCACTGCCGCCTATGTAATAAATTTCATCCGTTTTCAGACCGAGCTTGAAGAGCAGCTTATACCACCACAAACGCAAACGAAGTCTAACAAATTTCACATCAACTCGCCCCTTTTATAAATAGTTTTTCAATGTGCTTCAATTATGCCGAAACCTTAGTTGCCATTTTTATAATTTTAGGATGAAGCAAACAGTGATAAGATTGATCTTTCGTTAGCACCGCAAACTGGATACCGATCAATACTTTACGCGTCATAATTTCTTCAGTGTTGTAAACGATGGAGACATTATCCGGTTTGATAGCCATCATAAACGTACGATTGCCTTCCACTCCTTGAAAAGGAACAATCTGTATTCTTTTTTCCCAGCCGGCCGGCAGCTTTTCAAAATCCAGATGCGTGTGAGCCTGCTTCAACATATCCCATTCGTCGTCTGTAAACCATTGTTTTAGAAAATATTCATCACATATAATAACGGGTTTGTTTGAGATAGGATCTGTGAGCTGATTGCCGCTGTCAATATATGCAGTAGTCGTTTTGCTTACCTGCTCAATTTGAATCGTCACTTGGCACAATTGATCATAACGAATTTTTTCGGTGGCGTGCTTGTCCATCCGCATTTTCGTAAAGTACCAGACAACCGGAAAACCAATCACGACGAATAGCCAGCTTACCGGATCACCATAACCGCTGCTAACTGTCAAAATGCCATTTGCAGTTATACTGAACGGACTTTGAAATAGAAAATGTATTGCAATCAATCCACCCCCTATAGTGAAAGTTACAAAATAGAATAAGAGCAGTAACTTAATCATCTGATAGAGTGAACGGATATGAAAACTGCAAACAATAATGATGATCGAAAACATCAGTTTACCTATCAAACTCGCAATAAACGAATCGGGATAATAAATGGTCAGCGGAACCGCCAATGAAGCAATAAAAGCTCCAACTACAATTCTGAGCTTTCTTGTGCTGTCCTTTGCTAAAGTCTGTGTCAGCATAAGAAGCATCAAATCCAGGAAAAAATTTAAAAGCCAGACAGCATCAAGATAAATCGTCACACTTATTTCTTCCTCCTTTAAAAATCCCTTACAGGAAGTATAGTGCTAACAAAGAGCAAAGTCTGTCACATCATGAAAAATGAAGGGGGCTAATTTTAACGACTTATCAGCTTGTTTGTCACATTGTAAATGATTTCTTCCGGAGGGCCGGCAGGATGTAATCACACAACAAAAAGGGCAACCAGATTTAAAAATCTGGTTGCCCTTTTTCAACATTAGCTTGCTGCCGCTGTTTTAACGATTCCGATTCCGATTACGCAAGAAGGTAGGAATGTCAAGTTCGTCTTCCTGCTGATTTGGGCGACTTTGCTTGTTCATGCTCTGTTCTTGTTCCCGAGGTGCTTCATCAGAAGGTCTTGCAGCTGCCTGCTGATTATGATTAATAGCCGGGCGCTGACGCGGCTGAGTTTCTTCTTTTTTACTTTCATCAAAACCAGTGGCTATAACGGTCACAATGATTTCATCTTTCAAGTTTTCATTAATAACAGATCCGAAAATCACATTCACTTCGTTATCGGCAGCTGATGTCACTAAGTCAGCAGCTTCTTGAACTTCATAGAGACTCAAGTTACTGCCGCCGGTTATATTCATCAAAATACCGTGAGCGCCGTCAATTGATGTTTCGAGAAGTGGTGACGAAATAGCTTTTTTAGCTGCTTCAGTTGCGCGATTTTCTCCAGTCGCAATACCGATTCCCATCAATGCTGAACCTTTATCAAACATAATTGTCTTCACATCAGCAAAGTCAACGTTAATTAAGCCTGGTTTTGCAATAAGGTCGGAGATACCCTGGACACCTTGACGCAATACATTATCGGCTTCGCGGAACGCCTCAAGCATTGGGGTATTTTTATCAACAATTTCAAGAAGACGATCATTCGGAATGACGATTAACGTATCGACACTCGATTTTAGAGAGTCAATACCTGACACAGCTTGTGTTGATCTTCGTTTTCCTTCAAATGTAAACGGTCGTGTAACCACACCCACTGTGAGCGCACCAAGCTCTTTACCTATTTGCGCAATAACAGAAGCTGCACCTGTTCCCGTGCCGCCGCCCATCCCGGCAGTTACGAATATCATATCAGCACCTTGAAGCGCCTCTTCCAATTGTTCCTTATTTTCTTCAGCGGCTTTTCTTCCGACTTCAGGGTTTGCTCCGGCGCCTAACCCGCGTGTTAACTTTCCGCCTATTTGTAATTTGGTTTCTGCCTTTGCCAAATTTAATGCCTGTGCATCGGTGTTGACAGCAATGAATTCAACACCTTCCACACCATGTTCAATCATGCGGTTGACTGCATTGCTGCCACCACCGCCGACACCAATTACTTTTATCGTCGCAAGCTGGTCCATATTTGTTTCAAACTCTAACATACATCCGTTCCTCCTAATATGCTGAATTACAACGCTTTAGATTTTAATTATGCCAATCATTGGGAATACCCGGGTCCCCCCGGCATTAAACCAATTTTAATCAAAGAAATATTTAAATAAATTTGCAATCTTTGATTCCTTTTTCTCTGCTTTAGCCGGGGCGTCAGAGTTCTCCGGATTTTTCGGTCGTTTTGACTTCATCTCACTGCTGTTGCCGGCAACAGACGGTAATAGTTCTTTTCCTTGTATTTTCGCATTACGATAAGCAAATTGCAAGATGCCAACACCCGCAGTAAACTGGGGTTCTCTTACACCTATGTAATCAGGAATAGCAATACGAACATTCGACTGGAACAAATCTTGGGCAAGCTCCATCGCCCCTGGCATTTTCATTGTACCACCTGTCAGCACATATCCCCCAGGTAATTGCTGGTAACCCATTCGTCTGATTTCGCGTTCAGCATATGCATATATTTCTTCCATTCTGGCTTCTATCATATCAGAAATCTGCAGCTGATTATACGTTTCACTTTGATTGCTGCCTATAACAGATACTTGGAATGTTTCATCTTCCCGCGCGTCATCATAAAATGCATGGCCATAATTCAATTTAATATCTTCGGATTCCTCTGTTGATGTCCTTAGACCGATGGATAAATCTTTTGTAATGTTGTCCCCGCCTAATGGAATTACACTTGTACCCGCCAGATGATCATTTTCAAACACAGAAACAGTTGTGGAGCCGCCGCCCACATCAATTAAAGTGACGCCCAAGTTCTTTTCGTCTTTGGATAAAGCAACTGTCCCTGCCGCAAGTGGCTGCAAACAAATATCGGAAATTTGCAATCCTGCACGTTCAACACATTTAAGCAAGTTATGCAGTACCGTTTTGGAACATGTGATAATTGTTCCTTCCATTTCAAGTCTTACGCCAATCATTCCCCGCGGGTCAGTTATTTCGTCCAGCCCATCCACGATAAATTGTTTTGGAATAACGTCAATAATTTCACTTTCAGGTGGAATTGACACGACTTGTGCCCCGTCAATCACCCGTTTAATATCCTCATCACCGATTTCACGGTTATCACTCTGGACGGCAACAACACCGTGACAAGGCTGTAATTGTACGTGTTTGCCGTTGACCCCGACTACTACACTGTCAATTTGCATACCAACCATTCGCTCAGCCTGTTCTACTGCACTTCTGATTGACTGAACAGTTTGATCAATGTCAATAATTGCTCCTTTTTTCATACCATTTGATTCAGCAGTGCCAACGCCTATAATGTTGAGGGAATCGTTTAACACTTCTCCAATTATTACTTTAATCTTTGATGTTCCTATATCAAGACTTACTAGTATTTCGCTGTTGTTCAAAGAAAGGCACCTCCCGGCTCAGAAGCATCTGATAGTTTGCCTTTGATCAATCAGATGGTTTGTCAATTTAGTTTTCAAGATTTCTAGATATTGTTTTCGTCTATAATCATTAATTTTAAAGCAATTTGCCATAAAAGAAAATATATATAGGTTAATTCTACAATAAAAGAGGAAAATCCTTTAATTTAATCTATTTTAATAGTGGAAATTTTTCCTTACTGCGCTGATTCATTACTGGATTCCTGATTATCCGTATCCGCGTTAAATTCCTCAAAGTAAACACCCGCACCAATATGTATTACTCCCTTGCTTTCAGGGTCAAGCTGCGAAACAATTGAAGGATAAACACGCATCTTATCAGCGAAATTTCTGATAGTCCCATCTACCATGTAACCATCATTCATATAGAGTAATATTTTATGCTCATTTTTTTCACTTGGCTGCCAGTGTATCTCTGAGATCAGCTGCAAAACACTTTCCGGCAGCTTTTTCAGCTCCTCAGACATTTGATTTAAATAGCTTGTCTCTGAAAATCCCATGAGAAGCGGTGCGTTGCCATCAACAGTACGCTGTTTTACATTTTCAAGCACCTTGCCATCTCCTAAAACAGGGGAATAGCGGTCATCTCGTTTGATATAACCAACATGACTGAATTCACTGACGTTAATATCAATTGTCCAGGGTAAATTCCGGTTGACTTCTGCTTTTTGAATGACCGGGTTTTCACTAATTGCCTGGCTAACCTCTGACTCACTTACCGACCAGATATTTGTTTTTTTTCCAATCGTGCTCGCTTCAATTATCACATCATCCTCAACAAAGGAATTTCCTGAAACTTCAATCGTCCTAACATAGCTTAATGGTGATTGAAGGTAGACAATGATGGAAATTAAAAAGAAAAAAATAGAAAGATAAAAAATCAGGCGACGGTTTGCCTTCTTTTTCCGCTCCTGTTTTAACTTTGGTATCCGATCTTCAATTGAAACGACATTTTTTTTCCCCATTTCTATTTCTTCCTTTGTCTTATCAATATAATTGCAAACAATAAAGTGAAACTTCATTCAGCGGGATGCTTTTCCCGCTGGATGTTAGTTGAACAGAATCGGACATTTAGGGACAGTTATCCGCCGTTCTTCGGCGGATTACTGTCCATTACATGCGGGATAAAACGGCATTATCCCATGCCGCTATCAATAGGTAGTTGAATTATATCATATATTTAAATGTTATACGTAGTAAACATCTAACAATTTGATTAAAAATATTACATAAAGTGAAACTTCATTCAGCGGGATGGTTTTCCCCGCTGAATGTTAGTTGATCAGAATCGGGCATTTAGGGACAGTTACTCGCCGTTTTCCGGCGAGTTACTGACCATTATATGCGGGGTAAAGTGAAACTTCAATCAGTGGGGTGCTCTTCCCCACTGATTGTTAGTTGAACAGAATCGGGCATTTAGGGACAGTTACTCGCCGTTTTCCGGCGAGTTACTGACCATTATATGCGGGGTAAAGTGAAACTTCAATTAAAGGCGGAATTCACTTTTCCGCCTTTAACCTACAATCTTGAGAATCTACTGATATTCAGTAAAATACCGGCAGAGCAAAGTGTTAATGTTAATGAGGAACCGCCATAGCTCAAAAATGGAAGCGTAATTCCTGTTACGGGAATCAAACCGATAACCACACTAATATTAATCATCACCTGTATCGAAAGCATTGACACGATACCAAGCGCCAGAAATTTTCCGTACACGTCTGGTGCTTCCAGCGCCACTTTTATCCCGCGCCAGAACAGCAGTGCAAATAAACTAATTACAAACGTACCGCCTAGAAAACCAAGTTCTTCAGCAACAATCGAGAATATAAAATCGTTTTGCGGTTCCGGCAAATAAAAATATTTTTGAATACTATCGCCAAGCCCTAAACCCATCAGACCTCCAGGACCGACCGCATAGAGTGACTGGATAATCTGAAAACCATCTCCCAATGGATCTTCCCACGGATTAATAAAGGCCGTTATCCGGCTTATCCGATATGGTGCCGACACGATTAAAAACAGAAAGCCGATGAGTCCAATGACGGCAAGCCCTAAAAAGTGACTCAGCCTGGCCCCTGCAGTAAAAATCATCACCATACATGTCGCGGCAAGAACTACCCCAGTTCCAAGGTCAGGCTGCAGCATAATCAGCCCGAATGCAGCAAAAACTAGAACGAGTGACGGGAGAAAGCCGTTTTTAAATGAAGTGATATATTTTTGATTGACTGAAAGATAGACTGATAAGTAAATAATTAAACCCAATTTCATAAATTCAGATGGCTGGATACTAAATGCACCGATTCCTATCCAGCTTTGAGCCCCGCCGCGTTCCATACCAATACCTGGAATAAGCACAATAAGCAGCAGCAAGAAACAGGCAAGTAAAAGCAGTTTGCTGTATTTTTTCCATGTGTTATAGGGGAGGACAGTAAAAAAGAGCATCCCTATTAAACCGACACCACAAAATAACAACTGACGCTTAAGATAAAAAAATTGATCTCCGTATTTATATTCAGCCCACACATACGACGAACTGTAAACCATCACTGCACCAACCACCAGTAATGATAGAATCACTGCGGCCAGTACTAAATCCGGTATATTTTTGGATTTAAATAAACGTTGCAACAAAAAACACCCCACATCCAGTTTGTTTTGGAATAGGGGCTTTTTTGCTTTTATATCGCTTATCACCATTGAGTTTGTCCGAATCCAGGTTCACTAATTTTCAGCCAGTAACTTATTCTGCCGGTCAATTCAGTACCCTGTGCGATTTCATTACTTATACAAGCCCCTACAATAATGTATGCACGGCTTGTATAAACATGTCACCTCTTTGTTCGAAGGTGCTGTATTGATCCCAGCTCGCACATGCGGGGGACAGTAAAACAACATCATCAACATCCGAGAGATGATATGCCTTTTCAACAGCATCTTTCATACTTTCTGCAGTTTCGATAACCGAAACACCTGCTTCGCGAGCCGCACGGGTCAATTTTGCCTGTGTTTCACCGATAAGAACCGCACCTTTTACATTTTCCATATACGGTTTCAAATCATCAAATACATTGCCCCGGTCAAGCCCGCCGGCAATCAGTACAATAGGTTGTTTGAATGAAGATAATGCTTTTTGGGTAGCCAGCACATTCGTTGCTTTCGAATCGTTATAAAACAATCGACCATTGACACTGGTGACAAACTGAAGTCTGTGATGCACTCCCTTAAATGTCGTTAACACATTGAAAATAGCTTGATTGGAAACACCGCTCAATTTAGCTGCACAGATGGCGGCAAGAATATTTTCTAAATTGTGCGCTCCCGGAAGCACGATATTTTTTTTCTCGATGAGCTTTTCGTTTTTAAAATAAACACTTGTATCGTCTGTCCATGCACCATTTGTAACACTTTTTTTCAGCGAAAATGGTACTTTGGCTGATTTCGCTTCTTTAACAGCTTCTGAAACAGTGGTGTTATCCGCATTATAAATTAGGAAATCGTCTTCGGTCTGATTTATAAATATGTTGCACTTAGCATTTTTATAGTTTTCAAATGTTTTATGATAATCAAGATGAGCCTCAAAAATATTCAGCAGGACAGCAATGCGGGGTTTAAACGTTTGGACTCCCAGCAATTGAAATGAGGACAACTCGAGCACCATTCGCTCATCTTTTTCCAGCGACTGCACAATTTCTGTAGCTGCATAACCTATATTTCCTGCAATTTTTGCTGGCTTTTGACTTTCATTCAGCATTTCAGCTGTCAACGTTGTCGTTGTTGTCTTTCCGTTCGATCCTGTTATCCCAATCATGTCCGACGTTGATAGATTACCGGCAAGTTCAACCTCCGTTATAATTGGAATTTTCCGCCTAAGCGCTTCTTCCAACAGAGGCATCTCATAAGGGATGCCCGGATTCTTTACGATGATTTCAATGTCATCCAGTACTGATAGCGGATGAGAACCGGTGATCACTTCTGCCCCGAGTACCATTAACTCCCGGGCATCATCATCGGTTTGACTTGTATTTTTATCATTCACCCGTACGTATTTTCCGTTTTGCAACAAAAGTTTGGCAGCGGCAGATCCGCTTTTCGCCAATCCTAATACGAGTACATGACGATAGGGAAAATTTATTAGTTCCTTCAAGCTATCCACACCTCAATATAAACCCCGAGCGCTGCAAAAATCAGGCCTATCAGCCAGAAAGTTGCCACCACACGCCACTCTGACCATCCCAATAATTCATAGTGATGGTGTAACGGGCTCATTTTAAATACACGTTTGCCTCTTGTCTTGTAAGATATAACCTGTATAATGACCGACAATGTTTCAATTACAAATACCCCACCGATAACAACCAATATTATTTCGAGTTTTGTCAAAATGGCGATCGCAGCAAGTGCACCACCGAGCGCCAGTGAACCAGTATCTCCCATGAATACTTTAGCAGGATGTGCATTGAACACTAAAAAGCCTAGCAGTGCTCCGACTGCTGCCAATGAAAAGATCATAACTTCGCTTTGCGGGAATCCATACCAGGCTAATATACCAAACGCTCCGAATGCTATCGCTGCAGTGCCTGCGAGCAGCCCATCCAGTCCATCAGTCAAGTTCACGGCGTTGGAAGCTCCCACGAGCATAAGAATGGTCAGCAAAGCGTAGCCCCATCCCAACTCCCATTGAATGGATGTTCCAGGGATTTGAATATAAGTGGCATAATCATTAACATGCAAAATAAAATAAAAAACAAGTGCTATCCCCAATTGACCGATCATTTTTTGTTTTGACGTTAATCCAAGATTACGTTTCATAGCAACTTTAATAAAATCATCTAAAAAACCCAAAATACCGTACCCTGCCATCACAAAAATAAGGAGCCACATTTCATAGCCCATTGATTCAGTATTATATTTGCCCGTCATAATAATTGTCGTAATAATGACGCTTATAACAATCATGATGCCGCCCATCGTCGGTGTTCCTGTCTTTTTAATATGTGACTTTGGACCCTCTTCCCGAATGCTTTGACCAAACTTCAAACGACGTAAAAATGGAATGAAAATTGGTGACAAAAGGACGGTAATCAGAAATGCTATTGCAATTGTCAACATTAGAACGTATATATTCACTAATTTTCCTCCTCTTACAGCAACCGTCCATGCCTAATTTGCAGAAGCTTCATTCACAAATGTTTCAAGCTTCATACCCCTCGAAGCTTTGAATAAGATTAATGTTCCCTCATTAATATAGTCTTTTAAAGCTGCGGATAATTCTTCTCTGGAAGTAAAATGTCTGCAATCAATTGATTGATGCTGCGTTTTCACACGTGATGTAATCTCCCGCGAGTCTTCCCCAATGGTAAACACTGCATCCACCGAGTCATCAATGCTTTCGGCGACAGTTTGATGAAGGGATTTCGATTGATCACCCAGTTCAAACATATCACCCAAAACAAGTACCTTTTGCTTGAAACCATCGAGTGTTTTAACAACATCAACACTCGCTTTCATTGAGGTCGGTGATGCGTTATAGGCGTCGTTGATGATTGACGCTCCATTCTTCCCATCGATCATTTCAAACCGCATTGAAGTTAATTCCAGTTCGGTCAGCGCTTGTTTAATTTTTGTTATTTCAATTCCTAAGCGTTTTGCAATGGTGACTGCGAAGGCGGCATTCAGCGCATGATGACTTCCCAGCAATGGGAGTTTATATTCCTCACCGGTTGCAAGCTGAAATTGTGTAGAATCCTGAAAAAGTTTAACATTTTTTATGTGGACATCGTTCGTATATTCAAAACCACAGGTAATAACATGCTTCTGATGACGGCACTGCCTCAATAGTATTTCGTCGCCATCAATTAATAAGTGTCCATCATTGTTCATTCCCTGAGCAATTTCCAGCTTTGCCTCAGCAATGCCCTCTCTTGAACCTAAATTTTCGATGTGTGATTCGCCGATATTCGTAATGACGGCATAATCCGGTTTTGCTAATTTACTTAGGGATTCAATTTCACCGGGATGATTCATGCCCATCTCCACTACTAAAACTTTTGTATCAGAGGGCATCGATAGAATGGTCAATGGCACACCGATATGATTATTTAAATTGCCTTTCGTATAATGCGTTTTAATCGATGGCGAAAGGACGGCGGCAATCAAATCCTTAGTCGTTGTCTTGCCATTGGATCCCGTCACACCAATCACCGTCGGGGCGACGCTTTCACGATAGGATTGCGCAAGCTGCTGCATGGCAGCCAGCGTGTCATTAACATAAAACAACGGAAAATCATCCGGCAAAAAATCAGGCACCGCTTTTCGTTTATCCCATATGGCCGCAACCGCTCCCTGGTTATATGCCTCTTCCATATAATGATGACCATCAAACTTCTCACCAATTATCGGTATAAAGAGTGACTTATCTGTTTTTTTTCGGCTGTCAGTCGTTACTTCATTTATATAGATTGAATCACTTGCATGTTCATTAACATTATCAAAAATAGCACCGAGCCATTTTGTCGTAAATAACATTCCCTGATTCTCCTTAATGTTCCTGGCTTAAAAAGCGATCACGATCCAGTGTTTTGCCAAAAGGAACGCCACCGGACCGGATGTTTTCCGCCTTTTTACGAATCTTTTTGCTTAATTGCTTCTTTTGCTACTAAGCGATCATCAAAATCATACCGCGTTTGACCGATTTCCTGATAGGGTTCATGCCCTTTTCCGGCAATTAAAATGATATCGCCTTTTTCAGCCTTATCGACCGCATAAAAAATAGCATCCCGGCGATTTTCAATCACTTTGTAATGGTCCTCTTCAAGGCCATTTATCATATCGTTTAAAATAGCATGCGGGTCTTCTGTACGCGGATTATCGGAAGTGAAAATGGCCTCATCAGCGTACTGCATGGCAATGGAAGCCATAAGTGGGCGTTTTGATGTGTCACGGTCACCGCCACAGCCAACCACAACATACACGTTGTTTTCGGCAAATTCTTTAATCGTCTGCATAACGTTTTCCAAAGAATCAGGTGTATGAGCATAGTCCACGAGTGTGGCAAATTCCTGTTCATCATCAACCGGCTGAAAACGGCCATCAACACCTTCAATTGATTCAAATGCCGTCTTGATTGTGTCGAGTGGCACACCTGCGCTGACAGCAGCTGCCCCTGCAGCAAGCATATTATAGACATTAAATTTACCGATAAGCGTACTGGTTATATCAATTGATCCAACCGGCGTCTCCATTGTAAACGCTGTTTTCGTTACTTCAAGGTTAATGTTTACAGCCTTTACCTGTGCATCACGTTGAAGGCCATACGTGATAACATGCTGTGCAGTGCTTTTTTCCAGGAATAAATGATGCGGGTCATCGTGATTAATGACTGCAAATTTCGTACGCTCATCATTATAATTATTCCCTAACTGGGCAAACAAAAGACTTTTTGCATGCAGATATTCTTTCATGTCTGCATGATAGTCCAAATGGTCCTGGGATAAGTTAGTGAATACAGCAATATCAAACTCACACCCATCGGATCTCCCCATATCAAGCGCATGTGAGGAAACTTCCATGATAGCAGTTTCAACTTCTTCCTCTTTCATCTTAAAAAATGACCTTTGTAAACTCAGTGCATCGGGCGTCGTATTATGAACAGGGTATGCCTCATCGCCGATTTTCATCTGGATGGTCCCGATTACTCCTGTTTTTCGATTATATTGGTTAAAAATTGATTCAAGTAAATAAGTTGTAGTTGTCTTCCCGTTCGTGCCGGTCACACCGATTAGCGGCATGTCATGTGTGGGATAACCATAAAACTTTGCAGCAAGCATCGCCATTGATTTAGTAGTATCAGCAACACGTATAACCGGCACTTGGGCATTTATATCTTTTTCCGCAAGAATGGCCACAGCGCCATTGTCCACGGCCTGAGTGACAAACTCATGGCCATCAACTGTAAAACCTTCAATACAAATAAATAAGCTTCCTTCATCAATTTCTCTGGAATCTGCTTCGATTTGATTAATTGATATGTCCTCAATAGATGCTGACACGTTATAAAATGGCAGCACTGATAGTAACTTCGATAAATTCATTACAAACACCCTATTCTAATTTATACTTCAACTGTCAACATGTTCCCCTTTAAGTCACATCTAAACTGACTCTCGGGTCCGGGATTGTTGGAGTCACACTCAGCAAATTAAACCACACCACTGAATGTATTATAGCAGATTTATAACTTGTTCACGATCAATTTTTATCGGATAGATATATTCTGACTGTTTCCCCTTGTTCGAGCTTTGTGCCAGGGCTTGGCGCCTGGTCGATAATATAATCACCGGAACCGCTCGATTCAATCGATAGTGTCGTCTGGTACTCAGTCAGTTCCTTAGTCTTCAGTCCAGTCAAATCCGGAACTTCAACTTTTGGCTGTTCAGGCCAAACATAGTCTTTATCAGGACCTTCCTCGCTCGGCTCTACCCCCATAGCACGCAGACTGTCTCCTATGATTGTTCCGACAATTGGTGCGGCAACTACACCGCCAAACTGTACGGTGTCTTTCGGGTTATCAATGGCAACATAAACGACAATTTCCGGGTCATCAGCAGGAGCGAATCCCATAAAAGATACGACGTAATTATTCGCCATATAATTGCCGTCAGGGCCGACTTTTTGGGCTGTACCTGTTTTGCCGCCAACGCGATAACCATCCACGTAGGCCGGTCGTCCGGTCCCTTTTGCCACAACACTCTCAAGCGCATAGCGAATTTCTTCGGAAGTGGATTCAGATATCACATTTTCTTTTAATGTTGGCTTAACTTCATCAACCACTTCACTGGTCTTTGGGTCCACCCATTCTTTGGCAATATAAGGTTCATATAACTCACCGCCGTTAACGGCAGCGGCTACAGCCATCACTTGTTGTATTGGCGTCACCGAAACACCCTGCCCGAACGATGTTGTACCAAGCTCAACCGGACCGATGTTATCTGGTTCAAATAAAATCCCATTTTCTTCGCCACGAAGATCAATCCCGGTTTTCTGGCCAAACCCGAAGTCTTCAATGTAACTGAATAACTTTTCTTTACCAAGCTCGGTACCCATCTCTACAAAACCAGGGTTACACGAATTTTGAACCACTTCCAGATAACTTTGGTGACCATGTCCGCCGCTTTTCCAGCAGTGCAATTCCGTTCCGCCTACTGAAATATCGCCATCATCATGAAAATGATCATTTTCAAGGTCCACCGTGTTCTCTTCCAAGGCAGATGCCAATGTAATAATTTTAAATGTGGATCCTGGCTCAAAGGTACTCCATATTGGCAAATTCCGGTCGTATATCTCTGAGTTCACATTTTGATAATCTTCAGGATGAAAATTAGGACGTGAAGCCATCCCCATAACACCACCCGTGTCAGGATCTACAGCAATTGCCATAGCACCATCGGGATTATAACGCGACTCAGCAAGGTCCAGTTCGCGCTCCATTATCGTTTGGACTCTGGAATCAATCGTCGTTTTCAAATTTAGCCCATCTTCGGGTGACTTATAATCATCTGCCAATTGTTCCAGCTCTTTACCCTTAGCATCAGAGTAAAAAGATAAACTTCCTTCCTCTCCGCTCAAACGATCATTATAAAACAGCTCAAGCCCCGTTAGTCCTTGATTATCAATTCCGGCAAACCCTAAAACATGTGATAAATAATCATCAAAAGGATAATGGCGTTTCGAATCCTTCGCAAGATAAACACCATCCAAATTTAATCTTCTGAAAGCCGATTCCTGTTCTTCCGTTATCTTTCGGCCTTCGGGGTGAATACGTGTGTAGACAGCATCTTCAGTGACATAATCATAGGCAACTTGTTCAGATATATTCAATACATCCGCGATGTCATTTGCTGTCTTCTGGGGGTCTTTCACTTGTTGGGGAACAACAATAACTGAAGGAGCAGACACATTTTCTGCCAGCACTTCTCCCTCCCTGTCCAATATTTTGCCACGTTCGGGCTCAAACGTTATATCCCTGCTCCATGATTCATCGGCAAGTTTCATCAGATCATCGCCTATTACAAATTGGACATACCCGAGCCGCACGTCAATAATTGTAAAAAACAACAGACCAATCAAAAAAACCGTGATGATTCGCTTTCGTACAGTAACTGAAGATACACGTTTCATTTTCTTTCCCCTTTTCGTATTCATACATAGGCTTGTATCCACTATATGAACACAAAAAAAAGAATAGAACATGACTGTAACAGCAAAAGCGTGCCAACTTCCGCAAAGTTTGGCACGCTTCTGTTCCTGTTAATTAGTCGGTTGAATCATTGGATTCCTCTTCTGTTTCTTCATCTGTGGTTTCTGTCTCAGCATTTGGCGGTTCCAGTTCAACCCCTAAATAATCACCTTGTTTGAGCGGTGTACCTTCTTCAATACTTTGTGTCTTAACGTAACCATACCCCATTGGTTCAACCTTCAACCCAACCAAATCTGATAATTCAAGAACGTCCCGCAGTGACCAACCAATGATGTTCACCATTTCCGGTGCATCTGTTACCAGAATAAGTCTGTCTCCAGGCAGCAGTTTTTCACCTTTAGCTGCACTCGCTTTTTTAATCGTATTTCCCGAACCTATAACTGAAACCTTTATGCCACTGTCGGCTAATTTTTTCTTAACCTCAGCTGTTTTTTGATCAATGATTTGCGGTAATTCTACATAATCTACTTGTTCAGAAGCTTCTTTATCAGGTTCGATATTGAGATATTGCAAGCTGTTTTTCATGACATTTTTGAATATGAATGAAAGAGGAGCCGAACCGGTTTCGGTTGCCTCGATGTCAGGCTTTTTAACGGATACATACATCATCAGCTGCGGGTCTTCTTTCGGCGCCATGCCAAGAAATGAGTACATGTGATTGCCATGGCCCGACAGGTAGCTTCCATTTTCAGAGATTTGGGCTGTTCCCGTTTTGCCTGCAACTGAATAGTCTTCAAGATTGTATTCTTTGCCGGTTCCATGTTCAGATGTAATGACTGAGCCCAGCAAATCCATCACTTGATCGGATGTCTCTTCTGAAATTGGTTCCGAAATAACCTCAGGCGATTTTTCTTGTATTGGTTTACCAGAATTTGGGTTTTCTGTTTTTGAAATAACATACGGTTTAACCATTTTCCCGTCATTTGCTATCGCTGTTGCAGCTTTCATTTGCTGAATTGGCGTAACGGTGCTTGCTTGACCAAAGGATGTTGTGATTTTATCCCGCGGGTAGTTATAAACAAGCTGTCCAGCTTCTTCTCCCGGCAAATCAATGCCCGTTTTTTCATCAAAATCAAATGCGTTCCAGTAATCCAGGTAGGTCTCTGTACCGATTTTTTCCCATACAAGCTTAGAAGCTGCCACATTTGAAGAGCGGGCAAACCCTTCATCATATGTTATCGAACCCCAGCCTTCACCGCCATTATGGTCTCTGACTGCACTCACGCGGTCACTGATTTTATACTTGCCCGATTCAAACCATTCATCACCTTTATACACACCCTCTTCAATCGCAGCCGCCCACGTGAACATCTTTACAGTGGAGCCAGGTTCAACAGGTGTGGAAATTGCATCATTGTACCAATTCTCGACGCTTTCCAATTCATTCGGATTATAGCTTGGCCTGTTACTCATCGCCAGCACTTCACCGGTTTTTGGATCCATAACAATAGCGGTCATTCGCTCGGGGCTATATTCTTTATCCATTTGCGTCATGACATCTTCGAGAAGCGTCTGGACTTTCTGATCAATTGTCAAATAAACATTTCCGCCATTTTCCGGCTGCTTAACCACTTCATTTGGGTTCAGCAACTTCGTATTATATTGATCACGTTCGTACGAAATAGACCCATTTTCCCCGCTTAGCAGCTCATTCATTTCGTTTTCAATCCCAGTTACACCACTGATGGTGTTTTCATTCTTTTGTGCAAAGCCGATGATTTGGGAAGCAAACATGCCGTTTGGGTAATAACGAATAGGCTCTTCAGTAAATTCAATACCGGGCAGGTCCAATGCCTCAATCTCTTCCTTAGTATCCTGTGAGATTTCTTTCCCTGCATTCCCGAACTCCACTTGAAATTGGTCATTATTAATGCCTTCATTCAGCTGTTCAAGTAAATATTGTTTATCGGCATTCAACAAAGGAGCCAGCTTTTCCGCAGTTTTTTCCGGGTCAACGACATGCAATGGCTCCTCTTCATCCTGTGTATACGATTCGCTGGTAATTGCCTGAATGCGGTATGTAGGGCGATCATAAGCTAATGTCATACCATTTCGATCATAAATCTCACCGCGTTCCGCATCAAGGGTGTAGGATGCAGTTCGCTTCTCTTCAGCCAACTGTTCTAAAGACACGCCATCAATTTCACCAGTTGCCTGAATATAAAGAAACCTCCCTGATATGAGTAAAAATATGCCAACAAACAACACAATCAGAATCCCGGTCATGATGTTGGTGTTCCTGTTTTTCTTCATGACTCATCCGCCTTGTTTAGTTAGTGTTAAAAGCTGTTGCCTGTTTAACTTGGGCATCTTGTATTTTCAAGCCATTTTCTTTAGCGATTCGAATAATTCTTTCAGGTCGCTCTAATTGCTTTTTTTCATAAACAAGTCCTTCATTGGCAACTTCCTGCTGCTCGACTTTTTGATTAAGTGACTCCACATCCCTGTTCAGTGCATCTGTTGCGGAAGCAAATGTTACGACATAAATACAGACCGCTATCAGCATAAAAGCTGTCAGCGAATACAAGACCTTCTCACCCTTTGTTATCCAGCTTTTCTTCCGGACTTTAACTAATTGCTGTTGGTCTTGCTCTTGTACATTTGACGCATACGATTTTTCCCAGCTTCGTGCCAGATTCTCGTTCATGACTTTTTCCACCCTTCTTCAAATGTGAAATCTTCATGCCATTCTCCTGTTTTTTCGACAATCCTTAGCTTGGCTGACCGTGAGCGGCGATTTTCATCGAGTTCATCCTCGCTTGGTACAATCGGTTTTTTATTTACCAGTTTAAACGGCGCCTGATGATCATCCGGTATTATTGGCAAGTTACGCGGGACCGGTTTGGCAGTTGTCCATTTTCGGAATGCTTGCTTGCAGATCCTGTCTTCCAGTGAATGGAATGTTATAACGGCGATTCTTCCATTAATTCCAATGTTTCTTGCTGCTTGATGAAGTGCGTCATTGAATGCCGCTAATTCGTCATTGACAGTAATTCGTAACGCCTGAAATATTCGCTTTGCCGGGTGTCCGCCCTTTCGACGCGCCGGCGCCGGGATAGCCTTTTTTATAATTTCAACCAGCTGAAATGTTGTATCGATCGATTGGTTTTTTCTCGCGTTTTCAATTTCTCGGGCGATTTGTTTAGAAAATTTTTCCTCACCGTAACCGAAAAATACTTTTACTAACTGATTATACGGCCACTCATTTACAATTTTATGTGCGTCAAGATGCTGAGCCTGATTCATGCGCATATCCAGCTTCGCATCGTGCTGATAGCTGAACCCTCTTTCTCCACGGTCCAGCTGGGGCGAAGAAACACCAAGATCGAACAAAATACCATCAGCTTTAGTGATTTGATGCGTCACGAATGTTTCTTCCAGCTGCCTGAAATTTGCCTGAACAAAAAGCGTCCGGTCATGATGCTGCTGTAACTTTTTCCGTGCAGCATCCAAAGCTTCATGATCCTGATCCATAGCAACGAGCAAACCCGCCTCGCTTAATTGGGACACAATGCGTTCTGCATGACCGCCGCCGCCAACTGTGCAATCAACATATGTACCATCAGACTTGATTGCCAGCCCATCGATGACTTCTTCTTCTAATACGCTGTAGTGATCGAACATTAATTACACCTGGTTTCTGTCTTTTCATTTACCTACTATCAATCAAATATCAAAATCCATCAGGTTCTCGGCAATTTCACCGAATGATTCTTCTGAGTCATTGAAATAGTCTTGCCAGTTTTCGTCAGCCCAGAATTCAACCCGATTGGACACGCCTATGACAACACATTCCTTATCCAAAGCAGCATAATTCCTCAGTGGCTGGGGTATGTTTATTCTCCCCTGCTTATCTACTTCACATTCAACGGCTCCAGAGAAGAAAAATCTTGTAAATGCACGGGCGTCTTTTTTCGTAAGCGGGAGTTTTTTTAACTTTTCTTCAAGTATTTTCCATTCATCCATTGGATAGGCGAACAAACATTTGTCCAGTCCACGGGTGACAACAAAATTGTCTCCAAGCTCCTCCCGAAACTTGGCGGGCACAATAATTCTTCCTTTGGTATCGATATTGTGCTGGAATTCACCCATGAACATAAAGTCCGCCCCACTTTCTTATAACACATGTTACCACATTCCCCCACTATTCACCACCAAAACTTTAAAATTTTGTATAAAACATTTCAAACTGGTTCACTCTTTGTAAGTTAAATATTATCGGCCAGATGTGTTTCACAAGCGCAACAGACTGTTTTTCGGCATAAAAAAAACCACCTTCTGCCACATATTGAATAAATGTGGTAGAAGGTGGAGGGTTCACCATCATAAATAAACTGCATGATGATCATCCTGGAAAGAACACGGTTCCCGGACGATCTTTTTTATAAAATCAATACCATTAGCATTGAGCCAAAACAATGGATTCCAGATACGTTCCTGCAATCCATTATAAGGATGCACCGCTTGATGGACCTGGTCAAATTCAAGCAGCTGTTTACTGTAATCTTCTTCAATCGTTTTTATAATACGGTTTTCGAGATAAGAAATATTCTCGTTTAAATAATATAAATTTTTATCTGCTAAATCCCCTAAATCAGAACGTGTTTCCCGGGCAAGTTCCCGTAATGGCTCGTGCACATTGCCAACAGCCCGTCGCACTTCTGAGGCTACCTGATGGATAGGTGCGCTGCTTTGAGAAGCGAGCCATTTTGTTTTGAACGCGTCGGTTCCCTGGTTAATCGCTTCCTCAGCGGATATGCCGTATTTTTGCATTGATTTATCGATATGGCGGTCGATAAACGTCAGGGAAAGCCGGGGCAGAACCGGCGGCATTTCCAGACCGATCGCATGGAAGGCTGACTTTAAAGCTGACCAATAACCCACTTCGCCTGGTCCCCCGATAAATGCAAGCGTAGGAAATAAAAGCTCCTGCATAACCGGTCTTGTCACAACATTGTTGCTTAAGAGTCCCGGGTGATGTCTGGCTGTTTCTTTCATTTCTTCAGTGGTCATGCTGATTTCGTTCTGTTTCCCTGACCAATCACCATCAGAGTGTCGTACCATTAATACCCGATCATTGTCTTTGTGGTAGAAAAGATGTGCTTCGTCAGGTGCTGCTTCAAGCGAAATCGTGTAACCTTTTTGATTCAGCTGTTGTATCGATGTATAGACGCCGCGACTGATTTCCTGCTGATTTTCAATCAACGTTATAAAATGGTCGCGTTCGATGTCACGCAGTTCCTCAGCACCGGAATCAACCAGAATTATTCCTTCTTCACCGAACAATTGATAAACCACTTGCACAAAAAAATCAACATATGAAGAAGAACGATCTAAACAATTGCAAACCGTCTCATATAAAGTTTTGGTGTGTTCAGTTTCGGTAAGCTGTTGAAATAACTCATCAATCCATTGAACCGCAGCATCCTTATCAATCTCAACATCTGAAACGGAGGTTTTATCGGTGACTTTTTGACTCAATATATGTTTCGTGAAACCATTCTCGTTTTGAACATGAATATGGTTAATTTCATCAAAATCATGATCTTCACCGGCGACCCAAAAAACGGGTATAACAGGAACTTCAAGTTTCTCCTCCTGCTGCTCAGCCATCTGGATAATTGATATAATCTTGTTAATCGTATACATTGGCCCGGTGAGAAGTCCCGCCTGCTGACCCCCGATCACTACAACACTGTTTTCATCTTTAAGACGTTCAATATTTTGATATGTATGCTGTGGCGCATTCCACCGCTTATTCATATTGGTCAACACCTCTGCAAGCTGGTCACGGTCGATTTGCTTTTGCTTGAGTTGCTGCCTTCTGGTTAGATACGTTTCCTCAGAATATGGATCATAGTCAAAATGCTCTAAAATAGTTGAATCCTGCCTTCGATAATCATCGATTAGTGCATTTTGCTTTTGTAATTTAATTGGTGTGATGTGCATATGTCTATGCTCCTTTTACCGTAATCAAAACTATCCATTATGATTGTACATAAATCAGTATAGGTTTGCACCCATTCTGTTTATTAACGCTTACTTCGAAGTTGAAGATGTTATATTATGTATACAAAAACACCAATTAAAACCAGAAGAACATAAAGCAAAAGAAAAATTAAAAAGCAGGCACGCCAAAAGACTTTAAACACCCTATTAAAAACAACTTCAGTATATCTTTTCCACTGAAACACCACAATAACAGTAAACATACTTAGCAGCAGTACAATGATATAGCTTAGGAACGATCTGCCAACAATTGTCTCCAACATTGCGAGCACTGCAATAATGTAAAAAAGTGTTGTCCAATTCACAGCAGCATGAACGGCTCTACGTTCATTCCTATTCAGTTTTTTGCTGGCAAAATAAACAGCAGCGGTTGCCATAAAAGGTATGGTAATGAGGATGCCCATAATATAAACAATTATATCCCATATCATATTCGGTCATTAATTCCCTTCTGCAAATCCGTATTTTTCTAAAGTGTCCAACACAGAGAAAGGAATTTATTGCTGAAAACGCATAATTATTATTCGCTTTCATTCCATTCCCAGTCTTTTTATATTATAATTAATAATGGAGGAATTCTAAATACCTTTGTTTTGGGGGGCTGAAAAAATGACGAATAATAATATACAAGTTGAAAGACTCCTAATTAATTATAAAACATTGGAGCAGTTTAAACGTTTCAAAGAATATGGCAACCAGGAGCTTTCAATGCTGGAAGACTTTCAGAACAATATTATTGAAAACAATAGTGAATCACCATTTTACGGGATTTATATCGGCCATAATTTAATAGCACGCATGAGTTTATATAGAGTCCGCGCCAAATATGATAATTACTTCGACCCACCTCAGGATTATCTGGAACTGTGGAAGCTTGAAGTGTTACCTGATTATCGGGGGAGATATTATGGAAAAGCTCTCGTTGATTTTGCCAAAAGCTTCGAGCTGCCGATTAAAACAAACCCGCGAATCAACTCACATAATTTTTGGGAAAAAATGGGCTTCCAAAAAGCTCAATATGACATGGAAAGGGACCGGGGCGAGAATCCTCTTATCTGGATGCCTGAAGGTGTTGAAGAAAAAGACACCGGTCAATAATATAATCGTAAAGTATCATGACTATAACATAATAAAGACATGAATGGCGGATTAACTGGCATTCATGTCTCTTTTTTTATTTTTCTTGTTCATTAACCCAATTCCATAGCTTCCCCATTTCTTCCCAAGCCTGCTCGTATCGTGTCAGCTGTTTCTTCAACGCTTCATTTTCCTGAACCAGCTTTTTATGTGCTGCCTCAAGACTTTCCGGTAATACGGGGTCTTCCACCGATGGGCTTGTGCGTATTTTTTCAAGAAGCGAGATAGCAGCCGCAAGCGGGTCTTCGGCAGCTACAGTTTTTGACTCGTAATGCGTTAATGTTTTTTGGCGGTTATTACGCTTTCTGTCTTCTTTAGCACTTTCAATAGCCTCCTCGTAATGTTTTCTGATGGAGGCGTTCCAGCGGAAGCCACATGCTGCTGATGTTCTTGATAACCTTTCCGCTACCTCTTTAAACGCTTCAAGCTGCGTCTTACCTTCCCTTATATGACGTAGGACAGTTTCTGCCAATAATATATCTTCATCTTGTGTCCATGCATCCTGCCGTGTTGCATTCATAACACA
Organism: Lentibacillus persicus; assembly: GCF_900112705.1. Taxonomy (GTDB): domain Bacteria; phylum Bacillota; class Bacilli; order Bacillales; family Amphibacillaceae; genus Lentibacillus; species Lentibacillus persicus. The sequence continues at coordinate 260,020 of NZ_FOMR01000004.1, forward strand.
CCCCTCCTAACACTTTTGCTATCAATGTATGCAAAAGATAGGGGTAATAGACTTGTTCAGACACAAAATTTTCATGATAGATCGGAAATGCTTATTTGCGTGAGAAAAACTGCTTAACTGCTTCCTTGTGTTCGGCAGTTTCCCATAGATTAGCACAATTTCTCACCTCTTCATCCATTTGAGCAGAAAGCGGTAAAATAGAAATTTGACGTAAATATTGGTTTTTCAGTACCTTCATCTGTTCAACTGATTTAGCAAGATACGGTTTTAATAAGATTCCCCTGTCTTTCCATTCATCTTCAGAAGCTATACTGTGGACCCAGCCCTTAGTCCGCAAGTATTCCGCTTCATAAATTTTTGCTTCCATAAGCCATTGAAACGCAAAAACAGACGCAACTTTTTCATATAACAGTCTCCCGCCACCCCATCCGGGTGTGATACCAAGCTTTGTCTGCACAAAGCCAAAACGGGTCCCGCTTCTTGCAATACGAAAATCGCACGCAGTGGCAATTTCACAGCCACCGCCCCTTGCATCACCATTTAATAAACATATAACCGGGACGGGAAATGATGCGATTTTGTAGAGTACCTCTTTCATTGGATATAACACTGAAAACGCCTCTTCAGTATCCAAATCGCCATGCAAATCGGTTAGATCTCCACCCGCACAAAACATCCGGTCACCGGAAGCTGTGATAATCAGAAATTTGATTGATTGCTGTTTTGCCTTATTGAGCGCTTCACTGAAGGATTGGGTCATCTCATTTGAAATTGCATTCATTTTTTCCGGCCGGTTCAGCGTTATCTCGCCATAACCTTGCTCATCATATCGGTATGTGACTAATTCGGACATCTGCTCATTCTCCCTTTCCTGTTCATCGTTATATCTATCATACAATACAATCGTGATCGTACAAATTGCGGGCTCCACATTCACACAGAGAAAAGCAGCGTATATAAAAACAGATCACTTAATTCAGTGATCTGTTTCAGAGAAGCTTTAATTTGTGATTAGTCATTTGCTGCGACTTCTTTTCCATCATAATGCCCGCAAGATTTGCAAACATGATGCGGTTTTGTAAGTTCACCGCAATTTGAGCATTCAACCAGGCCGGGCGTGTGCAATTTTTTATGCGTGCGACGTTGGTTTTTCACCTTTTTTGACGTTCTTCTTTTTGGTACTGCCATCACTTACACCTCCTTCAAATGAAACCATTTCTACTTTTCTTCTTTATCATCCAATAAAGATTCCAGTTTCTTTAAACGCGGGTCTGGTTTTGATTCCTTTTGCTCCTCAGATACAAACTCCCAGCCTTCCCCTTCTGTAGGGGCTTGTTTTTTTGCATTGGCGTCATCCGAAAATACACGATACGGAACATCCAATAAAATATTTTCCTTGATCAAGGGAGTTAAGTCAAGTACCTCCCCATCGATTGGATGAATTTCGTCATCGGAGTCATCATCCTCATAAGGTGACTCAGAAAACACTTCGACTGTATTGATATCAAATGTATAAGGCACATCGGCCAATGTGCGGGCACAAGGAAGAATCATCCTGCCGTCAATATTTAAGGTGAATATAATTTCTTCACCCTGATCTGACGCATTTCCATGTACGTGGACCGAACCGATTTGCCGGATATCATTATTCATTGATTCCAGTTCTGAAACATCAACCTGTTCATCGAACGTAAAAGGTTCGTTCCCTGAATTTTTTTTAATTTGTCCTAACGAAATTTTCATATTATCACCTCAAGGCAACAAGAGTAATTTTAAAAGGAAAAAGCAGTTTTGTCAACATTTTTTCTTTACACGCCAGCTTATAATGAGTCTACCCTTTTAGTTCTTAACCAATTATGCATATACATCCTTTTTTGGTACAATTAATAGCAACTTGAAAGAGGGGCTGAGACCATGCAAGCTTGTGGCTTAATAGTTGAATATAATCCATTTCATAATGGTCATGCTTATCATATACAAGAATCCAGGAAAACATCCGGCGCTGATTGTATCATAGCTGTTATGAGTGGCTCGTTTCTGCAGCGTGGTGAGCCAGCTATCATTGATAAGTTTCACCGGACGAAAGCTGCGTTATCAGCCGGGGTTGATGTTGTACTTGAGCTGCCTTACCTCTACGCTGTCCAGAGCAGTGATTTATTCGCTGAGGGGGCTGTCAAGACACTCTATAAGGCAGGTGTTTCAACCATCTGTTTCGGCAGTGAGTCTGGTGATATCTCTTATTTCATTCATGGCTATCACGCACTTAAAAATAATCAGGCAACTTATCAAACGGCACTGCATGAACAACTCGATAAGGGCACATCGTTCCCTGAAGCCAGCCGCCTGGCTTATAAACAAGTTGGATTAACCACCGACAAGATGGATTTGGCAAAACCAAACAACATCCTTGGATTCGGCTATGTGAAATCAATAATGGATAATGAGCTGCCAATCGAACCCTTAACCATTAACCGGATAAAAAGCAATTACCATGACCAAACGATCACTGGATCTATCGCAAGTGCAACAAGCATCCGTGAAGAGCTTTTAAACTCAGGTGAGCTGACAAAGCAAGCGCAGAGTGCACTTCCGGAAGAAACCATCTCCCAGCTGCTGCATTATAAACAAATGGCAAATAGCTGGCATTCGTGGGAGCAGTATTTCGGCTTAGTGCAATATCGCGTAATGACGATGTCAACTGGAGAACTTGCGGCCATCCATGGTGTAGATGAAGGACTTGAATATCGGATTAAAAAATACGCAAACAACGTCACATCCTTTCATGAATGGATGCGTGCCATTAAAACCAAACGTTACACATGGACCAGATTGCAACGTGTTTTCGCTCATATTTTAACCAATACTGCTAAAGCAGAGATGAGCCAAGTAAAAGCTGACCCATCAGTTCCTTATGTGAGACTTCTTGGCATGACCAAAAAAGGTCAGGAATATTTAAATTCCCGAAAGAAACAAATGGATGTGCCACTGATCACAGCACTTAACCAAACGAACGACACAATGGCTCAAACAGAGGAAAAAGCAAGCAGCGCTTATTACAGTATACTGCCACCTCGTAAGCGAAATGAATTTCGACGGCAAGAACTTCAGCCGCCGATTATGATTTAATTTAAAGAGGCTGGGACAAAAGGTTTGAAAGTAAAGGAAAAGACGAACGATTATTAGGAAAGGAAGCGGGATACACCGCTCCGGAAATATGCTTCGCTTTCCGCGGGCGGCTGGTGAGCCAACTCGTGCCAAGGCACTTCCTTGTCTCACCTATGCCTCTCTTCCCGCAGGAGTCTACGCATATTTCCTCCGCTAAGCTTCATTATCGTTCGTCTTTTATATTGGATATATAAGTTATGTCCCAACCTCTTTTTGGCACCTAGTGGTTTATGTTTGGGCAGGTTCAAGGTTTTGCAAATAATCCAAGGCGTCTTGAAACGTATTAACAGGAACAATTTTCATATCGGTACCGATCTCTTCAGCTGTTTTTACAGCATTCTCATAGTTCGAATCTTCAGCCTCCTTGTTATCGGAAGCAAAAAAGACATCACAGCCTTCCCTGTCTGCAGCAATCACCTTTTTATCGACACCGCCAATCTGATGCACATTTCCTTGATAATCCACCTCGCCGGTCCCGGCGATTTCATACCCTTTTGTTAGGTCTTCTTCAGTCAACTGATCATATATTTCCAAAGAAAACATTAAACCAGCGCTCGGACCTCCGATGCTGCCGCTGGAAAAGTTCACTTCAGGGTCAACTTCCACATTGCGGTCGGTTACAAGCTGGATGCCGACACCCGCTCTCTCATCCATATCCGGAAAAGCTTTTAGTTGAATACGCTTCTCAATTACCTCCTGCTCACGTTCGACTTTTACTGTAATCGTGTCCCCCGCCTGTTTGTTATCAACATAATCAATTAAATCATTTGACTCATCGATTTCGTTTCCATCAATAGCCGTAATCCTGTCTCCTGTTTGTAAGACACCATCTGCCGGCATTCCGTCAATAACTGAGACAACATAGACACCCTTATAATCGATCGTAATGTCTTCTCCGGCCGCTTCATAAGCTACAACGGTTGAAGCTTCCTGAGAACTTTCCATCATTTGCAGCTGAGCATGAAAGTATTCGTCTTCTGATACGCCTTCTGGTCTGACTTCACGCAGCGGCATTATCTCCTGATGGGGCATAACTTTAGCCATTATATATTGAACAGGAGTAGCTTGTCCTCCGCGAATCGTAACGAGGTGCATATCACCTTCGCTCTGATGCCCTTCCGCTACTTCAACTATTGCATTAAGTGCATCGGCGCCTCCCGGTTTATAGACATAAAAAGGGAGTTTGTATGCGGATATAAATAATGCGATAGCAACCACTAAAATCAGATAAATAATATGTTTTTTTGTAAATCTCAAGAATAATCACCTTTCCGTCCCAAAGCATTCAAAAGGTCGTGTCGCAAAAGTGTATGTCATAAAAACATATTGTATGTGCGTATATTGATATAGACTCGTACAACCAATCGAAACGACCACTCACGTTTAAATGCTGACGCTAATTGAGTGTAAAAAAATATAGAACTAGCATTATTTTACTACTTGTCAATTAAGAAGTACAGGATTCACAGATTCTACAGGGGGCTGCTCAATGGTACAAAAATTGAAAACATTGCTCTTGTCAGGCGTGACAACATTTATTGCATTTTGCCTGATTAAATATCCCGATCAATCATTAGAGGCGAGTATCAGGGGATTGAACATGTGGTGGGAAATCGTATTCCCTTCCCTCTTGCCATTTTTTATAACCGCCGAACTGCTGATTGGTTTCGGTTTTGTGAAATTTATTGGTGTGCTGTTTGAACCAATTATGCGCCCACTATTCAATGTTCCTGGATCAGGGAGTTTTGCTTGGGCAATGGGGATGGCAAGCGGTTATCCCACCGGGGCAAAAATATCAGCGCGTCTCCGCGAGGAAGGCCAATTAACCCAAATAGAAGCTGAGCGTCTTGTCTCCTTCACAAATGCATCAAGTCCTCTTTTTATATTCGGAGCTGTTTCAGTTGGTTTTTTTTATGATGTTAAGCTGGGGATTGTACTGGCTGCCTCTCATTATATTGGGAATGCGCTTGTCGGAGTATGTATGCGGTTTTACGGCAGACGGGCTGAACTGAAAGTACCAAAATCAAAGAAACCGTCAGCATCCATTATTCGAGCGTTCCGTGAAATGCATCGTACTAGAATTAACGACCCTCGGCCCTTTGGTAAAATCGTCGGTGATGCCGTGCTGAATTCAATTCAAACATTAGTGATGGTCGGCGGTTTTATTATTTTGTTCTCTGTTTTTACAAAACTTTTATATATTGCCGGCATTTCGCCAATTATTGCAACCCTGTTTCAGTATTTGCTACAAATTTTCATGCTGCCGGTTGATTTAGCTTTGCCTTTATTTTCAGGGTTATTTGAGATTACACTCGGTGCGAATTTAATTTCCCAGGAGAAATCCGCCAATTTACTGGAGAAAATCATCGTTGTCAGCTTTATACTGGGATTTAACGGTCTGTCGGTCCAAGCTCAGGTAGCAAGCATTCTTGCACCAACCGATATTCGATTTGCCCCATACTTTTTTGCAAGAATTCTCCACGGCATATTTGCGGCAATTTTGACAGCGTTGTTTTACACACCTTTATATTTAAATCGAACCTCTTTTGACTTTAAAGGGGTGCCTGTCTCAAATGGTGCTGACGAAGAATCGTGGCTTGCTGTCTTACACCGCCTGGCTGATTTAGGACCTTTTATAACATTGGTCGCTCTCGCTTTAGCCGGATTAATTTTGTTAAACAGGATTAAAAAAATTTAAAGAGGTCGGGATAAAAAAGATACATGGAAAAATCCGAATTAAGTGCAAATCACCCGCTCCATAAATACGCCCGGCGTTCATCTTTCCCAATGCTCTTTTTTGTTATTTCCCAACCTCTTTGATCATTTGTTATATTTAGACCTCAATGCTTTCTCAACTGGACCCGGCACCAGGTCGGCAACATCTGCTTTATATTTGGCAACCTCTTTAACAATACTCGAACTTAAAAAGGAGTACTGGTTGTTCGTCATCATAAAAAGTGTTTCGATGTTATCGTCCAACTTCCGGTTCATGGCTGTAATTTGCATTTCATATTCAAAATCGCTCACAGCACGCAACCCGCGTAATATAGCATCAGCCTTATGCTCACGCGCATAATCAATTAAAAGTCCATCACTCGTATCAACAGAGACATTTGGAAGATACCGTGTGCTTTCCTCCAAAAGTTCAACTCGCTCGTCAACTGTGAATAAAGGCGCCTTGGATTGGTTATTAAATACAGCAACAATCAATTCATCAAAAATTTTGGATCCTCGTTCAATGATATCTAAATGTCCATATGTAACCGGGTCAAAACTGCCCGGACAAATCGCCAATCGGTTCATTCAAACGCTCCCCTTTGCATTTTGATAGATGGTGATTCCCGTTGTGTCATTATACGCTTCCTGTTTCACTTTTGAAAACTGGCCGGGTGTTACGGGTAGTTGCTCTAAGCTATTGTGTTCGCAATAAATCAGGCCGCCCTCTTTTAGTAACCGGAGATCATAAATTAAGTCAAGCAACTCCTTGTAACTTACCAGTTGATAAGGCGGGTCCAGCAATATTAAATCAAAAGCCAACCCTCTTTTAAAGGCAGCGTTTAAAGCGCGAAAGGCATCTGTACGAAATACCTCGGCACGATGGTTCAACTTCAGTGCCTTAAGATTTTTATGAATGGTATGTATAGCTTTCGGATGCTTGTCCACGAATATGCCTTTGTTCATCCCCCTGCTTAATCCTTCTATTCCAAGTGCCCCGCTTCCGGCGAACAAATCAAGACAGTCTCCACCATTAAAGAAAGGCCCCAGAACCTGGAATACTGCCTCTTTCACTTTATCCGAAGTAGGTCTTGTTGTTTTTCCCGGAACTGATGCCAGCTGACGCCCTTTATGTATACCGGCAACCACACGCATACAACCACCTCAATAAGTTATAATAAGCGTATCTTTATAAATTCGCAAGTATCTGCCGCAAATCATTTAGAGAATTTATGTATATAAAACGTTCCACTGTCCATAATAACATAATGAAACAGCACAAAATTGCTTGGCTGTTTCTAAAACACGGAGAAGACTTACACTTCCCCATAAGTTCTTCCTCCGGTTTCTCCTCTCCCTTTGCCTTTTTGTTTTCTTACAAGAAAACAAAGGGACCTGCAGAAAAATATTCTGCAGGTTTTTTTCTATGCTATAAAAAAGGCGGTATAAAACAGAAAAAGCCTTTGCAGCTATAATATGTAATGCTGCAAAGGTCAAATTCCCATTTTGTAGTCATATTGTTTTGCTTTATCAGGCTTGGCGTTCTCGAAATTTGTCTGCAAATAAGGCTTATACGAACGGTCTACTTTTGAAACAAATGGCAATTTCAATAATTTGGTTTCCACCGTTTCAAGAATAGCCTGATCCACATAAATGACCGCATATTTCAGTTTTTTCGATGAATAAATCAAGTGTCCATAACGCTTAATGTGCCTAATATTCTTCATATGTTGAAACCAAACAATCAAACCTTGACGTTTCGTTCTCATTGCTTATCCTCACTAACATGATTTTTCAGTCAGTTTATCAGAATATCAGCCGTCCATCAAGATGCACTGCATCCGCATTTTCCGCCATGACCGCAACCAACATCGGTTAAAGCCGCACCGTCTTTTGGTGCTTTAATTTCATCGCTGACGCTGAAAGCAATATATTCGCTTATATCATCGAGCATTTTCTGTAAGTTGCGCTCGGCTATTTTAAACTCAGCTACTTTTTCATTCATGTCCATCTCACGTTTTGTCGTGCGCACTTTTTTCATGATCTCGTTATAATCAGGATGGTATCTCCCGAATCGCTGAACTTCTTCGTGCTGTTCTTTTATATCATTAAAAGCTTTAATCAGCTTTTGTGCTTCTGCATCTTCATCAAGAGCTTTCCGTGCACCTTGATAGGATTCCATGACATCAGATTTCAGGACCATCTTACTGACGACTTCCGAATGATCAAGAATATCGGCATATTCCAATGTTCCTATCATTGTCTCACCTCCACTCCTATCTTATCATGTAATCATGAAGATTAAAATAGGAGCAGAGCTAGTCTTTCATGATTTCGGTGAAATTAATCAGCATGTTGAGCATTTGTACGTGACTGCCGATTTTATCTACTTTCTGAGAGAACGTTTCACCATAAAAATATCTTGACGCCTTTTCAAGCTCATTGACCCTGGATGGCTCTCTGGTCAAGTAACGATACCAAATCGGATTAAGTCGGACAAAATGGGCGTATTTTGGGTTTTGCTGTAGATAATTGTGTACTGATGCCTGCATCAAACCACCTCTAATCCTTAAAACTGTCAAACAGGTGATGGTTTCTAAATGGCGGTTTAGACTGATGTTGAGACGATTGAAACTGTCCAAGAAGCCCCTGGACCGTTGAGATTGTTTGATTAACATTATCCATTTGCTTTTGAAGTTTTTCCATGTCAATATTCTCAGACATTCTGACAAGCCGCTCTATTATTTCTTTTTTGCCATCATTTTTATTATCCGAAGTAGTTCCGTTGTCCTTACCTTTATATTGATCCCAAAATGGATCATCCTCGCCGAGCAGAGCCCATTTTTCATAGTACGTCTGAAACCCTTTTCCATGTTTTCTTGCCTCTTTAACCAGCTCCGGATGCCTCTGCAAAAAAGCTTTAAACTCTTTCACACTTGGATGGAGGTTATCACTCATTTTTTTCACCTCAGTAAACAATAACGCTTACTAATAATTTATGAAAATTAGGCACTCATTGTGAATCACCAGCAAATCTAGCGTCGTTAATAAAGGCTCATTTTGTAAACTTTGTTGCTTTGTAATCTTCGTAATATCCATAAACTGCGACGTAAAGTTTGATTGGATCGTTTGGGAAACTTTCTTGAGACGCAGCTGGAATATACTCGCTTTCCGTGGGCTCCCCACGAGCCTCCTCGTGAGCAAAAACCGCTCACTGCGGGGTCTCTTAGGCTCGCTGTCCCACAGGAGTCTCGCATATTCCAGCTGCTTACGTGAGTGTTTAAATAACGTTGCATTACTCGTTAAACAGACAAAACTACAGTAAGCACTTTTTAGCGTAGGCAATATACGCAGACTCCTATGGGAACAGCACGTGTCCGAAGACCCCGCAAGAAAGCGGTCTTTGCTTTCTGAGGAGGTTGAGGCCGTGCCCATGGAAAGCGAAGTATATTGCCGGAGCGGCTTTTAATGCTTACCGAAATTAAGAAGGAAGAATTTTAACTGGTTCGCAGTTTACATCCAGTTCGAGACAGATAATAACAAGCTATGCGAAAATAGTTTTAAAGAAATGACTACTCTTTTTTAAGAAAGTTTTGGGTATAATGATAACGGTAAACACCGGCCCCTAAATGTGTAAAGTCTTCTTTCAGCAAAGCTTCGCGGTGTCCTTCACTATTCAGCCATCCATGAAGCGCAGCCTGTGCATCAGGGTACTGGGCGGCTATATTTTCCCCGGCAGATTGAAAAAATACATCTTTTGCTTGCAGTCGGTCTTTTAAGCCATCACCATTTTGAGTATAATGTGAAAAATAGTTATTTTGAGCCATATCCGCACTATGCAGATATGCCACCTCACTGGCTTTGTCCTCCCACTTCAGCTCAGGTTGACCATATTGGCTGCGGATCACATTTGTCATATGAAATATTTGCTTTTCCGCCCCGTCTTCTACTTTTTCCCATTGTGCATCTGTCAGCTCTTGAGTTCCAGGCAGTTCGCCCCGGTAATGCATTTCATACGGCTGATGCTGCAGCAGCTTATCGGCTGTCAGCACACGAACAGCTGAGAGTTTCTGAGTGATTGTATCAAAATAGAGCTGTAAAAAAATGTTGCCATTAACCTTTACCAAGGGACGTTCCAGTAATTCCTTATCACTTAGCTTAAACGTATAAGAAGATAAATCGTTGTTATACGTTACTTCATTCAACATAGAAAAGACATCCGCAGCAGCGGCATAGCTCATTCCGATTTTTGCAGGCTTAATGGATAACTTCTCTCCCAGCGCATAAATTGATACCACCTTGTCCTTCTCCACACCAAATTGAATAAACTGGTCTTTCCCATCTGTATAAAGCCACCACTGATACCCATAAGGACTCGCATCTTTTCTTTGAGGTTCCCCAAATGTTTCCAGCAATTCACTTGTGGATTTATCCATCCACTGATAAAGGCTGCCTTCAAATGGAACAGTTCGACGATTTCCCGGTGCGAGTTTTGATTCGAGCTTGTTACCACTTTTTTCGACAGCCTGACTGTGATGCTCTATTGAATCTTTCTCTAATAACTCACTTCCTTCAAATAGATAAATAATACCGGTGAGTGCTAATGAGACTATAACGAATAGTGGTATAAACCGCATCATACTCTTCCCTTCTATTAAAACAATCGTTATGTAAACTATTTATATGAAGAAAAAATAAATACATGATAATTATCAATCGAAAAAGCAGCCAATTTAAAATTGGCTGCTTTAATTATACTACATTAATGTAGCTCTGGTCTTTCTGAAATATCCTCGAGTGCTCTTCCTGCAGCTTCATTTGACTTATCGTCCAACGACAAGTCCCCAAGTGAAACAATCCCGGCAAGCTTGCCGTTTTCCACAATAGGCAACCGACGAATCTGTTCGCGTGCCATCATATCACTAGCTTCTTGAACTGAAGCATCTGCCGAGATATGGTAGAGCCTGTCACTCATTACTTCCTGTACCGTTGCAGAATCTGATTTCTTTTCAGCGTAACCCCTCAGAACCAGATCACGGTCTGTTACCATTCCCAATAGCTCTTTATTTTCGGAACATACCGGAATCACACCAACATTCTGGGCTTTCATTTTTGAAGCTGCATCAAACAGTGTATCTTCCTTTTGGCAAACAGCAACATCTTCACTCATAACTTCTTTAATACTTTTCATACTATCGCCTCCTTAAAGTGCTATCATTTATAACCTTTCCCAAAACATAAATATCTTGCATACGGATTTTACATCCTTTTCGATTGCAAGTTGCATGCATTTTTACTATTATTAAGATGTTAGGATAATTTTGTGAGGTGGATAAATATGTATCTGGAAAACACAGGAATTGAAGAAGCGATCATTGACTTAAAACCTTTAGACCGCTTAATGGGAAACCATGCTTTCATCCGTGCCGGGCAATGGGACTATGAACGTGTTACATATGACTATAGAATTGAATCGAAAGAAAAAAACATTACATATTACATCCGAATACAAGGTTACGCCATCGAAGGTGATGTGGACCGCGGAAACGCCGTTATTCAGTTAAAGACACCACTTCTCGGCAAGCATTATTATCCACATGGTGTAGAATACGGCGAAGAAGAAAATTTTCCGAAAAATCTTGTTGATCGGGCTGCGAACCTTGTTTCAAAAGTTAAAGATGAGGTTAATCAGCATAAAAAATAATGTTTTTCAATGCCGAGCCAACTGCTTTAACCGGTGAAAAAAGTAGTTGGCTTTTTCTGCAGAAAAATAAATGATCTCCTCTTATTTTTAAACATTAAACGAAAAATGCTAATCTTAATCTGCAACTACCATAGATACTTACCTATATCTTTCTAACTTATATCGTTATTTTTCGGGTATATATCGAAAGGAGACTTCCACTTATCTTGTTTAGGTCAATTACTAAGCGCCAATGGACTCTTATTTTTCTGGCCATTTTTCTGCTGATTATCTTTTTCTTTATATTGCCTATATCGGTGCCGTTGGTCATTGCACTAATAACTGCATGGATTCTTAACCCGCTCGTTCGGCTTACTCAGAAAAAGATAAACTTAAGCAGAAAGGCATCAGTCATTATTGTTTTCCTTTTATTTATGGTTTTTTTAGGTATCAGTGGCACATTTGTTGTAACGAAGGCTGTTACCCAAGTCGTTAATTTTGTTGAGGAAATCCCCTCTTACGTGACTGAATTAAATTCAATTTATGCTAACTGGGAATCCGATTTTCAGCAATATACAGAAAATATTCCTGATGAATTTTATGAACAAGTAACCAGCACAATTGAATCACAACTGACATCAATGAGTGAAACATTAAAAGAAACCATTACAATTGACAGAATTGCGCAATTTGTAGCGGGGATCCCTCAATATTTAATCAGTTTTATCGTTTACTTAATTGCATTATTTTTATTTATGCTGGAGCTTCCTATACTGAAATCGAAACTATATAATTTTATGACAAAAGAAACAGCCGAAAAAGTTTCGTTTATGAACAAACGTTTGGCCGAGGTCATTTTAGGATTCTTTAAAGCACAGTTTCTAGTGAGTATCATTATCTTTATCGTCACACTGATCGGTCTGTTGCTCTTCACACCTGACGTTGCAATAATTATGTCGATTATTATTTGGGTGGTCGACTTCATTCCGATTATCGGGTCGATTGCAGTTCTTGGACCATGGGCTGTTTTTGCACTCATTGCAGGAGACCTCATACTGGGCATACAGTTGGCAGTACTGGCAATCATATTACTCGCTATTCGCAGGACTGTTGAACCAAAGGTAATGGGACAGCACATTGGCCTGTCACCGCTTGCCACGTTGATTGCAATGTTTCTAGGGATTAAGTTGCTCGGCCTGCTTGGCTTTATTCTAGGCCCACTGCTGCTGATCGCATTTAATTCAGCCAGAGAAGCGGGCATTATAAAACTCAATATAAAATTTTAAAGTGTGCGGATAACCGCACACTTTTTTTAACCTCCCAATATTGCCTTTATCATGCTGGTTGTTTGGCCACTGTCAAAAAAGACGTATAGGAACAGATAAACCATAACACCAGTCACTGCACTAAAAAACCAAATGATGGCGGTGGCAGGACCAATTTTTTGATGAATTCTTATTTTCCGTTTGAGTGCCAATGTGATTGTCACAACCCCGAATATGGCACCTGTGGTAGCTAAGGTGATATGGAAAATCAAAAATATTGTGTAGTAGATTTTCAGGTCTTCCGGACCGCCAAAGCTTGTGTTGCCAATAAATACAGTTCTGGATACATAAATGATAAAAAATAGCAGAGCACTAATTGCTGCAGAAATCATCGTTTTCTTATGTGCTGATGCTTTCCCTTTCATAATAAAGCGCCAACCGACTGCCACCAGAACGGCACTTATTATGATAAATAGCGTACTTATTGTGGGGAGTAACGGCATATGAAAAATTCCTTTCCTTTCTCTTCGTCTAGTCTATAACCAACCATATTAAGGCATCCGTTAATTCATAACCTAATGAATGATAAAAAACAGGGGCTCCTCCTTTCTTAAGGACCCCGCTATATTTTTATAATTTTATTCGCTTGAATTTGCAGGCAGTGGATCTACACGCAAACTTTCTGATGTAAACCATTTAAAGAAAACACGTCCCAATATGATGCCATATGTGATTTCCTGCATTATTTTCATAATTATACCGCCTAATTGCTGATCCTCCAGTGTGGACATAGGAGAGAACATCTCCGGTCCAGAAATAGCTGGTGTCAACCCTTGCAAAACACCTGTAGGCACACAAAGCGCCAGCGCTTGAAGCCACGCCCCATCCTGCGTGTAAGCTGCATAAACCGGTGTATCTGCAAAAATAATCAAAACACACGCAGGCGTTATAAGTACACTGTTGGCAAAAATATAAAATATTTTACCCAAAGGCGAAATACGATCAAATTCCTTTAGAGGCGTCAAGATTGGCCACCATACAATAAAAGCGGCAATCAATATAATGACGGATATGGAAGAATGCGCTGCTTGCGACGACTTAGCAAAATCAAAAATCGCCGGCAAATGATAGAGCGAAAAAAGTGTATTAAATAATAATAAAGAGATGAGCGGTATAGAAAGAAACTTCAGAACCGGCTGGACAACCGGACGGTACACCATTTTCTTCCATAGCCAAGTTGGAATACCTTTTATAATAAAGATCGGAAACACAATGTAGTACAGTGCCATTTGAATCATGTGTGCCGTCAGCATTATATGTGATAATAAATCGACGGGGCCGCCTTTAACTGCATAAAGAATGACAAGTCCTCCATAGAAAAAGAACTGCTGCAGCCCAGTAGGACCGGCTTCTCCTTTTCCCCCAAACTTATGACGATAGGGTCCAGTGATCATAAAATATAACAAAGCAATCCCTAAAACAAATAAAAGATAATAGGGACTCCATAATGCACGAAATCCGAATATTTGAAGTTCGAGCCACATAAAAACCCACTCCATATACTTATACAAATTATATTTCATTCTATATTATAACGCATTTAGCACTACTGCACATAATCATATGTGACAAATTAAAAACAAATCCCTGCCCGCTGGAGGCATACCTAATGATATTTCCAGTAGAATGCGAAACAAAAATAAACAACAAGTGCAAATCAAAAAAGACCGGGTCGGCACGGTACCGACCCGGTCTTCTTAAATAATTACCACCACGAAATGACACCAAGTCCAGCAAGTGTCAATACGGCAGCCCATATACCGCCGTACATCATCACAGCAGGCATATCGTGACCTTTGTCTTTCATATGCATGAAATAGTATAACTGAAAACCTACTTGAACAAGCGCCAATACAATGATGATAGGAATGACGAACATGGCGTCCATCACGCCTGTCGCTACGATAACAAAAGCAATAATTGTAAACAAAATCATTAATGCAAAGGTTATGAGCTGTTTTTGCATCTCTTCTTTATTTTTTTGCTTTTGGAATGAATCAGCTTTATTGGAATTGGTGTTATCTGCCATTGATTAACCCACCTTTCCCATCAGGTATACAACAGTGAAGATGAATACCCAAATAACATCGATAAAGTGCCAGTACAAACTGAATGTATAGAACTTCGGAGCATTATACAAGTTTAAACCACGCTTTGCATTACGGACCATAATCGCAATCAACCAAGCCAGACCAAAGGTTACGTGACCACCATGGAATCCAACTAACGTATAGAAAGCAGAGCCAAATGCAGATGAGCGGAACGTGAAATCATAGTCAACAATATAATGCGTGAACTCATAGATCTCAAGTGCCAGGAATGCAAACCCAAGGATAGCAGTTATTCCCAGCCATAATTGCATCTTTTTAAAATCATTACTTTTCATATGGTACATTGCATAAACACTTGTTAAAGAACTTGTTAAAAGGAGCATCGTCATAATGAATACAAGTTCCAGCCCAAACAGTTCATTCGCAGTCGGACCATCAGCTGTCGAATTTCGCAGTGCAATGTAAGTACCAAACAAACTTGCGAAAAGAACCGTTTCACCACCGAGGAAGAACCAAAAACCCAGAAATTTGTTTTTGCCTTCCAAGGTGGCTTTTTCAGGTTCATTTGGCATTGTTTCAGGGTTCAAGGAATGATCATGACTCATATTAGTCAGCCTCCCTTTCCAGTTCGACTTTTGGTATATGATAGCCGTGGTCATCTTTCAATGACCGGATCAGCATACATACTAATGTCATGGCCATTCCGCCAAACAATAAAATGTACGCCCAGTTATAGTCAACCTGATAAATGAAACCGAAACCGGCGATAAACAAACCAACTGACATCAAAAATGGCAGGATTGATGAGTTAGGCATATGAATGTCATCCAGCGGTTCTGCAGGTGTGACATGGCCTTTTCCTTCTGTTTTCTCGATCCAAAGCGGATCAAGTCCTCTGACAAGCGGTGTCTGTTTAAAGTTATAATGCGGAGGCGGGGAAGCAATCGTCCACTCAAGTGTACGGCCATCCCAAGGATCAGCCACCGCTTTCTCACCTTTAACAGCGGTATAAACAACGTTAACAAGCATTACAATGACACCAAACGCCATAAAGAAAGCGCCAATTGTACTAATTAAGTTTCCAGTATCAAGTCCTTGACCTTCCAGGAATACCCAGTAACGACGCGGCATACCCATCAAGCCGAGGAAATGCTGAATAAAGAACGTCAGGTGGAAACCGATAAAGAACGTCCAGAATGTCAACTTACCCATACCTTCATGCAGGACACGTCCGAACATCTTCGGCCACCAGTAATGAAGACCTGCCAAAATACCAAATACAACACCACCAACAATAACGTAGTGGAAGTGTGCTACAACGAAATACGTATCATGGTACTGGTAGTCAGCAACAACTGATGCAACCATAACACCGGTCATCCCCCCGATTGTAAATGAAGGAATAAACCCAAGTGCCCAGAGCATTGCCGAATTAATTTCAATCCGACCGCCCCACATCGTGGCCAGCCAGTTAAAGATTTTAATACCTGTTGGCACCGCAATTGCCATTGTGGCAATGGCAAAGATTGAGTTCGCTACAGGGCCGAGACCAACTGTAAACATATGGTGAGCCCAGACCATGAAGCCTAGGAATGCAATCAAAATCGTTGCAAATACCATTGCTGTATAACCGAACAACCGTTTCTTGGAATACGTTGCGATAACATCACTGAATATACCAAAAGCCGGTAAAATCAAAATATAAACTTCCGGGTGTCCAAATATCCAGAATAAATGCTGCCAGATAATGGAGTTACCACCTAAACCAACATCAAAAAATGCTGAACCAAACATACGGTCAAACATTAACAAGAACAAACCAATTGTTAATGCCGGAAATGCAAACAAAATCAGTGTGCTTGTTACAAACGTTGTCCATGAAAACAATGGCATACGCATGTATGTCATACCAGGCGCCCGCATGTTAATAATGGTCACCAGAAAGTTAATCCCTGACATCAGTGTTCCGGCCCCGGTAATCTGGAGTCCAAGTACATAGAAGTCAACCCCGTGGCCCGGAGATGTCACCGATAACGGTGTGTAAGCTGTCCACCCCGCATCAGGTGCTCCTCCCAGAAACCAGCTTAGGTTCAATAGTATACCGCCAAGTATAAACAACCATACCCCTAATGCATTCAAGAACGGGAACGCAACATCCCTGGCACCAATTTGAAGCGGCACAACCGCATTCATTAAAGCAAATATGAGCGGCATGGCTGCCAGAAATATCATGGTGGTACCATGCATTGTTAAAAGCTCGTTATAAAAACCTGCACTGACAAAGTCATTTTCAGGCTTTATCAATTGGATACGAATAGCCATGGCTTCGAGTCCGCCAAGCAGGAAGAAAAAACCACCGCCTATGAGGTACAAATGCGCAATTTTTTTATGGTCGACTGTTGTCAGGTAATCCCACAATACTTCGCCGAAACCTCTTTTTTGAGAAGCTACTGTACTCAAAATATTAACCTCCCTTTATAATTTTCCACCCTTTTATTCAGTGCCTGCACTCTCAGGCGTGATTTCCGACGGTTCCAATTGCATCAAGTATTCCGCAATTTTACCCGCGTCATCCTCAGATACTTCAGGATAGTTGCCGGTCATTTTGTTCCCCGGCTTCATTGATTCAGGATCCATAATCCATTGAACCAGATTTTCTTTTGTCATATCCTCAACCCCTGCAAGCGTTGACCGATCACCAAAGTTAGTTAGGTTCGGGCCAATTTGTGCCGGTGACGAACCAATCGCATGACAGGACATACAATTATTCTCCTGGAATAAAGACTGGCCTTCCTGTGCGACTGTGCTCTCTGGCTCAGCTTCAGGGTCAACGTTCTGCATATCCTCTACCCACTGATCAAATTCTTCCTGGCTTACAGCAATGACTTTAAAGTCCATAAGTGAGTGAGAAGGACCGCAGAATTCTGCGCATTTACCCCAATAGACACCCTCTTCTTGTGCTTCAATATACATCGTGTTTTCGTTTTCCGGGTTCACATCCATTTTACCTGCAATCGTAGGCACCCAGAATGAGTGAATAACATCGGAAGACATCATATTTAAGTAGACTCTTTCACCAACCGGGACATATAAGTCCTGACTTGTTTGTATTTCTTGACCTTCGTAGTTAAAGTGCCACCAATACTGATTACCGGTCACTTCAACATTAAGGCTGTCGCTTGCAGCAGATTCATCTGCTAAATCAAATGTGGCCGTTATCGTAGGCACTGCAATGATTAAAAGTAAAATGATTGGAATAATTGTCCAGACTGTTTCCAACGTTTTATTACCTTCAACTTGCTTTGGAATAAAGTCTTCCTGACCTTTCTTTTTACGATAACGGATCAGGACAATTGTATAAACAATCATTACGATAGCCAGTACAAACAGCATGATAACGGTAGTCAGGATGATTAAGTATAGTGATTGGTCAGCCCCATAGCCTTTTGGATCCAGGGCTGTAAGATTCTCTTTACCGCATGCAGAAAGAACAATTGCTGTTAAACCTAATAATGCAAAAGCCCGGAGTTTTCCCATCCAACCTTTCATATGTTCTTACCTCTCTTTCTTTTGATGAATTATTATAGATTTTTGTAATCATTTGACTCAGCTTAACCAAAGGGGAATTCAAGTGTCACAAGTACCATCGTCAAGAATAAAATCGTTAAATAGTTCAATGAATAAATAAATATCCGGTTTGCCCATTTCAGATCATTCTTAGTGAAAAAACCGCTGATACCTAATACCAGCCAACCAGCATTCAGGATCATTGCAATGATTAAAAAAGCTGTACCCAGTGACGCCATAAAAAATGGGAGTGGCAGTAAACATGCAATATACACGACGATTTGTCGTTTGGTCATCCCAAAGCCATGGACTGCAGGCAGCATTGGTATAGCAGCAGCTTTATACTCATCGGTTTTTTTCATAGCAAGTGCCAGAAAATGAGGTGTCTGCCATATAAACATAATTAAAAATAGCACAAAAGCTGTCGTGTGGAGCCCGGGATCAACTGCCGCCCATCCAATAACAGGCGGGACAGCCCCTGAAAAACTGCCGACTGCTGTGTTTAGTGTATACCTCCGTTTGGACCATATGGTGTAGAAAACAACATAAATAAACCAGCCTGAAAAAGCAATTAAAGCTGCTTCAATCGTGGTCAGCGTCAAGAGGACCAAACCGAGGGCGGTTGATAAAATCCCCATTGTAAGAGCACGATTCAAAGATATGCTTCCGGTTACGGTCGGACGTTTTTTTGTCCGTGACATAACAGGATCGATATCAGCATCATACCAATTATTCATAATACACCCGCCTGAAACAACCAGAGCAGTCCCTGCCATCGTCAAGAGGAAGATATCCCAATTAGCAATAAAAGAGGCATTTATAAAGTGTATCGCCAGCCAGAAACCGGCGAATGTTGTAATTAAATTTGAATTTACAATCCCGACTTTTGTTAATGCCTTAAGATCTGCAAAAAATGTCGCAGCCTTACTCTTACTGACATCGGGTTTATCAATAATTGGTGAAGAGGTAGTCTCCACTTTATCCATTTCCTTCATCCCCCCTTTTTATCCCAATCAAAAGGCTCCTGGTAATAAATCACTTGCATACTGCTTATCATACCTCGTAGCGCCCGAAAGTATCCTGCACACTAACCCAATTGTAACATGGATTAAAATTACATTCTATTTTATCACATTTTTCACGATCCTCATGTTGCACTTGTCACATTAGTAAGTTTCCACAAAGTAAATGTGACAAATTTGTGAAAAAGTTGCCGAAAATAAAATGAAAGGCTAAAAAGCCTTTGCAAAAAATCACATTTAATGTATACAGGCCTCCATGACTTCGGGTTTTAAGGCATGAATGCCAGCAAATATCCCCTACAATATTTCTAGCAAACAACGCACAACAATGCAAGGGTTTTTTACATTTCAATAGTGAAAACAGATTAAACGTCATTAAACGTTAATAAATTTTAGTTGAAGCATTTAAATACGCATATTATGATATATACGTGGAGGATAACTCGAAATAAAGCGAGGCAATTGTTATGATTAGAATTTTAAAGTGGCTCTCTGTAGTTGCTTCCTTGGGGATGGTGTTTGTTTTAATTGGGGGAGCTCTTGTGACAAAAACCGGCTCCGGTTTAGGGTGCGGGGAAAGCTGGCCGCTATGCGAAGGGCAGTTTTTGCCGAAAAATATTACACCTGAACTCGTAATAGAATTGAGCCACCGTCTTGTATCAGCCACAATGGGCGTCGTCGTTCTGGCATTATCAATTTTGTCATGGATTGTCTTCGGACATGTGCGTGAAGTAAAATTCCTGTCATTCATGTCTTCATTTTTTCTGATTCTGCAAGCATTGATTGGGGCAGCAGCTGTCATGTGGAATCAGTCCGACATTGTAATGGCAACCCACTTCGGGATATCGCTTATCTCTTTTGCGGCGGTATTTTTGCTGATGCTGATAATTTTTGAAATCGATAAAAAGTTTGACGCACCGTCACTAATTATTCACAAGAAACACCGGGTTGAGATATATGCCATCACGATCTATACAATGGCTGTTGTTTACACAGGTGCTCTGGTGCGGCACGTTGAAGCTAATTTGGTCTGCGGTGGCTGGCCATTTTGCAATAATAACGCGCCATTGGCATTTTCAAACTATAGCGTTGAACAATGGATCCAAATGGGACACAGGTTAGCAGCGGCGTTGCTATTTGTTTGGACTATAATTCTCGCCATCAGGCTTGTCAGGCACTACCGTGATCACCACATTATGTACTGGGGCTGGATAGTAACGGCTTCACTCATAGCACTACAGGTGTTTTTCGGTGCCATGATTATATTTACCATGCTTAACCTTGGTATTGCTTTGATGCACGCACTTATCATCTCACTCTACTTTGCAATGCTGACTTATTTCGTATTGCTTTCATCCAGAAGTGCCCATTATGAAAAAGGGTAACGGCATAAAGACCGTTACCCTTTTTCTTTTTCCTTTGTTCCCCCTTTATTCCATTTCGATCAACAAATCATTAACCGCAATTGTATCGCCATCTTTTACATAAACGTCTTTAATGACACCTGAAAACGGTGCTTGAACAGTTGTTTCCATTTTCATTGCTTCATTTATCAGCAAGTGGTCACCTTTTTGAACTTTTTCTCCCTTGTTGCAGATAACCTTAACGACCGTGCCCGGCATGGTTGCACCTATATGCTTCTCGTCATCTTGGTCAACTTTCGGTCGGACATCCACTTCCGATTTCACATTCTCATCTTTCACAACCACTTGTCTGGCCTGGCCATTTAATTCGAAATATATGACCCGTGTGCCATCTGCACGTGGTTCTGAAATTGACATCAGTTTGACATGTAATGTTTTACCCTGTTCGATTTCCACTTCAATTTCTTCGTCCAATTTCATACCGTAAAAGAATGTTAACGTATCGAGTACCGATACATCACCATACGTTTCCTGGAATTTATGATGATCCATAAACACTTTTGGATATAGTGCGTAAGAAATCAAGTCAAAATCAGTTATTTGCCGATCAAGGGATTTGAACAGCGAATCACGCATTTGCGTGAAATCAATCGGCTCGAGCAATTCGCCCGGACGTACCGTAATAGGTTCTTTTCCTTTTAGAATGATCCGCTGCAGTTCTTTTGGAAAACCTTGATATGGCTGTCCAATCAAGCCTTGTGCAAATTCAATGACGGATTCAGGAAAATCGATTGATTCGCCGCGTTCATAAATATCATCTTCATTTAAATCATTTTGTACCATAAACAGCGCCATGTCACCAACAATCTTAGATGAAGGTGTTACCTTAATAATATCACCAAACATATCATTAACCCGTCTAAACATAGACTTCACTTCGTTCCAGCGTGCTTCAAGACCAACCGCTTTGGCTTGCTGCTGCAGATTGCTGTATTGACCGCCCGGCATCTCATGGAAGTATATTTCAGAATGCGGGGCTTTCAGGCCGCTTTCGAAATCCTGATAATGGTTACGAATTCCTTCCCAGTAATGGCCAAGCTGTTCATATGCATCGATATTAACCTGAGGCTGACGACTCGTTCCTTCCAGTGCGTGATACAATGTCTGAGCACTCGGTTGTGAAGTCATGCCAGCCATCGGTGCGTTTGCAACATCAACTGCATCCACACCTGCATCAATTGCCCTTGAATACATATGAATGCCATTGCCGCTTGTATCATGTGTATGCAAATGAACCGGGACATCAACTGTTTCTTTAAGTGTCGAAATTAGCTGATAAGCAGCTTCAGGTTTTAGCAGCCCTGCCATATCTTTGATGCCGAGAATATGTGCGCCTGCTTGTTCAAGCTCCTTAGCCAGGTTTTGATAGTAAGTAAGATCATATTTCGATCTGCCAACATCGAGAATATTACCGGTATAGCACATCGCTGCTTCGGCAATTTTATTATTTTCCCTTACAGATTGGATTGCCGGCGTCATGCCCTCAACCCAGTTAAGACTGTCGAAAACGCGGAAAACATCAATACCTGCTGTGGCACTCTTCTCCACAAATTCATTAATCAAATTATCCGGATAGTTTTTGTAACCGACTGCGTTGCTCGCGCGCAGAAGCATTTGCAGCAATACATTCGGCATTTTTTCACGCATTTTCAAGAGACGCTCCCATGGATTTTCCTTAAGGAAACGATAAGCCACATCAAATGTCGCTCCTCCCCACATCTCCACAGAAAACAGCTCTGGAAGCATACGTGCTGTTGGTTCAGCGATACCTACAAGATCTTTTGTTCTGATACGTGTTGCCAACAGTGACTGATGAGCGTCACGAAAAGTTGTATCAGTAAGCATGACGTTTTCTTTATCTTTAAGCCACTTAGCTAAATATTCCGGCCCATAATTATCCAAAATCTGCTTTGTCCCATCAGGAATACTTGCCTCCGGGTCAAATTCCGGGATTGGTGGTGTAATCATTGAAGGTTTTTCTCTATTTGGCAATCCTTCGAAACCATTTACAGTTGTATGGCCGATATAGGTCAGCATTTTAGTTCCACGGTCTTTTCGTTTCGGGAATACGAATAACTCCGGCGACTGATCAATAAAGGTCGTCGTGTACGCCCCCGATAAAAACTCTTCGTGTGAAATGACGTTTGCCAAAAATGGAATATTCGTCTTAATGCCGCGTATCCGGAATTCTTTCAAGTTTCTGACCATTTTTTGTGCGGCCTGCTCGAAGGAAAGCGCCCATGTTGAAACTTTAACGAGCAAGGAATCATAATGCGGCGAAATAACCGCTCCCTGGAAACCATTGCCGGCATCAAGTCTGACACCAAAACCACCGCCTGTCCGATAAGCCATGATCTTTCCGGTATCCGGCATAAAGTTATTGAGCGGATCTTCAGTCGTTACACGCGACTGAATAGCATAACCCAACGTTGTAATACCTTCTTGCTGTGGAATACCAATTGAATGATCGTGAATATTCTCGCCACCAGCGACTTTAATCTGGGTTTGAACGATGTCGATACCAGTAATCATTTCGGTGATGGTATGTTCAACTTGGACCCGCGGATTAACTTCAATAAAGTAATAATCATCCTCTGTTACAAGAAATTCAACAGTCCCGGCGTTTATATAGCCAACATTTTTCATCAGATCAACGGCAGCCTGACACATTTCTTCCCTGAGATTTTCCGGGAGTGAAACACTCGGTGCAGCTTCAACTACCTTTTGGTGACGACGCTGTACAGAACAGTCACGTTCATGCAGATGAACGATATTACCGTGTGTGTCGCCTATAATTTGAACCTCAATATGTTTCGGGTTTTCTATTAATCTTTCAACATACACTTCTTCACTGCCAAAAGCAGCCCTTGCTTCGGATTTGGCTCTGTCAAACGCTTCATCCAGCGATTCTTCATTACGAACAATCCGCATACCGCGGCCGCCGCCACCGAGTGAAGCTTTAATGATGATCGGAAACCCGTGTTCCTTGCCAAATGCTTTTACCTCAGCCAATGAAGAAACAGGGCCATCCGTTCCGGGGATTACCGGTAAGCCGGCATTTACGGCTTGCGTTCTCGCTTTAACCTTGTCACCGAACATGTTTAAATGTTCACTTGTTGGGCCAATAAAGATAATTCCCTCTTCTTCACAGCGTCGGGCGAACTCAATATTCTCAGATAAGAAACCATACCCTGGATGAATCGCATCGACGTCAACTTTTTTAGCAAGTTCAATGATTCCCTCAATATCCAGGTAGGCATCAATTGGCTTTTTGCCTTCACCGATCAAATACGCTTCATCAGCTTTATAGCGATGATATGAACCAATGTCTTCCTGTGAATAAACCGCGACTGTACGAATATTCAGCTCTGTACAGGCGCGAAAAACGCGTATAGCGATTTCACCACGATTTGCGACTAAGATTTTATTGATTTGGTTTGTTTCTCCCATGTTTTTCCTCCTCGCGTGTTGTTTTTATTGCTGTCGGAATTTTCTTTACTGTAAGGTTCTGGTTCTCCCTCGTTCTGTTTAACGGATTTTGCAATATTATTCATAATCCCCATAGCTATCATCATAACCAATAACGATGAGCCGCCGTAACTCACAAATGGCAGCGGTACGCCTGTTATTGGGAGAAGACCACTGATAGCACCTAAATTGACGAAGGCTTGAATACCTACCATAGATGATATACCTATGGCAAGCAATGCTCCGAAACCATCAGAACACTTCCGGGCTATAAATAAGCCTCGTAACACTATCGTTGATAGCATTCCGACAACAATAACTACCCCGATAAATCCCAGTTCTTCGGCAATAACTGCCATAATAAAGTCTGTATGCGGCTCCAGCAGAAACCCGAGTTTTTGGACACTGGCTCCCAGACCTTCACCGGTTAACCCGCCACTTCCAATGGCCAGATAGGACTGAATTAAATGATACCCATCACCGGCCGGATCCTCAAATGGCTGAAAAGCACCTGCAAACCTGCTTATGCGTTCATCTGTTGTCATGCTGGGGATAGCAAATGCAACCATAGAGAGCCCAACAAAAATTAGAATAAACAAATGTTTGAAACGGATTCCAGAACTGAATATGACAGAACAAGCAATCAAGAAAATAATAGCTGCTGTTCCAATATCAGGCTGCTGAACGATTAATGCTAAGATGACGGCAGTCAAAATTAGCGGGGGTAACACACCCCTGTTAAACTCGCTAATATAGGCTTGCTTTTTTGAATAGACAGAAGCAAGGTAAATAATTAAACCCAATTTTGCAAATTCTGCCGGCTGAAGGCTGACAGGTCCAAAGTCGAACCACGACCTGGCGTTATTAACGGTAGTTCCGAATACAAGTACTAAGCCTAACATAGCAAGTATAAGTATAATTATCAGTTTAATCATTTTCTGATAATACTTATATGGAAAAATACTCGTCAAAACAAATCCTGTCAGTGCTAAAAAAAACCATTGAAGCTGCCGCACCAGATAGTGTGTGCTTTCAAGCCCTTCCACGACTGCTAAGACCATGCTCGCACTATAGATCATGACAATTCCAAACGCCGTTAAAAGAACTGGTGTAATCATTAGGGTAAAATCATAATCTTTTAATTTCTTTATCATTCTATTTCTCCCCAGAGTATGTAATCATGGCAGCAGATGAAAACAAATTTCGCATTGAGGATGTCATATATTTTGAATAGTATATCACATTAACCCCGTCCTTTGCCACACTAAATCATTGAGTGGCTTAAATAAAAAAACCTTGCGCTGTACTATCAGGCAAAGTTTTTACTGCATCAAACCAGTTTTACACAGAATTCTGTGCTGCCTCATGCAATTTATTAAGCTGCCTTTCTAAATTATCGAGGAGTGCTTTCCCTTCCTCCTCATCGATCAAATTTAAACGTACAGCAAAATCAATCTCTCTTGAGAGACCAAACATTTGTGTATCGAGAACCTCTTCATATAAAGGACATTGCGGCATCGTCAGATTATCGATTTGTACCTCTATAAGTTTAAGTATCTTAGCAGCATCAGCCTTCAGAAGGGCATAAGCTTTTTCGCGATGGGTTTCACTCACCTCTGGAATCAAAAATATCCCTCCATATAAACCACTTCCTTATACTTTATATTATCGTTTGTCTTATAAAAATGCAAATAAAATTCAGCAAATCCGTACAACATTAAATGCGGGGAAATGAAAAAAAGTATAAAATCTGCTATCCTTGTTTAACATACATAACTTTTTGAGGTGATAATCTTGATTCTTCCAATTACTGGTAATGTTGCATATACCATAACCTTAGATCCAACGGTTTGGATTTTTGATAACCGAAAAATTTTGCTCGAAAAAGCATTTACCCACGACAGCCAAAAAGAAGAGGAAAACGATGACTTAAAAAAAGCTTCAGAAAGATGGGATCGCGCAGTAAATGCAGAGAAACAATTGCTGGCGGGAAATAAAAACATCACTAAAAGTGAAGGAAAAGAAATCCTTGAAAATTCCTACGTTATGCCTATCGAAAACTTTCTAAGCAATGCCGGTGTTAAAGAGGATGCTCAAAAAGCTGTACTTGTAACAGATAACAATGAGGAAATTATCTCTTTAAAAGCACTTGAAGACAGCTATCTGTTATTTGCTTTAAACGGCAAGCCATTGAAAGAAGACGGTCCTGTGCACTTGTTATATCGTGACGGATCGAACCGTGACGCGCCTATTAAAGGCATTAATAAAATTATTATTGAGTAATGGTGATGGTAAAGGCGGACAGTAGATAAGCGCCCATTAGCATGCATGCCCTTGTCACGAAAAAGGCAGTTCACGCTAAAATGTGTACTGCCTTTTTCGTATAATTTCTATCTAGTTAAACAAACTAAACAAACAATCCTTTTCGTGTTTATAACAAAGGAGGAATAGACATGCTGTTACGCTTCATTATACTGTCTTTTTTAAGTATGGCGCTATTAATCGGCTGCCAGCAAAACGATAAGGAACAATCACTTCCGGAAGAAACAGAGGAAAATGGCCGGCTCATGCAGGTTGAAGACTCCGACCCGGTTGAACAGCAACGTTTATCCAACACTGAGATTGCAGCTCATCTATCAAATGTTGCCGCAGATGTTCCCGATGTCAAGAACGCCACATCAGTTGTAGCGGGACCGTATGCGGTGGTTGGCATTGACGTTGATCAAGATTTGGATCGGTCCCGAGTCGGCAGCATCAAGTATACCGTGCTTGAGGCATTGCAAAAGGACCCATATGGTAAAACAGCGGTTGTTGTAGCTGATGGCGACGTGGTAGAGCGAATAAGGTCAATGGCAGATAAAATGGCCCAGGGTTATCCGGTGCAGGGTGTAGTGGATGAACTATCAGCTATCGTAGGCAGATATATGCCGGACTTTCCAATCAATGAAGATCGGCCAAAAGAAGGCGATCAAAATAAAGAATCAATCCCAGAAGAAGATGAGCAGAAACTGGATGATATCGAAGAAGAACAATCAAATCACCATAACAAAGAATAATCATGGCACTAAAAAAGCTATCGTTGCCCGTTTTCAAAATTGAAGGGTGGCTCCCGCATTACTTGGGAGGCACCCTCATCATGTGCATCAACTGTTCATTTTTTCGTTTGCTTCTTCTTTTACATCATTATAATAGTGAACGCCAAACTGAGATCCTTCTGACACCATTTTTGAATTTTCCATTTGCGTTCTATCTTTTTTATCAGTCTGGCCCGGTGCGCCCGCATCTTCGAAAGTCGAATCAAGATCTTCCTGATTCTTTCCATTCCTTACCTTATCTGCGGCAGTCTTTAATTGATATTTAACTTTATCACGGTTTTCCTTGTTTCTCAGAAAATACCCCGCAATACTCGCGCCAGCTGCTCCGGCCGCTGCCGAGGCTATATAACGTTTTCTCATCAAATCGTCCTTTCCTGCTAATTGTAGTATTAAAAATCTTTTCCCCATAAGGATTGTCGTAAAACATCATCTTTCCTGCACATTTCCATTATGTTATGATTATTGTTGAATAAGCCTATGTACTGAGGTGAAAATATGAAAGTCCAATGTGTATTATGTGACGAGATTAACGATATAGAAGATAATTCACTCCAAGCTAAACGTCTCAGAAACCGCAGAATCCGGATGTACCTCTGCCCTGAATGTTATGAACGCATCGATAATAATACAAAAAAGAGACATGCCACTGGAAGCTTTCACTTATATGACACAAAAAAGAAAAAACGTGATCTAATTTAAAAAACTCCCATTTTCGGGAGTTTTTTTAGGCGTGTTGTGATTTTCGCTGCCGATGGAGCCTGAAACGATATATGCCAAGGACAAAACAAATCACGATTAAACTGTCAGTGATTGGATAACCAACGATACTAAAGAAGTTTAATATTAACATGCCGACCGCAAGCATTATATAGACAATGACAGATTTTAAAACTGGCAGTTCCTTGGCAAAACCCAGTTTATAAGCCACAGCTGCCAGTACCAGGTTGACAATATAAAACAGCCAGAAAACGTTGATACTATCACGATAGTTTATGACCAATTCATATACAAAACTGAAACTTGTTTCCATTAATATCCTCCATTATTCATGTCGAACTGATTTAGATCGAATTTCATCCTGAACCTATCATACTAAATCTTTATTAAACGCGCCACAAAAAATCGACACCTTTGAACTATAAAATCTTTTAGGATATACTAGTTCATGGAAATTGAGGTGTTTTTATATGAAAAGTCTTGACGTGCCTATGCTTTTATTAGCTTCACTAGTTATTTTTATGTTCGCCTTTACAGGAATCGCCATCGCGTTTCGGAACATATGGCTGATCTTGTTATTCATTCTGCTTGGATTTGCTTTTATGGGGCTCGGAATTTATTTGAAACGAAAAAGAAAGTGACACCCTTTAAGGTCGTCACTTTTTTCCTTTCTTCATATAATCCTCAATCAACTCCGTCTGAATAGAAGGATTGCACGTTAGAACGGGATTTTTTTGGAGCATGTTCACTTGTTCACCGAACGCATTTGTTGTTTTTCCGCCTACCTCATTTACAATCACAATGCCTGCTGCAATGTCCCACGGCGCTATATCCATCGTCATATACCCATCAATAATACCTTCTGCAACACCGGCAAATTCAAGAGCTGCAGATCCATACGCTCTTGTGCCTCTGACTGTCTTAACCAAACGTTGCATTACCTTTTCTTCTACAAGAGAATTTTCACAGAGCCAAAAATGGTTAAGCCCCAAAATGGATTCATGAAAACTTTTTTCCGGTAGCTGAGGGAGCCGGGTTTGGTTTTTAAAAGCGCCTTCTCCCCGTTTGGCACTATATAACACATCAGCCATAACATCATAAATTAATCCGATTTCACCAATGCCATCCTGGTAGACACCAACAGATATGGCAAAATTTCGTTTTTGATGCACAAAATTCATCGTTCCATCAATTGGGTCAATTATCCAAATCGTGCCGTCCAGTGATTCAAGTTCGTCTCCGTAGCCTTCTTCACTGATAATTAAATGATCAGGATATGTTTGTTTTATATTCTTAGCGAAAAAGTACTCAGTATCATCATCCATTGTTGTGACCAGATCATTTGGATTAGATTTCGTGCTGATTGTCAGTGGATCGTTTATTCTGGATCTGATTGTTTTGCCTGCTTCAAGCACCCATTGTTTAGCTTGCAAGTATATTGACTGTCGCTTCTCCTGATCCATCTATAAGCCTCCAGTGTTTTGTTTAACACAATCATATCAAATTGGAGGATAACTTTCATCGTTAACGGTATATGGCACCACGATTAACGCACGACTGACTAATGTCTGAAACCATTAGTCAGTTGCATCAGTGATCGTATGTATTAAACATACCACCACCATTTGTAAAAATAATAGTGAGACTATCATTCTGGATTATTGTCATTTCCATACTCCAGTTTCATCAGCCGTGAGCGCAACTGCTTTAACCGTTCTTTTGATTTTATCGTTTCAACTTTATCATTAGCTTGCATAGCGTCGTACAACGTCATTAATTCATAATCAATTTCCATACGGACAACAGGCAAGGTTTCCATTTCTTGTTTTTTACGCAAATCTTCTATGACATATTTCATGTCACCCACAACCTTTCATATATCTTATATTATTTATATGCTTTGGCAGTTTTAATTGTTCAAAACCTTGAGATACAAGTCTTATTAATACTTTATAAAGAAATACCCTTTTTCTAAATTTTTAAACATTGCACTGCCTATCCTTTTACCTCAATAGCCGCTTTGTTCCTTTGAAAAGATCTGAGAGAAACAGAAGACCGTTCCGCGAACAGAAATATCAATCTGTGTGAGTTTGCTGACAGCCAAATATTTTATTAAACGGTATAACTTGACTGGGTTGTTTATTTACTCAATAATAATAATTATAATTTGAATGATGGATGTACTGAAAGGATGAGTAAATTGGGTTTTACCGGGTTTACGGAAAAGGAGTTTAATGCACTGACCATTGACGGACTTGATGCCCGTATGGCAGCCATAAGAGAAAATATCCAGCCTAAATTTCAAGCGATTGGCGAAGAACTCTCAGAGCGTCTTTCAAACACGACTGGACACGATATGCACGTCCATATTGCCCAGCACGCCAGAAGGACTAAAAACCCGCCAAATGACACATGGATGGCTTTTTGTCATAACAAACGCGGATACAAAAAACACCCGCATTTTCAAATCGGCTTGTTCGATGACCATTTGTTCATGTGGCTCGCTTTTATTTATGAACTGCCTGACAAAACAGACATTGCTGGCACGTTCTTGAATCATATGAATGATATTCATGAAACAATTCCCGATCATTATGTCATTTCGCTTGATCACACAAAAAAAGATGCAACATCACTGTCTGAAATTGACTTAAAACAAGCGCTAAGCCGTTTTAAAGATGTTAAAAAAGCTGAATTTCTGATTGGAAGGCATTTTTCTTCGGAGGATCCTATTTTACAAGACGGACAAGCATTTATTAAAGAAGCAAGTAATACATTTGAGACGCTCGCTCCCCTATACAAAATCGTGATGGAATAAGAAAAAAAGGCTGAGACAAAAGTTTAAAAGTCATAAAAAGACGAACGATTATTAGGAAAGGAAGCGGGATACACCGCTCCGGAAATATGCTCCGCTAACCTTGATTATCGTTCGTCTTTCATAATGCTCTGTTCAATTACGGCCCGGTCTCTTTTTCCTGCATCTTAATTTTTTCCTGATCGCTTTCCCGCGCCTTTTTTACCACCGGATAACTGGCATAGCCGGAAGCTTGCTTAAATTCACGAAAATAGGTTTTCTCCTCGCTCTTAGCCGGAACAACCTGTTTAAACTTGTTGTAAGCGGCAAGCAAATCTTTTCTGTTTACACGTTTTTCATATGCCTGTTCGATTAAAGCAAAAAAATTAACAACATCAATGACTTCCTGCATAGACCATGTATCGTCCATTGGGTAATGGTAATTCATTATTGTTTAGTCACCTCAATCAGCCCATTTTTTTCTAATTCCTTCTGCTTCCTCAATCATCGATTCAATCAGTTCGCTGACAGTTGGGATATCGCTTATTCTCCCAGCCCCCTGGCCTGCCCAGCCAAATCCTTTCGTGGCGTTTCCTTCATAAATATAATGCATGTTTGCCTCTCCGCTAATATAAGATTTTAACGATTCATAATCCCCTTCATTTTCTTTCTCAATTTCCAGGATTTTATCTGTCCATGTGTTTTTCAGCGCTCTTGCGGGCGTTCCCAGCGTGCGTTTAATAACTGTCGTGGCATTTTCATCGGCATCAAGCAATGCTTGTTTATATGCGGGATGGGCATCAACACATTCCTTAGTCGCAATAAAACGAGTGCCCATTTCGATACCTTCAGCACCGAGTGCAAGTGCTGCCATCATACCACGACCATCAACGATCCCTCCTGAAGCGATTACAGGAATGGATACTGAATCAGCCACCTGAGGCGTAAGGACCGAGGTTCCTATATCATTACGGCCAAGATGTCCGCCTCCTTCCTGACCGACGACCATGACAGCATCAGCTCCCAATTCTTCAGCCTTTTCCGCTTGCCGTCGCGCGGCAGTTAAAACAAGTTTTTTAATTGGATGGTCCTTCACCATGTCAAGGACGCCTTTAGGGTTGCCTCCTGTCACTGAAATAACCGGAACTTCTTCATCAACTGCAACCTGCACCATATGTTCATAAGCTCTGCCATGCTGACCAATCGCAAAATTGACGCCAAATGGCTTATCTGTCATTGTCTTTACCTTTTTAATTTCTGCTCGCAATGACTCGGAATCCGGAAGGCTCATTGCCGTTATTTGCCCAAGTCCGCCTACATTGGACACGGCAGCCGCCAGGTCAGCATAAGCAAGGTAAGCAAGCCCTCCTTGTACAATCGGATACTCAATATGTAGTAAATCAGTCAGTTCGGTCTCCCACCTCATCATAACTACCCTCTCCCTTTTTATTCTATCTTATCATTAATGGACCGTTTGTTTCTAATTCGAGAAATAAAAAAACAACTGCACAAATGAAAATGCAGTTGAATGATGAAAGCGCTGTTATTTTTTGTTTTACTTCCCCCCACAAGTTGGGCAAACACTATAATATGTTGTCACTTTCTCATCATTAAAATGCTCAATCACTTTTTGGCAGTCCTGACAGACGATCGTTCCCATTTATCCCAGCTCCTTTTATATTAATTAGAATAAGTTATTTATATTATAATGTGACACATTTAAAAAATCAACCCTTTATTAGTATGACATAATTAAAAAATATGTTTTAATTTACTTTTGTGATAAATATCGACTTGCCATTAGAATAAAAGCAGCCAGCTATTCAGATAGCTGGCTGCTTGACGATGTTTATTTTTTTAGTCAATCGTTTTTATAGTTTTAGGATCTGCAATTTTATAGCCTTTATCCCGCAACCCCGCTACAATATCCTCTAGCGCTGCTGCTGTCCATTCGCGATCGTGCATCAGCAAGTTTGCACCCGGCTTCAGCAAACTGTGGGGGACATCGACTTCCGGGCCTTTTCCCGTAACCATCGCTTCTGTAAGCTTTTCAGCATCCATATACGGCTCAAAATAATCATAGCCATACGTCCAATTCATTACAACCATTCCTTCATTTTCGGCGACTTTTTTGGAATACTCAGTGTTGGCACCGTTTGGAGCTCTGAAGAATTTCGGGCGTTCACCAATTATATCCTCTATCTCATCACTTAAAGTAACAATTTCATTTTTTTGTTCCTCGCGCGGCAAGTCAGGAAGAAATGGATGACTATCCGTGTGGTTGCCTATTTCAAACCCCAGTTTTTTAATTTGTTTCAATACATCCTTATCCAATTGGCTCTTGAGAAAATGGCCATTAACGAAAAAAATTGCACCGGCGTTAAGATCTTTTAAGGTCCTGGCCATATCCAGAGCGTGACTATCCGGTACATCGTCAATTGTCAGCAGCACCGCTTTCTCGGTTGCCTCTTCATTTACCGGTACAATTGATGACGTTTCACTATCGACTTGATAGAGCGTTTCAACAGGCTTTTCTTCTGAGGATTCGCTTTCATCTTGTTGATTTTTTTTCTCAGCAGCATTTTCTTCGTCAGGTTTACCTTCTTCTTTTGATTTTTCTTGATCGTCTTTATTCTTTTCAGTTTTTTCTTGCGGCGTATTCTGTTCTGAACCCTCTGAATTCGTTTCGTCCTCGGCAGACAAATCGCCACATGCCGTTAAAAAAACCACCGTCAACATAATCATCCCTGCGATGTTTTTCAATGTTGTCCTCCCCCTAAATATGTACTACGTATATTATAGAATAATTTTAGCGCATTTGACTATACCGTATTTGTTTATTTACTTATTATTTGGGTACTAGTAAACAGTATGACTTTAATTTTCCGGGGTAGAATAAGATCACAGCATTCTAGCTTGAATCGTGCATCATCTTATGTTTAAATACATAACTGTGTTATTTTGACAAACATCGACAATTGCACAGGAGCGTTTTAATTCTAAACACATTCATTATGGGAGTTAATAATCGTAATCGGACACATGCGCGAAATCATCCAATGATGAGTTTGGTTATCTTAAATTACACTATAGGGAGGTCTTAATATTAATTCCAAAAAAGTCACAGCTGTCTTTTGGGTGTCATTGGTACTAGTAGGTATTTTCATCGCTTGGGGCGCTCTACTGCCCGATAATGTTGAAAATGTTTTAGGTGTAGTCGACGGGTTTATTTCAGATACTTTCGGCTGGTTCTACCTGATTGTTACAACAGCATTTGTCATACTTGCTTTATATTTAGTGTTTGGACCATACGGAAAGATCAAGCTTGGACGACCTGATGACAAACCGGAATATAGTTATTTTACCTGGTTTGCATTTTTATTCACTGCCGGCATGGGGGTCGGTCTCGTATTTTACGGTGTCACGGAACCTTTAACACACTTTTATTCACCCCCTTCCGCTGAACCAGAGACAACTGCAGCTGCAAAACAGTCAATGCAGTATACTTTGTTTCACTGGGGAGTTCACCCATGGGCCACATATGCGGTACTTGCCTTGACACTGGCTTATTTCAAATTCCGTCACCGAGCCCCTGCATTAATCAGTGCAGCTTTTGCGCCACTGATTGGCGACCGATCTAAAGGCGGCTGGGGAATTGCCATTGATACACTGGCCGTGTTTGCTACCGTATTCGGTATTGCAACGTCGCTTGGTCTTGGTGCCACACAGATTACAGCAGGGTTGAGTTTCACTTTTGGGGGGATCCCTAATAACCTGACAACGAATCTAATTGTCATTTCAGTCATCACTTTATTATTCATGCTTTCTGCTACAACAGGAATTAATCGCGGAATCCGTTATTTAAGCTGGACAAATATCGTACTTGCGATTTCATTAATGCTCTTTGTATTTGTGCTTGGATCGTCGGTGAAAATGGTTGAATCTTTTACCACAACGTTAGGGAATTATATACAAAATCTCCCGACTATGACATTTGGTATGAATGCATTTGAAGGCGACAGAGGCTTTCTTAATTCTTGGACACTCTTTTACTGGGCTTGGTGGATTGGCTGGTCTCCATTTGTCGGCACCTTTATTGCCCGTGTTTCCCGAGGAAGGACCATTCGCGAATTCGTTCTTGGCGTAACTGCCGTACCGGTCGTTTTCAGCGCCTTCTGGTTCTCTGTTTTTGGTACCGCCGGCTTTGAAATGGACAAAGCTGAAGGCGGCGTTATCTATCAGTTAATGAATGAAATGGGGAATGAAGTAGCTTTATTTGCATTCCTTGAATCACAACCGGCAGCTGCCCTTGTTATCGGTATTGCAGTCCTTTTGATTACGTCATTTTTCGTTACATCGGCCGATTCCGGTACATTTGTGCTTGGCATGCTGACAACCGGCGGCAAATTAAACCCGGGTGTTAGTGTTAAAGCCACTTGGGGAATAATCCTGGCGGCAACGGCTGCAGTACTATTATGGTCGGGCGGTCTTTCAGCACTGCAAATGGCCATGCTGATTGCAGCGTTCCCATTTGCAATCTTAATGGTGATCATGTGTGTTTCGCTAATAAAAGCACTCAAAAGTGAACATGGTATTTTGCAGATGGAAACCAAGCAGCGTGAGTATGACCCCGAATTCCGTGAAAAGCAGCGCAAAGAACTTAAAAGAATGCGTGAAGGATTTGAGGAAAAACTTCCGGATACTGAAGATGAACGAGAATTTTGATACAAAAAGCTGTCCAGAGCAAGAGAGCGTCTCTGGACAGCTTTTTTCTGCAATGCACCCACTGGAATTGCAATGAAGGAATAAACCATTAATACATCCAATTTACTTTACGACTACAACTCTTACTGAAGCAACAAAGAAAAAATACCGCTGCACCCACTTTTCGTGGATACAGCGGTATTTCTTTAAGAGATTTTTTACATCGTATGAATTGGCGTGCCCAATGCAACGTCAGCTGCTTCCATGGTTACTTCACCAAGTGTAGGATGCGCATGAATAGTAAGTGCAATATCTTCAGCCGTCATGCCAGCTTCGATTGCCAGTCCAATTTCAGCGATAACATCACTTGAATTTGGTCCGACAACTTGTGCGCCGATTACAAGTCCATCTTCTTTTCGGGTAATCAACTTCATAAATCCATCTGTGCTGTTAAGCGACAATGCGCGGCCATTCGCACCAAACGGGAATTTAGATGCTTTAACATCGTAGCCGGCATCTTTTGCTTCCTGTTCAGAGTAGCCAACACTTGCAAGTTCCGGATCTGAGAAAACAACAGATGGGATGGCAAGATAATCAATTTCTGATTTTTCACCGCTGATGACTTCCGCTGCTACTTTGCCTTCATAAGAGGCTTTATGAGCCAACGGGAGCCCCTCAACGATATCGCCAATCGCATAAATGTTATCGATATTTGTCCGGCATTGTTTATCAGTTTGAATAAGTCCTTTATCATCAACCTCAATACCTACTTGCTCAAGGCCGATGTCTTCTGTATTTGGACGCCGTCCGACTGTAACAAGTACATAATCAGCTTCAATCGTTTCTTCTTTCTCATTCGCTTCATAAGTTACTTTTACACCGTCTTCAGTTTCTTCAACATCTTTTGCCATGGCTTTTGTGACGACCGTAACATTTTTATTTTTAAGGCCTTTTTTAATTGGCTGTTTAAGTTGTTTCTCAAATGTGCCAAGAATTTCGTCCATACCTTCAAGAACTGTGACTTCGGTGCCAAAATTGGCATACGCTGTTCCAAGCTCAATGCCAATATAGCCACCGCCGACGACAACCATTTTTTCAGGAATCTCCTGAAGATTTAATGCACCGGTGGAATCCAGCACGCGATCTGAGAATTTGAAGTTCGGAATCTCAATAGGTGTTGAACCGGTCGCAATAATGCAGTTATTGAACGTATAAGACTGTGAGTTTTTCTCATCCATTACTTTGACAGTGTTTTTGTCGACAAAGTATACTTCTCCTTTTACAATGTCCACTTTGTTGCCTTTAAGCAGACTTTCAACCCCTGAAGTAAGTTTATTGACGACCTTGCCTTTCCATTCCTGCACTTTGGAGAAATCGACCGAAACATTCTCAGTGCTGATACCGAGCTCTTCATTGCCGTGTGCATACTCCGTTTTATGACCGGCTTCAATTAAGGCTTTGGAAGGGATACAGCCGACGTTCAGACAAACGCCACCAAGGTCACCCTTCTCCACAATTGTTACCTTTTGGCCTTTTTGAGCAGCCCGGATGGCAGCTACATAGCCACCCGGCCCCGCTCCAACTACGAGTGTGTCTGTTTCAATTGGAAAATCTCCTACTACCATAATCTACGCCTCCATCATAATTAATTGTGGATCGTTCAGCAACCGCTTGATTTGATTAAGTGCCAGCTGTCCTGTTGCACCATCTACAATACGGTGGTCAAAGCTTAGAGACACTGCCAACACAGGCGCTATAACAATTTCGCCGTTGCGGACAATCGGTTTTTCCTGAATGCGTCCTATTCCAAGAATAGCTGCTTCCGGATAATTAAGGACAGGCGTAAACCACTGCCCACCGGCAGAACCAATGTTTGTTATTGTATTGGAAGCACCTTTCATCTCCTCAGGTGACAGTTTACCACTCCGGGCTTTTTCTGCCAATTCATTGACTTCCTGAGAAATCGAGAATATCGATTTGCGGTCCGCATCTTTAACAACCGGCACCAGCAATCCTCTGTCGGTGTCTGCGGCTATACCGATATTGTAATAATGCTTATGGATGATTTCGTTTGTGTCATCATCAACTGCCGCATTTAATATCGGGTATTTCTTTGATGCTGAGATTAAGGCTTTAGCGACATATGGCAAATAAGTCAGCTTAATATCTTGTTCTGCTGCAACCTCTTTAAATTTCTTGCGGTGTGCCACAAGTTCAGTAACATCCACTTCATCCATCAACGTCACATGAGGTGCTTTCGTTTTGGAATTGACCATGGCGTTTGCGATGGATTTTCGGATACTGCTCATCTTCTCACGCGATTCAGGATAGTTTCCTTGTGGAGCGGCGGTTTGCGCATCTGCGGATTTCTGTTCAGATTCATCCGTTTCAGCAGGCTGTTCTGCTTTCTGATCGCCACTCAAGTAACTGTCCACGTCTTCTTTTAAAATACGGCCATTTTTGCCTGACCCTTGCACTTTTTGAATGCTTACATCGTTATCACGTGCATACTTGCGAACAGATGGCATCGCAATTACACGTTTATCTGAAGACTGTTCTTCTTTCTCTTCAGATTCAGCTTTCTCAGTTTTGTCATCTTCATCGGACGATTTTTTATCCTCTTCTGCTGAGTGATCTTTTGACTCCTGAGTATCTTGTGATGCTTCCTCTTGATCTTCTTCATCCTCGTCCTCGTCCTCAGATTCATAGCCTTCAGCATCAAACGAAATGAGCGTGTCACCTACTTCGGCAACTTCTCCTTCACCTACGTGAACTTTGGTAACTGTTCCTTCAACTGGTGACGGAATCTCCACAACTGATTTATCATTCTGTACTTCACACAGTACATCGTCTTCCTTGACTTCATCGCCCTCTTTTACAAACCATTTGGCGATTTCACCTTCATGGATCCCCTCACCAATATCAGGCAATTTGAAATTAAACGCCATTATGATAGCCTCCAATCATTCATTAAAAGTTAAGTACTTGGTTCACTTTGTCGATGACATCTTTATGCGTTGGCAGCCAAACTTCCTCTGCTTCTGAGAACGGGTATACCGTATCAGGTGCTGTTACACGCAGAACAGGCGCTTCAAGATGCAGAATTGCACGTTCCTGAATCTCGGAAATGACATGGGCGCCTACACCAGCCTGACGTTGAGCTTCCTGCAGCATTATAACACGGTTGGTTTTCTTAACTGATTCAACTATTGTCTCCATATCCACCGGGGAAATCGTACGTAGATCGATTACTTCCGCTTCAATGTTATCTTTCTCCAACTCTTCAGCCGCTTTTAATGCCGTGTGTACCATCGCGCCGTATGCAACGAGCGTAACGTCACTGCCTTCACGTTTTATATCGGCTTTGTCCAAATCCACTGTATAAGCTTCGTCCGGTACTTCAGCACGGAAAGAACGGTAGAGTTTCATGTGTTCCATGAAAAAGACCGGATCGTTGTTTCGGATTGAGGAGATCAGAAGTCCTTTTGCATCATACGGGGTTGATGGGACGACGACTCTGATTCCCGGCTGCTGTGCGATAAGTCCTTCGAGCGAATCCGCATGCAGCTCCGGCGTATGAACGCCACCACCAAACGGTGTCCGGATTGTTAACGGCACAGGCTTTGTACCACCTGAACGATAGCGCATCCGTGCTATCTGCCCATTGATGGCATCCATTGCCTCATAAGTAAAACCGATAAACTGAATTTCCGGTACCGGCCGGAAATCCTGCAGTGCAAGGCCCAGCGCGAGTCCGCCAATTCCTGATTCAGCAAGAGGCGTATCAAATACACGATCTTCCCCAAATTCATCTTGCAACCCTTCCGTTGCACGGAATACGCCGCCATTCTGTCCAACATCTTCACCGAATACCAGCACATTCTCATCATTTTTCAGTTCATGATGCATTGCATCGGTGATTGCTTGAATCATCGTCTTTTGTGCCAATTTACTTCGACTCCTTTTCCTTGTATTCTTCCATTTGCTCCTGCAGGTTGTTTGGAAGTTCGTCATGCATAATATCAATTAAGTCCGTTACTTTTTGTTTTGGATAATCGTCTGCTTCTTTAATAGCTTTTTTAATATCTTCTTTGGCATCTTCAATCACTTTATTTTCTTCATCTTCTGACCACAGGTCTTTACTTTCAAGATATTTGCGAAGACGCACAAGCGGGTCTTTTTTCTCCCACTCATTTGTCATGTCTTCCGTACGATAACGTGTTGGATCATCACCAGCCATTGTATGCGGTCCATAGCGGTAAGTCATTGTTTCAATCAATGACGGCCCACCACCGTTAACAGCACGTTCTCTGGCTTTCTTTGTTGCTGCATAAACAGCAAAAACATCCATGCCGTCGACTAGATAGCCCTCAATTCCCGCTGCCACACCTTTTTGTGCGAGCGTATTTGCATTTGTCTGCTTTTCAACCGGAACTGAAATTGCAAATTGGTTGTTTTGTACAAAGAAAATCGTTTGAGCACCATAAACGCCTGCAAAGTTAAGGCCTTCATAGAAGTCACCCTGCGAAGTTCCGCCGTCACCGGTGTATGTAACAGCGACAGCTTTTTTGCCGCGTTTTTTAAGCCCCAGGCCTACACCGGCAGCCTGTGTAATCTGAGCACCAATGATAATTTGCGGACTCAAGCCATTCACACCTTCAGGGAACTGATTGCCATGAAAATGACCCCTGGAGAAAAGGAATGCCTGATAAAGCGGAAGTCCATGCCATATCAGCTGTGGCACATCACGATATGCAGGAAGCAGATAGTCATCTTCCTCAAGTGCAAAGTGACTTCCTAACTGAGAAGCCTCCTGTCCTGCTGTAGGCGCATAGAAGCCTAAGCGGCCCTGACGATTCAATGCAATTGAACGCTGGTCAAGCATTCTTGTGTAAACCATTCTGCGCATCAATTCTTTCAAATCATCGTCAGAGAGATCAGGCATCCACTCCTCATTTACTACCTCACCATCTTCATTTAGGATCTGGAACATTTCGAATTGATTCTCAACATTTTCAAGTACGTCTTTCAAAATCGTCACCTCTTCCTTTCTTTATGACTGTTTATATTCTTTTCTAGCTTTCCCAAAATATGAATAAACTGTACCCTTATGCTCTAAAATGTGTTCCCTTTTTTTACTAATTGTAATCATGCCTTCTCAACATTCTATCTGTTACAATGAAAAAGCAAAAAAAAATGGTACAATTTCTAATCCATGTTAAATTGTAGCCTACACGCATCTATTGGTCAATTGTTTTGATTAAGTTTTTTCATTTTTTGACAATGGTGACAGCGGTTGCATTCTCAGGAGCACTACTGCATTTCGAACTGTTATATTTTAATAAAAAAACTGTATTAATTTTCAAGAGGATGGTTACATTCTTTTAGATGGGTGGCGAGAACCAGACAATTGACCAAAAAAAAGAACCAGATGAATTATTCATCTGATTCTGTCTCTTCCGATTTACTTGAGTCTCCATTGCTGTTCTCGTCAGCTTTAGGGTTTTCTTCATAATTCACTTCAAGCCCGGCTGCATCATAAAATTCTTTTTTTAATGCGTTATATTCAGTGGTTAGCTCATTAAATGCCTCGTTAGCATTCATGACGTTCTGGTAGTTTTCATTTAAGTTGTCGATATGATCTGTAAGTGTTTCTTGTTCCAGATCTTCCTCCTGGAGAATCGTATATAATTCTTCTTCCAAAGATAAGGAGTCTGAGTACGCCTTGTAAAGCTGATCATAAGCTTTATAACGGTCTTTCATCGTATTGACAAGCTCTTCTCCTTTTTCCTTGGCAGCTTCTTCTTCCAAATCAGATATCATACCTTCAATGTTTGAAAATTCCTCTTTGGATGCTTCAATGCTCTCTTTTTCTTTATCTATTTTCTCTTTTCTTGTTTCGATATTTTCAAGTGCCTGGTTGGATAACTCTTTGATCTTGTCGAACTCCTCCATACTTAAATCAATAATTTGACTGTATATTTCCTGCTCTTCCTTCTCAAGCTCGACAATCTCGTTCTGCTGTTTTCCGAATTCCTGTTCATTTTCAACAGCCTTTTCCAGATGATTATAAATTTCCTCAGAAGTCGTCGTTCCGCTGCAGGCAGAGAGAATAACAATGAGACTTAATAAACTTATCAATGATGACTTTTTCCATACCACTTAGCATGTCTCCCCTCAAACGAGTTACAGAATTTAGTGTTCAGTATAACATATACAAATGGAAAACGGTTTTTCTTAAAAAAATTTCTTGTCCTGCTGCAAATTTATGATGCTTCAAGACATAATATGTTAAAATACTCTTATCATAGCGAGTGCAAAGGTACTTAAATAAGGTATTTCGAGGAATAAGCTAGGGAGTGTCAAAGAATGATTACAATGGAAGATATTGTACGGGAAGGACATCCTTCTTTACGTGAGAAAGCTAAAGAAGTGCCGGTCCCCCCGTCTGAAGACGATACAAAATTATTAAATGAGATGCTTGATTTCATCAAAAACAGCCAGGATGATGAAATTGCTCAAAAGTATAATTTAAGGCCGGGTGTAGGCTTGGCTGCAACGCAACTGGGCATTAATAAACGCATGTGCGCTGTTCATTTTGAAGACTTAAAAGGAAAGTTGTACAGTTATGGGTTAATTAATCCAAAAGTTGTCAGCCATTCCGTTGAACAGGCCTACCTTTCAGCCGGTGAAGGCTGCCTTTCAGTAGATCGTGACGTTGAAGGCTATGTACCGCGCCAAGCCCGCATTACTGTTAAAGCGATTGATATCGAGGGAAATGAAATTAAATTGCGTTTGCGTGACTATGCAGCCATTGTTGTACAGCATGAAATAGACCACTTGGATGGCATTATGTTCTATGATCATATTAATAAAGATCATCCTTTCGCTGTACCGGACAACGCTAAATCAATCGGATAATACAAAAATTTAATGAACTGCAGGAATCTATATTCATAGGTTCCTGCATATTTTTGTTTATACCGCAAAAAATAAGGGCAGAAATCAGCGATAAACCCTTTTTGTTCACTTAAAGAACGTGTTTTTTTAAAATAATTGCAGTGTTTTTATTTCAAATTTGTTCAAACAGTATTATACTGTAGGTAAGAGGGATTGGATCGGCAGAACGTTTTTATCGCTTTTCTTAAAAGACTGAAAGGAGATGTCCATCTCATGTTAAAACGCCTGAGAGAAAAGCTGAAAAAACGCTGGAAAGATTTTCTTG
The DNA here is from genome assembly GCF_900112705.1 of Lentibacillus persicus. Classification (GTDB taxonomy): domain Bacteria; phylum Bacillota; class Bacilli; order Bacillales; family Amphibacillaceae; genus Lentibacillus; species Lentibacillus persicus. Next base: position 302,975 of record NZ_FOMR01000004.1, read on the forward strand.
GAAGAGGACGTGTACCGACAACTTTTGGAAAGGAATACCACGATTAAGCTAATATTGCGGCGGAATCAGGCCACAACCGTTCACTCAGGATACGGAAATTCTGGAGCTGCCAGATTACAAAGTTATTGAGTGAACGGGTAATTAATAATGCCTGTCCGCTTAAAGCGGAATAGTTGATGCACATTTTTTAAACAATTGATTAACAACTGCAACAGCGATCCAGCGGGAAATTTGAGGGCATTTAATCCTGCTTAGTTCGGGATGCTTTCTATGACTGCGTAACTAAACGATTAATCAGGGATACGGAATAATAAACAAAATAGTATTGAGACGTAAGGAGAGATAATTATGATTTTTAAGGTTTTATATCAGGAATTACCTGACGAAATACCTGTTCGTGAACGAACGAAAAGCTTATATATTGAAGCTGACTCCGAAAGAAATGTACGTCAAAAACTGGCAGACCGCAACTATAATATTGAATTTATCCAGAAATTAGACGAAGCACATTTAGAATATGAAAAACAATCCGAGCTCTTTGAAGTGGAGTCTGTCTGACGCATGAAGTTCGTTAAAAATGATCAGACAGCGGTTTTTGCATTAGGCGGTCTCGGTGAAATTGGGAAAAACACCTATGGCATCCAATTCCAGGATGAAATTATTCTTGTTGATGCAGGGATAAAATTCCCGGAAGACGAATTGCTGGGTATCGATTATGTCATCCCCGATTACACCTATCTGATACAAAATCAGGATAAAATTAAAGGATTGTTCATAACACACGGGCATGAGGATCACATCGGAGGGATCCCTTATTTGCTGCGTGAAGTAAATGTGCCGATTTATGCCGGCAAGCTTGCACTTGGCTTAATTCGCAATAAACTGGATGAACATGGTCTGTTGCGTAATGCCAAATTAAACGCGATTCAAGAGGATGATGTGATTAAATTCCGTAAAACATCGGTATCCTTTTTCCGTACAACCCATAGTATCCCTGACTCATTTGGTATCGTCATAAAAACACCACCAGGCAACATTGTGCATACTGGTGATTTTAAATTTGACTTCACCCCCGTTGGAGAGCCTGCCAATTTGACCAAAATGGCAGAAATCGGCAAAGAAGGCGTGCTTTGTCTGCTGTCTGACAGTACTAACAGTGAGGTTCCAGGTTTTACAATGTCCGAACGCGTTGTAGGTGAGAACATCCATGACATTTTCAGCAAAGTCGATGGCCGTTTAATATTTGCAACGTTCGCATCAAATATTTACCGCTTGCAGCAAGTAGTTGAAGCCGCAGTTAAACATGACCGAAAAGTTGCCGTATTCGGACGGAGCATGGAATCATCCATTCGCATCGGACAGGAACTCGGTTATATCCAGGCGCCTAAGGATACGTTTATCGAGGCCAACCAGATAAACCGGCTCCCTGCTCATAAGGTAACCATCCTTTGCACAGGCTCACAGGGTGAACCGATGGCAGCACTTTCCCGAATAGCAAATGGTACACATCGTCAAATCCAAATTATACCCGGTGATAAAGTCGTCTTTTCTTCATCACCAATCCCTGGCAACACCGTGAGTGTCAGCCGAACCATCAACAAACTTTATCGGGCCGGGGCAGATGTTATTCATGGGCCGTTGAGTGACATTCACACATCCGGCCACGGCAGCCAGGACGAGCAAAAACTGATGCTCAGGCTTATAAAACCAAAATATTTTATGCCGATCCACGGCGAATACCGGATGCTGAAAGAACATTTGAAACTCGGTGACGCATGTGGCGTAGATCCAACCAATTCATTTATAATGGACAATGGCGATGTTCTTGCACTGGGCAGCGATAATGCCATGATTGCCGGGAAAATCCCATCGGGTGCTGTCTATGTGGATGGTAAAGGAATCGGCGACATTGGCAATATCGTATTGCGTGATCGTCGTATTCTCTCTGAAGAAGGCCTGGTTATGGTCGTTGTCAGTATTAACATGAAAGAATTCAAAATCGCATCCGGTCCTGATATCATTTCGCGCGGTTTTGTCTACATGCGTGAATCCGAAGACTTAATAAATGAAGCTCAGAAACTCGTCTCAAAACATTTAAATACCGTTATGGAACGAAGAACGAGTCAATGGTCTGAAATTAAAAATGAAATAACCGATACAATTGCACCATTCCTCTTCGAAAAAACGAAACGCAGACCAATGATTTTACCGATTATTATGGAAGTTTAATGATTTCATAATTTAAAAAACGAAAAAAGAGGGCATGAAAATAGTTTTCATGCCCTCTTTTTTCTCGTTTTACAGGAATTGTTTTAATCAATGACAAGATGCTTTTCAAATCGGGAAATATCTTTATCGGCTCCAATAACAATAAGAATATCCTCTTCATTAAGCACTTCTTCTGCCGCCGGTGATACATTAATATCCTTTTCACGCTTAATTGCTACAATATTACAGCCATAATTCGCCCTGATGTCCAACTTCGCTAAACTATTGCCGCCCATCTTTCTGCCTGCCTTCACTTCCACAATGCTGTGATCGTCAGACAGCTCAAGGTAATCAAGGATGTTATTGGAGATAATATTGTGTGCAATTCGTTTACCCATATCACGTTCAGGATGGACAACCTGGTCAGCGCCAATTCGTTTTAAGATTTTCTCATGATAATCGTTCTGTGCTTTTACAGTTATTTTTGAGAGCCCAAGATCTGTTAAGACTACTGTTGTTAAGATGCTCGCCTGAATGTTGTCACCAATTGCAACGATAACGTGATCAATATTTTTGATGCCTAACTCTTTTAAGGTTGCTTCATCTGTCGAATCTGCAATAACAGCATGGGAGGCAATGTTTTTAAATTCATTAATTCGATCCTCATCTAAATCAATAGCTAATACCTGTCTGCCTTCAGCACTGAGTTCCTTGCAAATACTGCCGCCAAATCGGCCTAAACCGATTACTGCATAGTCTCGTTTCATCCCTGTTCCTCCATACTGTGATTTGACAATAGTCTATCACAATGTGTCATTTCTGGCACTAATTTACCGACTGATTTTATTCAAACATTGTAACGATTTCGAGACAAAGGTTTCACCGTAATGTCACAGATACCTGTTTGAGGCAGTGTTGATGTGTTTTATACTATCTATATAGGGAAAACTACCACCTGGGCATATAGCTGGAGATAATCATATATTTGATTGGCAGAAACGGTTGTTTGGGCACATAACCCATAAACTGCGACGTATCTTCAATAGAAGTTGGGTCTTCGGCTAACCGCTCCGGCAATATACTTCGCTTTCCATGGGCACGGCCTCAGCCTCCTCAGAAAGCAAATACCGCTTTCTTGCGGGGTCTTCGGACACGTGCTGTTCCCATAGGAGTCTTCGTATATTGCCTGCGCTGGGGATGCTTACTGTTTCTGTGGTGCTATGCGATCAAACCAACCATAGCGTAGGAAATACACGGAGACTCCAGCGGGAGCAGAGGCATAGGTGAGACACTGAAGTGCGCTAGCACGAAGGGGCTCACCAGCCGCCCGCGGAAAGCGGAGTGTATTTCCGAAGCGATGTCATAGCAACTTACTGAAATCAAAAAAAGAATTTTCACCGGTTCTCACTTTTCATCAACTATGATGTTAAAGCGCATTAAGGTTTATAAGATCAATGACAACCCAAAATTATCAATATGATATTTGCGATGCATTCACTGAAGGAGGCTTCCATCATTGGAGTTCGATACAGTATTAATGAGCAGACTGCTGACTGCCATGACACTGGGGTTTCACATTATTTTTGCGACATTAGGCGTCGGTATTCCGCTCCTCATTTCCATTGCCGAGTTTATAGGAATTAAAAAAAATGATCCGCATTACCGTCTGCTGGCACGACGTTGGGCACGCGGATTTGTTATATCAGTCGCTATTGGGGTCGTTACAGGAACAGCCATCGGCTTGCAATTATCCCTTGTATGGCCAAACTTTATGGAAGTTGCCGGTAACGTGATCAGCCTGCCATTATTTATGGAAGTTTTCGCGTTTTTCTTTGAAGCGATTTTCCTCGGCATTTATTTATACACATGGGACAGGTTCAAGAACCAATATATTCACTGGCTATTCTCACTTCCTATTATTATTGGCGGCGGGTTTTCAGCGATATTTATAACAATGGTCAATGCCTTTATGAACACCCCCGATGGATTTACTGTTGAAGATGGCGTATTTACCGCCGTTAATCCGCTGGCAGCCATGCTCAACCCGGCGACACCCACAAAAGTGTTCCACGTTTTATCTTCAGCGTATTTAACGTGTGCCGCCATACTTGCTGCTATAACAGCTTTCATGATCCTGAAGAAGAAAACCAGTGATTATTATAAGAAAGCTTTGAAACTTACGCTGACATTGACATTCATTTTTGCCGTCATAACTGCAATCGCCGGTGATTCATCCGCTAAGTTTCTGGCAGAACACCAGCCCGAAAAACTCGCTGCTGCAGAATGGCATTTTGAAACTGAAGAAGGTGCTGACCTGATATTATTTGGCTGGCTGAATGACGCACATGAGGCAATCGGCGAAATACGCATACCTAAATTCTTAAGTTTTCTTGCTTACGGTGATTTTAACGCTGAAGTGACTGGCCTGGAAGACGTACCGCAGAATCAATGGCCGCCGCTCTGGGTTCATTATATGTTTGATTTGATGGTCACCATTGGGTTCTTTCTGCCGGCAGTTGCTTTATTGTATTTCATTTTAAGCAAAGTGAAAAGATGGAATGAACATAATAAAGGCATGCTTTCACTTATTGTACTAAGCGGTCCATTAGCCATGCTCGGAATCGAATTCGGATGGATTTATGCCGAGGAGGGCCGACAGCCATGGATTATAAGGGGTTATATGACTGTTGAAGAAGCGGCAACCTCTTCGCCGCAAATCAGCCTGATGTTTTTCCTGTTTCTTGCGCTCTATATTGTTCTGGGGACATTGTTTGTTCTCACATTGCGTAAAGTTTTCAAGGATAACCCGGCCGAGGAAGAATTGGAAAAGCAGTATCCATCTGTGAAAAAGGGTGATGACGCATGAGTTATGAAATTATAGGTATTGCAGTGTTATGGCTATTTCTATATGGCTATCTGATAGTAGCTTCGGTTGATTTTGGTGCCGGCTTTTTTGCCTTTTACGCCAAAGTAACCAAGCAGGATCATATCATTAATCAGCTTATTTCCCGGTACCTTTCACCCGTCTGGGAAGTAACAAATGTATTTTTCGTCTTCTTTTTTGTCGGGATTGTCGGGTTTTTCCCTGAATCCGCCTATTATTACGGCTCGGCTCTATTGGTTCCCGGCAGCATCGCCATTATTTTGCTGGCAATCCGCGGCTCGTTTTACGCGTTTGAAAATTATGGGTCGAAACAAAGTATGGTTTATATGTTTTTATATGGCGCTACCGGGTTGTTGATTCCCGCCTCCCTCTCAGTTGCACTGACTATCTCTGAAGGTGGTTTTATAGTAGAAGAAAGCGGTGTGGTTTCATTGCAATATCAGGAATTGTTCACAAGCCCCTTGTCCTGGAGCATTGTCGGGCTATCAATTGTCTCAGTGCTGTTTATCAGTGCCGCATTTTTAACGTTTTACGCAAGCAGGGCCAATGACTATCCGGCACTGAACCTGGTGCGCAAGTTCACCCTTTTTTGGAGCACGCCGGCCATTATTGCTGGATTGACTACATTTATATTTCTGAGTCAGCATAATGAGAGACATTATGAAAACATGCTCGATTTATGGTGGATGTTCGGACTTTCTGTGGCACTTTTTATAGCTGGTATATGGCTGATTTACAGCAAGCGGCATTATGGACTCGCCTTCATCAGCATCATGCTGCAATACTTTTTCGCCTTTTTTGGGTACGGAATTGGTCACTACCCGTATATCCTTGATCCATTCATTAGAATATATGACGGCGCTACACATGAATCAATGGGAATAGCTCTTGTGGCGGCATTTATCGGCGGGTTGCTACTCCTTATTCCGTCACTTATTTTGTTAATGAAACTATTTTTGTTTGACGCTGATTATGTAAAGGGCAAAAAGTAACGATTACGATACCGTTTTTAGGAGACTGAAAAGCTATGAACAGCTTAAGAGAATTAACATTTAGCTATAAACGATCGATAACAATTTTGTTTAGTTTGTCCGTTATTACAGCTGCAGCCTTAATATTCCAGGCTTACTTTCTCGTATCAGCTGTTGAAGCGGTATTTCTTAAACAGGTTATTTTTTCAGATATCGTATGGGTGCTCGCCGGACTACTTGCTGCTTTACTAACGAGAACAATCACCGCTTATACCACGAATCACATTGGTATCAATATGGCTGCCGATGTCAAAGCAACTTACCGGAAAGCGCTCTTGCATAAATTCGCCGACACATCTGTTAAACAGTCGGCTAAAGGGCAGTCCGGCGGTAAAATCAGCACTTTGCTTGATTCCGTCGATGAGATGGACAGCTATTTCAGCGAATATATCCCGCAGCTCATTCAAACATCGATTATACCGTTGATTATTTTAATAACGGTATTTACACAGCATGTGAATACTGGATTTATTATGATTATCACAGCACCCTTCATTCCAATTTTTATGATTATTATAGGTATGAAAACAAAGAACAAATCAGAAGAACAGCAGGAAAAAATGACCGCGTTTGCCGGTCATTTTCTTGATACGCTGCAAGGCCTCACAACGCTAAAACTATTTGGACGCGCAAAGGACAAGCAAGATTCATTGGAAAAAAGCAGTTTAAATTTCCGTGACGCCACGATGGAGATTTTAAAAGTCGCCTTCACATCTTCATTTATGCTGGAACTGATTTCAATGCTCAGCATCGGACTTGTTGCGCTCGAATTGGCCATCCAAATGATCATATACGAGCAGGTTTCCTTCTTTACGGCTTTTTTCATATTAGTTCTTGTGCCTGAATTTTACTCATTCCTGAAGCAGCTTGGCAGTTCATTTCACAACGGGCGCACCAGTATCGGTGCAGCCAATAAAGTGATTGAAGCGTTACAGGATAAGGGCAATCCCGTACAGTGGGGAAATCGAACATTGGAAAACTCCCCGCCTGTCATTAATCTTGATAACATCCATTTCGATTACGGTGAAGAACAATTTTCTTTAAAACAGGTCACAACCTGTATTCCTGCATATGGTCAGATTGCAGTTGCCGGCAAGAGCGGCTCGGGCAAAACTACACTGCTGCATTTAATTGCCGGCCTCCTCCCTGTGTCAAACGGTGACATAAAACTGAACGGGATACCGTTATCACACCATAAAGAAGCCGACTGGTTTAATCAATTGAGTTATATTTCACAGCATCCGTATATATTCGCAGGCACAATTGCTGAAAACATTGCCATTGGAGGGAATTCTGATGCCAGCCGAAAAGAAATCGAAAAAGCTTCAGAAGCAGCAGGTATTGCAGAAATGGTGCAATCACTTGACAAAGGGTATGATACGCCAATCGGTGAGGGTGGCCGAGGACTTTCAGGCGGTGAAATGCAACGCCTGGCTCTTGCCAGGGCCTTTTTGAAAAAACCGGCTGTCATTCTGTTTGATGAACCAACAATAGGACTCGATCTCTATACGGAAAGTATTTTGCAGCAATCCATTAAACAATTAGGGAAAAATGCGACAGTCATAACGGTTGCCCACCGCCTCCACACAATTAAATACGCTGATAAAATTCTTTATCTGGAAAATGGCAGATTAATGGCCGAGGGCACCCATCAACAGTTAATTGATGAGGTTCCCGAGTACCGTGAAATGGTGACCGTTCAGCAAGGAGGCAAGGCCAAATGAAAGACTTAATCATGATTATCAGGCTAATGATGACGGAAAAAAAAGATATACTTCTCTCAATTTTATTTGGCTTTATCGCAGGTATCACCGCCGTGGGACTATTCGCAGCAAGCGGCTATTTAATTTCAAAAGCTGCATTAACCCCTCCCTTTTATACGCTGATTATCCTCACCTCAATGGTGAAGCTGCTGGGGGTTACAAAAGCCGTCGCCCGTTATGCTGAACGTTACTTTTCCCACAGAGCAACCTTTACGATTTTAAGCAATTTGCGGGTGACGTTTTTTAAAAAACTTGAACCGTTGGCACCGGAAATTTTCCATAAATACCGAAGCGGTGATCTGTTATCCCGGATAGTCGGTGATGTGGAAACACTGCAAAATTTCTTTTTAAGGGTCTTCTATCCCCCTATCGTATTGGCACTGGTCTTTATAAGCACAATCCTGTTTACCACATTTTTTTCAGTCTATATAGCGATTGTCTTATTAGCAGGCCTTATATTGACAGGAGGCGTCATCCCGGCTTGGTTTGCACACAAACAGAGGAAAATTGACAGTCAGGTCCGGGCCCGAAGAGGAGCGTTATCAACCGATGCAACTGAATTCCTGTACGGCTTTCGCGATTTAAAAATCTATCAAAAACTGATTGAAAAAGAACAGCAGCTTATTCAGTCATCAGAGGCCTATATTAGCGAGCAAAAAACCGAAAACTTAAATAAGCTGTACAGTCAATCGGTCAATTCATTTGCGTCCCAATTTATTTCCTGGCTTGTGCTGGCGCTGGGGAGTTATCTTGTCATTGAAGGGGACCTCGAAGGTATTTTATTGGCAATGCTTGTTATGATTTCGCTGACCGTTTTTGAAGACGCTGCGCCAATGGCTGCATTTCCAATCCATTATCAAGACAGTAAGCGTGCGCAACAGCGTCTGTCCGGTGCCGTCGAACAACAACATGAAACGAATGAATTCAGTCACGAAATGGAAGCTTTGCCTGAAGACCATTCCATTCCAATTGTGATGGAAGATGTTTCATTTACCTTCCAGGATGAGCTCCGGCCAGCACTGAAAAATATTCATTTGAATTTGCCTGCCGGTTCCAAAACAGCAATCGTCGGACCAAGCGGCTCCGGCAAATCAACACTAATGCAGCTGTTATTGAAAATAAACTTTAAAGACAGTGGCGATATTCGCTTTAACCATGTGCCTGTTGAGGATTTAAAACAGGAATCAATCTGGCGTCACGCGAATGTCGTCCTGCAGGAAAATCATTTCTTTTATGGAACCATCCGGGAGAATTTACAGCTTGCAAGTGATCATATTAGTGACAAAGAAATGGAGAGTGTTTTGGAAACCGTCGGCTTGGATTATCTATCGTTGGATGACGCTGTGCTTGAAAAAGGTGAAAACCTTTCGGGCGGGGAAAAACAGCGCCTCGCAATCGCACGGGTTTTATTGAAGGATGCAAACCTGTGGCTGCTTGATGAGCCAACATCCTCCGTCGACGCAATAACTGAAAGAAATATCTATAACCATATTTTTAAACAAGCTAAAAACGATACGCTTATCCTAATCAGTCATCGGCTGACTAACCTGAACGAAATGGATCAGGTTATCGTGATGGATCAGGGGAGCATTATTGAATCCGGAACATTTGAAGAGCTCATGCAGCAACAAGGCTACTTGTATGAAATGAAACAGATCGAGAAAGATTTGTTGTAAGACGACTTTTCAAAAAGGTTTGTGACACAGAATTCATAAACTGCGAACTAGTTGGTGCGTCGTCCACCGCTTCGGAAATACACGCCGCTTTCCGCGGGCGGCTGGTGAGCCCCCTCGCGCTGAAGCGCTTCGGTGTCTCACCTATGCCTTTGCTCCCGCTGGAGTCGGCGTGTATTTCCTTCGCTAAGGTTGCATACTCATGTACTGCCATAGAATATACAGTAAGCCTTTTCCAGCGCAGGCAATATACGCAGACTCCTATGGGAACAGCACGTGTCCGAAGGCACCTTGAAAAGCGGTCTTTGCTTTTCAAGATGGCTGAGGCCGTGCCCATGGAAAGCGAAGTATATTGCCGGAGCGGCGTTTAATGCTCACCGAAATTAAGAAGGAAGATTTTCACTGGTTCGCACTTTACATCGATTGCGCATGCGAGTGTCTATAAAAAAACTGAAAGCGGCGGCTTTCAGTTTTTTTATTCTACATCGCATCAAGCATTTGAAACTGTGATTTCACCAGTTCAAAATATTCGCCTTGTAGTTTCATTAATTTATCGTGACTCCCGTTCTCCAGTATTTTCCCATTCTCCAATACAAAGATATTATCCGACTCTCTGATGGTTGAAAGACGATGTGCGATGATAATCGCCGTTCTGCCTTTCAAAAGCTGCTGCAAAGCCTTTTGAATCTTCATCTCTGTTTCTGTGTCGATACTGGCTGTGGCTTCATCCAGAATTATAATTTTAGGATCTGCGAGCAGGGCCCTGGCAAATGACAATAACTGGCGTTCCCCTGCCGACAGTATGTTGCCGCGTTCTTCAACTTCAGTTTCATAACCGTTTGCCAGTCGCCGAATAAAGTCATCTGCACCGACCACTCTTGCTGCTTGCATGACTTCTTCATCTGTAGCATCAGGACGCCCGAAACGTATGTTTTCCATAATATTACCGGAGAAGATAAATGTATCCTGCAGCACGACACTAATCTGCTTCCGCAAACTTTGCAGCCTGACATCGCGCAAGTCGTGTCCGTCAATTTTCACAGCACCGTGCGTCGGATCATAAAAGCGGCTGATCAGATTGGCGATCGTTGATTTTCCACTTCCGGTATGCCCTACAAGTGCTATTGTCTCACCTTCATGGATCTTCAATGATATCTCATGCAATGCCGTCCGGTCCGCATCATACGAGAATTGCACGCGATCGAACTCAATTTCACCTCGCATATCCGGTAAGTCAGCGCCATCTATTTTGTCGACCACGTTTGGCTTTTCATCTAAAAATTCAAAGATACGCTCCGATGCGGACATCGCCATCAGCAATTGATTGTACATTTGACCGAGACGTGATATTGGCTCCCAAAACATGCCGACATAAAAACCAAAGGATACAAAGGTTCCAATCGCAATGCCTCCATTTGCCTCACCAAGCAGAATGAGATAAGCCCCATACGTTATCAAAATAATGGTGCCGAGCGCATTGCTCATTTCCACAAACGGCCCGAACATAGCACTCTTTTTAGTGGCAACACGCCAGCTTTTAAAATTATCGGTGTTCACCCCGTCAAAATAGTCACTGTTCGCCTTTTCCTGAGAGAACGATTGAGTAATCCGTATCCCTTGAATACTTTCATTCAAGTGCGAGTTCAAACGTGACTGCTGAATACGCACATCCTGCCAAGAACGCCGGATGTTACGTCTGAGCTTAGTCGAAATATAGAACATAATCGGCAAAATAACCATGATGGCAAGTGCCAGTTTCGGACTGAGTACCAATAAAATAACAATAATTCCCGTCAGCGTTACGACATCCATTAAAAGATTAATAATGCCATTTGTAAACAGCTCCTGCAGCGAGTTCGTATCATTCATAATCCGCACGATAATCGAGCCGCCTGAACGCGTGTCAAAGAAACGGTGTGACAACCGCTGTATGTGTGAAAATAAATGCTGTCTGAGATCATATATAACATTTTGCCCTAAAATATTGACCCACTTTATACGAAAGGCGTTGCCAATATAACTTAAGAGGTATAATAGACCGATACCAATCACCATATATGTGAGCATCGTCGTATCTTCATTAGCGATTATAATATCAAAAGCAACTTTACCAATCAAAATCGGGACAATCAAACGGACTGCAGTGGAAATCATCATCGCGATAAAGGCACCGGGCAAGTATGTTTTGGAATAGGGCTTCAAATACGTCAATAAGCGCCACATTTGCTGCCAGTTAAACGGCTTCTCAACTGCATGATCCACAGTATAGTAGAACCTGTTTAAATGACGATTTTCAGTTGTTTTCTCGTTTGCCATGATACTCCTCCCTTTCTATGTTGCCGTATCCATAATTTGCTCCCGGTCCTGATACTGTATATTATAGATCCGTTCGTAAGGGCCGTTATGCTGCACCAATTCGTCGTGTGTACCGCGTTCCACAATCTCCCCTTCCTCCAGAACGAGAATTTCATCAGCATGCTTCAATGAAGATATGCGATGCGCAATTATGAAAGTGGTCCGCCCTTTCATAACTTCTTTTAACGCTCGCTGGATTTTAAATTCCGTTTCCATATCAACTGCAGAGGTCGCGTCATCCAGTACTAATATACTTGGATTAATGCAGATTGCTCTTGCAATAGCGATACGCTGCTTTTGACCACCGGAAAGCCCCATGCCGCGTTCGCCGAGCATCGTATCGTAACCCATCGGCATTTCCATAATAAAATCATGTGCCTGAGCCCGTTTTGCTGCATCAATAATTGCCTCTTCAGATAATTCCGGATTACCATAACGAATATTTTCCCTAATGGTAGTAGAGAATAAAAATGACTCCTGGAGAACGAATCCAATATGTTTGCGGAGGGTTTTCAGCTTGTAATCGGAAACAGGTCTTCCATCTACCAGAACTGCCCCTTTTTCAGCTTCGTAAAAACGCGGAATCAATTGTGTGATACTCGTTTTGCCTGACCCGGTTGCCCCGCTGAGACCGATAACGCTTCCCGGTGGCGCATCGAAGGTAATATTTTTTAATGCTTTATCATCATTGTCAATATAGGTTAATGTAACGTCTTTAAACGTAACATGACCAGAGATGGCAGCATCAATTGCATCTTCGTTCTCCTTCACATCTTCATTTGCTTCAAGCACTTCGAGAAGCCTCTCCCCTGATGCTTTTGCCTGTGAAAACATGTTAATGACAAATCCAAGATTCATAAGCGGGCCCATGATATACCATACAAGACTGAAAAAGGCGACCAGTGCACCCAGGCTCAAATCATCATTAATAACAAGAAAGCCGCCGTAAGCGAGGAGCAACACGACACATATATTTCCGATGAACTCCATCACCGGAAAATATTTAGCCCATATACTTGAGGTCAATAAATAATTTTGGCGATAATTATCATTACTGTCTGAAAATCGTCCGACTTCAAAATCCTCTTTCGATAAAGATTTCACTGTGTTCATTCCGCTGATATTTTCCTGGACGCGGGTGTTCAACCTGCCGAATGATTTACGGATCCCTCTGAAAGCCGGGTGGACCCGTTTATCAAACTTATAAACAACAATTGCTAAAAAGGGCATGGCTGCCATTGTAATTAGCGCAAGCGGCATCGAATAATAAAACATGACACCAAGGCTGAATACAATAAGCAGCGTTATTTCAATAAGATCGGAAATCCCAAATGAAATAAAATTACGAAACCCTTCCACATCAGTCGTTTTACGAGACATCAGATCTCCCGTTCGAGCGTTATCGTAATATTTAAATGACAAGACCTGAAGTTTCTCATATAGCGCTTCCCGAAGTCTGTAAACAGCTGTTATTCCAAATAAATCACCCATATATTGGTGGAAAAAAGAAGCAATTGCCTTTAAAAGCATGATTAAAAAGAACCCAATCGCAATATACGGAATCAATGAATACCGTTCCTGCAGTACCACTTCATCAATCGTCAGCTGCAGGACAATAGGATAAACAACTGTTATGGCCACTACAAAGAAAAGAAAAAATATTGACGTAAATAAATACTTTCGATAAGGCCAGTAAAATTGTTTAAGTTTCTTGAACGTTCCCATCGTGTTTTCCCTCCCCGATGTCTTTTCATAATATCTAATATAACGGGTCTCGAAATAAATTACCATATCTTTTGCTGATTTTTTTAAAATTTTTTATTATACAGGCCTGTGTGACACGAAAAAAAATCTGCCATTTACGGCAGATGCGTTATTTGCAATTCAGTTAATTTCTGTGATAATTTTGCTGATACGTCTTTCCAGTGTTCTTATACCCCCATGTCCGGAATGCTTGTGTCGCAGCCTGCCGTCTTGATCAAATAAATAAAATGCAGGAACGTATCTGGTTTTAAATCGACTTGTCAGTTGATGGTCATTATCGATTAGAATCGGCTGTGAAATATGGTGTGCTTCAGCCGATCGGCGTACCTCCGCCCGTTCATAATCACCTTGCGTACGCGGCATATGAACTGCGATCATGGCCAATCGCCCATCATAACTATTGTATAATTGATTAAGCTTAGGGATGGCGTTTTTGCATGTTTCACAGCTTACCGACCAAAAATAAACTAACACCGGAACCTCGCCAATCCAATTTGTTTTTGATAATGGTTTGCTGTTAAGCCAATCCGTTGCGCCTTCCAGCCCGGGCATCTGATCTCTTAATTTCACATTTATAACCTCCAGCAAGTGCTAAATTTGCTCCATTATTATATATGCCTGAAAGAGTATTCCTGTCACTGGAGATTCAAGTTTAAACAGCAGATAAGAGGGTAAATTGAAATTGTAGCTTGCTGTCAAATAATTGAAGGGAGAATACATATGAATATCTTTGGAATTGAATTTGATTTAGCCAGTTTATTAAGCAGCGTCGTGCCAGTTGTTTTACAAATTGGTTTAATGATTTTGGCATTTATTATTCTAGTTCCGATTGGCAAGAAACTTATCGAAAAATCGTTAAACAAAGCAGGGTCGAACCAAAAACTATCGCCGACAAGGGTTAAAACACTTGAAAAACTATTATTAAACGTATTTTCCTATATAATGTTTTTTGTCCTAGTTTTAATGCTATTCGGTGTACTGGGCATTCCACTGGGACCGCTTTTGGCCGGAGCAGGTATTATTGGACTTGCCATAGGCTTTGGAGCCCAGGGGCTTGTCAGTGATATTGTTACGGGGTTCTTTATTTTACTCGAACGACAACTTGAAATTGATGACTATGCAACGACGGCGGGATATGATGGTATTGTTGAGGAAATTGGGTTACGGACAACTAAGATCCGCAGCTTCGACGGCACATTAAATTATGTGCCAAACCGCTATATCGAAGGGGTCGCCAACCACACCCGCGGTAATATGCGTGCGCTTGTTGACATTAGTATTCAGTATAATGACAATATCGATAGGGCCATAACAGTTCTGGAAGAAGTCTGTGAAGGGTTCAAAGAAGATGAACGGTTCAAGGAAGGTCCCGACGCCATCGGAGTGCAAAGTTTCGGTTCAACCGATATTGTGCTGCGTGTTGTCGGCCAGACTGAGAACGGTCTTCAGTGGGAATGTGAACGTGAAATGCGCAAAGCAATAAAAGCAGCCTTTGACCAGGCTGGTATTGAAACACCATTCCCGCAGCAAGTTGCTGTGCATACAAAACAATAAGGACTTAAAAAGCTTCGGTTCAAGTGAAACCGAAGCTTTTTGTTATGTTTACCTGTGTAATTTCTCTTGGACCATGTCACATACTTCTTGTGAATTCATTCCCTCTGCGTTAATAACAGGACCGGCAATGCTTGCAGTTGACATTCCCATTACATCTTTATCCTGTCCTGAAATAACACAGCAATCACAATAAGCCGTATCTTCTTCCGAATGCAAGTCAACTACGTCATGACCCATTTCAGCCAATGATTCCTTTACCTCAGTCAAAGTTCCTTCTACTCCAATACGTGCCATTTTGCATACCTCCTTTGATACAATCCGATTCCATTCTAGGATTGCCAAAGGTGCAAGACGTATGCATTCGACGTATTAATCAGCAGCATCTTCATTCTACGAACAGTCGTAAAATCAAGTATCAGCTTGGAACGTATAATAATCACGTTTCAGCTGCTTAAGGATAACTCTTCTTGTCACGATACCATCAAAATAGCCATCCTCATCCGCAACGCATACAAACGGATAGTTAATAACAACTTTTAAACCTTCCATAAATGAATCAGTCTTTGATAAGCATGGTATGTCCGAATTCATTGCCTCTTCCACTGTTATATCAGATAACTTTTCCATTTCGAATCGTTCCAGTCCAAGGACTGTGTTCAAAATCCTCGTCTTCCCAATCGTTCCGACGAGCTTATAGGATGAATCCAGTACAGGAACGGCTGAATACCCCGATTTTACAAGAATAAGCAAGGCATGCTCCAGGGGATTATTTATTTGAACATGCGCAACTTTTTCCGATGAGATCATTAAATCATCAATAACAATATCCGTTAATTTTTTATCCTGTGTTGCACTCATATAAGACACTCCTTTTCGAATCTTAAAATTAAGGAGTCAGTTATATATTGACTACATATTTAGTTTACCATAGGACATGATCCAGTTACATCGTTTAACCTCATTCACCTGAAAATTTACAAAAACATTCATTTTCATGACGACTTCGACACGCCATAAACATTTCAGTATTAAGTCATATTCTTAAAATGGTTGTGAATTAAGCCATTGACCGCCATCCATTGTTACAACCTCACCATTAATATATGCTGCTTTCTCAGATATTAAAAAATGTGCCAATTCCGCAATTTCCTCCGGTTCGCCCAATCGTTTTAAGGGAACAGAATTAACGGTTCGTTTAGCCGCTTCCTCGGATTGAAACAATTTTCCGGCACCGCCAGTTCTGTCGATAGGCCCCGGCGCAATCGCGTTTGTCCGAATGCCATATTTGGCCCCCCACTCGACCGCCAATGTCCGTGTAAGGTTAAGCACACCTGCTTTTGCAGCGGAAGAATGTGCAACGCCCGCTCCGGCTCGCCAAGCGTACGTGGCCACCATATTTAGAATTGACCCTTTTATGCCGTTATCTATCCAGTATTTGCCGACTTCACGACTGCAGTAAAAGGTCCCGTTCAACACGATATCGATTACAGCATTCCAACCGTTAATGGATAAGTCTTCAGCTGGTGCAATAAAATTTCCGGCTGCATTATTAACGAGATGATCAATCCTGCCGAACGTGTCTACAGTTTCCTTTGTCATCCGTTCAACATCTTCCGGTTTTCGGACGTCCATCGCAATTATATGTAACGTTCCTTCCGCTGTTTCATCCAATTCATCTTTAGTTGATTGAAGCCTTTCCGCATCACGACCGGTTATCACAACATTGGCACCTTCATCGGCAAATTTTTTTGCCATATATTTGCCCATGCCGCTTGACGCCCCTGTAACAATAATCACACGATTCTCCATTATAACCCCCCCCTGCTTTTCCTGACTCTACTAATTATGATAATTTTTGCTGACAAAAAAGTCAAAATATTTCAAGGACAATACTACTTCGCATTTTACATCAGATAGAAAGATATGGAACGATTAAATTTGTAATAAGAACGTGCCATATCTTTGTACTTATATTTCACCATGTTTGAAAATAAGGTATTATGGAAAATAGGTGCTTACTAATCTTAAAGAGGTAGAGAAATATGAACAGACGTACATTTCTTAAAAGGTCAATCGGCAGTCTGCTTGCTTTTATTGGCCTGAGCGGCGGCACATATTATTATGCACGGGAAATTGAGCCGTTTATGCTTGACATTAAACATGAAGAACTCGCTTCATTCAAAATCCCAACGTCATTCAACAACTTTAAAATCATACAATTTTCCGATACGCATGTCGGCTATCATTATTCCACCGGCCAGTTAGCAGAGCTTGTCGATACAATTAACAGCCAACAGCCTGATTTAGTCTTGTTCACCGGTGATTTGGTTGATGAACCCCAGGCATATCACTGGGACGATAAAATTGTGCAGCATCTTCAAAACCTCCGGGCAAAACACGGGAAATATTGGGTATATGGAAACCATGATCATGGAGGGTATGGTACAGAAACTGTGAAAAAAGTTATGGACAACGGTGGTTTCACCTTGCTTCAAAACAATCATGTTAACATTCAAATTGATAATAACCAGATTACCCTGGCAGGGATTGATGATGTGATGTTGGGGAGTCCGGACCTTCAAAAGACGTTAGAAAATGCAGATCCGGATTTATTCACAGTGCTTCTCTCACATGAACCCGATTATGCAGATAACGCGATCGAATCTCCTGTTGATGTTCAGTTATCGGGCCACAGTCATGGAGGTCAAGTGCGCTTGCCATTAATCGGTCATTTATACACACCGCGCTATGCAGAAAAATATGTTGAAGGTAAACATACATTGCAAAACGGCAAATTGACACTTTATGTCAATCGTGGTATTGGCACAACACGTTTGCCATACAGATTCTTATGCAAACCGCAGATACACGTCTTTTCGCTGACAGCTCAGCAATCGTAACAGTTTGTCCATAGTTTTTATGAAGGAACCATGCTAAAATTTATTGTAAGTATTGCTAGGAGGAAAACTATGGTGAACTATATAAGGTTATCGTTGTTATTGTTTTTATTATTGTTTTTGGCAGCGTGCGGTGATCAATATAATGGTGATTTTAAATATGAAGTACAGGACTTCACATTTACAAACCAGGATGGCGAAGAAGTAAGTAAAAGTGACCTTGATGGAAAATTTTGGGTCGTTGATTTCATTTTCACGAACTGCACAACAGTCTGCCCGCCGATGACGGCAAATATGGCTGATTTGCAGAATCAATTAAAAGAAGCCGGCTTGCAGGATGAAGTGAACCTCGTATCATTCAGTGTAGATCCTGAGCGTGATGATCCAGAAACATTAAAGGCATATGCTGAAGCCCGCGGAGGAACTTTTGAAAACTGGAATTTACTGACAGGCTATGAATTCGATACCATCAAGGAATTTTCGATTCAATCATTCAAATCAGCTGTTGAACAACTTCCTGATTCGGACCAAATTATGCATGGCACAAGCTTTTACATCGTCACTCCTGAAGGAAATGCGATTAAAAATTACGACGGCCGTAAAGCTGCAAATATGGAAAAAATCGTAGAAGATATTAAGGATATGTCCTAATTAAGAGCGGACTCACCCGCTCTTAATTTTGATTGAAAAAGGACAAGCAATAATGTACGATGGATACAAACAATAAACTTCTTACCAGAAAGGAGCGTCAACGAATGGCTGAAAAAGAACCTATCCCGCTTGAAGATCTTGGCAAAGCGCTTTTCACCATTAATCGCCACGCAAAAACGGCTCCAGACCCCAAGCATCTCTATTATCTAAAGAAAGAATCGATCAAGCGCTTATTACAAGAGAAACGTGCTGAAAAAATCGGCTTACACTACTCAGACAACCCAAAGTTCAGTAATCAGCACTCAACTCTTTTAGTTAAAGTGGACAAGTATTTTTTTCATATCCCTCCGGAAAAAGGCGACTTCAAAGATTTTAAGCATCTAGGCAAACTTGATCAAAACTACCGGAACCCCTCAACAAAGATGTCACTTTCACAAGCCAAAAAAATAGTCTACCGCTACATCGACTGGCAGCCAGCAGCCAAAGACCCACAAAGGAACCCCGGCAAAAAAAAATACCGATCTTCCTATTTTACACCCTCTTCCCTCGGGAAAATGGAATGGCCTCCAACCAAATTCAAAAGAAAGTCCCATTAGAAAGCACTTGATTCCAAGTGCTTTTTGGTTTAATAAAAGCTTAAACAAGGGTAATGTCATATAAAGGGAGGTATCAGGATGACGATTGAAATGGAAAATTTTCTTTATGAACTAAAGAAACAGGCGATGCAAACCCATACGCTGAAAGACGCGTACGAGACACTGACTCCCGACGAACAACAAAGAATCAGCTCCTTAGCCCCTGCAGGCCAGTCAATGCCAACTGAACAGGCACGCACCACGTTTGAATGGTACAACAATATGCAGGAAGCACACGGCATTAAGGACACTGATGGAGGCAGGCGCGCGTACTGACTATGCGCGCTTTATTTTTTTCCGAAAAGCAAACTTAATCAGACGACCTGCCACAAGACAACCGCCAAAGATTGCTAGACTATGCAATCCTGAGGCAAGCCACTTCATTTTGAAAGCTGCCGTCAGCTCAATCCCTGCGAATAAAAACAAAAGGATAATGAAGCTTGTTATAACGTAATTTAATAGTCTCACAGCTTTGGATTGAATCAGCCAGATAATGACCGGCTGTATCAAATAATACATTAGCGCAGTGGCTATAATAATGACAACATATGCGTAATCAACTGCGTCAACCAATGACGTCCCCCACGCGTATACCGCTTGCCAGCCAACCATTTCATTCACCCCATTTTTCTTATTATTCACTATAACCAATCAATTCTTTATTATACATTGGATGCTCTCTGATATAATGACAGTATTGTACGATTGGGGGAATTGAGTTGAATAGAGCTTTTTTCTTCATTATGCTTGGTGCTGCACTTTGGGGAACGATAGGCTGGTACGTAAAAAACTTATACGCCTATGGCTTCACACCAATGGAAGTCGTCACGCTCCGGGTTTGGTCAGCAGCAATTTTAATCATTGTATTTCTATTGTTAACTTCTCCAAACAAACTGCGGCTCAACGCTTTCTCTGATTTAAAGTATTTTATCGGAACCGGTGTCTTCAGCATTGTCTTCTTTAATTTTTGCTTATTTACCGCGATTGAATTATCAACCATTCCGGCAGCAACCGCACTTTTATATACCGGGCCTGCCTTTGTGACAGTGCTGTCATTTCTTTTATTTCAGGAACCATTGACGAAACCTAAAATCACTGCTCTATTGATTACGCTGATCGGATGCGCACTTGTAGTCGGACTGATTCCGATTAACCTGGACACATTTCACATGGGGAGTATATTATTCGGCTTGGGTTCAGGGTTTGGCTACGCGCTCTATAGCATTTTCAGTAAATTTGCATTAAAGAAGTATACCAGTTTAAGTATTACAGCATATACATTTATTGCAGCTGCTGTTTCATTACTGCCCTTTTTCCCGTATCAGAAAAAATTACCGCTTCTTGCTGATCCGGCTGTTTTATTTTACGCGGTGGGACTTGGTTTTCTTCCAACAGCGTTTGCTTATATCATTTATACATATGGACTCAACAAGACAGAAGCCTCCAAGGCCTCCATACTGACAACCATAGAACCGGTTGTCGCAACATTAGTCGGGGTATTTATTTTTCAAGAAGCATTTTCAGGGGTTCAGTTCCTGGGGATGGCTTGCATAATAGGAGCGGTCATTATTATTCAAATCAGCTCACGGAAAAAAATAAATGAGGCAAATCCCCAATAAGTGATATCCATCACGACATTCCTGACCAAAATCCATTATGATCGGTGTAAGTTAAATGACAGGAGGTAAGTTTTATGACCGAATTTACTGCAGAACATACACCGGCTGAAGTTGTGAAAGTGTTCCCTAAAGCCAGTGATTTATTTAAACAGCGTCGAATCGATTTTTGCTGCGGAGGTGACCGTCCGCTTGGAGAAGTTTTTAAAGAACGCAACATAGATGAAGTGGCTGTGATGGATGAATTAAACCATTCCTTCCAGGATTGGCAAAAGGAAGATCATGAAGTTGTTGACTTGGATACAAAACCACTCTCAGAGTTAATCGACCATATTGTCCACTCACACCATGCCTACTTATATGAAGAACTTCCTGCGCTAGGAAAATTTGTTTCAAAAATATTTCGGGTGCATGGTAAAAATCACCCGCATTTAAAAGAGCTTCACCGGTTATATAATGACTTTAAAGTCGATATGGAAGAGCATACGGTAAATGAAGAGGAAAATGTGTTTCCATTGATTAAAGAATATGAACACAATCCCAACGAGGAACTGCTTGAACGGATTAAAACAGCTAATGGTGGGCTTGAGGATGACCATGACGCCTCGGGCAATATCCTAAAGCATATCCGTGAAATAACCAATGGTTTCCAGCCTCCGAGGGATGCATGCAATTCTTATCGCATTACTTATGCACGGCTTGCCGAACTGGAAAGCGATACTTTCCAGCATATACATTTGGAAAACCATGTGCTGTTCAAGCGGCTTTAAAGGTCAATAGAAAGAGAGAGCATATCAGGATGCTCTCTCTTTTTGCTTTTCTTATCTGAAAATGGTGCCAAAAGCCACTTTATGATATTATGAGGTTAGCGAAATATACGATTTATCCCGCATGTAACTGACAGTAATCCCCCGCCTCAACTATTCGAGTAATCGATGAAGATCAGGCGAGGGCTCAACTGCCAGTAAATGTCCGATTCGTTTATCTAACAATCAGTGGGGAAAGAACGATATCTCCCACTGATTGATGATTCACTTTACCTTATCAGAATCTTGACTGGTCTCTTTTTTATCAAGACGCTCTTCAACTGAGTCGATTTTTAGTTCATTTTCCCATAACTCTTGCTTATTTTGTTCAACCAGTTCTTCAAAGTTTTGAAATCTTGGTCGCATACGTTTACACTCCTTTGCTGGTTCTCATTTATGCTATACCCGGATTTATATAATTTTAACCTGAATTATTTGAACATTTTTCAAAGATTTCATTGAGAGAATATTTTAAACACCTTATGACGCGCTGATAATTACAGGAGTAATTCAATCGCAGTATTTGTTAGATAAAGCATCGGTACGTGCCCAGCATCTGAAGGGAAAAATATTGGATTATATAGGAAATTAAATTGCATAAAAGAGGAAGGCTGTACTGCCGTATAGAGGATAATGGGTCCAGCAGTTTTTTGTTACCATTAGGCAACATCATTACTTAAAGTCGAGGTTTATTCACCGCTTTTTTAACTGTTGGTTTGTTTCATTGATTCATAGAGGTTTAATAAATTATCAAGTTCTTGACTTGTTGTAATCGCTTCTTTACTGGTAAAACCTTTTTCCAAGGCTATTTTTGTCATCTTATTTCGTAGGAACTCAATGCGACCCAAAAGCTTGTCAACGGCACACATATTGTTTAATTAACACCTCCATTTCACAGCTTATTCAACTTTAGCACATTACAACAATAAATGACAAGTTTCAATATGTAAAAATTATTTATGAAGGGGATAAATATGTATTATAAACGAAATGAGTCTTTTCGATTCACTTTTAATGAGCCAGTTGCAGGAAAATTGACCAAACACGAGGGAAACGACATGACAACAATCGACGTTGATTTACTTGACGTGAGCACGCAAGGAGCTAAACTAAAATGTGTTAACACAATCGAGCTTAATAAAAACACGCCAATATTTCTTGTTTTCCAATTAAATACAGTTTCGTTTCAGGCAGCCGGAAATGTCGTATGGATTAAAAAATATCCGCAATCATTTGAATTTGGAGTTCACCTTGATACGGATGAAATGTTTCAGCAAAGCATCACGCAACAATTGAAACAAATCGCCAGACAACGAAATAAATAAATGTAATTCGGAATTATCTCAATACCCAACTGCGTCGTATTATTAAAGCGAAGACCCCCGTTCCTTGGATTTCGAAGCAACACGAAAGGGTGAAACAAATTGAATAAGACGAAAAAGAAAAATAGCTGGATCGAATTATTAAAAGTCATTCTTATAGCTCTGCTGATCGCTTTTTTTCTTCGCACGTTTGTCCTTGTTACCTCTGTTGTTGAAGGAGAGAGCATGGCACCGACACTTGAAAATGGCGAAATAGTTCTTTTTAATAAATTCACTTATCTATTCGATGACCCTGAACGAGGTGATGTCATCATCATCGACAGACCGCGGAAAAATTATGTGAAGCGCGTTATTGCTTTACCCGGAGAGACAGTAGCAGTAGATGGAGAAACGTTATATATTGACGGAAAAGTATATGAACAGACATTTATTACCGACACGACACGGCATTACACGGGGCAAATCGGACCAGTCGAAGTTCCTGAAAACAGCTATTTTGTAATGGGAGATAACAGACAATTAAGCAAAGACAGCCGCAACGGTCTGGGGTTTATTAATGCGGACAACATAACTGGAAAATCTGAATTCGTAATCTTTCCGTTAAAGGAGTGGTCGATGACAAAATAAAACAGAGGGTCAGAATCACCGACTGAATATCTGACCCTTTATCAAAACTTACTCATTATCAAACATACAGTAGCCAATATTAAGTGCAAGCAATCCGAAACAAACAATTCCAAACGCCGTTTCCCATACCTCCATAAGTTTACCTCCTTAATACGTTATGTATAAAAACTAACACCTCTACCCTATCATACCAATTTAAGCGATTTAGATAAAGCGAAACTTCATTCAGCGGATGAATTTCCCGCTGAATGTTAGTTGAGCAGAATCAGACATTTAAGGACAGTTAGCTGCCGTATTCCGGCAGC
>NZ_FOMR01000002.1:0-419359 GCF_900112705.1 Lentibacillus persicus
GTGCCAAGGCACTTCGTTGTCTCACCTATGCCTCTCTTCCCGCAGGAGTCTCCGCATATTTCCTCCGCTAACCTTGATTATCGTTCGTCTTTTATATTGCTGTTATGTCCCAGCCTGTTTTTTTATTACATTATTTGTACTTATTCAGCTTATCGCCGATGAAATCCCCAAGCTGAAATCCTGACTGATCGTCATCTTTTTCATATTGTTTTACTTCGGAAGCTTCCTGCTCCTGTTCAAGCTCTTTAATGCTGAGAGAAATTCGCTCTTCTTGCTCGTTAACATCTAATACTTTCACCTGAATCTCTTCCCCTGCATCGAGCACTTCCTGCGGTGTGCCAATATGGCGGTTAGCAATCTGTGAAATATGGACCAGACCTTCAACGCCAGGCAGAACCTCAACGAAAGCCCCAAAATTCACAAGGCGTTTAACAGTTCCTGTCAGCACATCGCCTTTTGAAATTCGGTCTTCAATATTCGCCCATGGCCCCGGTAATGTTTTTTTCCGGGACAAGGAAATACGTTCATTATCTCTATCAATGGACAGGACTTCCACGCTGATTGTATCGCCTTTTTCCACTACATCGGAAGCTTTCTCGACATGTTCATGAGCAAGCTGGGAAATATGGACAAGTCCATCAATTCCGCCAAGATCAACAAATACACCAAAGTTTGTCAAACGCTGGACTGTGCCTTCAAGCACCTGCCCTTCTCCAAGGGAATCCAGGACTTCTTGTTTTTTGGCAGCCAATTCATCTTGTACAACATCTTTATGAGATAAAATAATCCGATTTTGTTCCTTGTCCAAATCAACAATTTTAACTTTTAGGGAACGGTTTATATAGTCGGAAAAGTCCTCAACATAATACGTTTCCACAAGTGATGCCGGGATGAATCCACGCACACCAACATCAGCAACGAGGCCGCCTTTGACGATTTCTTTAACCTCAGTTTCAAATACCTCGCCATTTTCGTACTTTTCTTCAAGTTTGCCCCATGATTCTTCAGCATCCACTGCTTTTTTGGATAAGATAACTTCATCATCATCATCCATTTTTTTAACGTATAATTTTAATGAATCCCCTTCCTGCACAACATCACCAGCTTTTTCGATGTGCAGACTTGATAATTCACCAATCGGCACAATTCCTTCCGTTTTATAGCCAATATCTACAAGAACTTGCTTATCCTCTACCTTGATTGCAGTCCCTGTAACGATATCTCCTATATTTAATTGCGTTAATTCGTTACTGGATTCACTCATACCATTAGCCCTCCTTAAATTACATACCAACAGAAAATCAAAATACTCTTTTTTATAACTTCTAATATTTATAATTATTTGTCAAGCGAAGCATGCTGAGAATTATAATTTTCAAGCAAAAATTTTATTTCGCTCATGATCGCTTCAGCCGTTTCTTTTGCTGATGTCTTTTCTGCACGATAAGACGCTATATCCATTGGCTTGCCATATATAACAGTCAGCGTCCTGCCCGGTTTGTACGGGCCAATAATCGCACATGGAATAATTACAGCATCTGACCTGAGTGCAAAAAAACCAGCCCCTGCCAACGGCTTGCCCAGTTCGTTAGTCTTACTGCGTGTCCCTTCAGGAAATAAACCCAGCGTGTTGCCTTCTTCGAGAATTTTTAAACCTGTCCGCAAGGCATTCCTGTCCCGCATCCCCCTTTTAACAGGGAAGGCTTGGATACCTCTCAGAAGCTTGCCTAGTATTGGCTTGTCAAACAGTTCCCCTTTGGCCATAAAATAAATGTCCCTCGGGGATGTTATGCCGACGACTGGCGGATCCAAATTAGATATATGGTTTGAACATATAATGACCGGCCCATCTTTTGGCACATTCTCTTTCCCGATAACCCGGATTCGGTAAAGTGGGTAGAAAATTAATGATACAACCGATTTGGCCACTTTATAAAGACTCATTGTTCTCCCCTTCATCCCTTATGACTCGATTGGCTTCTTTTAGTATAGCATCTGTTACTTCATCAATTGACAGGTTTGTCGTATCTAGTTCAATCGCATCATTAGCTTTTATTAATGGGGCAGCCTCACGCTCTGAATCGATTTGGTCTCTTTGTTCAATTTCTTTTTTCATTTTTTCAAGGTCTGCTGAAAAACCTTTTTGAAGCATCTCCTCATAACGGCGCTTGGCCCGTTCCTCAACTGAAGCTTTTAGAAAAATCTTGACTTCAGCATCAGGGATAACATGCGTACCAATATCCCGTCCATCCATCACTACACCGCGTTTTTCAGCGAGATCCTGCTGCCTCTTCACCATTTCACGGCGGACTTTTGGATGTTTAGCCACATATGACACATTATTCGTGACATGGACAGTACGAATGTCTTCGGTAACATCATCCCCGTCAATTAGCACATGTTGCTGTCCTTTGCCATGAACAATTTCAATCGTCGTGTCAGCTAAGACAGTGGCAAGTTCTTCTTCGTCTTCTAATGAAATTTGATTTTTCAGCGCTTTAAATGTCAAGGCGCGGTACATAGCCCCCGTATCGATATAAATAAAAGAAAGTTCTTTTGCAACTTGTTTGGAGACTGTGCTTTTGCCGGCCGCAGCGGGACCGTCAATCGCTATTGCTATTTTATTTTTATTCATTGCTGTCATCAATTCCTCTCAATCCCGCCAATTACAATCAAGAAGATAATTACTTGATTTTTTAAGGTTTGTTCTATGTAATAGCTTCTGTTAAAGCATAACATACAACCCAAAAAAAGTTCTACTGATAAAGTGAAACTTCAATCAGTGGGACGTTTTCCCCCACTGATTGTTAGTTGAACCAATCGGGCATTTAAGAACAGTTAGCCGGCGTACTTTGACGGCATACTGTCCTTTACATGCGGGGAAAAGTGAAACTTCAATCAGTGGGGCGGTCTCCCCCCACTGATTGTTAGTTGAACCAATCGGGCATTTAAGGACAGTTAGCCGGCGTACTTTGACGGCATACTGTCCTTTACATGCGGGGAAAAGTGAAACTTCAATCAGTGGGGCGGTCTTTCCAACTGATTGTTGGGGGCTGCCAGTTATATGCAAGATAAAAAAGGTGTTGCACTACAATAGTTCTTTCTTTCTGGCTTCAAGCTGTTTTTCAAAACCATAGCGAATAATAGCTTGCTGATCATTTTTGCTTATTGACAAAAACTTTAAGGATGCCTTCCTGAGACTTTCATTATCATCAATACGAACGACTTCACCTTTAGCAGAAATATAATTGATCTCACCGGATTGCATATGGAGCACCATCCATATTTCAACGTTTTCAGCAATTTCAAAAGTGTATGACGGCGGTAAAATAATTGAGACACCACCCCCGCTTACATCTACTGTCACTGTTGTAAACGATATATCGGAACTGTGAATGGCTACGTCAACTGCCGTATCAATTCTGACAAATCGTCGGCGCTGTATTGTTGTAATTTTCTCTTCTGAAGGAAGTTCGATGACAATAGCCGGTAATTCGCCCTTAGCCAATCTCAATATTTTTGTATTAAACAGGTGAACTGATTGGTCTCTTCCAACGTAACTTATTTTAAAAGGTGTTCCTTTTGGAAAAATGGTGGTTTTATTTGTCTTGTTATCATTAAGTAAATCAATAAAAAGATATTGACCTTCTTTTTCAATTATTTTGCTGCGATAAGTATTCGAATAACCTGTTTCTGGCTCAATTTTTTCTAATTTAAGTACCGTACCTATTTTCATACAAACACCTCGGACGAAAAACTTTATAACCATTATGTCAAAAAACGCAAAAAAGGGGAAGAACTTAATCTTCCCACTTAGGACATGGATGCATAATTTATTTCCGTACCACCAAGTTTTTCAACTTTTTCTTCAGTGCCGTCCATAGCATTTATAAATATACGATATGTCTCACCGTCAAGGACGCCAAGAAATTCATACACAAGCACCTCTTCACCAACATCATTATCAATAACCGCCATATAATCTTCATTGATCTCTACACCCGGATTTACTTTATCCTTGGCTTCTTCAATGGATATTTCAGGCTCAGGAATATCCCGTTCTTTATGGTTCATGAAATAGTTCCTGGCCGTCAGTCCGAGTAGGTCACCGTTATCGAGAGCCACTTTCAATTCAATAGCATCGGAATAGATGCGGACATCATCCTGATTATAAAGATATGAATAGACGCCAACGTTGTCATATTGATTGCTTGTGAAAATTTGCATATCCTCAAAATTATGTTGTTTTAGATACTTGTTTGCTTTTTCCATCCCCTCGTTTAAACTGATTTTCTGTTCCTGAACATCACGATTGACAAGAAGAGTGAGCGGTCGGCCTCCCTGTTTCGATATATCGATATAACCATTTTTGTTATCGTTCTGATAAGAAACACTGTATATTGGGACATCTGCACCATCGCCACTTTCTGTAACATTTAAATCGTCTGTATTTTTCAGGCTGAGCAATTGGCTCCCTTTTTCAGCGGCTTCTTGCTGATTAATTGTTTTGCCTGAAAGATTCTCGTATTCATGTTCTTCTGAGGATGTTCCTGTCAGTGCGGAATCAGTGTTACTTTCAGCATACCCCTCAACTTTTTTCTCGACTGTTTTAAACCCATCAACAATGGTATTATCAGATTGCTCATCCTGTTGGGCTAAAGCCAGCTGCACATCCATCCAACGCAGGTTTTCATCCAGCACTGTATGCTGTACCTGCCTTAACTCATCTTTCAATTCTCCTGATTGTTCATATAAATTTTTAAGTGTTTTAACTTCTTTATCATTCAAAGGCTCATCCTTCAGGTCCCTTACAGCTGTTTTGTATGTGAAATCGCCTATATTCGAAAGAAATTCCTCTGTTTTGTTGAAGGGCATTAACGTGAGTGGGAGCTGTCCGACATCTGATATTGCTTCAGACGTCAGCCTCCATATTTCAACCATTTGCGGTGAAAGACTTTCTCTGGAATTCATAGCTAATGCTGTTCCAATTTTATCGTGCATGAGATCCATACGGTATGAAAGGTCATGAAACGCCCGCTGATACGTGTTCTCAGCTTGTATCAATACAGCATTTTTTTCCTGGTGCTCCTGATAGCCCCAAAATCCAACACCCGCAACCCCCAGTGAAAGCACACCGATTAAAATCCATCTGATCATTAGCCTTACTCCTTCCTATTTAGCAAATATATGTTTCCCGATTTTTTTAATTTGCGGTCTTGACCATATCCAGTCAGAGGTTGCCGTTTCCGGATTAAAATAATAGGTTGCGTTTCCACTAGGATCCCATCCGTTGAGCGCATCCATTACTGCTTTTTTGGAGGTTTCATTGGGTGTCAGCCAGATCTGTCCATCCGCTACAGCCGTAAATGCACGAGGCTCAAAAACAACCCCTGAAATCGAGTTGGGAAACGTCGGACTTTCAACACGGTTTAAGATAACTGCAGCAACCGCGACTTGCCCTACATAAGGCTCCCCTCTTGCTTCGCCATTTACGGCATTAGCCATCAATTGGATATCATTTTGAGAATACCCTTGAGGCACATTTACCGCGGTTGGCTCAGCATTTGCATTCTTATTTGCATCACCGGCTGTCCCATTTTCAGTTGTGTTATCCCCAGTATCGCCACCTTGGCCTTGTTTCGATTGCTCAGAATTATCCATTCCGCCATAATGTGTGAATTCATTGCCCTGATTTATTTGATTGTTTACATAATCTCGATCATATTCACTTGCTGAAGCCAGTTTTTCTTTTGTTTTCGTTCCGGCGATGCCATCGATCTCCATTCCAAATTCATATTGAAAATTTCTTAGCGCCCAGTATGTGCCCCAACCGAAAACACCATCAATCGTGCCATTATAAAAACCCAGATACTGTAACCGTGCCTGCAGTTCGATAACATCATCGCCCACAGCACCATGCTGGATTACCTGATCAGAAAAAGCACTTACCGGTTTAGCTGAATCTGCCGTTTGCAGTCCTGTTATCAAAAAACATATAATGATAAAAAGGCTCAATTTATTTTTCAACATGTTGTTTCCTCCTGCCCATGCTTAATCAAAGTTTCTGAGCCTATTTTTTTACGTAATTGCCTTTTTATTCATCATTATTATCTAATAAAAGATTATGTCGTGCAGATTTCTGTGCTGCAAGGCAAAGAAAAATCCTTTGCATCGTATAATACAAAGGATTTTACGCTTCTATTTCTGTATGATATAAAACATATTTATTAGCTTTTTTCATTCGGTGTAAAGCGGTCCACCAAAGCCCAATCATAAATGGAATAAGTAAAATAAGCCAATCGCTCGTCACAGTTGCAAGAATAAAATTATAGGTCCCATGCAATAAGAACGGCAGCATAAAAGCCAGCAGCAAATTCCAATGTTTATGCCGTCTGTTCATTTTAGCCTTGCCGAGGTGATAACCTGCTATAACAGCGAATAATGCATGCGAAGATACCGGGAATAACGCACGTATAACAGCAAACTCAAGGCCATTTATCATTAAATATAATATATTTTCAACCGCTGCAAAACCAAGACTGATAGCTACAGCATAAACAATCCCATCATAATGGGAATCGAATTCTGTATGGTGAAAAACCACATAAATAAAAATAAACCATTTAAAAAATTCTTCAATCAGTGCCGATTGGACAAATGACTGAACGATACTGCTTTCTGCCAGGTTTTCAACCGTTAGACCATATTGTATAAACATAATAGGGAATACGAGAAGAGCGCCTAACAAAAATGTCTTACACATTAATATTAAAGGTTCAGCATACTGGTCTTTCAGATAAAAAAAAGCCATTAATGCAAGAGCAGGTGCTATCCCCGCTGTTAAAAAAGCAAGCATTTTGTTAGCCCTCTTTTCCCATTTAAGTTGTCATTATCATATCATGCAATCAAAGAATTGAAAATAACACACTGAAAAGGTGATTTTTATGAAAAACATTCTGATTATACATACCGGCGGGACTATATCAATGCTCGAAAATAAAAATACAGGCGACGTTACAACCGCGAAGCATCATCCATTAAAAGATGTAACGGACCATATGTCCTTTCCTGCTAATATTGAGGAAGTCATTCCATTCTCAGTCCCTTCTCCGCAAATTACGCCGAAGCATATGGTGGAACTCGCAAATAAAATCAATGAGGCTTCAACTAAATATGATGGTTTTGTGATTACACACGGCACAGATACGCTTGAAGAAACAGCCTATTTCCTTGACCTTACAATAACTGTTAATAAACCCGTTATTATTACAGGTGCGATGCGCTCAGCTAATGAAATAGGGTCTGACGCACTTTATAATCTAATAAGCTCTTTGAGAACCGCCACAAGTGATGCTGCGTGGGACAAAGGCGTGTTAGTGGTTATGAACGATGAAATCCATACAGCGCGAAACGTTACAAAAACGTCCACAAGTAATATTGCTACGTTCAAGAGTCCGCAATATGGTCCAATTGGCATTGTAACGAAAGATGATATTATATTTCATCATGCAGTTTTGTCCAAATACACTTATCCGGTCAGCAAAGTAAATAAGCATGTATATTTGTTAAAAGCGTATGCGGGAATGACCGGAGATATATTCGATGCTGTCCATCAGCTTAAGCCAGATGGCCTTGTCATCGAAGGACTGGGACAGGGGAATTTACCCAAGGACACTCTAAATGTATTACAACATATATTGAAAGAGAATATTCCAGTCGTATTGGTATCACGATGCTATCAGGGAATTGTTCAGCCGACTTATGCTTACGACGGAGGTGGAAGGCAGCTTAAAGAAATCGGCGTCATATTCGCAAATGGATTGACCGGTCCTAAAGCTCGTCTTAAGTTGTTAATTATGCTGGAAATAACGAGCAATTTTCAAGTGATAAAAGAAACTTTCGAAAAGAAATGAGTGAGTAAATACACATTTAAATCCTTACACAATGACTGGACCATAACTAAAACGAGGGTTGAGGAAGGCGAACAAAACGATCTGCCAAAGGAGACATTAAAAGAAAACTCACTGGGCAGGGGCATAGTGAGCCCCCAAAGCGTACCCAAGTATATTTCTGAGGCGTGCATCGCGCCCAGCTTACTTCGTTGTTCGACATCCTCAACGAATACTCTTTTGTTTGAGCTTCTTACGTTTGATGGCTTCAGCAATAATGCCACCATGGAATCGGCCATTTTCAATAAATATTTCATTATTGTTATAACCTGCTGCCACTACACCTGCTACATAGATGCCCGGCACGTTGGTTTCCATAGTTTCAGGGTCATAATATGGGCGTCCACTTTCATCATCTATCGAAATCCCAGCGTTTTTTAAAAATGTGTGATCGGGTTTATAACCGGTCATGGCAAAAACGAAGTCATTTTCAACTTCCTTTAATCCATTGTCAGCAGTATAAATAATTTTATCGTGTGTTATTTCATTGACTTCAGCATTAAATTCCATATTCACAACATTTTTCCGCACCAGCGAATCAAATTCGGGAAGTATCCACGGTTTAATGCTCTTCGAATAATCGTCACCGCGATACAGAACTGTAATATTTGCCCCAGCCTTGTGTAATTCAAGTGTTGTGTCAACAGCTGAATTTTTGCCGCCGATTACCGCTACATTTTTACCAAAGTACGGATGTGCTTCCTTAAAGTAATGCATAACTTTCGGCAGGTCTTCTCCCGGGATATTCATCTTGTTTGGCTGATCATAATACCCTGTAGCAATAATAACGTTTTCAGCTGTGTAGCTTTCATACGTCCCTTTCGCAGTTTCTGTCTCAAGCACAAACGTGTTGTTTTCAGGTTGTGACACCTTGATAACGCGCTCAAATGCATTTATTCTCAAATTTTTTCTGTTTGCAACTTCTCTGTAGTAAGCCAGCGCCTGATTACGTACCGGCTTTTTCATTTCAGTTATAAAAGGGAGGTTTCCAATCTCGAGTTTATCACTTGAACTGAAAAATGTTTGGTGAGTTGGAAAATTATAAAGTGTGTTAACAACATTTTCTTTTTCAATAATTAATGGGTTTACCCCGTTTTGCTGAAGGCTTATGGCACACGACATGCCACAAGGGCCGCCTCCGATAATGATTGTATTTTCCTCTTTCACTGTACGCACTTCCTTATTTCATAATTCCATACAAAAACTCTTATCCAACTATACATGATAAGAGTTTTTTCGTCACATAAATTGTTTTATGCTTAAATTCCTGCGTTGCTAGGCAGCAACTTGTAAAGGTAATCCCAGATTTATACCCAGCCGCGAAATCTTGCAGCTTCCGCCATTTTTCGCACGCCCGACATATAAGCTGCCAGACGCATATCAACACGCCTGGTCTCTGCGGTATTATAGATGTTATTGAACGCTTTTATCATAATCTGATGCAGCTTTTCATCAATTTCTTCGGCAGACCAGTAGTAGCCTTGGTTATTTTGCACCCATTCAAAATAGGAAACAGTGACGCCGCCTGAAGATGCAAGGACATCTGGCACCAATAGAATCCCACGCTCTGACAGAATTTTGGTTCCTTCCAAAGTCGTTGGTCCATTAGCAGCTTCGACAACGATACCAGCTTTTATTTTATGAGCATTCTCACCGGTGATTTGGTTTTGGACTGCTGCAGGCACAAGTATGTCACAATCCAATTCGAGTAATTCATTATTGGAAATAGTGTCTTCAAATAACTTAGTGACCGTGCCGAAACTATCTCTTCTATCCAGCAAATAATCAATATCAAGGCCTTCCGGGTCATGAAGAGCTCCATAGGCATCAGATATGCCAACGACTTTTGCGCCTGCATCATGCAAGAACTTGGCAAGGAAGCTGCCTGCATTTCCAAACCCTTGAACAACTACGCGTGCACCTTTAACATCGAAACCTTTCTTTTTAGCCGCTTCATTTATGCAAATTGTTACACCTTTAGCAGTTGCAGATTCTCTACCGTGTGAACCACCAAGAACGATTGGTTTTCCTGTAATGAAACCGGGATTGTTAAATTCATCAATACGGCTGTATTCGTCCATCATCCATGCCATAATTTGTGAATTTGTAAAGACATCTGGAGCGGGTATATCCTTGTTGGGTCCAACTATTTGACTGATGGCACGAACATAGCCTCTGCTAAGTCCTTCCAATTCGCGAAATGACATCTCCCTCGGGTCGCAAATGATGCCGCCTTTTCCGCCGCCATATGGCAAATCAACAATCCCTGCTTTTAAACTCATCCATATTGATAAGGCTTTTACTTCCTTTTCAGTTACATTTGGATGAAATCTGACACCGCCTTTTGTAGGCCCGACAGCATCGTTATGCTGGGCACGGTATCCAGTGAAAATCTTGATTGAACCGTCATCCATGCGAACTGGGATTCTCACCGTCATCATGCGCATGGGATCTTTCATCAGTTCAAACACTTCATCAGGGTAACCCAATTTTCCCAATGCGTTTTTAACAACAGTCCGTGTTGAGGCTAACACATCTGTGCTTTCATTCTTTTCTTTGGTAGAATCTGCTGCGTTGTCGGCTACCATGAATTTACCTCCTATAAAATCAATAAATATTTAGATATATCGGTACTCAGAGATTAGTATACACTTTCCAACTAAATATGCAATAAAATCAAACGATTTTCTTTAGGGGAAAAGCGATAAATGTAAACGGTTGCAGCGGCACCTTTTCGAATACTAAGAATCATCAGTAAAACGTATCCATGATTTGTTTTACAGCAGTTGAACTCATAATTTGTTTCCCATATTCTTTTAACCGGTGGGATGTGATGATACTCGGGAAAGAAAACTCTGACATAACCGCAATTACATTTTCTTTATCCTTCTGAAGAAATTCAGCTTCATGAAATAACATATAGTAATGCTGATTCATATGATATATTTGTCCGCCATTTATTCCTAATGATGTCAGATTAGATGCCACAAGTATGATGTCCTCAAAATCATCAAATGAGAAAATCAGTTCCTTGCTCTCATCCATTGTAACTTTCATCTCAACAAAATCCTCATCCCATTCATCAGTGCTCCCCTTTTGCGTTACAATAACATGCATTCCCTGCGCCTGCATTAAATGCACCTGTACAAGCAAAAGACCTTCAAGTTCAAACCCCAGTTCACTACTGGCTTCATACATCATATCACTAAACAAATTGCGTACATTAGCAGCATCATACCACAAATCTTCCTTTGTAAAACCTCGATCTATTAAGTCATCAAACGTGAGAAAAATTGTAAATTGGTTGTTGGACACCCGTTCAATACGCATAAAGCATCCCCCTCTTTTTAACTTGGTTATATCCGAATGAGAAACCATCATAATTTCCTTTACTTTACTATATGCTGTCAACGAAATTGTTGAACATTATTAATTATTATTTCTTATTAGACAGGTTCTATAAGCTTTTATAAACATGGCGCTTTATTGATTATATCATGCTCTGAACTTATCCCTTCCATGTGCTCTCTCGCAGTTTATGTATTAAACGTTATTTTTTAGTGATTACATATTTTCAACCACATCAAGGAGTTCCTCTCCCCAAAAATAAAACATAACAACAAACAATACAACCAGTAAAACAGCAACAGTAATAAACCTTTTTGAAGGGTTGCTCATTTTTAATCTTGTGTGTGTTTTTGTGCTTCCGTGGACTTCCTTACGGGGGGGCAAGTTTAATATATCTATATTGAGATCCCTGTTGCTCTTTTTTTCTGTATCTGCCTCTGCTTCTTTTCTTTGGTGCGTTGTTTCCTCTAGATTCGTCACTTCCTGGCCATTTTCCACTTCATCAAGCAATTTTCTCAGTTCGGATGCTTGATCATCAGCCTCTTTTGTTTTATTCTCCATCAGCCTGCACCTCATTTCTTAAAGCGAATGATAAGTCCCAATACAAAATCCACCGTAAAATGAGCAGTTATTGTAACGAATAAATTCTCAGTAAGAACAAATATGTACCCAATGTAAAAGCTTATAAATATAACCGAAACCAGCAGCACCGGTTTGTTTAAATAACGAATGTGAACAATGGCAAATAGGACACTTGCAACTATATACCCGAATACGGTCTGAATCACACCCCGAAACAATAGCTCTTCAGTAACGGCCACAAGCAGAGCAATTCCAAAAATTCCTCTGACAGAACGATTTCTAAAAATTCTATCATTGATTCCACCGTCATCATAGTATTTTTCAGGAAAAACTCTTATGAGCAACAGGTCAATGAGTACAATAAAGATTCCCGTCAGAACGCCGTATAATATCAAATCGCTCATATGAAAGCTGAAGTAGTTAAGCCAGTCGCTCATTTTTTCAAAGAAAAAGAAACTTAATAAGAAGCTCAAACCCACCATTATCATCTGACTAAACACCAATTGTTGTGTTAACTCACGATCACTTAACTGCTTCACTATCTCACTTTGTTTCATTATTAAAACCCTCTGCGAGCATTAACTCTTTAAGTTTGTCATGCCACGAAAGCATCGTTTCGTCACGCCGGATCTGATCGGGTTCCCAATTTTCAAAAGTGAAGCCACAATTACTGCAGCACTCAAACAGCGGCGTCTTGTAACTATCCTGAAAACCTATGTAAAGTCGTTCCCGTAAACAGCCGTCCGCATGTATCCAGTTAAAAATATCGTATAGTTTTCTTTTTTTAAATGCTGTTCGTTCATCTATAAACTGAACGATTTCTTGAATGGACTGTTCCAAGTAACCTTTATTATAAACAAGTGTTTTTCCGTCCATTATACCATGTTTCTCCATTTGATAATATAAAAATCGCCCTTGAACGTCATTTAACTCTAAGTCCTCAATGACCTGGGATGCCGGCGGCAGTTCCTTGTTTTTCGAAGCCATTTGCAGTACTTTATTGAACAAGCTTTTCACGTCTTCCTTTGCAGGAAGCTCATTATGGATAATCGAGTTGGGGACTATTTCGTCTCCGGGTGCGTATAATAATAAACTGACACTCGATTTGCCGTCGCGCCCTGCCCTGCCTATTTCCTGCAAAAAAGATTCAATTTGCAATGGAAAATGATAGTGAACTACGAGCCGAATATTCTGTTTATTAATCCCCATTCCAAATGCACTTGTGCAACAAATGATATCGAGCTGCCCATTCATAAATTGCTGTTGAATTGTAATTCTGTCCATTTGATCCATGCCGCCATGATAAAAGGCCACCCGCTGGAATGGAAGCTTTTCTGTTATGTATGCGGCAGTTTCTTCAGCCTTTCGTTTACTGGAAAAATAAATCAAAGCCGGAATTTTGTATTGCTGCAAAATTTGATTCAATAAACTTCTTTTTTCATTTTCACTGTTTACTTTCTCAACTACAAACGTTATATTTTCTCTGTCCATTGGATAAATATGCTTAGTAATTTCAGGTCTTTCCAATGAACTGATGATGTCATTTTGCACCTCTTTTGTAGCTGTAGCGCTAAGTGCCAGCACAGGGGGATCGTGCAATTTGTTTAAGACAGTGCCCAGTCTTAAATAGTCCGGCCGGAATTCATGTCCCCATTGAGAAATACAATGTGCTTCATCAATAACAAACAGGGAAATATCAAAAGTTTTGATCTGTTCAATCACTTCGTCTTGCTGAAGGAGCTCCGGCGACAAATAAATTAATCTATACTGATTCAGTTGCTTTAAGGCAGAGGCTCTCTCATCAGGTCGCATAAAACTATTTAAAGCTACAACATCTTTAAATCCTGAAGCTTTCAGCTGTTTAACCTGATCTTCCATTAAAGAAATTAAGGGAGAGACCACAATTGTAAGTCCGCTAAATATAGATGCAGGGAACTGATAGCATAAAGATTTTCCCGATCCCGTCGGTAAAACCCCCAAAACATCCTTACCATCCATCACATCGTCAATAATTTCCTTTTGACCTTCCCGGAAGCCGGTTATATTAAATTGTTGTCTCAATTGACTTATTATTTCTTCTTTAATCAAAACACTCACCTTACCAGGTTATTTTATCGGTTGCTAAAACAAGACGAATTTGAAAATAACTGATGGACGCTGAGACATGCTGCTTAATGTCTTTAAGTTTATAGGAATCTGCGGCTGCAATAGCTGCACGAATTTGAGCTTGAATATCGGGAGTTACATAGTGTCCCAGCGGGAAAGCTTTATCATATAGTGCAATCTCAACCATATGATCATAGATT
Organism: Lentibacillus persicus; assembly: GCF_900112705.1. GTDB lineage: Bacteria > Bacillota > Bacilli > Bacillales > Amphibacillaceae > Lentibacillus > Lentibacillus persicus. The sequence goes on from NZ_FOMR01000002.1 coordinate 14,186, forward strand.
GTATTTAGTTTTAACTGTCTTATTGATGCAATGTTTTCAGCCGAATAACCTTTAGCCATAAATTGCTTCGTTTTATTTGCTGAATTTGTTACTTTAGCCTCATGCGTCAAATCTTGCAGAAAATGCTTTAATAACGGGGTATGTTGTTCATTTTGGCTGATAAGCATGAGCATACGATGGATAGTCGATGTTCGGATTAAAGGGACATCCACTTGTTCCAGCCCATAGCGTTCAGCAATCTGAAAGCTACTCATCCCATAATGATTGTATCCTGTCAAACTATCAACAAAAATGCTTGCCTCTGTAGTGTCAAATTGATTCAGCAAATGAAACAGCTCACTGTATAGCTTATTTAAAAATAACGATGTATCATACTTCCATAGTCGATACTGTTTTCTCACCCAGTCTGTGATTTCTGTTTTATCAATAACCGGAATAAAATTAAAATGATGTCGTTTGCTGTTTGTCATCGTTTGAATCATTAGAAGCAGCCGTTGCCAGAAGACAGGTGCATAGCGGCTGTATTCCATGCCGTGAAAGTAACAACCGGACACATTTATTGCCTCTTGATTAATCCAGTTTTCGCCCTTTCTGGTCACTATCGCGGTGTTATCCCCTTTAAGAGCGAGATCGTTATTTTTAATCAATTGTTGTACGTGTACCTCAAAGTCGTGTTTCGATAATGTTGGATAAATTCCATAGAAATGATTTAATTCATAAATATGAGCATCCTGAACGGTTTGAATTGATCGTTTTCCTTTTAATAAATGAAAGACAGCTGAAGTGCTTCTGTCTTCCTGGAATTTGGTACAGCATGAAAGGATGATATAATTAAAGAGCAATGTTTAAGACTCCTTTAACATAAATATATATCATGTTACCTTTAAGTTTGTTCTCTTAATCAATCATAACACGTCATATATAAGTTGAAATGATAAAGATGCCGTTTTACAATTATTATAGTGTACATAAAACGGACGGAGCGTTTTGAGCAATGGAGGAAATATATGGCTAAATATACAATGATAGATCAGGAAACGTGTATTGCATGTGGTGCATGCGGGACCACAGCGCCGAAAGTTTACGATTATAACGACGAGGCTTTGGCCTACGTGGTTTTAGATGAGAATGAAGGAGCTGTTGAGGTTCCCGAAGAACTGGAAGATGATGTATTAGATGCGTATGAGGGCTGTCCGACAGATTCTGTAAAAGTTGCAGATGAACCATTTCATGGCGACCCATTAAAATTCGAACCATGATATGGACGGCACTGTCGATACCCTATTTCTAAATAACGGACTTTTATTCATATGCCAAAAGCGTTCCTTAAATAATCGGATCCCTTTTGGCACATTTAAAAGGCCTCCTTAATCAGTCAGCCGGTATTTTGCAAATAAAAATGGTTGTTGGCATATTTATTAAAAAAATGACTGATTATGGGATACAGAAAAATAATAAAAACGGCATTACCGATTGCATGGTACGTATCAAACGGAAGACCGGCCACATAATACGGCCAGAATTTGCCGGCGATTGAGTACGTTGTCAAAGAGATAATAAATCCATATAAGTAACCGCTGAATACCGAGAACATAACCATGCCATACACCGAAAAATTTTTAAAACACTTTCCAAGCAAACCGCTCATAATACCTATTAAAACCCAGGCGATTACTTGCCAAATGGTCCATATGCCCATACCGAGCAGCATATTTGATAAAAAGGTTGTTAATAAGCCAAGAAATGCAGCGGCCACTGGTCCGAGCAGCACACCGCATATAATAACCAATGAAGTGACCGGCTGAACGTTGGGGAGGAATGTAAACAAACTCCGCCCTACAACAGCAAGTGCAGCTAGCAAGGCCAGCAAAGTCAGTTTATATGTGTTCATTTATTCCCATGCCTGAAAGTCAAATGTTATTTCATCACCAGGTGATAATTCATACTCAGAAGCACCTACATTAGCCATCTCGCCGTTAACTTCGAAAATCCAGGACTTTTCTTCCCCTTCTTCAGCTGACACTCGCTCAATTGATGTTACAAACTGGTCATTCTCTGCAGTTTCTACATAGAAATTTTCTTTCAAGACGTCCATTAGTTTAGCGCCTTCTTCGATCTCTATCTCTTCTTCGGCTATATATTCACTGCCGTTATCTTTGCTTACCGTGATACGAACTTCGTTTTCACCGAGTTCAGCTTCACTATTTGTTTCTTCAGAAGTTTGTTGACTGCTTTCGTCTGAGTCGGTTGGCTCCTCACTACCTGCACCGCAGCCTGTTAGAAATCCGATTACCATTAAAATTGATGCGAGATATAACATCCATTTTTTCATACCTTATTCCTCCTGTACTTTTATTCTCTTCGAAGGAAAGTTGAGCGACGAAATTACTGAAAACGCAAGAATACTAAAAAAGCTGACCTCCTTCAAAGGTCAGCTTACAAAGACAATCGAAATATACATACGTCATTTAAAACGTTTCCGGTTGCCTCAATCGCTTTAATCCCCGAAGCATTGAAACATCAGACATTGGCAGGTCTACTGACTTGTGATTATATCCTACTCTAAGCCCTTCCCTTATGGCGACTTCTCCACAAAGTGGTTAATGCTTATTTCGTTTACCACTCACAGTTGCGAGGACAGCTCCAGAATTGCACTGGATTCCCTTTTAAACAAAATACACCAAAATCTGTTTTATATTTTTGATTTCAACATAACATTACCATAAAGCGTTTGTTTCTGCCAGCATTATTCCAAAAAAGTTTAAGAGTTATTTAACGGAATCCTTACCTCAAACATTGTTCCTTCATCTGTTTTACTTTTAACAGTAATAACACCTTCATGTGCTTCGACAATATTTTTTGCAATGGCCAGCCCTAGACCGGTCCCTTTTTTCTTGCCGTTTTTCACACGTGATTTATCTGCTTTGTAGAATCGTTCAAAAACAAAAGGTATGTCTTCTTCCGGTATACCACTGCCATTATCCTCAATTGAAATATATAGTTCATCCGGTGTCGTCTCTGCAACTACTTTAACAAAGCCATTTTCTTTTGTATGTCTAATTGCATTATCAATCAAATTTGTAAAAACCTGCTCAATTCGATCTGCATCAATTGTGATATTGGAAACAGGCAATTTTGTTTCTGGTATTAATCGAACACCATTATCTTCGGCAATACCTTTGAATTTTTTAATGATACGCTCAATATAAGTTTCAGCATTAATTGTTTCTTTATCCAGCTGTGTGTGCCCCGCTTCCATGCGCGCCAAGTCCAATAATTCGTTCACAAGTCTTCCCATTCGGAATGATTCCTCATGGATTATCTGTGCCAGTTCGTTTTTCTCCTTTTTCGACTCTGCTACGTCATCTATAATGGCTTCACTGTAGCCTTGAAGCATTGAAATTGGCGTACGCAGCTCGTGCGAAACATTCGCTATAAAATCTTTGCGCATCTTATCCATTTGTCTTTCTTCGGTCATATCACGGATAACTGCTACGGCACCACGTATATAGGTTTGGTCGTACAATGGGGTCATGATCATAACCCATGTACGTCCCTGACTGCTAATTTCACGGATAACTTCTTCTTCATATTGAATAACGCTTCTCAAAGTATCATTCAATGGTTCGGGTGTTTTATGCGTGCTGTTACCAAGTTCCATCCCTTTATCATAATTAAGGTTTTGGATAAATTGTTCTGCAGGCGGATTTGTAATAAGCATGTCGCCGTTCCGGTTTAAGGTAACGACCCCATCGGCCATCGACCTGACAATACTTGAAATTTGTTCTTTTTCCTGTCTCAATGCATTAATATGAAACTTAAGCTGTCTGCCCATTCGGTTGAACGCTATCGCCAACTCGCCAATTTCATCATGTGTAAGGATTGGCACTTTTGTGTGAAATTCACCTCGTGTCAAGTCCAGGACGGCTTCACGCATTTTAATAAGAGGCGATGTGATTCGTGTTGACAGAAAGAAAGCAAATATCACAGTTAAAACGATAGCAATGCCTGCAGCAAGTAAAATAATTTTTGTGGTTTCAGCTTTAGTTTGATTCAAAATGTCCAACGACTGATAAATAAAAACAGCCCCGTCCTGACCGATCGGTGTTCCTACAATCATTGCTTTCTCGTCACTATCCGGCAGATTGGTTTCTTTTCGAACATTTTCCCCATTTGTAAAAACATCCATTAAATCTTCATCTGTTCGAAGCCAACCCGGATTTAACTCATTTAATCCATCATCTGTGCTTTCAGATGTACGAAACGTACCATCACTGTTAACAATAGTCATGCGGCTTAGCGGGTCTTTAATTAAGTTGGCATTTTCAAACGCCAGTTCCTGATCATCATACTGTTCCACCATGTGCGACACTTTCGTTGCTGTCTGCATCATATCATTCTCAGCTTGGTTAACGTGAAACGTTTCAAAAAACTCAAGCAGCAAAATCGTCAGAATAAATAATACAAAAGAAACTAGCAATAATATTGTTATTGCTAGCTTTCCTACTACACTGCGCCAGAACATTAGGCATCATCTACCTCAAATTTATATCCGACACCCCAGACAGTCACAATCATGTCCGCAGCCTGTTTGGATACATGATTCAACTTTTCCCGGAGCCGTTTCACGTGTGTATCGACTGTTCTCAAATCGCCAAAAAACTCATATTCCCAAACCTCTTTAAGCAGCACTTCCCTGCTGAATACTTTGTCAGGCGCTTCGGCAAGGAAACATAGTAATTCGTATTCTTTCGGTGTCAAATTAACTTCTGCACCTTCAGCTGTTACCCGGTGAGCATCGTAGTCAATCGTTAAATGAGGAAAAACAATTAAATTTTTGGTTGGTTTCTCTGCTTCGTTGTATGTGCTCGAAGTGACTCTTCTTAACACAGCTTTAACCCGTAACACGACTTCGCGCGGACTAAATGGCTTGACAATATAGTCATCTGCGCCGACTTCAAAGCCTTGCACACGATTTGATTCTTCGCCTTTTGCTGTAAGCATAATGATGGGCGTGTTTTTTTCTTTACGCAATTCCTTTGTCACGTCAATGCCATCCATCTCCGGCATCATAATATCAAGTAAAATGACATCATAATCGGAAGTGAGCGCAAGTTCTAAAGCTTCTTTTCCATCCGCTGCTTCTTCAACAAGAAAATCTTCTTTTTCAAGATACATCCGTACTAACCTTCGTATGCGATCCTCATCGTCTACTACGAGTATTTTAGGATTTTCCTCCATTTAGACTCCCCCTATTTGTTATTTTCAAAACGTCGCTCTCAATTAATGAAGCTTTATGCATAGGAGTGAAGCCCCGCCAAAATAAGGTTAACTGCAATTAAATTGAACATGATAATCGCAAAACCTATAACAGCAAGCCAGGCTGATTTTTCACCATGCCATCCTCTCGATAACCGTAAGTGAAGAAATGCGGCATAGAAAAACCATGTTACCAGAGCCCAAACTTCTTTAGGGTCCCAACCCCAAAAACGATCCCAGGCAATTTGCGCCCAAATTGATGCAAATATTAAACCGCCAAGGGTGAATACCGGAAACCCGATAGCAACTGAACGATATGATACCTCATCCAGCATATCAGGTTTTACTTTTTTCAGGAAGGGCTGAATGGCAGCACCAATTCGTTTGCGAAGTATCAGTCTGAATAAACCATACAATGCTAGTCCGGTTAGCACCGACCAAATAAGTGTATTAAATTTGCGTGCGGCATCCACCCCTTGCATCCAGCCTGGTGCAGCGAATAATGGTTCCATCCGGTCTCCTGTTAAAAGTTCCCCTTCATTTGGACCGGCAATCGGTGGTAAATGATAATCAGTTGTCATCGTCTGGCCATTTGAAGAGTACTCAAATTCCGCACTATAGCCTGACAGGTTAAACCCGGCCGATATAACACTGAAGCCGATGAATACAAACAAACCGACCAAAATGACTTCCAGCCATGTTGTTCGTTTGCTTCTGACGGTCTGATCTATTTGCCTGATTAAATAAATCAGCCCGGCAACGAAACTGATACTCAATATAGCCTCACCCAAAGCTACAGTTGTAACGTGAATATAAAGCCAATGGCTTTGAAGTGACGGAACTAATGGTGAAATCTCCGTCGGAAAGACACTCGCAAAAGCAATGACAACCATGGCAATCGGAAGGGCAAACAGTCCCAATATATTCAACTTATATATAAAGTAAATAATAATAAACGCAAAAACCAATCCCATGCCAAAAAACGTCATAAATTCAAACATATTGCTGACAGGAGCATGTCCGCTTGCCATCCATCTTGTAATAAAGTAAACAATCTGTGCTGTAAAACCAATGATGGTAAGCGTAATTCCTATTTTTCCGCTTATTCCTTTATTAGTATTCTTATTTTTTTGTCTGATTGTCGCGCCAAAGAAAAAGGTGGCGATCAGATACAGGACAAATGCTGTATAAAGCATTGTACTGCTAATATTAATTAAAGAATCCATTCATATCCTCCTTCAGCTGTACGCATGCAGCTATTCAAGTTCCTGCTGATCCTTAACCATTTTCACATTGGTATCTTCGATCGCATATTCAATATCCTTTTTAAGCCCAAACCAATTTTTATTCGTATGACCAGCCAGCAGGACACCTTCACCTTCAGGGTTCAGCCAAATTCGGCGGTGCTGCCAGTACATTCCTTGAATAACCCCAATCATAAAAATGGCTGCACCGATAATGAAGAACGGCAGTGTATAATCAACCCTAACGGTCAACCCGCTCGCATAGCGTGTCTCAAAATCCTGCACACCCAATTTATAATCATTTTCACCTGATGCGTCAACGTTTCTGCCTATCCCAACAAAACTCATTTCGGGTTCTTCATTATCAGGAGGATGGACCGTAAAAACGAAAGCGGGGTTTCTAGGGTAATTCGTTTTTGATCTTGGTTCACCTTCATCCATTTCATAATCCGGATAATACTGACTGACAACTACCCGGAAACCGTTATCGAGTGCATACGTATCTTTCGGGTCTGTCAAATCTACTTTAAACTCACCAAGTGAGGCTTCTTCCGGATCGTCTGTTTCATGTATTTTAAACGACATACTTTGAAATTCATTCTGTTGATAACCCGCTTGATATAATGTATATTTATCAAAGTTAAGCGGATGATTCATACGGATTTCGTCTTCAGTGACTTTTTCAAGTTCCGGTTCGGCTCCAGCGACTTCTTCACCAGTTTCTTTATAAATAACGGCGTTGGTCTGAAAGTTTTTTTCCACCATGCCTTCCTGCTGTATTGCTTCTTGGAACCGCTCGTCATTCTCATCATATGTTTCTAAGATAAACTCTTTATTCTCAATGTAATATTCCCTGTCTGTTCCCGGGATTACAGTTCTTTCTCCTTCACGAACCCATACATACTCATCCATATACATAAACGGTGTCATTCGCAGCAGAGCGGCAACCAATATGATAATCAAACCAATATGATTGACATATGGACCCCACCTTGAAAACCGGCCTTTTTCTGCCAGTATGTGCCCTTTTTCTTCATGAATTTTATAACGTTTTTTCCTGAGCTTGGAAACAACAGCTGATTTATCCTCATCAGAAACGTTATCGGTTTCGCTGAAAAAGCGCTGTCGTTTTAAGAACTGAGCATGCCGCCTTGGTTTCTGGCGTCTTAGCGCTTTGAACAGCGGGACAAAACGGTCAATGCTGCATATAACAAGTGAAATACCGATTAAGGCAATCAGCAGCATGTACCACCACGAACTGTACAAATTGTGAAAGCCAAGCTGGTAATAGATTTGCCCAAGTATTCCATACGTTGCTTCATAATAAACAGACGGGTCACGATCGACAGCCTCTGGCGGTATGTATTGTTCCTGAGGGAAAATCGTTCCGACACCTGATGCTATGAGTGCCAGGACGATGAGCCACACGCCTACTTTAACGGATGAAAAGAAATTCCATATTTTGTCGACAATCGTTTTATTATAAGTTTGCGATCTGCGTGCGCTTCCCTCATAACGCATATTCAATAATTTTCGCTGATCGTTGCCATCAATATGCTGGTTTTCTTCCACCGGTTTCCCGCATGCTTCACAGAGGACTGTCCCTTCCGGGTTCACATGCCCGCATTCACATTTGATTTTTTTCATACGTATCCCTCACAATTAGCACCAGTTGAATTGTTTATTGCTCCGGCTGTATCTGTTGCAAATATCCTTCTATTTTGTCAAGTGTCAGTCCGCCTTCTACCACCTCGACAATTTCCCTATCAGAGTTAATAAAAAATGTTGTCGGCAAGGGTTCCACTTGATAGGTGTCCATGACTTCTTTATTTGAATCATACGGCACAGGAAATGTTAAATTATATCTGTTGATGAATCGATCTACAACAAATTGCGTTGTGTCCAGATTGACCGCAACAATTTCTACGCCTTTTTCCTTATATTCCGGATAAAGTTCTTCCATATAAGGCATCTCGTCCTCGCAAGGTTCACACCAAGTCCCCCAAAAATTAAGCATGACACCTTTTCCTTCCAGATCACTTAACTGAATGGTTTCTTTCTCATTATTTTTATTAATTTGTTCAAGTTTAAAATCCGGCGCCTGTGCACCAGCCCGGACTTCGGTTTGATCTTTAGTAAAATTTGTTACTAAGGCGTATATAACTGCAACTAGCAAGACAGCCAATACCATTGTCCTGAAAATAAGACGCTGTTTTTTCTTCTGTTGTTTATTACCTTTTGCCACTGGTTTACTCATTGGTTACTCACTCCCAAAGGTATTGTATCATGTAAGCAATACGTTAAATTTGTCTATTGTTTAACAATTTTATCACTCGCCAATAGACGCATTTTTTTAACTTCATGCGGAGTAAGCTTCCTGAAGTCTCCCGGCTGCATACGATTCAACGTCAACAAACCATACTTTTCACGTTTCAATTTGGAAACAGTATAGCCCAGCGCATCCATCATTCGTCTGATATGTCTGTTTTTGCCTTCATGCAACGTCATTTCGACGATCATTGTGTTTTTTTGCCTGTTTACTTCGATTATTTTATAACTGACAATTTTTAACAGGTCGTTCCCGTCACGAACCCCTTTTCGCAGCTTATTAAGCTCACGCTTGTCGGGTATGCCTTTGATTTTTGCCACATAGACTTTATCGATGCCATAGCTTGGGTGCATCAGTAAATTGGCAAAATCCCCATCATTTGTTAAGAGCAAAATTCCTGATGTGTCATAATCGAGTCTGCCAATTGGGTAAATACGCTCTTCGACTTCGCCCAAATAATCAGTAACGACTTTTCTGCCTTTATCATCGCTAATGCTTGAAATGACTCCTCTTGGTTTATAAAGCATATAGTAGACAGGTTCTTCTTTCTCCAGAAGGACGCCCTCTACTTCAATATCATCCTGGGGTGACACTTTTGTTCCCATTTCGGTCACTTTTTTATTGTTAACTTTTACTTTACCTTGAGCAATCAGTTTTTCTGCTTTTCTCCGGGAAGTAACACCACTTTGAGCAATTACTTTTTGCAGACGTTCCATTGAGTTTGTCATTTTATCACCATTTTTTAATCATAATAGAAGCGTTAACCTTATGTTAACGCCACAAGAAATCTTTATCCAAAAATTAACGTCACGATGACTATCGAAGCAATTATACCAACAAAATCGGCTAATAGTCCAACCTTAAGTGCATATCGCATTTTTGTAATGCCTACAGCCCCGAAATAAATTGTCAATATATACAAGGTGGTGTCTGTACTTCCCTGCATAGTTGAGGCTAATCTTCCTATAAATGAATCCGGTCCGTGAGCCCCTATGAGTTCAGTTGTCATCCCTAAAGCAGCCGTTCCCGAAATAGGTCTGACCATAGCGAGAGGAATGATATCCGGCGGGACGCCAATGAAAATAAGGAATGGGGAAATAAATTCAATGAACGCATCAAGTGCACCTGAACTTCTTAATATTGAAATGGCTACAATCATTCCTAATAAAAAAGGAAGTAAGGAAAATGCCATCTTGACACCCTCTTTACCTCCTTCCACAAATATTTCATATGCCGGTACGCGTTTCCATGTAGCCACGGAAAGCACAACCAGAATAAAGCACGGAATCAGCCAAGTGCTGATTACAGTTATAATACTCATGTCTTCGTCCTCCTGAGACTTCTGTAATAAAAGATACGATCAATCATTAGTGCACTTATCGATGATATAAGAGTGGCAATTATCGTAGTGCCAACAATCTCGGTAGGTGAAACTGAATCATATTGCATTCTTATTGATATGACTGTTGTCGGGATAATCGTCAAACTTGATGTATTGATTGCCAAAAAAGTAATCATCGAACGCGAAGCAGTGTCACTTCCGCTTAATTCCTTCATATGCTCCATTGCCTTAATGCCCATTGGTGTAGCAGCATTACCAAGCCCAAAGATGTTGGCGGTAATATTTGATAATATATATCCCATCGCGGGATGGTCCTTTGGTATCTCAGGAAATATTTTAACAATGACCGGCCTGAACAATTTTGCAAGGCCATTTAAAATACCTGCCTCTTCTGCTACTTTCATAATACCAAGCCAAAAAACAAGTATACTAATCAGCCCGATTGATAATGTAACCGCTTCTTCAGCGCTTTCAAATAAAGCTTTATTAACCTCATCCATCGTTCCGTTGAACATCGCGTATACGATCCCGATTCCGGCCATTAATGCCCAAATAATGTTAACCATTCGGAACAAACCCGGTCATGCGTAAATAAACCAATGCAATCTTATTCATTAATCCTGAACTGGGCCGTTCAGAATATATAGGTGACTCTGTAACAGGTAAAGAATCAACGAAATATATTGTTTTTCCAATAACCTCCTGTTCAGAACGAGGGTTTTCATGCAATATATATGACTTGCTTTCAATTTGAGTTCGTTCATTAATTTTAAGCGGCAGTACAATATCATGATGCAAATAACCTTTAACCTGCATGCCTTCATCATTCATATCATATATACTTTCGCCTTTTTGGTCGATGGTTGTCATTTTAAATTCATCAAACCCCCATTCAAACATTTCTATATGATCACGCCAATCATCAGGATCGTTCAGTGTGACAGCGATAAGCTCCATGTTTTTCTTTTGAGCAGTGCTGACAAGTGTTCGTCCTGCGATTCGTGTGTAACCGGTTTTTCCGCCATTTGAGTGATCGTACATACCCGTGAGCAATTTATTTTTGTTGTGCCAGGGGTAGGCGCTATTATCGGGTTTATAGCTTGCGCTGCCGGTAACCAGCCTGAATTGTTGATTCTCCATGGCATAGCGCATTAACAGAGCCATATCATAAGCTGTTGAATAGTGGTTATCAGAGTCAAGTCCATGTGGATTATCAAAAGAAGTGTTCGTCATTCCAATCCATTTTGCTTTCTGGTTCATTAAATGAACGAAACCTTCCATACTTCCGCCAACTTCTTCACTAATCGCGATAGCAGCATCATTCCCGGAACGTAGCATTAAGCCGTAAACAAGATCTTTCAACTTAATTTTTTCACCTTTTTCCAAATAAATGGACGAACCGGGGGCATGAACCGCCCGATTACTTACAGTTACAGTATTATTTAGTTTTCCTGATTCGATGGCAATGATGGCTGTCATAATTTTCGTTATACTTGCAATTGATTGCTTTTCATGAGCTTGTTTTTCGTATAACACCCTGCCCGAAGACTGTTCAATCAAAATGGCATTGTTGGCAGAAACTTCTGGAGAAGACGCTGCTTGTCCAGTCTTGGGGATAAAAAAACTGCATATGAGAAGACAAACAAGTGTCAACACTGTATACCGCATACATTTTCCTCCCGGGAGACGTTTAATTTATCTGTACAGTTTATGCATGGCACCACAGAGGATATGCCTGGAAAAGCACAGGTTATTTATTTATCCCAATGTCCGTGGCACTCTTAACTTTGAAAATGAGAGATGATGTACCACAGGGCAGTTCACTTTCCTGTTTCAACATTAAAAAAATCCTTACTGAATTGAGTAAGGATCGGGGAATTAATATGCAATACTTTTAAAGTTCCAGGTCTTACTTGTCTTCCATTTGTTCTGAAAATTGGTCAAAAAATAAATCAGCTTCCTCTTCCAATTGACTCGCATTCACATCCTCAGGCAAAGGTGGCAATTCTTCCAGCGAAGTCAATCCAAAGTAGGTCAGAAAGTCTCTTGTCGTAGAAAATAATATCGGGCGGCCTGCCCCTTCTTTTCGGCCTGTTTCTTCAATTAATGACCTGGATAACAAGGTTTGCACAGGTCTGTCACTCTTCACACCACGAATATCTTCAATTTCAGTCCTCGTTATTGGCTGTTTATAGGCTACGATGGCCAATGTTTCAAGTGCTGCTTGCGACATTCTTGTGGATTGAGGTGTTTCTAACAATGTTTCCAGATAAGGACTGTGTTCGGATTTAGTCGTCAGTTGAAATATACCATGTGACTGCATCAATTGAATTCCACGGTTTGGATTATGATATTCATTTTTTAATTCTTCCAGCAAATGATCTGCTGTTTGATTCGAGACATTAAGGATGCGTGCCAATTGTTTTACAGTTAAACCCTCGTTTCCTGAGGCAAACAGCAGCCCTTCTGTGATTGCTTTCAGTTCATTAGTTTCCACGCTCATCCCCCATATAAAGTAAAACTTCAATCAGTGGGGGTTTTCTTCCTCCCCCGGCGATGGTTAGTTGAACAAAAATCGGCCTTATACTGGCTAGTTGGACTCCCCGCTTATCCGCTTATGTTTACCTCTTAACGTCTTGAAGTGGGGCCTTACTGCCAGTTACATGCGGGATAAAATACATGCAGTTGCCCGAAATGGTTTTCTTGTTCACAGATGACTTCATTATTCTTCATAAGTTCCAGCAGGGCCATAAATGTAACGACCACATGCGATCGATAAGGATACTCAAACAGTTCATCAAACGTTATACCGCCGTCATTGGAATATTTCAGTTTTTCCAAAACCTCTGTCATCCGCTGTTCAATAGAGATTTCACTGCTTTTTATTTTTGTTTCGAGCGGTTCAGTCCATCTTTTGCGCTCAAACATTTTACCTAGTGCATTAATCATTTCATAAACCGAAATATCACTTTTAACAGCCTTCGCTTTTTTCTCCGGGTCGTCTACGTGTAATGGCGGCCTGCTAAATGTCTGATTAGAGCCTAATTCTCTGGTCTCTAGTCTTTTAGCAGCTTCCTTGTATTTACGATACTCTATCAACCGCTGCATCAATTCCTCCCGGGGATCCTCCATATAATCCTCATCAGATTCATCAATTTCCTGTTTTGGCAGCAGCATTTGACTTTTAAGGACGAGAAGTGTTGAAGCCATTACTAAATATTCACTTGCAACGTTAAGTTCCAGGTATTGCATCGTATGTATATAATCCATGTATTGCTCAGTAATTCGGGCCACGGGGATATCATAAATATCAATTTCATATTGGTGAATCAGGTGGAGAAGTAAGTCAAGAGGACCTTCAAAGGTATCTAACTTAACCTGATATGACCGATTCAATATAATCCCCCCTCTTGGCTGAATTCGCAGAACAACTATAAGCTATTTCCGCGACAGTAGCGACCATCGATCATTAATTTCTAATAATTTCTTAAAAAAACAGCATATATTAGCCTAAATGCCTATACAACATGACTTCTGTTATCATAAGTTATTAACGTAAGATAAATGTTACCAAAAAAACATTTATTCGTTAAGCAATAAAGGAGGAATTTCATAATGAGTTATGGTCATGGCGGAGGATTTTCGCTTATTGTTGTATTGTTTATTCTTCTGATTATCGTCGGCGCTGCATGGATGTAATTGTTGCTATAGTGAATTAAGAAACACCGCAGAAAATAACCTTCACAAGTAAGAGCCATCTCCAATGACGAGATGGCTCTATTTTTATTCGGTTTCTTTATTTTGCTGTTCTTCATTCGTACACTTGCTTAAAAATTGCTGTGTCGAGTCATCAGCGCAGACTGCATATTTTTCGCCATACATGTGATGTATTTCGTCCACCATTTTTTTGCCGATCCCCGAATTTCGGTGGGAAGGATTTACAGATATATGCTGTACAACTGCGTTAATGTTATTTTCAATACGGACACCGATAGCCCCAAGAACATCTTCTTCTTTCCAAAGGAAAAGACTCCAGTCCGGATTTGTTTCATATTCTTTAATGGTTTGCTGCAGCTTTTTTACATCCTTTTCCTCAGGCATAAAAGAAAGAAGGCCCATCGCTATCTTTTCATAATTCTTTTTGTACCGTATAAACATACATATCCCTCATTATGATAAAGACTTACCATTCCAACAGAGCAAATCGTTTATTTAATGGTATCCTATTTTAATCGAAGTGTGTATATATAGTTATGACGCATGAAATATTTTTTGTCAACACTAAGTTAATAACTTTTTACGAAATAGACTTACACACGTTCTTCCTAAACCCATGGTGGTAGCATTTGTTAAATGAAGTTATAAAACAATCAGGAACCAATAAATAAATCCCCAGACAATTCCAAGGCCCAGAAGGATAAAAAAAAGCAGCCAATTCTTTTTACGGTAATTCAAGTCCACATTCATCCTTTATCATCTTCACCATTTTTTTTAATACGCATACCCGGTTATTTATTTCTTACTGCCATACAAATGGTATACCCATCGGATTTTTTTTCTTTATAACGAAACGGGATGATATTAACACCCGCCACCCATAAATTAAATAATAAAAGCACAAGCAAATATTTATTTGAAAAAACATTATAGAGACAAAAGCATGCACCTGCTGCCGCTAAACTCATGAGCGGCCCCCCACTTGCAATTGTTATCTGCTCACCCGGGAGATAGGGGTCTTTCCTCCGGCTGCCAGCCATGCCCCCTAAAAAGTAAAATAGCCGTATGGTATATACTGTCTTTTTAAACACAAAACGGCCTATAATTCTGCCTGTGCCGATCGTTAGTGTCGTCATGTCAGCCCTGACCAACGTTGCACCGAGAACATGGCCAAGCTCATGTATCACCGTTCCGATCGGTGCAGCAACTAGGATTAGATAAACGAATAAATATATATCCATACAATTTAATTAATCTGTTGTAACTTTTACTTCTTTCATAACATCGCCATTTTTCATCTCTTTGGCATACTCGACTCCTGAAGTGACCTGCCCAAAAACGGTATGCACACCATCTAAGTGCGGTTGTTCTGCGTGTACAATAAAAAATTGACTGCTTCCAGTATCTTTTCCTGCATGAGCCATTGAAAGAGATCCTTCCACATGTTTATGCGGGTTCCCTTCTGTTTCACACTTAATTGTGTAGCCGGCGTTTCCTGTCCCGGTTCCATTTGGACAGCCTCCCTGACTTACAAAACCATTAATCACACGGTGAAACGTTAAACCGTCATAAAATTCACTATTAGCAAGCTTTTCGAAGTTTGCAACCGTGTTTGGCGCCTCATCGGGATAAAGTTCAAACTCAATTTTGTTCCCGTTTTCCATTAAAATGTAACCTTTTTTTTCCATCCTTGACATCCCCTTTTAGTTGTATTTATAGTGTATGTTCAAAAAGGATGATAACGAACAAAGCAACCTCCACAGGATGTGGTTGCCAGAATCGAAGGGTCCTTGTTATCATTATCACTTTTTGAACAGTCAATTATAGGACAACCTTTCCCATTATTTTAGCTGACCTTTTGCGAGAAGACAACAATATCACTCATAGGAAATATCATTTTTAACAAGGTCCTGATAAGTTTCGCGTTTTACAACAAGTTTATCAGTGCCATCTTCCACAAACACTGCAGCGGGCTTTGCAAATCGATTATAATGATTAGCCATTGAATAGCCATAGGCGCCAGTGGAGAAAACAGCCAAAATATCATTACCGTCAATTTCAGGCACCGGGAGGTCCCATATCAGCATGTCTCCAGACTCGCAACATTTTCCGGCTACAGAAACAGTCTCAGCAGTTGGAAGAGATGCTTTATTCGCCACAACAGCCTCATACTTAGCCTGGTACAGTGCCGGACGAATGTTATCAGTCATGCCTCCGTCAACTGAGATATATTTGCGGACGCCGGGTATTTCTTTCGTTGAGCCTATTGAATACAATGAAATCCCTGCATTGCCCACAATCGAGCGGCCAGGCTCAATCCATATTTCAGGCACAGGAAGATTAAAAGAATTCGACTGTTCCCGGACAGCTGCAACAATTTTATCGACATGCTCAGCGTAAGCCAGCGGCTGGTCCTCTTTTGTGTAACGAATGCCAAAACCGCCTCCAAGATTCAAAACCTCCGGGACAAAACCATATTTACGGTGCCATTCAGCTAATTTATTAAATAAAACGCTCACCGAGAGTTGAAATACTTCTGTTTCGAATATCTGTGATCCAAGATGATTGTGCAAGCCTTTAAAGTTTATTTTATTGTGTTCATGTAATTTTAAAAACGCCTCATCAGCCTGCCCATTTTCCAAGTTGAATCCAAATTTGGAATCTTCATTTCCGGTTACAATATATTGGTGAGTGTTTGGCTTTATGCCTGGTGTTACCCGCATTAAAACATCGATTGATTTATCTTTTTCCTGCAAAATTTGACTGAGTAAATCAATCTCATGAAAGTTATCAACTACAATACAGCCAATGTTATGATCGACCGCCATTTCGAGTTCATCATAACTTTTATTATTGCCATGCATATGAATCTTTTCTACAGGAAAGTCTGCAAGAAGTGCGGTATATAATTCCCCCTGTGATACTACATCAAGGCTCAGGTTTTCCTGCTTTATCACTTGAAGCATTGCAACAGAAGAAAATGCTTTACTCGCATACGCCACTTGCGCACGTACCCCAAGCTCCTGAAATGTGTTGACAAACGTACGGCAATTTTCGCGTATTAACGATACATCAAAAACATATAATGGCGTACCATACTTATCGGCAAGCTTCACAGCATCCATTCCTCCGATTACCAGGTGTCCAGCTTCATTTATTCCAAAAGGATGATTATCCACGATCATATTTTTCCTCCTATTCCATTGCGGCCAACGACTTTTAATAAGAAATCTCTGCCCTGCTAAAGCGTAAAAATACTTTATCATATAAAAACGAAAAAAAAAAGTGGAACCGGAAACCTCTTTCCAGGCCAAGTCGTGGACTCGGATTTCCAGTAACACTTTTTCCATTATTTTGGCTGCCTGAAATCATTTCTGGGGCGCACAACGCTTGGACGCCGTCTCGAATACGGTATCGGGACACGGAAAATAATTTCAGTCATACCTTTTGCTTCAAAAGGCAAAAACGGCCACAGGTATGGTGTTTTTAATGATTTTAGCTGTGCAAGATATAAGATAAATAAGGTGAAGCTGACAGCAAAGCCAATCAGACCAAACAAAGCCGTTGCAAGAATCATCATGAGCCTGGCAATCTTATTGGCCACTCCCAGTTCATAGCTTGGTGTGACATATACACCAATAGCGCTCACGGAAACATATAAAATGACTTCCGGACCAAACAATCCTACATCAATAGCAATTTGACCAATCAGCACTGCTGCAATTAACCCCATTGAGGTGGCAAGCGGTGTGGGCGTGTGGATCGCTGCCATTCGTAAAAATTCTATTCCTAAGTCAGCCAGAATAATCTGTACAGCGATTGGAATCGTTCCTTCTTCTTTAGGACCAATAAATGACAGTTCACCAGGCAATAAAGCTGGCTCAAGTGCAAACAAAAGCCATAGAGGCAAGAGAAAGATGGAAGCCATGATAGCTATAAACCTAGTCAAGCGCATAAACGTTCCAATTAATGGTGTTTGCCGGTATTCCTCTGCATGCTGAACATGATGAAAAAAAGTTGTCGGCAAAATAATAACACTTGGTGATGTGTCGATAATCAAAACGACGTGCCCTTCCATGAGATGTGTCGCTGCCACATCAGGACGTTCAGTATACCGCACCAGAGGATACGGCCTCCACTTTGGTCCAACAATATATTCTTCCACTGTTTTATCTGTCATGGTGATGCCGTCAACTTCAATCTGGTTTATTTTGGTTTTTATCGTTTCGATAAGATCTTTATTTGTAATATCCTCGATATAGCATAAGCTGACGTCTGTTTTTGATCGTTCACCCACTCTCAGCATCTCGATTCGAAGTCTTGCATCACGAATTCGTCTTCTGGTCAAAGCTGTGTTTTCAATGATATTTTCTGTGTAGCCGTCCCGTGAACCCCGCACAACATGCTCGGTATCAGGTTCTTGAGGCGTCCGTCCCGGATAATTTCGAACGTCTACAATAAAGGCATAACGTATGCCGTCAACGAAAATGAGAATTAATCCTGACAACATTTTATCAACCGCTTCATCAAGCGATTCCGTTCGTTCGACTTGTTGATAAATTATTCGATTTTCGATAATCTCGGGCACTTTTTTCAAATTGGATTCGTAATCATTTATTTCAACAAGCTGACGCATAATTTGCTGTACAACTGAAGCATCACAAAGCCCGGTGACATAATACAAATGAATTTTTGTTTTTAAGATTGTTAATTCCCGAAAACCAAAATCGAAAGAAGTTCCCAGCCCTACGTTGGCCTTCATATACTGTTCGTTTTTATTGAGTTTTGCATAAATGTGGCTTTTGTTATTATTTGAACTCATATAACGTCAACTCTCCAGTTAATGTAATTTTCCTATTTATACTGACAAAAATAAGTTTGTCTATTTTACAAAAATAGTCCATTGAAATAAGGATCCGGCAATTTTTCCAAAAACAATTGCCATCAATAACCATAGAAGTTTATCTTCGAGCCGGATACGTTTGGAAAGGATCGGAAATACATTCAGAACTTCCGTCAAAGCTGCAGCAAGCATCCCATTGAATATCCCATGGAACGCTCCCCAAAGAACGAGCAATATAAAAGACTGATTAAATGATATATCTGCAAATGACAAATAGATACCGATCAATGAACCAAGTATTAAGCTTGCTATATAGACCGGTATGAGTTTATCCGTCTTACTTAACTGGATTAGTCTCGGAATAACACCCAATAATGTCAAAAAAGCTACAAAACCGCCTCCAACAGCAATACCAGCAGCAAAACCGATAAAAATTTCCAGAAGAATAATAACACTATCAGCTATCATCGGAGCTTATTCTCAAAATGGCTGAGATAATTATCAATATTCTGCTGGTAATTAAAGATTTCAACTTCAAGTGGGCTGGGTTCTTCATTAATACGCTTTTGAAACCAATGGTTAAAAAACAACAACATGCCCACCCCAAGCCCGATAGAGTATGGTATTTGAATCCAAAGAGGATGTTCACTCCGTACGCCTGTGAGTAAAAAATGAAGTTTTTGCTGTACTTCCTGCATACTGACATCGTAATGAAAATTCATAATTGTCATAGCCGTCCCTATAAAAAGAAGCAGCCAGACAAACGCTACAATTAATAAATTTGGCGGTTTTTTATATTTATTAATTCTAATTACTGTATGTGAAGGACCAACAAGCTGAAATTCAAGGTTATTGTATTGTTCATTTAAATGATCAATTACTAAAAAGCTGTCGATGATCACAACATTCCGGTCTTTACTGGTAATACGGTAAACCGGCATTCGCTCCAAATCTTTTTTAAAGGGCGAAACTGTTGAGATGTAAGCTATATCCTTAAGATTCATTTGCCTTAATTGAGATGTTTCAATGTTCTTTTTCATCCGCAGGTAGACGATATCTGACATCCAGCGATCATCCTTTGTTAGATGTTATATCTGATAGTATTTACTGAGAGCAGGATAATTATCACAAAAAAAGCTGTCCTGTTAACTGGACAGCTTTTTGCTTCATGAAAACATATTCATTTTCATATCTTTCAGTATTTTTTTCTCAAGTCGTGATACTTGCACCTGGGAAATACCCAGTCTGTCAGCTACTTCTGACTGTGTACGGTCTTTATAATAGCGCAAATAAAGGATTAGCCGTTCACGTTCCTCCAAATCTCTTATAGCTTCCTGCAATGTTATTTTATCAAACCATTTCGTATCATCATCAGCTATCTGATCCAACAAGGTAATTGGGTCTCCATCATTCTCGAAAACTGTTTCATGAATCGAGTGTGGTGACTTTGCAGCCTCTTCAGCATGAACGACTTCTTCAGAGGTGATTTCAAGCGACTCGGCTATTTCATTTACCGTTGGCGTCCGGCCAATCTTTTTTGTCAATTCCTCTCGCTTTTTACGTATTCTGTTCCCTGTTTCTTTTAAAGAACGGCTGACCTTCACACTTCCATCATCCCGGATAAACCGTTGTATTTCACCAATAATCATCGGCACGGCGTAAGTGGAAAATTTGACATCATATGATAGATCAAATTTATCGATGGCTTTTATTAGACCGATGCTCCCTATTTGAAATAAATCATCCGGATCATAGCCGCGATTAATAAACCGTTGGACAACAGACCAAACAAGCCTGACATTTTGTTCGACCAGCAAATCACGTGCCTGTTTATCACCTTGCTGGCTTTTCTTAATGTAAGTCTTCACTTGTTCGTCAGTTAACGATTCGTGACGATTTTCATTTTTAACATTTACATCCATAGGCATCCCTATTTAGATACCGTTTTTTTTGATAGTTGTTTTGTCATATGAACAGTGGTCCCATTTTCCGGAGATGATATGACATCCAGATTGTCCATAAAATTCTCAATGATGGTAAATCCCATCCCGGATCTTTCTAACTCTGGTTTAGACGTATAAAGTGGCTGTTTTGCTTCCTCTACGTTACCAATGCCGATTCCTTTGTCTTTGATGGTCAATTCCACTTCGTCCTCATACAATACACACGCAATGGAAACGTGATGACTTGGCTCATTGTTGTAACCATGGATAATTGCATTTGTAACAGCCTCCGAAACAACGGTTTTTATTTCGGTCAATTCATCCATCGTTGGGTCAAGCTGTGCTACAAATGATGCGACTGTCACCCTGGCAAACGATTCATTCTCACTGACACTTGCAAACTCAACGAACATTTCATTTTTCATGAAGCCACCCCCAACGTAAATAACGCATGTTCTTCGTTCTCCTCTAACCTTACAATTTTAAACATTCCTGACATATCAAATAAGCGGCGAACAGGGGCAGAAACGGAACAAACGACCATCTCCCCTCCCAACTGCAGGACTTCCTTATATCTTCCAAGAACCACTCCGAGACCGGAGCTGTCCATAAATGATACAGCCTCGAGATTCAAAACGATGTGTTTAATCGCGTTAGTATACATCATTTCTTTCCATTCGTTTCTTAAACGCTCTGCTTCATGGTGATCCAATTCGCCAGCCATCCTGACAATCAGGACATCTTGTTTAACATCAAACGAAGTAGTCAGTCCCATCTTATTTCCTCCCCATATTTTCTTTCTGAAATACTAATTCGGCACACTGTTTAGCGATTCCTGCTTAACGACAAAAGAAGTAAAAGTTCGTTTGAATCCTTTTTAATTCACCATTTTTTGCATTGTTCGTTTTAATAATGTTATATAGGTGGCTTTTTTAACATCGTGGTCTGCAACCAATGGTGTTTGTGTTAAGACCTGTCCATTATTTTTTATAATCAGTTCCCCAACCTGGTCACCTTTACTCAGTGGGAGCTCCACGTTATCGCTCAATTTCACTGAGGTAGTGATGTTTTTATCTGCCTCGCCTTTACGATGAATTGTACTGACGGATTCAGAGGCTACAGCGTCTACGGAGGCTTCCTCGGCTTTCAGGAATTCAAGGGAAGTAATCATCTCACCCTTATCATACAGATTGTTTGTTTCAAAGTGATTAAATGCATAATCAAACATTTTAGTAATATCTGCATTACGTTCTTTGGTCGTCTCCGCTCCCATAGCAACCGCAATAACACGCATTCCCTCTTTTTCACCCGTTGCTGTCAGGCAGTATTTGGCTTCATTCGTATAGCCGGTTTTTAAACCATCAGCTCCTGGGTAAGATTTAATTAATTTATTTGTATTTACAAGCCAGAATTCATTCTCTTCTCCTTTGCGCAAATAATCATCATAAATTGATGTATAATCTGTTATGGATTCATATTTTAACAATTCTTTAGCCATCACTGCCATATCATAAGCCGTGCTGTAATGATCGTCTGCCGGCAACCCGGTCGAATTCTGGAAATTAGTATTTTCCAGGCCGAGTGCTTCGGCTTTTTTATTCATTTCTTCAACGAATGCTTTTTCGCTTCCGGCAATGCGCTCTGCCAGAGCAACGCTTGCATCGTTGGCTGAGGCAACAGCTATGGCCTTAAGTAAATCGTTGACACTCATCTCTTCGCCAGTCTCAAGAAACACTTGCGAACCGCCCATTGACGCTGCCTGTTCACTGACGCGTATTATTTCATCTTTACTGATTTTTTCGTGATCCAGAGCTTCCATAATCAGTAATAGAGTCATAACTTTGGTCATGCTTGCAGGCGGCAGCTGCTCATGCATATTCTTATCAAACAGCATTTTTCCGGTATCACGTTCGATCAGAACAGCTGACTTGGAATCAGGGGCCAAGTTCAGCTCCTGTTTTGCATCACTGTCAACCTGCTCCTGGCCAAACACGGTTAACGGTAAAAACAGAATTGAAAACAGGATGATGCTAATTAATACCACATGCTTTTTCATTATCCACCCTCCACATCAAATATAGTTTTAGGGTTGCCATTTCAGGCCGGTCTTATACCATAAAAAAACGCATACTCAAAATCAGTATGCGTTAGGTCGTGTTAATAGTTATTCTGTTATTTTGTCATAAATTAATGGTGGCGATTCAACCGTCTCACTTGTTATTGCAATACTTTCATATAACTTTTCTTTTACATCCTCAACTTGATCAGTATTAGCGTGGATTCTTAACAACGATTCGCCCTTATCAATGGGGTCACCAACTTTTTTATTAAGCACGATGCCGACAGACAAATCAATTTCAGAATCCTTTGTAGCTCTGCCGGCGCCGAGCATCATTGCTGCGGTACCGATATTATCGGCTATGATTTCTGAAACCGTGCCAGATTGCTTTGCGGAAAGCTCAAACGTATGGGCAGCCTGGGGCAATAAGTCAGGATTGTCAACGACACCTGCATCGCCTCCTTGTGATTCCAGAAATTGTTTAAAGTGGTCAAGTGCCTTGCCATTATGCAAATTGTCATAAAGAAGTTCTTTTGCTTCTTTAAGTGTGTTCGCTTTACCACCCAATACGACCATTTGGCTGCCAAGTTCCAAACATAATTCAGTTAAGTCGTCAGGTCCTTTGCCACGCAAGGTTGAAATCGCCTCTTTAACTTCCAGGGCATTCCCAATGGCGTTACCGAGCGGCTGACTCATATCAGAAATAACGGCCATTGTGTTGCGGCCCACTCGATTTCCAATCGAAACCATTGCACCGGCTAATTCCTTTGCCTCTTCAAGCTCCTTCATGAAGGCTCCCGCGCCGGTTTTAACATCCAGTACAATAGCATCTGCGCCGGAGGCAATTTTTTTACTCATAATTGAACTCGCTATCAGAGGTATAGAATTTACGGTTGCTGTGACGTCTCTAAGACCGTACAATTTTTTGTCTGCAGGGGCCAGATTTCCTGTCTGTCCGACAACAGCAACTTTATTTTTGTTAACGAGGTCAATAAACGCGTCATTGCTAATTTCTACATGAAAGCCAGGGACTGATTCAAGCTTATCAATTGTACCACCGGTATGGCCCAGCCCCCGCCCGCTCATCTTGGCCACGGGCACTCCAAGTGAAGCGACCAGTGCAGCAAGGATGAGTGTTGTCGTATCACCAACACCGCCTGTTGAATGTTTATCCACTTTTATACCGGAAATTGCAGAGAGATCAATTTGATCACCTGATTCAACCATCGCGCCAGTTAATTCCGCACGTTCTTCTTCAGTCATATCCTGGAAAAAAACCGCCATTAACAACGCACTTGCCTGGTAATCCGGAATTTCACCATTAGTGTAGCCGTTAATAAAAAAACGTATCTCTTCATTCGTCAGCTTTTGGCCGTCACGTTTTTTTTCAATAATATCGTACATTCGCATAAAATCACCTTTATTAATTAATTTGGCAGTGTACCTATGATTTCCTTAACAAAGCGTAAGAAATCTTCTCTCACTTGAGCAGTTGTCTGGATTACTTCGTCATGCGTCAACGGTTGATCAAGGATACCGGCAGCCATGTTCGATATACAGGAAATACCCAATACACGCAGACCGGCATGCGCTGAAACAATTGCTTCCGGTACGGTTGACATACCGACTGCATCGCCGCCAAGGGTGCGCAGCATCTTAATTTCGGCAGGTGTTTCATAGGTTGGCCCGGAGTTTCCGACATAGACACCTTCCCGGACTCCCAGTTTCAGTTTCGCGGCCATCTCTCGTGCATGGCTTAAATATGCTGTATCATACACATGAGACATATCTGGGAATCGTTCTCCAAGAGCGTCATCATTAGGTCCGAGCAGCGGATTGTCGCCCATATTATTAATATGGTCTTTTATTAACATTAAATCACCAGGATTAAAATCTTTATTAATGCCGCCGGCTGCATTTGTAATGATGATAGAACTGATTCCCAAATCCTTCATCACTCGGACAGGAAATGTTACGTGCTGCATTGAATAACCTTCATAATAATGAAAGCGACCCTGCATCGCAATTACTTGCTTCCCTTCCAGATTTCCGATGACAAGCTGTCCCTTGTGACCAGACACAGTGGACTCAGGAAAATGCGGAATATCTTGGTAAGAAATGGTAATCGGATCTTCTATCTCCTCTGCAAGCACCCCGAGACCGGATCCCAAAATAAGACCCAATTCCGGACTATGGGTTAATTTGTCATTAATATATGCAGCAGCATCTTTTATCGCCGTGTGGTGCATAATCAAACCCCTCTCTATTTTATGAATCCGATTTGTTAACATCGTTTAAAAAGCTTTTACCATGTTCAGGCATTTTGATATTAAAATTATCTGCAACCGTAGCACCTATATCAGCAAATGTTTCGCGTAATGGGAGGTCACTTCCACTGTCCATGTTCGTATGATAAACCAGCAGCGGTACATATTCGCGTGTATGATCGGTTCCATGGTGGACTGGATCATTGCCATGATCCGCCGTAATAATTAATAAATCGTCTTCCTTAAGCCGGTTAAACACTTCCGGCAAACGTGCATCAAATGCTTCAAGTGCTTTTCCGTAGCCTTCAGGATCTCTTCGGTGGCCATATTTAGCGTCAAAATCCACAAGGTTGAGGAAATTTAGGCCGTTAAAATCTTTTGCCATCGAGTCAACCAATTTTGTCATGCCATCTTCGTTATCTGTCGTGCGAATAGATTCTGTTACACCTTCATTATCATAAATATCCGAGATTTTACCAAGTGCAATCACATCATAACCATTATCTTCCAGTTCATTCATTACCGTATGCCCGAATGGCTTAAGGGCATAATCATGGCGGTTAGCTGTACGTTGAAACGCACCGGCCTCGCCAACGAATGGACGCGCAATGACCCGCCCCACCATATATTTTTCATCCAATGTCAGTTCACGGGCAATTTCACAAATTTTGTACATTTCATCTAACGGAACAATCTCTTCATGGGCTGCAATTTGTAAGACTGAGTCAGCTGAAGTGTATACAATCAACGCCCCGGTATCCATATGCTCTTGACCCAGTTCTTCTATTATTTCAGTGCCAGAGGCAGGTTTGTTGCCAATCACTTTACGTCCGGTTTTCGCTTCTAATTCTTTAATCAGTTCATCAGGGAAACCATCTGGAAATGTGCGGAAAGGCTGCTGGATATTCAGCCCCATAATTTCCCAGTGTCCGGTCATTGTATCTTTGCCATTGGAAGCCTCCTGCATTTTTGTATAATATGCCATTGGAGTATCAGCTTTTTCGATGCCTTTTATTTCTCTAATGTTACTTAATCCTAATTTAGCCATATTAGGCATATTCAATCCATTCATTCGCTCGGCAATATGGCCCAGGGTGTCCGCACCTTCATCATTAAATTGCTTGGCATCAGGCGCTTCGCCAATCCCGACCGAATCCATTACAATTAGAAATACACGTTTAAAATTTTGCATCATAAATCCCTCCTAGTAGTCGTTTTCCCTTTATGACTCGAGATTATGTCATCTCATGATTATAGTTGTTGGATGTCTGACATGTCTTCCTAAAAAACTTCTGATTACCACTCTGACTATAGCAAACTAAGCCCGCGGATGGTAAGATTGATAGATATCTTTTAACCGTGTTTTGGTAATATGTGTGTAAATTTGAGTAGTTGATATGTCCGCATGACCCAGCATTTCCTGCACAGATCTTAAATCTGCGCCATTTTCCAATAAATGGGTGGCAAACGAATGTCTTAACGTGTGTGGTGTAATCTGTTTGTTGATGCCGGCCTCGCGTGCGATCCCTTTTAATATTTTCCAGAAGCCTTGCCGGGACAAGGGACGTCCATGCTGATTAACAAATAAAGCGTTTTGGTCCTCGCCTCGTTTTGTAAGCTGCCCCCGTGCTTTTTGTAAATAATCATCGACAGCTTTTTTTGCCACATCACCAAGGGGGACTATCCTTTCTCTCGAACCTTTGCCCATGCAACGTACAAACCCCATTGTCAAATGAAGATCACTCACTCTCAATGAAACTAATTCCGTTACACGCAATCCTGTCGCATACATTAATTCCAGCATCGCTTTGTTGCGAATTTTCAAAGGCGTTCCGCTGTTAATTGACAATAAAGTTTCCACATCCTGTGATGACAATGCAGCAGGCAATTTTCGTTCTTTTTTAGGCGTCTCGATATGTATACTTGCGTCATGGTCCACAAGTTGTTCTCGTACCAAAAAATGGTGAAACCCCCGTATCGAAGAAATCGTCCGTGCAATCGTCGCAGAGGATTTGCCATCTTCCTTTAATTTATGGAGGTAGCCCATAATGTCTGTTCTGCCTGCTTCATTCCAATCTGTTTTCCGGCTTACTTTTTCAACGTATTGCATATAATTTTGTAAATCCCGCTGATAAGATTTTAATGTGTTATCAGATACTCCCCGTTCCACTAATAGATAATGGAAAAAATCCTCAAAAGCTGGTTTGAGCATAAGTATTACTCTCCTAGTCGAAGAAATAAGTTCAGCCGGTCTATAAAACGGTCATTTTCATCCTCATCATCAAAAACTTTCACAGACGGTCCTTCAGGCGGGTCATA
This sequence comes from Lentibacillus persicus, assembly GCF_900112705.1. GTDB lineage: Bacteria > Bacillota > Bacilli > Bacillales > Amphibacillaceae > Lentibacillus > Lentibacillus persicus. The sequence goes on from NZ_FOMR01000002.1 coordinate 41,508, forward strand.
CCGGTGGAATTGTTCATATTCGCTATGCATGTATCTTAAACCGATATAGAATAGACTTGTGCACGCTATGAAAATAATAAACACTTTAGCTGTATCCCATACCATCTGTTTCATGTTGTTCTGTCACCTCTTTTTTCATATCCTTATAAAGTCTGTCCAAACCGAAGTAAACACTTATTACAATAAAGATATGCTAAAAAAAGGTGATAATATACATCGTAACGATAAACAGCCATAAACGGGTCAACTATCACCAAAATAACCCATTTAAGACCAAATGTAAATTAGAATATCCAAAGCTTTTATTTACAGCCGATCCAGCAAATAAAAAACCTTTTTCCAAAAGAAAAAGGTATGTATCATTTGTGGTGTTTATTAACTTGTTGATTTTATCATAACTTCCTGGCATTCCTTGCAAACCCCATGGAAAGTTAAACGGTGGTCTTTTACCTGGAAACTCCAATTTTTCTCAATAACCTTTTCTACATCTCCAAGAAGGTCCTCGACAATTTCTTCAACAGATCCACATTCAGTACAAACAAGATGATGATGAAAATGTTCTGCTCCCTCTTTACGAAGATCGTAACGTGAAACACCATCACCAAAATTAATTTTATCAACGATTTTCAATTCGGATAATAATTCCAGTGTGCGATAAACGGTTGCCAAGCCAATTTCAGGTGCTTTTTCTTTTACCAGCAAATAAACATCTTCAGCACTTAAATGATCTTCTTCGCGTTCCAGCAAAACCCTGACCGTGGCTTCCCGTTGCGGAGTAAGCTTATAACTTTGTGCGTGCAATTGTTTTTTAATCTGTTCAATGCGGTGCTCCATGGCAGCTCTCCTCCCTCTCATCCCCAACTTCATTATATGCGCAGAGAGATAACGTGTCAAAATATAATAATTATAATTTGTTATTTACAATAATTATAATTATATAATATTTATCACTCATTATAAAGGGATTTTATTAACATTTCCATTGCTTCGTTTGCCACATATGCTTCCAGAGCTGCTGCAGCCAGAGAAAATATTATTAAGGAAGCAAACACCGACGCATATCTTCCTAAAGACTTAAGAACAGGCTGGGAGATTCGTCGCGAAAAAAGTTTTCTCAATAATGTCAGGGAAAAAAGCATGGCCAGACTTCCAGCAATAATATAAATCGGGATGATCAGTAAATTCTGCGGTGCGATTGAAAGAGATGCAAGAAACAGACCATTAATACCAATCTGGTTAACAATAAACCCAACGGAAAAACCGACAACCAAACCTTTTAAAAACAGTAATATCCAAACGACCGGGAGCCCTACTACGGACAACCCTAATACAAACAGCATAAACAAATATTTCACATGATATAAAAAGCTTGTCCTTAACACTTCATTATTGTTAATTTGTTCTTCGTCAGCAATTCCTCGGAAAAACCGTTCAAGGTAAAAAAACAGATCTTCTTTTTGGACAAAATTCATGCTGTTAACGATCACTGCCCCAAAGATAACACCGGTTAAAAACAGGATTGTCATAAAAATATAGATGGTTGCATGCTCTCGCACATGATCGATTAATAGTGTCCGTTTTGTGTACATTGGAATCCTCCATCAACTCGTCTCGTTTTAGTCGCCGAGTACTGGTATAGCCTCTAATAGAAACTATGAAGAATTCCGTGTGAACATACCAATTTATTTTAAATATTTATAATCAGGATAACGTGACACGTCCATATTTACCGCCACCACCAGCTTTAATTGATAACTTTCCTTCTCTCATAGCTATAATAGAAGCTGCTAGTTTTTCAGGTATAACTTTTTCCAGGTCATCAAAAGATGCGTAATGAATAACATTCATCTCCGTCTTAAAATATTCCAGCAATTTTGCAAACGTTTTAGGGCCAAGTTTCGGTAAATATTCCAGTGGCACCTGGTACAAATATGGAGGTCTGTCCACTTTTACATCACCACTGTTTCTCAATTCGTGAATCCGGTCAGAAACGCCTTTAACAATTTTTGATGAGCCACACTTTTGACACGTAAAACGATCAGCTGACAGCGGCTCCAAACATTGGCTGCAAACGGTTGTGTAATATTTTCCCAGATGAGGATTCATGCCAAAGTTCTTGTTTACAACGCGGTTCTCTACATGGTGCAACGCCCAGTTGAATTCGACAAATGAAGGTTCTTCCATAAGAAGTTCTTGATATTCTCTGGCAATTTTAGGAAGCGAATGCGCATCAGAGTTAGATAAAAATGTAAAATCGTGAAGTTCTTTTATCTGGTCAGCCATCGATGTATCCGAGCTGAGTCCAAGTTCAATCCCATCGATAAGGTCCGGGTCAAATACTTCCTTTAATGAATGCTGAACCCCTTTTCCATACATGCTTTTGAATGGTGTAAAGACATGGGCCGGTATAAAAATGCCTGAAAGTTCTTTCACCTTATACTGTAATTCTTTAGCCGATCCATAATAACGCTGCGAACTTAAGGTAATGTTCTTCATCTTTGCTGACAGCCATTCCGAGAATTTTTTCATTTTCTCCATCGTTGGCAAATAACAGAGAACGTGAATTGGACCCCGGCAATTTTCATCGTAAACTTCGATTTCTGAACCAAGTATCAACGTGACATTCTCAAACCGAATCCCGCCGTTTTCCAGTTCATAAGCATAACGGGCATTCATGAGCTCTTTAATTTCTTCCAGGACTGCAGGTGCATGGCTGTCGATCACCCCAGCCATATGGATGCCCTTGTTACGGCTTGCTTCCTTTAAAACATTTGTCAATGTTAACGTTTTAGCTCCGGTGATTTTAACGGGGTTCTGATACATATCCCGGCCAATGTGAATGTGCATATCGGCAAAAAATGATTCCAGCATCCGTTACATCCTTTCGAGCATTTCCAAATAGAGTATGGCATAGTTCGTTTTTGCATCATGGATCCTTAACTCTTGCGCATATTGTTTTGCTTCTTCCAGGGTTAATTCGATTAACTCGATAAATTCATCTTCATCACCTGCTGCCGGGTTTTCCATCGGTTCCAGATTTTCAGCCAGATACAGGTACATAATCTCATCAGCAAACCCGGGTGATGTATAAAAAGAGGTTATAAATTCCATAGGTTCTGTTACAGTATACCCTGTTTCCTCTTCCAGCTCACGCCGTGCAGTCACCACCGGTTCTTCCTCTTTTTCCAATTTCCCGGCAGGTATCTCGACTAAAGATTTTTCCAGCGGCTTTCTGTATTGTTCCACAAACACAATTTTATTATCTTTTGTAACCGGAATGATACCTACTGCTCCTGAATGTTTAATAAGCTCACGTTTAGACGTATTCCCGTCAGGCAGTGTCACATCATCAACTTGCAGTTTAACGACGTTTCCATCATATATTTTTTCCGTATGGGTTGTTTTTTCTTCAAATTTTTTCATACTATTTAACCTCCTTTTCTCGCTTGTGGTTAATACTATCATATCTTAATCGTTGTACTTGCTACAATTTATTTTCTACAATAGACAAAGAACATTTAATATGGAGGCGATCGTATGAAAAAAAATCAGCTCGGGCAATCGGATTTATATGTATCTGAATTGACGCTTGGCTGTATGTCGCTGGGTACCGACAGCCAAAAAGCAAGCAATATTATCGACCGGGCTCTCGATGCCGGTGTCAACCATCTTGATACAGCGGATCTTTATAACTTTGGAGAAAATGAAGAAGTAGTCGGAAATGCCATTAAAAATAAAAGAAATCAAATCATTTTAACAACCAAAGTAGGAAATAATTTTGATAAAGCTAAAGGAGACTGGTTTTGGGATCCTTCCAAAGAACATATAGAACAAGGCGTTAAAGACAGTCTGCGCCGTCTCGGAACAGATTATATTGACTTTTATATGCTGCATGGCGGTACAATCGATGACCCAATCGGGGAAACGATTGATGCGTTTGAAGGTCTGAAAAAAGAAGGTCTCATCCGGGCTTACGGTATTTCATCAATTCGCCCGAATGTCATCCGTGAGTATGTGAAGCGTTCAAATATTGAGGCAGTTATGATGCAGTACAACATACTTGATCGGAGACCTGAAGAAGAAATTTTGGACCTCCTTTATGAAAATCGCATAAGCGTTCTTGCACGCGGTCCATTGGCGAAAGGTATGCTGAGCAGCCGGGCACGTGAGCAAGTCGAGAAAAAGGGGCGTGAAGGTATTCTCGATTATTCATATGATGAACTGAGAACGATTCAGCAAGATCTTGAAAAAATTAATACTAAAGAATCGATGAACACACTCGCTTTAAGCTATGTCTTAACACATCCTGCTGTCGCGAGCGCTGTTTTCGGTGCAAGTTCTTCCGGCCAGGTGGATGAGAACACGCTTTACAGACCTTCCCCCTTGTCTGATGAGACGTACCGCAACATACAAAAATTAACTAAAGCAATTCAGTATACCAATCACCGCTAACCACTGTGAAAGCGGCACCTGAAAATATTTTTTTCTTTGCCGCTTTTGCTTTCTGCCTGCCGCCCAAAGATAGAAAGAAGACCGTTGTTCCATAAAATCCCATTGATATTAATTTATTACACCCATATAATATAAGAACAAACGTTCCTGTTATAAGGGGTGGTATTGATGGATTATTCCAGTTATCCGCGAAACGATGTGTTATGTATCGATATGCGTTCTTTTTACGCAAGTGTAGAAGCCGTCAAACGCGGGCTTGATCCGATGACTGTGCAACTGGCCGTCGTAGGAGATGTCAACAGACCGGGGAGCATCGTCCTGGCTGCCTCCCCTGCGCTGAAGAAAAAACACGGAATAAGCAATGTCAGCCGTTTTTTCGAATTGCCTGCCGATCCTGATATTGTAATTGCCCCGGCACATATGGCAGATTATTTAGAAGTATCGACGGAAATTACAAAATTGATTAATCAATATGTCCCGAAAGAAGCAATCCATCAGTATTCAGTTGATGAAGTATGGGTAACAGTGAATGGACTGGAAAGATTATTTGGCAATCGGCGGCAAGTAGCAGAAGCCATCAGGCAGGACATTCAGGAAAATTTCGGTATCACATGTGCCATCGGGATAGGTGATAATAAATTTCTGGCTAAAGTCGTCATGGACCTTCATGCTAAAAAATACGGCATCGCTGAATGTACGTACGAAGGTGTTGCCGAAAAATTGTGGCCCTTCCAGGTTCAGGAGATTTGGGGAATCGGCCGCCGAATGGAGCGCAATTTAAACCGGATGGGAATTGTAACACTTGGACAACTCGCTAAATTCCCCATGAAATCATTGACCAAACGATTTGGTATTATAGGTGAACAGCTGTACTGGCATTCGTGGGGAATCGATTTAAGTCCTGTATACGGCAATTTCACCAAAACAGAGCAGAAAGGCTTTGGGCATGGGATCTCATTGCTTCGGGATTATTCGGGCGACGAGGTTGCGATTTGTATTCTTGACTTATGTGAAGAGGCGTGCCGGCGGGCAAGGCGTGCCGGTAAGGCTGGTAAGACCATTCACCTCGGCATTTCATACGCAAAAGAGTCAGGCGGCGGTTTCAGCCGGTCACGATCCGTTACACTGCCAACCAACATCACGATGGATGTCTACGATGTTTGTATGCAATTATTCCATGAATTCTACGATGGTATCAGTAATATCCGACATGTCTATGTAACGCTTGGCAACCTTTTTGAGAATGGTGAAACACAACTGGATCTTTTTAATAATCGTCCTCAGAAAAAAGATATTGGTTATGTTATGGACGCCATTCGTGATAAATACGGATCAACGGCCATACTTCGGGCTTCCAGCTATACAGACGCGGGAATTACAATTGAACGCAGCAGCAAAATAGGCGGCCATCAGGCATAGTCCGCCTGCAGGATCAATTCCCATAGTGTTTTGGGGTAGATGTAAACTGCGACACAGTGAAAATTCTCATTCTAATTTCAGTTAGTGCTATACCACCGCTTCGGAAATACACGCCGCTTTCCGCGGGCGGCTGGTGAGCCTCCTCGGGCTATCGCCCAGCGGAGTCTCACCTATGCCTTTGCTCCCGCAGGAGTCGGCGTGTATTTCCTACGCTGGCGTTGCGCTCTATAATCTACTTGCTTGGTACTAACAAAAATCGCGTGTGAATGTTGATTGGAGGGGAAGGCAGTCGACTCCTGCGGTCGTCGGCTAAAAGCGGTCACGTCCTGTGACCAACGCTGACACTAGAACATCGTGTTCGTCGAAGCAACGGCTGAAGACCCCGCAGGAAGCGCTAAGGTTCAAAGGCTAAGAACGCCACGTCAATAGCCAACGCCTTTGTGACCAACATCGTGTTGGCCCGAGGCTGAAGCGTTGCCCGCGGAAAGCGACTGCCTGGAACGGAAATCAACAAGCACCTTGTCGCAGTTTATGGTTTTTGTGCAAAATGCAAAAAAGAAACCGGAAGCAGTCTCCAATTTCCCTATTTAATACTTTACAGCTTCATAAACAAAGATATCATCCTGGAGCTTTTTACGGATAAGGCCTTCATTCTCAAGATAATCGAGCTGCCCGATTGTCTCGGACATCGTCAAGCTTAATTGTTGTTCGTATTGTTTCGGGAATACCTGCTTACAAAGCTCAAATGGCGTCTGAGGATGGGTCAATAAGAGCCGATATACTTTATTTGCCCGTTCTTCCTGCCTCTTCAGACGCAGCGGGACAATTCTGTCTACATCTGAAAATATATCGCCATGGCCCGGATAAACCGTTTGAATCCCGAGCGAACGGCACTTGATCAGATTGGCACGGTACTGCAGCATCGGTTTCGGCCTGCCTTCATTTCTTATCGGTGGTTCCAAGAGCGGATTCGGTGAAATATGTTGAAGTAAATGGTCTCCGCCGATAAATGCCCCATCACTTGAACGGAGAAAGGATAAATGCGTCTGGGCATGCCCTTTCGTTTCAATAACTTTCCAATCCGCATGCCCGGGCAGCGGGTCCCCTTCTTCAAGTTTATGTGTCAGATTGCCTTTTCCTGTATAGTTAATAGAGCCTTGCAGTTCAGTGGTGCTTGGCATCAATTGTGCCGGTACGCCGCAAGCCTTTAAAAATGTTTCAAAGAAATGTTCATACCGGGCAAAAAATTCCGCGTCCCTTCTCAGCCATAAGCCAACATTTTCGTGTGCAGCAATTGTCTCAGCCCGCGGGAAGCCCTCAATTAACCCTGTATGGTCCGGATGATGGTGCGTCAAAATTATTTGTTCAATATCATTTGGCCTGTAGCCTAATTCATTTAATTGAATCTTCAGCGCTTCCCACCCCTCTTTCGTCTTAACACCGGCATCAATAAGTGACAATGTATCACCTTTAAGCAAATACACGTGGACATCGCCGACTGCAAATGGGGTTGGTATGGTGAGCTGACTGATTGTTTTGTCCAATACTTTCATAATTTAATGGCCTCCAAGAATGAATAGCAATTCAGTTATGACTGCCATTATATACTTTTTTGAGTAAAAAGTCAGCTATTCTTTTTCAAAAAGCCGGTGAATCGCCTCAGTTAATATGGATGGCAAATAGTCAAAACTATACGTAAGATTAAGTCGCTCAGTCCATTGATGCGGATCTTTTCCTAAGGGACCAATATTTAGCACCGGCATTGTCAGCCGCTCCATTACACGCTCCGGAAACGTAAAGCCATTATTTTGCAGCGGTAAATTAGCTGTCAGCTGCTGCAAATTGCTTTTAGAAGCAACCGGGCCGACAAAGCTTAAGTCAGAAAGACCGGTGAAGAATTCAGCTACTGTTAAATCGATCTGAAAATTAGCCCGCGTATAAGCTTTCACATGTTCCATTACGTTTTGCACATACGGGTCCTCAAAAGAGGAAACCGCCGGATAAAAAGGTGGGCTGTAAAAAAGAACAATCATCGGTGCCAGGTCTTTACACATATCAGCAAGGTCCTGAACCAATACTGTCGAAAACTCCCTGTCGCCCTGCTCACGTTTATGTGCAAGCAGGTTTTGCCTGCGTCTTACCTCTTCTTTACCCTTCCGTTTGACAGCCTCATTATACAAGTTTTCATACATCATAATATTAACCCGGAAGTCAGGCATCTTAAAATCCTCTGATACACTCCCATAAAAATTTGCTTTTTGCTGCAAATAGCTTTCAATATTTTCGGCTGCCTTTTGAGCACCCTTAAGCAATTTGTCGTTTATGTCCTCAAGCGTCTGGTTTAAATATAAAAGATTGTACATCGCAATCGCTGCATGAGGTGTCTGCACTGAATATTCTTCTTTCAAATCACGCTGCATTAAACTGACAGGCGGCGGGGTCACCTCATCACCAGAACGTTCAATGAACATCTCATTTAGTTCAAGTTGCTGTGATAAAAAACTCGTCATTAAATTCGGATTGACACCGGCAAAGGGTTCACCGACGTGTGATTCCTTTCCGCAGCAATAAAAACCCGGCAACACTTTCCCGATGGACCCGGTATAATTGTAGTAATGACTATCACCTGGATACTTGCTGAATATCGGTTCCCCGTTTAAGCAGGCATTATACGTCAGCTCCTCGTCCTGCTTGAGTTGGTCCAAAATAGGAAGTGCTGTCATCATTCCCTTTGAATTCATTTCCTCATCAGGGACTGAGAGCATAAGAAGGTTTCCCTTAAATTCACCCTTCATCGCTTTTTCCAGCATGGACAAGTGCAACGTGATCCCTGCCTTCATATCCATTACACCTCTTCCGAACAGCCAGTCCCCCTTGTCAACATCCATTTGGACATCTTCCGGGAGTTGTTCTTTTATGTATGCCATTTGTTCCGTCAGTTCTTTTGGATAAAAAGCTAAGTTCTTCAACGAGCCAAAATCCTCGATGCTGACTACATCAAAATGGCTCAGCAGAATCACTGTTTCTGAGGTATCCTCTCCTTTTACCAGTGCTGTTAACAGTCTGCGTCCATCCTCTAATGGATGCAATTTTAAGTGATTGGGATTCGCTTCAAAATACGGCTGTTGTGAAAGTAAGCGCTGTAAGTATTCTGCCTGTACAATTTCTTCATTGCTGCCGGTGATGCTTTTAAGATTGACAAGTGAAACCAATAATTCAATCAACTGCTCTTTTGTTTGCCATGTTTTCATCGAAATCCTCCCCGTATAAATTGACTTATTTCAAAAAATCAAACACAATAAAGTGAAACTTCAATCAGTGGGGGATAAAGAAATCCCCCATTGATTGAAGGGGAACAAAGGCTAAGTTCGCAACATCCTGTTGTAACGCCTCCCGAGGCCTGCATCATGCAGGCCCGAACGAATCGGACATTTACTGGCAGTTGGTTCCCCCACTTATCCTCTTGTGTTTATCCTTCATCATCTTGAAGCGGGGGACTTACTGCCAGTTACATGCGGGATCAAACCGAGGTGAGTCTTTTGCAGCCAAAAATCTTTGCACATCGCGGCGCCAGCAGGCACGCACCGGAAAATACAATGGATGCTTTCAAACTTGCATATCAGCAGGGCGCTGACGGCATAGAAACAGACGTTCATCTGACGAAAGATCGTGTCCCCGTGCTCATGCACGACGAACGGGTGAATCGTACGACAAATGGTACCGGCTACATAAAAGATTATACGTTCAGCCAATTAGAAAAACTTGACGCAGGCACATGGTTTTCACCGCACTTTGCCGGATGCCGAATTTTACAACTTGATGAGCTCCTGGAATGGATTCGCGATAAGCCATTATATTTAAATATTGAACTGAAAAATAATAAAATAGATTATAGTCACTTAGAAAGTATTGTTTGTGAGCGCCTTTCACAATATCGCTTATTACATCGTACTACACTGTCAATGTTTAATCCACTCAGTATAAGAAGGTTACAATCTCTGAACCAGCCGGATGGATTAGCCCTTTTAACATCCAGCCGCATCAAAAATCCTGTCTGGTCTGCTAACCAGGCTGGTGCGAATGCTCTGCATATTAAATACGCGCGGCTAAGCCAGAAAATTGTCGACGCTTGCCACCGACGGGATATGGCTGTGCGTGTATATACAGTAAATAAGCCAAAACAAATACGTCGCTGTTTCAGTACAGGATGCAACGGCATATTCACAGATGTACCACAAGTTGCTGTTGAATACCGCGAAAAGTTCACAAATACATAATCCAGGAGGAACAATTGTGACAAAACTTTTTACACCGATTAAATTTAACAATGTCGAGCTAAAAAACCGTATAGTCATGTCACCAATGTGTATGTATTCCTGCACAGAACAAGATGGAAAAATCACGCCGTTCCATATGACGCATTATGTGTCACGGGCAGCCGGTCAATCCGGCTTAATTATGACTGAAGCAACAGCGGTTATCCCGGAAGGCCGGATCTCCCATGAAGATCTGGGTATATGGGATGACAGCCACATCGACGGTTTAAACCAATTGAACGAACAAATTCACAGTTATGGGGCCAAATCCGCCATCCAGCTTGCCCATGCTGGCCGGAAAGCCCGTCTTGACTCAACGATTTACGCTCCTTCACCAATCGCGTACAATGATTCATCAAAAACCCCGTCAGAAATGTCGTTGAAAGATATCGATATAACGATTGAAGCTTTTAAGAATGGTGCACGGCGGGCAAAAGAAGCTAATTTCGATATCATCGAGATACACGGTGCACACGGCTATTTGATTAATCAATTCCTTTCACCGCTTACAAATAAACGAAACGATGAATATGGCGGCAGCCTTGAAAACCGTTACCGTTTTCTGTCAGAAGTGATTGAAGCTGTGCAAAGCGAATGGAATGGCCCGATCTTCGTACGTATCTCAACTGACGAATACGCGCCGGACGGCAGCACCCTGAGTGACATTTTATATTTTACCAGCCGCATGAAACAACAGGGAATTGATCTCATCGACTGCAGTTCGGGTGGAGTTGTCCCGGCATCCATTAATCGATATCCGGGCTACCAGCTGAAACGCTGTGAAATGATAAAGCGGGAGGCAGCTGTCGCCACAGGCGGCGTTGGTTTGATAACAACAGGGATTCAAGCTGAAGAAATCGTACAAAATGACCGTGCCGACCTTGTGTTTATCGGCCGTGCATTGCTCAGAAATCCTTATTGGCCAAAAGCGTGCGCTGATGCGTTAAACGAAACAATCACGCCGCCAAAACAGTATGAACGGGGCTGGAACTAATGGAACTCTTATTTCTTGGTACGGGTTCAGGCGTGCCTTCTAAAGAACGTAATGTTTCAAGCATCGCACTAAAACTGCTTCAGAAACAAAACAGTATTTGGCTGTTTGACTGCGGGGAAGCAACACAGCATCAAATTTTGCATACAAACATTAAACCGCGTAAAGTCACAAAAATCTTTATTACCCATATGCATGGTGATCATATTTTTGGCTTGCCGGGATTTCTAAGCAGCCGTTCATTTCAAGGCGGAACCGATCCTTTGACGATTTATGGACCTGAAGGCATTAAAGAATTTGTTGAAACCAGTTTATCAGTTAGCGGGTCAACGCTCACCTATCAACTGTCCATTATTGAATTCACAGAAGGCGAATTATTTGAGGACGATCAATTCACGGTTTTCTGTAAAAAGCTAGAACACGGCATGCCAAGTTATGGTTTTAAAATCAAAGAAAAAGATAAGCCTGGTAAACTTCTGGTTGATAAACTGAAAAATGCAGGAGTTGAACCAGGACCAATTTACCGGCAAATAAAGCAAAGTGACGTCGTTCAAACTGATGACGGCCGCATTATTCACCGGGATGACTACCTTGGACCTGTAAAAAAAGGCCGGATTGTGACCATACTTGGCGACACACGATCACCGGAAAACTATCAATCCTTTGTAAAAGGTTCAGATGTATTGGTACACGAAGCCACATTCGGTGATGAAAAAAAGCATTTAGCCCGAGCCTATTATCATTCTACAGCGACACAGGCAGCGCGTCTCGCTGCTGAGAGCGATATCCGAAAACTTGTATTAACGCATATTTCTTCACGCTATCAACAAGGAGCCGATTATGAATTGACCGAGGAAGCAAGAGAGATCTTTCCAAATACAGAACTTGCTTACGACTTTCATCAGCTTAACATTGCATTCAATTAGGAGGCGGTTAGTGCATGCGAAAGACTGAAGTTGAAGAAATCGTTAATGGGCAACGCCGGTTGTTTCTCTCAGGTGAAACATTAAATTTTGATTTTAGAAGACAGCAGCTTGCCTCGCTTAGAGATATGCTGGAAAAATTCGAAGGTGAAATTTATCATGCTTTAAAAAATGACTTGAATAAATCGGAATATGAAGCATTTACAACTGAAATAGGGTTTTTGTACAGTGAAATTGATTTTGCGCTGAAACATTTGAAGGATTGGATGAAACCGGAAAAAGTTTCAACGCCCATCACCCATAAAGGAAGCAAAAGTTTCATTCATGCAGAACCTTATGGGGTCACATTGGTGATAGCACCATGGAATTATCCGCTGCATCTGGCCCTTGCACCAGCAATCGGCGCCATCGCAGCAGGCAATACTGTTGTAGTGAAACCTTCTGAATTCACACAATCAACCTCAGCGATTCTTTCAGAGATGGTGCAATCAACATTCGATGCTGACTACTTTACTGTGGTGGAAGGTGATAAAGAAATCAGTCAGCAACTTTTGGAGCAACGATGGGACTACATCTTTTTTACCGGCAGTTCACGAGTCGGCAAAATTGTGATGGAACAAGCCAGCAGACACCTCACACATGTCACATTGGAGCTGGGCGGCAAGAGCCCCGCCATCATTGATAAAGATGCAAAAATTGATTTGGCTGCCAAGCGCATCGTTTGGGGAAAATTTACAAATGCCGGGCAAACGTGTGTTGCACCGGATTATGTGTACGTTAACGCGAAAGTGAAACTAAAGCTATTAAGAGCAATGAAAAAACATATCAAATCATTTTTCGGTAAATTTCCCCTTAAAAATCAGGACTATGTACAGATTATAGGCAAGGAACATTTTAACAGATTGAATGCATTTCTCTCAGAAGGCGAAGTGGTTCACGGCGGTGAGAGTGATGACGAAAAGCTGCTTATTGAACCAACCATACTGGATAAAATAGACTGGGAAAACGCACTCATGCAGGAGGAGATTTTCGGGCCGATTTTACCAATTATGACGTTTAATTCACTAAATGACGTTATCTCAGAACTTAAACAAAAGGATAAACCTCTGGCACTTTATTATTTTGGTGAAAATGAAGAAAAACAACAACACGTGATGACAAATATCGCTTTTGGCGGCGGCTGCGTCAACGATACACTTTATCATCTAGCCAACCCACATTTGCCTTTCGGAGGTACAGGCGAAAGCGGAATGGGGGCTTATCACGGAAAATATAGTTTTGATACTTTCTCCCATCGAAAAAGTATTCTAAAACAGACAACGAAGTTTGATATTCCCTTCAGGTATCCCGGCAGGAAAATCGCAAAAGCCGTTGTTAAACGTCTGATGAAATAATCAAGCGCTCCCTCCCCTGACTGGGTGGAGCGCTTATTCGTTTACAGAGAGAGAATTCTGTACTTAATACGTGTTCGGATCGATTATTAATTTACGGCTTGAAAATAAATTTAATGCTATTTTCTTCTTTCCGATCAAACAAATCATACGCTCGTTCGGCATCTTCAAGTTTGATGCGATGGGTAATAATATCTTTCGGGTCAAACTCTTTAGCCTCAATCATTTCATAAAGTTTTGGCATAAGGTGAATGACCGGCGCTTGGCCCATTGTAAGTGAAATATTTCGCATGAAAAAATCACCCAAAGGAAAATTGTTTGCCTCACTGCCATAAACGCCTGTTAATTGAACGGTTCCGAATTTTCGTACCGCCTGCGAAGCGATAGCAATCGGACTGATTGTGCCAAATTGATTATCCATTTCTGAACCAAACTGCGTGTTTGGCGGGACCGTCCCATCCATGCCTACACAATCAATGACAACATCGGCGCCTCCTTTAGTTTCCTCATGCATTAATTGGCCAATTTCTTCTTTATCTTTGAAACTATATATTTCAACGTTGTTCGTCTGCTTGGCGTGATTAAGCCGGTAATCCACATGATCGACTGCGATTACCCGGCTGGCGCCTTTCAACCAGGCAAATTTCTGGGTCATCAATCCAATCGGACCACAGCCAAGAACAATCACCGTGTCGCCTTCTTTCACACCGCTATTTTCCACGCTCCAATAGGAAGTAGGAATAACATCTGACAAAAGAACAACCTGCTCATCTTCCAGTTCGCTTGACTCAGGAACCTTAAAAGAGGTGAAGTCTGCATATGGGACACGCATATATTCGGCCTGACCGCCAGGGTGATTGCCATTTTGTTCAGCAAATCCAAACAATCCCCCAGTCTCTCCATGCGGGTTCGAATTATCACACTGGCTTTCCATCTGGTTTTTACAATAAAAGCAATCACCGCATCCAATATTAAAAGGTATGACAATGCGATCCCCTTTTTTAAGTTTTTCTACATTCGAGCCAACTTCTTCTACAATACCCATCGGCTCATGTCCCACAACATAATCCTTTTCGGGCACAACACCGCCCTTATATAAATGAAGATCTGAACCACAAATACCGCTGGCAGTGATGCGTACAATCACATCACTCTGTTCCTGTATAGCCGGATATTTAACATGTTTCATCTCCATAGCTTCTTTGCCTTGAAAAGTAACAGCTTTCATGTCTTGCTACACTCCTTTGCTGCGAATTATTACAATTCCTTTTCCTGAAAAAAATTTGTTTAAACATGAAGTGTCTGCCTGGATTCGTTTAAAGAAATAAGCGCCCCTCAATTATAAAGGGCGCTTATTGTTTGAAATCATCCAGAAAATCTTTTTGAAAGCTGGTCCTCGGCTGTTCACTTTTATCATTGTTGTGAAGTTGTTTAAAAGGGTTTTTGCCAAATTTTTGAGAAAGTTCGTCAATTGTCTTGTACAATTTTTCTTTCTCTGCTTCTTTCTCATACGTAAATAAATCCAGTTGATTGGCAATATTCTGCTTTTCATCAACGTCCTGGACAGTTATGCCCAGTAATCTGATAGGTTCTGTATTCCAATGTTTTTGAAATAATTCATTCGCAAAATACAGAATATCATCCTTATTTTCAATGAATTGATGCAGTTTTTTGCTTCTTGTTACTGTTTTACGGTCATGATATCTGATCATAATCTGGATACTTTGTCCTGCTGCCTGTTTACGTTTCATACGACGCTCAACATTTTCAGCCAGTTTATGCATCAGAGTGCGGATTTCCGAATCATCAGTTGTATCTTCGGCCAAGGTTTGGGAGCTGCCAATGCTTTTAAATTCATGAACAGCTTCAGGATCCACCGGACGCGAATCGATTCCGTTTGCTCTGTTCCGCAATCGCTCTCCGTTAATACCAAGTATCTGCTTTAACTGATAACTGTCAGCGTTCGCTAAATCTCCAATGGTGTTAATATTAAATTTGCGCAATTTATTCGCTGTTTTCGCACCGACACCATACATCTCTTCAATTGGCATCGGCCAAAGTTTATCACTGATGTCCCTTTTCCGTAAGATTGTAATACCCATCGGCTTTTTCATATCTGAAGCCATTTTTGCTAAGAATTTGTTGGGCGCGATACCGATGCTGCATGGAAGATCCAATTTTCTGTGGATTTTCTGTTGAAGATTCTCAGCAATTTCAATCGGACTTCCATGCTCTTCAGTACCGGTTACATCCATATACCCTTCATCAATCGACACAGGCTGAACATACGACGTTATTTCCGCAAGCATCTGAAATATTTCTTTCGATGCTGTGCGGTACCGATCAAAATTCGGGCGCATCACGATTAATTCCGGGCATAAACGACGAGCCTCCCACAACTGCATTGTTGTCTTGACCCCTTTTGCCCGTGCTTCATAACTGCTTGTGACAACAATGCCTTTACGTTCTTCCGGATTCCCTGCAATCGCGAGTGGTTTACCTTTCAATTTTGGATTATAAGCCGTTTCAACAGAGGCATAGAAGGAATTCATATCAACGTGAAAGATAACTCTTCCCTTTTTTGGGTACCATTGTGACATCAAGTGACATTCCTTTAAACGTGTTTAATCCATTGTATCATATAACAACTATGAGGTAACTTTAGTAAAGGCGCTATGTAGATAAAGAAGTCAGCTTAAATACAAAAAATCCCGGGAAAAGAACGCTAAAGCAGTCTTTCCCAGGGTTATTGGTCCAGCTTAATTATGTAATTTATTATTTATTGGCTACTTCCTGTATAATCGCAGTCACCATTTCAGTTATTTTTTCCAATTCTTCCACCGGTATCCGCTCGTTTGTTGTATGGATCTCTTCATACCCCACAGCGAGATTTACTGTTGGGATACCCTTACCTGAAATAACATTCGCATCACTGCCGCCTCCGCTTTTCTGCAGATTGCTTTCACGGCCAATTGATTTGGCAGCAGTACGTGCAACTTCGACGACTTGATCATTTGGCTCTTGATTAAAACCCGGATACATAATTTCAACGTCTACTTCAGCACTGCCTCCATAAGCTTCTGCTGTATTAACAAAAGCTTCCTTCATAGCAGTTGCTTGCTTTTCCATTTTTTCCGGGTCAAGCGAGCGAGCTTCAGCCAAAATATTGACACGATCAGCAACGATATTCGTCTGCTTTCCACCTTCAAATCGGCCGATGTTAGCAGTTGTTTCATCGTCAATTCGGCCCAGCGGCATTTTTGAGATTGCTTTAGCTGCAAGCGTGATGGCTGAAACGCCTTTTTCCGGCGCAAGCCCGGCGTGTGCCGTTTTCCCTTTCATCACCGCATAAAGTTTGGCTTGAGTAGGTGCTGAAACAATAATGTCACCGACCGGACCGTTACTGTCGATAGCATAGCCATACTTAGCTGTGATAAGCGAACTGTCAAGAGATTTCGCACCAACTAATCCGGATTCCTCACCAACCGTAATGACAAATTGCACGTTACCGTGTTCGATATCGTTTTCTTTTAACGTACGAATTGTTTCTATTATGGCTGCAATTCCAGCTTTATCATCTGCGCCCAAGATTGTGGTCCCATCTGAGACAACATAGCCATCTTTGACTTTTGGCTTCACACCGCTGCCTGGAACGACCGTATCCATATGAGAAGTAAAATAAATCGTGTCTGCATTGGCTTTCGTTCCTTTTAATGTACAAATCAGATTACCGGCACCATGACCCGTTTCTTCTTTGCTATCATCTTCAATAACATCCAATCCTAAACGTTTAAATTTATTTGTCAGCGTTTCCGCAATTTTTGTTTCGTAACCTGTTTCTGAATCAATCTGCACAAGTTCGAAAAATTCATCAAGCAGTCTGCTCTTGTTGATAGAAATCATAAATAATGCCTCCTGAAATTATCCCGCATGCAACTGGCAGTGAGCCCCCATTAATTGAAGATTCACTTTATTACAACGGTATATTGCCATGTTTTTTCTTAGGTCGTTCTTCTTCTTTATTGTAAAGCATTTCTAACGCTTGAATAAGTTTAACGCGTGTTTCCCGTGGGTCAATCACATCATCGATCATGCCCAGACCGGCTGCTACATAGGGGTTGGCAAACTTTTCCCTGTACGTGCTGATTTTTTCCTGTCGTGTTGCTTCAGGGTTTTCGCTTTCAGCTATCTCTTTGGCGAAAATAATATTAGCAGCGCCATCAGGTCCCATGACAGCTATTTCTGCATTTGGCCAGGCATAAACAAGATCTGCTCCAATCGATTTACTGTTGAGTGCAACGTACGCACCGCCGTATGCTTTGCGTGTAATTACCGTTATTTTTGGCACGGTTGCTTCGGAATAAGCATAAAGAATTTTTGCCCCATGACGAATGATACCGCCATGTTCCTGTTTTACGCCAGGGAAAAACCCGGTAACGTCTTCAAACGTAATAAGCGGTATATTAAACGAATCACAGAACCGAATAAATCTGGAAGCTTTGTCACTTGAATCAATGTCCAAACCGCCCGCAAGGTATTTGGGCTGATTACAAACAAATCCAACTGTTTCACCATTTATTCGTGCAAAACCTACGACGATATTTTTCGCAAAGTCTTTATGTATTTCGTAAAAACTGTCTTCATCGACCACTTGCTTAATCACAGATTTAACATCGTACGGGCGCGTGGCATTATATGGCACAATATCTGTGAGATCAGGGCGTGTTTCATCATTTAATTCAAATTGTTTCAACCGCGGCTTTGTTTGATTATTCGCCGGTAAATAATCTACCAGTTCTCGCACCGCATCAAGCGCTTCTTCTTCACTTGAAGCTTTAATGTGTGCATTTCCGCTTTTAGCGTTATGGACGTCCGCCCCACCTAATGCCTCAGAGGAGATTTGTTCCCCTGTTACGGTTTCAATTACTTTCGGGCCGGTGATAAACATTTGAGACGTTTTTTCAACCATGATGACAAAATCAGTAATCGCCGGAGAGTATACCGCACCGCCTGCACTCGGTCCCATAATGACAGAAATTTGCGGAATGACACCTGAATAGATGGAATTTCGGTAGAATACTTGTCCATAGCCATCAAGTGACGAAACACCCTCCTGAATTCTCGCCCCTCCAGAATCATTCAAACCAATAAACGGTGTCCCCGTTTTAGCGGCAAGATCCATTGCACTGGCAATCTTTTTTCCGTGCATTTCACCAAGAGCACCGCCGAAAACCGTAAAATCCTGGGCAAATAAATAGACAGCCTGTCCGTTTATTTTGCCATAACCGGTAACAACTCCTTCACCATTGGCATGGTTGTTGTCCATGCCAAAGTCGGTTTCCCGGTGCTCAATAAATGGGTTAAGTTCAACAAATGAGCCATCATCCAGCAAATAATCAATCCGTTCACGTGCAGTCAGCTTTCCCTTGGCATGCTGCTTATCAATTCGATCGTCTCCGCCACCCAATTCCACTTGTCTGCGTTTATCATATAATTCATTTATTTTATCAAAAATATCCATTATTGTTCACTTCCCTCCGGATGCTGGCACAATTCAAACAAGACACCATTCGCAGCTTTCGGATGAACAAAAGCAACTTGGCTGTCGTGAGCACCTGCTTTCGGTTCTTCATTAATTAAAGGCACGCCTTCCATTTTCATAGTATTAAGACGATCTTGGAGATTATCCGCCTCTAGTGCAATATGGTGTATCCCTTCACCTTTTTTAGTTAAAAATTGCTGAATAGGTGAATCGTCTCTCAATGGTTCAAGCAATTCAATTCTTGACTCACCGATCTTCAAAAAAGCTGTTTTAACACCTTCTGACTCAACTGTTTCAACACCTTCCAAAGTGAGCCCGAGTGTATCAGTATAGAAAGGCAGCGCATTGTCGATTTCCTTGACGGCTATTCCAATATGTGCAATTTTTTCAGGCGCTTTAATTTGGTCTTCAGGTTGAATCAGTTGTTTTATATACAACGCAAGCGCCTCAGTCGAAGAGCCGCTCGTGAAAATTTTCCGGACGCCTTCCTTTAATAGATAAGGAATATCTTCAGCAGGTATGACACCGCCACCTACTACGGGAATGTCAGCTGCATTTTTGTTTTTTAATTCCTCCATCACTTTTGGAAATAAAGTATTATGCGCACCGGAAAGTGATGAAAGCCCGATAACGTCCACATCTTCCTGTATAGCTGCTTGGACAATTTGCACCGGCGATTGCCGAAGCCCGGTATAAATAACTTCCATTCCATGGTCACGCAGGGCCTGTGCGATAACCAAAGCACCCCGGTCATGGCCATCAAGACCGGGTTTAGCAATAAGGACTCGTATTTGTTCCATGATGTCTCCCCCTCATTTATATCCGAAAAATGACTTCAGTATCATTTTTAATTCATGTCGTTCTGATTCCAGTTTTATACACCTGTGTACTCGCCGAATTCATCACGCAGTACGTTACAGATTTCTCCAACAGTCGCATAAACTTTAACGGCATGTAAAATATGCGGTATCAGGTTAGCACTTGAGTCCTGCGCTTTTTTTCGGAGTGTGACAAGTGCGTTGTCGACCGCATCTTGATCCCGTTCAGAACGGGCTTTTTCAACCGAATTGATTTGTTCAGCCTCAAGTGTTTCATCGACCTTTAACAGATCCGGTTCGATTTCTTCTTCTGATTTAAACGCATTTAAGCCAACGATAATTTCTTCATCATTTTCAATATTCTTTTGCGTTTCGTAAGCAGTGCGCTGAATTTCCCGCTGCATATATCCCTCTTCTACAGCTTTTACCGCACCGCCAATATCATTAATTTGATCGAGATACTTATTCACCTCTTCTTCTATGCGGTCTGTCAATGACTCGACATAATAGGAACCGCCCAATGGATCTGCCGTATCGGCAACACCACTTTCATGAGCAATGATTTGCTGAGTACGGAGGGCGATGCGTGCCGATTCTTCAGTCGGCAGTGATAATGCCTCATCACGGGAATTCGTATGAAGACTTTGTGTACCGCCGAGAACAGCCGCAAGAGCTTGCATTGTCACACGAACAACATTGTTATCAGGCTGCTGGGCAGTCAGTGTTGACCCGCCTGTCTGAGTGTGAAAACGCAATTTCCAGCTCTTTGGATTTTTTGCCTGATAGTGTTCTTTCATAATTCTTGCCCAAATTCTCCGGGCAGCACGGAATTTGGCGACTTCTTCCAGAAAATTGTTATGTGCATTAAAAAAGAAGGCGAGCCTGGGTGCAAAAGCGTCAATATCAAGTCCTGCTTCCAGTGCGGCATCCACATATGCCATCCCGTCAGCAAGCGTAAATGCCACTTCCTGCACCGCTGTGGAACCCGCTTCACGGATATGGTATCCTGAAATGCTGATTGTGTTAAATTTCGGAACCTGCTCATGACAGAACTCAAATATATTCGTAATTAAGCGCATAGACGGTTTTGGTGGGAATATATATGTACCACGTGCGATATACTCTTTTAGTATATCATTTTGAATGGTGCCTGTGAGTTTTTCCAGCGGCACACCCTGCTTTTCGCCAACAGCAAGGTACATGCATAATAGTACAGAAGCAGGCGCATTAATCGTCATCGATGTACTGACTTTGTCCAGTGGAATTTGGTCCAGCAATAATTCCATATCGTGCAATGAATCAATTGCCACGCCAACTTTGCCGACTTCTCCCTCGGCCATTACATCATCAGAGTCATATCCAATCTGGGTCGGCAGGTCAAATGCCACTGACAACCCAGTCTGCCCCTGGTCAAGCAAATAACGGAAGCGTTCATTCGTCTCCTTGGCTGATCCGAATCCTGCATATTGACGCATCGTCCAAAATCGGCTGCGATACATAGTCGGCTGAATCCCGCGGGTATACGGATATTCTCCCGGGTATCCCAACTTTTCTTCGTACGTTTCATCTTCATCTGGGTGATATAGCCGATTCACTTCAATATCGGATGTAGTTGTAAACTGGTCTTTGCGTTCAGGAAAGCGATCCAACGTTTTATTGACAGAAGCCTCCCAATTTCCTTTATTGGATTGAAATGTGTTATCGCTCATTAACAAAACCCCCTGTATTATTTTCTATTTTTATTCAATGACGGCACTTGTCCAAATCTGCAATTAACGGTACAATACTAGCAGGATAAGGACTTAAGGAGGAATAAAATTGGCTAAAAACCAAACTAAATCGACGGCACCCAGAAAAAAGTCTAAGCGTGAACGCAGAATAAAAGTCATCATATACATTATGATCCTGGCAATGATTCTCTCTACAATGACAATGGGATTGTCGATGTTTATATAAAACCTTGTTTAGTAAGAAAGAACCTAATATATGAGCAAAGAGACTGGAGATTAAGTTGCTCCGGTTTTTTTTCGTTTAACTTTTTTCTCATTCACATCACTTTTTTTAAACTTTTTCTTCAACAGCAGATAATCCTCTATCTCATGTAGCAACCGAAACAAATTAGCACGTGTTTCAAATTCCTCCTGGGTTTCCGGCAAATCTTCTGCATCAAATCTCCGCCGCAAATCTTCCAATTTATCTAGATACAGACTCGCTGTATTGCCTGGATGTACAGCATCACCAAGGTTTTCAAAAAAGTCAGCAATTTTCAGTGAAATTGAGTCTCTATTTGGCAGCCTGCTGACTAACGGAAGCATTTTTTCGAGTAATTCCAACTGTTTCTTGCGCATTACGAAATAATCTCGGTAGGGATGCTCGCTTCGCAATAAATGATTTTCCTTATCTAATAATACCAAATCCATAGCTTCTTGCAATATATCTTCACAGATACCGAGCTCTTTTCCCGACCAATTTTCATTTTTGTCACGTATGTATAAAGCGATTTCGTTCAATATAATTTGGAAATAGTATTCAAGCTCATCTTGTTTTTGTTTAAGCTGCTTTTCCATAGACGGCATGTATAAATTCAGCAATAACGCCGTGCCAATCCCAATGACAATGAGCAGAAACTGTTCGGTTAACAGTGAACCTGAAATCGTTTGGGCGCTGAATAAATTTAAAATAATGACAGAACTGGTGGCGATACCAGGCGTTACTTTTAACATAACAGTTACAGGTATAAAACAAATGAGCATTGCGCCGATTACTACAGGATGGTAGCCAATTAGTCCGAAAAACACGATTGAAAATAAGGCTGCTACAATGCATGCAAGGAATCGATGCCAGGCACTTAATACTGACCGTTTTCGAGAAGGCTGAATA
Organism: Lentibacillus persicus; assembly: GCF_900112705.1. Lineage (GTDB taxonomy): Bacteria > Bacillota > Bacilli > Bacillales > Amphibacillaceae > Lentibacillus > Lentibacillus persicus. Next base: position 64,240 of record NZ_FOMR01000002.1, read on the forward strand.
CATAAGATGGTTAAAATACCTGCAGAAACGAAATTCGTTAATCCAAGCATCTGTGCAATCGAAACTGAAATCGGTGTGCCAATTGCTGTCTTAATGGTACGTGAACCAATTTTCACATGAGATTCTCCTTAGATGATTAATCAAATGTGGATTGAACAAAATAAGGCTGACCCGTTGATGTTGAGACAGCCTCATTCCATATTTTTAGTATGTTTAAACCTCTTCACAATGTTCATCGAAAACTTTTTGCAGCTTGCCGACAACATCCATTGCACTGTAGCCTTCAATCTCAGAGCGTTCGAGCATTGTAACGATTTTACCGTCCTTCATAAATGCGAATGAAGGGGAAGACGGTGGATAACCTTCAAAGTACTCCCGTGCTTTTTCAGTTGCATCCCGATCTTGTCCAGCAAATACTGTGACTAAATGATCAGGCCGCTTGTCGTAATGAATCGCGTTCATCGCTGCTGGACGAGCCACGCCGCCGGCACAGCCGCACGTCGAATTGACCATAACCAGGGTGGAACCTTCGCGCTTCATTGCCTCATCAACTGATTCAGGCGTTGTCAGTTCCTCATAGCCTGCTTCCCTTACGTCCTCACGCGCAGCGTTTACCACGTCGTTCATGAATACGTTAAAATCCATTTATGTGTCCATCCCCTTTTAAATAATAATTAATGTTGCCTACAATTAGCTTATCAATTTTATTACCGGATTTCAATTTTGAAAACTTCTGTAAAATGAACTCTGTTATTCTTGTTCACTTCATTGCCATCAATCAAACTCAGATTGCAATGACCTGTATTAAGCAACATTACTTAATAGACCTTCGTCGTCTCTGCGTTTATATTCTCTGTTATTTCTTTAACTCGCGCCAGGAATTGTCCAACTATTAAACCGTCAAGCACACGATGATCGAGGGACAAACAAAGATTAACCATGTCGCGGGCAGCGAACATATCGTTTATAATAACCGGCCGCTTTACAATTGATTCTACTTGCAGTATAGCAGCCTGCGGGTGATTAATCACACCCATGGACTGGACTGAACCGAACGAACCCGTGTTGTTAACAGTAAATGTCCCCCCTTGCATATCCTCTGATGTCAGTTTACCGGCCCTGGCACGCGCTGCCAGATCATTGATATCTCTTGCAATGCCCTTGATACTTTTCTCATCTGCATTTTTAATAACCGGCACAAACAGCTCGTTATCTTTCGCAACGGCGATGGACAAATTAATCGCTTTATGCTGAATGATTTTATCCCCGGCCCACGTGCTGTTTAGTTGTGGAAATTCTTTTAAGGCTTGTGCCACCGCTTTTACAAAGAAAGCGAAAAAGGTAAGGCTGTAGCCTTCATTCTGTTTAAACTCATCTTTTAGTTTATTACGATAACTGACGAGATCTGTAACGTCAGCTTCTACTGCCATCCAAGCATGCGGTATCTCAGTTGTCGATTTCACCATATTTTGAGCAATAGCCTTTCTGACACCGGAAACCGGAATTTCAATATCCCCCGCCTTTGCAGCCGGCTGTGATTCTGAAGATTTTTCAGGTTCTTTAGCTTTTTCCTGCACAGTTTTCTTACTTTCAGCGGCTGCGTGTCCGGGCTTTTGACCCGAAGTGATCAGTTTCTCAATATCTTTTCGGGTGATACGCCCGCCTTTTCCTGTTCCTTCAACTTGCTGCAAATCAATATCATTTTCTTGTGCCAACCGCATAACGGCAGGTGAATAGCGTTTCTTCATTGACGTGTCACTTGATGCTTCTTGTTCCTGGTTAGCTGCAGGCTGTTTTTCCTTTTCTGGCTCTGCATCGGTCGTGCCGGGGTCAGACCCTTCTTCTGTCTCGATATAGCCCATAAGGTCCCCGACTTGAAGCGTGTCACCTTCATTCGCTGCAAGTTCCTTGATGACACCGGTAAACGAAGACGGAACTTCAGCATTAACCTTATCCGTCATAACCTCTGCTATGGGATCGTATTTATTGACTTTATCTCCCACTGCAACCAACCAGGAACTGATTGTGCCTTCTGTAACACTTTCGCCGAGTTGTGGCATGTTAATTTTCTCGGTTGCCATTTTTATCCCTCCTCTGAATTAGTCTTTAAAATTCAGCCAGTTCACGTATGGCATGTTCGACCTTATCCGGATTGATCATAAAATACTTTTCCATTGTTGGCGAGAATGGCATGGCTGGAATATCCGGGCCAGCCAGTCGTTTAATTGGCGAATCTAAATCAAAAAGACAATTCTCCGCAATAACGGCAGCGACTTCTCCAATAATACTGCCTTCTTTATTGTCCTCAGAGATTAGAAGCACTTTCCCAGTTTTTTGGGCCGCTTCGACAATAGCTTCTTGATCAAGCGGATAGACTGTGCGCAAATCAAGTATATGGGTATCAATTCCTTCTTCTTCAAGCTTTTCAGCAGCCTGTAAAGCAAAATGAACCGCTAACCCATATGTAATAACCGTGACGTCCGTTCCCTCCCGCTTAACATCTGCTTTACCTATTGGAAGCGTATAATCATCGTCCGGAACATCACTTTTAAGCAATCGATAAGCCCGCTTATGCTCAAAGAATAACACCGGATCATTATCCCGAATGGAAGCTTTCAATAATCCTTTGACATCATAAGGCGTTGATGGCATAACAATTTTCAGTCCCGGCTGATTTGCAAAGATTGATTCTACGGATTGCGAATGATATAACGCCCCATGAACGCCGCCTCCATAGGGAGCTCGTATTGTCATTGGCACATTCCAGTCGTTGTTTGAACGATAACGCATCTTAGCTGCTTCAGAAATGATTTGGTTTACAGCGGGCATAATAAAGTCCGCGAATTGCATTTCGGCTACAGGACGCATACCATACATAGCAGCACCAATACCAACCCCTGCTATGGCTGATTCCGCAAGAGGCGTATCGAGCACGCGATATTCGCCAAACGTTTCATGAAGTCCTTTTGTGGCGCCAAAGACGCCGCCTTTTTTTCCAACATCTTCTCCTAAAATAAATACTTTTTCATCACGTTCCATTTCTTCTCGCAACGCAGATGTAACTGCCTGAATATATGACATAACTGGCATGACTGACGTCCCCCCTATTCTTCATAAACGTAATTAAGTGCGGATTCAGGTTCAGGATATGCTGCACTTTCAGCATAGTCTGTTGCTTCATTTACTGTTGAATCTATGTCAGCTATAAACGCTTCTTCCATTTCCTCTGTGAGAATACCTTCCCCTTTCAAATAGGCAGCATATGAAATGATGGCATCCTTTTTCTTTGCTTCTTCAACTTCAGCACTTTCGCGATATTGACGATCATCATCATCGCTTGAGTGAGCAGTAAATCGATAAGAGATGGCTTCAACTAATGTCGGTCCTTCACCGTTCGACGCGCGATCTCTTGCTTTTTTAACTTCCTCATATACTGCTAAAGGATCATTGCCGTCAACCGTTACACCAGGCATTCCATAACTTTCTGCCCGGACGGAAACATTTCTGCTTGCAATTTGTTTTTCCAATGGTACCGAAATGGCATATTTATTGTTTTCCACCATTGTTATGACCGGCAGTTTATGAACACCGGCAAAATTCAAGCCCTCATGGAAATCACCTTGATTGGTTGACCCCTCGCCAAGTGTCACAAATGCTGCAAAGTCTTTCTGCTCCATCTTGGCTGCTAAAGCAACGCCTACAGCATGTGGCAGCTGAGTAGTAACCGGCGATGACTGGCTTAGTATCCGATTTTCCTTCTGCCCAAAGTGACTTGGCATCTGTCTGCCACCGGAATTGGGGTCTTCTGCTTTTCCAAACGCAGAAAGCATTAACTCTTTTGCAGTCATTCCAAACGCAAGAACTACACCCATATCTCTGTAATAGGGCGCTGTATAATCCTTATCACGATTCAATGCAAATGAAGCTCCGACCTGTGAAGCTTCCTGACCCTGACACGAAATGACAAAAGGAATTTTTCCTGCACGGTTTAAGAGCCACATACGCTCATCAAGTTTACGCGCCAAAAGCATATGTTTATAAATATCAAGTGCTTGTTCATCGGTTAAGCCCAATGATTCATGGCGGTTTTTTGCCATTTTCATTCCCTCCTTTTAATACTTTAGTACAATTCTATCCATGAATTTGGTTTCCTTCGACTGCCATTGCTGCTTCTCCCATTACTTCTGACAATGTAGGGTGCGGATGAACAGTCTGTGATATCTCCCACGGCGTTGCGTCCAGCACTTTGGCTAAACCAGCTTCTGATATCAAGTCGGTAACATGTGGTCCAACCATATGAACACCTAATATGTCATCTGTTTTATTATCTGAAATAATTTTAACGAATCCATTCGACTCACCATACACCAACGCTTTGCCTATTGACTGAAATGGGAATTTACCAATCTTTACCTCATATCCTTGATCCCTGGCCTGTTTTTCAGTCATACCGACACTGGCAGCCTCCGGGCTGGAATAAATGCACGATGGAATTGTATCGTAATCGAGCGGGATGGGGTCTTTATCCGCCATATGCTCGACGGCCGTAATGCCCTCATGCGATGCAACATGCGCCAGCTGCATTCCACCTATCACATCACCAATTGCGTAGATGTGAGTTTCTTTCGTCTGGAAAAATTCATTTGTTTGAATTACACCATTCTCCACTATAATATCGGTATTTTGCAGGCCAATATTGGAGGTATTCGCTTGTCGACCGACAGATACCAGCATCTTCTCTGCTGTGAACGTTTCACTGGTCCCTTCGATTTCAGCTTCAATTGAAATGCCGTTCTTTTTTTGAAGCGTTTCAGGCAGTATTTTAGCACCTTTTACAAATCGAACACCCTTTTTACTCATTAATTTTTCAATTTCGTTTGCAACTGATCCATCTTCAGTTGGCAAAATTTGGTTGAGGTATTCAATAACCGTGACTTCAACACCAAAGTCTGCCAGCATGGAAGCCCATTCAATACCAATAACACCCCCACCGACGATAACAAGTGAGGACGGCAATTTATCCATATGAAGTGCTTCATCCGAACTCATCACGATATCTCCATCGATATCAAGCCCCGATAATGACTTCGGTTTTGAACCTGTCGCAATTAACACATTCTTAGGAACAATCATTGTATTTTCCTCACCGTTATCATATTCAATCGAAATTGTTCCAGGCATAGGCGAGAAAATACTTGGTCCCAATATTCGCCCAAAGCCTTCAAACACGTCAATTTTTCCCTTTTTCATAAGTCCTTGGACACCTTGATGGAGCGTACTGATAATCCTGTCTTTCCGCTCCTGTACTTTAGGAAAATTCAATGCCACATCATTTGTATCAATACCATAATCACTTGCTTCTTTCGTCTGCTTATAAACTTCAGCACTTCTTAGCAAGGATTTAGATGGTATGCAGCCGTGATGCAGGCAAGTACCGCCAAGCTCGTTTTTCTCAACAATTGCTACTTGCATTCCGAGCTGTGAAGCGCGAATCGCCGCTACATAGCCACCTGTGCCTCCGCCTAGAACAACTAAATCATATTCTTGAGCCATTAGCTGAATGCTCCTCTCTCTGATTAATTGAAGGATAAGTCTTTGCTTGCTCCTGTCCCTTGAGCACACGTAATGCGCCTTTGTTAAGCGCTTCCAATTCATCTTCCCCGGGATAGATAACTATATCTGCAATCCAGTCGATACGATCGGTTATCATTTGAACAAACTGTTTCCCATAAGCCAATCCTCCAGTTAAAACAATCGCATCAATGCCGCCTCGCAGCACTGTGCTCATTGCACCAATTTCTTTGGCAATCTGATAAGCCATTGCATCATAAATTTGAGAAGCATAGCGGTCACCATTGCTTATCATACGCTCCACCTTAACAGCATCATTTGTCTTCAAATAAGCCATCAGACCACCGCCGCCGATGAGCTTTTTCATAACTTCTTCCCGATAATACTGTCCGGAAAAGCACATGGATACCAGATCGCCAACAGGGGTTGTCCCAGCCCGCTCCGGAGAGAACGGGCCTTCGCCGTGAAGCCCGTTATTCACATCAATGACTTTCCCTTGCTCATGTGCTCCGACAGTTATCCCGCCGCCCATATGCGTCACAATAAGGTTTGATTCAGTATAACTTTTTCCAATGTCTTGAGCTGCTTTTCTTGCCGCAGCTTTTTGATTCAATGCGTGAAAAATACTTTTCCTAGGTATTTCCGGAACGCCTGATATTCGTGCTACTTCATTTAGTTCATCCACTACCACCGGATCAACAATAAAAGCCGGTATATTTAACCCTGTTGCTATGTCATGTGCAATCATGCCTCCTAGATTAGAAGCATGTTCGCCAATATAGCTCATTCTTAAATCTTCTAGCATAGCTGCATTCACTTCGTACGTCCCGCCTTCGATTGGACGCAGGAGGCCTCCTCTGCCGCACACGGCGTTCAACTTGGAAATGTTTATGCCTTCATAATCCAACTGTTCCAATATAACACGTTTTCTGTAGACATACTGATCAATAACGCGCTTATAGTGGGATAAATCTTCAATGCTGTGACGCATTGTTTTTTCAAATATACAGTGTTCATTGTCAAAAACACCTATTTTGGTAGAGGTTGATCCTGGGTTTATAACCAGCACCCTGAGTGGCTTCTGTGACAACGGAACATACCCCCGTCTCTTCTGGATTAAATTAACGTCTGCTTAATGTATGGTGACCATTTAATAAAAATTGACTGCGTGATTTTCGCAAGGATTCAATTCGTTCTTCGGCCAGGCGATCAGCTGCGGTATGTGTTGGGATGTTATCCCGTCGTGAAATATCAAAAACGCGACTTAAGTTATCATAGATTGATTCAACTTTTTTCATGGCTCTTGTTTTATTATAGCCGTTTAATTCATCAGCAACATTAATGACGCCGCCTGAATTAATGACGTAATCCGGCGCATAAACAATCCCCATTTCATGAATCATATCGCCATGAGCATCTGTTTTAAGTTGGTTATTGGCTGAACCAGCAATAACGCTTGCTTTTAACTGCGGAATTGTTTCGTCATTGATTGTTGCTCCGAGCGCACATGGCGCGTAGATGTCACAGTCCACACTGTAAATAGCATCAGGCTCAACCGCTTTCGCACCAAAGTCATTTACTGCTTTATTAACTGCATCGTCATTAATATCAGTCACAATAAGACTTGCGCCTTCCTCATGCAAATGTGTGCACAAGGCATAAGCCACACTGCCAACACCCTGAACGGCAACAGTTTTTCCTTCCAGTGAATCATCACAATACGCTTCCATAGCTGCGGCTTTCATTCCTTTATAAATGCCATATCCCGTTACCGGCGATGGATTGCCGCCCGAAGAGCCGTTTTCAGGTGAAATACCAGCCACATAATCGGTTTCCAAATGAATCAGATCCATATCATCTACTGTTGTCCCCACATCTTCAGCTGTAATATAACGACCATTAAGGCCTTGAATATATCGGCCAAAAGCACGGAACATTTCCGGGTTCTTATCTTTTTTAGGATCTCCGATAATAACCGTTTTGCCGCCTCCCAGGTTCAATCCTGCTGCAGCATTTTTATAAGTCATGCCTTTGGCAAGTCTTAACGCATCCTCAATCGCATCCGCTTCAGACGCGTATGTCCACATCCTCGTACCGCCCAGAGCCGGCCCAATGGTTGTATCGTGGATTGCGATAATCGCTTTCAATCCTGAATTTTTATCCTGACAGAACAACAGCTGTTCGTAGTCATATGTTTCCATATAATTAAAAATTTCCACTTTAAGTTCCCCCTTATAATAGGTCTCATTATAAATTGATTTTCAACACTTTATGTGTTTTTAAAATGTTTTCGCTGCAACTAGCGCCAATGCCAGTGAATTCAATTTATCTTCACTTGAATCAGCTCGTGACGTAAGTACAATTGGTGCACGGGCCCCGCTGATAACCGAGGCAACATTTGCACCGGCAAGGTACATGAATGATTTATAAAGCATATTGCCCGCTTCAATGGCAGGTACCACTAATATATCGGCTTTACCGGCAACTTCTGATTCGATTCCTTTAAGGCGGGAAGCTTCTTCAGAAATCGCGTTATCCAAGGCTAGTGGTCCATCAACGATGCACCCGGTAATCTGGTTGCGTTTTTGCATTTGTGTCAAAACAGCTGCATCCAGCGTTGCTTGCATGTCCGGGTTAACCGACTCTACAGCCCCGAGAACTGCCACCTTTGGACTGTCCCAACCCACCCCCTGGGCCACTTGTACAGCATTTTCAATGATAGTCGTCTTATCTTCTAAATCGGGCGCAATATTCATAGCTACATCAGTTAAAAAGATAAGCCGATTTTGGTTTGGAATTTCAAACAGGGCAACGTGTGATAAGCTTTTGCTTGTTCTTAAACCAATTTCTTTACTAAGCACCGCTTTTAACAAGTTTCTTGTTGTGACATTACCTTTCATTAGAATATCTGCTTTACTATCATGCACGGCTTTGACTGCTGCTTCTGTTGCATTGCCCGCCGAATGCATAATTTTAATTCTTTCGTTTCCGATATCAAAATCCAGCACTTCTGCCGTTTTTCGAACTTCTATCTCATCATCGAATAATAAAAATGAACACATGCTCTCTTCAGCCGCAATTTTGATTGCTGACAGAACGGATTCATCTGCTGCATTGGCTACAGCTGTAACTGATTTGTTTTCCGCGCTTGCTTGTTGCCTTATTTCTTTTAAATCCTGCCAAATAGGTACCACCTCTCATATATTTATGCAAAAAGCATGCCAAGGTCTCAATTGTGGAAGCGCTTCATTCAAAGGATTTATATCGTGCAATATCTTGCCTGTCATGAAAAAAAATGCATGCTATTTTATTCAATCCCGTGCTTTTCAATCTTATAGTAAAGATTCCGTATTGAAATATTCAATGCTTTAGCTGTTTTCGTTTTATTGTGATGATGTTCATTTAACACACGCTTAATATACGCTTTTTCATAATTATCCATAGCCTCCTGCAGCGTTTCATCTTGAGCAACAACCGGTACCGAGGACTGTTCTGGCAATTCATCTGTTCTTAAATTTGGGAGATGCTTTTTATTAATCGCATCTTCATTCATATCCATGTAAATCATAGCTCGTCCGATGATGTTCTCCAGCTCACGAACGTTTCCGGGCCATTCATAACGTTTTAAATAGGATATAGCTTCCTCATCGATCGATTTCATATTCCGACCATAGTCTTGATTAATTTTTTGGATTAGAAAGTCGATAAGTTCAGGAAGGTCTTCAATTCGCTCTTTCAGCGACGGTATGTAAATTGGAAGCCGATTAAGACGATAGTACAAATCCTCGCGAAATGTTCTGTTCATTATTGCCTTTTCAAGGTTAACGTTGGTTGCAGTAATCACTCTGACATCAATTGTAACAGGTGATGAGGCACCAACTCGTATGATTTCCCCCTCCTGCAGTACACGAAGCAGTTTGGCTTGCATATGGAGAGATAATTCACCTATCTCATCAAGAAAGATACTTCCCATATTTGCTTCTTCGAAAAAACCCCTTTTGCCGCCCTGTTTTGCACCAGTGAATGCACCTTCTTCATAGCCGAATAATTCGCTTTCTAAAATATTTTCAGCAATGGAAGCGCAGTTCACTCGAATAAATTTATTATGTTTGCGGTCACTTTCATTATGTATAGCGTGAGCAAACAACTCTTTACCTGTCCCTGAATCTCCGCGCAGAAGAACGGTTGCCGGGGTTTTTGCTCCCACTTTTGCTTGTTCTAAAGCGATTTGCATTTCGGTAGAAGAGCCTATAATATCATCGAAAGTATATTTAGCTTCCAAATTACGAATAATTCGCCTGGCCCGCTTTAGCTCACTTGTCAATGTTTGAATCTCTGATACATCATGCAGAACACCGACACTTCCTTTTATTTTGCCGTCAACGATAACGGGAGCAACATTAACGAGTACTTCTTTTCTGGACGGACCTACTTTCATTCGCACCCCGCGGACCGCCCGTCGGGTTTGAAGTACTTTCATATGCATACTTTCCCCTTCAGTAATGTCCGCAGTGGCAGGTTTACCAATAATGTCAGAATCGCGCAGACCCGTGATGCGCGTGTAGGCAGGGTTAATCATAATGCCTGTTCCGTTTTCATCTACAACGCTGATGGCTTCGTCTGACGAATGGATGATTGCTTCAAGCAGTATTTTTATCTCTTTAAGATCAGTATTTTCTTCTGCAAGGTTCATGACTTCGGTAATGTCTTTAAAAACCGCGAATGCCCCAACAACCATTTCCTCTGAATTTATTATCGGAATTCGCGTCGTAATAATTTTCTTGCCGTTTTCAAGAACGAGCCGCTGGTTGACTTCCTTTCTTCGTGATCGCATCACGTGGGGAAGTCGTGTTCGGGCGATAACATGTTTGATATTCAGACCGTTAAAATTTTCTTTATCCAACCCGATAATCCGTTCCGCACTTTTATTAACGAATTGAACCATCTCTTGCTCATCCACTACAATCATACCGTCATGAATGTTATTGAGGATAAGTTCCTGGTTATTCGTCTCTAATTTTAATCTTTCAAGCAGTGACTCTTTTTCTTCCATTAATTCCGAAATAATATACGCAACACTGCCCGGGATGACGACTGTCTTTCTGTTCCGTTTTTCAAGCAAATATTCAAGTACCTTCTCATTACCTGTTGCTTCAACTATGATATCGACATCGCCCTGCAGCCACTTCGTAAAATCTGTATCAATCGGTATGCCATGCTCAGCTGCCAGTTTTAATCCTTTGGCATCCGGATTCGTATCCGTAACGCCAATGATATTCATTTTATTAGTGTTAGATAGAATTTCTAACAGAGCACTGCCGCCTTTTCCCGCGCCGACAATAAGCACACGCTTCACACATACCCCCCCAATCACTGCAAGATATTGCGCAATTTAAGCATACGCTAATCTGCACTATAATTCAAATCGTAATCGGCTATAAATTCTTTAACTGCAGTGTTCATATTTCTCACAGATTTTGCTATAATTAAAACAGTCTGTCTTACATAGGCATGTGTTGAAAAAGTGTGTTAGTGTACTTTTTGCACAGCCTTACAACAAGGGAAGTGCAATATTATGATTCGAATCATTGCGGTGCTTATGCTGCTGGTCCCGGGTCTGATTTCCGCGTACGGCATTAAGCTTATGCGGGATACACTATTCAATGAATTTCACCCCATTTTCTTTCATAATAGTGTTCAATTTATGATAGGTCTTCTATTATTTCTTGGCGGAATTTGGTTTATCGGCGGTTTTATCGTATATCGTGACAGAAAAAAGCAAAAGGAAAAACAGAATAACTATAATTGAATATTTATAGGCATAAGATTTTTAACGACTAATGATGGAGAGGTGTAGCATGAAAGTAGCAAAATTCGGGGGAAGTTCCGTCGCAAGCAGTGAACAAATTAAAAAAGTAGGATCCGTAATTGGTGATGATCCCGACAGAAAATTTGTTGTTGTATCAGCACCAGGCAAGCGGTTTTCGGGTGATACCAAGATAACTGATCTTTTAATTGAACTCGATGAACTAGCTGAAGATAACAAAGATACCCAACATAAAGTAACCGAGATTATGAAACGTTTTTCCGAGATTGTTGAAGAACTTCAAGTTTCAAAAACTGTCTTGGATAGTATTGAAAACACCATTCACAGTACTCTGAACAGTGATTGGACAGGACAAATGAAAACAGATGCACTAAAGTCAATTGGTGAAGACAGCAGTGCCAAAATTGTCAGTGAATATTTAAAAACTCAAGGGTTGAATGCTGAATACGTAAACCCGCAGGATGCAGGAATCATTGTCAGCAATGAGCCGGGCAATGCACAAGTTCTTCCAGAGAGCTATGAAAAACTATACACGATGAGACAAAAAGACAGCATTAGTGTCATACCTGGTTTCTTTGGCTATGCAAAAAGCGGCCAATTGATAACATTCCCTCGAGGCGGCTCAGATATTACAGGTTCAATTGTTGCCGCCGGCGTACAGGCAGATTTATATGAGAATTTTACAGACGTTGATTCCGTGTATGTGGTGGATCCGAGAGTGATTGAAAATCCTGAGGAAGTAACAAAACTGACATACAAGGAAATGCGTGAACTATCCTATTCCGGCTTTGGTGTTTTTCATGACGAAGCACTTATGCCTGCCTTTCAAGCTGAAATACCTGTATGTATCAAAAATACGAACAATCCATCCAGTTCCGGCACAATGATTGTCTCTGAAAAAGACCCTGACACCCGGTGTGTAGTTGGTATTGCTGCCGACACAGGTTTTTCTAACTTATACGTCAGTAAATATTTAATGAACCGTGAAATCGGTTTTGGCCGGCGATTACTGCAAATACTGGAGGAAGAAGGCATTTCGTTTGAACACGCACCTTCAGGTATTGATAATATGTCTGTTATCATCCGGGACAATCAGCTGACGGCTGAAAAGGAACTGAATGTCATTAATCGTATTAAAAGTGAATTGAATCCAGAAACGATTTCAATCGATTACGGTTTCGCAATGATAATGGTAGTCGGTGAAGGCATGATGAATGCTGTGGGCATAGCAGAGAAATCAACAGCGGCTTTTGCCGAAGCAAATATAAGCATCGAAATGATCAACCAGGGGTCATCGGAAGTATCAGTCATGTTTGGTATTCGAAAAGACAAACTGGATTTGGCTATAAAATCATTGTATAATAAATTCTTTGAATAAAAACCTGAATGCGGCATCGCCGCATTCAGGTTTTTATTTAGGACCGTTACTAAAAGGTCATTATTTATGACGCAAAATCCATAAACTGTGACAAAGTGCTTGTTGATTTTTTGCTGGTGAATGGATTTTAACTGGCTTTATGTTCCAGACGCAAACGGTCGGCGACCATTGCGATGAATTCGCTGTTGGTCGGTTTTGCCTTTGAAATGTTCACGGTGTATCCGAACATGGCTGAAATTGATTCAACGTTACCGCGGCTCCAAGCAACTTCAATCGCATGGCGAATAGCTCTTTCAACACGAGACGCAGTTGTATTAAACTTTTTGGCAATGTCCGGGTAAAGTACTTTAGTGATTGAACCCAACAACTCGATGTCATTATAAACCATTGTAATGGCTTCTCTTAAATACATATAACCTTTAATATGAGCCGGAACGCCAATTTCATGGATTATATTTGTTATGCTCGTTTCCAGATCCCTTTTCTTTCTTTCTTTGCCATTTGATCGTTTTGGAGATGCCTGATTAGTCGTTTTGACCCCTTGAACTTGTCGGATCTGCTCTGCCAAATTATCCAATTCAAACGGTTTCAAAATAAAGTATGAGGCCCCTAAATCTACAGCTTTTTTCATTACTTCTTCCTGTCCAAAAGCTGTCAGCATAATGACGTTTGGTTTATTTCCGTTCTCTGAATCACGAATTGTGTTTAACACACCTAAGCCATCAATATGCGGCATAATAATATCTAAAACGAGTACATCCGGTTCCGTTTCTTCGAGCATTTCCAAACATTCCCGGCCATTATAAGCTATCCCTGAAATTTCTATATCCGGCTGTTCGTTAAAATACTCCTCCATTAATTCGATAAGTTCCCGATTATCATCAACTAAGCAAACTGAAATTTTTTCCACAAAACTTCCTCCTTTAATTCGAGCATTCTCCACGTAATGTATTCGACATAAGATCCACATATCCTTCTTTTGTTTAAAAAACTTTAAAAATTTCTTGTTATCCGCGTTATATCTGTAATTTACTCTTAATATCGACTGCATTCGATGTATAATGACAGGGCTTGCATGAATTTGTCGAATAATATTTAGATTTTGCTTGCCTCAATTCAAAAAAATGACTTGTCAAGGCAAACTTACGCCCTATGACAAGTCATTTAGATCGGTTATTTAGCTTGCTTTGTTCTTTTCTTTATTTTCTGTACCTACGCCTGCTTCTTCAAGCATCCACTCAATATGCACACCATAACCACTGGTCGGGTCATTCACAAAAACGTGCGTAACTGCCCCGATAACTTTCCCGTCCTGGATAATTGGACTCCCGCTCATCCCTTGAACAATACCGCCGGTTTCCTTCAAAAGTTCATCATCAGTTATTTGTATAACCATGCCTTTTTTAGCGGGGAACTTCTGGGGAACACTGCTGACCACTTTAACGTCAAATGCTTTCACCTTTTCGTCTTCAAGAACCGTTAATATTTTAGCCGGACCTTCTTTCACTTCATGTGACAAAGCAATCGGCAACGGTTTATCATATTTGCCATTTTTAATTGGCTTATTCAGCGTTCCAAAAATCCCGAATGGGCTATTCTTCGTAATGTTTCCAATTTTTTCATCCTTCATGGAGAACTTAGCTTGTTTTTCGCCTGGTGTTCCATGGTTTCCCTTTTCAATCGATGTTACGTTTGAACGAACGATCGATCCGTTGTGAATTTCAATGGGCTTCTGGGTATCCATATCGGAAATGACATGACCAAGAGCTCCATAATTTTTAGATTTAGGATCATAAAAGGTCATTGTACCAATTCCGGCAGCGGAATCACGAATATATAAACCAATCCGGTACGCGTCCTCTTTTTTATCTTTTACCGGTGCAAGTTTGGTTTTGATTGTTTCATCATCTCGTTTCACCGTTACATCCAACTGCTCGTTATTCCTGCCTGCTTTTTTAACAAATGGTTTTACATCTTCCATCGCTTTTACTTCTTCACCATTTATTTTTAAAATGACATCACCCACCTCAATACTGGCGTCTTCGCCAGGTGAGACTGCCCCATCTTCACCTTTAATTTGATGATGCCCTACTACGAGCACACCAAGCGTGTGAAGCTGAACACCAATTGATTGCCCGCCGGGAACCACTTTGACATCTTCGAGTGCCGATGTGTTCACTTTTTTATCTGGCATGCCTGCTGCCTCGAATATCAGGTCACTTCTTCCCGGTTCTTTCGCGTAAAACTTTGAGGAATCAATTGCCTCTAAACTGTCCTCTGATGAATTGCCTTCATTAATTTCGTCAAAGGCCGGCACATTTATAGGTGATGAATCGTTATTAAAAGCCATAACGTGATTAGGAAGGGAAAGATAATGTTTTCCTGATGCAGTAAATGTTAATATCGTTATCAGAAGCAGGACACCTGCTATAAGTCGAAATCTTCGCTGATTATCCACCCAATTCACTCTCCTAATCCTAACCTCATACCAATTCATTGTTTTCTCTTTCTGTACTCCTAATTTCACCTAACGTACCTCATTTTAAACTGGTGAAATTAAAGAAAAGATGTGTATCATTTCCTGTTATAAAGCAAAAGAATTTCGGAGTGGGTGATTTAAATTTACTTTTTATCACAATCGTCTTATGGCTTCCCCATTTGTTCTTTGTAGTTGGATGCTGAATCAAGCAATTCCTTCGCATGCGTTTGGGCACTTGCTGTTAAATGAGCACCTGTAATCATCCGACTCAGCTCATTTATTTTTTCATTTTTGGATAATTCGTTAACACTGGTCGAAGTCCGATTAGTTTCTTCATGTTTTTCGATCAATTTGTGTGTATCAGACATTGCAGCAACTTGCGGCAAGTGGGTGATACATAAAACTTGTGACTGAATTGATACTTGCTGAATTTTTTCAGCTATCGCCTGAGCAACTCGTCCGCTCACCCCTGAATCCACTTCATCAAATATGACGCTTGTTACACCTTGATGCTGAGCAAATATTCGTTTCAATGCCAGCATAATCCGTGACATTTCGCCTCCGGAAGCCACTTTATGCAATGGTTTCAACGGCTCGCCCGGATTTGTTGATATTTGGAAATAAACTTGGTCAAACCCGTTTTTATTTAGTTCGTATTGTTCGTTACCGGATTTCAACTGTGTATTGAACGACACAGAAAACGATGATTTCTCCAAGTAAAGATCTTTCAGTTCTTTCTGAATATCTTTAGTTAATGAATCAGCAGCTTCTTTGCGCAAGTCGTGCAGCTGTTTCGCCTCGAGATAAGCATCATGATAAACACCATCAATTTGCTTTTCCAGTTTGGATATATGCGAATCTTTATTTGTGATCTCTTCCAGCTCTTCTTCAATTCTTCCTAAATACTCGATAATTTCATTTACGGTTGAACCATATTTTTTCTTTAAACGGTTTATTTCATTCAACCTGGATTCAACTTCATTCAGTCGTTCCGGTTCATATTCGAGTGTATCGGTATAATTTCTGATCTCGTACATTAATTCTTCAACTAAGAAATAATGATTAGACATTTCTTCAGCTTTTTCTGCAATGAATGTGTCATGCTCCTGGCTGCGTTGAAGGGCCTGACTGGCAGTATTCAGCCATTCGAGACCTTTCTGTTCACCATACAGGGCATTATAAGCATCTTGCAGTCCGCTGTATATTTGCTCAAAATTCGAAAGCCTGCTGCGTTCGTCTTCCAGTTTCTCATCTTCATCAGGAACTAGGTTTGCCTGTTCAATTTCATTTTTCTGGAATTTAAGCAAATCAAGACGCTGGGAAATTTCCTGTTCATTTTCACTTAATTCTTTATAACGTTTCCGCAAACCAGAAAGTTTATGAAATAAGCTCAAATATTCTTTTTTTGCTTTTGCAATTTGTTTCTCATTATATAAGTCAAGAAGCCGAATATGGTTGTCGGCATTTAACAATGACTGGGTTTCATGCTGGCTGTGCACATCAATCAACAATTTTCCAAACTCTTTTAAAATCGCAAGTGTAACCAATTTCCCGTTAACCCTGCAGATACTTTTCCCGCCAGAAGTTATTGTCCGGTGCAAAACCACCATCTCGTCCTGTATATCGATTCCATACAATTTTGCTGTTTCGTATAGTTGATGCTTGTTTGAATCAAGCGTGAAAAGCCCTTCTATTTCAGCTTTTTTTGTACCGTGGCGTACATACTCCACTGAGCCGCGGCCGCCCGCCAGCAATTGAACAGCATCGATAATGATGGATTTCCCTGCACCTGTCTCACCAGTAAGAACAGTTAAACCTTCGTCAAATGTCACGGATATCTTATTTATAATTGCAAAATCCTGAATTGATAATTCGGTCAGCACATAACTCACCCCAACATCGTTAAAGCATACTTATAAAACGGTCTTCAATATCAGCTGCATTTTCTTCTGTACGGCATATAATCAAGCAAGTATCATCCCCGCATATGGTGCCCATAATCTCGTCCCACTCAAGGTTGTCGATCAGTGCCCCAAGCGCATGGGCATTTCCAGGCAATGTTTTTAATACAATAAAATGACTGGTGCTCTCGATTTTCACAAACGCATCTCTGATTAAACGCTTTAATTTATCAAAAGGATTAAACCGCTGATCAGCAGGAAGGCTGTATTTATAACGGCCATTTGACGAGGTAACCTTTACCAGATGCAAGTCTTTAATATCACGGGAAACTGTTGCCTGCGTAACATTATAGCCAAGCGATTTTAACTCATCGACGAGTTCATCCTGTGTTTCGATTTCACTATTTGTTATTAGTTCACGTATTTTAATATGCCGCTGGATTTTACTCATTAAAAGACCTCCAAAAGTGACCGGTCACTCAGTTTCTATTTTCTAAAAGTTATCGTGTGCATTTTCCACTATTTCTTCTAAAACAATTTCTGAATTATCACGATCCATTCCAGGCTTTATCCACCCCAGATGCAAAAGAAATTCGATGTTTCCATCGCCTCCAGTAATTGGGGAATATGTTAGGTCAATCAATCTAAACCCTTGAAGTTCAGCAAATGAAACAATATCTTTTAACACCTGTTTATGTACTTTTTTGTCACGGACGATCCCTTTTTTGCCTACCTGATCACGACCAGCTTCAAATTGAGGCTTAACAAGTGCTACGACGTCGCTGCCAGGCTTAAGCAACTGACTCAATACAGGCAATATTAACCTCAAAGATATAAATGAAACATCGATGGTTGCAAAATCAGGGGACCCAAACTCAATCATATCAGAGGTCACATACCGGAAATTAGTTCTCTCCATTACAACGACACGTTCATCACTGCGCAGTTTCCAATCCAACTGATTGTAGCCAACATCGATGGCATAACTAAGACGTGCACCATGTTGCAGTGCACAATCCGTAAACCCTCCCGTTGAAGAGCCAATATCGAGCATGACCCTGTTATTCAATGTAATTGAAAAACTTTGTAATGCTTTTTCCAGTTTCAGGCCGCCGCGACCGACGTATGGCATCGTTTTTCCCTTCACACTAAGTTGCACAGCCGTGTCTATTTTCATACCAGGTTTATCCAAACGGGTCTGCTCAGAAAAAACAACACCAGCCATAATAAGCCTCTTAGCCTTTTCCCTTGTATCAGCTAATGCCCGTTCAACCAACAAAACATCCAAACGCTTTTTTGTCATAACCTATACCCTTTATCGTTTGATTTATTATACAGTTACCTATTTGTCTTCTTATCCTCTTTGGGAAATATACTGATCTTGAAATTTTTTTCAATAAAAGCGATAATTTTCCCGGCAAAAAAAATAAGATCGGTCGAGAAATTAATTGCCGCAAATTTACCTATTGCTTTGCCGCCTACAGTTAAAGCAGCGACAAGACTTGTAAGGACAACAGAAAGGACAATTTGCAGGCTGGAGCCATCACCTTCTCCGAAAATGTGGGCAATCTGAAGAACAACTGTCGCTGAGGCTGTGCCACTGACAACGCCCGATATATCCCCAATCACATCGTTGCAAAAACTGGCAAATTTATCAGCATTTCGCGTAATATTAACCGCTTCTTTCGCACCGTTTACTTTCTCTGCCGCCATCGCATGAAATGGCTTTTCAGTAGCCGAAGTGGCAGCGATTCCCAGCATATCAAATACAACACCCACGAATACTATGATAAATACAATAAACAGACCAAGTATCCATACAACATTGCTGAGGACAGACTCAGAAATAACTGCAAAAATAGCCGCTAGCACAAACGTGATAACGGCAATAGTAACACTGAATTTTAATGATTTTTTAGTTTGCGATTTCATTTTAACCTCTGTTTGGCAATTTATGTAAGCAGGAATGGTCATTTAAGAGGTAAAAACTGCGGCTTAGGTCCAGTAGGTTTTCCCAAGTGGATACCTTATGTTGCCATTAAGGTGGTTCCCCTTTAAATCCACCTCAGCATCGTCGCCGAATGCCGGACTGGATTACCACTTAGTCCGCACTATAATGCCTCTTAAATGTCAATGAACAGTCTAGGAGTTTTCCTCGGCAGCCTTTGACCGTTCCCTAGCCTCTTTTGCAGCGATGATTTCATAGAGGTAGCATAGACAATCCAATGGCCATTTGGACTGTAAATAAAGACTCTAATCCCCTCATTTCCACTCAAGGCAGGCTACGCTGTAAATAAGGTCACCCTTAACCCTATTAAACAGGTTCATACCCCATTCCATAATGCTATCTAGGCTTAGACTACACCACAGATATGGGCCTCCACGGAAATCGGGTCAACGCCCACATGCCTTTGCGGATCGCCCGAAAACCTTAACTCCCAGCACCGACCCAAGGCTGGGCGCCTCAAGCCGGCACAAGGAACTTCATCGATGTGCCCTTTGGCGGATTTTTAGGCCCGCCTTCAGGAACGGAGGGCTGACTAGAATACTGCACCATTCCTTTAATAAATTTATTATAACATATATTTGTTCAAAACAATAGTTATTAACGCTCGCGATTACTGAAGTAGTCAGTCAATGACATCAAATGCGACGTTTCAGCTCCTGCTTCGCGTAATGCTTTCTTGGCTTTGTCGACATAATCGTTCTTTTTTTGAACAGCTCGATCAAGTCCGAGCAATTTGACATATGTATTTTTTTCATTGCTTACATCGCTTCCAACCGGCTTGCCAATTATATCAGGATCACCTGTAACATCCAATATATCATCCTGAACTTGGAAGATTAGACCAAGATAACGGGAAAATTGATCCAAATGGCGAATTTGCTTGTCTTGAGCGCCGCCTAGATAAGCTCCTGCCCGAATCGCGAATCGGAATAATTCACCCGTTTTCAGCGTATGGATTGTTTCAAGTTCTTCAAGTGTGGCATCTTTCTTTTCTGCTTCCATATCTAAAATCTGGCCTGCTACCATACCTTTTGGACCGCTGGCTTCTGCTAAAATCTGAACAATTCGCACTTTTTCACTGTCTGTCAGCAATGCATCGTTTGAGATAAGTTCAAAACTATATGTTAATAATGCATCACCGGCCAGAATCGCTGTTGCCTCATCGAATTTTTTATGATTCGTCGGCATCCCTCTGCGTACGTCATCATCATCCATAGCAGGCAAGTCATCATGGACCAGTGAATACGTATGAATCATTTCAAGTGCAGCAGCAGTTGGGAGCACCCGGTTGATTTCATGATCGTAATTCCTGAAGCTCGCCATTAGGATGACAGGTCTCAGCCTTTTCCCGCCAGCTTCCAATGAATAAATCATTGATTCTTTAAGTCGAACAGGAATGTCGAGATTAGCCAAATGTTTATTGAGCTCGCTCTGAATAAGCTCTCGATTTTCAGAAATAAATTCTTTGAGTCCCTGGTGCACCGTCATTCGTCCCCCTGTATTTCAAATGATTCAAGCTGGTCTTGTTCATTCATAATTTTTGTCATCTTTTCTTGAACACTGGATAATTTATCATTACACACTTTTGAAAGCTGCATCCCTTCCTGATAGTATGAAATGGCTTTTTCCAGCGGGACATCCCCTTTCTCTAGTTTTTCCACTATTTTCTCCAATTCAAGCATTGCCTCTTCAAACGACAATTCATTCATGTTTTCCATTATATTCCTCCTCTATGCTCACTACACGGGAAACTAACTTTCCATCAGATAGGGCCACAGTTATTTCCTCTGATTCAGCTGTATCTTTAACGGTTTTCAATAGCCTGCCGGATGATGAATAAGTAATGGCGTAACCGCGTTTCATTGTTTCAAGCGGGTTCAGCAATGATAATTTTTCAATGGCGTTTTGCTGCCTGCTTTCACTTTGATCCACTTGTTTTGTCATCATATAATTAAGTTGTTTAGTCAGTTGATTCAAATCCTTAGTTGTCCGTTCAATCTGCCAGCGCGGATGCAGTGCTTCCATACGCGCATTTAAACTGATAAGCAAATCACGTTTTCTTCGCTGTTCTTGTTTAAAAGCCGTTCCAAGCCGTTCCACAAATTTATCCAATTCCTGTTCTTTTTGTGCAATTAATTGTTCCGGGTAGCGGAAGGCATATGATTGTTGAATCCGTTTAAGGTGCTGTGATGCCGCAGTGGTTTTTTCATTCACGATTCGGCTCATTGAACGCTGCATACTTTGGACGTTATGTAATAGTTCAAGCCTGGACGGCACAGCAATCTCAGCCGCCCCTGTCGGCGTGGGTGCTCTCATATCTGCTGTGAAATCACTAATCGTGATATCCGTTTCATGCCCGACAGCTGAAATGATTGGAATGCTGGATTTATATATTGCATTAGCCACAATCTCTTCGTTGAAGCCCCATAATTCTTCGATAGAGCCTCCTCCCCGACCAACAATCAACAGATCAAAATTGGTATTATGATTAGCTCTGGTTATCGCATCAGCAATTGAATGGGGTGCATTTTCACCCTGGACAAGGACAGGAATAATTGTTGTTTGCACAATTGGATACCGACGTTTAATAGTCGTTATAATATCACGCACGGCTGCTCCCGTGGGAGAAGTAATAATCCCTATATTCTCCGGATATTTTGGTAATTTCTTTTTACGTTCGTTTTCAAAATAACCTTGTTTAGCCAATTTTTCCTTTAATTGTTCAAACGCTAAATATAACGACCCGAGTCCATCCGGCTCCATTTGTTGAATATAAAGCTGATATTGTCCGAATTGCTCAAAGACACCAATATCACCGCGAATTAATACATTCATTCCGTTTTCCGGCCGGAATTTCAACTTCCTGTTATTACCCGCAAACATCACGGCTTGAATACGCGCATTATCATCTTTAACCGTTAAATACATATGTCCGCGACTATGATGCTTAAAGTTCGAAATTTCGCCTTTCAACCATAAGTTTTTCATATGTGGGTCCGTTTCGAACTTGCGTTTTATATATTTGGTCAGAGCTGAAACGGTTAAATATTTATCCTCCAAGGTGCGACAGTCCTTTAGCAGCCTTAATCGTGTTTTGGAGAAGCATTGTTATCGTCATAGGTCCTACGCCTTTTGGAACAGGCGTTATATATGCAGCTTTTTCAGCTGCTGATGAAAAATCAACATCTCCAGTCAATGACCCATCTTCCTTGCGATTTATACCTACATCGATTATTACTGCCCCATCCTTTATATGCTCACCGGAAATCATATTTGGTTTGCCTATAGCCGCAATAAGGATATCGGCGCTGCGGGTATATTCAAACAAGTTCTCTGTTTTTGAATGACAGTATGTAACAGTTGCATTTTCTTTAAGAAGCAATTGTCCCACCGGTTTGCCTACAATATTACTCCGCCCAAGCACAACCGCATGCTTGCCCGCGATTGGAATATTATATGAATGAAGCATCGTTATAATGCCGTAAGGGGTACACGGCAGAAAAGCATCATCGCCTGTCATCATTTTCCCAATATTAACCGGGTGGAAACCATCAACGTCTTTATAAGGGCTGATCGACTCAATGACAAGCTGTTCATTGATATGATCAGGAAGTGGGAGTTGTACCAAAATCCCATGCACCGCTTTCTCATTGTTCAGTTCTTCTATTTTCTTAAGAAGCTCTTCCTGAGAAACAGAGGCCGGCATTTCGATGACATCGGACGAAATGCCAGTTTGCGCTGAGGCTTTCTTTTTCCCGTTTACATACGACTTTGATGCCGGGTTATCACCAACAATGATAACAGTTAAATGAGGAACAATCCCTTCTTCTCTCAGCTGTGTCACTTCCCCTGTCATCGCTTCCCGAAGTTTCTGCCCTAATTCCTTTCCATTGATTGTTTTCGCTGGCATGTCTCAGGCTCCTCTCTATGCTATAATTTTTGATAATACGCCGTTTACAAATTTTCCGGATTTTTCTTCTCCATATGCATTTGCCAGTTCTACCGCTTCATTAATTGCAACATTTACCGGTATGTCTTCCCGATAGCTGATTTCGAAAACTGCAATTCTTAAAATCGTTTTTTCAACCGAAGCAATCCGGTCGATTGACCATTTTTCCATATGCTCAGTGATTTTTTGATCCAGCTGATCTTTGTACGAAGCAACGCCTTCTACAAGTTCCTTCAAATATGCGTCAACTTCCAGTGACTCAAACTGCTCATCTATTGCTTTTTCAGGATTTTTATCATTAATATCCAATTGAAAAAGGATTTGCAGTGCATTTTCTCGTGCTGCGTGGCGATTCATAACCCTTAACTCCTTTTTAGCAATGTGTTTCAAGCGGGATTGAAAAAAGACCTGTTAAAAACAGCTCAATTTCAAGGCCTTTGAAAACCTATTTTTACTAATATCATTGCAAATCATATCATGATTATAACTATGAAGCCAGAAAGAAACTGTCACAATAGCGGTTTTATAATTGCATTCTTAAACTTCACCGACAAGTCAGGCTCAACAGCTGTCTTGAAACACAGCATTAAGAAAAAAAGAAGGGCAAAAGAACAAATTCTTTTGGCCCTACTCACTTTCTTCCGTTTCTTCCATCTGAATGCCAACTACATGAACATTAATTTCATCAATTTCAAGTGCTGTCATATTTTTAAGTGTCTGACGAATATTTTCCTGCAATTGTTGAGCCACTTTTGGTATTGACACACCAAAATTCAATACAACAAACAGATCAATAAGGATACCTTTTTCCGTCAAGTCAACTTTTACGCCTTTACCATGTGATTTCTTCCCGAATCGTTCTACAACGCCTGTTGCAAAGTTGCCACGCATTGCAGAAACACCTTCTACTTCGGATGCGGCTATCCCCGTGATCACTTCAATGACCTCAGGCGCAATTTCAACAGTCCCCAGATTCGTATTGTCGCTTACATTCAGCAAAGGCTGTTCACTCATCAATCATCATCCTTTTCTATAATCGGATTTTCTTCAAGGAAATTTGTGTTAAAGTCACCATTCACAAAAACATCATGATCCATAATACGCCGGTGAAATGAGATTGTGGTATCAACACCATCCACAACAAATTCATCCAGCGCGCGTTTCATTCGATCAATCGTTTCATTCCTTGTTTTCCCGTATGTTATTAGCTTAGCGACCATCGAATCATAATATGGAGGTATGCTATACCCCGGATACGCTCCCGAATCGATTCGAACACCCAGACCTCCGGGAGGAAGATAAAGATCGATTTTGCCGGGGGAAGGCATGAAGTTTTTAAACGGGCTTTCAGCATTAATCCGACACTCCATTGCCCAGCCATTGAAATTAATATCGTCCTGCTTGAAGGACAATTTTTCGTGGTTCGCTACCCTGATTTGTTCTTTTATCAAATCGACACCGGTAACCATTTCAGTAACGGGGTGCTCAACTTGAATGCGGGTGTTCATCTCCATAAAATAGAAGGCATGCGTTTTTCGGTCAAAAATAAATTCGATTGTACCCGCTCCAACATAATCAACTGCTTTAGCAGCTTTTACTGCTGCCTCTCCCATTTCTGCACGAATTTCAGGCGTTAATGCCGGCGATGGCGTTTCTTCAATCAATTTTTGCAGTCGCCGCTGAATCGTACAATCCCGTTCGCCAAGATGTACGGTATTGCCATGTTCATCTGCCAGTACTTGAATTTCAACATGACGGAAATCTTCAATGAATTTCTCAAGGTAAACACCCGGGTTGCCGAATGATTTTTCAGCTTCCTCCTGGGTAACCCGTATACCTTTAACAAGATCTTCTTCCGTTTTAGCAACCCTGATGCCTTTTCCTCCACCGCCCGCTGTTGCTTTAATAATTACTGGGTAACCAATTTCTCCGGCGATGTGAATCGCTTCATCTTCATTTTCGATAATCCCATCAGAGCCAGGAACGATAGGCACATCAGCTGCCTTCATTGTTTCCCGGGCAACATCTTTAATTCCCATTTTCTGAATAGCTTCTGCTGGCGGGCCGATAAATGTAATGTTGCAAGCACTGCAAATTTCGGCAAAGTCAGCATTTTCCGCCAGAAAACCGTACCCGGGATGGATGGCATCCACTTCAGTTGATGTAGCAACACTCATGATATTTGTAAAATTTAAGTAACTGTCTCTGCTTAGCGCAGGGCCTATACAATAAGCTTCATCAGCCAACTGGACATGCAGGGCATCTTTATCCGCTTCAGAATAAACTGCGACCGTAGCAATATCCATCTCTTTGCAGGCCCTTATGATGCGAACAGCTATTTCTCCTCGGTTCGCAATTAATACTTTATTAATCACCTGCAACATCCCCTTAGTTAGTCTTTACTCTGAATAATGGCTGGCCGTACTCTACTAATTCGCCGTCTTCGGCCAGTATCTCGGTTATTTCACCCGATGTTTCGGCCTCGATTTCATTAAAAAGTTTCATTGCTTCCACAATACATACGACTGTATCGGTTTCCACTTGAGAACCCGGCTTTACATATGCATCGCTTTCCGGATTTGGTTTTGCATAAAATGTTCCAACCATTGGGGACACGATTTCATAATCAAAATCGGTTGTGTTTTCCGGAGCAGAGCTTTCAGCCGGAGCGCTCTCTGTTTTTTGTTCCACCTTAACGCCCGGTTCTGCAGGTTTTGCCGGTTCTGCGGACTGTTCAACTGCTTCCACGTGTTTTGGAGCATTAGACGTGACGACTTGCCCATTTGATTTTTTCATCGAAACGCTTGTACCGTCTGATTCATACGTAAATTCGTCGATTGCCGATTGATCAACCAGTTTTATTAATTCGCGTATTTCCTGAACTTTTAACATGATTGGCACCCTTTCGTTTGTTACAGATTAAATTATAAATTCTTATAATATTCTACGATAACCGTACTGAAAACATCAACCCAGCCTAATATGTAAAACGGTTTCAGTATGTATTATATCAATCTTTTAAGTAACATGCGAATGATAGTATAAAAAATTATTAATCATAAAAGCCGGATGGACGATTCCACCCGGCTCCTCTGCTCATTCACTTTTCAACTGGCTGATAATCAACATCAACCGTTATATCGCCAAATTCATCACGTACCATCTGCATGATATTGACGACTTCTGAATTGCTCAGCTTTTCAGTTTCCTTCACATGCACCAGAACTTTTCCTTCCTCATGACGGACAAGGACATCACTGTAGTCGGCAGCCGCCAAAATTGATTCTTCCAGTATGGTCTCCTTGCTGGAAACCTCATCAAGCTCATTCATCTCATCTCTGGCCTGATTTTTTTCTTCTGTACTTGCCGTGCTGGAGGCGACAACGTCATTCAGCCGATCTTTTGCTTCACTGCGCTCGTCCTGTATTTCCATTCGGATTGACGTAAACAATTCATCTTCACTTGCATTTGTTATATCGGTAACCTCAGCATCTGTTTCATCAGCAGCTTCTCCTTCAGCATTTTCGGATGAAGCTGCTTCTTCAGACGTTTCCTCCCCTTGTTCAAAATAAGCAAGATCCCCGCTATTTCCAGGTGATGTCATATAGTAAACGCTCAAAACAATCATTAAACTTAGCATCGTTAACAACCATACCGTTTGTTTTTTTAACATTAATTACCCTCCTAATTTTTTGGCATTACTGATACTCTGTGTGTTGGTGCATTCAGCACACGGGAAATCGATTCGACTACCCGCTGTTCAACCGAAGCATGATCAACCCCCTTTGCAACAACAAAAACCCCCCTTACATCCGGTTTTTCAGTGCGGACCAGCAGCGGAACTTCCTTGTCCCCTTGATTCACTAACACAACCTGCGTTTCCTTTTGGGTATCTTCGATGTCTCGAGTCCCGCCATTTGTGTCCGATTCCTCAGTGACTTGCTGACCGGCTATTAAATTTTTTTCATATATTTTAACTTTGGTTGACTCAAGATTTACCATTACTTCAGCTTCGGATACACCTTGGATTTGATTCAGCATTTCTTGCAGATCGTCTTCATAACTTGCCTCAATTTCATCCACAGCTGTTGTCTCAGCTGATTTATTTGAAAACGTTTCATTTGTTGATTGCTCCGCATTATCAGTTGAATCTAAATTAATGGACGAATCATTTTCCTCAGGTTCCCCCATTGAAAACACGTTGCTTAAAATAATCAGCAGAAGCCCAATTAAACCTATAACAATAATGTAGCCCGCTCTTCTTGAAGGTCTTCCCGAGGAATCCGGATTATTAAATAGTTTTTTTAGCTGATTTTTCAAGCTGACCCTCCCTCCCCTGTAATGCTAATCTTGTCCTTGTCTACCTTCCATAGATCCTCAAGCAGTCGTTTAATGCCTTCTACATCGACTGCCGCTTCATTTTTAGATGGCTCATCCATAATAACGACATCTTCAACAGCATCCACACTCCCTTCCGGTGGTTCTGCTTCACGCAGTGTGACGTCGAGTTTATCCAGGTTTTCCTCCAGGTTTTCATATGTAATATCATGCGTGTTTGATATCTGGAAGTCGATGTGTGTTATCTCCCGGTGGTACTCTTCCCGCAATGTATCGTTCGCCAGCTCTTTTAGCTGTACAGCCATCTCTTCTAGAATATATGCATGCTGCGAGGCTTGTATTTCTTTTTTTTGTGTTTTTATTAAATTTTCTGTTTCGCCCATTTCATTTTGCTGTGATTCAACTTCTGTCATCGATTGTTCAATTGCATGCTTGATATCCATATCAAATAAATAAAAAACCGGTTTTAAGAAGATAAGAATTAAAATAAGACCAACCGTAAAATTGATATATTTTTTTAAAGACGTTTCCGGGATTAACAAATCAACAACGGATGCCACCAATAAAAAGATAATGATTTGAGTTACCCACTCAATTAAAAGATCCATCAGGGACCCCCTACCGGAGCAGAATAGTGATATTACTTGCCGCAACTAAAATGACAATCGATAAAAAAAACATTAATGTAACAGCCAAAAGACAAGCTAAAACCAATACAATGAATTTGCTGATCGTATCAAGTGTGGTGATCACAGGTCCATCCCCGATCGGCTGCAAAACAGCAGACGCCAGTTTATAAACCAGAGCGATGGCAAAAATTTTGATTGCCGGGAAAATCGCGACCAATAAAACGATCACAACCCCTACTATCCCCACAGCATTTTTGAGCAAAAGTGACGCGCTTAAAATCGTATCCGTTGCATC
This sequence comes from Lentibacillus persicus, assembly GCF_900112705.1. Classification (GTDB taxonomy): domain Bacteria; phylum Bacillota; class Bacilli; order Bacillales; family Amphibacillaceae; genus Lentibacillus; species Lentibacillus persicus. The sequence goes on from NZ_FOMR01000002.1 coordinate 92,615, forward strand.
TGTAAAAGTTCTCCCAACAACCGGTATAAAATTGCCGGTGATGAACTTCGTTGTTTTCATCGCTACACCATCCTGCACAGCGCTTGATGCTCCCTGAACAGACATCACTCCTAAAAATACTGTTAAAAAAACGCCTAAGGTTCCCATGCCAACGTTTTTGAATAAATTAGCAAGATTCGTCACGTTGTAATTATCGTTTAAGCTGTTGACGATCAATAATAAGGCCGAGAGAAATAATAGCGGCAAAATAAACTTAGAAACGAGCACCCCACTCACATTGATAAGAAATATGATAATTGGATGAAAGAATGCAACTGTTATAACATTGCCAAGTGTAGCCATAATTCCGAGAACAAGCGGCAATAATGCAATCATAAAACCGCTCATCGATTCGATCGCATCGTTGGCATACGATACCGCTAAGTAAAAACTGTTAAGTGCGAGATAAACCAGGACAATATAAACGACGTAATAGGCAATTCTGCTGACGGCACTTTTTTCAAAAGCGGTATGCATCGTTTGCAAAATGCTGGAAAATAACGTCAGCATGAACAGAGTCCCTAACAATTTTCCGTTAAGAATCAGCTCGTGCAATAAAAATTCGATAACACCTAAAAACACATTCTTTATTGAAAAAGCTCCATTGTCTTTTACAAATTCATAGATGCTCGTTTTTTCAAGTTCAGGCACAAACCCACCGTACTCATTTACAAGTGTTTGCCAATGGGTTTCAATTCCACCCAGCTGGACATCATTTAACATTTGTCTTTCAACTTCCGCCGAATCCTTCTCATCCTTGCTCTCGGCTGCCAAAGCGGGTGTAATATCGGCGAAAAGCAGTAATATAAAAATTATCCCGACTGCCCATTTGCAGTTTTTCATTTTCCGTGTGCCCCCTTTCTGGACCACGGCTAAACCGAGTCAATAAACTTGAGGATTGCTTCGATAACTGCCGTAATGATTGGGATTGATAACAACAGGATAAATATTTTACCGGCCATTTCAATTTTAGATGCCACCGACTGCAGTCCCGCATCCTTTGTCAGATTAGCCCCAAATTCAGTAATATACGCGATTCCAATTATTTTCAGGATTGTCTCCATATACATGCCATCAATGTTTGCCTTGTTTCCTAAGGTTTCAATTAATCGAAAAATGACGCCAATTTGCTGGATTACAACCAGAAAAATGAGGATTGTCGTAACAAGAACTAATAAAAACGCAAAGGAAGCATTCATTTCCTTCAAGACCATATAAAGAATACTGGTGATAATGCCAATGGCAACAATCTGGAAGATGTCCATCTGCGTCTACCCCTGGAAAAGGAATACAGACTTTATCTGCTGGAATAAATCTGAAAGTCCATTAACGACAATGACTAAAACAATTATAAAACCTACCAGAGTGGCAAATTGAGCAATTTCTTCTTTCCCCATTTGTTTCAGAATTGTGTGTATAAGAGCAACGATAATACCAATTCCTGCGATTTGAAATAATATGGATGCATCAATAGCCATGGAAGTGCTCCTTTCCTCTATATAAACAGCAACACGATAAAAATGCCGCACAGCACGCCTAAACTTTTAGCCATTTTGCTGTATTTGTAGTGTTCATCCTGAGCCTCTTCCAGCTCACGGTCGAGGTGCTTAATCGCGAGGTGAATATGTTTCTGCTGCTGGGTGAAATCATGCTGACCGAGTGTCCTGCCAAATTGTTTCAATATTTCACTTTCATTTGCTCCAAGCGCTGAATTTTCCAATAAACTATCTACACATTTCGTCCATACAGTGTATAGATCAACGTTTTTGTTCTTTAATGAATTGTCAAGATCTGCAAAAAACGTATTAGCAGGTCCGGGAATTTGTCCTGCTATCTTTGTAAACACATCTGGTAAGGGCAGTTGACTATATAGGATTTCAGCTTCAAGAATCTGCAATGCATTTTTCATTTGACGGATATGTTTTGGTCTCTCAGTTAATTGTGAACTGATTTTAAATCCGATCAGCGTGGTGGTTCCTATGAAAAGAAGCGCGCCAATCCACTGCATTCATCATGCACCCCGGTTTCTGGATAATGTTTTCATATGAGTGGGTATAAATCCCATGAATTTGGCCGGGCTTGGCTTGTCCATTCAGTACAACAAAGCGCTGAAACACCTGTTGACGAAATAGCGGTTGTAACGAAGGCCGTTTCTGCAAGGCTTCCAATGAATTTCCATGTATCGTGCATATGACAATGACACCAGCATTAATAGCCTCCAACAGTGCTTGTACATCTGACTTGCTTCCAATTTCATCAACAATTAATACGTCAGGTGACATTGATCTGATCATCATCATCATGCCTTCATCTTTGGGACACGCATCCATCACATCAGTTCTTTTGCCTAAGTCATGCTGCGGGATCCCTTTTTTTGAGCCGCCGATTTCAGATCGTTCATCAACGATGCCGACTTTACGGGCACCCACTCTGTTCCATCCTGTTCCAATCAAACGGGCTAAATCACGGATTAAGGTCGTTTTCCCTGTTTGTGGCGAACCGATAAGCAATGTGCTGAGATACTGATTCTTATAAAGATATGGTATGAGCGGCACGGCTGCTCCGATCTTCTCGCTCGCAATACGGATATTAAAAAACGTTATATACTGAATTGCTTTAACCTGACCATTAACTGTGTTCACCTTACCTGACAAACCAACACGATGGCCGCCTTCAATCGTGATATAACCTTCCCGAAGTTCATCTTCCATCTGATATAACGAAAATTCACTAAGCTGATTCAACACAAATATACTGTCATTTCTATCCGGCCTTTTACCTTCCAGCCATTCCGTCCGGTCATTGAAAATCAATTCGATTGGCTGTTGGAGCCGGAAGCGGATCTCTTGCAGCTTGTCCCAGCGATTTTCCACTTTTAAAAAAACCGCTTGTCTTATTTTCTCGGGAAATAGTCTCAATATCTCTTCCATCACATGTCCTCACTTTTACAATAGCTTGTTAGTAAATGTATGATATCAAGATAAAATTATGACTCAGCAGCTTTAAAGGCATAAAAAAACGACCCTGTATAACAGGACCGTTTGGGGTTTCTTTGCTATTTGTTAAGCTCGTGAAACGTACTTGCCTTCTGATGTGCTAATAATCAGGGCGTCACCCTCATTAACAAAGAGAGGGACTTGAACGGTATAACCGGTCTCCAATGTTGCTGGTTTCGTGCCGCCGCTTGCTGTATCACCCTTTAAACCAGGCTCCGTTTCTGTTACAGTCAGTTCGACGTTTTTAGGGAGCTCCACACCAATGACTTCCCCTTCATAGGTAATAATGGAGACCTCCATATTTTCCCTCATAAAATTCAGTTCGTTTTCAATCTGGTTTGTTTGCAGTTCAAGCTGTTCAAATGTCTTGGTATCCATAAACGCATGTGTGTCCCCTGAAGCATATAAATATTGCATCTTTCGGTTTTCAATATGAGCTCGATTAACTTTCTCACCAGCTCGGAATGTTTTCTCCTGGATATTTCCGTTTCGCAAATTTCTGAGCTTCGACCGAACAAAAGCTGCGCCTTTACCTGGCTTCACGTGCTGGAAATCAATCACTTGCCATGCCTGGTTATCCAGTTCAATCGTTAATCCGGTCTTAAAATCGTTTACTGATATCATATATAAAGTCCTCCCGTTTGTCGTTTATCTAAAGCCGAACCAATTCTTTTGGTGCGCGCGTGAGACGATCATTCCCTGTCTCTGTTATGACAATATCATCTTCAATGCGGCAACCGCCAACATCAGGTATATAAATACCCGGTTCGACTGTCACGACCATGCCTGGTTCTAATTTCTTATCAGATTTAAAGGACAATGCCGGCCCTTCATGAACTTCCATGCCAAGTCCGTGCCCGGTTGAATGTCCGAAATAATCACCAAATCCTTTACTATCAATATAATCTCGTGTCAGTGCATCAGCTTCTTTGCCGGTCATTCCCGGCTTAATATTTGCAACACCACGCAACTGGGCTTCGAGTACGGTATCATATATCGTTTTTAATCGATCACTGATTTCACCGACCGCCACCGTCCTGGTCGTGTCAGAACAGTAACCGTCCAACAGTGCACCATAGTCCATTGTAACCAGTTCACCGTTCTGAATTTCTTTTTCAGAAGCAACGCCATGCGGAAGGGCAGCGCGATATCCTGAAGCAACAATAATATCGAAACTGGATGAGGCTGCACCTTGCCTCCGCATAAAAAATTCAAGCTCATTCGAAATATCGATTTCTTTAACACCCGGCTTGATATAGTTTTGAATGTGATCGAAAGCATCGTCTGCAATTTTAGCTGCTCGTTTTAGATGCTCAAGTTCTTCATCCGACTTAACCAGGCGCAAGTCTTCCACAAGACCGCTGACAGGCACTAATTCCGTCTCCAATGTTTCGTTATATTTTTCATAGGTTGAAAAGGTTACATGGTCTTTTTCAAACCCAATCCGCTTTACGCTCATTTGTTTTAATTGTTCGCTTATTTCATTATGGATTGGTTGCTTATGTTCAACGATTGTAAAGTCAACTGCTTGTTCACTTGCTTGTTCTATGTAGCGGAAATCAGTTATAAATCGTGCGTCATTCTGGGTGACGACTGCCGCACCAGCCGTCCCGGTAAACCCGGTAATATATCTTCTGTTGATTGGGCTGTTGATTAGAATCGCATCCAAATTTTCCTCGTTTAATTTTCGACGAAGTTCAGCTAATTTCCCCATATAATCATCCCTTTCCACTTTAATCCAGGAAGGCTTGTGCAGCCAAACGATAGCCTTTTCGTCCCAACCCCACAATTTGACCATAACACACCGCTGCAAGCATCGATTGATGTCTGAAGTTTTCTCGTTTATGCACGTTAGAAATATGGACTTCGATGACAGGAACGCTAATCGCAGCGATTGCGTCACGTAAAGCAATGCTCGTATGTGTGTAGGCAGCAGGGTTAAATATAATGCCATCATAAGATAATTCATTCGCACGGTGAAGCGAATCAATCAATTCACCTTCATGGTTTGACTGAAAACAATCCAGTTCACCGCCGGCAGTCTTAACCAGTTTAGTCAACTCATCCTCGATTGACTGCAATGTGAACTCCCCATAAACATCTTTTTCCCTCATACCGAGCAAATTAATATTCGGTCCATTCAATAGCAAAAGACGGCTCATTATTGGTTCATTCCTTTTTCATTCATAATAGTAATGGACGTTTCCAGTTTATCACAAACGAAAAGGATTGAATAATGCTAAACTCCAAAATTACTTCGACGCTTCTTTTTCTCTGACTTTTATAATTGTTTCGTTATAGTCATAGGATATGGAATAACCAATAAAAGTGCCGTATAATATATATAAACAAATCGATGATACAATCGTGTCTGTCTTCAACTCTGTAAGATGTGGAATATTAGGGAAAATGGGCTGGATAACGTAGAAAACGATTATCCAAAGAAGCACCCCGTATGCAGCCCCAATCCAGAGGGTGTTTATTTTTTTAAACAGCATGAAGTAAACTAACGCCGTTCCCAGTGAGATAACACCCATCATAAATATCGATATGACATTGCCGAGCCACGTGTCAATCCACGGTGCTGAGAGCCACGAACGGAGCACATAACTTTTCGGGGCTACTTCTGAAAAATTGAAATAATACAATACAAGGCCAAAAAAGCCTCCAAGCACCCCTCCGATAAATCCTGTTAAAAGTGATCTGGATAAGATACTGACGGGTTCTTCCTGCTTGTTTTGTTCCAGCCGGTTGTCTTGTTCACGCATGAAAACACCTCCACTCATATATTGTTTCCAAACGTTCTCAACTCAATCATGACTTTTCAAAAAACGATTTTGACAGTAGCTGAATGGGCAATTTTCTAGTAAAATAGAATGTGAAAATAATATTCAACCACCACGAATAATTTAAACAGTAAGGGAAACAATTGAAATAGAATAATTTTTAAACCAAAACCACAAATCCACCTGATTTTTTTCCGTTGAAGTGATAAAAAGAAGGCTAACAGTGGTATAAGTACAATAGGACTGCAAAAGAAAGGAGGAGATCCGGGTGCAAAGCAGTAAAGGAACTATAGTGGTCTATGCGATTATCGGCCTTGCCATAATCGGGGTTGTCACACAATTATTCAGTAATACAGCTTCCTTTCTGACAAGTATTTTTACGATGCTTGGATTTAGTATCGTTGTTTTTGCTTTGCTTTACTTTTTCATTTTCAAAAAAAGGAGTGGAGGAACTTCCGACGAATCCAAGAAATACAAACAGGCAGTAAAACAATCAAAAGCCAAATATAAACAGCCGCAGCAGAATAAATCACCTTCAACATCCAAAAGCCCAAAATCATTTCCTTTTAAAAAGAAACAAAATAAGCGACCTTCCCATCTGCGGGTAATCGATGGTAATAAATCAAAAAGAAAAAACCGGGCCAGCTTTTGACTGGACCGGTTTTATTTTGGCCAATGTTTCAGGAACGACTCAGCTCTATTCTTTCCTGTATGAATCAATTTTTCTTTTGTACGATGATCCAGCTCAAAATCCATTGTGGCAACTTGATCAACAGGTATGAAAATAATGTTATGCTGTTCGGATTTTGAAACGTAGCGGGCATCATGAGCATGAAGCATGGTTGAGAAAAGCGCGTGGAACATATCGAGTGCATTTCGTATATCACGCTGCTGCTCTTTCTCCGGGAAGCCACTTAATTTCATTCCTAAAACCGGTCGGTTGTTCCGTCTGTTTTCCCCTTTAAAAACCCACAGCGGAAAGTTGCTTAATAAACCGCCATCAACTATCAAGCTTTTTTTATCAGATTTACCGGGCAATTTTTTGGGGATAAAAAAATATGGAAAACCGGCGCTCATTCTAACCGCCTTGGCAACTGGAAAATAAGCGGGGCTAATACCATAAATTCTTTCCAGGTCATCAGGGATAACCACCAGCTTTCCAAGTGATATATCACTGATAACAACTTTCAAATACCCAGGCTTTAAATCGTTAAAGGTATATATACTTTTTGCTTCCAGGAGTTTATAAATCCATTTTTCCATTTTATTGCCTTTGTATAAGCCAAGCTGAAAATAGAGGTTCAGCCATTTTGAAAAAGGCACCAATGTCGTCCATTTAGGCGGATCCAGAAATTTTTCGGTATTAAGCTCCTTAAACTTCTTTTCGATTTCGTTAATTGAATAACCGGCCGCAATCAACGCTGCCAGAATAGCTCCTGCCGACGTACCTGCTACCCGCTCATACGAATGGTTGTACGCGTACACTTCCTGGAGTGCTCCCAGAAAGGCATATGCTTTAACACCACCACCAGAAAAAACGCCGTCGATCTTCATGTGATCTCTCCCTGATGTACCTAGTTATTTATATATGTAAGTACACATCAGGAAAAATAGAACACAAATGTATTGTGCGATTATTCTGTGTTTGCCTGAATAATGTGCCGCAGCTCATTTATTCGGTCTTGATCAGCTCTGAAATATTGTACCAAATCACCAATCCTGTCAATTGAATTCCAACTAAGGTGATGTTCAATCCCTTCAACATCTTCGTATATTTTGTCACTGTCAACACCGATTATTTCAAGAAACTCTTCCAATAGTTCATGACGGTAAACAAGGCGTTCGCCCAGCTTTTTTCCTTTCGCTGTCAAGATAAAACCTCTGTATTTCTCATAGTTAAGATAGTCATCCTTATCCAATTTTTGAACCATTTTTGTGACAGACGACGGATGAACCACTAACGCTTCTGCTATATCAGAGACACGTGCATACCCTTTAGATTGCATTAAATTATGGATTAGTTCTATATAGTCTTCCATGCTTGGTGTTGGCATCGAATCACTCACTTTAATGAATAATTTTTTGTCTAACGCAAAAGTTTTTCTCCCTACAGCATACAGGAAATGCATTATTGGGACAAGTTTTATGTGGCTTATTATACAGTTTATAAGCAATTGCCAACTTTATTTGGAGCCATTATAGAGTGGATTATCGAAGCTATATTTCTTCTTTGTTAACGAATGTCTTTTTAAAATGTAAAAAGGAACCGGCTATTAACCAGTTCCTTTCGACGGCATTATAATCCGCACTTAAGCTGTGCACCACAGCTTGTACAAGTATTGCAGCCGCCAATATCCTCAATGCTTCCATTCCGGCAGACAGGGCATGTATCGCCGATTTCTGAACCGATGGATACATTCGTTTTATCTAATTCCTGAACAGTATCCATCAAAACAACTTTTGGTTTTTCGTCCTCAAACAGTTCAGCCTGTTCACCAGTGGCGTTTTCTTCAGCTTTTAAAGTCAGCACCTGTGTATCACGACTTCCATCGACATATACTGTTCCACCTTTTGCACCGCCATTATATAATCTGCGGTACACACTCTCGACCTGGTCCACAGTATAACCTTTAGGTGCGTTAACAGTTTTTGAAATAGAACTGTCCACCCAGTTCTGGATGACGCATTGTACGTCTGCGTGTTGCTCGGGCGACAGGTCCATAGCCGATACGAACCATTCCGGCAGTTTCTCTGGATCCTGATTAGGATTTTCATCCAGATATTCCTGAACGATATCGGCGTTGACTTCAATGAATTTACCTAACCGGCCGCTGCGATAGTAAGAAAAGGAAAAATATGGTTCCAATCCTGTGCTCACGCCGGCCATTGTCCCAGTGGATCCAGTTGGTGCAACAGTCAGTAAATGTGAGTTGCGAATACCATACTTAAGAATGTTTTCTTTGATATCTTCCGGCATTTTTTGCATATAACCGGTGTTTATGAACGATTCTCGCAGGCTTTTTGTTTCGTCATCGGTCTCCCCATTCAAAAATGGGAAGCTACCCTTTTCTTTTGCCAGTTCAACTGATTCACGATATGCGGTCGTTGCAATGGTCTCAAAAATTTCGTCAACAAGCTCGTTACCTTCGTCTGACCCATACTTGGTCTCGCAATAGATCAGTAAATCATGCAGACCCATAACGCCAAGACCAACACGGCGTTCGCCCAGTGCTTGCTTTTTATTTTCTTCCAGGAAGTATGGCGTTGCGTCAATTACATTATCCTGCATTCTTACCCCGGTTTTGACTGTCTGTTTAAGTTTTTCAAAATCAACATTTTTTGACCGCTTGTCAGCCATCTGAGCCAAATTGACAGCAGCAAGGTTGCAGACAGAATATGGTGCAAGTGGTTGTTCTCCACACGGGTTTGTCGCAACGACCTGGTCGCCATATGCTTGTGCATTGGTCATTTCATTGGCATTATCAATAAAGAAAATACCAGGTTCAGCCGAATAAGTTGCACAAATGTTAATCAAATTCCATAATTCTTTTGCTTTGATACGCCGGTAAACCCGAACGCCGTACCCCATTTCTTCCCATTTGCGAACATCACCGACTTCATGCCACTGTTCATTGTATGCCTTCATTTCTTCATCAGTATAGTTCTCAACATCAGGGAAACGAAGCTCGTATTCACCGTCATTTTCTACGGCCTGCATAAAGTCTTTTGTGATACAGACTGAGATATTGGCGCCGGTTAAAAACTCAGGATTATGAACATCGTACGTCCCGCCTGTTACCAGTTTTTGCTCTGCTTCACGAATGGCAGCCTGTGTAAAACCACCCTGTCCCGGCATTGAACGGTAATTGACAATCCCCTGGTAGAGATCCGCTTCCGTTTCAGTCAATGGTGTGAATTTTAATTTTTCTTCTGCAAGTGTTTTGATTTGTTCATCCTCTGTGTTTTCAATCAAATAACGTAAAATTCTCGGATTCTGCATTTTTGAGATGATAAATTCAATAATGTCCGGATGCGAATCGACTAACATGATCATTTGAGCCATTTCGTTGCGTTGATACGCTACATCAACTCTCCAGGTCACCCTGAAGTTCAGACCATATCTTGCACATATGAAATGTGCCCTCGCGCTTCGAAATCGCTTGATTTCTACTCTACTCACTTACGCTTTCACGTGTTTTCGATGGTCGTTGAACCTTCTTCTATAAGCAAATTCAAAAAGGACTTTAAAATTGCTCTATTAGAAGCTTGGCTGCTGGTTGTCTTTATCCACTTGTTATTTTTATGCTTTCACGCTTACCGTTTCCAGTTACGTTGTAGCTAACAAGTCATATATGATGCGTTTGATATAGCTAAAATTATTTATAATCTCTTCTTCCCAAGTCAAGTACAAATTGCATTGTTGACGCTTTTTCGCATCATATAATTTCACGCTTTTTACACCTCAAATTTCAAATTTTTTTATGGGTGGTTTATCCAGGTGAAATTTAAAGAGTTCCCAGCAATTCACGAGGTTTTTTATAGACGAGGCACTACTGTTTACCACGTCTTGATCCGCCTTGTTCCACGAGATGCGTCAGCTTAGCGATATCGTCCAGCCAGGAAACTGATCCTGACGACTTTCCATTCACGCCTCTTGCCAAGGCATTGCGAGGTCTCAGTGTCGAACCATTTGTACCGACACCACCACCGCGGGACATTATTTCCATCACCTGTTTACGATGATCTGATATACCTTCACGTGAGTCTTTAATATTCGGCATGACATAACAGTTGAAATAGGTCACATCCGTCTCTGCTCCCGCACCGTATAGCACGCGTCCTGCAGGAATAAAATTCATGCTGCTCAGTTCTTCATCAAAAGTTTCAAACCATTTATCCTGCTGTTCTTTTGTTGTTTCAACAGCTGCCAGACCGGCTGCATTCCGTTTAGCAATTTGCTCATAGAAAACCTCGAGCGGCTTATCAATCACACTGAGTGACCGTCTGATAATACCTGTTGAAGCTTCCTCTTCATCGTCAAGGACAGAAACAAAATCTGATTCCACCTCAACCATTGCTTCTTTCTTATCCCAATCAACCGACTTAATAAACCCCAGCCCCCGGGCCGGAAACTTAGGATCGGCCTTAACCGTCAATACAACAAAATCTCCTGATTTTAACGTTGACTTTCCGGTATCCTTAAAAGCATACCGATCAAGCATAACCAACCGTGATACGCCTTTATGCGTTAATGTCATATCATCTGTAACCGGGTGTACCTGCGGAAACTGTTTTATATCCTCATTCAACGCTTGTACATCAATTCCATGCCGGTTCTCTACAGCAGTCGACATATTTAATTCACTCCCTTTCGTAAATATGCTATTATTAACATACCACATTTTAAAAGAATAAAACAATATATGGTGCTTAAATTTATAAAATAATACAATATATGGTGTTTAGAACAAATCTTTTATGTTTTGTCAATATCGGAAAGGCATCAAAAAAATAAGATAAAACCAGAAAAATCGCGCTATCGATGAATAATACAAGGTTAATGACATTTTTTGAATTTAATTCATAAGGTCATATAAGAAGTTCGGCAAATATTGTCACCACCGTTATCGCGTAACAATCCATCAAAGTTAAACAGCCAGTGCCATTAATATTCTTTGAAAAAAATCCTGAACACACTTATAATAGATAGTGGAAAGATTTAGACTGACGGGGGAGTCAAAATGGAAATTTTAATCACAGCAGCTGTTGTTATTCTCGCAGTTGTGATGTTTCGTTATTTCAGACAAAAAAACGTCTTGAAAACTTTAACGGAAGATCAGTTCCGCGAAGGCTACAGAAAAGCACAGCTTATTGATGTCCGTGAACCAAATGAGTTTGATAAGGGACATATACTCGGGGCGCGTAATATACCGTTAACACAAATGAAACAGCGACTTGTCGAGCTGAGAAAAGACAAGCCGGTTTATTTATATTGCCAGGGCGGCTCACGGTCAGCGCGAGCTGCACAACTGCTCCACAAAAATGGCTATGAAGATATTAACCAGCTTAAAGGCGGTTTTAAAAAGTGGACAGGCAAAGTAAAATCAAAGTAAATCGAATATAATAAAATGGACGGAGATGCTTATCTCCGTCCATTTTATTTGTCTCTCTCGGGTTTAAGGCTGATAACGCAATATCGGTTTGCGTGCAGCCGTTGTTTCATCCATACGTCTTACAGGGGTCTCATGCGGAGCTTCCTGTACGAGTTCCGGATCGCCCTTCGCCTCTCTGGAAATGGCCAGCATCGCTTCAATGTACCCATCCAATGTTTCTTTTGATTCAGTTTCGGTTGGTTCGGTCATCATGGCTTCTTCCACGTTAAGCGGAAAGTAGATTGTCGGCGGGTGATAGCCATAATCAAGCAGTCGCTTGGCGATATCCAATGTGCGAACGCCCAGTTGCTTCTGATTTTTACCTGATATAACAAATTCATGCTTACAGTGCTGGGAATATGGCAATGCATATTCCTCTTCCAATCTGCGCATTACATAGTTTGCATTCACGACTGCGTATTCACTTACTTTCTTAAGGCCTTCAGCGCCCATTGTCCGAATATACGTGTAAGCCCGCAAATAAATACCGAAATTGCCATAGTACGGCTTTATCCGGCCGATAGATTCAGGGCGGTCATAATCAAATACAAATTCACTGTCTTTTTTCGTAAGCACCGGTTTCGGCAAAAAAGGCGCAAATTCCTCGGTTACGCCGACTGGTCCTGAGCCAGGTCCGCCGCCGCCATGTGGTCCGGTAAATGTTTTGTGCAGGTTTAGGTGCACAACATCAAATCCCATGTCTCCGGGACGGACAAATCCCATAATAGCATTGAGGTTAGCACCATCATAATAAAGTTTTCCGCCTGCCCCATGAACAATTTCCGCCATTTCCATTATCTCGGTCTCAAATAACCCGAGGGTGTTTGGGTTTGTCAACATTAAAGCTGCTGTATCTTCATCCACGACACGTTTTAAATCTTCAATATCCACTAAGCCATTCTCATTTGTTTTAACCGTTACAGCATCAAGCCCAGCAACGGTGACCGATGCCGGATTTGTACCATGAGCAGAATCCGGAACAATCACATTGGTGCGATTGAACTCACCGTTTTTCTCATGGAGGGCACGAATCATCATCAGCCCGCTCCACTCGCCTTGTGCACCGGCGGCCGATTGAAGCGAAAAGTCATGCATCCCTGTTATTTCACTGAGCGACGTTTGCAAATCGTACATTATTTCCATCGCGCCCTGCACCGTTTTTGGATCCTGATGAGGATGAATGTGACTGAATCCTGCCAGCCTTGCTACATCTTCATTTATTTTCGGGTTATATTTCATGGTGCAGGACCCGAGCGGATAGAATCCGGAATCGACGCCATAGTTACGGTTCGAGAGTGCCGTATAATGACGCATGAGATCGAGTTCACTGACTTCCGGCAGACCAGGAGCTTCTTGACGGATGTATGCTTCATCAAATTCATCTTCCAAATTTATTTCCGGAACGTCCATCTCCGGTAAACTGTAGCTCGTCCTGCCCTCTTTGCCGCGTTCGAAAATTAACGGAAAATCAGTCTTAGCCATTAATATCCCCCAATTCTTTTACCAAGTTATCTATCTCATCTTTTGAACGGTTTTCAGTTACAGCTACTAACATGTGCCCGGCGAGTTCCGGATAGTAAAACTCCAGATCATAACCGCCAATTATACCTTTATCCAAAAGTTTTGCATTTACATTCGTCACGCTTTCAGAAAGCTTCACAACCAATTCATTAAAAAACGGACCATTAAATGAAGCAGCTATCCCTATATTTTCAAGTTGCTGTTTTGCATAGCGTGCTTTTTGCATATTCAAAACTGCCATTTTGCGGAGACCGTGTTTGCCGATGGAACTCATCGCAACTGAACTGGCCAGGGCGTTTAATGCCTGGTTGGAACAGATGTTAGATGTCGCTTTATCACGTCTGATATGCTGTTCCCTCGCCTGGAGTGTCAGAACAAAGCCACGTTCACCATTTTCATCAGTTGTTTGTCCGACCAATCTCCCGGGAACTTTCCGCTTTAATTTATCGGTTGTGGCAAAATAACCACAGTGCGGTCCCCCAAATTGAGCCGGGATGCCAAATACCTGGGTATCGCCTACAACAATATCAGCACCAAAATTACCCGGAGGAGTTAAATACCCCAAAGCTAACGGATTGCTTGAGACAAGAAACATCGTCTTTTTCTGCTTCCGAATAATTTCCTGTACATCGTTCATCGGTTCAATCTGCCCAAAAAAGTTCGGATACTGAATCACAACACTTGCCGTTTCATCATCAATCTCATTATCCAACTGCTCAAGATCAGTTATACCGCTTTGGTGATCAATTTCAATGACTTCAAGGTTTTGACCTTTGGCATACGTATGAATTACTGCGCGTGACTCGGGGTGGACTGTTTTAGATACAAGGATTTTCTTTCGTTTTGTCTGGCCTGCACTTAACGTGACAGCTTCAGCCAAAGCTGTTCCGCCATCATACATAGAAGAGTTTGCAACTTCCATACCTGTCAATTCACAAATCATTGTTTGAAACTCAAAAATCGCCTGTAATTCACCTTGGGAAATTTCCGGCTGATAGGGTGTATAGGCTGTATAAAATTCTGAACGTGAAATAACATGGTCAACAACAGAGGGAATATAGTGATCATAGACACCAGCCCCTAAAAAGGAGGTATATTCCTTCAGGTTGGCATTTTTGCTTGCCAGTTTTGTCAGCTCTTGCATTAATGCTGATTCATTTGCAGGTTTTTTCAAGTTTAACTCCTGTTTAAACCGAACATTCTCCGGGATATCCGAAAATAGTTCCTCGGTGGAATCAACACCGATGGCATCGAGCATTTCTTGTTTATCTGTTTCAGTCATAGGCAAATAGCGAAATTCCATTTAATCATCTCCTCCTTCTTACTTCCGTTTATAAAATGGCGTCTCAATAACAACCGCCTTAAGCATTCGCTTTCGCACTTGCACATGCAGTTCGTTTCCCAATGCTGCGTATTGACTGTCTACAAGTGCCAAACCAATATTTTTCTTTAAAGTTGGTGACTGCGTGCCGGTTGTGACAAACCCTGCCTCTGTTTCCCCTGCAAAAACTTTATAATCAGTGCGGGGGATTCCTTTATCAATCATTTCAATACCGACAAGTTTTCGCTTGGGCCCATTTTCGATTTGCTCTTTAAGCACTTCTTTACCAATAAAATCATGTTCTTTGTCAACTTTAACAGCAAATTTCATCCCGGCCTCTACAGGCGAAATTGTTTCAGAAATTTCCTGGCCATACAGTGGTAATTTTGCTTCGAAACGCAGTGTGTCACGAGCTCCAAGACCGATTGGCTCAAGCCCCTCGTCCTTGCCTGAATCAAGTATTGAATGCCAAAGCGCTCGCCCTTTTTCCGCCTTGAGATATATTTCAAAACCGTCTTCCCCTGTATAACCTGTCCGCGAAACAATTGCAGATGCATCTGCTTGGGTGAAATAAACAGGATCTTCAAATCGAAATGGTTTTATTTCATTTAGTGGTACATCCGTCAATCGCTGCAGGATATTCTCAGCAAGCGGCCCCTGTAACGCCAGTTGAACATAATCTTCTGTGACATTATTAATATCAACGTTGCCTTCTTTATGTTCAACCAGCCACTCAAAATCTTTTTCAGTATTAGCGGCATTGACGACGAGTAAATATTTATTCGTATCAAGCATATAAACAATGAAATCGTCGATCGTTCCGCCGTCTTCATTACACATAAACGTATATTTTGCACGTTTTGGGGTCAATTTTGAAATGTCGTTTGTAATCATTTTTTGCAGGAACGGCAGACTGTCCTGTCCTTCAACCATAATTTCGCCCATATGGGACACATCAAACAACCCTGCCTTTGTTCGTGTAATTTCGTGTTCATGTTTAACACCACTGAATTGAACCGGCAGCTCCCATCCTCCGAAATCAATCGTCTTGCCTCCCCATTTTTCATATTCAGGAAACAACGGTGTTCGTTTTAAATCGCTCATAGCTCCAGCTCCTTCTTAAGAATTTGGCCTTCCATTTCAGCCGAAATTGGACACAAAAAATAGAGACTCCCTGTTATAAGGGAATCTCTGTCCTTCAACCAGAAAGTTGCACACTTTTTGAAACCGGATTCATTACGGGCAAAGTGCTTGCTTCGTGGGTGGTTTACGATGTAAACACTCTCCAGAGCCGCGTCCTGCAAGAGTCTTTTTGCCTGAGAGATTCACAAAATCGCTTGCTCCTTCGGCGTTACTGCTTTTATAAGCAGTAAACTCTCCCCTTGCAATCATTCGCATAATGATATTTATTGTTTTGGTTATACTATGTAAGAACCTGAGATGATCTATATCACTCGTATTATATCATATAAACATTCATAAAATCATTAATTTATGTAAAAGGAGTTCACAATGCGCCACATAGATATTCAAAAAGACACCTCTTTTGTAAATGAGTTTGA
Source organism: Lentibacillus persicus (assembly GCF_900112705.1). Classification (GTDB taxonomy): domain Bacteria; phylum Bacillota; class Bacilli; order Bacillales; family Amphibacillaceae; genus Lentibacillus; species Lentibacillus persicus. The sequence goes on from NZ_FOMR01000002.1 coordinate 108,992, forward strand.
AGAGACTCTCCATACAGAAGGACCATTTTCGTCGTGGAAACTTTTTCAAATGAATTATCAGGCTGCCCTGACAACCATGGCACCATCATTTGAAGGCTTAAAAGCATTGGATTATTTGCCTCAGATGGATTTTATGGAACATCAAATTTCGAGCGCAAGAAAAGCAATAGAAGAAATGAACGGTCGTGCAATTTTAGCCGATGAAGTGGGTCTTGGGAAAACAATTGAAGCAGGTCTTATTTTAAAAGAATACATGCTGAGAGGCTTAGTCAAAAAAGCATTGATTATCGTCCCTGCCTCATTAGTGAATCAATGGGCGAAAGAACTTAATGAAAAATTTTACATCCCAGCTGTTACATTCCGAAAAAGTTATCCTTGGGATCAATATGATGTAATTATTACATCGATTGATACCGCCAAACGGTCCCCCCACCGTGAACAAATACTCGAACAAGATTATGACATGCTGCTGGTTGATGAAGCACATAAGCTTAAAAACCATAAAACAAAAAACTTTGCATTTGTAAAATCCTTAAAGAAAAAATACTGCCTGTTGCTGACAGCAACCCCCGTCCAAAACCGGCTGGTCGAAATTTTTAATCTTGTATCTATATTAAAGCCCGGACATCTTGGGGACTACGATTCCTTTTTAAAACAATATGGAAAAGACCGTAATAGCTTAAAAGAAGATGCCTATTTAAAACAGCTCGTTCAAAAAGTAATGATACGAAACACACGGCAAAACACCCAGTTTGATCACATCAAGCGCAATATTGAAACCATTTGGCTCGATTTCGGCAGTGAAGAAAAGAAGGTTTATGAGCAATTGGACAATTCAACCGATACCTTTCCTGCCTTTTCAAAAATAACGTTGCTCAGAGAACTGTGTTCATCACGCGAAGCTTGTTACTTGTCATTAAAGAAAATGATCAATGCCAACACAGAACAAAAAGTAGAACCTATAACAACAGCAATCGAACAGCTCCCCCAGCATGTGAAGGCTGCGAAAACAGTTGAGTTAATCAAGCAATTCAACGATAGAAAAGTAATTATCTTTACCGAATACCGGGCAACGCAAGTATACTTGCAATGGTACCTCAAGGAGAATGGTATTTTATCCGTTCCATACAGGGGAGGTTTTAACAAAGGCAAAAAGGACTGGATGAGGCAGTTATTTGAAACTAAGGCACAGGTGTTGATTGCAACGGAAGCCGGTGGAGAAGGCATCAATCTCCAATTCTGCAACTATTTAATTAACTACGACCTCCCGTGGAATCCGATGCGTCTTGAACAGCGCATTGGCAGAGTTCACCGATACGGTCAGAAAAATGACGTCCATATTTTTAATATGGCCATCCGCGGAACCGTTGAAGAACATATTATGACACTCTTGTATGAGAAAATTAAATTATTTGAACAAGTTATCGGTAACCTGGACAGTATTCTTGCCGAATTAAACATAAACGATATTGAATCCGAAATACAATCAATATTTTCCACGTCCTCGTCATCAGGCGAAGCTAAAATAAAATTAAATAACCTTTCGTCTGTTATAAATTTGACACATCAGCAGGCCGAACAGGAGGAGCATTATGGAAATTAACGATTTACACACTTTTTTATATGATTATTTCACTGCACACCACTGTGAAATCGTGCTGAACCAAAATGGTATGTTAACCGTCCAGTTGACTGAGGAAATGGATCGTGCGTTAATGAACCGGCCTTTTTATTGGCACTATATCAAAAAGATGGGGCATCCCGGTGAGCCAAAACAACTGACCTTAATTACAAACCCGGAAAAGCGTGACGGCAAACATGAATGGATTCATTATGGCAGTCCGCGTCTGCATCAAATTGTCAATCATCTACGTGACCATGAAAAATATACGAAACTGTTTGAACGCGTTGAAACATATAAAAATCAGGCCCTGTTCCCGTGGCTCATTGCAAATATCAAAATCAGCTACCAAGGGAAACAGAAAAAAGATGAAATGGTTTCAATAGGACTTCATCTTGTTAACGGCACAATGCGTTTGAAAATGATGGAAGAATTACAGTATAAAGAGCTGCAAAACACGATCTCTGATTATTGTTATACCATTACACCAATGATTAAGCTGCATAGCGGATTCAAACGAATTGAAAAAGTTCTTGAAACGTACGTGGATGATCAGGATCACGATTGGGCTTTACAATCACAGAAAACGATGGCGGAAGAAATCGACTTGTTAAGCCATTTTTATAAAAACAAAACCGATGAAGAAACAATGCAGAAAGAAATTAGCGAAATAAAAAAGCGGTACTCTCCCTATATAAAATTCGACGTTATTAATGGCGGTCTATTTTACTTAGCGGAAAATGCGGTTTAGAAACAAAAAAAGCCCAACTTAACGGGCTTTTCAATTCATGTTTTTCTTAGCTGCTTTTAATATAAAAGGGATTACTCCCAGCCACCTGCTGGAATAGACAGGTGTAACACTTTTGCTGTTTTGGCGCCTGCCCTTTTTCTCTTCTGCCGGCGTATCAATATAGGAAGTAAATTGCTGTGTTATATATTTAACATAATCATTGAAAGAAATATGGGTCACCTCTATGCTGCAGTCTTGTAATGCTAGTATATCCCAGTATATGTACGACTATTCAGATTCAAACGTCTGTTTAAGTCAAATAGTCCATAATTTCATCTGTAATTTCTGTTGGCGATTTGCCATCTGTGGAAATCCTTATATCAGCAGTTTCCGTATACCATTCATAACGTCGCTTATATAATTTCTTTTTCTCCAGTACAGTTTTGCCCCATAAAGGTCTTTCCGTGTCATTACCGAGTCTGCGTGCAACCTCTTCGAAGGACGTGTCAAGATAGATCACCAAACCACTTTTATTCATAAGTGTTATGTTTTCTTCTCTTTCCACGATCCCCCCACCCGTCGAAACGATATAACCTGTTTCAGGAATATCTCTTAATACTTCCGTTTCATAATGACGAAATTGGTTTTCGCCTTCGTTTTCAAAGATCGCTGCTATCGCACCATATTTTTCAACAACCAGCTGATCTGTATCTAAATACTGTGCACCTGTTTTACGGTGCAGCAACTCACCTACCGTACTTTTTCCGCTTCCCATAAATCCTGTTAAATAAATTGTTTTCACGGTTATAACCTGCCTTAAAAATTTTTTAAAATAATTTGCAAAAAAAGAAGGAGTTTGATGAAACATGTCGAATATAATGACATAAAGGAGGTGAAAAATGATTGAACACAGCTCCAGGACTCTCGGATAAACTTCTCAAATCTGCTGTCCGCATTAATGCTTCGGATATTCATTTCTACCCTTTCTCCGATCATGTCAACGTTTACTTCCGTGTATTTGGAAAACGAACGCTTCATCAGACAATTTCAACAGCCCAATACCAGTTATTACTGACTTATTTTAAGTTTACATCAGGAATGGATATAGGTGAAGTCCGTAAGCCTCAAAATGGCACCATCATCCATGAAGATCTTCATCAGCAATTTGCACTGCGTCTTTCCACGTTGCCCGTCAGTCATGTCGAAAGCCTGGCAATCCGTCTCCTCCCGCAGGAAGATAATCTTACCCTTGATAGACTGTTCCTTTTCCCGAGCCAATTAAGAAAGCTGAAAAAGTGGATAAACAACCGCAGCGGAATTATTCTGCTGACCGGACCGACAGGAAGTGGCAAAACAACCACTTTATATGCACTTTTGGAAAACATTTTGCAGGAAGAGTCGTATCAGACCATTACACTGGAGGATCCAATCGAAAAAGAAATCAGTGACATTCTGCAAGTTCAGGTTAATGAAAAAGCAGGTGTTACCTATCAAACCGGGCTTAAAGCCGCCTTAAGACACGATCCTGACATCATTATGATTGGGGAAATTCGAGACCGGTTCACTGCGCAATTTGCTTTTGATGCATCGCTTACTGGTCATTTAGTATTAAGCACACTGCATGCCAAAAATGCTGCGGGCACCATTCATCGTTTAGTTGAAATGGGATTAAAAAAAGCATACTTGCAGCAGTCCTTAATAGCCGTAGCAGCCCTGCAGTTAATCCCGGTCGAAGTCGGCCACAATGTCGTCAGGCGAGCCGCCATTATGGAACTGCTGGATGGCAAACTGCTGGAAGATACAATCAGCGGACAAACGACAACAGAAGCGGAACATTTTCATACATTTGATCATTTACGAAAGAAGGCTTTTGCATATGGATTTATGGCAGAAGATACGTTTTCATCACTCAAGGAATAAGGGACCTAAAAATGAATTGCAACTGCGATTTCTAACCCGGCTATCCCGATTGCTGGCAAATGGCTATCCAATCATTCAGGCACTCGAAATCCTTCAATGGGACCCACAATTAAAATCAGCAGCTTCATCAGTACAGGCATCACTTAAATCGGGAAAGCATTTTGATGAAGCGCTGGAGGAGCTTCATTTCAGACAATCGATAACGGCCTATTTGTATTTTGTGCGAAGTAACGGTGACCTTCAAAACAGTATTACAACGTGTGTCGCAATGTTTGAACAGCGCATGCAATATATGAAAAAGTTTCAGGAATCCGTCCGATACCCGCTTATATTGCTCATCGTGTTTGCGATTTTGCTATATTTTGTCAAACAGTCAGTCCTCCCTTCGTTTGTTGACCTGTTTCAAAACAGCAATGAAACATCTTCAATTATTATGCTGACAATGAGTTTTATTGATATGACGCTTACTTTTTTGTTACTTATGAGCTTAACCTCAGGATCGTTTTTCCTGTTGTGGCGATTTCAAGAGAAAAAAATCAGCATTGAAAGCCGCATCAAATTGTACAGCATGCTTCCAGTTTACCGTCATTATAAAACGATGGAGATATCATTTCTATTTGCTTCCCACCTCAGTTCACTTCTAACAACCGGTTTATCAATGAAGGAAATACTGGAAAATATGGCAAAGCAGAAAAAACAGCCCATTCTTGCCCACTATGCCGCTTTATTGACCTCAGAGTTATCCAAAGGGATTTACATCACAAGTATGCTTGGCAGCATGCGTTTTATTGACAACCAAATCTCTCTCATTTTCCAAAAAAATGCAGATAAAGAAGCGCTGGAAAAGGATTTAGCTATTTATGCCGAATTCCAGACGGAAGAGATGCACCGCAAAATTATGAAAGCCATTACTTACATTCAACCGATTTTCTTTCTCATCTTGGCCAGTCTGATTGTTTTCATTTACATGGCTCTCATGTGGCCGATGTTCCAGTTAATCAATACCATTTAAAAAGGAGATGCAATCGATGTTTAACAATCAACGCGGTTTTACATTAATCGAGATGCTCATCGTGCTGATGATCATCTCAGTGCTAATTATTTTAATCGTTCCGAATCTGGGCGATAAAAGCGAAGAAGTCTATGACAAAGGCTGCAGTGCACTTGTCAGTGTCGTCCAGGCTCAGGCGGACGCTTATTATATTGAGGAGAAAGCACGCCCGAGTTTGAAGGATTTATTGGACAATGACTATATTACTGAAGATCAGCAAACATGTCCCGATGGTACTGGCTTGAGCATCGACATCGATTCAGGTGAGGTGTCGGTAACGGAATGAAGCATGAGGCCGGCTTCACCCTTATTGAAGTCATATTCGTTCTGGCTGTTCTCTCAGTTTTAATCCTTTTAAGTGCACCGTTAAAATCTTCGGTGCTGGAAACAAAAACCGAAGAAACTTTTCTGAATACACTGGAGATGGATTTATTGTTTATGCAATCAATGGCTTCCAATTCAAAATCAATATACAAAATGTCATTTGCGGTGCCTGGTTATTACACAATCAAACATAGAGATAAGTTATTCAGGGAAAGAAAAATCCCTGAAGGATGGCGGATAAACACACGCACATTTAAAGAAGTGATTACATTCAATGAATCTGGGAACCTGCGCAAATCAGGTACGTTTGCCATCCATACATTGAACGAGCACTATAACGTCATCTGCCCCCTGGGGAAAGGCCGGTGTTACATTGAGAAACAATAAAGGTTTTTCATTAATTGAATCACTTGTTGCTGTCAGCCTTCTCATGATGATTATAACCACACTCGTCCCGGCGATGAATTTATTGCAAAATGAGCGTGCAAACCAGCAACAGAAGCGTCTTATGGCAAACAGCCTGCACGATGAACTGCAGCCTTTTTTGTGGGAGGCGAACACCAGCCTCCCGCATCACTTTACTAAAACCATTGACGGGGATGAAGCTCAATTTCGTATGACGTATGAAGGAAGACTAGTGAAAGGATGTGTTAAGTGGCACAATGTTCAAAATAAAACAAAGCAATTCTGCATATACGGCCTTCCGGCGGGATGAAAGCGGTGTTACATTTATTTCAATACTGCTCATGATCAGTATCATCTTTACAACGATTCCTTTTGCGATTTACCTTGCAAAAGCTGTGAATATCGACTCAAATTACGACGCGTTATCAGTACAGCAATTTTTCAATTACTTGCGCGATGAAGTTATCTCAGCTTCCGACTTAACCATTGAACCGCGTAAACTCACCCTGGATATGGCAGATGGCTCAACAGCAACATTTCAAAAATATGATGACCGCATTGTACGTCGGCTCAATAACGGTTTTGAAATCTATTTGCGTGAGGTTCAGAATGTAAAGTTTACTCCTTCTCCCTTTGGGGTGCGTGCTTCTATAACAACAATAAATGGTGATCAATATGAAAAAACCATTGTCGCATACAATTAATCAACAAGGCTTCATCCTTCCTTATGTTCTGTTCTTTATAGCATTTTCATTAATTATTATCAGCTCCAGTGTTAACTTGTACCAAAATGAAACGCATATAACGCATAATCAGACCGAACAAATTAAGATTGAATCATTATTTCAAATGGCACGGATTCAAGCGAAAGAAACGATCCGTGACAGGATTGAACCGTATGATGCCATTTCATACTCCTTTCCGCAAGGGGAAGTCGTGGTAGAATACGGAAAACTGAATGAACACGAATACAGACTCATCTTTACCATTGAAACAGACTCAGGTGCAATCACTGTCCTGAATGATTACTTTCATTACGAGGCAGAATAAAACAGTCATTTCGTGTTAACCTAATCGTACAGTCATATTGTGTACAAATTTCAACAATCAGAGGCAAACCACCAATTGTTCATGAATTTTCACTATAATGGAACTATCATGATTGCGAGGTGGTTCTGATGGAACAAACGTTAAAAGTAACCGGCGTACTTAGTGACCCAACCAGATTCAACATTTATCAGTATATGATCAAACATCATCAGGAAGTTTCCGTTGCCAGCATAGCTAAAGAATTTAATATACATCCCAACGTAGCACGGCTGCACTTATCTAAGCTTGAAGACATTCATATGGTGGAATCGTATTCAGAAAAAACCGGAAGAGGCGGCCGTCCCAGCAGACTTTACAAACTCTCAGATGAAGTAATTGATCTTCATTTTCCGCATCGGGATTACAAACTGCTTTCCTCAATAGCACTTGAATCATTTATTGAACTGGGAGAACCCGGCAGACAAGCGCTTTATCAGACAGGTTATAAGTATGGTGCCAAAATGATTGAGCAATATCAGCGTATACCTTCAATCAACTTGAACACCGAACAGAAACTGAAGATACTTGAAGATGCTGGAACAATGCTCGGTATGTACCCGGAATTTCAGTACGATGCGAAAGACAACAGTGTTTCATTCCAGATTAATAACTGTCCTTTTAAAGAAATTATTGATAAAAACCATGCTATGGTCTGCCGCATGCACCATGCCTTTATAAAAGGGATGTTCGAAGCCTTGTTTGATGATATTGAATTAATGGAGACTGAAAACATGTTTAACGGCTGTGAAAATTGCTCATACGTGGCAAAACTTTCAATTGTTTAGTGCGATTTGTTTACATTATTCATTAGCTCGTTTATAATAACACCTATAAGGTAACTAAAAGGAGGGGAAAATGATGGATCGGATGTTTAGGGTCCTTGCTTTTTGGACGGGTATATTTACAGTTATGTTTTACGTTGGAGAAATGGTTAACGTGGCATTGCTGTTCCTTGTTCAAACAGCATTTTTCCTGGCAGTAAGCTATCTGAAATTATCTGAACGCATGTATATGTATTTATTCGGAGCTTATTGTACCATTTTTATGGTCGGATTCACTTGGTATTCTGAGTTTATACTGGTACCGGGATTCGGGCATTAATAAGTTAATCAGTACCAAAAAAACCCTGCTTACATAAAATTTACAGGGTTTTTTTATTTTTTGGTTAACACTGTTGACATAGTGTTAACTAAATGTTTATACTAAAGACAGTAGCTTAACTTTTATCCCTAACCAACAAAAGAGCAGAGCACATCCCCCCTAAAAAGTCAGCCATTAAGAATGGCTGACTTTTTTATATTCTAAGCTTTGAAAAAAGGGTTACTTTGTTTTTCATTCTCAATAGTAGTTTCCGGGCCGTGACCCGGGTACACTGTAAAAGACCCCGGAAGCTGATACAACGAATCGCGGATGCTCCGTTCCAGCTTATTAATATCTCCGCCCGGCAAATCTGTTCGGCCGATGCCGTTATTGAATAAAACATCGCCACTCACAATACATGCGTGCTCATGAAATATGAAACTGACGCTCCCCGGCGAATGCCCTGGCGTATGCACAATCTCCATTGGAAAACCGCCTATTTGTTTATTGCCCGGAGTTAAAGATTGCTCTGCAGCATCAGTTGTAATCTCCGTCCCCATAAACATGGACGAACCGTTATATTGAGAATTCTCCAGCCATGAGGCCTCATTATCATGAAGGTATACGTCAATATTGTAATATGTTCTTAATTCGCTCACACCGCCAATATGATCAAAATGTGCGTGTGTTAAAAGAATAGCTTCAGGTACAATGGATTCAACAGTCAGATACTGAATAATTTTTTCAGGATCTCCTCCCGGATCAACAATCAGTCCGTATGTATCTTCATGCAGAATATAACAATTCGTTCCCAGCGGGCCTGCCTCAATTCGTTTTATATTAATTACGAACCCCTCCGTTTATAAATAGTTACTCATTAAACTAGGTTATATCTCGACAAAACTCATTTTATACTATAAAATAAGTATAGAAAACAGTTGATTACATAACAATACAAACAAGTTGCACGCGCTACAATAAGGAGGATGTATTTCAAATGGTTTTGGCACTTATTTTTTTGCTTGTAACACTGCTGGCAATCGTTTCTGTCATACGTCAGCTTAAAATTAAAAATTTATTCGCACTTGGTTTTTCAGCAGTAAGCGTTCTGGTTTTCGGATTCTTTTCGATTGCCACCATCATAACAGAATTAGGCAATATGTAATAAAAAAACTAACTATTATAGTTAGTTTTTTTATTTATTATTCTAATATACAAAACTGACCCTATATCGGGCCAGTTTTGGGCGTGCTTATTCATTGCTCGCTTTCTCTCCGGGAAAATCAACAAACCTGAATAAATCACCGTATATCAGTTGATCAGATAGTTCTAATTCCTTTTCGACTTGCTGTTTGATTGGCATGCATGGCGATCCTTCTTCATGTCCGGGCTGATTATTTGCTTCTGCTTCAGACTTACGATCTGTTGAAGCGTTCTTTTCTTTTTCTGTTTTTACTGGCGTGCCAGTCTCTCTGTTGTAACAGACACCACTGGTTGATACATATTCCTCGCTGATAAAATCGCCGTTTCTCAAACCGATATACCCTTTACGGTCATTAATGAACATACCATTACCGAATTGAATATCCTCTTCGGCAGAGACACCAAGCAAATTTAATATGGTCGGTTTTACATCAATCTGTCCCGTCACCTTCGACATAATTTTTCCATCTCCGTGACCTGGAATGTGGACAAACATTGGCACACGCTGCAATTGCACGTGGTCATATGGTGTGATTTCATCCTTTCCTAAAAACTCACTCATAGCTTTGTTATGGTTTTCACTTATTCCATAGTGGTCTCCCATCATAACGATGACAGAGTCTTCATAAAGGCCGGATGCTTTCAATTGGTTAAAGAATTGCTTAACTGCCTCGTCCATATAGCGAACGGTTGGAAAGTAATTATTCAATGTGCTTGAATTTGAATCATATTTTTCAATTGAGCTATCTTCGTCACTAAGTTCAAATGGAAAGTGGTTCGTGAGTGTAATAAATCTCGAATAAAACGGCTCTTCCATTGATTGCAAATACTTAATTGACTGTTCAAAGAACGGTTTGTCTTTCAAACCCCAGCCAACTGAGTTTTCATTATTAATTTCATATGCTTCTTCTCCATAAAAATGATCTACACCAAGACTTTGGTACATTTGATCACGATTCCAGAAGCTCTTGTTGTTAGCATGAAAAACTGCTGAATTATAACCTTCCTCACCTAAAAACTCCGTCATGCTATGGTACTCATTTTCTCCATGCGTAAAAAAGACAGCTCCCCGTGACAGAGGGTATAGTGAGTTCTCAATCAAAAACTCAGAATCTGACGTTTTTCCCTGCTGTGTCTGATGATAAAAATTCTCAAAATAATACGTACTATCATCACCGACCAGGCTATTCAAAAATGGTGTAATCTCTTCCCCATTCACTTCATTGTTGATAACAAAACTTTGGATCGATTCAAGCGTGATAAAGATAACATTTTTATCTTCGGCGATACCGTGCAATGGCGATTTTTCATCACTTTCTACTTTTTTATCCACATAGTCTTTTATTTCAGGCAACTCATTTCCATCGGCAAAAACCCGTTGTGTTTTAACCCGGGAATGGACGGCTGCATCATAGATGTGATAGTTAAATAATCCAATATTTTTCACAAGATATTCACGGTCGAATGCACGGGTAAACAATTGCGGACGTTCCATTTCGGCAAGGAAAAAGTTTCCCGCCAGCAACAAAAATGACATGGCTAACGCAAAGACTTTGCCGCTTTTTTGATAGCTCACTGCCATTAATTCCGGTTTTTTCTTGCTTAAATACCATATAAGCGCAATATCGAGGAAGAATAAGAGATCATAGAATTCAATCAATGTCAGGATACTTGAACCCAAATCACCCATATTGCTTGCCTGGAATAATTGCGGCATTGTAATGAAATCGTTGAATGATCGATAAAACACAAGATTAAAGTATAAAATGAGTGTTCCTATTAAAGCCGTATAGCGCAAAAATGCCATTTGACGCGACTGTTTCTTAAACCAGACACTGACTGCAAAAATTAGAAAAGCAGAGACGAATGGGTTTATGAGCAGAATAAATTCCTGCATTTGGTTTTCCAATTCCATATTGAAAGCAAAGCGGTATATTATATACGCTTTAACTCCGAATAAAAGTGTGGCAAGGATAAACAAAGGTATTTTGAACTTTTTAAAGTCCATTTTAACTTCCTCCCCGAACGACCATTTGACCTTGTATCACAAATGATTGCTATATTAAAAATTCCCAATTTAAATAAATTTAAAACATACCGTTACCCTTCACTTATATATGACGCATTCCATCAATAAATGTTTCACATAAAATTATAATGTTAACGAAATGTTATTTTAAAGAATTTTCTCAAAAAAATAAAGCCTAGAAAGTCCTATTTTCGATATTTTGTTCGACTAAGAAAGCAGCGCCTATAATCCCTGCATCATTGCCCAGTTGGGCCGACCTAAGTTCACAGCCTTCACTGACACGTCTTAACGCATACCGGCGAAAAGCCTCTTCAATAAGCTGAATGAAATCATTACCTGCTTTTGAGACGCCACCGCCGATAAGGATTTTCGATGGGTTTAGAATTACAGCAGCATTTGCAATTGAAAATCCCAGGACATCAGCAGTATATGCCATAATATCACTGCATGATTTGACGCCATTCTTTGCAAGTTCAACAATATCGCGAGTCGTAATAGATCCATTCAAACGGTATCTTTCAGCCAGCTCACTTTCAGGATTCTGTTCAATTTTTTCCAACGCTTGCCGGACCATACCGGTAGCTGAAGCAATTGTTTCAAGACATCCTCTTCGGCCACAGTTACAAAGATAACCATCAGGAAAAACTGTAGTATGACCGATTTCACCTGCTGTGCCGTTCGCACCGTCTAAAATGTCTCCATTTACGATCACACCTCCACCTACACCGGTGCCCAATGTCAGAGCAAAAAGGTTTTTTGTCCTGTTGCCGGACCCTTTCCAGTTCTCACCTAATGCAGCAACATTCGCATCGTTTGCAGCATAAACTGGAAGCCCGGAATATGAGTGCATTTCGCTCGACAAATCTATATTTTTCCATCCAATATTGACGGCTTCATAAACATGGCCGGAAGTACTGTCAATAAAACCGGGCGCTCCTATCCCAATACCTTTTATGGTACCTTTATCAACATTGCTGCTGATCGACTTCCATATATCCGAAACGATGAAAGTGCCGTTATCAGCTTTATTAGTGGGTATCTCCCACTTCGATATAATGTTTCCTTCATGATCGATGAGGCCCATTTTCACAGTCGTGCCCCCAATATCAATCCCAATGATTGGCTTTTCCATTATTATTCTCCTTTGGCCTCACGCAGACGTCTAGCCTCTCCTCGAAGCACCAACAAAGCCTTTTGATAGTCTTCAGACCCGATGAATTGCATCTGGTACAATTCTTTTATTTCACTTTCCATTAATTCAAGGTCTGCCCTTCTGTCTCCAATGTAAATAATTGTACCGAATCTTTTTAGTAATTGCCGCACATCATGTACCGTTTCCATATAAAATCACCAAATTATATTATACCAAATAAAGAGGAATTAATGAATAACTAAAACTGTTCTGCCAGTTTCTCAGTGGTCTTCCGTGTCAGAAAGGTTATAAACCCATGCTGGTCACACGATAAAAAGACCGCTGGCCTCAACGGTCAGGGTCTTTTGGGTTTAAGAAAATAGGTCTGCGATTTTTTAACGGTATTGGCGATCGGATCAAAACATCACGGAATGCTCTAAATGAAAACGGAAGCAACGGCCAAAAATAGGCAATCCCAAACGAAGACATCCGCATGATATATAACAGCCAAAGCGTAATTCCCGCGACATAGCCGGTCATACCAAACATCGCGGTCATCAATAAAAGAAACATTCTGATGAGACGGTTTGCCAGACTAAGTTCATAGCTTGGCGTGGCGTATGTCCCAATCGCAGCAATGGACAGATATAGGACTACTTCATATGAGAACAGACCCACTTCGACTGCAACTTGACCGATTAATATTGCTGCAACCAGACCAAGCGCTGTCGCCAGAGAAGAAGGCACATGGACTGCAGCGAGCCTTAACACATCAATGCCTATTTCCGCCAACAGAAACTGCACAATCAGTGGAACTGTCCCTTCTTCGTTTAAGCCGATGAATGAAAGTTCAGCCGGAAGATACTCGGGATGAACCGCGAGGAGATAGTACAACGGAAGTACAAATATTGAGGCAAAAACCGCAAAATAACGAATGAATCTTAAATATGCACCAACTAAAGGTTTCTGCCGGTACTCCTCCGCGTGCTGAAGATGGTGCCAGAACGTGGCGGGAGTTATCATCACACTTGGCGATCCATCAATAATTATCAGCACGTGCCCTTCAAATAAATGTGCGGCAGCCGTATCAGGCCTTTCGGTATAACGGACGCTCGGATACGGGTTCCAATGCCGGCCGCTTACATACTCCTCAATTGTTTTTTCCGCCATTGCCAGGCCATCTGTATCGATCTTCTCCAATACTTCTTTTGTATCGTCAACACGTTTCTGATCTGCAATGTCTTCCAAATAGCAAATCGAAATATCAGTCATCGAACGCCTTCCAATTTGCATGTACTCCATTCGCAACGAACGATCCCGCACGCGCCGTCTGATGAGCGCCGTGTTAAATACAATTGTTTCAACAAACCCATCTCTCGAACCTCTGACCACTCGTTCAAGGTCAGGTTCTTGTGGGGAACGGACAGGATAAGTCCGCGCATCAATCATGATTACTTCGTCAATACCTTCTACGATTAATGCTGCCGGTCCGCCAAGCACAAGATCTGAAGCTTGATTCAAATCTTTAACATGATCGACCTCGATATAAGGAATATAGGTTTTTAACAATTTTTCAAGTGGAGCAGGTTCCAGTTGTTCTGGTTCCAATTGTGCCAGAATACGCATTATATAATGCAAAATCTCATCCTTGGCAAAGCCATCAACCATAAATAGTGCCATATTTCGGCCCGCATACTTTAAATCCAGATGGATGATATCAAAACTTTTATCAACAGCCAGCCGTTCCTTTATGTATGACACATTTTTTGTATATGAAGAAAATAATGGTTTTTGTTCTTTTTGCATTCGATCACCTTTTTATAAGAAGTCACTCATAGTCTGGCTGAACACCTCCTTTCTATTCAAAAGGAGACATATTGGGACAAACAGTTTCATACATTATTGTGAAAAGCCATTCATATAAGACTGTGTACTAAAAAATTATTGTTTGTGACACAACATCCATAAACTGCGAACTAGTTAGTGCCTCGTCCGCCGCTTCGGAAATACACTCCGCTTTTCGCGGGCGGCTGGTGAGCCTCTTCGTGCTGGCGCACTTCAGTGTCTCACCTATGCCTTTGCTCCCGCAGAAGTCTCCGTGTATTTCCTTCGCTATGGTTGGCTTGGTCGCATAGTGCTACAGAGACAGTAAGCATCCCCAGCGTAGGCAATATGCGTAGACTCCTATGGGAACAGCACGTGTCCGAAGACCCCGCAAGAAAGCGGTCTTTGCTTTCTGAGGAGGCTGAGGCCGTGCCCATGGAAAGCGAAGTATATTGCCGGAGCGGATTTCAGCACTTACTGAAATCAAAAAAAGAATTTTCACTGGTTCGCAGTTTACTTCAACTAGAGATTAAAGAGCTGCTAAATTTGTGAAAGCCATTCATACAATGGAAGTTAAAGCTTAAAGGATGGATAAGGATGAAGAAGTATGTATTAGTTTTAATTGTGGTCAGCACATTCCTGCTACTATATTTATGGGAAGATGACGCAGCACCGGCCATTACATATTTTCCCGAAGATGCAACTGTAGACTTTGATCAGACCAGTACAGTGCTGAAGCTGATTTCTGAAACAACGCGCGACTCTTATGAAATGCTTTGGAAGAGCCAATCCGTTAGTGAACAAAAGCTTTATCTCAGACAGGACGCCTCGTTATTATACAAAAACGGCCAGCTGATGGGAATACGCAGCAAATGGAAGGAAAATACCGATCTTATTAGTATTAAAGAAAAATTCAGCGGTGAAGACAGCAATTTTTTTCAGTCAATTTCATTTCATCACGGTGAAGTTCATTATCCTGATGACCAAATTAAAAGCATTCACCAGATGACTTACGACCAACTGTATGTCATTGACTCACCAGGTACACGTCTTAAATCATTTAAATCAGCCGCAGACGATGCGGAAAAAGAATGGGCTGAGCTTTTAAATCATACGACAGAACAACAATTAAAACATCATTGGAAACAGCTTATGGAACATTATACTATTGATGAAAACGCCTACTGGAAAATTCCTCTGAGCGATCTGAACAAATTCAACAACGAGCCACTCCCTTCTCTCACTCAAGAACAAACAAACCAGATTATGGGTCAGCTGTGGGAAGGCCTTTATAAAAATTATATCCTTAAGCTCTCAAATACTGATGCCAAAAAAGTAAACAGTTTTATACCCCTGATATTATTTGATAAAAATAAAGATCATTTATTGGTGTTATTTGAATGGAACGGAAAAAAAGAAAGGTTGATTCAACAATATCCCGACAAATTTTCAAATTAAAGAGCTCCGCCTTTATTGATAGAACGGAGCTTAATCGTTTTAGTTAGGTTTATTACCGGTAATATGCTCATACAGTTCATGAAAATCTTCATTTTGGGGATTTAGTTCATATGCCTTTTCAATATGTTCTTCAGCGTTCGTTGAATCATTGTTATCGCTGTATAAAACGGCCAGGTTATAATGCGCTTCCGCTAATGAACTATTTAATTCAACCGATATTTCCAAGTCCGCTATTGCTTCTTCAGTATTTTCTAATCTGATTTGACTATAGGCACGCTGGAATAACAAATGACTTTTCAAATCACTTTCTGATCCATCTGAAAGCTGGAGACCTTCTGTTACAACAGCTATAACTCTTTCATATTGCTCCTCTGCAATCAACTGCTCAGCTTTCATTAATTGGTATTCGGCACTGCTTTCATTATGTTGAACGCCGTAGACAGCTAACCCGACGATCAAGAGACTATACACAATGAAAGCCGCTGTTTGAATAATAAGATTCTTTTTTTTCGGCAAATACAAAACAGCGGATGCAACAAATCCGGAAATCAACCCGCCCATATGGGCTCCATTATCCACTTGGGGAACACTTAATCCAAACACAATATTGATTCCTATAACAATAAGTAAATTCATCCCCATTGTCTGAAAAAAAATCCTTCTATGAATACATCCGAAAAATAATAGGGCGCCGAATAAACCAAACAGCGCGCCCGAAGCGCCTGCGGATACATTGGTGGTGAAGGCAAAACTCGCTAATCCCCCACCTATACCTGCCATAAAATAAATCACAATAAACCTGAGGGAACCATAGATCCGTTCTACCGCCGTTCCCAGATAGTATACAGCCAGCATATTCAATAGGATATGAGCAATGCCGATATGCAGGAACATAGACGAAATAATTCGCCACCATTCGCCGTCCTCGATGATAGCCGGATTATATTTCGCACCAAACTCAATCAACCTTGCGGGGGAGGTACTATCGCCGTTCATTTCAAGCAAAAAAAATAATAGAATATTGACCGCCAGGAGAATATACGTTAATAAAGGCTTTCCATATGAAAATATATCTTTGATTTCGTTCTCTTTCTGCTTGATTTTTCCTGTTAACTTTTCACGAATCTGATTAACTTCTTCTTCTTTTTCTGCGTTATCTGCACTTTGTTCAGCCGGTTCAAAAGTTCCTCCTATTGCTGTCAGAAACCTGTTCAATTCCTCTTCCCGGTCTTTATCAGATAAATAATAAACTTTCATACTGATTGGATTTTTTTCGTTCAATTGCATCTTTTTTTTCAGGATTTCCCAGTCGTCTATTGGCGTATGAGAATCAATGTAGACATTATGCACTTCAATATGCTTGCTGCGAAAGTATCGTTTCATGGCCTTTGCTTTTTGAAACGTCTGCCCGATATCTTTTTTCATATGATTTTTCCAATCAAAACCGCCATGAAATAAGCGGGCAACCCGGGACGTTTTCCCTTCAAATTTTTCCAGCCATAATTCACCGTTCTCATTTATATGTACTAATTCAAACTTATCATGTTCGATGAGATGCCATGCCAGTTTGTACATTGTATAACTTTCATCCAAATACATCTAATCCCCCCCACATCGCCATGATATCAAAAAAGAGGCGCTATTTCCCGTTAAATCGTCTTGAAACCTGCGTTTATTACGAAAGTTAATGTCTCGTGTAAATAAAAAAAGAGCTGCTACCTTACTATAACAGCTCCTTTCCATACGACTATTTAACTGTTCACCGCTGAAATAACCTAGGCATCAATTTTTCACGAATGGCTGGCATATTCATCGATAGCATAACGATCGCCTTACGCAGAAAACTGACGGCGAGAAGTGTATTCATAATTCGGAACCGCCATTTAAAAATAACGACAGCAAGTGTTCCCGCGATTGATAACAAAGCAAACATTCTCATTCCTGACACCCTTTTCTCATGTAATGTCAATTATAGTTATCTGCGGAATGGCTAAGATTATGCATTACGAACCAATATAACGGTCATACAACGTTCTTGCCTGAACAGGATCTTCTGTGCCCTGAACAAGCACACGCCCGTCCTTAAACAAAACCAGGTCCACCCCTTCATCAACTGCCGCTTTTAATAAAAATGGTGTGCGCCTCACACGGCCAATTTTCATTAATTGGCTTTCCCATTTTTCCAAATTTAATTGAGAAGTTCGATGTATTTGAACCGTATCCCGTCCGCATAAGACGGTTTCTTCGTTCTGCGCATTCTTTTTTAATGCTGGAAACGTCTCCTTCTGGCAGGTTGGACAACCAGCTTTCGGTGCTGTCAGTTTCATATCATAGTGACGATTGTACCACATATCAATCGTTTTTAACGTATTTCGCAATGCGTCTTGATTATTTGTTAAGTATTTTAACGTCTCGGTCACTTCAAAGGAAGCAATTATGTCTACTGCCGGGGCAATCACACCCACTGTATCACATGTTTGACCGTCACCTTCCCCTTCTTTTGTTATACATCTTAAGCAAGGGGTTTTCCCCGGTACGAAAAAAGCTGTCATTCCTCTTGAACTGACGACACCACCATATGAGAAAGGGAGCTGATGCTTAAAACATGCATCATTCAAAAGGTAACGGGTAGCAAAATTATCCGTGCCATCAAGCACGACATCGACGTCTTTTATTAAATCATCGATGTTTTCAGCAGTTACATTGCCAATGATTGCATCAATTTCCACTTGACTATTAATTTTTTCCAACTTATTTTTAGCTGCAACGGCTTTTGGCATTGCATCCTTAACATCCGTCTCATCAAACATTATCTGACGCTGCAAGTTGCTGAGTTCTACATAATCCCGGTCAATAAGCCGAATTTTTCCTATTCCGGCCCGCACCAGCTGATTACTTATAACTGTTCCCAGAGCACCGGCGCCCACCACAAGTGCCGAACTTGTTGACAGTGCCTTCTGCCCGCTTTCCTGAATTGGCTGAAATAGCATTTGTCTCGAGTAACGAGCAGTATCCATATTACTTCCCTCCCTTAAGCAAGAACCCGTCTTCTGTTATGACGTTATCCACTGGTATATCAAAAGATTCTGCCGGCAGTTTTTTAACTAGTTGGAGGTTTGCGGCCAATGATAATGTTCGGTTTGGAAAGTCACTCAAAAACCGGTCATAATAACCGCCGCCAAAACCGAGCCGGTAGCCTGATTCATCAAATAGCACGCCAGGCACAATGAGTAAATCTATCTTGTTTTTAGGTATTTCTTCAGTAATTTGAGGGTTGGGTTCTAAAAGGTGATGGTAAACGATTTCAAGCTGGTCAAAGTGAATAAGCTTATAGAAACTCATCTGACGTTCTTTTGGCAAGCATTTGGGAACACATACTGTTTTTCCCTCACACCACGCGGCTTCGATTATCGGTTTCGTGTTCCATTCAAATCCGTGTGAGACCGTTATGCCGATACTGTCGGATTGCTTCCATTTATCTGAGGCCATGAGGTGTTCTGCCAGTGCTTTCTCAATAGTGATCCGTTCTGATGCCGATAAATTCTTTAATTGCTCTATCATATTTTTCCGAAGTTCAGTTTTTTGCAATTCATCAACCCCTTGGCGCATGATATCCCTCCAACACATTAATAAGAAAGCTCTTGCCACATTGACAAGAGCTTTAAGCATTCACTGCATTATTTCGTCTCACGATGCAAGGTATGTTTTTTCAATCGTGGACAATATTTCATAAGCTCCAAACGTTCCGGGTTTGTTCGCTTATTTTTTGTACTGATATAGTTACGTTCGCCTGTTTCTGTACAAGCCAATGTAATGTTTACGCGCATTTTGTTTCCCTCCAGACAATAGAAAATACAATTTTAAAAGAAATCATTTATAACATTTCAGACCTTTCCTATAATAGCAGATGATTAAGGAACATTCAAGCTGACAGATTAGAAAAAATTGATTATTTCTCTTTTTTATAATCTATGTTATAACTGTATTGATAGGTGAATGGAGGGAGAAATATGATATATGCAATCATTTCCATTATCGTCATCGCAGTAGTCCTATTAATTTTATCGTTTTTTATGAACGATAAATTTGACGATTTGGAAAGCGAAGTTGAACAACTTTCAATATCAACCATGCAGGAAAACTATCAAATGAAGAAAAAAATAAAGATTTTGGAAGAAGAATTGCTGACAGACGACTTCTCCAATGACGCATTACATAATTCCGATAAATAGACAGAAAGTTAGGGGAAAAATATGAAACAAACCATTCGTTCGTTTGCAATTGGTCTGTTGACAGCCGGTCTTGTGATGCTCGGTATTTTTTACTTCGGAGATTATTCACAATCAGACGCTCAAGGCAATTTAACGACCGAAGAGATGATTAAAACCGTTGAATCGGAAGGTTATCATGTACTGACAGAGTCTGAATACATTTCCGCCTCAGTTCAATCAGAGGATAGCGCAGAAACAAATGAGGGTGAAGAGAACACCCAGGAAGACTCTTCTGATGAGGATGAGAATACTGACACAGATGGTGAGCAAGAAGAAAATTCCGGGAATGCTGAAGAAACTGAACAGACGAGCTATACACTGACAGTAGAGTCTGGTGTCATCCCATCTGAAATCAGTCAAACGCTCGAAGACAATGACATTATTGAAGATGCCGGAGCATTTACGTCATTTATGGAAGACGAAGGCTACAGCCAATTAATTCAGCTTGGAGAATTTGACCTTTCAAGCAACATGGATCATCACGAAATAGCCGAAACAATAACAAATTAACAGGCTGGGACATAACTTATATATCCAATATAAAAGACGAACTATAATCAAGGTTAGCGGAGGAAAAATGCGGAGACTCCTGCGGGAAGAGAGGCATAGGTAAGACAACGAAGTGCCTTGGCACGAGTTGGCTTAACAGCCGCCCGCGGAAAGCGAAGCATATTTCCGGAGCGGCGTATCCCGCTTCCTTTCCTAATTATCGTTCGTCTTTTCATTTATCTTTAAACCTTTTGTCCCAGCCTCTTTTTTCATTTGTCAGTATTCAATTGTTTAATTTAGTTTGTACGATTCACCTTTTACGAGATATAAAATATTTTCACCGATATTCGTGATATGGTCGGCGAATCGTTCGATGTAACGGGCACTGAAAGCCATTTGCATCACGTACTGAATTTTTTCGGGGTTTGTGGCCGTTTCATTTAAAATATCCTTGATAACCCACTCATATAATCGATCAACATTATCATCCATTTTCGACAGCTTACCGGCAATCGAAATATCATCATACTCGAACGCTCTCATTGCAATGTTATTCATTTCAACTGCCATATCCCGCATTTCCTTTATTTTTGGATGAACCGTCAGGCGATGATCTTCCCCTAAATGAAGAGTTGATTTGGCTATATTTTTTGCATTATCTGCCATCCGTTCAATATCAGTTGTGATCTGCAAAGCGATGACTAACCGGCGTAAGTCCGTTGCAACCGGCTGCTGTTTTGCAATGAGTAAGATCGTTTGTTCGTTGATAGCAAGTTCTTGTTTGTCGATCGCCTTATCTTCATCAATAATAGTGTTTGCCAATGCCAAATCCTGGTTATATAGCGCATCAACTGCTTTAAACAGGGCGTTCACTGAGGCATTCGACAATGATATGATGTCTTCCTTTAAATTGCTTAAATCTGCTTCAAACTGCTCCCGGACTACCATTAAAATCCCCCTTACTATTTAGCCAAAACGGCCGGTAATATAGTCTTCAGTACGCTTATCATCAGGATTTGAGAAAAGTTTATCTGTATTGCTGTATTCAATTACTTCTCCATTCAAGAAAAACGCTGTTTTATCTGAAATTCGCGCAGCCTGCTGCATGTTATGCGTGACGATCGCGATACTGTAATCCTTCTTGAGATTTTGCACAAGTTCTTCAATTTTAGTGGTAGAAATAGGGTCTAATGCTGAGGTCGGTTCATCCATCAAAATGACATCAGGTTCAATGGCAAGACATCTGGCAATGCAAAGACGCTGCTGTTGACCTCCTGACAATCCGAACGCATTCTCATGCAGCCGATCCTTCACTTCATCCCATAAAGCTGCTCCTTTAAGACTCTTTTCAGCAATCTCATCAAGCACTTTCTTTTTCTTGATACCGTGGGTTTTGGGTCCATAGATTACATTTTCGTAAATCGACTTCGGAAAAGGGTTCGGGTTTTGAAATACCATACCGACATTCGTTCTTAAATCTTCCACTTTATACTTCGGACTGAAAATATCTTTATCATCATATTTAATGCTTCCGCTCATTTTAACCGACGGCACTAATTCAACCAACCGGTTTAAAGCTTTGATGAATGTCGATTTCCCGCAACCGGACGGTCCAATAATTGCTGTCACTTTATTCATGGGGATATCCATTTTCACATCATAAAGCGCCTGATTATCGCCATACCACAAATTAAAATTATCCACCGCGTAAATCGTTTTCGTTTCTTCCTTATCCGGTTCATTCGTATTGAGAATTGATACATGTTTACTCTCTGATGCTGCTTGCATGATAAAAACCTCCCAATTAGTAGCGTTTTGAAAATTTATTTCGTATTAAAATTGCAACGGAATTCATGAGAAGCAATATAACCAGTAAAACAATAATGCCCGCTGAAGCCACCAAATGGAATTCTTCCTGTGGTCTCCCGGTCCAGTTGAATATCTGTATTGGTAAGACTGTGAAACCGGACCAAATATTTTCAGGCAAGTAAGCAATGAACGATAACGCTCCGATCATTAGTAATGGAGCTGTTTCGCCAATTGCCCGGGATAACGCCAAAATACCACCTGTTAAAATACCGGGAATAGCAGCCGGAAGTACGACGCGCCGAATTGTTTGCCATTTGGTTGCACCCATGGCAAACGAAGCTTCATATTGATTTTTGGGAATGGATCGTATCGCTTCCTGCGAAGATACGACAATAATTGGCAGTATCAATAGGCTCATGGTCAGACCGCCCGCAATGACACTTCTTCCCATTTCCATCAGGCGCACAAAAACGGTTAAGCCTAACAAACCAAAGACAACAGAAGGTACACCTGCAAGGTTAGAGATATTCATTCGAATAAACCGTGTAAATTTGTTCTCTTGGGCATATTCTTCAAGGTAAATCGCTGTTCCGACTCCAAGTATCAGCGAAATTGGAGCAGTAACTGCCATCAGCCAGATAGAGCCTGCAATGGCCGCCTTTATACCGGCTTCTTCAGGGAAACGTGAGGCAAAACTTGTTAAAAAACTCAAGTCTAAATACGGCAGTCCTTCCGAAAAAATACGATATAGCAATACGGCAAGAACAACAATGCCAAATACTGAAGCTAAAAAGAACAGCTGGCGCATAATCCGATTACTGATAATCCGCTTATTCATTTTATTTTGAACGACTTGTTTATCGACCAGATTCATGTTAGTAATCCTCCTTAAAACGACGGGAGATATATTGTGACAGGAGATTCATAATTAGTGTGAAAACAAAAAGCGTCATACCCACCGCATAAATGCTGTAATAGGTCGTGGACCCATATGAGGCATCACCCAGTGTCACCTGAACAATATAACCGGTCATCGTCTGTATCGATTCGGTGACATCGGTCGTAAGTTTTGGTGTTGAGCCGGCAGCGACAGAGACAATCATCGTTTCACCAATTGCCCGGGAGACCCCCAGAACAAATGAAGCTATTATTCCGGACAATGCTGCGGGAACAATGACTTTAAGAGCAACTTCCAACCTCGTGGAGCCCATCGCCAAGGCACCTTCCCTTATTGAATTGGGTACAGAACTCATCGCATCTTCCGACAGTGATGCAATCATCGGGATAATCATAATACCTACCACAATTCCAGGGCTGAGTGCGTTGAAAATTGGCAAGTCATCAATGGCGATTTGCAGCATTGGTGTCACAAAGGTCAACGCGAAGAAACCATAGACAATTGTCGGAATTCCGGCCAGAACTTCCAGAACAGGCTTGACAACTTTCCGCACTTTCGGTGGTGCAAATTCACTTAAATAAATAGCTGAAGCCAGACCAATCGGTATCGCCACAATCATTGCAATAACTGTTATCAGCAGTGTACCGGATATTAACGGAAGAATACCGTAACTGGCATTTTCTCCAAATGGCCACCATTCGGTTCCTGTTATAAACTCTACAAATGATACACGATTGAAAAACGTGATCGTTTCCACTAATAACGTAAGGATAATACCAATCGTTGTCAAAACAGATATAATCGCACACAGCAGGAAAAATACTGGTGCAACTTTCTCCAGGATACGGAGAAGATGCTGATTTGATTTCTTCTCATTCATCATTTCTTTAACATTGACCGCCATGACAATACTCCTCTTTTATATACTGGACAGTATAAACCTTGCGATAACCATCAGACTTATCATTGATACTCACATACTACAAATAATTAAACGCAGGAAAGTGAGGAAAGCCTGTCAAATCTTCCCTCACATCCATTAGTCAATTTGGAAACTTGTCAGCTTGCAATTTATTTCCCTGCAATCTCATCAAGTTTGTTTAACGCTTCTTCATAAGCACTGTCAGGTTTCGCTACATAGCCGACTGATTCAGCCATTGCACCTGCATTTTCCAATGCATATTTTGCAAAGTTGTAAACAGACTCATCTTCGAGCGTTGAATGCTTTACATAAACGAATAATGGTCTTGCGAAAGGATTATACTCACCTGACTGAACGGTTTCCTGATCCGGCTTAACGGCTTCGCCACTGTCATTAACAATCGGTACGGCTTTTAGTTGATCATCGTTTTCAGCATAATAAGCATAGCCGAAGTAGCCGATAGCATTTTTAGATCCTGTTACACCTTGTACAAGAACGTTATCATCTTCAGATAATGAAGCATCTTGACGAATATCGCCCTCTTCTCCAAAGACGACCTCACTAAAGTAATCAAATGTGCCGGAATCTGCGCCCGGGCTGTAAAATTCGATTTCTTCTTCAGGCCATCCTTCTCTGACATCCGCCCAAGTCGTCACATCACCATCTGCTGACCACATTTTATTCAGTTCTTCAACTGTTAGCTGGTCAACCCAGTCATTTTCTGTGTTAACCACAATGGATAAGCCATCAAGTGCGATTTCAAATTCAGTATACTCAATACCCGTTTCTTCAAGTGCCTGTTTTTCTTCATCTTTTATCGGACGGGAAGCATTTGAAATGTGTGTTTCACCTGCTGCGAACTTTTCAAATCCGCCCCCGCTTCCGGAGGTACCAATGTTAACACGGGCATCAGGGTTTTCTTTTTGATATTCTTCAGCAACAGCTTCCATTACCGGGAATACTGTTGATGATCCATCGACCACCACTTCGGTCATTTCACCTTCAGATTCACTGCTGCCTTCTGCACTTGTATTTTCTTCTGTATTACTATTTGCCTCTTCATCGCCACCATCTTCACTGCCCTCTGCGTTACCGCATGCTGCTAAAACAACCAGCAGCAGAGAAATCACTGCTAATAGCCATAATGATTTTGACTTCATGCTTTTGCCCCCTAATGGTTAGTGTTTGTCAGAAAAGATGTTATGTTGTCTTCCCTGCAATTCTTATAATAACCAATGAGTGTTAACTACCTATTAATTCGATGTTAATATTCTGTAAAGTTAATAGATTAATAAGGCTTTGTTTAAATCGATTAAATAAAAAAGCCTGAACACTTTAATAAGCGTTCAAGCTTTTTACGCGATGAAATTAATTTTCGTTGTCTTCATTTACATCAAAATAGGCATCCAGTATTCCTTTACCAATATTATGATTAATCGGGTAATCACTGCCTGTTCCTGTAAACGGGACATTAATCGCAAAAGCAACTTCTGGTTTTTCATGTGGTGCGTAGCCTACCAGTGATAGGTTTTCAGTCGAAGCCTTAGTGCCATCTGAGTAATATTTGTCATATTCAGCTGTTCCGGTCTTACCGGCCGCATCATATGGTTTATCAGCAAAATGGTGGTCGGCGGTTCCATTAGGTGATTGGAAAACCCGTCGGAAGCCTTCCTGGACACGGTCAATTTCACTAGTGGACATTTGCAGCTGATTCATCACATCTGTATTAAAACTTTCGTGAACAGGACCAAGGCCTTCTTCATGCGGAATAGGATTGCGGATCTCTTTCATGAAATGTGGCCGTACCCGGCTGCCGCCATTGGCGATCGTTGACACATATTGTGCCAGCTGCATCGTTGTATACGTATCATACTGGCCAATCGCCAAGTCAAGTGTACCTCCGCTCCCGTTTGGCCCCGTAAAACCTGTTGACTCCTGAGGGAAATCGATACCGGTCTCTACACCAAGACCAAACTGAGCGTAGTAATTCCGCATTTCATCATACGTACCACCTTCAACCGGCATTGGTTCATTTGGCTCATAATTAAAATAGCCACCCATTCGCATGGCGATATAGAACATATACACGTTGGATGACTGTTCCAATGCTTCGTAGTCATTGACCCACCCCAGATTTGTCCAGGAACTTTTAGGAGGTGTCGAAGCAATATTAATCGTCGTATCATAAAATTGCTGTCCCGGCTCAATCACACCCGATCCATATCCAGCCAACATGGTTGCACCTTTTATAGAAGACCCGGGCTCACTGGCATTGAAAATGGAAATCGTTTCGCTGGTGGTAAATTCATTTTCCTTATCATCATACCGTTGACCGCTTGCAGCCAAAATCTCCCCGGTATTTGGATCCATCACAACCGCTGTTGCATATTCCATATGCTTATTTTCACCCGGCTCTTGTGTGATTGCCGCTTTCAGTTCATCACGCAAAATCTTATCGAGTTCCTGCTGCAGTTCCATATCAACTGTCAACACAAGGTCTTTACCCCGCTGACCGTCCACCACAACCTCCGAGTCAACAACCGTTCCATCACTATTTGTTGTGTACTGAATTTTTTCTTTGCGTCCTCTCAGGACACTTTCGTATTGCTCTTCCAGTCCGCTATTTCCGACCCGATCATTTCGACTGTAGCCCCTGGTCAGATAATAATCCTGCTGATCAGCAGGAATGCCTTGAGTTTCGGACGTAATGGAACCCGCAAAGTCACGGAACGTATCCTCATAAGGATATTCCCGATTCCAGTCAGTCGTGGCGTTAACGCCAGGCAGCTCATCCAAATGAGCAGACACGCGTGCAAATTCTTCAGGTGACACATCTTCATTTTTAATGACTTGAGGTGTCAATGACATTGCTTTATCCATCTCTTTTTTTATCGCCATTACTTCAAGCTGCTGTTTTGAGTAGTCATCAACTTTTTCTTTATCGATACGCTTTAACGTTTCGTTGTACACTTCACCGTTATCCATTTCCTCTGTTTCAGCTTTCGACAGAAGACTTTTGGCTTCTTCTTGATTATTTAAGTACCAATATTCACGTTTGTCACGGAGTGTGACATTATCCAAATCATCTTCCGAATCCATCGAAATGTATTCAGCCAAATTCTCGGCCACTTCCAGTCTGTCTTCAGCCTGAACCCCTTTCTCAGGTGTATATGTTATGGAATAAGCGGCATCGTTTCCCACAATCAACTCATGGTTGCGATCATACATTTTACCACGGGGGACGGATACCTCTGTAAAGTCATTCGTTGTACGGTCAATTTCGGCCTGGAATGCTTCGCCATTTAAAATTTGAACAACCCCCAACTGAAGCACTAACGCCGAAAACAATAGAAAGACAATAAAAAATAATATATTCAAACGAAAGGGAAGCTGTGCTCTTTTCTTCTTTTTCTTTTTGGAAACCATTATTCCTCCCCCAATTTTTAAAGCAATTGTATCTTTTTATTATATCATTTAATGCTTGTATTTCTAAGAGGAATCAACGATTTTTTTCATCTGTAACCGGCTCGTTTGTAATCGACTGATTGTTCCCTGCGCTTCCCAAATAAATATTTCTTACAAACAAATAAATAAACAAATGGCCCAACCCGAAGAATGCAAGTAAATATGGGATAACAATTTCGGCTCGAAACAATGTAATGGCAATAAGAAAAACAGCAATCGATGTTACCCTGCCCACGTTTACAAACAATTCTCTGACAACAATATATTCAACCCGCAGTTCTTTGGCTTTCCGTGCTTTCCCGATAACATCAAATGTCAAAGATGCATATGGGACGTTTACAATCGGGTAAGCGATACCAATGAGTACAGCATAAATCATCAGCTGTGTATAGCCTAAATCAAACAAGATGATATAGACAGCAAAGTATAGGATTAGCGCACCGGTGAGAATGGCTTTTTTACGCAAAGAAGGCTTGATCCATTTTGTCACGACGAAATATAAGATAAGCGATAAGCCTGACAAAAACAGATTAAACATACCCAGTGCAAACTCACTCTGTGTCGTGACAAACACCCAAATAGAAATCACAAATAAAAAGATACCTTCGCGTACCCCCTGTGAGATATGGGCACTTAGAATTCTTTTCCAGTTCTTGTTGTGATTCCACTCCAATAATACGCGCTTAAAATGAAACAAGCCTTCAGCCTGCCGCCGTTTCAGGAAGAAACTGCAGACGACCGCAGCGATGAACAACAGAAATGAAATCGTGAAAATAACGCTATAGCCAACATTCTCCTGCATACCGGCAATGATGGTACCCGCCAGTAAAGGGCCGACCATACCTGCAAAAGACTGCAGCACACCAAGAAATCCATTAAAAAAATCCCTTGATTCCGGCTCGGTTATCTCAAACGTCAAAACATTAAATGCAAGCCAGTAAAATCCAAAGCCAATCCCCAATACACTTCCAAGCAGAAAATTATATGTGGCAGCCTTTTCAGCAATAAGTAACACACTCAAAAAAAATAGAGATAAGAATATTACCCCTAAACGCAAAACAACTACACGATCAACTTTCTTAGCTATTTTCCCTGCCAACACAAACGTAAGCGGCTGAAATAAATAAATTCCCAAATTGTAAAAAGCAATGGTAATATAATCACCTGCTTGCTTCCATAAATATATATTCACAAACGTATTGGACAGAAAAATACTGAGGGAGTACAGTCCCCCAATTACCAGCAATAAAATAAGATCGCGGCTGATTTCAATTTTACCTGCAAATTTTTCTAGGGCTTTATGCATATCGATTGCTCCTTTTCGTTCGTTTATAGTGTGAACGAATTAAAGCCATCTATGCAGTGTAAAAACCTCGATTTCCGCCGCAATCTTTGTGTTAAATCTGTTTATCAACCATTAAAAAGGCACGGGAATAATCCCGTGCCTTTTGTCACTTAGTTTATTTTGCTTCTTCGTAATTTTTTGCTACTTGCTCCCAGTTAACCACATTCCAGAATGCAGCAACATATTCAGGACGCTTGTTTTGATACTTCAAGTAGTAAGCATGCTCCCAAACGTCCAGACCCAAAATAGGTGTTTTGCCATCCATTAAAGGTGTATCCTGGTTTGGTGTATCGGTAATTTCCAGCTCGCCGTTATTGACTACGAGCCAAGCCCATCCGGAGCCAAAACGCCCTTTTGCAGCAGCTTCAAATTCTTCTTTAAATTTGTCAAAGCTTCCAAATTTATTGTTGATTTTGTCAGCTAGTTCACCTGAAGGTTCACCGCCGCCATTTGGTGACATAACCTTCCAAAACAAGCTATGGTTCGCATGGCCCCCGCCGTTGTTGCGAACAGCAGTGCGAATATCTTCAGGAACAGCATCGAGATTACCTACTAAGTCCTCAAGTGATTTGTTCTCAAGGTCTGATTTGCCTTCAATTGCAGCATTCAGTTTTGTTACGTAGGTATTGTGATGCTTCGTGTGGTGAATGTTCATTGTTTCTTTGTCGATTGTAGGTTCTAAAGCATCATATGCGTATGGTAGTTCTGGTAGTTCAAATTTTGCCATTTTTAATGTCCTCCTTTAATTTTATTTACTAAAAGGATTGAATATTCACCCTTTATAATCAAGGCTATCAAAGCCTTTATGGTCATGCAAGTTAAATGCACTAAAGGAATGTGAATGATTTAACCTCTTTTATTTCTATTCCCGGAGATATAATTTATAAACGTTCACATATAAAAAAACAAGCCATCAGCTTGTTTAAAAAAGTGGCTCGGGACGGAATCGAACCGCCGACACACGGATTTTCAGTCCGTTGCTCTACCGACTGAGCTACCGAGCCATATCTGGTTTTCATTCTAACCTTCTTTTTGCATACCGAGTGTAACTTCTCATTCGGACTTAATCAAATTATGTATGGAGGAGGTAGAGGGATTCGAACCCCCGCGCGGTTTGACCCGCCTGTCGGTTTTCAAGACCGATCCCTTCAGCCAGACTTGGGTATACCTCCGAATTCAATGGTGGACCCTGCAGGATTCGAACCTGCGACCGATCGGTTATGAGCCGATAGCTCTGACCAGCTGAGCTAAGGGTCCGTATTAAATTTACATAAGATTATGGGGCGACCGGTGGGGATCGAACCCACGAATGCCGGAGCCACAATCCGGTGCGTTAACCACTTCGCCACGGCCGCCGTCAAGATTTATTTTTGGTGGCGGCGGAGGGGATCGAACCCCCGACCTCACGGGTATGAACCGTACGCTCTCGCCAGCTGAGCTACACCGCCAAATGGCTCCACAGGCAGGATTCGAACCTGCGACCGATCGGTTAACAGCCGATAGCTCTACCACTGAGCTACTGTGGAATAATAAAAATTCTGTTTCGAACGAGTGGTTTTTAATCAGCAACGAAATATAATTTACCACGTCCGACAAAATCTGTCAATAACCCTGAGACAACGAATTTTATGTAAAACAATCAAGGCATAACCAAACGAGCGACACTAAATACTATAGCATGTTCGTAAATTGTTTTCAATATGAAATTTACTTATTATAAAATTTTTTAGATTAGAAGAAAAAGGGTGCAAGAAGAATGCACCCTTTTTAGTAATTATTCACCTAAAACAGACTCTGCAATATTTGACGCGTGATCGCCTATTCGTTCAAGGTTGCTGATAATATCGACAAAAACAATTCCTGCAGAACCGGTACACAGCCCCTCGTTCATACGAATAATATGTTTTTTACGGTAATTGCGTTCCATTCTGTCAATTTGCTCTTCTTTCTGGACAACGGCAAGCGCTTCTTCACGGTCCATGTTGTCAAGCGCCTTTACTGCCTGCTTAACCGTCATAATGGTTAAATCAAACATATTATTCAAATCTTCCTGCGCCTGTTCTGTCAGATCTACTTTGTTGGAGATTTTATAGTCAATTAATTCGATGACATTTTCAAAATGGTCACCCATCCGCTCTATATCACGAACAGAATCCATTAATACTGTGTGCTTGGCACCTTCTGCCTCGGTCATTGATTCACCGGACATTTCGACTAAATAATCCGTAATTTCACGGTCGAGATTATTTAATGCACCTTCAATTTGCATTGACATCTCGGAATGTTTTTGATTTTGAGTTGTTAAATACAAGTTCGTTTCTTCCAAGCCTTTAGAGGCATAACCGCCCATTCGAATAATCTCTGCTTTTGCTTGATCCAAAGCCAATGTTGAAGATTGTTGGATGAAAATCGGATCCAAATGCTGCGGTTTATATTCGATTACTGTATCTTCACCAGGGATCATTTTGGTCACAATCCATGCCAGTGCACCGATAAACGGAAATTGAATAATAAGGTTTGCCAAGTTAAAGCTCCCGTGTGCAAATGCGATTGTCATTTCCGGATTAAGGCCCAGAGCAGATTGCAAATATTCAACATACTGTGTAAATAAACCAAGCAGTAAAATGACAACTATGGCACCTGCAAGGTTGAAAATCACATGAACATATGCGGTGCGTTTAGCTGCAACCGTGGCCCCGATTGAAGCCAGTACAGCTGTAATCGTGGTCCCGATATTATCACCGAATAATACCGGCAGAGCCGCCTCCAGGCTAATGGCGCCTTCAGAGAAAAGCCCTTGAAGAATACCGATTGTCGCTGATGAACTCTGAACAATAAACGTAAATAATGTACCAATCACAACACCTAATATAGAGTGTTCACTCATACTGAGCGTCAGATCCTGAAATGCCTGCACTTCACGCAGCGGTGACATACCACTGCTCATAAGTTCCAAGCCTAAAAACAAGGCACCAAATCCGAAGACGGCTTGTCCTACATTATTTATTTTCTGGCTCTTAAAGAAAAACAGAAGGAAACAGCCGACTGCAATAATAGGGAGTGCATACTCGCCAAGATCAATACCAATGATGAAAGCTGTAACAGTTGTACCCACATTGGCACCCATTATGACACCAATCGCCTGCCTGAGTGTCATAAAACCGGCATTGACCAGCCCGACGGTCAAAACAGTCGTCCCTGAACTGCTTTGAATTAAGATTGTTACAACAATTCCTGCCAGCACACCAAGAAATGGATTACTGGTCGTTTTGTCCAAAATA
The DNA here is from genome assembly GCF_900112705.1 of Lentibacillus persicus. GTDB lineage: Bacteria > Bacillota > Bacilli > Bacillales > Amphibacillaceae > Lentibacillus > Lentibacillus persicus. The sequence goes on from NZ_FOMR01000002.1 coordinate 141,338, forward strand.
TTACGGAGACGATCGCCGGCAGATCGCTGTAAGCCTTCTCCCATATATTTGATTCCAAGTAAAAATATACCCAGACCGCCGATAAACTCAAATATCAGTGTCTGCACATCGATATCCAAAAATAATTCCACCCTTCGAACCATGCTGAAATTTGTCGCATTCCTTCCCCATTATTAATGCTCGATTGACTTTTTGTAAAGACCATTGGTAAAAACTTAACATAAAATTTACATTCATTTATAGATCATTTATTAGTTACCCTTCCAGGCGACATTTCATTCTTAAACCGGTCACTTAAATAAACTATAAAAAACTCATGAACCTTTATGATTCATGAGTTTTACCTTGCTTATTTATCTTCCGTTTTTTGAACCAGTATTTTTGTTCCATCAACGTGAATGACTTTAATACTGCTGTTCCTCGGGATCCATTCAGCATTAGAAATGGCACTGTAATTCTTATTATCAATCCTTATTGTCCCTACAGGCCGCATATCGCTAAGTGTCATGCCTTGCTTGTTAATGAGCGCTTCATAATTCTCATTCATGCTATTATAACCTTTGTCTTTTGTCAGCTGATCATGCAGCGTTATTTTTGACCACATTTCCCTGTGTTTGAATACCTTTAGAAATAATAAAGAGGAAAACCCGCCAATCAGTACGCCAACAACAGCGTATAAGCCCGCAAATAAGTTAGGTGCAGCAAGAGCTACCGCCAGGAGCATACAGGATGCGCCGATTGTGGCCAATGTGCCGTCATTAATGACCTTGCCATCAATCATAATGAGTAATATTCCCACAAGGTAAATAATAAGCATAATAATAAATGAGCCTGTTTCAAGATAAGCTGCAAAAAAGACAACGATAAAGCCCATTCCGAGTATCCCAAAAAGCCCCCGCATATTGACGAGCAACTCACCAATAAGAAATAAAGTACCCAGACCTGTCAAAACAAAACCGATCCAATCTGATGAAAATATCTCCATTCCGACTCCCCCATTCCCTTACCACACTTATACGTATTAAGTTAAATGTTAGTTTCATTTTAAGGGGGGAAGAATATGAACACAATTAATAAAGTAATTCTCTATATATTTTTATTCCTTTTCCTTTTAAGTGTCCACCATGATCTGACAGCCGGCACTTATGGAAACAACAAGCCTGAGGGGCCAAATAAAACGCAAACCCAGAGGATGATGAAAGAGGAGCAAATTGAAATTTTAAAAGTTCAGGCAGGCCATGGGGACACCGTATTATCCATAGTAGAGCGAATAAATGAGGGACACAGCGAAAGTTTGGATATTTCCCGGATTATGAAAGACTTTAAATTGTTAAATAACGATGTTAAACCGACAGAAATCCAAGCAGAAGAATATTATTACTTTCCGTTATATAAGTGAAAATAAATAATTGCGATATTGATAAAGGGGCTGAATTAATATTCAGCCCCTTTATCTCTCTAAACGTATGGAAGTATAAACAGTGTGATCAAGATTGAAATGGCACCTGCGATAATCGCGGTATTACCCAGTGTTTCCGCACCTCGGTTTCTGGATACAAATCCCATTATAATCCCTGCGCCGCCAAGAATAATCGGCATCATAAAATATGAAATAATGGACAGTGCCACCGCAATCCATCCAAAAGCACCGTTCACTTCCATGCCACCTTCATCAGTATCTGCTCTTGCTTCAACATCATCAGCGGTCATTTCATTAGCAAATTCCTCATCCCGCCTGCTTTGGGTTTCTCCTATACGTGACTGGGCACCATCAAAGTTGGTGGCGACCACATCATTTGAATCAGTGTGAGTTTCCGGTTTTGGAGCATTTTCTGCGCTTTCCAAACGGTTTTTATCTTCATCCATCAGCATGACCTCGCTTTCGTTGGTGAGGTGCAATTATAGTTTATGGATGGTCTGTCAATATAAAGCTGGTAGTTAATGGGAAAATTTAAATCTTAATAGCAGTTAATATTTCCTCCTTCCCACATATAATGGAACTAATAATTGTTTGAAAGGGACTGAGTGAATGTCAACTATTCTTAAACAGCTGATTAACAAAAAATTAAAGCAACTTTCTTCCGAGGACCTCCTTCGATACGCGCATCAGTACGGTTTTTCAATCAATCGTAAACAAGCTAAAGAGATAACAGCTTATATGCACAAAAATCCAATCAATCCATTTGAATATGAAGAGCGGATGAAAATGTTTAAGGAACTTGCACGCATCACCGATGAAAAAACAGCTGACAAAGCGCAAAAATTATTTGTGGAAATTATTAAGTCCTATGGCTTGGAAGGTTTGTTCAATTAAATAAAGATTTTTTTGGATTTGACTGTTCGTGTAAAATGTAGGGGGTTAAAATACTGAGAACAAAAGCTTCTGGACGTAGAGCTTTTTGTTCTCAGGTAACAAGCAATTACTGGTTCATTATTTTTTCTTTTAGGTCATTATCAAACTCACCATTCTTGATCATCTCAATTTCAAATTTATATGGCGGTTTTTTGTTTTTCTTATCTTCTCCTACAAAAGGTGTTTCCAATATCTTAGGCTGTTCCTGTAACTGCGGGTGGTTAATAACATAGTGCAATGCTTCAAAGCCGATGTGCCCGAACCCTATATTTTCGTGTCGGTCCTTATGTGCGCCCCGCTCATTTTTGCTGTCATTAACATGCACAACCTTAATTCTGTCCAGTCCAATAATTTTGTCAAATTCATTCAAAATACCGTCAAAGTCATTTACAACATCATAGCCGCCATCATGAACATGGCATGTATCCAGACAAACCGAAAGTTTTTCATTATGTGTTACCCCATCAATTATCTGTGCCAGTTCATCAAATGTACGACCAATTTCCGAACCTTTTCCTGCCATGGTTTCAAGTGCTATTTGTACATCCTGATTTTTGTCGAGTACTTCATTCAATCCTTCGATAATTTTCTCAATTCCCTTATCAGCTCCTGCACCAACATGTGACCCTGGATGCAATACAATCTGATTTGATCCAAGCGCGGCTGTTCGGTCGATTTCATTTCTTAAAAAATCAACGCCCAGTTCAAATGTTTCAGGTTTTGTCGTATTGCCGATATTAATGATATACGGCGCATGTACGACAAGATCAACGATGCCGTTTTCTTTCATATGGGCTTTTCCTGCTTCAATATTTAATTCATCGATTGACTTTCTTCGTGTGTTCTGTGGTGCTCCCGTATAAATCATAAATACGTTGGAATCATACGATACTGCTTGTTCACTGGAGCCCTGAAGCATTTTTTTTCCACTCATTGATACATGTGACCCAATTTTCAGCATATCCTCACCCCGTCATTATTTTCGGCGTTTATTTGATTTCGACGCCATTTGCTTTTTTATTTTTGCTTGGTCATTTTTCATTTTCTTCTTATAACCTGGTTTTACTTTCTTCGGTTTTTTAACTTTCTTCCATGCTTCAGAATCCGTGCTGGAATCTGTTTTTTGGCGATTTTTTCGTTCATTCCAAGCCTTGGCTTCTTTCCATTCTCCATCTTTCACTTCCCGGAACGAAAATGAGAGCCCTTTTTGTTTTAATTTTTCCAGAAGATGGTGATCGTGCTCATCATATAAACTAATCACTGTGCCTTCCATGCCGGCACGCGCAGTCCGGCCTGCCCGATGCAGGTAAAAATCTTCTTCCTTGGGGAGCCGGGCGTTAATAACATGACTGACGCCTTTAATATCGATGCCCCGTGAAGCGAGATCGGTTGCTACAATATATTGGTAGCGAAGGTTTTGAATATCTTTCAGTGTTCGTTTTCTTTCTCTAGGTGAAAGCCCGCCATGAATGACCCCAACATCAAGACCTTTCTGCTGTAACGAAGCCGTCAGATTGTCTGCTTCATCTTTTCCATTTGCAAAAATGATGCTTATATAAGGATGCATGGTTTTTGAAATATCGATGATTAAATCGGAAGCTTCCCGATGCCGAATCGGTACCATCACGTGTTCCATTTTTTCAGGGGCCAATTGATCGTCAATTTTGACATGCAGCGGATTTTCAAGATATTTACGATAAAATTGCTCCAACTGCTGTGGTATGGTAGCAGAAAAAGCCAGGATCTGAATCGTTTCATCTATTCGCAAAAGTAATTGGTCAACTTCCCGAATAAAACCCAGTTCCAGCATTAAATCAGCTTCATCAATTACAAATGAAGAAGCACTATAAATTGAGATTGCCTCTTCTTGGACCATATCAAGTATTCGTCCCGGCGTCCCGACAATAATGTGGGGTGGTTCTTTTAATTTATCCATCATTTTTTGTTTATCGGTTCCGCCAACCAGCAGCTTCGCAATCCATGTTCCCTGCATTCCTGCATAGTCAATAACCTTTCTGACCTCGTCATAAATTTGCCTGGCAAGCTCCCGGGTAGGCGCCGTCAGCACCAATTTGACTTCACGTTTGGTTGCATCCAGCTGGTTAAAAAGCGGCAATAAATAGGCGTGCGTTTTTCCTGAACCAGTGTGCGATTGGCCTATCACGCTTGTCCCTTTCAGAACGGGGCGAATCACCTGCTGTTGAATCGGCGTCGGAGTTTGAAATTTTAATTGCTCAATCACAGCTTTTATTTCAGGCTGAAATGAAAATTCATTAAATCGATGACTCATTAGATTAATCTCCTTTTAAATGCCGGCTAAACGATTGCTAACACAGTCTCTTCACGGTTTAGCATTAAATAAATTGAAACGGATCGGTGTTTGATTGGGAAACTGCGATATTTAAGTTTTCTTCAAAAAAGTCATCCAAAAATGATTTCGTATACGATGTCATTACTTTTTCAGCATAGTGGCCGGGATCGATAACTGACAGCCCCATTTCAGACGCATCCTGGGCTGAATGGAATGTCATATCACCTGTAATATATACATCGGCCCCCATGTGTTTTGCCTTTTTAATATATTTTTCGCCGCTGCCACCCAATACAGCCACCGTTTTGATATTTCGGTCCAAATCCCCGGTCACTCTGATATTTTGAACATCAAGTTCGTTTTTAACGCGCGTGCACAATGTTTTTAAACTAATTTGTTCATTCAATGTGCCAATTCGTCCGACCCCGTATACATTACCGCTGTTTTCAACCGGGTAAATATCATACGCTGCTTCTTCATACGGATGCGCCTCGATCATAGCATTAATAACAGGTGTCATTTTGGCTGCAGGAATGATTGTCTCGATTTTGACTTCATCGACAAATTCCAATTCTCCCTGAGCGCCAATATAAGGATCTGAACCTTCAAGCGGTTTAAACGTACCCTGCCCCTGCGACTGAAACGTACAATGGCTATAATCACCGATATGACCGGCACCTTTCCGACTCATGGCGTCACGTACCTCATCAGCATGGCTCCTTGGAACAAACACAGCAATTTTCACCAATTTCTCGGTATAGTTTTTATCAAGTACAATCGGGTTATTAATTCCGAGTAAGTTGCACATAATATCGTTCATGCCACCATCTGCCGCATCAAAATTCGTGTGAGCTGCATAAACAGAAATGTCATATTTCATCAACTTTTGAATGATGCGCCCTTTGGCTGTTTCCAAATTGATTTGGTTTAATGGTTTAAATAATAACGGATGATGCGCGATGATCAAATCAATATTATTCTCGACAGCCTCATCCACCGTTGCTTCCAATACATCCAACGTAATCATTATATTTTTTACAGGTTTACCAAAGGAACCGATTTGCAATCCGACATTATCCCAATCATAAGCAAGGTGTTTCGGCGCCCATGTCTCCATAGCTTTGAAAACCTCTGCATTACGTATCTCTGCTGCCATCGTGCAAAACCTCCTCTATCCAGTCTAATTCATTTTTGAACATATCAAGTTTGCCATAATTTGGCGATTCTGCCCGTTTCATCTGTTCGATAACCCGCATACGTTTTTTATATTCATGGTTCCACTTTATTTTAAACAGGTCCGTCTTCGCGTTCAAGAGACATGGACCGAATAATAATTGCCTTTCCGTCAGTTCCTGAGAAACATCATGTTTATCAGCGATTATTATTTCGTAAATATGCCCATTTTCTTCGATTATCTTTTCCTTTGAAATCGAATAACCATTCGTACTGAACCAATAACGAACATTCCGTTCATCAACATTCGGCTGAACAATTATTCGCTCTACACTGCCTAAACGGGATTTGCCTTCTTCCAATATTGTCTTTATCAGTGCGCCGCCCATACCGGCAATAACCACCAGGTTCACTTCATTATTATTTAAGATTTGAAGTCCGTTTCCAAGCCTGACTTCAATTCTATCTTGGAGATCAAAACGCTGCACTGCATTTTGAGCACTTTGCCAAGGCCCTTCATTCACTTCACCGGCTATCGCTTTTGCGTGCTTATCGTTTAAACAGACAAAACAAGGAAGATATGCATGGTCTGAACCGATATCAGCAAACTTAGTGCCTTCCGGAATAAACGCAGCGACTTCTTGCAGTCGCCTGGAAAGTTTAACTGTACTAGTCATGGGAGTCTCCTTATGAATCCATACCTTTATAAGAGCATAAAAGAGCAAGCCTGCTGCAAGTCCAGTAAGCTTACTCTTTTAGCATTAACATTAAAATTTATTGTCTCATGATTATTGCTGCTCGGACAGCCATTGTGCTACAGCTTCAGCGTCTTCACCCTGAACCAGACCTGCAGGCATTCCGGCATCAGGGAAGCCATCTGCAATAATTTGCTTAATCTCATCTTTGGAATAAGTGCTTCCGACCGAATCAAGAGCTGGTCCGGCGCCGCCGGATAAGTCTCCTCCATGGCAGCTTGCACAGTTATTCTGATAAACTTCTTCACCGTTTGCAGCTGTTTCACCGTTACCGGAACCGTCACCATCGCCGGATCCGTCTTCTTGCTGTTCGTTCTGTTCTCCGCCGCCGCTTTCTTCTTCTTGAATAGCTTCTTGCTGATCAAGACCGACAACTGACACGACAATAACTAACAGAATGCCTATGCCGGCAATCAGAGCATATGGTATGACTGCATTTTTACCCATCGTAGTTCCTCCTTATGTATAATCCTTTTCAGTTAAAAATGCATAACTATTTATAGTTTACTCCAAAAACAGCTATAATGAAAGCAAAATATTTATAGCATTTTTAATCCCCATCTTTTTAATGGCCATCCATATTATGTATGGTAGTCATTGCACACAACGATTGTGTTCAATGACTGTAAAGACTATTCGAGAAAATCTTTCAAACGCTTGCTCCGGCTTGGGTGCCGCAGTTTTCGCAATGCTTTGGCTTCAATTTGGCGAATTCTTTCGCGTGTGACACCAAATACTTTGCCGACTTCCTCCAATGTCCTTGTTCTTCCATCATCAAGCCCAAAACGAAGACGCAACACATTCTCTTCCCGATCGGTAAGCGTATCGAGAACATCTTCCAATTGCTCCTTCAGCAATTCATACGAGGCGTGGTCTGAGGGTGACACGGCTTCCTGATCTTCAATGAAATCACCCAAATGTGAATCATCTTCTTCCCCGATTGGTGTTTCCAGTGAGACAGGCTCTTGCGCAATTTTTAGAATTTCCCGCACTTTGTCCGGTGAAAGCTCCATTTCTTGTCCAATCTCTTCAGGGGTTGGTTCCCTGCCAAGATCCTGCAGAAGCTGCCGCTGAACACGGATAAGTTTGTTTATCGTCTCAACCATGTGCACCGGTATTCTAATTGTACGTGCTTGGTCCGCTATAGCACGTGTAATGGCCTGACGAATCCACCAAGTAGCATACGTACTGAATTTGAATCCTTTTCGGTAATCAAATTTCTCAACAGCTTTAATTAAACCCATATTGCCTTCCTGAATCAAGTCAAGAAAAAGCATGCCGCGGCCGACATAACGCTTGGCAATACTGACAACAAGGCGCAAGTTAGCTTCTGACAGCCGTCTTTTTGCCTCTTCATCACCGTTTTCAATACGCGTAGCCAAATCGATTTCTTCAGCAGCCGATAATAAATCGACCCTGCCTATTTCCTTCAAATACATTCGAACAGGATCATTTATTTTGATGCCAAGCGGAACACTGAGATCATTTAAATCAAATTCTTCCTCTTTGGCAATTTCCTGCATTTTCGGATCCTCTTCTGAATCACCGATAATTTCTACACCTTGCTCTGTCAGGTACTCATAAAATTCATCCATCTGCTCTGATTCAAGTGCAAAAGCAGACAGACGATCTGCAACTTCTTCATAAGCCAATGCGCCGCGCTTTTTCCCCATTTCAAGCAATTGATCTTTCGCTTGCTCAAGGGTTAATTCAGTATTATTGTTTTCTTTTGTCTGTGAGGGCTTATTTTCAGCCATGAGTCCCCCTCCTTTCCAACTGCAGTCATTTTATCTTCTTCCATTGCTTTTGAATTTCAATAATTTGCATTGCTATCTCAGCAGCTTTTATTGGGTCATTTTGTTGTTCTGCAATTTTTTGGTGCTCTTTTAGTGTCTGAATATCCTGCTTCTTGTAATTTTCAGCAAGAATTGTTTTAATATAATCATTAATCTCTTCGTTTGTAATACTATCCTGTACGGGCATCATTGCAATTTCTGTAACCAGCTGTTTAAGCCTGTCATCATTCAGCATTTCAAGAAACATGCTCACATCAGGCTCTTGGTGGGCTTCAAAATAGGCGTATAAATTAGTTGCAATGATTTTATGATCGTCCATATTAAAGGACGCACCTATTTCCTCCTGCACTTTATCAGTAATAACCGCATCTTGCAACATATATGCAAGCAGCTGTCGTTCGGCGTTTTGAAAAGCCGGCAGCAATTTTTTCATATAATTATCATTTGGTGCCCTATTAGTATATCTGTTCTTATTTATCTTATCCTTGCCAGTTCCCAACTTTTGGCGGTAATTCGCTATTTCCTGTGTTAATGAATCCATTGATACACTAAAGGAATCACTTATCTCTTGTAGATAATATTCCCGTTCAATGGAGCTATCAATCGTTGCAAGAAATTCCAGTACTTTTTCAATATATTGGATGCGGTCTCCTTCAAGTGTCAAATTGTAGTCTTTCTTAAGATACCGCATATAAAAGTTAGTGAAAGTTAAGCTTGACTCGATAACTTCTTTTTGGAATGCTTCAGCACCAAACGCCTTAATAAAATCATCGGGGTCCATGTTGTCGCGCAAGTTCGCTATCTTAACGTGACAACCAGTCTTCTTAAGCAAAGTCGCAGCTTTATAAGCCGCTTCATTACCCGCACTGTCAGCGTCATAACAAATAATAACTGTATCGACATACCTTCTGAGGAGTCTTGCCTGTGCTTCTGTCAGCGATGTGCCTAACGTAGCTACAGCATTTTTAACGCCGGCCTGAGAGGCTGATATAACATCCATATACCCTTCAAATAAAACAGCTTCACTTTGCTTGCGAATATGCTTTTTGGCTATATCAAAGTTATACAGAAGCTTTCCTTTTTGGAAAATTTCACTTTCAGGACTATTTAAATATTTTGGTTCCTGCTCCGTTATGGATCTTCCGCCGAACGCAACTGTTTTGCCAAGATGATTCCGGATTGGGAAAATAACTCTGCCACGGAATCTGTCTGAAACAGTATTGTCCTCAGATAACGATAATAGCCCTGCTTTAACTAAAAGTTGCTGGTGAAACCCTTTTTTCTTTAGAAATTCAGCAGTAAAACCTTTAATGTTCGGCGCAAAACCAAGCTGAAATTCATCGATGGTCGCATCTTCTATTCCCCGGTCCTTAAAATACTGGTAGCCTTCTTTGCCATCTTTTGTGAAACGGAGCAGATGATGGTAAAGTTTTGCAATCCATTCGGACGCTGAGAGAATACTTTGGCTTTCCTGGGAAGCAGAGGATTCCCGCTGATCAGACAGTTCCGGCAACTCAACACCGCTCTTGCCTGAAAGCAGCCTTAAAGCCTCATAAAAAGAGTAACCTTCTATTTCCATGACGAATGTTATGACATTTCCGCCTTTTCCACATCCGAAACAATGAAAAATTTGTTTTTCCTGTGTAACCGAAAACGACGGTGTCTGTTCGCCATGAAATGGACAAAGCCCAAAAAAATTACGACCTTGTTTTTTCAATTGGATATACTCACCAATGACATCAACTATGTCGTTGGAACGACGAACTTCTTCTATAATCTCTTCAGATACCTGATTGGGCATTTGTACCACCATGCTTATATTATTCGATATTCAGGAAGAAAATCCTTCATGTTTCGACAATCTTTTTGGCAAAGTCGAAAAAAATTCCTCCCATTGGTAAGAATAAAATAGTCTGTCCGAAATTTTCGGCTCCCTGATTAACCATTAGAAGGGCGTTATACTGTATTATTGTACCTCTGGAAGCACTTATATAAACGTACTTTGCGAGCAATTACCCACATACCTTTTATTCTACATTGCTGCTGGTTATTCCTCCTTGGGAAATAATGTTTTATTTTTCTGAATTGTGATCTGTGGAAAAATGAACGATTAATACATTTTTTACACAAATTATAATTATAATATAAAAGCCTGAAATATGCCATGAAAATGTAATGAGAAAAAGGAGATTTCCAGAACACTTCTGTTTCAAGACAAAATCCATAAACTGCGACGTACTTTAAATAGAAGTTGGGTCTTCAGCTACCGCTCCGGAAATACACGCCGCTTTCCGCGGGCGGCTGGTGAGCCCACGGAAAGCGACGAGCAAATCTTCCACCGAATCCGCTACGAGTTGCGAGGAGTGCTGCGTACAAAAGAGCATGCAACACGACGAGCACCATGTATATTCCAGCTGCGTCGCTCGAGAGGCTAATTAATTTTCACTAGTTCGCAGTTTACATCAATTGCGTAATTGCGCCGATTGAGGATCGGTCGTTTATTGGAAAGCGTACCAAAGCAAAACATCCCGCGTTTACCTGCAGGATGTTTTGCTTTCTTTGGTCAAGATTTATTCTTAATCATGCGCATAATTGTGTTGGCTGTCTCTTCCACAGCTTTATAGGATACATCGACAACGTTGCAGCCAATTTTTTCAACAACTTTATCAAAGTATTCCAATTCCTGATGAATACGTTCCAGATTGGCATAAGATGCCTGATCGCCAAGACCTAAGGCCTTAAGGCGTTCTTTTCTAATATCGTTCAGTTTTTCTGGATTAATCTTGAGTCCAATACATTTATCAGGGTTTACTTCATACAGTTCTTCAGGAGGCTCAACTTCCGGCACGATTGGAACGTTGGCAACTTTCAACCGCTTATGAGCCAAATATTGTGATAAAGGTGTCTTAGAAGTACGGGAGACCCCGATTAAAATGATATCTGCTCGATTAATACCTCTGGGGTCCCTGCCATCGTCGTACTTAACCGCAAATTCGATAGCTTCAACCCGCTTGAAATAATCTTCATCGAGCTGGTGCACAAGCCCTGGCTCTAATCGAGGGCTCCTGCTGAAAGCACGCTTCATTGCATCCATCATCGGGCCCATAATGTCAATAGCTTCCATACTCATTTTACTTGCCTGACGATTAATATACTTTCGTAATTCAGGGTCGACAAGGGTGAAGCCGACGACTCCCTGTTTTTCTTGAGCAAGCTGCAATGTTTCATCGATTGTTTTCTTATCTTCAACATAAGGGACCCGCTGAATTTGATATTCCCCATCATTAAACTGACTTAAGCCTGCTTTAATGACTAATTCAGCCGTTTCACCTACCGAATCGGAGAGAACGTAAACGAGTTTTTTCTCTGCCATGGCTAATGCTCCTCCTCTTAAAAGTGCTCCTCCATAATAAGTTCAACAAATATTTTAGTGATTGTTGTTTTGGTTATCCGGCCGACAATCTCAGTACCTTTTTCTGTATCTTTGACAACCGGAAGACCATCAATTTGATTATCCATCAATTTCTTGGCAGCTTCAACAATCAGGTCATCACGATAGCAAACAGTGATATTAGGCATTCGGGTCATTATAATATGTACCGGAATGGCGTTTAAGTCCTGGTTGCCAATGCTAGCCCGCAGTAAATCTTTTCTGGAGAGAACACCTGTCAATCGCGAATTTTCATCTGTAACAAAAAGCGTACCTACATCTTCCAGAAACATTGTCGAAATAGCGTCATAAACTGACGCGCCTTCTTTAACAACAATGGGTACTGACTGATATTCATAAACTTTAAATTTCTTAATTGTCTCAGTAAACAGCTCTGCCCCGGTCTTCCCTGTGTAAAAATAACCAACACGGGGTCTTGCTTCCAAAAAGCCTGCCATTGTAAGAATAGCTAAATCAGGACGAAGTGTAGCCCGTGTCAAATTTAGCCGTTCTGCAATATTTTCACCGGTTATCGGACCATTTTCTTTAACAATTCCGATAATCTGTTCCTGTCTATTTGATAACTCCACTTTTCCACCACCTGCAAGCTAAATGTGTCATACCACTTTCCAATATTATACACGCTATATGGTGAAAAAGAAAATAATGATAACATTAAAAATGTTGTTTCCATTCAATTGCCGATAGATCTGCATAATCATAAATGAGTGATGCAATGTTATGAAGTAACGCCAACCGATTTCTTCGCACCGCTTCATCATCGGTCATCACCATATTATAATCAAAAAAGTCGTGTATCGGCTGTGCAAGACGACCTAGTTCATCAAGTGCATTTCTGGCTTCTTGCTGCTGATTAATTTTTGTATAAGCTTTTTCCACGGATAGATACGTATCATATAGCTTTTGTTCAGATTCTGTTTTGAAAACCGATTCAGAAATTGTCATTTCCTCTGTCTTAGCCGCCAGATTCAATACGCGGACTAATGCTTCCTGAACTGGCTTAAAATCGGGATTATTCCGCTCGTAGGATAATAGTTCAGCTTTTTGCGCTGTATAAGGAATTACGCCAATCTTATTATATAACACAGCTTCTATAACATCTTGTTCAATCGAAGTTTCTTTTAAAAGATATGTGACACGGTGTCTGAAAAACTGTGCCGTTTCTGTTCTTGCTTGAACTTTTTCTGTTTCACTGAACTGATCATACTGCTGTTCAGCCAAATCGAGCAAAGACTCAACGCTAATATCCCATTCATAAGCGTTAAGAATTCTTAAAACACCGGTTGCTTGCCTTCTCAGTCCATATGGATCCTGAGAACCCGTTGGAATTAATCCTGCTGAAATACAGCCGGCTATCGTATCCAGCTTATCAGCAACACTGACAATCGCGCCTTCAACTGTTTGTGGAAGCTCTCCATCAGCCTGAACAGGCAAGTAATGCTCAGCAACGGCTCTTGCAGAAGCCTTGTTTTCACCCGCGTTCAACGCATATGTTTCACCGATAATCCCTTGCAGTTTCGTAAATTCGTTCACCATATTTGTCGGCAAATCAAATTTGCAAATTTCAGCTGCCCTAATAGTGTTTGACAGCGTTTCGCCATCCAGCTCAAGCATATCAGATAACGCTTTGGCAATCGCGGTAATACGGCGCACTTTATCAGCAATCGTCCCCAATTTTTCCTGAAAAACAATCCGTTGCAACTTTTCCAAATAAAAGTCAATGGACTGTTTTTGATCTTCTTCATAGAAAAACTGTGCATCCGACAACCTTGCCCGAAGAACCTTTTCATTCCCTTTGACAACCGTCTGGAGGGCATAATCGTCCCCGTTCCGAACACCTGCAAAGTACGGAAGCAGCTTTCCATCCATTGATTTGACAGGAAAGTAACGCTGATGCTCTTTCATCGATGTTATCAAAACATCCGGCGGCAAATTGAGATAGGAAGGGTTGAAAGAACCAATGAAAACTGATGGATATTCCACCAGATTTGTCACTTCCTGCAGTAATTCACTATCTTCAGGGATGTAAAAATCATGATTACTTGCTGCCGCTTCCATTCCATCGACAATCATTTGTTTGCGTTTTTCCGGATCGGCGATAACAGACTGCTTTTCCAACGCAGCTTCATAATCAGCTGGTACTTCCAATGTCACTGCCTCGCCGAGAAACCGGTGGCCAAACGTTCTATTACTGCTACTGACGCCTGCAATCTCAAAAGGGATAATCTCGTCCCCAAATAAAGCAGCCATCCACCGTATAGGCCGGGCATAGCGCAGTGTTTGTTCGCCCCAGCGCATACTTTTCGAAAATTGAATGGATGTGATTATTTGACTTAACTCTGGCAATAACGCTCTCGTTGGTTCGCCGATAATCTGCTTGGTAACAAAAATATATGAAATTCCTTTAACATCCTTGATGTAAATATCATCTACTGTTTTACCCTGGCCTTTTGTAAAGCCAATTGCGGCTTTTGTCCAATTGCCTTCTTCATCCTGAGCAATTTTTAACGCCGGACCTTTAATTTCTTCTTCAAGTGACGTCTGTTTCTCAGCGGCCTCTCTGACAAGTACGGCCAGTCTGCGGGGCGTTGAGAAGGACAAAATCGACTCATAAGCTATCCGTGACTGATTAAACCATTCTTCCGTTTTGTCAATCAGCTGTTTTTCTGCGTTGTTTACAAAACGGGCCGGAAGCTCTTCCAGGCCTATTTCAATGAGTACATCTTTTGCCATTATTCTGCCTCCTCCTTCTTCAGCATCGGAAACCCTAATCGTTCCCGTTCTGCCACATAAGTTTTGGAAATGCTTCTGGCCAGATTACGGATTCTCGAAATGTAACCTGTCCGTTCTGTTACGGATATGACGCCTTTTGCATCCAGTAAATTGAATGTGTGCGAACATTTCAATACATAATCGTACGCAGGGAAGACCAATCCTTTTTCCATCGTCTGTCTTGCTTCATTCTCATACATCGTAAATAATTGAAAAAGCATATCAGTATCGGATTCTTCAAACGTATATTTCGAATGCTCATATTCCGGCTGAAAGAAAATATCGTTAACCGTGACGCCGTTTGTCCACTCCAGATCAAAAACATTTTCTTTATCCTGAATATAAGAAGCCAGTCGTTCGATTCCATACGTCAGCTCAACCGAGACGGGATTTGCTTCAAGTCCGCCTATTTGCTGAAAATAAGTGAACTGAGTGATTTCCATCCCATCAAGCCAGACCTCCCAACCGAGACCGGCTGCACCGAGCGTAGGGTTTTCCCAATTGTCCTCAACAAACCGTATATCGTGTTCCAATGGATTAATTCCAAGTACCTTAAGCGAATCCAAATACAAATCTTGAATATTATCCGGTGAGGGTTTCATAATGACTTGAAACTGATGATGCTGATACAACCGGTTGGGATTTTGCCCGTATCGCCCGTCTGCAGGCCTTCTTGATGGCTCTACGTAAGCCACATTCCATGGTTCCGGTCCTAAACTTCTGAGCAGTGTCATCGGTGACATTGTCCCTGCTCCCTTTTCCACATCATACGCCTGCATCAGTATGCAATTCTGATCTGACCAATGTTTTTGCAGTGCTAAAATCATTTCCTGAATTGTCATAATTTTATCCTCCATATCTTTGGAAATAAAGTGAAACTCCAATCAGTGGGGTTAAAAAGGAACAAAGGCTAAGTTCGTCATGTCAATAGCAGCGCCTTTGTGACCCGCATTCGCAGGCCCGAAACGAATCGGACATTTACTGGCACTTAGCTTTCGTACTTTGAAAGATTAGTACCAGTTAAACGCGGGATAAAAAAACCGTCCCTATACCGGTATGCTGCCGGTATAGGGACGGAGAATAATCCGCGGTTCCACCCTACTTGCTCCTTTTATGAAAGAGCCACTTTATCGCAATTGCTCCGGAGCGCCGTTCCTTATCTCCTGTTATCCGGCTCCCACCATTCCGGATTCGCTTTTAACATGACCAATAAGTACTCTTCTCCGTCAATGCAACTGATATTTGTTAATTATGTATCAAAATATTACGATACGCGTGATCAGTTGTCAAGAAAACAAATCTACTTCAATTTATCCAGCTGCTTCAAAAATCGTTTTGATTTTAAATAATAGCCGCCATAACGATCATAGTAAGCATCTATAATATCACGCAGTAATTTTTTATTTTCTTCCTTTACCGAAATGGTCCCTACCCGTTCCAGCCCGATCTCTGAAAAAACATAAAATAAACGCGCCATTTTATCAGACAGTCCAATCGAACCTGAATCAATTTGCCGGCAATTCACACAAAGGAGACCACCTTCTGCTATCGAGAAAGCAAAAGGCGTTTCCCTGCTTCCGCAGTTGACACACCTGTCAACAGCAGGGGCAAATCCGCCTTTTTTAAACAATTTCAATTCATACATAATAATCGGTATGTCAGCATCAGTATTATCAGCTATCCAGTTCATCGTCCTGTACAGCTGTTCAAACAAATAATAATCAGCTAAATAAGCATCGGTCAGCTTATCTGTCAATTCAGCAATATAAGAGGCAAAAGCAGTTTTAATGATGTCTTCGCGGATGTTTCGGAATGAATCGATAACGTCACCCTGCTGGATGGTGCTCAGCCCTGATTTCAGGTAGACAAAAAAGTCACCATATATGAATGGCTGCGTAACAGCAGCCATTCGGCTTTTCGGTTTTTTTGCACCTCTGGCAATTGCAGTAACCTTTCCTGCTTGTTTCGTAAATATCGTAACAATTTTGTGTGTTTCACCATAATCTTGCGTCTTTAAGACTACACCCTGCAGTTTCTCAAGCAAACAGTATCACCTTCTTACAGGTTACAAAAGGTATTCTAAGATTTTATATTGAGCGATGTACGCCCATTCAGCTGCTGGTGATTATCATCAGCTTCTACTGATTCGTTCTTTTCCAGTTCTTTTAATAATAAATAGGTTTCAATGTTTCCTGTCTGACTAAATAACTTCCACGTAAAGTCGATCACAAGAAACCCCGCCTTTCTTTGCATGATTGTAATGTAACCTTCATTATTAGATTTTCCATAAGGCACTGAATGAATGAGTATTAAAATTTACCAAGCGTTAATACTCATCATGTCGGAAGCCGAATTCATGCAGCTGGGATTCTTTATTGCGCCAATCTTTTCGCACCTTAACCCATAGTTCCAAATAAACTTTCGAACCAAGCAGTGTTTCAATATCTTTACGGGCATGTTTTCCAATATTTTTCAGCATCGATCCTTGTTTTCCAATAATAATACCTTTTTGTGTTTTTCGCTCGGTCACGATTGTCGCCTGAATCAAGATTTTCTCTTTCTCTTTTTCTTCAATGTTTTCAATAACAGCTGCGATTGAATGGGGAACTTCTTCCCTTGTAAATTCCAGCACTTTTTCACGAATTAATTCACTGATTATAAATCGCTCCGGGTGATCAGTCACATGATCTTCAGGGTAATATTGCGGTCCCTCCGGAATATGCTCTTTAAGCTTATCAAGCAAATTTTCCATATTATTTCCCTCAAGAGCTGAAATAGGAAAAATTTCTTCAAAATCATATTTATCCTTATATAAATCAATTAAGGGCAACACCTCTTCCGGTTGAACAAGGTCGGTTTTGTTAATGAGCAAAAACACAGGCCGATTGACTTGCTTAAGCCGTTCCAGTATGTATTGGTCACCTTTGCCATAGCCTTCCTTCGCATTGACCATAAACAGGACGGCATCAACTTCATTCAGTGTATCCTCTGCGACCTTAACCATAAAATCACCTAAACGATGCTTTGGTTTGTGGATGCCCGGCGTATCAATAAAAACAATCTGGGCATCATCGGTCGTCAAAACACCCTGTATCCGGTTCCGGGTAGTTTGTGCTTTATCGCTCATAATTGCAATTTTTTGACCAATCATTTGGTTCATAAATGTTGACTTCCCAACGTTCGGCCTGCCAATAATCGCAATAAATCCTGATTTAAATATATCTGTCATGCTTTTCCTCCGATGTAAATTACGAGTTATATTTTTTATCATACTATAAACCCAGGCTTGTTTCATGCAATTAGACAAAACTTTTAAAAAGAACTATCATTTCAGCATAAAGTGACATAAACACTTAAAACCCGTTGATCCAACGAAAAAATTCCGGAATAAAAATAAGAACACCAACAGCTGCAGCAATTACGGAAGCAATCAAAACCGCGCCAGCAGCGATATCCTTAATCTCTTTGGCTCGCGGGTGTATGTCCGGTTTTACATAGTTAATCATTTTTTCGATGGCTGTATTTAGAAATTCAGCCACGAGTACAAGTCCTATTGCCAAAATGATAACCGTCCATTTTATAATTGATAAACGAAAGATAATACCTCCTGCAATAACGCAAATCGAGGCTAAAACGTGTAACCTTAAATTCCGTTCACTATTTATTGCCTTTTTAACCCCATACCAAGCATGGGCAAAGCCAATCAAAGGTTTTCCGTTCTTATCGTTCAAGTCCGAATTCTCCCAATATCATATTTTGTCGACCAAACATCTCGGCTTCATCCTTTTCGTTCATATGATCGTAGCCGAGCAAGTGAAGAAACCCGTGCACCGTTAAGAAGCCAAGCTCCCGTTCCACTGAGTGCCCATACGCTTCGGCCTGTTCGTATGCTTTATCGACAGAGATAACAATATCACCAAGAATAAGCGGCAGATCCTCACCAATTATTTCCGGTTCTTCACCAACTTTTTCCTGCATTGCAAAGGAAATAACATCAGTCGGTCTGTCCTGTTGACGATAATTTCGATTGATTTCTTGAATTTCCTGGTTGTTTACAAATGTAACAGATACTTCAGTTTCACTTGATATAGCTTCTTTTTCTCCGGCGAAAATAAGTAACCGCTGCATTAAATCAATGTAATCCACCGGTACGGAATTGGTCTGATCATGAAAATCGATATGCATTATTTAGCCTCCTTGATTGGGTATTGAATTCTTGAATGAAACATGCCTTTTAAGGTTTCACAGATTGTTCGATGTACCTTATCCAAATCCTTCAACGTAAGCGGGCATTCACTAAGCTGGCCATCCATCAGGCGGTCTTCAACAATCGATGCAACAAGCTCATCAATTTTCCTTTCAGTTGGTTCATTTAAAGATCGGACTGCAGCTTCCACAGCATCGGAAATACATATAATGGCAGCTTCTTTCGTCTGCGGCTTAAGTCCTGGATATCTGAAATCCTCCTCCTTCGTGTGTTTATTTTTGTCCTGTTCTTTATAATAGAAATACTTTAATAACGACGTGCCGTGATGCTGCTCGGCAATATCAATAATCGGTTGGGGAAACTTATGATTTTTTAGAATATCTGCGCCTTCATACGGGTGGCTGATAATAATTTCAGCACTTTCTCTTGGCTGTAACCTATCGTGAGGATTAGTTGCGCCCATTTGATTTTCAATGAAAAAATGAGGTCTTGCTGTTTTACCGATATCATGGTAATAAGCCCCGACTCGTGCTAACAATCCGTTGGCACCAATTGCATCACATGCTGTTTCACTGAGATTCGCCACCATAATTGAATGATGATAAGTCCCCGGAGCTTCAGTCAATATTTTACGGAGAAGCGGCTGGTTTGGTTTTGCAAGCGACAGTAATCTGTAATCGGATAGTATGCCAAGCCCGGCTTCAAAGAACGGCATCAGACCGAATGTTAATACCGCTGATAAAAATGCTGCTATCACCCCATAACCGGATTGCATAAATATGTCTGGAATGGAATATTTTTCGCTCGATAGGAATAGAAATGTTAATATAGCAACGATATTTACGGCGCTCATGCCAATCCCTGCTTTTAATATAGCCAGCCGGTCTGTCGAACGGCCAAGAAATATTACAGCTGCCATCTGAGAGAAAAAGAAATAAGTACCTGCTTCCACATTCAGCGAACCGGGAATTTGCCCATTAAATAAGATGGAACCAAGTATGGCATAAATCACTGACAGCACAATCGCCAGTCGTTCGTTAAGAAGTAGTTTGACAAGCAGTGCTCCTGTAGCCGCGGGCACTGCAAAATACAGCTGATTCACCGAGGTGGTGTACAAGCTCCCGGTTTTCATCACTATTAGGATAATCAAACTGATAAAAAAGATCGCACCAAGCTTGCTTTTATCCACGCCATTATTTTTCTTGAAAACGCCGATTTCATGATTCGTGACAACCATCATCAGTAAAATAATGAGTGCCAATCCAATGATTGGGAACTTATTATACTTACTGTCCAAAACACCGACAAGCGCCAACTCTTCATACGTTTCAGTTGTAATCGTCTGCCCCTGTTGCACAATCACTTCACCTGCGCGTATAACGACAGGTTCAACATTGCTTGCAGCCTCTTTGCGTGCCTCTGCTGTTTTTCCTGCATCAAAAAAGGAATTCTCAGTAACAGCAAAACCACTTAACTCAATCAGCGATGATTTTAAGTCATTGTCAAAGGAAGAAAAGTTAATTGTTTGTTCCACTTCATCCCGGGCTCTTTCAATGTTTTCAGCGCTAACGCCATTTTTCATAATCCCCTCTACAGACTTAATCAGTAATTCTTTGCCTTCTTCAAGTTTTTCAACATCTGTATTAAGCAAATCATAAAGAACGCCATCGCTGATTGAATCAGTGATTTCCGGACTGAGCAGCTTGTTGAGCTGGGTCAGCTGTTCCTGGGAGGTTGGTGGGGCGTCCGGATCTTCATCAAGCGTCCTTGAAGCATTATTTGGCTGCTGGGATTGCTTCATTTTTGCTATTGCCTCAAACACTTCTTCAATATAAGCGGTCTGTTCGTTCGTGATTTCGTTTGATATGTTAAAACGATCTTCCACCGATTGGATAACTTCCCGGGTTTTACGTTCAGTTTCTTCTTCATTTTCAATTGTAACCGGTGAGCGGATTGTTTCAGCGGCATCGGAAAACTGCTCAATTTCATACGTTTTAGGCTGAACGTTGCTAAATGCCGCAATAAAAAACGCAACGCCCATCATGCTGACAAGAAATAAGACCATCAGCCTTTCTCTCGAAACATTTTTTAAGTATATGTAAGTATTGCGCAGCCATTTCATAAGCCCACCCCCGCCCCCTGTTTATATAGAAATAAGACCCGCTGTCTTTGGGGTCTTACATCGCTGAATCACTACTTAGCTTTATCGTAGGCATCAATAATTTTCTGTACCAAAGGATGGCGCACCACATCTGCTGCACCTAAATGGATAAAAGAGATACCCTTTACTGATGCCAGAATCTGCCTGGCTGCTTGCAGCCCTGATTGCACACCGTTTGGTAAATCAATCTGGGTTATATCACCATTGATGACCATTTTTGACCCAAAACCGAGTCGTGTTAAAAACATTTTCATTTGCTCCGGCGTCGTATTTTGTGCCTCATCGAGAATAACAAACGCATCATCAAGTGTCCTTCCCCGCATATAAGCTAATGGAGCAATTTCAATCGTGTCGCGTTCAATGAGCCGCATTGTATGCTCACTGCCGAAAACATCGTGAAGTGCATCGTACAAGGGACGTAAATATGGATCCACTTTTTCCTTAAGGTCCCCCGGTAAAAAGCCTAAGCTTTCACCGGCTTCTACTGCAGGGCGTGTTAGGATTATCCGTTTAATCTCTCCGTTTTTCAGTGCATGAACTGCCATAACCACTGCGAGATATGTTTTCCCGGTTCCTGCAGGCCCTATTCCAAAAACGAGGTCATTTGCTTTAATCGCGTCTGTATAATATTTCTGTCCAACTGTCTGTACACGAATCGACTTGCCTTTTGCATTTTTGGTAATTTCATCTTCAAAAAGGGTTTCAAATTGAGCAATTTCACCTTTTTTACCAAGTTCAACTGCATAAACAACATCACGTTCAGTAATGTTCAGTCCTCTTCTTACAATCGACAATAGGGTCAACAAGATTTCTTCTGTAAGAGCGATTGTCTCATTGTCTCCTGAAACGCTTACTTGCTCGCCTCTTGTAACAATTGAGACCTGAAGTAATTCTTCAATTTGTTTTAAGTATTTATCATTAGTGCCAAATAAAGCCAACGCTTCGTTTGGACCAGCAAGCTGTAACTCGATTGTTTTCAAGTTATTCGGCATAATCAATCTCCTTGGTCTAATGGTTCATGTTTGACAATATTTTCTTCCACAGCAATATATAAGATTAATTTAACTTTACCATTCTCGGTTGTTTGTTGCAAAATATTTTCAGAAGTAATTTCAGCGTCCGGTGCAAGCCGCAACCGGAGTTCTCGTTTAGCTTGTTCTATACCGACTTCAACAGCCTCCTGCCTGCTCCGTTCATTCTCAAAATACTGTTTTTCATTGAGGGTTGTCTTCATTAATGACAGAGGAAGCTTCCATTTAAAAAAGTATAAATCCTTTTCATGTTGTTCCCGATAAACATCAGTATAATCCGGATCGCCAAAACCCCATATGGGAATTTGGATGTCACTGATTTTCAAATGATATTCAGTTTCATAATCACCGGTTAATTGTTCATAATTAGCTTTTAAAGGTATGCTGACTTCCGTTTCATACCATGTTTTAGCGATAACCTCTCCCTCTGCTGTAACCAGTTCATATCGATCATTTTTGTCATCATCTTCAGCTTCATCGGCAAACTGTATTTTCCCCGACACCAGAACATCTCCCTGCTTTACGTAATCATTTACGTTGACTTGTGGAAGCCCTTTTGAAACATACATATTTTCAATAACGCCTTCCTTGGCTGCTACAAGGTTTCTCGGTCCTTCAATTTCTTTTTTTTCAACGATTGACTTTTCGACACCTTCCAGTAAAAAGCTTGTCCCCTTTTGCTTCACACCAACCCATAACAGTTCAGGTATATCATTAATTAAGTTTTGCTGAATTTCACTTGGTGAGTCGAGCGTCAACGCCCATGCCCCCTGATGTACACCGTATTCAGACAGCTTATCAGTGATTTTCTCTTCAATATCCTTAGGTACACCCGCGATTTCAACCTCCCATATAACATTAGAAAGGAAAAAAACAAGCATCAAGCTTAAGATGATACCTATCAAAAACTCTTTTTTACGAATGAACTTTTTCATCAAAAAGGGATAGCCGTGTTTATCTGTAAAAGAAAGCTTATAATGTGTCCCGCGTTTAAGACGTCTTAAGCTCGCAATATCCTTTAATTTAACATTGCCGGTACATTTGTCGTCAGCGTGTTTTTTAATATTCCAGACAACAATGTTTTGCTCAGTACACTTTTGAAAAAAAAGCTCCGGCCGTGCTCCCTTTATCAGAACAGTTACATACCCTGTAATTGAAGTCCCTTGAATATGTTTCATTTCTACCTCCCTCAGCAGCTTTTAATCAGGTATAAACTTAATCTCCTCAATATTTCCTTCCAATAATATTTCCTCAGGCAGCATCATTTTCAGCACAAATGATGAACCCGTAATTTGAATATAACCTTTATTGGATTTAAGCTTTAATTCTTTTTCCGAGTAGACACTTAAACCCTGATGATTCTCAATATATACATGCAGTTGACCAATCATGGTGACTCTCGGAAGCTCCATCATGACATCTGAAGGCAGTGAAAAGTATTTTGATAGCCATGGTGCAATTCGCAGTTGCCACTTTTTCACTTACGCAGCCCCCTCTCATCATATCTTTATGAATAAATCAACCGGATAAGAACAAAAAAAGAACCAACATCAGGCACTTATCATGCTCACCTGATATTGGTTCTTAACACATTTATTTATTTTTTGCGTTCAGCGATAACACTTCGGTATGGTTTAACGGCCCGAGGTGATCCTAAAACCTCTGACATAATCACACCGTTGATAACGCCGGTGCGGGTCAGGTTATTGTTCATTTGTTTTTTAGCTTTTCGCTGTTCCAAAGAAAGCTCGTTTTCCGGTTCTCTTACATCATGCCGTTTGATTGCATCATGCTCCCCGGCATTTTCTTGTTTTTCTCCAGCCGTGTTCATTCGTTCAGCCAATTGCCTCCGCTGTTCTTGCTGCTGCTCTTCAATTGTGGCTTGAGCGGCTTGCGGCATCTCCTGCTGCTGATCCTCACCGCCGGTGTGCCTGTCGGTTGATGGGGCCGGTGAAGGCCGGGGCTGTTGCTTGCCTCGGCCGGGCATTCTTGTGTCAGGCCCCGGATTATCATCCTTATCTTTGAAAAATCCTGAAACCGACGCAATGATCGCCAGAATAATGAAGATTATTTCCATTCTAACCCTCCTCGTTCACGAAATGAGGTGTTATTGATTGTTTTGATCATCACCATTATCATCATTATCTTGGGTCAGTTTTCCAATAGTGTCCCGCATGTCTGTGTCAGCATCAATATTCTTATAATTCATGTAATCCATCACACCCATATTGCCTGATCGCAAAGCTTCTGCCAGGGCACGTGGCACATCAGATTCTGCTTCAACCACTTTCGCACGCATCTCTTCAACACGTGCAACCATTTCCTGTTCTTGTGCAACCGCCATCGCTCGTCGCTCTTCCGCTTTAGCTTGTGCAATATTTTTATCAGCTTCTGCTTGATCCGTTTGCAGAATTGCACCAATATTTTTTCCAACGTCAACATCAGCGATATCAATTGAGAGAATCTCAAATGCTGTACCTGAATCCAATCCTTTTCCTAAAACATTATGGGAGATCGAATCAGGGTTTTCCAAAACAGCCGTGTGCGCTTCCGAGCTGCCAATTGTACTGACAACGCCTTCACCAACTCGGGCTATTACGGTATCTTCACCGGCACCACCGACAAGGCGGTCAATGTTAGCGCGAACGGTAATACGGGCTTTAGCTTTCACTTCAATACCATCCATTGCAATACCAGCTATGAAAGGTGTTTCAATTACTTTTGGATTAACACTCATTTGGACTGCTTCTAATACGTCCCGTCCTGCTAAATCAATAGCGGCCGTCCGCTCGAAAGACAATTCAATATTAGCACGATGTGCAGCAATCAGTGCGTTAACCACTCGATCGACATTTCCCCCTGCAAGGTAATGGCTTTCGAGTTGATTCGTTGACACATCCAAACCCGCTTTGTGCGCTTTGATCAGCGGGTTAATAACTCTTGCCGGCACAACTCTCCGCAAGCGCATTCCAACAAGTGTGAAAATCCCAACTTTAACACCTGCCGCCAATGCGCTGATCCACAGCATTACTGGAATAAATGTAAATAATACTGCCAGAACGATTATAATGATTGCGATAATTATTATCGGCATCAACTGTTCCAAAGTCATGTAAATTCCTCCCTATTTTCTAACAACTAAATTTCCCTGACGACTATACGAGCGCCTTCGACTTTAATAATTTTTACCAATTTATCTTTTTCTATAAACCCTCCCTCGGATACGACATCAAGCCGTTCATCATCAAATATAGCACTACCTGCCGGGCGCAAGGGGGTGAGTGTTTTTCCTTCCAAACCGATTAATTCCAGACGGTTTTCCGTTGAAACGTAACCCTGTTCAGATGACGTTTGATCTGTCAGCACCATACGCCGCAAGAAACTTCTGTTTCCTCCCATTGACTTGAATAAAATAACCGCCGCAATTATTGTCACAAGTATCGCTATACTGATACTCATAGCCATTTGCCCTATATCCTGTCCGGACATTATAAGTGAACCGATAACCGCGGCAACTCCTGTTATACCTGCAATTCCACCCGGCAGAAAAAATTCTGCTACAATTAAACCGACACCCAGTACTAATAATATGATTGCCTCCATCCCGGCAAGGCCGGCAACTACATGGCCATAGAAGAAGAGTATGAGGCTTAAACCTCCCACTATACCAGGAATACCGAATCCGGGCGAAAATAATTCCATCATTATACCGATACTGGCAAGGGAAAGGAGGATTGGCACCACGACCGGATTTGTAATAAACCGGGCCACATGTTCAGAGATCGTTAACTCAGCCACGGAAACGGTAGCACCCTCTAATTCCAGCGCTTTCAATAATGCTTCACGACTGTCAACGGTGCCATTTGAATAACCAACTTCCTCAGCTGAACTCGGCCCGAGTGTTAAATATTTGCCCTCACCAGCCGCATACTCAGGCATGTCGATACTCGAATCAGCCATAGCAGCAGCATACTGCGGGTCTCTTCCTTTTGATTCGGCCGCGCTTTTCATAGCAGAAAGCCACGCTGATTGTGCTTTTTTATCGGCGGCCGATCCGTCCTGATTAATAACTCCGCTTGCCCCCATAGTAGCTTGGGGTTTCATGTAAATATTATCAGTGTTTAAGGCCAGATAAGACCCCGCTGAAAGTGCCCGGTTTACAATATATGAAGTTGTTTCAATATCAAGATTCTGGAACAATTCACCGATTTGTTCAGCTGCCGCTACTGCCCCCCCGGGAGTGTCTATTTCAAAGATAATATGGTCTGCGTTTTCAGCTTCGGCCTCTTTGACTGCACGATTGAGAAATGCCTCCAGGCCTTTCTCCACTTCATTTTCAATTGGTATGACATGGACGATTTTCTCACTGGCGTTTTCTTCAGCATTAACCGGGGAAACCAGCAACATGAAAACCAGTGTGACAGGCAGTACAAAAACTAAAAATGCTATACGTTTGCGTCTGTCAGCATTCAAAACTGTCCCCCCTTCCACTTTCACAGTCAGTTTTACGTATGTAAATATCAAAAAGTTTCATTTCATATTTAAATCGTAACATACCCCACAAAAAGATGATAATTCTATATACGGTTATGTATAAAACTGATTCAACTAAAAAGGCCTTGCCGAGACCGACAAGACCTTTAAAATTTAGCTTAAATGTTTTTGGACCAGTTTATTAATCCGTGCACCGTCAGCTTTTCCTTTGATTTTGGGCATAATAGCGCTCATAACTTTGCCCATGTCTTGCTTGGAAGATGCGTCCACTTCTTTAATAGTGGACTTAACTACCTGTTCCAGTTCGTCATCTGTCAGCTGCCGGGGCATATATCCTTCAATAACATCGATTTCGGTTTGAAGCTTATCAACAAGATCATCACGACCTGCTGCTTTAAACTCTTGGAGGGAATCTTTCCTTTGTTTCAATTCTCTTGAAAGTACTGTTAATTCCTCGTCTTCCGAAAGATTTTTATTGCCAAGCTTTATCGATTCATTTTGCATTGATGCTTTTACCATTCGTATAACAGCAAGTCTATCTTTTTCCTTGTTTTTCATTGCTTGCTTCATATCCTGGTTAAGCTGGTCAATTAGTGCCATTAGCTTGCACCTTCTTCACTATCTGCGCTTTCTGGCAGCTTCAGACTTTTTCTTGCGTCGAACGCTTGGTTTTTCGTAATGTTCACGTTTGCGGTATTCCTGCAAAGTTCCATTCTTGGATACGTTGCGTTTAAAGCGACGAAGAGCATCTTCAAGATTCTCGTTTTTACGAACGCGAGTTGAATTTGACATGCTAATTTCCCTCCCTCCGAAGCACAAAACAATATAAATAAAAGCAAAGACATGTATATTATAGATAATAGTATGTCATGTCTCTGCTAATTATAATATAACCATCACAATGGGTCAACTTAAATATAGCTTTTATGACAAATTTTAGTCATTTATTGATAAGTTGTCGGTTTAATAGTCAGATTTTCCATCCCGGCCTGCTAGTATCTCAACGCCAGCGCTTGCACCAACGCGAGTGGCACCTGCCTCAATCACTTCGTTCGTTGACTTCAAATCCCGAATGCCGCCGGAAGCTTTAACACCTAAATCGTTCCCAACTGTTTCACGCATTAACGTAACATCTTCTACAGTTGCTCCGCCGCCGGAAAAGCCAGTGGATGTTTTAACAAAATCTGCTCCTGCTGCTTTAGCGAGCTCGCATGCACGAATCTTTTCATCACGGCTAAGCAGTGACGTTTCGATGATAACCTTTACCAGTGCCCGATTTTTCGCTGCTTCTACAACTGCTTTGATATCCTGCTTGACTGCATTGTCGTTGCCTGATTTCAACTCGCCGACATTGATGACCATATCTGCTTCGGTAGCACCATCTTTAATG
The DNA here is from genome assembly GCF_900112705.1 of Lentibacillus persicus. Taxonomy (GTDB): domain Bacteria; phylum Bacillota; class Bacilli; order Bacillales; family Amphibacillaceae; genus Lentibacillus; species Lentibacillus persicus. The sequence goes on from NZ_FOMR01000002.1 coordinate 169,232, forward strand.
GCTTGTTCAGTTTCAAACACTTTAGCCTGTGTGGACATTGCGCCTAATGGAAAACCAATTACGGTACATACTTTTACATCAGTGTCTTTCAAATTTTCATAACAGTATGGTACCCAGTATGAGTTAACACAGACTGAAGCAAACGTGTGCTCACGTGCTTCATCTATGATCTCTTTTATTTTTTCTTTTGTGGTATCTGGCTTTAATTGTGTATGATCAATGTATTTTGCAAGCTCTTTACGCATGTTTTTCCTCCTACACTAAGTTGTTCGTACATCTTCACCTGCAGTAGTATGTTTTCAGCATTTTTACACCCTCGGGATGAGCCGGGAATCAGGATGACATCTCGACATTTTCAGTCGACGTGTTGTCCATCACTCGTACGAAGGTCCCTTCATTATAAGGATAGCCTGAACGATTAATTTTGACACGGACAATCTGGCCAATTAAGTTTTTAGGTCCATTAAACCGCACTTTTAAATAATTATCAGTGTAACCTTCAAGAGTATCTGTGCCAGCATCTTTTACATGTTCTTCAGGTATGACTTCCAAAACTTCATCCTCATATTTTGAGGCATACTCTTTTGCAAGTTGATTTGACAGTTCAATCATCCGATTAACACGATCGTTTTTAACGTCAGCTTCAACTTGATCATTCATTTTGGCAGCCGGGGTGCCGGTCCTTCTTGAGAACGGAAAAACATGGAGTTCCGAATAGCCAATCTCTTTTACGAAATTATAAGTCTCCATAAATTCTTCTTCGGTTTCACCCGGAAAGCCGACAATCACATCTGACGTGATGGCCAGTCCAGGCAAAGCTTGCCGGATTTTTTCCACTTTTTGTTTATAATAGGCTGCAGAATACTTCCGGCGCATGCGGTTAAGAACACTGTCAGAACCTGCCTGCAGTGGGATATGCAAGTGGCGTACAATTTTATTGGACTTATCAAGCACCTCAATGACCTCATCGGTGATTTGGCTTGCTTCAATAGAAGAAATTCGGATTCGCTTCAGCCCTTTGACGTCAGTCTCAAGCTGGCGAAGCAGCTTAGCAAAATTATAGTCATTCATATCCTCGCCATATCCTGCCGTGTGAATGCCTGTCAGAACAATTTCTTTGTAACCGGCGTCCACAAGGTTTTGAGCTTGTTTAATAACATTTTCCGGCTCTCTTGAACGCAGAAGACCCCTTGACCATGGAATAATACAAAATGTACAGAAATTATTGCAGCCTTCCTGAATTTTTAATGATGCCCGCGTTCGGTCGGTAAACTCAGGGACATCCATTTCTTCAAACACGCGGTTTTTCATAATATTTGACACACCGTTAATCGGCTCGCGCGTTTTTTGATGTTCTTCAATATAATCAATCATCTTTTTTCTGTTCTGCGTTCCCACAACGACATCCACACCGTCAATTTCCATAATCTCACCGGGCGATGTCTGGGCATAGCAGCCTGTTACACAAATAACAGCTTCAGGGTTTTTACGAACTGCGCGGCGAATTACCTGCCGGCTTTTCTTATCACCAGTATTCGTCACGGTACATGTATTAATAACATATACATCAGATTGCCGGTCAAAATTCACCCGTTCATAACCGCTGTCTTTAAACATATTCCAGATTCCTTCAGTTTCATAATGATTCACTTTACAGCCCAATGTATGAAAAGCTACTGTTGGCATTAACGACACCCCAATTCTTCAAATTGATAAGATATACTTGCCAATGCGTAAAGCGCGGCTGTTTCAGTGCGTAAAATACGCGGCCCCAATCTCACAGGCAAGAAATTATTCTGTTTTAGCAATGTTGCTTCCCGCTCCGAAAAGCCGCCTTCCGGACCAATGACGATCATTACTTTTCCCCCTGGCGCCAAACTTTGAACATGCAAGGCAAATGACTGAAATTTTTCTGTTTTGGCTTCTTCTTCATAGGCAAACAGTTTCAAATCGTATGTATCGCTTCCATCGAGCAATTCATTAAACATGGTGAGCGGCTGAATAAGCGGTATTCGGTTACGATGACTTTGCTCGCTTGCTTCCTTTACAATTTTTCTGTAACGATTCAATTTCTTTTCGACTTTTTTATCGTCCCAGGAAACAACTGCGCGATCTGTCTGAACGGGAATAAATGCGTATGCCCCGAGCTCTGTTCCTTTTTTAAGTACAAAATCCATTTTATCACTTTTAGGCAAACCCTGGGCGATTGTTACTTCTATTGGTAGTTCAGCTGATTCATTTAACCATTCATTGATGTCAGCGGCCACATGGCTGCCTGTGATTTCTGTTATTCGACAGATTGCTGCCTCTCCGCTCGGGTGATTGCAAATAATCTTATCTCCCGGCTTTGAACGCATAACTCGACTAATATGATGGGCATCATCGTGCGCAATAATGACTTTCGCCTTTTTCCAGTTTTCCTCAGGAACAAAATATCGCTGCAAATCAGGCACCACTTTCTTTATTAATCTTTTGAGCCACAATAACTGCCCAGTCTTCCTTTTCATTCACTTCTATGATTTGAAACCCTGCTTGTTTAAGCTCATATCTTACCATTTGCTCTTTTCGTTTAATAATACCGGACGTTATAAAGTAACCGTTTGGCTTCAAGTTTTTCCAGGCATCAGACACAAACGATACTATAATTTCAGCCAAAATATTGGAAACGATAAGATCTGCCTGCATATTCACGTCATTCAGCAAGTCATTTTGCTTTACCTTAACTTTGTTATCTATATTATTTAATTCACAGTTTATTTTGGTGCTTTTGACAGCAACACCATCCAGGTCAAATGCATGGATTTCGTTTGCACCAAGTAATCCTGCAGCAATGCTTAAAACACCGGAGCCACATCCTACATCAATAACGCTATCGCTTTCGCCTATGAACTGTTCGATTGCCTGAATACTTAAAACCGTCGTAGGATGGGTCCCAGTGCCAAAGGCCATGCCCGGGTCAAGCTCAATAATAACTTCATCTGCTGCATCTGGTTTATAGTTTTCCCAGGTAGGCACGATTGTTATTTTTTCAGAAATTTTAACAGGTTTATAATACTTTTTCCACGCTGTAGCCCAATCTTCTTCTTCTAATTTATTCAGCGTTATCTCATAATCACCGATATCTATTTGGAACCGCCGCAGTTGATTAATAGCGTTTTTTATCTCATTTACCTTTTCATCCAGCATATTGTCTGACGGTAAATACGTTTTAATAACAACACCCTCCGCAGGGTACTCGTTTTGGTCCAATTCATAAATCTCACCAAACTGCGGATGTCGCTGTTTTATTAAATCAGCAGGGTCTTCAATAACAATGCCGCTTGCACCTGTTTCATGCAACACATTGGAAATGGGCTCCACAGCTTCGTTTGTTGTATGTATTCGTATCTCAGTCCAGTTCATGTTTACCGACTCATTTCTTGGGATGGAATAAAAATTATGTAAAAGGTGCTGGCATGCAGCACCTCACAGTTAGCTTTTAAAGGCATTTTTAAACCGCTGGAACAATGAACCTTGTTCGTCGGTTGCCTCGTTTCCGCCTATTTCGTTAAATTCCCGCAGAAGCTCCTTTTGACGCTCAGAAAGCCTGCTAGGTGTAACAACCCTTATTTGCACGTGCTGGTCGCCGTATCCTGCTCCCCGCACGTTTGGAGCACCCTTTCCTTTCAGACGGAAAACCTTGCCTGTTTGTGTGCTCGCCGGAATTGTCAGCATGACTTTTCCATGTACAGTCGGAACTTCTACCTCATCTCCTAAAGCAGCTTGTGTAAATGTTATTGGCAGCTCGCAGTAGATGTGGTCGCCTTCACGTTCATAAAATTCATGTGAACGTACTTGAATAACAACAAACAAATCACCTGGCGGGCCGCCATTAACGCCGGGCTCACCTTTGCCCGCAACCCTGATTTGATGACCTTCATCAATACCTTTAGGGATGGAAATGTGAATGCTCTTATTCTTTTTCACTTTTCCGCTTCCCCCGCACGTATTACACTTCTCAGGAATAATTTTGCCTGAGCCTTGACAATGATGACACACACGGCGATTGACCACCCGGCCAAATGGTGTATTTTGCTCCATATTTAACTGGCCTGAACCCTGACAATGGGAACACGTTTCAGTTTTCGTTCCAGGTTTGGCTCCCGAACCGCTGCATGTGTCACAGTTTTCTTCCATTGGAATATTGATATCGGCTTCTTTTCCAAAAATAGCTTCTTCAAAGTCCAGCGTCATTGTATATTGTAAATCGGCACCCTGTTGAGGTGCGTTCGGATCACGCCGGCGTCCGCCGCCAAAGAACATATCGAATATATCGCCAAAGCCGCCAAAATCTCCAAAGTCTTGGGCACCGCCAAAACCGCCTTGACCTTGTGCCCCAGCATGGCCGAATTGATCGTACTGCGTCCGCTTCTGCTCATCGCTTAATACTTCATAAGCTTCCTTTGCTTCCTTAAACTTTTCGGCCGCATTCTCCTCTTCACTGACATCCGGGTGATATTTTCGCGCCAGTTTACGGTACGCTTTCTTTATTTCATCTTTTGAAGCGCCCTTTTCTACGCCCAGCACTTCATAATAATCGCGCTTACTCACTTGTGAATCACTCTCCCGACACTATTGCATACATTTTATCATATCATTAGCATTGTTAGGATAGCAAACAAGAAACAGCCTGCTACAGTTTCAAAATTCTAAATGACGTTTTTTTCTTTTAATCCTAGAAAAAAGTCAAAGTCAAGAGAGTCCTGACTTTGACTTTGGCTTCAGTTACAGGTCCGTTCGGATGTTAAATTCAGATGGTATTCAGGCCGAACTTACCTTTCACTTATAAAGTGTTATTTTTTCTCTTCTTCGTCATCATCTACTTCTTTATAATCAGCGTCAACGACATCGTCATCAGAACCTTGTCCTTCACCTTGCTGTCCTTGCTCAGCCTGCTGTTCCTGAGCCATTTGTTCATACATCTTAACAGAAAGCTGCTGAACTTGTTCCTGCAATGCGTCTTTTTTCTCACGAATCTGCTCGAGGTCATCAGATTCGATGGCGTTTTGTAACTCTTCTTTAGCTTCTTCAGCCTTTTGTTTTTCTTCTTCCGTTACGTTTTCACCAAGGTCTTTGATTGTCTTATCCGTTGTGAAGACAAGCTGATCGGCTTCATTGCGCAGGTCCGCTTCCTCACGGCGCTTTTTATCTTCTTCTGCATTTTCTTCAGCCTGTTTTACCATTTCTTCAACCTCTTCATCGGATAAACCGGAAGAAGATTTAATTGTGATAGATTGTTCTTTGTTGGTGCCCTTGTCTTTTGCACTGACATTCACAATCCCATTAGCGTCAATATCAAACGATACTTCGATTTGCGGTACACCACGTGGTGCCGGCGGAATATCAGTGAGCTGGAAGCGTCCAAGCGTTTTGTTGTCTGCTGCCATTTCACGTTCACCTTGCAGAACATGAATATCAACTGCTGTCTGATTATCAGCTGCAGTAGAGAACACCTGTGAATGACTTGTTGGGATCGTCGTGTTCCGCTCAATCAGTTTCGTAGTAACGCCTCCCATTGTTTCGATACCCAAGGATAATGGTGTAACGTCGAGAAGCACAACATCTTTAACATCGCCCTGGAGAACACCACCTTGGATTGCTGCACCCAGCGCCACTACTTCGTCAGGGTTAACGCCCTTGGAAGGCTCTTTGCCCGTTTCGCGTTTGATCGCTTCCTGAACAGCCGGGATCCGCGTTGAACCACCAACCAGAATAACTTTATGAATGTCATTTGAAGAAAGGTCCGCGTCTTGTAATGCCTTACGCGTTGGCTTCATAGTACGTTCAACCAAATCAGATGACAATTCTTCAAATTTGGCGCGTGTCAGATTCATTTCCAAATGTAACGGACCACTTTCCCCAGCCGTGATAAATGGTAAAGAGATTTGTGTTTGTGTGACACCTGAAAGATCTTTTTTAGCTTTTTCAGCAGCATCTTTTAAGCGTTGTTTTGCCATCTTATCTTGTGATAAATCAATTCCATACTCTTTTTTGAATTCCTGAACCATATGATCCATAATCACTTCATCAAAGTCATCACCACCCAAACGATTATCGCCTGCCGTCGAAATAACTTCAAATGTGCCATCGCCAATATCCAGGATGGAAACGTCAAATGTTCCGCCGCCTAAGTCGTATACAAGAATTGTCTGGTCCTGATCTTCTTTATCGATGCCATACGCTAATGATGCTGCAGTTGGTTCGTTAATGATACGCTCAACTTCAAGACCGGCAATCTTACCTGCATCTTTTGTTGCCTGACGTTCAGCATCATTAAAGTATGCCGGTACCGTAATAACTGCTTTTTCAACAGTATCTCCCAGATAATCTTCGGCATATGATTTAAGATACTGTAGAATAATCGCTGAAACTTCCTGAGGTGTGTACTCTTTGCCTTCGATTTCAACCTTATAGTCTGTTCCCATATGACGTTTTATTGATTGAACCGTATTTGGATTAGTGATCGCCTGACGCTTAGCCACTTCACCTACTTGACGCTCGCCATTTTTGAACGCTACAACGGATGGTGCCGTCCGATTCCCTTCAGGATTTGGAATGACAACCGATTCGCCGCCTTCCATTACTGCAACACATGAATTTGTTGTCCCTAAGTCAATTCCAATTATTTTACCCATAATCAAGTTCCTCCTTCACTGCTCTTATCTTTACTTATTTACTTTAACCATTGCTGGTCGTATTACACGGTCTTTTAAATAATAGCCTTTTTGCAATTCTTCTGTAACGGTTTCGGATTCAGCATTTTCATCTTCAACTTGCATAACTGCATGATGAATATTCGGGTCAAACGGCTGACCGACCGATTCGATTTCTTCAACACCTTGTGTTTTCAGTGCTTCTTTAATTTGACTGTAAACCATCGATACGCCGTCCATAAAGCTTTTCGTTTCATCGGTAACCTCTACTTGCAGTGCCCGCTCGAAATTATCTAGGGCAGGCAATAATTCTTTTACAACATCTTCTGATTTATATTTTCGTTCTGATTCTTTTTCCTTTTGTGAACGTTTTTTAAAATTGTCGAATTCTGCCTGTACCCGCAGAAGACGCTGCTGCATATCATCTCTTTCCGCTTTCAGCTTTTCAATTTCAGCTTCATGCGGATTGCTCTCAGCCTCATTTGAATCTTGCTGTTCTGAACTATGCTTATCGTCTGCATCAAGCACTTCAGTGATGACTTCTTCCTGATCTTTTTCTTCAGGCTCTTCATTTGTTTGGTTTTCCTGGTTTTCCTCTGCCATCTCTGCCACCTCCTATTTCTAAAATCACCAAGATAGAATATAACATGATTCAAGCGATGAATAAAGTGAATCTTCAATCAGTTACATGCGGGATAAATCATTTAACATTCAAAAGTTTTAATACCATTTGTATAAAACATTTGTCATCTCTGTTGATAAAGCATTCAACAGCGCAATAACTTTCTTATATTCCATTCTTGTCGGACCGATTAATGCAATTGTTCCAAAATGTTCCTTATTCAAATCATAGGTAGCTGTAATCAAGCTGCAGTCTTTGATAGCATCGACTTTATTTTCGTGTCCAATGGAAACCTTGATGCCGTTCGTGGCATCTTTCAGCAATTTGGCTATCTCATCCTTCTCTTCAATCATAGAGTAGAACGAGCGGACTTTATCAATATCATTAAACTCCGGTTGCATTAAAAGGTTTGTCTTGCCGCCAAAATATAATTTTACCGGGTTTTCACTGAACAATGCCCCCTTCAAATAATCATACGACATTTCAGAATCCGTCACATATTTGTCCATCAGACTGACAACTTCGGTATTAAGTTTTTCATGCAGTTTATAAATAGGAACCCCATATAATCGGTCATTTAAAATATTAACCATTTTTTCCAGATCTGATGGGTTGATTTCCTCAGGAACCGAAAATGACCGATGCTCTACATGACCCGTATTCGTGACTAATATAGCCACAGCCGTGTGCGGTGTGAGTGATATAATCTGAAGCTGTTTTAGTTTAGTCTCGAATACTTCGGGACCTAAAATGATTGAGGTATAATTGGTTATCTCCGACAGTATTTCGGCAGAACTTTGGACGATTTGCTCAAACTCAAATAGTCCTTCCTGCATTATACTGCGAATAATACGGACATTGCTTTCAACATCCTCAGGTGTTACCAAATGATCGACATAATACCGGTAACCTTTCTCTGATGGTATGCGGCCGGAAGAAGAATGGGTTTTCTCAAGGAATCCCATTTCCTCCAAGTCAGCCATTTCATTGCGTACAGTGGCTGAACTGTACATGATCTGGTCCTTCTTGGCAATAGAGCGCGAGCCAACAGGCTGTGCCGACTCGATGAAATCATCAATTATGACTTGCAGGATCAGCAACTGTCTTTCTGTTAACATGATGATCACCTCTGTTAGCACTCAACCTTCCCGAGTGCTAATGCTAATCATAAACTATCAAATCCTCATTTTTTTGTCAACGGACAAGCACCAGGTCCTCTTCATCCAATAAAAATTGAGCAAATACATCATTTCCAAACAGAACACCCTCATCCGTCAGTTGTATTTGCTTGCCGCGTTTTTGCAGCCACCCTTTGCTGATCAGATAAGAAAGTTCGTCTTTGTACAATTTCTCGCACGAAAACCCGAATCGCTCAGTAAAATCATGCGTGTTCACACCATCAAGCTTCCTTAATCCGAGAAACATTTCCTCCTCGACCATTTCTCTCAAACCGATTGTTTCGGTATTAAGAATAGGACTGCCATCTTCATTCGCTTTTTTTATATAAGCCGGAAGCGGCCGGATATTTCCAGTTCGTTTGCCGGGCAAGTAACCATGTGCACCTGCGCCAAAACCATAATAATGTTCATTTGACCAATAAACCAAATTATGACGACTCTCCTTGCCGGGTTTTGCAAAGTTACTGATTTCATACTGTTTCAGCCCTTTGGACCGCATCGTCTCTTTTAACATGTCGTACATTTTCACTTCTTCCTCTTGGGGAGGGCGATGCAGTTTGCCCTTATTGTATCGCTGATAAAAAACGGTTTTGGGCTCAATTTGCAGCGCATACGTGGAGTAGTGTGGCAGATTGAAGGCTACAGCCTCATTTAATGAGCGTTGAAATTGCTCCAAACTCTGGTTAGGCAAAGCATAAATAAGATCGATACTTATATTATGGAAACCATTTTTCTGCAGTAAATCAATCGTGCGATAGACATCCGATACTTTATGCAATCTGCCAAGCTCTTCAAGCATGACGTCATCAAATACTTGAACGCCTAAAGAGATCCGGCTGACGCCATAAGCTTTGAGCAATTTAATTTTCGCTTCATCAAAATCCCCCGGGTTAGCCTCGATTGTAAACTCCAGGCAATGTGCAACATCAAACTTTGTATCAATAAGCTTTAACAGATCACGCAGCTGATTCAGGTTCAATGCTGTGGGTGTTCCTCCCCCGATAAAAATCGTATTAACTTGATTTTTAGTGCCGGGTATATTTGTATTCACTTCATTTGTGAGTGCTTCAATGTATTCCGTTGCCAGCTTCTCGTCGTAAAAAAACTTTGTAAAATCACAGTAATGACAAATTTGCTGACAAAATGGAATATGGATATATACAGATTGAGCTTCCATTTTAATCTCCTCTATGCAGAATAAAAAGGGAGCAAAAGTTGAACTTACTCAGCTCCCTTTTTATATTTATTTAGTCATCGTTCATTTCCAGGACGGCCATGAATGCTTCCTGGGGCACTTCGACCGATCCCACCATTTTCATGCGTTTCTTACCTTCTTTTTGTTTTTCAAGCAGTTTCCTTTTTCGCGAAATGTCGCCGCCATAGCATTTGGACAGGACGTTTTTTTTCATCGCTTTTATCGTAGACCGGGCAATAATTTTATTTCCGATCGCTGCCTGGACAGGCACCTCGAATTGTTGCCTTGGAATAAGGTCTTTCAATTTGTCGACAATATGCTTCCCGCGTTCATATGCGAAGTCTCTGTGAACGATAAATGACAGCGCGTCAATCGTGTCACCATTAAGCAGAATATCCATCTTAACAAGCTTTGATGCGTGATAGCCGATTAGGTCATAATCAAACGATGCGTATCCTTTAGTTTTTGATTTTAACTGATCAAAAAAGTCATATACTATTTCGGATAAGGGAATATGATAAACAATATTGACCCGGACTTCATCCAAATATTGCATATCTACAAATTGTCCGCGTTTTTTTTGAGCGATTTCCATTACAGCCCCGACAAAATCATTCGGAACCATAATTGTTGCCTCTACATACGGCTCCCGAACCTCTTGTACAAGCTGAGCATCCGGCATTGTCGATGGGTTATCTACTTCAATCGTTTCGCCGTCTGTTTTTTCGACTTCATAAATAACAGAAGGAGCCGTTGTGATTAAACTAATATTAAATTCCCGCTCAATCCGCTCCTGGATAATTTCCATGTGCAATAGTCCGAGAAATCCGCAACGGAAGCCAAAGCCCAGTGCCTGTGAACTCTCGGCATCGTACTGCAGTGATGAATCATTAAGCTCGAGGCGTTCCAGTGCTTCCCGCAAATCATTGTATTGATTTGAATCCACCGGAAACAACCCGCAAAACACCATAGGGTTCAGCCGCTTATATCCGGGAAGCGGCGATTCTGCCGGATTTTTAGCAAGCGTAATTGTATCCCCGACACGTGGGTCAGCAACATTCTTGATTGAGGCAGTAAGAAAACCGACATCACCTACCTTCAACTCATCCTTTGGTACCGGGTTTGGTCTGAAAACACCTATCTCATTAACCTCAAATTCCTTGCCATTCGCCATAAGTCTAATTCTGTCCCCGACTTTTACGGATCCTTCTTTAACACATATATACGTGATAACACCGCGATAAGGATCATATAACGAATCGAAAATGAGCGCTTTCAAAGGGTTTTCAGGATCGCCTGAAGGAGATGGAATATCGGATACAATTCGCTCCATAATTTCATCAACGCCAATATCATCTTTGGCCGATGCCAGAATAACGTCGTCTTTATCTATTCCGATAACATCTTCCAGCTCTTGAGCAACCCGCTCAGTATCAGCATTCGGCAAATCAATCTTATTAATAACCGGGATAAGTTCAAGGTCATTGTCAAGCGCAAGATAGACATTGGCAAGCGTCTGGGCCTCGATCCCCTGGGCCGCGTCTACAACTAAAACCGCGCCCTCACATGCTGCGAGGCTGCGGGATACTTCATATGTAAAATCGACATGACCGGGGGTGTCAATTAAGTGAAACAAATAATCTTCATCAGCCGCATTTTTATAATTTAATTGCACGGCATTTAGTTTGATGGTAATTCCCCGTTCACGCTCCAAATCCATTGCATCGAGAAATTGCTCTTTCATCTCACGCTGGGTCAACGCTTTAGTTTTTTCAAGAATACGGTCTGCAAGCGTTGATTTCCCGTGGTCTATATGAGCAATAATCGAAAAGTTCCGTACGTTTTCCTGTTTGATCATAATCGAAGTCCACTCCTACTCTGTCCTGCCATTTTTATATACAGGTCAAGACATAACTAGGATTGATTATAGCAATTGCACTGCATACATTCAAGAACGGCGGTGTATACCGTATTCAGAAAAACACCTCTGCAAGCTGATACGCCATATTGACGACTAATTCAAAAAACCCCGTCACAGCTGATTCAAGCAATCCTGCTGCTTTTTGAGTGAGATGAAGTGCTCCTGCAGGTTCTTCAGTATTATTGGTCGGCGCTTCTTGCTCTATAACTACCGTTTCTTCTTCAATTGTTTCGGTATCAGAAACCTCTTCCGCAGTATATGTGTCTCTGTCGTTCTCCTGCTGTGTGCGGTCCATGCCCGTTATTAAACCTGTCAGAAAAAACACAATTAACGACAGAAGTACGACAAGGGTACGCATTTTAGCCCTCCTATCAATTCGAATTCACCTTCTCGGCATCCCAGTAATAATCACTGAATACCTCTGCGACAGCATCTGCGGACCTGTATAATTCGTCCAATGAATTATGGACACCGCCAAATTCAATCAGCATTGCATTAGGTGAGAGATCCTGATTATAAACACCATTGCTTCCTGAACCTTTTTTCTTTATAACCCCTCTGCTCAAACCCGGATATTTTTCTTGAGTCAAATTATGCAGTTTATTGGCAAGCTCCAAATTTTTATCGTAATCTGCATATTCAGCTCCGACAACAAACATTACTCTGGCATAATTTTCACCATTGATTTTTTTCGTCGTTTTATCTCTTGCGATCGCGTCACGGTGAAGATCGAATGAATACGTGATGTCTTCACTCGAAGCGAAGGCTTCCCGGACGACATCTCTTGAAGCTTGATACGACTCATGGTAAGCCATTCCCTGTTGTTTCAAAACACTCATGATATCAGTTTTATCCACCTTTGCTCCAATCCCGTTTTTCTCCAGCGCGTCAGCAAACCGCTGGCTGACTTTTCCTATGTTCACTTCCCCATGCTGGGCATCATCAGGGTTATCGGTGTCAGGCAAATGCGGCAGAAACGATTCCCTGTTATGCGTGTTGTAAACAAGCACAACATCCCGTTCGCCTGTATTTAGCTGTTCTTCTTTTGGCTTTTCCGTATCCTCTTCTTCATCGTTTTCATCAATCACTGCGTCCCGATCCTTTAGAACATCATCAAGCGGCGGTGAGGATTCAACAGGCAAATTCGTATAATCAGTACCTTCTCCTGCTACGATAATTTCATTTTGAAACGTTAAAAACCCCGGAAGTTCTTGGCCTAACAAACTCCGCGTATCACTCGGTCTTATATTTGTAGCCATTTCAAATATAAGATTGGAAACTTCGGGATGCGCTTCATCTTCCGGCACCGCGTTACGAAATGACTTATTCTCCATTCCCAATAAATACAAGAAAAATGAACTGTCCAGATCCCCCGTCCAATTCGTAATAGTGGTGGATGACACGCGATAAGCCGGGGAAACGGTTGTGAGAAAGCCAACTGTTATAAATAGGACAGCAACACAGATAATATAGATACTGCTTTTTTTATAAATGTGGGTTATCTGCCTGTTGTGTTTCACGCGTTTTGGATCAAAATACATGGTTCCACTCCTCCGAAGAATTATCCGATAATAGAATCTATGAAATCTTCTTGGAAGCTAGAACCTGATTCTTTTAAATATTAACGATTAATAGAGTTAACCGTTGTGAATCATCGGGTGTAGGCAGCCAGGTTTTCAACTGTGACGTTCTCATGCAGCGCAGCATTCACGCCGGCGGCAATAACTGTGGCCATATCCTTCATGAAACCATCCACTTCTTTAGGCGTTACCATCAAGTTATGACCAAGCGGGGTTAAAACTTCCTCAATCAAAGATTTTTTTTCATCTTCAGACAGACCGCCGACAATGCCAAGAAACGTGCTGCGTTTTTCGTCGTCAGGCAGGTCTTCTTCTGTCAATTTTTTTTCACCAAAACTGAGCCCTGCAGGTGTCAATGATTTTGATGGTTTATCTTTTTCCCTGAGTTCTCTTCCGAAGTGCTTGAGCATGAAGTCGATTGTGTCGCTTGTAATCGTTACAGCATCTACAACCGTCGGTACACCGCACGCAAAAACGGGCACACCGATTGTCTCCTCACTCAACTCTTTACGTTTGTTGCCGACTCCCGAGCCGGGGTGGATGCCAGAGTCTGAAATTTGGATTGTCTCATTAACGCGTTCAATCGATCTTGAAGCAAGGGCATCAACGGCAATCACAAAATCGGGCTTAAACTTTTCAACGATACCAAAAATCATATTACTTGTTTCTATACCCGTCACCCCCATCACACCCGGGGTAACAGCTGCAACAGGCCTGTAGCCTTCAGACACCGATTCATGCTCCATTTGAAACAAATGGCTGGTAACAAGCACTTTTTCAACTGACATAGGTCCCAACGCGTCTGGTGTAACATTCCAGTTCCCAAGCCCTACTATCAGACCGGTTCCGTCTTCAGGTACGTTATTTTTCTTCATTAATTCTTCCAATTCTCTGCCAAATACTCTTGCTGCCACTTCCTGTTTTTGTGTATCCTGTTTCTTAACGCCATCTGCATAGATTGTTATATAAGATCCTTGTTTTTTCCCGAGACGTTCTTCACCTTCAGCATCTATATCCACGTATGTGACAGCTATATCATCTTCTTTTTTTTCCTTAATTGTGACGCCTTTTACATCCGGCTTTTGTTCATTCTCTTTTTCAACATACATATCTTTGGATTCAACTGCCAGGTCCGTCCTTACACTAAATTGTTTGTCCTTGTTCGTCATGATTGTCCTCCTTTTAGCATGAAAGAAACTGTATTTACAGGCTTTACTAATTTGCTGGAATTCATGCAACAGACCCATAGCAGTTGAAAAGCACCGGCTCGTCTGGTAAAATAACTTTTGCTGCACTTTGAATAATTTGTTTTCTCAGTGCCTGGACTTTAATTGTATACGCTGGAGGTGACTTAATTGGCTAATATTAAATCAGCAATTAAGCGTGTTGAAATTAACCAAAAGAAACGCACGCATAATATCAAATTCAAATCAGATATGCGCACTCATATCAAACGGCTGGAAAAGATGATTGAACAAAAGGACGTTGATGGAGCAAAAGCTGCTCTTCCGACAACATTCCACAAAATCGACAAAGCTGTACAAAAAGGCGGTATTCATAAAAATGCCGGCAACCGTCAAAAATCCCGTTTAACTAAAAAATTAAACGAACTTCAGAGCGCATAACGTAAAAAACGATCCCATTTTAGGATCGTTTTTTTAGTGCTGCTATTGAGCGAGGTCATATAATAATAGTTCAAATGCGAGCCCTTTTTCCATTTTTCCTTGCTTAATTACGGCGTCTGTTTGAGTTAACCTTTGAATTATATGTTTAAGTCGTTCCACTTTAAACTTTCTTTCGCGCTGTGCTGCCATTTTAATAACATATGGATGAGCGCCGATTTGTTTTTGCATCTGAAATTGGCTGTAACCTTTTTGAGAAAGTAATTTCACACTTAAGATCGTCCGGAACTGAAAAGCAAGCAATGCTATCAGCGCTATTGGTTCCTCATTCATTTTCTCCAAGTCTTTATATATCGAAATCGCCTGATGGAGCTCTCGATCGATCACAGCGTCCACCAATTTAAATGAAGAGCTTGTTTCGGTGTGAGAAATTAAATTATCTGCTATCTCTTTTGTTACAATTCCATTTTCCCCGACATATGCAGCAAGTTTTGCGAGTTCATTCCTTAATTGGTTCAGATTCGTCGACATTTCCGATTCAAGCATGTCGTAAACGTCATCCTCAATCGTAATCCTCATACTGCCTGCAAGGTTCTTAATCCAGCTTTTTAATTCGTATTCTTTAATCGGGTTGCATTCGGCCGTAATACTGTGTTGTTTCAAAGCTTTACTGACTTTTTTCCGTTCGTCTATTTTTTCATAATAGGCTGTAAATATAAGTACTGTATAATCTGCAGGCTGGTTTAAGTACTCAATGAGAACGTCAAGACTATGCTCAAACGGCAATTTATCAGGTTTTGTTTTTAAAAACGAAGGGTTATTGGCAATGATGAGTTTAGAACCGCCGAATAAAGGAAACGTTTCTGCATCGTTAATAACCTCTTGAACTGGGGTTTCCTCTAAATCATAAACCGACAAATTCTCCTCTTCGGTTCCTTCATCCATTACGGCATTTTTGATGTGTTTTGTTAAATTTTGTATAAAATACGATTCCGTTCCATACAATAAATAGACAGGGGCGACTTGCTTTTGCTTTACCTCTTGCAAAATCTTTTCATACGTCATTTGGTTCACTCCATAGAAACGATATAATTAATCGTAAAACGTAAATCAACGAAT
This sequence comes from Lentibacillus persicus, assembly GCF_900112705.1. GTDB lineage: Bacteria > Bacillota > Bacilli > Bacillales > Amphibacillaceae > Lentibacillus > Lentibacillus persicus. Next base: position 185,161 of record NZ_FOMR01000002.1, read on the forward strand.
CGCAAGTGCTATTTTATACAATTAATTTTCTAATCACTGTGATTTTGCAGGATTTTTCTTTGGGTATGCACTTGAATTAAGAAGAGGGAAATGCTTCTCCATTTCCCTCCAGTTATCTATATAAACGTTTAAAAACCCAGCCCTAGGAACTGATTCTTAAACGGTGTTTGTAGTTATAGCGTAACCGTTATAGATGAAAGTATAGTTGTTAACTCTTGCTAGTCGGTCGCGGAAAACGTTATAATCTTTTGCAGTCAAAAGTGGATTTTTTTATGTATTTATTTTATACTTGGACTGTATAGGAGGGGTAAAAGTGAACGATTTTGAAAATGATGTCCAGTCAAAAAATAATGATGTAGTTGATTCCATTAAAGGATTTGGCTTTTCTTTTGTTTTCTTTGTAGTAATTTTTGCTATTGGTGCAATCGTCAACGTTGTTGGCTCCTGATTACTAATCATCGGCTTATACCTAAAAAGAGACTGCTTTGCACAGTCTCTTTTCGTTTTCTATACAGCCTATGGCAAATAAGTCGTAAATGTTCCTTCACCGCCCTTAAACGTATATTGCACAGCACCGCTTTCATCAGTTCTTAAAATAACTGTACCCGTTTGCTCGAGTGATTCAATGACGCCACTGTGCGGATGACCGTACGGATTGTTTTGACCGGCGGAAATAAGACCATATTCAGGCCTAATCTGATCCAAAAATTTCGGGTCTGTTGAGGTATTGCTGCCATGATGGGCAACTTTCAGCACATCAGCAGTCAAACCCGGAAAATCATTTAACACCGTTTTCTCAGTTTCCGTTCCTATATCCCCGGTAAAGAGCCAATCTTTACCACCAATCTCCGCATACAGAACAAGCGAATTTTCATTGCTGTCCCGGTAATCCTTTGCGGGTGAAAGCACATGGATTAACTGTTCGCCAATTTGAATTGTCTCTCCAGGTTCAGTACGGACCACAGCCGTGCCGTTATCTGCCAGACGTTGAGCCGCTGGTTGAGCAAATGTGTAATAATGGCTTACAAATACATTGCTAATCGGTATGTCCTCAGACATATACATTAAGCTTCCCATATGATCAGTGTCGTCGTGAGAAATAAAAACAGCATCAACTCGAGATATACCGCGAGAATATAAGTAAGGTTTGATAATATCTGTGTAGACGTCCTCGGATGGGTTGTCTTCTTCAAAATTTATTTCAGCTCCAGCGTCAACTAACATCACACCTTTCCGATAAGGCAATTCAATAACAATCGCATCGCCCTGTCCTATGTCAAGAACCGTCACATTCCCCTCCGGCGAAAGATATGGTCTTAAGACTGCCAGCATAATTAATGCTGTCAGAAAGCAGCCATACTTAAATGCCTGACCAACTTCATGAATTTCGAGCTTTTTCATCATTACCAAAAAAAGCCCATAATAAGCAGCAGCACCCGCCAAAGGAAATGAACCAATTACCCAGGGAAAGTAAAACATCTGGTCAATGAACTGAAGACACGATAGCACAACATCATGGACGAAAAGAAAATACTTGTCGATAAACGAAGTCACCAGACTCGATACAGGGGTCAGGAGCAGAAGTAAAAACATACATGGTATGACAAATAATGAGAAGTACGGAACAATGATAAGATTTACTAAGATCGAGAGTGGTTGAAACGTATAAAAGTATTCAACCTGAAGGGGCAAAATCATCATTTGGGAAACAAAACTGATGTTAAGAACGGTAAAGAAGGAAACGCTTGTTGCTGCAAGCCAATTTTTGGACAAAAGCAAACCCAATGTTACACAAAAGGATAATTGGAACCCGACGTGATATATAATATAAGGATTCATAAAAATCAAAAGCAGAAATACAATGCTGATAACATCCGTAACGCTGAACTTCCAATTCATCTTTCCCGCGATTATAAATAACAGAACCATCATGCTTGCCCGCATGACTGATGGTTCACCACCTGCAAGCAGGGCATATAAGGGCAGAAAGAAAATAACGACCCATTGGGCTTTTTCTTTCGTCATAAGGTTCAATTTAACAAGCAGAAAGTATAAAAACCCAACGACAAGACCTACATGCAAACCGGAGATTGCCATTAAATGTGTCAGATTCCATCGCTGAAACAATTCAGTAATGCCCACGTCGATTTGTCCATCATCACCAAGCACGAGCGCATTTAACCATGCAGACGTTTCAGGGCTTATGTTTGCTTGTACATATGCAAGCAGGTCATGCCGCAGCTTATAAACATTAGTCATCGGTGACGAACCGGTACAATTAATTTCTTCCAGCGAGTCAATGACAATTTGATATGTTATACCTTGTGTGAGCAAGTAATTCTGATAATCAAACTGGCCTGGATTTCTCGCCGGATCAGGCAGCTCTGGCCTGCCGGCAATTACACATTCTGCTCCATATTTTAGATGATGTTCAATAGTGTGATCTTCTTTGAAGTGAACAATTAGATATGCTTCGTCAGACGTTTCCAATGTAAATTCAAAAGCAATTCGCGATGGCGTTTCGGTAATCGGACTCGTAATTTGGCCGGCTGATTCTGATAAAGCAATCGTTTTTTCATCTGAGGTTTTTTCCAACTCGGGGATATAATTGTAAGCAAGGATGGAGAAGGTTAAGGTTACAATGGCAACCACTGTCCCTAACCTTTGTTTCATATACAAATACAGTAACCAGAACGCGAAAATAATAACAAACCATTTAGATGTAAATATGACTGCCAGAAAACTCGCAGTAACACCAAATGCCGGAAAATGCCAATAGCCTCTCATACCAGCACCCTATAGGTTAAACAGTGATTCAGCCTCGGCTTTTAAGGCACCGTATTTTTCAGTATTTCCGGTTTGTGCTTCCAATTCATTTAAAAGTCTTCTTATGTAGGCTTCTTTTTCTTTATAATGATAATCTACAGCCAAATCGGTTAGTTCTACTTTTTTCGTTTCGATACCTGCCTCGCTGAATAATTCAACAGCATAAGGATGGTTCCGATAGTCTTCCGCATAGTAAAGTGTTCTGATGCCCGCTTGTATGATTTGTTTGCAGCATTGCAGGCAAGGAAAGTGCGTCACATAAATTTCAGCGCCTTCAGTCGGAACGCCAAATTTAGCACATTGCAAAAGTGCGTTGGCTTCAGCATGAATCGTACGAACACAATGCCCGTCAATCACATAACAACCTTCATCGATACAATGGATACCGCCGGAAACACTCCCATTATAACCGCCGGCGATGATGCGCTTATCCCGGACGATCGTAGCACCGACCATCAGTCTGGTACACGTGCTTCGAAGTGCGAGCAAATGACTTTGTGCCATAAAGTATTGGTTCCATGAAATTCGTTCCATAATTTAACCACCTTTAACATCTCTTATTTAAGTTTACAATCAGGGGACAAAAGCCGTCAATTATATCAGGGAACTTGTATGTCTTCTTGAAGTGATTCCAGCGTTTTCTCACCAACACCGGGAACATTCAGAAGGTCCTCTTCAGACTTAAACAGACCATTTTCCTCTCGATATTGAATGATGGCTTCCGCTTTAGAAGGACCTATTCCATTTAACGTTTCGATTTCTGATTGCTCCGCATAATTAATACGTACTTTGCCGTCTCCGTTGCTTTGCGTGATGGATCCGGACGCTTCACTGCCTGTTTCAGGGATAAGAATAACCATTTCATCCTGTACTTTTTGTGCGAGGTTAACCATTGTTTTATCCGCTTCGTTTGTAAAGCCACCGGCCATCTGAATCACATCATTCACACGGGAGTCGGAAGCAATTTCGTAAACACCTGGCGATGTCACTTCACCTTTCACATCCACCATTACTATTTCTGGTTCAACCTGTTCTTCAACGACCTTTTCCTGCGGTTCACTGATTTCTTTCGTTTGAGAAACGACATTTTCGTTATCATCCGGGTTGAAAAATAAAAAAACAGCCAAGAGTACAATTATAATAAGAGGGAATAGATACTTTTTGAAAGGTTCAAGCAAATTAGGGTCACATCCTTCGAGGAAATCAATTTTTGACGGAGGCAAAGCGCTTGTACGCGGCAGAGGCAGCATGGTGAAGTGTTAAAAGAACAGGTATAGAAAAGCTGGCGTTGAACATAACGCTGCATTAGTTATATATTCGACATCGGTCGGCAAATTCCTTCTAAAAAATAAAAGATCGGAAACAATTATTCCGACCGTTTTACCGCAGTTATAAATAGTCTCTCTGCATCTTCATCAATTTTTTTGTTGAGAGAAAAATCCGCTGCTAAATGCTGAACCGCTAACCCATTTTCTTGTAATAAACGCCTATATAATTCAACGGAGAAGGTACGCTGGTGGTGAGTTTCATCAAAGCGGGAATACTTGTCCCCATCTGATGCGAAAAATGTTAAATCATGATACATCTCTCCATCCTGTTCCCCTTCGAAACAAAACCATATGTACGAAATATCCTCATAAACTTCAGCAAACGTTTCGTTCACCAGATTATGCCTGACATGATTCAGTGAATGAACATCAAAAATAAATAATCCACCTGACTTCAGTGAATCTGCCGCATTTTTAAACAATTTACGCAGTTTATCTTCTTCAGTTATATAGTTCACAACATCACAGTAGCTTATCGCCATATCCTGATTTTCAACGCCTGATAATGACAACAAGTCCTGCTGAAGCCACTGAATTTGAAGGTTTTCCTTGGCTCCACGCTGCTCAGCAACACTAAGCATATCACTGGAAAAGTCCACGCCGGTCATTTGATAGCCGGACTTGGCAAGTCTTGTAGTGATCTCCCCGGTCCCACAGCCTAAATCAACTATTGATTCGACAGATTGTCCAGCCTCCCTGATCATCTCATTGGTAAAGTCATGCCATTTATCATAGGGGGCATCACGCATTAAAAAATCATAATAATGGGCGAGCTGGTTGTATGCCATCTTAATCACCCGTTCTCGTTCACATAAAGGTCGACTCTTGATGCATCGCCCCATAAACGTTCCAGATTATAATAGTGTCGTTCGTCTTTATGGAATATATGGCAGACAATATCGTCCAGGTCAACTAATATCCAACGTGCCTGTTCAAAACCTTCCATGCGCTTAATCTGCACATCGCTCTCATTCATTGTATCCTTTATACCTCTTGCGATAGCTTGCACTTGCCGCTCATTGCTGCCATGACAAACAAGAAAATAGTCCGCCATTAACGAAACATCCTGCATATCCAGTGCCACGATGTCTTCTGCTCTTTTGTCATCACAAGCCCGTGCAATTAGTTGTACGAGTTCTTTACTGTTCATGAATGTGATTACCTCCCATTTAATTGTACTGTTAAATTATTATATGCATTAAACGTATCGGGGTAGACGGTTGCATGTTTGCCAACAAGAAAATGAATCGTATTTCTGAGTGCCATCCATGCAGCACGATCTAAATCAGTTTGGGCTGTATCTCTCACCTCTTGGACACCGGGGAAAGACCTTCCCGGCTCGATATAATCTGCAACAAATAAGATGGTCTCAAATGTCGTCATGCCTGCCCTGCCCGTTGTATGGTACTGAATAGCATTTCGTATATCAGTATCGCTTACGCCATGTTTCTCATATACAATAACGGAAGCAGCAGGTCCATGCCATAATTCATGGTGAAAATGCAGCAAGTTGTTTGGGAGTTCGCTGTTTTTTATAATATTCTTCATTTTATCAAGCGGAAAGTATTTGGCATAATCGTGTAAAATCGCTGCAAGTCGGACCTTTTCAATATCTGCATCATACTTCGCTGCAAGTTCAGCAGCGGTTTCCGTTACTCTGAGTGTATGATCAAACCGCTCCTGCTTTAAGTGAGGCTTTACAATATCGATTGCTTTATCTTCGTTCATATAGATGTTTCCCCTTCAAGTAAGATTCAACGTCCTCAAGCACCATATACTTAATTGACTTATTTTCCATAACCCTTTTTCTAATTTCGGTTGAAGATATTTCGATTACTGGAACATCCACTTCCACTACAGGGTATTTGCTTTTAAGAACATGCCCTTCCCGTTTAACTCCTATAAAGGTTATCATGTCCATCAGTGCATTCACGTGTTTCCAATGCGGCAGATATTCCACCATATCTGCACCAATTATAAAATAAAAGTCCGTGTCAGGATGCTCTTCTTTTAACAGCTTCATTGTATCAAATGTATATGATTTCCCTAAACGATTCACTTCAATTCTTAGTACACTGAAATGAGGGTTCCCGGCAACAGCCTTTTCAGTCATTGCGATACGATCTGAAGCATCCGCATTCGCATTTCGTTTATGGGGGGGTTCATGTGATGGCATAAACCATATCGCATCAAGGGACATTGCAGTCCTGACTTCTTCAGCTATGATTAAATGGCCAATATGCGGCGGGTCAAACGTGCCCCCCAATATGCCTACATGTTTCATGCCAGCCTCCTTTTTTACGGCAGCTTAATTTGTTGATTTTCCTGCGATTCTTTATAAAGCACAATCATGTTGCCTATAACCTGAACAATTTCCGCGCCTGTTCCTTCAGAAAGCTGTTGGGCAACAGTCTCCTTATCTTCCATACAATTCTGCAAAACATTCACTTTCAGTAACTCTCTTTTTTCCAGCGCCTCGTTGATTTGCTGTACCATATTCGCATTAACCCCGGTTTTGCCCACTTGGAAAATTGGTTTCAAATGATGAGCCTCGGAACGCAAATACCGTTTTTGTTTACCTGTCAGCATAATTATCTTCCTTCCAATATTGATTGTAATGGCTGTTTTAACGCATCAGCCGGCACTTTTTTTGACGTCCAAATTTCAAATGCATATTGCGCCTGATACAACAACATCGTATGGCCGTAATGCACGGCTGCCCCTTTTTGTGAAGCCTCCAGTAAAAATTTAGTCTCAATCGGCTGATACACGATATCACTGACAATACTCGCATTATGAATACGATCCAGGGAGATAATGGCTTCATTAATATTTGGCTTCATTCCAACATTTGTCGTCTGAATGATCAGGTCATATGCATTGAGTTTAGCTTCAGCCTCTTTCAATGACAGAATCGATGTCTCCGTTTTTTGTTTTCCCGTTGAGACGATATTCTCTGCAGCCGATTGCGTCCGGTTGGCAATATCAATCTGACTGAAACCAGCTTCTGCCAATCCATAAAAGATACCTCGTGCAGCACCGCCGGCTCCAATTATTAATATGTGACACTGTTTATCTTGAAATATAGAAGGATGTTCACGTCTCAGGCTGGTCACAAATCCGGTACTGTCAGTATTGTAGCCAATCCATTTTCCATTCTGCTGGACAACCGTATTTACAGCGCCAATCATGCGGGCAGCGTCATCCAAATCATCCAAAAAAGGTATAATTTGCTTTTTATACGGAACAGTTACATTAAATCCATCGAAATGATTCTTTTTAATACGATCCAATTCATTTTCGAATGATTCATTCGGCTCAATCTCAAGCAGCGAATAACTGCCTGTCAAACCAGCTTTTTTCAAGAATTGCTCATGAATCCATGGTGACAGGGAGTTTGTAACAGGATAACCAACCAATCCTAATTTATAATGCATGTAATTCCTCTCCCCCTAGGTAAATGATTTTCTTAATGAGACTTGGACACCTTTGGGACTATGTGCCGTCACAGTAATATCGCCACCAGGCACTGTAACCCAGCCGAGCCCCGGAAATACAATATCAGTTTTTTCCGCTTCAAGACGAAACGCATGAGCTATGAGTTGAGGTGTCTTTTCCATTGATTCCGGTCCGGGGGGCGACAACAGACCGCCTCTGTGCTCCTCAAAGAGCTTATCAGCTTTATCCAGCTTTGTCCGATGGATCGTTAACTCATTTGAAAAATAACAAACAAATGACTGCCTTTCTCCTTTAACAAAATCAAGGCGTGCTAGCCCTCCAAAGTAAAGGCTCTGCTCGTTATTAAGCTGATAAACCCTTGGCTTAACCTCTTTTTTTGGCGTAATTACTTTCAAATCACTATCAGAAACGTAATGAGCCATTTGCTGACGGTTAACGATCCCCGGTGTGTCGATTAATGCGTTGTTATCATCTAACGGGATTTCAATAAAGCCAAGCGTCGTACCTGGAAAGTAAGACGTTGTAATAGCATTTGATGTACCTGTTGTTCTTTGGATCAGTTTATTGATGAACGTTGATTTACCCACATTTGTAGTCCCAACGATATAAACATCTTCTCCCTTTCGGTAATCTTCAATTGCTTCAGTCAATTGGGACATGCCATGCCCTTTCACTGATGAAATCAGGTAAACTGCTTCCACCGACACGCCTGCCTCTTTCGCAGCAGTCCGAAGCCATTTAGTCAATTTGTTTCGGTTCGTCGACTTTGGCAGTAAATCCATTTTATTAGCCGCCAAAATCACCGGCTTATCACCGACAATTCGCGGGAGACTCTTAATGATCGTCCCATCAACATCAAATATATCGACCAGGTGAACAACCATCCCTTTCTTATTGCGAATTTGACTCACCATTGACAAAAAGTCGTCATCCGTCATCGAAACATCCTGTATATCATTATAATGTTTCAACCGAAAGCAACGCTGACACAATAAAGGTTCTTTTTCAATTGCCGATTCGGGTGTATAGCCGGGCTTGTCGGGTTCAGAGGTTTGTATAGTGGCACCGCAGCCTTGACATACCATCGCTTCCATTTTCATTCCTCCCACGTTATCTTACCTTTCTTATGCATATAATTTAAAATTCGCCGTTCAATCTTTCGGTTAAATTGGGTTATTTTTTCATCCGTCTGAACGATAGGCACGACCAATATGGTATGAAAACCGGCCAGGTTGCCTCCTAATACATCTGTTAAAACCTGGTCACCGATAACGACGATCTCATCCTTATTAAGTTTCATTTCCTCTGCAGCTCGTTTAAAAGCATATCGCAAAGGCTTTCTTGCACTAAAAACAAAGGGTGTATCGATCGGTTCGGAAAAAAGTTTCACACGTTCGCGTTTATTGTTTGAAATAATGGTCACTTTTATATCATATTCTTTCATTTCCCGAAACCACTCAATAACTTCCGGGGTGGCATCAGCAACGTCCCAGGCTACCAGGGTATTATCAAGATCGGTGATAATACCTTTAATGTGTTTTTTTCTAAGTGATTCAGGCCGTATATCAAAAATGCTTTTGACATGTTCGTTTGGCAGGAAATAGTTCAGCAACTGTTCCACCTCTTACGCTTAAATTATCATTAAGGTTTGCTACATCAGACAAGTTATCATTATAACCTAATTTTATAGTATCTTTCCATTATAGAAAAGAATTTCCACCTAAAAGTTAGCGAGCCAGCTGAGATTATGCCAAGAAACGTTCGACATTTTCTATCATTTTTCGATGTGTGGATAACTTTATGCACATAATCAACAGGGAAATATCAACACTTTTCGCCCTAATATTAATTTTATGCACAAGTTATCTACAACCCTCTGTTGATTAATGACATCTTGTTCTCTTTACTGATTCGTGATAGATTATTATCCACCAACACAAACAAATCGATGCTTCTTTAACAATTAGGAGGGGTGTATTCATGGAACGTTTATCCGACGAATTGCTGCTGGAATCCTACCGGAAAGCAAATAAATTAAACTTGAACCCCGACTTCATAAATTTAATTGAAAAAGAAATTAAAAGAAGAAACCTGACGGACACGAGTAAAATTAACAATTAAACGTAGCGAAGCCTCTCCTTTTTCAGTCTGCTGAGAAAGGGGTTTTTTATTTTATAGAGCATTTAATTTATGGTAAGCTATCGTTGGTAATATTATAATTCATACATACTTGATTTGAACGATACACTTAATGAGTCGTTTCCCGAATATTATGGGATACTATCTGCTAACCAAACAGGAGGATTGCAAACAGATGATATTTACCGTACTAATCCCGCTGCTAATCGCTTGTCTGATTCCATTTGTCAGTCTTTACAAACATAGAATACATACAGGTATCTTCGTATTTTTTGTCCCCTTTACAATATTTATTTACTTTATTCAATTTATCGGAACAGGATTCGAGCCAGTACGCCATACTTACAATTGGATTCCTTCGCTCGGTATCAATTTTGATTTTCACCTCGATGGTCTTAGTCTTTTATTTGCCCTTCTAATAAGTGGTATCGGCTCACTGGTTGTCCTATATTCCATTTATTATCTTGAACGGAACGAACGACTTGGTCATTTTTATGTCTATCTGCTTATGTTTATGTCGGCTATGCTCGGCATTGTACTTTCCGATAACGTTTTTGTACTCTATACATTTTGGGAGCTAACTTCCATTTCATCGTTTTTATTAATTGGTTATTGGCATTTTAAAGAAAAATCACGCTACGGTGCCTTGAAATCAATGATGATCACCATTTTTGGTGGTTTGAGCATGTTCGGCGGTTTTATACTATTAACTGTCATTACCGGTACAGCAAGCATTCGGGCTATGGTGGCAAATGCTGACATTATTATGGACAACCCGTATATGCCGCTTGCTCTTGGTTTTATATTAATTGGTGCGTTTACAAAATCCGCACAATTCCCTTTCCATATTTGGCTGCCCGATGCAATGGAAGCGCCGACCCCTGTGAGTGCTTATCTCCACTCAGCCACAATGGTTAAAGCCGGAATCTATTTAATAGCACGTTTCTCGCCAGTGTTTTCCGGTTTTGAATGGTTCTTTATCATTGTGAGTATCGCAGGAATTTTGACACTATGCTGGGGTTCTTATATGGCGGTCCACCAGACCGACTTGAAGGCGATACTGGCCTTTTCCACAATAAGTCAGCTGGGCATGATTATGGCGATGCTTGGATTTGGAACAGAAGCGGCTATTTTCGCTGCGGTGTTTCATATTTTGAACCACGCTACATTCAAAGGAAGCTTGTTTATGGTTGCCGGTGCAGTTGATCATGAGTCCGGCACACGTGATATACGGAAATTAGGAGGGCTGGCAACATTAATGCCGATAAGTGCTACCCTGGCACTGTTTGGCACGTTTTCCATGGCCGGTATCCCATTGCCGTTTCTTAATGGCTTCTACAGTAAAGAGTTGTTTTTTGGATCCGCCATTGATTTGGGTGAAGGAACGAGTGCCCTTGCAAGCTTTCTGATTGAGGTTATTCCTTACCTGGCAGTGCTTGGCAGTATTTTTACATTTGTTTACTCAATGTATTTTGTTTTTGGTACATTCTGGGGTCCGAAAAAACTTGATGAATTACCGAAAAAACCGCACGAAGCTCCAGCAGGTATGCTGGTAGCACCGGGAATCCTGGTGCTTGGTGTTATCTTAATCGGCTTATTTCCAGGTGCCATCAATGGTACTTTCATTGCGCATGCTGCCGAAGCAGTAAATGGGGAAGCGGTCGCCAAAGAGATTTATTTCTGGCATGGATGGGACTCAACTGCCTTTCAAATGTCGCTTGCCGTCCTGGGCATCGGTGCTGTTCTGACAGTGACCAGGAAAAAGTGGCACGGTGTCTATCAAATCCTCCCAGGAAGGCTGAGTGCCAATAAAGTCTATGATTGGTTGATGGCGAAAATCGATATCTATTCCGGAAAGATCACTAACGCATATATGACTGGCTCTCTCCGGCATTACATGATTATCATTTTAAGCGCCATATTAATTGCAACGACAGGATTCATGATTGCTACCGGCGGGTTCACAATGAATTTCCAGAACTTAGCATCAGTAACCATCATTGAAATGGCAGTTGTTCTTGTTATCGTTGCCGCGGCGGTCGCAACAATATTTATCAATAACAATGTGGCAGCCATCTTAATTACAGGTATAACCGGGTATGGTGTCGCACTGCTGTTTATTATTTATCGGGCACCTGACCTCGGGTTGACACAACTAGTCGTGGAAACAATTTCAGTAGCCCTGTTCCTGCTTTGTTTCTACCATTTGCCAAACCTGAAAAAACGTCAGGAGTCGTTAACATCAAAAACAACGAATGGTCTTGTGTCCATCGGATTTGGCGCGATGGTAACATTGATTGGCATTTCAGCACATAGCAGTGACTGGTTTGGTACAATATCAGATTACTTTCTGGAAACCTCGTATTCACTGGGCGGCGGCGATAACGTTGTAAACGTCATTCTCGTAGACATGCGCGGGCTTGATACACTATTTGAAATTGCGGTTCTGGGTATTGCTGCGCTTGCTATATACACTCTCATTAAATACAGGTCAGATAAGGGAGGAAGATAATTGGAATACATCATATCAATTCTGGCTGGGATCTTATTTGCTACGGCTATCTATAATTTGCTGCAAAAGCAGCTGCTCAGACTTGTCATCGGGTCATTACTTCTTTCGCATGGTGCACACTTATTTATCCTGACTATGGGTGAATTAAAAAGAGGCAGCCCGCCAATTCTGACTGATGGTGTCGAAGAATATGCAGACCCATTACCACAGGCGCTAATCCTGACATCGATTGTCATTAGTTTTGGTATTACAAGTCTTCTCCTGGTTCTTGCCTATCGTACAGCAAATGAAAACAACACTGATAATATGGAGCAATTAAGGGGTAACGAAAATGAGTAATCTAGCAGTTTTACCAATCATCATTCCATTAATGGCGGGGATTATTCTCGCCTTTTTTCCAAAAAAATTAACACTTGTCCGGCTACTGACCAAAGTTTTTATCATTGGCAATCTTGGCGTCGCAGCCTTTACAGCATGGCTCGTTTTCACTCAAGGACCGATTATTTTGGAAACAGGTGACTGGCAAGCACCTTATGGCATTATCATTGTCGCTGATGAATTATCGATTCTCCTTGTATTAACAACAAATATCGTAGCGGCAGCATGTGCTTTTTATGCACCTTACACATTACCGGATAAAAAAGAGCGCTTTTACTTCTATTCTTTCTTTTTCTTCCTGATTTCTGGTGTCTCCGGCGCTTTCTTAACCGGTGATCTCTTTAATATGTTTGTTTTCTTTGAAGTGCTGTTAATGGCCTCTTATGCTTTAATTGTACTTGGCGGCGATAAAGTACAGCTTCGGGAATCAGTGAAATACGTATTTATCAACCTTTTTTCGTCTATGCTGTTTGTTACAGCAATTGCCTTTATTTACGGAACGCTTGGAACAGTCAACATGGCTCAAATTGCCCAGCGCGTTCAGGAGGTTGAACAGCAAGGGATACTGACAACAATCGGTATACTTCTGTTTTTCGTGTTTGCAACAAAAGCAGCGCTGTTTCCTTTATATTACTGGATGCCTAAATCTTATGCTGTTCCAAATCCGGTTGTTTCAGCATTATTTGGCGCCCTGCTGACAAAAGTTGGCATTTACGCCATTATCCGGGTATTTTCCTTGATCTTTGTACATAAAGTCAGTCTGACTCACGAAATGTTTATTTGGATTGCTGGATTGTCAATGATTTTTGGGGTAATTGGTGCTTTGTCGACCAATAATATTAAGTTGATTATTGCTTATAATATCATTCCATCGATAGGCTTTATGTTGATGGGACTTGGTGTATTTAATCAGGATGCTCTCAGCGGTTCCATTTATTATTTAATTCATGACATGGTCATTAAAACGATTCTGTTCCTTCTTGTAGGTACGATTGTGTATGCTGCCGGCACCTCTGATTTACGTAAATTCAAAGGACTTATTCATTATTACCCCGTACTCGGCTGGATGCTGTTTGTTTCAGGTTTTGTCCTTGCCGGGATTCCGCCGTTCAGTGGTTTTATCGGTAAATTATTATTACTCACCGGTGCATTGTCAAGTGAGGAGATCGTCATTGTTATCATCGCACTGATGAGCAGTCTGCTGATTCTCTACTCAATTATGAAAATCTTTATTCAAGGTTTCTGGGGTGAGAAAAACGAATCATTTGAATACAAACCGGTTAAAGGAAGAATGGCACCCGTCGCTGTTCTGCTGGCAATATCAATATTTATGGGGGTCGGTGCAGAATTTATTTACCCTTCTATTGAATTAATTTCTGCCTACTTGCTTGAACCGGAAAACTATATAAATGCTGTTATGAAGGAGTAGTGTTGTATGCCGTTTCAAATTGTAATGAACCTTATCATCGCTATTATGTGGATGTTTCTCAGTGAGAGTTATACCCTTCCGAGCTTTATTACAGGGTATCTGATCGGTATTTTTCTGCTGCTTCTTTTAAACCGCTTTATCCCTGATACATTTTATTTAAGACGTTTCTATAAAATTTTAGCCTTAGTTTACTTGTTCATAAAGGAGTTAATCACATCAAACATTGATATTGTCAAACTCGTCTACCAACGCAAACCAGAATTTGAACCAGGGATATTTGCTCTGCCGACGGATTTAAAAAGCAACTGGGAGATTACACTTTTAGCCAATCTTATTTCACTGACACCTGGTACCTTGTCGGTTGCCGTGTCACAGGACAACACCCACTTATATATACATGCAATGAATATCGACGACATTGACGAAACAATAAATTACATTAAAAGCACATTTGAGAATGCGATTATGGAGGTGACACGATGAATGAATTGTTAAATTTAACGGAAGCCCTCGTTACCGTCGCCACTCATATCAGTATCGCTGGAATTGGCATTTCTCTTATTTTGCTTGTATTTCGTATTGTAACTGGGCCTACAAACGCAGACCGCGCTGTGGCGCTGGATGCATCAGGGATGAACATGATGGGTGTAGCAGCTCTGATGGCCGTCCTGATTCCGACTACGAGACTAAATGATGTTATATTATTAATTGGCATTCTTTTATTCATCGGAACGATCGGAATAGCGAAATATCTGGAAAAGGGTGTTATAATTGATCGAAACTTGGATTGACATCATATTCAATATAATCATTGCGATTTTTCTTTTATCAGGTACCTTTTTCCTGATATCAAGCTCGATTGGTCTTATTCGCTTTCCTGATGTTTATACGAGGCTGCATGCAACGACAAAAGCTTCCACTCTGGGTATTGCAGGGTTGCTAATCGGCGCATTTCTCTTCTTATTTGTTGAGCATGGCATCATTAGTGGTAAATTGTTGCTGGCAATAGTGTTTACACTCCTGACCGCACCGCTGGGCGCCCATATGATATCAAGGGCTGCACACCGTGTTGGCATCAAACCTGTTACGAAGCAACGGTCCGATGAATATGAAAAAGCCATACAAAAAGAAAAACAACAACAAAAGTGACTCAAACGGGTCGCTTTTTTATTATGGGCTGTTGTCGTAAACTTTGTGGTACTTTACCCCGCAGTTGATGTAAAGTGCGACGTAATGAAAATTCTTCCTTCTGATTTCAGGAGTGCTATGCCACCGCTCCGGAAATACACGCCGCTTTCCGCGGGCGGCTGGTGAGCCTCCTCGGGCTATCGTCCAGCGGAGTCTCACCTATGCCTTTGCTCCCGCAGGAGTCGGCGTGTATTTCCTACGCTATGGTAGACTAGATCACATAGCACCACAAACAGTAAGTCTCCCAAGCTCAGGCAATATACGAAGACTCCTATGGGAATAGCACGTGTCCGAAGACCCCGCAAGAAAGGTTCAAAGGCTAAGACCGCCACGTCCTGTGGCAACGCCTTTGTGACCAACATCGTGTTGGCCCGAGGCCGTGCCCATGGAAAGCGAAGTATATTGCCGGAGCGGCTTTAAGCACTCAATTGTATTTCCGAAGCGGTGGAACACACCAACTCAAAATTAGAGTTAGTTCACTGTTTATGAATGTTGTGCAAGAACCTACAATCTTTAGCCTTTATTAATTTTTCCCTGTCCCTTTTATCAGTAAAAATAATGGTGCGTTTTTATTTTCGGACAGACACAAAAACACACTTACCTTCATACAGATAACTATATGGGCGAAAACCCAACCGTTATCTGAAGGAGGTGCATGTGCTTGTCAGGCGTTTTAAGCTTTCTGGGTCTATTAATAAAAGAAGCACTGTTCTTTGTCTCTTATGTCAAAAACCATGCTTTTCCCCAGCCATTATCTTCAGAAGACGAAGCTAAATACATTAAGCAAATGCAGGAAGGTGTTGAAGAAGCCCGGAACAAATTGATTGAACACAATTTACGTCTTGTAGCACACATCGTCAAAAAATTTGAGAATACCGGCGAGGACATGGAAGATCTTATTTCTATAGGAACGATTGGTCTAATTAAAGGCATCGAAAGCTACTCCGCGGATAAAGGGACAAAACTGGCTACTTATGCGGCCAGGTGTATAGAGAATGAAATTTTAATGCATTTGCGGGCTTTAAAAAAGGTTAAAAAAGATGTGTCGCTTCACGATCCCATCGGTCAGGACAAAGAAGGCAATGAAATCAGTCTGATTGACATTCTGGAGGCTGAAAACCAGAATATCATCGAATACATCCAATTAAATATGGAAATTGAGAAAATGAATGATTACCTATCGATTCTCGACAGCAGGGAAAAAGAAGTTGTGCTGTATCGCTACGGCTTAAACAACTATAAAGAAATGACTCAGCGGGAGATTGCCAACATGCTTAATATATCACGGAGTTATGTATCAAGAATTGAAAAAAGAGCACTTATGAAAGTTTTCCATGAATATTACCGAAGAGAGTACAGAGGGGGGTAAAGCTTAGTTGAGCTTTGATACCCTCCGCACTATATAAAAACTTTACGCCGAATTTTAAGCCAATTATAAAGTTCGTACAAACGCCATAATTAAATTGGCCGCATTTTTTGCCGCTGTCTCCAAAAACTCATCAAACGAGACTGAAGAATCCTTTCCGGCTATATCCGATAACGCGCGAATAATAACAAAAGGCGTCTCGTAATGAAAGCATACCTGGGCAACAGCAGCAGCTTCCATTTCAGCCGCCAGCATGGCAGGAAAGCGCTCCCTCGTACTCGTCACGGCTTCCGGGTCCTCCATAAAGGCATCACCCGTGGCAATCGTCCCTTCACGAAAAATTATTTCTGACTCGCCGGCTGCCTGGCCGGCTTTAGCAACTAAATCAGTACTGGCAGCGAACATAGCAGGCAGCTCAGGTACTTGGCCATAAGCGTAGCCAAAAGCTGTCACATCCACGTCATGATGTACAACGTTTGTAGAGATAACGATATCACCCACATTTAAATCTTCTGCAAAACCGCCTGCCGAACCTGTATTGATAACTTGCGACGGGCGAAAAACTTCATGCAGGATCGTAGTTGCCATTGCTGCATTTACCTTGCCAATTCCGGACTTTGTTAACACTGCTTCGCGTCCCTGCAATTTGCCTTTTATAAACAAACAATTCGCGATTTTATGTTCCTGCCGATCTGTCATCTTCTCTTTTAAAAATGTAATTTCTTCATCCATTGCACCGATAATGCCTAATGTCATCGCTTACTCCTCCGATTATTGTTATTATTTACTCGAACCGCCATTTTTGATCATTTTCTTTTAATTTCTCGACTTTAGTCGGCTGCCACCCTTCATCGGGTACCCAGGTATTGTACACGCGATATAACTCAGATTCATCGCTGCTTGATACTGTATTAATAACCCGCTGATCACCATTTCGCTTAATCCACCACATTATGAAACGTTCTTCATCCAATCCTGTAGCAGCTGCAACTGCTTTGCGCATTTCTTGTCTGTCTTGTGATCCTTCACTGTAATTAACGGTATGCGGCTCAGTCTGTTCGGTTCCAACAGCCTGCCAATTACCTGTATATGCTTCAGAAACATTATCATCGGATGGTTCGGTTTGTTCCAGGTTAACATCCCCATTCATCTCTGAATCATTTTCAATATTGGTTTCTTTCGCCAGGCTATTTTCAGTTGTGTCGCTTTTATTAACAGCAGTGTTTTCATTTTCTTCTGTCTTGGTAACGGATTCGTTTTCAGGCAAGGGGTCCTTTGTTTCGGAAGCTTCATCGCTGCCTCCGAATATAATCAAACCTAATAACACAATTGCTAAGACGCTGCCTGTTGCACTCAAAATAGATATCAGTTTTGTGTTTTTTCTTCTTTTTTCGTATTTATTAAGGCGTGAAGCCGGCATACAATCCCCTCCAACCTAACTGCCAATCTGCGTCGGTTATTTTTGGGCATCAAGAGAGTCAACTCATTACCAATAGCCACGTACATTTATTAATTTCTTTCACGATTAATCGTATCATATTATATAGTGAATGCTACATATTTAACGATCTAAGAAGGCGATCGCCAGCATATAAAAGGAAGCTATAAATGGTGATATAGCTTCCTTAATCATGATGACATTAAATCCTATTCAACGTTTTCAATTCTGACCATAATATCCCCGCCAGGTGTTGTCACAGCAACTTCTGTCCCTTTTTCCTGACCAATCAGACTTTTTGCCATTGGTGAATCGTTAGAGATTTTCCCTTCAAATGGGTCAGCTTCTGCACTTCCTACAATGGTGTATGTTTCTTCATCGCCTTCAGGAAGTTCTTTAAATGTTACTGTGCTGCCCAATGATACAATATCAGGATTTTCATTATCGTTTTCAATAATAACCGCATTGCGTATCATTTTTTCCACTTGAGCTATGCGTGATTCCACAAAAGCTTGTTCATCTTTTGCAGCATCATACTCGGAGTTCTCAGAAAGATCGCCAAATCCGCGGGCAACTTTGATTCGTTCCACGACCTCAGCCCTCTTGTCGGTCTTAAGATATTCAAGTTCTTCTTCCAGTTTCGCTTTCCCCTCTTCAGTCATATAAAAACTTTTTTCTGTAGCCATTCACAATACACTCCTTTTATCTTCAATCCTGCAGTTAGACAGATTCAAATAACTTAATACTAAAAACTACTATGGCAGATTCGATTTAAATTTTCAATACATTTTCATTTTATTTTTGATTGGTTCCTCGACAGAATTTTTTCGATTTTTGTCGCCATTATATCAATAGCTACATGGTTTTGACCGCCTTCAGGTATGATAATATCGGCATAACGCTTTGTAGGTTCAACAAATTGCAGATGCATCGGTCTTACATTATTTTCATATTGGTCAATGACTGAATCCAGCGTTCTTCCCCGTTCCTTGATATCCCTGGAGAGTCTTCGAATAATCCGTACGTCTGCATCAGTGTCAACGTAAACCTTAATGTCCATTAAGTCCACCAGCCGGGGATCTTCAAGTATTAAAATTCCTTCGAGAATAATTACTTCTTTTGGTTCTACACTGATTACCTCATTTGACCTGGTATGCATTTTATAATCATAAACGGGCTTTTCAATTGTCTTATGATTGAGCAAGTCATGAATATGACTGATTAATAAATCATTATCAAATGCCAGTGGATGGTCATAATTTGTGTTAAGTCTTTCTTCAAACGGTAAATGGCTCTGGTCTTTATAGTAGTAATCTTGTTCAATAACAAGTATCGTTTTGTCCTGAAATCGTTCGCAGATAGAGCGTGTAACTGAAGTTTTACCACTCCCGCTCCCGCCGGCGACACCGATTACAACCGGTTTTTCAGCCATTCGATGAAAACTCCCTTCCTTCATCTTTTATACTCATTGCAATACCGTCTCCGACCGGCACAATTGTTGTTTGGAAAGTTGGATGAGTTATTAGCCAATCATTATAATTTCGGATTTTCTTTGCTATTTTTTGATATCTCGGATTCGGTTTACTTTCATCTGCAACATACCCTTTAAATAAAACATTATCGGACAAAACGGTTCCATTGGATTTCAACAGTGGCACGGAACGTTCAAAAAATTGCCGATATTGTCCTTTAGCTGCATCGATTAAGATGAGATCAAATGATCTTGATTGCATTTTGTCCAGATGTTCAATCGCATCACCAAGCAAAGCCGTAATATGCTCCTGTTTGCCCATTCGGCTGATATTTGCTTTTGCCTGGTAATATCGCTTTTCATCTTTTTCAATCGTTACGATATGTGCTTGGGGATATGCTTCGAGCATTCTTAACGCAGAATAGCCAATTGCAGTTCCTATTTCCAGAATCTTATTAGGTCTTTGCAGCCGGATGATTTGCTTAACAAAATTCATGCTCAATGGGTCCATAATTGGGACATTCTCAAGTTCTGCTGCTTGCTCGAGTTGAGTTACCCATGTTTCATCTTCAGGCAATACACTTTTTAAATAATTCGATAATGTTTCATCCATAAGATCGTCCTCTTCAATACGCTTATTTTAATCAGACAATAATAAATGTTATTTAATATACTTCTCCCTCAATTTATTGTGCTCTTTGTTTGTCTCAGAAAAATGGATATTACCCTCACCGTCATGCAAAAAGTATAAGTAGTCTGATTCTTCCGGCGCAACGGTCGCTTCCAGCGAAGTTTCAGCAAAATTGGAAATCGGGCCAACCGGGAGCGAATTAACATGATACGTATTATATGGCGACTCAACTTCCAAATCATCATACGTTACTTGCTCTTTATGGTCTCCAAGAGCATAAAGCACAGTAGGATCTGTTTGAAGCGCCATACCCTCTTCAAGCCGATTATAAAATAGGCCCGCGATCTTCTTCCGTTGGTCGTCAGAGCTTGATTCGTTTTCTACAATCGACGCCATTGTTAATGCTTCATGGACCGTTAAATCTTGACCTGCGATTTCATCCAAATAGGGTGTCACCACATTTTCCGTTTTTTCGAGCATGCGATTTACCACTGTTTCAACTGAAGGATTTTGACTGTAGAACTGATAGGTTGCTGCAAATAAATACCCTTCCAGCGGTGTCCTGATTTCCGGATCCAGAATATCGTTTGTTAAAATATTCGGGTAAGAACTGATTAATGTTTCAATATAATCAGGGTCATTTACCTTATTCAGAAAGTCTTCTTTGCTGAACTCAAGGTTCTTCCCATATGTTTCGGCAATTTGGTCAATCGTCCAACCTTCTGGGATTGTAATGTTATGAACGGGTTCTTCCATGACTTTTCCATTCTGAAGAGCTTCCAATAGTTCGTCGACGTTCATAGAGGGAGAAAAAGTATAATCACCCGCTTGAAATTCAGTCACATTCTTGAATTTTGTATAAAACTGGAAAATCGTACCGTCTTTAATAATACCATTTTCTTCAAGGATTGATGCAATATCAGATGTGGAAGATCCCAGCGGAATCTCAACATTAGTGTCTTCGTTGCTGTCAGGGTCTACCGGCTCCAATGCAGAAGTGATATATAAATACCCTGATATACTGCCAATAATTAAAATCAGAGCAAGTGAGATAATAATAACTGCAGCAATTTTTCTTACAGCTTTAGCATCTTCGCTCCGTCGCTTTAAATTTTCCATATAACTCCCTGACATTTTCTTTTTCGACATGCTTCTCCCCCTTTCATCCGGTATATTATACTAAAACCAGCGATAATAATCTATTATGTAAACAATTCATTCCACAATAATTATTTACGGCATAATGGAAAAGCTGATACCCATCAAGATATCAGCTTTTCTATACCGATATAATCTTCACTCGCCGTTTTCTTCATCAATCAATGTGTGTAGTACTTCTTCAACCATTTCCCATTCGTCATCCGAATCGATTGGGAAAAGTGAAAGATCATCTTCGTTCTTTTCTTCTTCTTCATACCTGAATGCGTATACTTCGACTTCTTCATCTTCCTTTTGTTCGGCGGGGACAACCGCTAAATAGGAATGACCCGTCTTATCAACATCGAAAGTAAACAATACTTCAAAAAGATGCTCTTCGCCATTCTCATCAGGGATAATAATTCGCTCATTTTCTTCCAGTGCCATGATTACACTCCTTTTATTTTGACTGATCGAGATAAGTTTGCAAGATCATGACTGCTGCCATTTTATCGATGACTTTTTTACGTTTTTTCCGGCTCATATCAGCTTCGAGCAAAACGCGCTCTGCAGCGGCAGTTGTCAATCTCTCATCCCATAGGATAACCGGTATGTTATGAACTTTTTCGACGTGTTCCGCGTAAGTCATAGAAGCTTCCCCGCGTTCGCCGATTGAACCATTCATATGCTTCGGCAACCCTATTACAGCTTTCCCGACAGCATGTTCTTCTATTATTTGTTTCAGCTGTTCATCAGCTGAAGACACTTCTGCTTCGTCCCATTTGATTGTTGTGATGCCTTGCGCTGTCATACCCAACAAGTCACTCACTGCAACACCAATCGTTTTGGAACCGACATCCAGTCCAACTATTTTCATTTAATCTTCCTTTTGCTGTTCTTCAAGGTAAAACTTTACAAGTTCTTCAATAACTTCATCCCGTTCGACTTTACGAATTAAACTGCGTGCATCATTATATCTAGGGATATATGCGGGGTCACCTGATAATAAATAACCGACGATCTGATTAATTGGGTTATAGCCTTTTTCTTTCAGTGCGTCGTGGACTGTCAGCAGAATGTCTTTAATATCATGATCAAATGGTTCCTCTGAAAAATTAAATTTCATTGTTTTATCAATAGAGCTCATCGTGACACCTCATTCCACATGTTTTCCTTTGTTCTCTATTCTAACATGTTTATCGTTCATATTATATCTTTTTTGATAGATAGAATGCAGGTTATTTATTCATCTACATGGTTTGTCACATATTGATTTGCTGCTTTTAAGGCTTCACTGATTTTTTCCGGGTTTTTACCGCCGGCTTGAGCCATATCGGGGCGACCGCCGCCTCCGCCTCCGCAGATTTCAGCAGCCTGTTTTATTAAATTACCGGCATGCAATCCTTTTTCAGTAAGATCTTTCGTCACCCCTGCAGCCAATTGCACTTTTTGATTGTTTTCGGATGCAAGCAGGATGACAGCAGAATCAAATTTTTGTTTTAACTCATCAAGCATATTGCGCAACTGATTCATATCCTTCGCACTGACTTGCTGTGCCAGAACGGTAACACCATTAATTGATTCACTTTTATCGACAATGGAGGACGCTTCCTGATTGGAAAGCTTCGCGTTTAATGATTCATTTTCTTTTTGCATTGTTTTTATCTCTTCGTATAGTCCTTCAATTCGTTCTATAATATTCTCATCGGATGTTTTCAAAAACTTGGCGGTCTTTTGCAGTGTACTCAGTTTCTCATTGACGTACCAATAAGCCTCCATGCTTGAGACGGCCTCAATCCGTCTTGTGCCGGCTCCGATACCAGTTTCTGAGGTAATCTTGAACAGCCCGATCTCATCGGTGTTGTGGACGTGACAGCCGCCGCACAATTCAATGCTGTAATCACTAATCTGGACAACTCTTACAACATCCCCATACTTTTCACCGAATAAAGCCATTGCGCCCATTTCTTTTGCTTCTTCAAGCTTTTTATAGTCAATTGCAACCGGGATTGACGCCCAAATCTTTTCATTTACCTTTTGCTCAATTGCTGCAATCTCCTCCTCAGTGACAGAACTGAAGTGTGAGAAGTCAAACCGAAGCCGGTCAGGTGCTACCAGCGACCCCGCCTGGTTGACATGATCACCCAGAACATCTTTTAACGCTTGGTGCAGCAAATGGGTAGCTGTATGATTTTTAACGACACGGTTACGAAAAGCACTTTCAACTGCTCCCCAAACCTCTTCATCGGCGCGGATCTCGCCTTCCTTTACTTTGACCTTATGCACATGCTGGCCATTCGGAGCTTTCTGAACATCTTCGACATAAGCTGAGGCATTATTTGTATAGATCCAGCCATTGTCTGCAATCTGTCCACCACTTTCAGCATAAAATGGTGTTTCTTTCAGAAATACATATGCCTCCTCCCCGGCTGAGGCGCTCTCGGTTAAATCATTTTCTTTTACGATTGCTTCAACAGTGGTATTCACGTTCAACTGTTCATAACCGATAAACGTACTCTCGGTTTTCACATCACGCAAGATTCCGTCCTGAATTTGCATGGAATCAACTTTTTGTCTGGCGCTTCGGGCACGTTCGCGTTGCTTCTCCATTTCCAGTTCAAAGCCTTCTTCATCGATTGAAAATCCATAATCGGCAATATACTCGTCGGTCAGTTCTTTTGGAAAACCATACGTGTCGTATAACCTAAAAACCTCAGCGCCCGGGAAGACGTCACTTCCTTTTTGTTTTTCTTTTTCTATAATGCTGTTCAGTATTGAAAGTCCATCGTTAAGTGTCTCATGAAACCGTTCTTCTTCCGTTTTTACAACCGTTTCAATATGTGACTGCTGCTTAAGCACTTCCGGATAATAATCCTTCATTATCTCCCCAACAATCGGGACAAGCTTATACATGAATGGCTTATCAATGCCCAGCTGTTTGGCGAAACGGACGGCACGACGCAAAAGTCTCCTTAATACGTAACCTCTCCCCTCATTTGAAGGAAGCGCTTTGTCGCCAACTGCAAAGGACACAGTTCGGATATGGTCGGCAATTACTTTAAAGGCTGTATCGTCTGATGAACTTTGGCCGTATTTTTTACCTGAAATCTCCTCAGTCTCACGGATAAGCGGCATAAATAGATCAGTGTCAAAGTTAGTCGGAGCATTTTGAATAACTGATACAACACGCTCAAGCCCCATACCGGTATCGATATTTTGCTTTGGGAGCGGCGTGTACGTATCATCAGGGTTATGGTTAAATTGTGAGAAGACAAGATTCCAGATTTCCAAATAACGTTCATTTTCACCGCCCGGATACAGTTCAGGATCATTAGGATCATTGCCATAGTCTTCCCCGCGGTCATAAAAAATTTCCGAGTTAGGTCCGCTTGGGCCCTCGCCAATATCCCAGAAGTTTTCTTCCAGTCGAATGATTCGCGCTTTCGGGATCTTTATATCATGCAACCAAATATCATACGCTTCATCATCTTCCGGATGCACGGTCACCGACAATAATTCCGGGTCGAAACCAATCCATTTTTCACTCGTTAAAAATTCCCATGCATACGCAATGGCTTCTTTTTTAAAATAGTCACCAATCGAAAAGTTGCCAAGCATTTCAAAAAACGTATGGTGCCGAGCTGTAAATCCCACATTCTCTATATCATTGGTTCGGATTGATTTTTGTGCATTAACGATGCGCGGGTTGTCTGGAATAACCCGTCCATCAAAATATTTTTTGAGCGTTGCCACACCACTGTTAATCCACAGCAATGTTGGATCTTCGATAGGTACAAGGGACGCACTTGGCTCTACTTGATGACCTTTTTCCTGGAAAAAGTCCAGAAACATTTGCCGTACTTGTGCTGATGTTAACTGTTTCATCATTTAACCTCCAACTTTTTTATATGGCTGTTTTCTGAATGATTTTGCAATTTATTTCTGACAATAAAAAATCCCCTCTCTACAATTCCTTAGAGACGAGATCCGCGGTACCACCCTAATTATGAATGGAGAAACCCATTCATCACTCAGCCTGATAACGGTTTGGTACCGACGGGGATTAGCCGTACTCCGGTTTAGCTTTCCATGGTCTTAGCGTTCAGGATTTCTCTCAGCCCAAGGAAACCCCTCTCTGAAGTGTCTTTCGCATTCTGGACACTGTTGAACAAAGATCCATGTACTTAGAACCTTCAACGTATTACTGTTATTAATTTGCTGATAGTATAGTCAACTTTTTCTTAAATGTCAATTATGTACTTCGGACTGATACCAGATGCTCTATAAGAACTTTAAGCACAAATAAAAGAGGAACTGCTAAAACAAGACCAATTACACCGCCTATTTTACTTCCCAAAAGTAAGGCAAAAATGATCGCAGCCGGATGAATTCTGATACTTCTGCCAACAATATATGGCGATAAAAAGTTGCCTTCAATAACTTGTATAATAAAAATACTCGCTAATCCAATCAATACAAGCTTGCCGGAAATAGTTGCCGTAATTGCAATCACTGGCACGGCGCCAATAATCGGGCCGAAGTATGGAATGATATTCGTGATTGCCATAATAATAGCCAATAACAAGGCATATGGAATATCTATAAATTTGAATACTGCAAATGCTGCTGCCCCTACGAAAATTGAAACGAGCAACTGTCCTCTTATGTAACTTCCAAGCCCATCATCGATCGCCTGCAGGAATGTCTTTGTCTGGTGATGATACTTTTGCGGAATCCACTTCTTAAAATAAGATTTGATTAAATCAAAGTCTTTCAAAAAATAGAAAGCGAGAACCGGGATCACTGTTATAATGACAATCATGTCGAAAACTTTTGTAAAACCCCTGACGATATCAGCAAGCAATTCTTCAATATAAGTTTCGGCTTCAAAGATAAGTTCGTCCATTTTATCATGGAACGTTTCGGGCAAAAAAGCTGTATATTCATACAGACTGTAAATAAAGTCCCGGTATGCTTGTACGAGCTGAGGCAGCTGTTGCTGGAGATCATTCAGCTGCTGAATGACTGCCGGATAAACCCGATAGCCTAAATAACCGGTCCCGCCAAAAAAAAGCAGATAAATCAAAAGAACCGCTGCACTTTTCGGAATGTTATGTTTGTGCATTTTTTCTATGATTGGATACAATAAATAAGCAATCAGAACAGCGCTTAAAAATGGAATCAGCAACTGCCACAGGAAAGAAAGTACAGCACCATAGAACGGAAAAAGTTTCACAAGTAAATAGATAAATAAAAAAACAAAAATACCGGTTATAACCCAGAACAAAAAATTCAAAGGTTTATTGTATATGAACATGCCTGCACCTCCCGGAGAAAGCAAGCTCGTTTATATGAAGAAACATTACCATTGAATTTTCCGTTCATTTTCGGTAAAAAGATCATCCAACGAACTCAAGGAACCATCCGGCTCAACCTGATGAATTGTAAACTTATCATTAAAAACAGAGAGTTCAACAAAACAATTCCAGCAATAGAACTGCTGAGAACCTATTTTACCAATATCTTTTTCTCTGCAATTCGGGCATACCAACATCATTAAATCTCCTTTTCATCCCGCATATAACGAACAATTAATGTCCGATTCGGTATGAAATGTCACTTTATTTGTCTATGCTTGCCCATTAGCAGACAAAATATACGTGCCGATTACATAAAATCGTATGGCGTCATGTCTTCTTCCTCTATGACTGGCTGTTCGCTTTCATCAACAGTGGTCAAACGTTCATGGAGCTGTTTCTGAAGTGTTGTATAACGTCTGTTTGAATCAAGGGTCTGGGTCCCCCGCAAAAAGGCTTGATATTGACCGCAGATAATAAGTGACTTTTTACTTCTGGTTATGGCGGTGTAAAGCAGGTTTTTCTTCAGCATGCGGTTGTAAGCCGAAACCACAGGCAAAATAACAATTGGAAACTCACTCCCCTGCGACTTGTGAATCGAGATACAATATGCATGTGTGATATTCGCATAATCTTTTCTTTCATAAACAACTTCTTTGCCTTCAAAATCCACTACAAGTTGTTCGATGTTATCAACGTTCTCATCTTCCTCAAATATAGCAACCACTTTGCCAATATCACCGTTATATATATTATCCTCCGGTTGATTGACAAGTTGCAGCACCTTATCACCAACACGAAAAACAGCATCTTTCGTTTTTATTTCCCGCTTGGATGGCGATGCAGGGTTTATCAGGGCCTGCAATTGCTGATTAATCATCGTTATCCCCGCTTCTGAGCGATACATCGGCGCCATAACCTGAATATGTTTTAAATCCACACCTTTCGCCCTTGCTCGTTCAATAACTGTTGTAACTGCTTCAACTACTTGATGTGTATTGCAATGAATAAAACTAAAATCTTTATCATTTTTTAATGCTTCCTGTTCACACGCATCCTGTTTGATCAGATGAGCCAGTTCGATTATTTTAGAACCTTCCTTTTGCCGATAGACATCCTGAAGACTGATATAGGGGATCAATTCACTGGCAAGCAAATCCGCCAGTACTTGTCCCGGTCCGACCGATGGAAGCTGATCCTCGTCCCCGACCAGCAGTACTTGCATATCGTCGGGAATAGCTTTGAATAAATTATTGGCAAGCCAAATATCAACCATTGAGAATTCATCGACGATTAAATACTTTCCTGTCAATTGTTCATGTTCATTTTTCTCAAAGCCATTTTGGCCATCCCATCCTAATAATCGATGTATTGTCACCGCTGGCAGACCGGTCGACTCGGTCAGCCGTTTAGCTGCTCGTCCGGTAGGTGCTGTTAACGTAAAAGGATAGTCAGAGGAGGAATTGTAGTCAGCCGGGTTTAAAGAAATATTATGAATTTCAGCATATGCATTCAAGATACCCTTCACTACTGTTGTCTTGCCCGTCCCGGGGCCGCCTGTTAATATCATCAGTTTTGATTGTAACGCCTTCTGTATCGCTTCAAATTGTTCTTTGCCATAACTGAGAACTTCTTCTTCTTCAATCTCTCCAATGATTTTTAATAACTCCGCGGTCAGTATCT
The DNA here is from genome assembly GCF_900112705.1 of Lentibacillus persicus. Taxonomy (GTDB): domain Bacteria; phylum Bacillota; class Bacilli; order Bacillales; family Amphibacillaceae; genus Lentibacillus; species Lentibacillus persicus. The sequence goes on from NZ_FOMR01000002.1 coordinate 213,503, forward strand.
CATGTTCAACCGGTTTGGAAATTAACCTTTTAAGGTTTGAAGCGACACCATCCTCAGCGTAATATAGCGACGGCAAGTAGACATTGCCATCCATTAAGATAATACTCTTTTCTTTATTTAAGGCTTCAAGACGCTCAATAACCATTTCATTTGTTACCTGCAAATCGGGGTGCAGAAGCAATCGTGAGACCTCCACAGCACACAATTCAACCGGTAAATACACATGGCCATCCTGAATATTCTTCTGCAAAACGTAAATACACCCAGCGCCGATTCGGCTTGGGTGTGATAACGACAGACCATTAGCACGTGCTATTTCATCAGCAGTCTGAAAACCAAATCCTTCAATATCAAAAACGTACTGATAAGGATCTTCCTGCAGTATGCTGATTGCTTCATCTTTATACTGTTTATATATCTTTTGAGCCATTTTCAAACCAATTCCATATTTGGATAAATGAACGGCAATGTGCTCAAACCCTTGATTTTCCTTTAAGGTTTCAACGAGAGACCTGGCTTTTTCCTTCTTTAAACCAGGCACTTGAGACAACACATTTGAATCGTTTAATATTTTGGAAACAGCATTGTCTCCCAGCACATCAACAATTTTTTCAGCTGTCTTCTTTCCGATGCCATAAAACATATCACTGGAGAGATAAGCAATCAGCCCTTCTTTCGTATCAGGAACAACTGTCTCGTAAGATGTTACTTTGTATTGCAGTCCAAATTTCGCATGCCGCTCCAAAATTCCATAAAAGTTATACGCGGCTGTTTCCTGCAAATCTGAAAAGTAACCTTTTATAACGATGTCCTTGTTAGAATACTCTTCATTGGTAGCAAGGACTTTAATTTTAGCAATGGAAAAATTCTCCTGCTCATTATGAAAAATTGTGTGCAGCAGTTCGCCTTTTATATACCCGCTTGTTTGAGGGTTTTGTTCATCCGCAGCCATACGAATAACCTCACGATCTTACTTACCTGAATTATTCCATACTTCCATGATTTGATCCTTTGCATTCTTTGCCAGAAGATGCTCAGGCTGAATTTCCAGGGCCCTATTGAAATGATTTAATGCCCCCTCAAGGTCCTCTTCATAAAGGGCTATGACCCCGAGGTTATAGTGAGCATCACTGTGGTCCTGTTCAAGTTCCAATACATTTTGAAAAACAGGTTTGGCATCCTTGATATGCTCGCTTTGAGCCAAAGACATTCCATATTGAAACAAGAGTTCGGTATTATCCGGCTCCAATTCCGAGGCCCGCATCAGATAAGGGATGGCTAATTTATATTCCTCTTGATGGAAAAATGTCATACCGAGCAAATAAAATACGTCCGCTTCTTCGAGGCCAATTTCGATCGCTTTTAAAAAGTTTTGTTGCGCTTTTGAAAAATCCTGTTTTTCATAATATAGATTACCCAGGCCATAAAAAGCCGTTGCTGCCTGTGAATCCAGTTCAATAGCCCGGCGGTAAAAACGCTCCGCTCGTTCAGTATCATTAATATGAAGCAATAAATTCCCGAAATTTATATAACCTACCGGGTCTTCAGGATCTGCCTCGATAATGTCGTTAAAAAGTTGTGCCGCTTCTTCATATTTCTGCTCTTTCATAAGCTGAATTGCCTGCTCATTTTTATTCATTGTTTCACCTCATCAATCGTTCAACTGCAACATTTTACTAGCCAACATAATCAAGGCGGGATTCATTTTTTATAACCTCATCAATGGTCCCGCCGCCGAGACATACATCACCGTCATAAAACACGACCGCTTGTCCCGGAGTTATGGCCCGCTGTGTTTCGTCAAAAGCGACATAGACATTTCCATCGTCCATTTTAGTAACTGTAACCCCGCTGTCTTTTTGACGATATCTGAATTTAGCAGTACATGTGAATGATTCCGCAACCGGGTTGATCCAGTTAACTTCTGAAGCAATCAAACCATCCGAATATAATTTATCGTTGTGGAACCCTTGTCCGACATATAATATATTTGCTTTGAGATCTTTTCCTACAACAAACCATGGCTCGCCTGAGCCACCGATACCAAGCCCTTGGCGCTGACCGATTGTATAGTACATCAAGCCTTCATGCCGTCCTTTTTCAACACCATCAAGAGTTTTCATTGTACCTGGCTGGGCCGGCAGATACTCACTCAGAAATTCTTTAAAATTCCGCTCGCCAATAAAGCAAATCCCCGTACTGTCTTTCTTGGAAGCAGTGACAAGATCATGCTCCTGAGCGATTTGACGGACCTCACTTTTATTCAGATGACCAAGTGGAAACATAACTTTTTCAAGCACTTCGGCATTCAACTGATTTAGGAAGTACGTCTGGTCTTTGTTGTCATCAATACCGCGCAACATTTCGAAGGTGCCGTCGTTATTCCTTACTTGCGCATAATGACCTGTAGCCAGGTAATCCGCGCCAAGCGACATGGCATGGTCAAGGAACGCTTTAAATTTAATTTCTTTGTTACACATGACATCAGGATTTGGCGTTCTCCCTGCTTGGTATTCATCAAGAAAATACGTAAATACTTTCTCCCAGTACTGTTTTTCAAAATTAACAGCGAAGTAAGGGATATCCAGCTGGTTGCATACCCTCACAACATCGTCATAATCTTCAGTGGCTGTACAGACGCCATTCTCATCTGTATCATCCCAGTTCTTCATGAAAATGCCCACAACATCATAGCCTTGTTCTTTTAAGAGCAACGCGGCAACTGACGAATCAACACCGCCGCTCATTCCAACCACTACACGTGTATCCGAATTTGATTTCATGTGATCACCACCTTGTTTATTTTGTTAAGCGCTCCACAATATGAGCAACACGGTCTGCAGCTTCCATGACATTTTCTTCGGTGTTGAACAACCCAAAACTGAATCGGACCGAGTTGGTTGTCCGATCAGAATCCTTCCCATACATTGCACTGAGCACATGAGAAGGCTCCACTGATCCTGCAGTGCACGCGCTGCCGCTTGATGCCGAAATACCGCTGAGATCAAAGTTTGTCAAAAGCGCTTCAACATTTGTACCCGGGAAACTGAGATTGACGATGGTTGATATTGTTTGTTCCGGAACGCCGTTTATTTCATAATTAATTCCATTCTCTGACAGCCGGTTTAAAAATTGGTTTTTATATGCGGCATAAAGCTCGCTTCGCTCAGCCTTATTTCGAACGGCCAGTTCAACTGCTTTCTTGAAACCGACAGCAGCAGCAACGTTTTCCGTGCCCGGGCGGCGTTTTCTCTCCTGCTCACCTCCGAATTGCAGCGCTTCGATTTTCACAGCGTTTGACACGTACAAAAAGCCGATCCCTTTTGGCCCGTTTATTTTATGGGAAGAAACCGTCAATAGGTCAATACCCAACTGTTTAACGTCTATTTCCAATAAACCAAAAGCCTGGACTGCATCAGTATGAAAATACGCCTGGTGATCTTTTAAACTATCGCCAATCGCTTCAATTGGCTGCATGACCCCGGTTTCATTGTTCACATACATTATGGAAACTAAAATCGTGTCGTCTCTCAATGATGCAGTCAGATCATCCACATTGACGCAACCTTTATCATTAACAGGAAGATATGTCACCTCAAACCCCTGTTTCTCCAGATTTTCAGCTGTATGCAGTGCTGCATGATGCTCCTGCACAGTTGTGATGATATGGTTTCCTTTAGCCTGGTTTGCCAAGGCAGTTCCAATCATTGCCAAGTTATCTGCTTCCGTGCCGCCGCTTGTAAAGACAATCTCTTTCTCATCGGCATTAATGCTTCCGGCCATCACTCGTCTCGAATCATCAAGATATTGTCTGGCTTTTCGGCCAAACGAATGAACACTTGACGGATTGCCGAATATATTTGTCATCACCGGATTCATGGCCTCAACAACCTGACTGTCCATCGGTGTTGTTGCTGCATGGTCCAAATAAATATGATTCATTTTTACTACCCTTCCCAAATATATACTAAATTGCTGCAGCGTACTCCAGCTGTTTTAAACAACACTGTTTGCAATACAGCTTAGATATAAAACATATAGGCATCTTGTACCTGATCGTTTTCATGCTGCTTCAGATCTTCCAGCGTTGTGGTATCAAGAACATCTTTAACCGCATCTCTTATTCTTATCCATAATGCCTGTTTTGCAGGCTCTTCATTTTCGATACCTTCCACAGGCGATATAGGCCCTTCAAGCACGCGAATAATATCCCCCGCTCGAATGTCCTTTGGCTCTTTCGCCAATATATAGCCACCATAAGCACCACGAACACTTTTAACCAGTCCTGCATTCCGCAATGGCGATGCCAGTTGTTCCAAGTAATGCTCGGAAAGTTCTTTTTCACGGGCGATTGTCTTCAGTGACGTCGGGCCGTTCCCATGTTTTCTCGCCAATTCGAGCATAATCGTAAGCCCATATCTGCCTTTAGTTGAAATTTTCATTTAAAACACCTCATGATTTTATAAAGTGAAACTTCAATCAGCGGGGTGGTTTTGCCCGCTGAATGGTAACGTTCTTTATTACAATACAAGATATTATAGCACGAATCACTTGTTTCTTGCATTTTAACACATTCGGGATTACGCTTTTATATAGACTGCTTATTATTTTTTTAAAAAGGACGATCAAAATGACTCAGCAACCACTCGCCTATCGCATGAGACCTCAACATATTAATGATATTATCGGCCAGGAGCATTTGGTTAATGAAGGGAAAATACTTAATCGAATGATACAGGCTGAACGCCTGTCTTCAATGATTCTGTTCGGTCCTCCCGGTACAGGAAAGACATCCCTTGCCTACGCACTTGCCAAAAGTCTCGCCATCCCGGTCAAGATGCTTAATGCTGTTGTTAATAAGAAAAGAGACATGGAAATCGTGGTGGAAGAAGCCAAAATGACCGGACAAGTCGTCCTTGTACTCGATGAAGTACACAGGTTGGATAAAGCAAAACAGGATTTCCTGCTTCCGCATATCGAAAGTAATCTGCTGACGCTGATTGGCTGTACGACGAGTAACCCTTATCATTCTATCAACCCGGCCATACGAAGCAGATGTCACCTGTTTGAGCTTCACTCACTAAATATCGACCATATTAAAAAGGCCGTAAAAAGGGCTGCTAATGATGAGGTGAACGGTGTCGGGTCCAGAAATGTTGACATCACAGATGAGGCACTCGAACATTTAGCATTTGCTGCAAATGGGGACATGCGGGCTGCTTTGAACGGACTTGAGCTTGCCGTTTCATCTACACCAAAAGATGATCACGGCAAAACTGTTATCACCCTGCAAGCTGCCGAAGAATGTATGCAGAAGAAAAGCTTTTCCCATGACAAGGACGGTGACGCTCACTACGACGTTTTATCAGCCTTTCAAAAATCGATTCGTGGCAGTGACGTTAACGCAGCTTTACATTATCTTGGAAGACTGATCGAAGCAGGCGACCTTGACAGTATTGCCCGGCGTATGATCGTATGTGCCTATGAAGATATAGGTCTCGCCAATCCCCAAGCAGGACCGAGAGCCGTATCTGCTGTACAGGCAGCAGAGCGTCTTGGCTTTCCCGAAGCACGTATCCCGTTAGCCAATGCGATTGTCGAGCTGGCACTTTCACCGAAATCCAACACAGCTTATAAGGCACTCGACGAGGCACTTGCAGACATACGAACTGGAATGAGCGGAGACGTTCCTGCCCATTTAAAGGACACACATTACCAAGGCGCCCAACAAATGGGACGGGGCATTGAGTATAAATATCCGCATAATTATGAAAACAGCTGGGTCAACCAGCAGTACTTACCTGATAAAATTAAAAATAAAGATTACTATAAACCTAAAGACAGCGGCAAGTTTGAAAAGCAGCTGAAAAATGTCCATGAGAATATCCAATCTAAAAAACAATACTAGATTTTAGAAGTATAATTCCTTTTTCAAGCGGTCACACTAAACATTAAAGGAAAAAATCTATGAGTACCGTTATTGAAAAAGGAGTTGACTATATTGGCTAAAGTAAGACAAGATGCCTGGAGCCATGAGGATGATTTATTACTTGCAGAAACCGTGCTGCGGCACATCAGAGAAGGCAGCACACAACTGCATGCATTTGAAGAAGTAGGCGATAAGCTGAACCGCACTTCCGCCGCATGCGGTTTCCGCTGGAATGCCGAAGTGCGAAACAAATACAACGATGCGATAGAACTTGCAAAGCGACAACGAAAAGAGAAAAAACGCGCGGAAGCCAAAGAAGCTAAGCAACCTGTTATTGCAATCCCGGAAACTAAAAATATCAATAATGAGGCAACGGGCGCTGATACATCATATAATGAACCACCACAAACATTGACCATTGATTCTGTCATTCAATTTCTGAAACAGTTGAAAAAAGACTATCAGGCTTCCAATCAATCAAAACAATCACTGGAACAAATGAACCGTGAAAATGAACAACTGAAGCGTCAGGTTAATGAATTAGAGAACAATTTGCAACAGACGGCAAAAAAGCTGGAGACAGTCCAGGAAGATTATCAAGTGTTCATGCAAATTATGGATAGAGCACGCAAGATGACTGTATTTGATGATAAGGATACATTACAGGCGCCATCATTTAGAATGGATAAAAATGGGAATTTGCAGCAAGTTGCTGATGGGCCTTCCAATCAATGATTGTTTTTAAAAGATAAATTGAGCGGAACCTTTGGCTCCGCTCAATTTTATTTGCAATGTTAGTTATGTATCCATCAATCCCAATTGTGCCGTCTGTTTTGCTGTTTTGATCCCGCTCCAGGCAGGTGGGTGCCCTGTTCCATATACTGTTGTGCTTCCCCTTTTCCAAGGCTTGCACGCAATATGAAAACCTATTCAGGCTCCCAAATATATAAGTGTTCGGTCAAAACGAATGTAGCAGACGTACACATCAGGATTGATTGGTGTTTTTGATTTCTTCTAGTCTGTATGATTATGTTACCACACACACATCGATTTATCAATAATTACTTTAACAAAAAATGCATTCTGATTGTAACAAATTTAGAACAAGTGATTACTAGGCTCACTCTTTATGATTGATATGAATAGACAGTTCATTCAGCTGTTCATCGCTGACCGTATTTGGTGCATCTGTCAGCAAATCTGAAGCAGAGGCAGTTTTTGGAAATAGAATTGTATCTCTCAGATTCGATCTGCCAGCAAGAAGCATCACAAGTCTGTCAAGCCCCAATGCTATTCCGCCATGCGGCGGCGTACCGTATTGCAATGCCTCCAGTAAAAATCCAAATTGATCTTCTGCTGCTTCATCAGAAAACCCGAGCACTTTAAACATTTTATCCTGCGTTTCTTTTCGATGGATACGAAGTGACCCGCCGCCAAGTTCATAACCGTTTAACACAAGGTCATAAGCATTGGCATGAACATTTTCAGGTTCGGTATCCAGTTTACTCATGTCCGCTTCAACAGGCATTGTAAAAGGATGATGCGCGGCAAAATACCTTTCAAAGTCTTCATCATATTCCAATAATGGCCAATCCGTAATCCAGAGAAAGTTAAATTTGCTTTCATCAATTAAATCCAGTTCTTTGCCTAACTTGAGCCGTAATGCTCCTAAACTGTCATAAACAATGTCTGTTTTATCGGCACCAAATAACAGCAGGTCACCATTCCCGGCTTCAGCTTTTTTGACAAGACCGTCTTTTTCCTCATCGGTGAGAAACTTAGCAATTGGCCCTTTAACTTCATCATCCTCAATCTTTAACCATGCCAATCCTTTAGCACCATAAACTTTTACGAATTCGGTCAGTTTGTCAATCTCTTTTCGGGAGTAATTTGATGCCTGTCCTTTAACATTTAACAGGCAAACTTTTCCGCCTTCATCAAGCGCGCCCTTGAAAACCTTAAAAGAGGAGTTTGCCAGAACATCTGAAACATGAATCAGTTCCATCCCAAACCTTGTATCTGGTTTATCCGAGCCAAATCGTGCCATTGCTTCGTCATATGGCATTCTTGGCAATGGCAAAGCAATATCAATATCTTTAACTTCTTTCACAACATGTTTCATCATATTCTCGGTCATATCCATTATCTCATCACTTGTCATGAAGGATGTTTCAATATCGACTTGTGTAAATTCCGGTTGACGGTCAGCACGCAGGTCCTCGTCGCGAAAACAACGGGCAATTTGATAATATTTTTCAAAACCGCTCATCATTATCAACTGTTTAAACAATTGAGGCGATTGAGGCAGAGCGTAAAATTCACCCTCATGTACGCGGCTCGGCACCAAATAGTCCCGCGCTCCCTCGGGAGTACTTTTAGTCAGAATCGGTGTTTCCATTTCCAGAAAGCCATCATCGTTTAAAAAGTCTCGTATCGCCTGAGTCGTTTTATGACGCATTTTAAATGTTTCCTGCAAAGTGTTGCGCCGAAGATCTATATAGCGGTATTTCAAGCGCAAATCTTCAGCAACATCGGTTTCCTCCTGGATGAGAAATGGCGGTGTTTTAGCTTTGTTCAGCACTGTAAGCTCTGTAGCCATCACTTCGATTTTTCCTGTCTCCATTACCGGGTTAACTGTGTCTGCCGCCCGCTCAACGACAGTACCCTTTATTTCAAGAACATATTCTGTCCTGACCGCTTCTGCTGTCTCCAAAGCAGCCTGGGAATGATCCGGGTTGAAAACAACCTGAACCAATCCGGATTTATCACGCAAATCGATAAAAATCAATCCGCCCAAATCACGTCTCTTCTGTACCCAGCCCTTAAGTAAAACAGGCTGATCAACATTGTCTAAACCCAACGTGCCTGCTAATGTTCGTTCACTCATTATCATTTCCTCCTGACAACTTCCCTTTCAAATAGGTCACTAATTGTGGGAATGCGACTTCATCCTGATTCCCTGTTGCCATTTCTTTAACATTGATGCTTTGCTGATTGAGTTCATTTTCTCCCAACACAAGAACGTATTTAGCCTGATAACGATCTGCAGCCTTAAATTGTGCTTTCGTTTTCCGGCCCTGATAATCTCTGTCAGCCTGAATACCGCTGTTGCGAAGTTCATGGATAAGCTTGACAGAATGCTTATTTGCTTCATCTCCTACAGTAACGATAAAACAGTCAAGGTCCTGTGAGGCAGGTATCTTAACATCTTCTGCTTCCAACGCCATCAACAAACGCTCGAGTCCCATACCAAAGCCAATCCCGGGTGTGTCAGGTCCGCCAAGCTCTTCAATCAGCCCGTTGTAGCGTCCTCCGCCGGCAAGTGTCGTAATCGCCCCGAAACCTTCTGCCTCACTCATTATTTCGAATGCAGTGTGGTTATAATAATCAAGTCCCCTTACGAGATTCGGATCGACTTCATAATCGATTCCCATCAGTTCCAGATACGTTCTGACTTTATCAAAATAGTCGATTGAATAATCGTTTAAATACTCGAGGATGGAAGGCGCTGTTTTCATAGCCGGATGGTCCCGGTCTGTCTTACAATCGAGAATACGCATTGGATTTTGCACAAGACGGGTTTGGCAGTCACTGCACAATTCATCTTTGTGCGGAGTGAAATGATTAATCAGTGCCTGGCGATGATTCTCACGGCTTTCCTTATCACCAAGTGAATTGATAACAAGTTTCAATGACGTGAGACCGAGTTCACGGTAGACGGACATAGCCAAATCTATTACTTCCGCATCTACAGCCGGGTCGGAGCTGCCCATCGCCTCAACACCAAATTGATTCAGTTGCCGCATTCTTCCCTTTTGCGGGCGTTCATACCGAAACATCTGTGCAAAATAGTACAATTTAACAGGCTGACTTGCATTGCCATGCATCTTATGTTCAACAAATGAACGTACAACCGAAGCTGTACCCTCCGGTCTTAAAGTCAGGCTTCTTCCGCCGCGGTCTTCAAAGGTATACATCTCTTTCTGTACGATGTCGGTTGAATCACCTACGCCGCGCTGAAAAACCTCGGTATGTTCAAAGAGCGGTGTCCGTATTTCATTAAAATGATACCTTCTGCACACATCTTTAATTTTATTTTCAATGAACTGCCATTTTGCTGCTTCCTCAGGTAAAATATCAACTGTGCCCCGTGGAGCTTTCATACTCATTATTAAGTACCCCCTATTCAATTTACATATAAGAAATGCCAGGCGCATGTGCCAAAGCCGTTCCTATAAGGTTGTCCGCATTTACAATTTTTGACGTTACAAAAAACTCCCGTCCCTTATATAATAAGGGACGGGAGTTTACCCGCGTTGCCACCCTGGTTGATGTATTATAAAACATCCGCTCTGCACAGTTAACGCCTGCAAGACGTCCATACCTACTAAAATCCACCGGAAAGAAGAAGCTGATCGCTTGTTTAACCCTATATCAACATGCTTTCCACTATCTGCTTTCACGCCTCTGTTCAGTACAGAACCTGGGGAATGTCGTTCATCAGAGCTTATGTGAAAATGTTTCCAGCCCGTGACATTTTCTCTCTGGTCATAAGTAATCTGACTACTGTTTCCTTCAATGGTTTTTATGCCTATCGTATTGAATGATTACTATCATAAAGTTTTCCAGGTTTGTTGTCAAGTACGCATTATTTTTTTCTTCAGTCGATTAACTTCACTAAGTGAAACACCTAATTCTTCAGCTATTTCTATATGATTAAACTGGTCATCCAATTCTGCAAAACGATGAAAATCAACACCGAAAATATCTTTATCTGTGCTGGAACGCCATTGTTTCTCGTTCATACGCATCATAAGATCCTCCTTTGTTACAATCAGTTTTGCCTAAATACAAACTTTTTATTAAAATGAAAGGTATGGAAGTATACGTTAGGAGGACCTGATGTGCATTATAAGAAATCAGCAATTTTAATCATTGTGATTATTTCTTTACTTTTTGCACCTGCCGTACAAGCCGAAGAGGCATTTATTACCACCGATAATCTAAACGTCCGTGAAGGACCCGGTACTAATTTCAATCGTATTGATCAAGTAAACACAGGCGATAGATTTCCGATTCGCTCACAATCTGAAGCCTGGATTGAGATAGAAATAGACGATGGCCGAAGCGGGTGGGTTTCATCCGAATTTGTTACGATAGACAATGTTGCTGATAATGATGCTGTTAGCACCTCCGAAAAAACAATAACGATTAAACATAAAAATACCCATCTGCGAAAAGGGCCCTCTTCTACCTATGATATTGCAGGATATGCGAATGCAGGAGAAAAATTTGACGTGATAAATGAAAATGAAGACTGGCTCGAAGTCACGAATGAGGAACAATCGGGTTTTTTATTTAAAGGTTTGATTGAATCTCAATCGCAATCCAATACACCGGGCATCGAGAATAAAACAATTGTCATTGATCCCGGTCACGGCGGCGTAGATGTCGGAGCTATCGGGGCGAGCGGCACATATGAGAAACAGTTTACTAAACGTACCGTCCAAGAATTGGAAAAAGAACTGACAGTATTAGGCGCTGACGTTGTATTAACGCGACATTCTGATCATTACATATCGCTAGCCAGCAGAATAAGCCTGTCAAATATAACGGCGGCGGATGCTTTTATAAGCGTGCACTACAATAGTTTCCCGGAAGCTCCTGACGTCACAGGCGTTACGACATATTACAGCCATGAACGTGACCAAGGACTTGCTTCTAAGATTCAACAGGCTCTTATCAGCCAAACTTCAGCTGAGGATCGTCATATTAAACATGAAGATTATTATGTCATCAGCCGAAACATGCAGCCATCTGTTCTTGTTGAACTGGGATTTATTTCGAATGCAAAACAAGAAGAACTTTTTCAGACGAACAGTTACCAGAAAAAATTAGTCTCAAGTATCATCAAAGGTCTCAACAATTACTTCTCAGGTCAATAGATACAGTTTAACAACCGTCCCATAAAGCAGCATACATTGTGACATATAATTCATATAATGCGCCATAGTGACAGGATTGATTTCCGCTGCGGGCAGTCGCTTTCCGCGGGCAACGCTTCAGCTTCCTCGGAAGCAAAAACCGCTTCCTGCGGGATCTTCAGCTGTTGCTTTTCCCGCAGGAGTCGACTGCCCTCCGCTCCAATCAAACACCACGCCAGCGTAGGAAATACACGCCGACTCCAGCGGGAGCATAGGCATAGGTGAGACACCGAAGCGCGCCAGCGCAAGGGGGCTCACCAGCCGCCCGCGGAAAGCGGCGTGTATTTCCGGAGCGGTGTCATAGCACTAACTGAAATCAGTAAGAAGAATTTTCACTGGTTCGCAGTTTACATCAACTGTGAACATTAAAAAAAACATAAAAAACGGGGTGCGCTTTTTTGCCACCTCCGTTTGAATCGTCCCTTCCATTTTTAACCTTAGCCGGTTATTTTTCATCACTGTCCAAAATTATGGTAACAGGCCCGTCATTTGTCAGCTGCACTTGCATCATTTCACCAAACTGGCCTGTTTCAACTTCAACACCCTGTTGTTCAATCTGCTCGTTAAAATACTGGTAAAGTTCATTCGCCTTATCAGGTTTGGCAGCGTTCAAATAATTTGGGCGCCGGCCTTTCCGTGTATCACCATAAAGTGTAAACTGCGAAATGGATAAAACCTTCCCGGCAGTATCTTTTAATGCGTTATTCATTTTGCCGTTCTCATCATCAAAAATCCTCAGGTTAACAATTTTTTTCGCCAAGTAATCGGCATCTTCCACAGTGTCGTGATGTGTTACACCCAGAAGGACAACCAGCCCATGATTAATCTCACCAACTGATGATCCCTCAATGGCTACGCTCGCTTCTCCTGAACGTTGAATCACAGCTTTCATAACGTCTTGACTCCTTTATGCACGCGTTTAACTATTTGTTGTTCGTGTTACCGTATAAACATCTTTAATTTGTTTTATTCGGTCAACAATCCGTTTCAAATGACCAGTATTGTGAATAAGAATGGTTATATGAATCACAGCCATCCGGTTCCGGTCTGAACGGCCATTTACATAGATAATATTTGTCTTTGTCTCATTAACGGCTTGTAATACTTCATTTACGAGGCCACGGCGATCGTACCCGGATATTTCCAGATCAACATGATATTGTTTTTTGTCGGTTTGTCCATTTTCCCATTCAACATGCAACAGGCGTTGTGCCACTTCCTCAGTCTGCACATTTGGGCAGTCTGCTCGATGAACTGACACACCCCTGCCTTTCGTAATATAACCGACAATTTTGTCTCCCGGCACCGGATTGCAGCATTTTGACAAGCGGACCAGCATATTATCTACGCCTTCCACTTTTACACCAGAGTCTCTTTTTTGTTCTTTCTTCTTTACCGTTTCATTTTGAACTTCCTCTATTGTTTCCTCAAGATTTTGTTCTTTTTGCCTGGCTTCTCTTACCTTATCTGTCAACCTCGTGGCAATCAATGCTGCGGTGATTCCCTGATAGCCGACGGCAGCGTACATATCATCCTCATTGGAAAAGTTGAATTTCTCAAACACACGTTTTAAATTATCGGAGGTTAAGACATCTTTCGGTTCAATGTCAAGCGCCCTTATTTCTTTTTCAACAGCTTCTTTACCTTTACTTATATTCTCTTCGCGGCGCTGTCTTTTAAAGAATTGCTTAATTTTACTTTTAGCCTGCGAAGTCTGTGTAATTGTAAGCCAATCCTGAGAGGGGCCGTATGAATGCTTTGATGTCATCACTTCTACAATATCGCCGTTCTTAAGCTGATAATCGAGTGGTTCCATTTTGCCGTTAACTTTCGCGCCAATTGTCTTATTGCCTACCTCCGTATGGATCCGATAAGCAAAGTCAAGCGGTACCGACCCGGATGGCAACTCAATTACATCGCCTTTTGGCGTAAACACATAAACCATGTCTGAAAATAAATCGACTTTCAATGTTTCCATGAACTCTTCTGCATCATGCGTTTCATTCTGCCAATCCAAAATTTCACGGAACCACGTTAGTTTATCTTCAAACACTTTGCTTCCCTTTGAAGGCTGCTTTCCTTCTTTATAAGCCCAGTGTGCCGCAATCCCGTACTCCGCAATCTCGTGCATTTCTTTCGTTCTGATTTGGACCTCAAGCGGATCGCCTTTAGGACCGATAACAGTCGTATGCAGTGATTGATAAAGGTTCGGTTTCGGCATGGCAATATAGTCCTTAAACCTGCCGGGCATTGGCTTCCAGCATGTATGAATAATTCCAAGAACGGCATAGCAATCCTTAATGCTATGAACGAGAATTCGCACTGCCAGCAAATCATAGATCTCATTGAACTGTTTCTTCTGCTCAGCCATTTTTCGGTAAATGCTGTATAAATGCTTTGGTCTGCCGGATATATCGGCTTCAATATTGACGTCCTTTAATTGACTTTTCAGTTCGTCGATAACTTCATCAATATAGGATTCCCGCTCATCGCGTTTTTGCTTCATTAGCTGAACAATCCGGTAATACTGCTGTGGGTTCAAATAACGCAGCGCTGTATCTTCTAATTCCCATTTAATCGTAGATATACCCAGCCGATGTGCCAGTGGTGCAAATATCTCCAATGTTTCATTCGAAATCCGACGTTGTTTATGCGGCGGCAAATGTTTCAATGTCCGCATGTTATGAAGACGATCAGCTAATTTTATCAGTATGACGCGTATATCCCTTGCCATCGCGACAAACATTTTCCGGTGATTTTCTGCCTGAAGCGCTTCTTTTGATTTATACTTTATTTTTCCAAGCTTGGTCACGCCATCGACAAGCATTGCTAATTCATGATCAAAGGAATCTTCCAGAGATTCCAAGGTTACGTCTGTATCCTCAACAACATCATGCAAAAAGCCGCCTGCTATCGTAACCGGATCCATCTCAAGGTCTACCAGAATTCCTGCAACTTGCACAGGATGAACGATATAAGGCTCACCTGATTTCCGATACTGGTCCTTATGGGCCGTTTCGGCGTATTTATATGCACGATAAAGATAATCCGCATCTTCTTTGCTAAGATACGTACGCGCTTTATTAATGACATCTTCACTTGTTAATATTTCTTCTTTAGCCATAAGATCACCTGAATTCACTTTAACAATACTCTTTATCCTTTAGCCCGGTATTCCGTTTGTTCGCTTTCTCGTACATTTCCAAAGTGGTAAATAATCGTTGTATTGTTTATAGTATTAAAAATTTTCACTGGCATGTAAAGGAAAAACCGTTGATTGTTTTACATCTTTTCAATAATAAGAGGTCTGACGAATGTTTCGTTCAGACCTTTACCCTATAATGTAAAAATTAATAGCTCATTAATGTGAGCACATCATATCCTTCAAGCTTTTCCATACCATTCAAATAAGATAATTCAATCAAAAAAGCACAGCCGGCAACAACGCCTCCAAGCTGCTCAACTAATTGGATTGTTGCCTCAATCGTCCCGCCTGTTGCAAGCAGATCATCAGTGATTAAAACACGCTGGCCGGGTTTGATAGCATCTTTATGAATTGTCAGCACATTTTCGCCATATTCAAGACCATAATCGACCTTAATCACTTCGCGGGGGAGTTTTCCTTCTTTCCTGACAGGGGCAAACCCGGCTTCCAGTGCATAGGAGACGGGACAACCAATGATGAACCCTCTTGCTTCCGGTCCCACTACCAAATCAATATTTTTCTCACGGGCATATGCCACGATTTCATCTACTGCTGTTTTAAATACTTTTCCGTTGTCCATTAAAGGTGTAATATCTTTAAACTGCACACCTTTTTTTGGCCAATCTTCAACAATTTGCACGTGTTTTTTATAATCCATTTACAAGTTCCTCCTCAAGCGTATGCCTATCGTCCATACAATTAAACAACCATGATTTCAATTCATCATATGTTGAATAGTACAACACCTTTTCTATTTCAGCCTTTTTCAGGCGTTCCTGGTATACAGCAGACTCTGATAAATCTTTTTTCAAAGGATTTGAACTCAATTGCATAACATCATTTTCTATTTTAACAAAATCAAGATCAAAAAACACGTTTGCCATAAACATTATCTGGTCATATGTCCAGGCTTTTGCTTCCATGATCATAGCCGCTTCCTTTTTGATATCAATTTTTTTCCGCTTAGCGAGATGGGCATAAAGCCATTTGAAATCTTCTCGTGATGGAAATGGTTTCATAAAAGCACTGTCATCTATTTGAAAGCACACATGTATATTTTGCGGGTTTAGCTGCTGAACTAAAGCTTGCAGTGTCGCCAGGTCTGATGGCAGATCATATAAAAATAAATTGTGGACATCGCTTAAATGCTTGTTATCTGTATCATATCCGACAAAGTGAACATTATCAGGGAACGCGGAACTGTCTGCGGCAGCTTGTTTAACCACTGCGTGTTCCCCGCTTAACGAGACGTAAGGCATCACATCGAATTTTTTCGCTCCTCTGTGATCGAATAATTGCATCTCGTCAATTTTCATATCCTGCATTACCATCTGAACTTTTCGGAAACCATTCCACTCATTAATGTTAAGCTCACCAACGATCGAAACGTCTGTTTTGGGCGATAGATGCGCATACAACTCTCCAAAACCAAAACCAATCCCGTCAAGTGTTTTAGTGTTATCTTTGAATTGCATCTTTAAATGGTTTTTATTCGCACCTATTTTTCTGGCGTCTGCGGGAAGTGCTTTAATGTGAAAAACAGGTTTGGGGTTGCCCATGCCAAAAGGCGCCAGCTGACTGATTTCTTCAACCAGTGCCTCATTTATTTCAGGCAGGGCGATTGTTTTGGTC
Organism: Lentibacillus persicus; assembly: GCF_900112705.1. Taxonomy (GTDB): domain Bacteria; phylum Bacillota; class Bacilli; order Bacillales; family Amphibacillaceae; genus Lentibacillus; species Lentibacillus persicus. Next base: position 230,253 of record NZ_FOMR01000002.1, read on the forward strand.
ACTTCGATCTCCTGTGTGAAATCTTCATCACTAAGCTGTTCATTAATGATTGAGTTAAGTTCAGTCATCAGTCGTTGCAGATTATCGAGCGGAAGTGTCATCCCGGCAGCCTGGGCGTGACCACCGAATTGTGTGAATACATCCCTGATCTTCATACAACCCGAAAATAAGTCAAAAGCCGGGATGCTTCGGGCAGAACCTTTAGCTACACCTTCCTCAGGCATTATTGACAAAACGATGGCCGGACGGTCGTATTTTCGTACAAGATTTGATGCCACAATCCCCAATACACCCTGGTTCCATCCTTCTTTAGCAGCAACAATAACCCCTTGTCCTTCTGTGGGCGCTGCCATTTCCTCAGCTTCCTTTACAATGTCGCTGACAATTTTCTGCCGTTTTTGGTTGATTGAATGCACTGTTTCAGCCATTTGATCAGCTTCATCCTGATCATCTGTCAGCAGTAATTGGACTGCGAGATCAGCATCCTGTAATCTGCCGACCGCATTCAATCTCGGTGCCATAGAGAATCCTATATCTTCCTCGCTTACATCCTCTGTAATCCCGCATACTTTCTTTAAGGCAATTAATCCGGGTTTTTCGCTCGTTGTCAGTGCTTTTAATCCGTAATAAGCCAGAATACGATTTTCATCAATTAATGGGACAAGATCGGCTATTGTGCCAATCACCAGGTAATCAAGATATTGCTTAGGAAAATCGTTCAAAAGACTTTGTGCAAACTTAAATGCTACGCCTGCGCCCGCCAGTTCTTTAAATGTGTAATCGTGAGAACATTTTGGATGGATAATTGCGAAGGCATCCGGCAGCTCTTCCTGTGGCTCGTGGTGGTCGGTAATAATCAAATCCATACCTAACTCTTTAGCAATCGCAGCTTCATGCACTGACGCAATTCCCGTGTCGACCGTTATAATTAAACGGCACCCATGTTTATAAGCTTCTCTGAACGCTTTTTCATTTGGGCCATACCCTTCCGTAAAGCGATTGGGGATATAATAATCACAGTTTGCTCCAAGTTCCTGCAACGTTTTTATCATGATGGCGGTGGAGCTGACCCCATCAGCATCATAATCGCCATAGACCAGGATTTTTTCGTCTAGTGCGATGGCTTTATGTACACGCTCCGTTGCTGTTTCAATATCTGCTAACAGTTCGGCACTTTGCAAATTATTTAAATCAGGAGATACAAACTTTTCAGCTTCTTCATCTGATGAGACGCCCCGCTGTAACAATAATTCTTTAATCAGCGGGGAGAATTTATTGGAATTCAAATTTGTTATATCATTTATTTTTTTGGGAAACTTCCATTTCATTTTACTCTTTAACATACACTCACCCCTAACTTAACCAGTATACAAAATAAAGTCACGGGGAGCAATCACGTTTACTTATCGTTATTCCTTTTATCAGACTCACCGGCTTGATGCTTAGTACTGGCCTCGGTCAGGAGATTATGTTCTTTTAATGTTTTTTGATAATGATAATTCTCGGTACGAAGCACATTTCGTTCGCGCTGTAATTTAAGGATTTTCACAACGCCTGCAGCTGCCGTTATAATACCTCCCATTAATACAGAAAATAAAATGACAAGTATTAATGGTGCTTCGCCGCTTCCAAACAGATAATTCACTTCTACGGGGTTGACATTAGTGACCGCGAATACGGCTACAATAATTACAAAAATAATGGCTAAAATAACATACGTTTGACCTCGCACTATTGAGCCCTCCTTTTTCCATATATTAGTTAAATTACCCTTCTGCTTTCAAATCTAACCATATGTAAACCCCTGAAGCTGATCAGCATTCAGGGGTTTGTTACGATTATACTTGTGGTCCTTCTGTCCGTTTCTTTTTGGCAAAGACGACCGGCTTATCTTTAATATTTTTTCCGCGCATGACAAGCCATAGCTGTGAAGCCAGGAACAGAGATGAATACGTACCAGCCAGAAGTCCAACAGCAAGCGCGATTGCAAAACCAGTAATGGATTGTGCACCGAGGAAAAGGAACGCCAGTACAGCAATCAACGTGGTGACAGTCGTGTTTACACTGCGCGTCATGGTTTGGACAAGACTTCGGTTAACAATTTTTGCGAGTTCCTTAAACGTTGTAATGCGCTGTTTCTTCCTTAAATTCTCCCTTATTCGGTCGAACGTTACAATCGTATCGTTGATTGAATAACCAATGATCGTCAGAATTGCTGCCACGATTGTGACATCAAACTCAATCCGCGTCAGACTGAATATAGCAAGAATAAAGAACGCATCATGCACAAGGGCAATGATTGATGTTAAGGCAAAGAAAAACTCAAAACGAAGTGTCACATAAAGAACAATTCCAACTGAGGCAATCGCTACGGCATAGATTGCATTTTTGACAAGTTCTTCTCCGACAATTGGTGAAACCACACTGACACTCGTATCCGCATTAAAATTCTCTTTAAAGTAGGACTGAATATCAGCAATACGGTCTTCATTAATCACTGTGTCATAACGGAGCGTTGCGCCTTCGTTATTATCACCGGTCAGTACCACTGATTGGGCTTGCAAGCCAAGCTCTTCCAGACCATCTTCAATTTCATCCGTATTTAAACTATTTTCTGCCGCCAACTCGATCCTTGACCCGCTGGTAAAATCAATTCCCGGGTTCAACTGAAAAATGCCGATTGTGATTCCACCAACAATGACCATTATGGCAGAAGCTAAGAAAAACTTTTTCCGATGCTCAACAACTTTCAGTTTCCGGTTGAAAACCTTGGGTTCATATTCGGTAGAATCAGCAATATCTTTAATATCCTGCCGCTTTACACCGAACCATCCCGGGCGGTTTTTTAAGTACTTGCTTTTCACCCACAGACTCATCAGGAATCGCGTTCCGAAAACCGCAGTAAGGAAGCTGACCACGATACTTAAAATCAGCATTGTCGCAAACCCTTTAACTGAGCTTGTACCAAATGTAAATAGCACGGCTGCAGCGAGCAATGTTGTAATATTAGCATCGACAATCGCTCTCAGCGAGTTTCTCGATCCGGCTCTGAATGCTGCCTGAATTGATTTGCCTTCCCTTATTTCTTCCTTGATTCGTTCAAAGGTGATGACATTGGCATCAACTGCCATACCGACACCCAGAATTAATGCTGCAATTCCCTGCAGTGTCAACACACCGTTCATTAAATTAAACACTAAAAGAACCAAGAAAATATAGAAACTTAAATTAATTGCTGCAATAATCCCCGGAAAACGATAGATAGCCATAATGGCCAGAAACACAAGACTAATGCCAATTATCCCTGCAAAGACCGTTTTATTAAGTGCCTGTTCACCAAACTGTGCCCCTACCGTGTTGGAATACAGTTCGGTCATATTCACCGGAAGTGACCCGGCATTGATAATATCAGCAAGCCGCTGGGCTGAATCAACAGTAAAATTACCTGTAATCTGGACGTTTGACGTATTAAGCGTTTCTTGTACACCGGCGGCAGACACATACTTAGGATCTTGCTTTTGAACCTCTTCTTCAAATGAGTCCCCTTCCTGATAATCCATCCAAATTACTAATAAATCTTCCCGTTGTGGAAAAGGTACATTCGGATTAAATTTGGAAGATAACTCACTCGTGATATCACGGAACTTAGCTGCGTCCTTCAGCTGCAATGTAACGATTGGCTCATTTGTCTGCTGGGAAAAATCCTGACTGGCAGCCCCTTCGACCAAATCGCTCCCGTCCATTAATTTTTCATCTTCCACATTTCTAAAAGAAAGCCGTGCCGAAGTCGCCAGCAATTCGCGTGCTTCTGCCTGATTTTCAACACCTGCAAGCTGAACACGGATCCTGTTTTCACCTTCTATATCGATGTTTGCTTCACTGATTCCTAACCGGTCCACCCGGTCATTCAGAATTCGAACAGTGGACTCCAGTAGTTCTCTGTCTGTTTCTTGGTCCTCCTCTACAGGTTCAACTTCGTATAAAACTTCAAATCCGCCCTGTAAATCAAGACCTAAATTAATATCTTTCGTAATCCCTGTTACCGTTGACCCAATCGTCCCTGCCAAAACCAGCACGATTAGAAAAAAGGCAACAATCCTGCCTCTGGTTTTCATCTGTTGTCTTGCCTCCTCATTAGCTCACGGGTTCTATGTATGGCATTCATTTGTTTTTAGTTTGATTGTTTTCAGTCAGTGCCGCGATTGATGCCGCCAAGCCTTCATCCTGGTGTGCATTGATTGTTAAATAACTCATATAAATATTCGATGACAGATGGAAAACATCCTGCACAACTTCATATAAGCGTTTAGAAGGTGCACCTTTCCACACTTTTTGTTTCAAACATTTCCATACGTCTTCACGCGTTGCATTATGATACCCGATTAATCTTAATTCTGCTGCTTTACTTTCTAATGCCGGTTCAATTTCTGTTTTCCAGTCATCCACTATTTTAACCACTTCCATGGCAATTTCACCTCTTTCGGGCCAACAAGATGTTGGTCACAAAGGCGTTGCAACAGGACAAGGAAAGCTGCAACAAAGATGCATCGCACGAAGAAAAAGTGGTTTTCTTTTTCGAGGATGTTGCGTTCTTAGCCTTTGTTCCCCTTAATTCAGTGGGTAAAGTGCACCCCCTGATTGAAGTTTCACTTTATCCCGCATCTAACTGGCAGTAAGAACCCCTAAAAATGTTGGAGCATGTAGTTTAACTGGGCTTCAACTGCCAGTAAATGCCCGATTCTGTTCAACTAACAATCAGTGGGTAAAGTGCACCCCCTGATTGAAGTTTCACTTTATCCCAATATGCTTGTCATGCTTGGCCTTCTTCTTTGCATATATATTATTGTATCTGAAATTTTATTTTTTGAGAAGGTAGGTCGGCAATATTGACCAAACAAACATTTCTGCAAGGGACCTTAATCCTTATTATGGCTGGCATGATAACAAGGCTTCTCGGGTTTATTAACCGTCTGGTTGTAGCCAGAATTATGGGAGAAGAAGGCGTTGGACTATATATGATGGCAATCCCCACGTTACTTTTGGTCATTACGCTCACTCAACTTGGGCTCCCGGTTGCCATATCCAAACGCGTGTCTGAAGCGGAGGCGAAAAATGATCAAGCTAAAATCAAGCAGATACTGGTTATGTCCTTACTAATAACCGGTATTTTAAGTGTTGGTTTTACGATTGGGATGATCATGGCTGCACCGTTTATAGCAACAACTTTGCTGACTGATGAGCGTACGCTTTATCCGCTTGTTGCGATCAGTCCAATTATACCTATTATAGCAGTGTCTTCAGTTCTAAAAGGGTACTTCCAGGGAAAGCAGAATATGAAGCCGCAAAGTTTCGCCCTCGTTATTGAACAAGTTGTTAGAATTGCGTGTGTGGCCATATTTATAAAGCTACTTATTCCCTATGGGGTGGAATTCGCTGCTGCCGGAGCAATGATCAGTGTTATATTGGGAGAACTGGCATCATTAGCTTTTCTTATCTATTTGTTTAAACGAAAAAAGACCGTTAAGATCAGACACCGTTTTTTATACTACGTGAAATCCGGCAAAGATACAATTAAAGGGCTTTTTTCAATTGCATTGCCAAGTACAGGGAGCAGACTTATCGGCAACATCTCACATTTTCTCGAGCCTATTCTCGTAGCCCAGAGTTTGGCTATTGCAGGCATATCCAGTTCAATGGCAACAAAACAATACGGCGAGTTAACCGGCTATGTATTACCATTACTTTTCTTGCCTACTTTTATCACGAATTCCCTGTCGATTGCGCTTGTGCCCTCTATTTCCGAGGCAGATGCCAATCACGATAAACGGCTCATCCACCACCGAATTCATCAATCAATCAGAATATCGTTTGCCTCAGGAGCGCTTGCAACGATTGTATTGACATTATTTGCAGCACCTATATTACATTATATGTATGGAACAGACAATGCCAGTCACTTCCTGGTACTGATGGCGCCTTTCTTTATCCTGCTTTATATTCAAGCTCCATTGCAAGCTGCCCTCCAGGCACTTGATTTAGCAAGACCGGCCATGTTAAACAGTTTGATCGGTGCAGCAGTAAAACTCACCGTATTGTTTTTTCTTGCTTCTAATCCTAACTTTGGGATAAATGGTGTCGCCATCGCTATGGCAGTTGGCGTTGTACTGGTTACGCTGCTTCATCTTGCGAGCCTTCATAACAAAATTGGTTTCATGATCTCCTGGGTTGATTTATGTAAGATGGGACTGTTGCTCTTTTCCTTGTTAGTTTCCGGAAGGTTTTTAAAAACTATCTTTACCGGTTTTGAGACTAACCTATTGATTTTTATTCTAATACTTTCCGTTTTGACTGTCGTTTATATTATTCTCCTCTTTGCATTAAAATTTATTACAAAAGAAGAATTAACACAAATACCACTGCTCAAGAAGTGGTTCGCCTGAAACGTAACTGAAAAGACGAACAATAAGGTCGGTTAGCGCAGGAAATATGCGAAGACTCCTGCGGGAAAAAAGGCCTAGGCTAGACCCCGAAGTGCCTTGGCACGAGGGGGCTTGCCAGCCGCCCGCGGAAAGCGCAGCATATTTCCGGAGCGGTGTGTCCCGCTCCCTTCCTCTTATCGTTCGTCATTTATATTTTATACGAAAGTTATTTTCCGGCCTCTTTTTCACAGGTTCGTATATGGAATTAAATAACGGATATAAATGTAAACTGTCGCCACTAACAGGGATAAAATTACAAATGGAACACCATATAGCATAAAACGGATAAACGACAGTTTCTGGTTATCTCCCTCTGCCAAACCTGCTACCACCACATTGGCTGAAGCGCCGATTAATGTGGCATTCCCTCCCAGACAGGCTCCCAGCGCCAACGACCACCAAATAGGATCAAGATAAACCATACCATACCCTTCGAGCTCTTCAACAACAGGAATCATCGCCGCTACAAACGGGATATTATCAACAATCCCTGAAAACAGGCCGGAAATCCACAAAATTAATATTGCAGTAACCGCAAAATCGCCATCCGTCCATAAAATAATCGCTCTTGCCAGTTCATCAATTATCCCCGCTGATTCCAGACCGCCGACTAATGTAAAAAGACCGATAAAGAAAAACAAGGTAACCCACTCCACCCGCGAAAAAACGTTTTCCGTTGCCATTTCTTTTTCGGTAAGGAGCAGAAGCAGAATAGCACCACTTAAAGCAATAACAGTCAGTTCAATATGAAGGAAGGCATGCAGCAAAAATCCGGTTAATGTCATGGTTAATACAGCGATCGATTGATAGAGCATCGGTGTTTTAATTAAATAAGAAGATGCGTCTATCCTCATCAGTTCATCCATATTACTGTTTTGGGCACGGAGCGTCCTGCGGAATAATGGGAGCATGATCATTAACATAAGTATGAACATTATTACCGCAACCGGAGCAAGGTGATTAATAAACGATAAAAAGGTGAAATGATCCACAGCTTGTCCGATCATAATATTCGGTGGATCCCCAATAAGCGTAGCTGTCCCACCTATATTCGAACTAAAAATAATAATCAGCAAATATGGAAATGACGGTAAGCTTAGCTGTTTTGTTATTTTCAGGATAATCGGGACAAGAATCAGGACTGTCGTTACATTATCCAATAGCGCAGAACCTACAGCGGTTAGTATACTGACACCAATAAAAAGCGGAATTGGGGACCCTCGTACTTGCTGAGCAAACCTGACAGCAATAAATGAAAATAAGCCTGTTTTTTCAGTTATCGAAATAAGGACCATCATGGAAAATAAAAGTGAGATTGTCTGCCAATCAATATAATTTTTAAAGACCTCATCGACACTGTAAACACCCGTTAATAAAAGAAGAACACCCCCAGCCATTGCTATGACTGCACGATTTATTTTTTCTGTCATTATAAATATGTAGCTGATAAGAAAAATAATCCCCGCCAATATTATATCCATATATCATCCTCTTTCAATGAAATTGGTTGCTTTCTACAGATATATGCGAAGAAACACAAAATATTTTGAGTCTATTTTTAGTTTGAATGAATAGGATGATAATACATGGACAATCTTGGGAAGGGAGGCGGAGAAAATCCGCAAGCATCAGTTTATTGCCCTATTGTATGGTTGGATTATCGTTCTTGGCCTAATACTCCTGATGAGCGTTATACTCGCTTTTTTACTGCAATTCACTGAAATGAACGAAACAACACTATCTTGGCTGACACTCGCAGTCGGTTTAATCAGTCTATTTATCGGTGGTCTTATTGCAGGCATTAAAGGAAAAGAAAAAGGATGGGTGATTGGTGCCATCACCGGAGCAGGTTTTACACTGTTTACCTTTCTTGTGCAGTATCTTGGTTATCAACAAGGTTTTTCATTAGAGCAGTCCCTGCATCACACAGGATTCATAGTGGCAGCACTTCTTGGCGGAATGATTGGTGTCAACTTAATCAAATCAAGTGAGAAATAAAAAAAGGAAGCCATCTTTTGATTGGCTTCCCTTTTTCTTGCCTTTATGTATGACTCATAAAGTTTTATTATGCATTATTTTTGACTTCCCGGATCGCTGAGCGGTCGTAAGTCAGTCTAGGTCCGTCACCTGATTGAAGAACAACTGTATCTTCATCTATCGCATGGATTTCAGCATGAAACCCGCCGATTGTAACAACTTTATCGCCCTTCTGCAGATCTGCCTGCATTTGCTTGACTTGCTTCTGTCGCTTTTGCTGCGGACGGATAAGCAAAAAGTAAAAAATGACAAACATTAAAATTATTGGCATCAATGTTGCTAACATTTCCATTTATTAGTTCCCCTCCTTCATTCTAAAAATTCTTGGCATTCTCTTTATTAAAACCATATTGTTCAAAGAATGCTTCCTTAAAGTCACCAAGTCGATCATCCATTATAGCTGTTCGAACTTGCTCCATTAATTTTAACAGAAAATATAAATTATGATAAGTAGTAAGCCTAAAGCCAAATGTTTCGTTACACTTGACAAGATGTCGTATATACGCACGCGTGTAATTCCTGCAGACATGACAATCACAATTTTCATCAATCGGTCTGAAGTCGCGGCTGTACTTAGCATTCCTTACAACCAGGCGGCCATTGGACGTCATACAAGTGCCGTTTCGTGCAATGCGCGTCGGCAATACACAATCGAACATATCGATTCCGCGAATAGCGCCTTCAATCAAGGAGTCAGGTGATCCTACCCCCATCAGATACCGAGGCTTACCTGAAGGCAGCAATGGCGTGGTGTATTCCAGCATGCGGTTCATGATATCTTTAGGCTCTCCGACTGACAGACCGCCGATAGCATAGCCCGGGAAATCCATTGATACTAAATCCTCCGCACTCTGCTTTCTCAAATCTTCATGTTCACCGCCTTGAATAATACCGAACAAGCCTTGTTCAGATGGCCGGTCATGTGCTTTCAGGCAACGTTCGGCCCAGCGGGATGTCCGCTCCACAGATGCTTTCATGTAATCATGCGAAGCAGGGTATGGCGGACATTCATCAAATGCCATCATTATGTCTGATCCGAGCGAATTTTGAATATGCATGGCTTTTTCCGGTGAAAGAAAGAGTTTCTCTCCGCTCAGATGATTCCGGAAATGAACGCCTTCTTCCTTAATGTCACGCATATCACTTAAACTGAATACCTGAAAACCGCCGGAGTCAGTTAAAATCGCTCCATCCCAATTCATAAACTGATGAAGTCCACCTGCTTCTTCGATAATATCTTCACCGGGACGCAGCCATAAGTGATACGTATTGGACAAAATAATATTTGCATTCATTTCTTTTAATTCTTCCGGGCTCATTGTCTTCACTGTAGCCAAAGTTCCTACAGGCATGAATGCTGGTGTGTCAAATGAGCCGTGCGGGGTATGGACTTTGCCAAGACGCGCCCCGGTCTGTTTACATGTTTTTATGTGTTCGTATGTTATTGCTGTCATTTTGATCGTTCCCTCGTTAAGTAATCAATGTTATAAAAGGCTGTTTCTTATAAGGTTGTGGTTCTTACATAAAATCCATATAATGCGCCATAGCGACAGGCTTGATTTCCGCTGCGGGCAGTCGCTTTCCGCGGGCAACGCTTCAGCTTCCTCGGAAGCAAAAACCGCTTCCTGCGGGATCTTCAGCTGTTGCTTTTCCCGCAGGAGTCGACTGCCCTCCGCTCCAATCAAACGCCACGCCAGCGTAGGAAATACACGGAGACTCCAGCGGGAGCAGAGGCATAGGTGAGACACCGAAGCGCGCCAGCGCAAGGGGGCTCACCAGCCGCCCGCGGAAAGCGGAGTGTATTTCCGAAGCGGTGTCATAGCACTCAAGTATTTTTATGGTATGTCGCATTTTCTATCATCTGCTTAAAAACCACAAAATTCACGAAAAGAACCTTACAAAATTAACATGGCATCACCAAAGCTGAAAAATCGGTAACGCTCTTTCACAGCCGACTGATATGCATTCATGATATTTTCTCGAGTGGCAAATGCACTCACCATCATTACTAATGTTGATTTAGGCAAGTGAAAATTTGTTACCAGGCCGTCAATTGCCTGAAACGCATAGGGCGGATAAATAAAAATGTCCGTCCAGCCGCTTGATTCCGTGAATCCACCATTATCCCGCACAATCGTCTCCAATGTTCGTGTCGATGTTGTGCCGACCGAAATAACTCTGCCGCCATTTTCTTTAACGGCTTTAAGATTATCTGCTGTTTCCCTGGACATATGATAAAACTCGGCATGCATCTTATGATCTTCCACTTTATCCGCGCTTACTGGTCTGAATGTGCCCAGCCCAACATGCAGCGTGATAAATTCAATGGATACACCCATGGCTTTAATCTCATCGAGCAGTTCATTCGTGAAATGCAATCCTGCAGTTGGAGCAGCTGCTGATCCTTCTTCTCTGGCATATACTGTCTGATAACGTTCTTTTTCTTCCAGCTGTTCCTTAATATAAGGCGGCAGTGGCATCTGGCCCAGTTCATTTAAAATTTCATAAAATATACCCTCATACTCAAGTTTTAACATACGGCCGCCATGGTCCTTAAAACCTGTACAGGTAGCACGGATTTTTCCATTACCAAAACTAAGAACAGTTCCTTCTCTTACCTTCTTAGCCGGTTTTGCGAGCACTTCCCATAAATCTTCTCCCTGCTGGTGCAGCAGAAGCACTTCCACTTTCGCCCCGGTATCTTCTTTTATCCCATACAACCTTGCCGGGAGCACCCGTGTATTATTTAGTACAAGACAATCACCTTTCTTAAGATATCTTTTGATATCGGTGAACTGTTTATGCTCTATTTCCTCTGTGGTCCTGTGCAAAACCAAAAGCCGCGATGCATCCCGGTCTTTTAAAGGCGTCTGGGCAATCAGCTCTTCCGGTAAGTCAAAATCAAAATCTTCTATGTTCATGATGTTCTCCCTACTTTATTCAACGAAATTTTCCTAAGATAAAAAAGATCAATGTCAATATAACACTGACAACGATTGAGGTCATAATCGGGAAATGAAAGGTGAAATTTTCTTTTTTAATTGTAATATCGCCCGGTAATTTTCCGATAAACGTCCAAATCACGCCAATTACCACAAAAATAATACCAAGGATAATAAACATTTTTCCCATAATCAGTCATCTTCTTTCCTGATTCCTAAATGCTGGTATGCCTTTGGGGTCACAACGCGGCCGCGGGGGGTCCGCTGAATAAACCCGATTTGCAGTAAATAGGGTTCATACACTTCTTCAATCGTCTGGGACTCTTCCCCGACTGTTGCAGCAACCGTGTCCAACCCAACCGGTCCGCCTTGAAAGCCATCAATAATACTCGTAAGCAGTTTATGATCAATATGATCCAGCCCGGCGTCATCGACCTGCAGCATCTCAAGTGCTCGGTCTGTCGTTTGCAAGCTAATTTCTTTTTCCCCTTTTACTTGCGAAATATCACGGATTCGTTTCAACAGTCTGTTGGCAATCCGGGGAGTCCCCCTCGACCTTCGTGCTATTTCTGTAGCTGCTTCATGCGTTATGGATGTTTCAAATATTTCTGTCGTCCTTTCGACAATATCGCACAATTCGTGCGTATCATAAAATTCCAGACGGCTCAGAACGCCGAAGCGATCCCTTAATGGCGCCGACAACAAACCCGCTCGAGTAGTGGCTCCAACCAGAGTGAACGGGGGCAAATCAATTCGAACAGACCGGGCACTTGGCCCATCACCAATAACAATATCGATAAAAAAATCTTCCATTGCCGGGTATAATATTTCTTCCACAGATTTTGGCAAACGATGCACCTCATCAATGAATAATACGTCCCCGGGTTCAAGTGAGGACAATATTGCTGCCAAATCACCGGACCGTTCGATTGCAGGGCCGGACGTTGAACGGAATTGCACGCCCATTTCGTTGGCAATAATCGCTGCCAGCGTTGTTTTACCAAGACCAGGCGGACCGTATAATAACACATGATCGAGTGCCTCATCACGCATTTTGGCAGCCTGAATAAAAATACTTAAATTTTCCTTCACCTTTGGCTGGCCAATATATTGATTCAAATTTGTGGGCCGGAGACTGAGCTCAACAGTGGAATCTTCACTCTGTAATTCACCTGTAACCATACGCTCTTCCATCATCATCCCACCTTATTTATTCTTCATCAGTAATGCTAATGCGCTTCTGATGATCTCATCAGTACCGCTATTGTCTTGCTTCTTCAATTGAGGAAGAACTGCTTTAATTTCGCGTTCAGTGTAACCGAGCGACTTTAACGCTTCCTGAGCTTCTTGCAATTCTTCTGTTGGTTCATTTGCTTGCATCTCTTTTTCAGACCCAGCCGGAATGGTGACTGCAGTGGATAATTTGCCTTTTAAATCAAGAATTATTTGTCTGGCTGTCTTTTTTCCGATGCCGGGGAGACTTGTCAGAAATTGGTCGTCGTCCTGTTCAATCGCTGTGATCAATGCAATGGTGTCGACACTCCCCAGTATTGACAAAGCTCCTTTAGGGCCAATGCCGGATACCGAAATCAAATTGATAAACAACATTTTCTCATCATCATCCCGAAAACCATAAAGAAGCTGTGCATCTTCCCGCACATAATGATATGTACTGATTAGAACTTCATCGTTCAAGGATGACTGAAAAACAAATGGGTTGGGACAAATAATCTCATAGCCCACTCCATTCACATCTACTACAACAGCATTCTCGTCAATTTTAACCAATGTTCCTTTAATATAAGCAATCATCTGACCTTCTCCTTTATATCCCTTAAAGCCTATCTTAACATATCTCGTACTTTACAAGTGAGTGTGGCGTGATGACGAATAATCGCCCCTCAATGATTGTTAATAACGGCAGCTCCAAGAAGCTCATCCGCTATCGTATGAAGCCTAAAAAAGAAAACTTCCATTCTCATGTCTGAGAACAGAAGTAAGAATGAAGTTAACCACTTGCCTTCATGTTGTGATGGATATCCTGGGTATCTTCACTGTCCTCCAGCATATCAATCAGATTAAACATTTTTTGTTCATCTTCTTCAGACGGGGTGCTGTATGTTTGCGGGAAATATGATACATCAGCTTCTGCTAGGTCATACGCATTTTCACGCAGATCATCACGTACATTCTGGAAATTTTCCGGACTCGTATAAATTTCAAATACGCCATCTTCATATACGATGTCATCAGCACCGGCTTCTATCGCTTCCATACTGATCTCTTCCTCGTCAATCGATCCCTCTTTATTATCGATGACAATATAACCTTTACGATCAAACATAAATGTTACGCTTCCGTTTTCGCCCAAATTACCATCATTTTTTTTAAAAGCATGCCTGACCTCTGAAGCAGTCCTGTTTCTATTGTCAGTCAGAACGTTGACAATCACCGCAATACCGCCCGGCCCATAGCCCTCATAAGTGATTTCTTCATAGTTCACACCGTCCAGACCGCCGGTTGCTTTTTTAATAGCACGATCAATATTGTCATTGGGCATATTATCGGCTTTTGCTTTATCAACCGCTACCCGCAGCGAGGCGTTCGTATCAAGGTCCCCGCCACCTTCCTTAGCAGCCGTATATATATTCTTAGCATGACGCATAAATATTTTACCTTTTTTGGCATCCTGAGCATTTTTTCGACGTTGTATATTATGCCATTTAGAATGACCTGCCATAAGACAGACTCCCCCTCCGCGCATCAATTTTCTTTTTAACTATACCAAAAAAGACGCGGGGATTAAAGTGAAACTTTATCAAAGGGATTTATTGTACATTTAAATGATTGGTTTGTCCGCCCTAAAAATGCTCTCTGTTCCGATTAAAAAACTCCCGAAGGAACTCACGGACATCCCCGTTAAATTGGTCCAGCTCTGCATCCTTATTACGCATTCGATCCCAGTAGATATCATCCGTATAGACATATACTTCTTTATCCGATACAACTTCACTCACTTCCTGCTCAACCACTTCTCGCATGTCCGGAGGCGCCTGAGCAGTGAGCATCACGCCAACGACAACGCGCTCGTCAGTCACAACTACCTGTGCTTGTCTAATATCCTTTCGCTGTTTTAATTGTTTGGAAATCGATTGGGACATTTCATTTGTGAATATATCCGTTTTAGCATCTTCGTCACCTTCATTTATCTCTGCCAGATCATCATCATATAATTCGCTGTTCTCTTTGGAGTTATCTGTGTCTTTTCCAAGCCTTTCATTCCGTTCCTTCTTTGTTTCATAATTAATCGGCTGTGAGTTTAGATTTTCGTTGGATCCCTCTTCTTCACCTGAATCATATTGTGCACATCCTACAAGCACAATTAACATAAGTGATATTATCCACATCGTTTTTTGCATAAAAATAACCTCCCTTATCACTAGGATGGATAGGAGAGGCTATTTTAATCCAAAAATACACGCTGTTGAATAAATTTTTACGAACGATGAAACTGCGGCAGCGGATCACGTTTATGAGCAGTACTTTTGTGCATATTTTCAATAATCGTTTTATCCTTTTCCGGAACCTCTTCACCCTTCAGGTAAGCATCGATAATATCATAAGTCGTGCCCATTTCATCCTCGTCTGTCTGTCCTTCCCAGAGGCCTGCACTTGGTTTCTTGCCTAAAATATCCGGATGAACACCTAAAAAGTGACCCATGTCTCTTACTTCCTGTTTTGTAAACTCAACTAATGGGAGAAGGTCGACTCCACCGTCGCCATGTTTCGTGAAATAGCCCGTGTACCATTCTGAAGCATTATCAGTGCCCACGACCATATAATTATAGTGAGCTGCGATGGTATATAACGTACTCATTCTCAATCTTGCACGAAGGTTAGCACCTGCAAGCTGATCATTTTCATCTTTAAAATCATTCTTTTGTTTTAACTCATTACTGATACTGGTGTACATCTTTTCATGTGTATCAGTCAAATCGATCGTGATCCCGTCAACTCCTGATCGATCAATTACTTTGTTTGCGTGGTCCATATCTTTGGCACTTGTATCAATCGGTAAAATAACGCCGAGAGCATTCTCAGGAAATGCACGCTGAATAAGATGGGCGACAACCGCAGAATCAAGGCCACCGCTGACGCCAACCAATAAACCATTAACGCCTGCTTCCTCAACCTTTCCCTGTAACCATTCAACAATTTCATCGACTGATTTTTGCATTTTTATCACCTTGCTTTTGAGAGTTATAATTCAGTTTAGCACTGTTGTGCCAGTTTTAAAAATATCACGTGTTTTTTCGTGAGCGAAATGCCCGAGGCCAACCAAGAGCGGGAAAGATCAACCAGCTATAATCATCTACCCTTATAATTAATTTAATAATCATGATTTAAGTATGAAAATTTGCGAAAGAATTAATAAAAAAGAAGCGAGATGATTAAACTCATCTCGTCTCATTAACCAAAGTCATTCACCTGTAGACTCGTCATCTTCTTCTGTTCGAAAGTTTTTATGATAGCCAGGTGGCTTTGGCATTTTTTGATCAGTAAATTGCGGGTAGGGTGATTGCGGCATATCGCTGTAATGAAATCCATGCTGCATGTTTGCGGAATTAAATGGTTCTGGTGAATAGCACTGACTCAACATTGGTTTTGCGGGCATTTCAAGGGGTGACTTCATCATACCGCCCGGAGATGAATGCATTGGCATTGTATGATGATGTTTATACGGCATGGGCGGCTGGTGATAAGGCATTTGACTCATCATCGGCTGGTACATTGGCATCGGCATAGGGTGCGATCCGCCACAGCCGCAATCTCCTTTCGCAGGTCCCATATATGGCATATGCTGCTTTGGAGGGGCCGCATGGTGGTAGTTTTGGGCTTCAGGTGAGGGATGCTTTTTATAATATTTCATCTTCGGTTCTTTGTGAAGCTTATCTTGCAATTTAGTATAGTCCGGCATCTGTGGAGGAGTTGGCATACCATCCATTGATGGCATTTTTGGCTGCATCGGCACCTGTGGTTTTACATCTTTAGGTTTTTTCACATCATCTTCTTTCACGACAGGCATTGGGGGCGGCGAAGTATCTTTATAAGGCTTCTCAGCGGCCGGCATTTGCTTTTCTTTCTGTGTTGTTGACTTAGCTTTCTCCTCTTTTTTGACTGGTTTTGATGTTGCAGGAATTTTAATTTTCATTCCCGGCATAATCATATCCGGACTGGATAATTGCGGGTTAAGCTGTTTCACTTTCTCGAAATCAGCCTCGTACTGATTAGCAATTTCCCATAATGTATCACCTTTTTGCACAATATGAATCTTCAATTGAGACATGCTCCTTTCAGGTTTCAAACTGGGCTGAACACTCCATTATCACAATATGCAAACGAAGGGCAAATGTTGAACTAAAAAAAGAAAAAACCGTCCGCTCATTGATGAGCAGACGGTTGATTTATAAATCCATCTGGTACACAGGGTATGTACCTAAAATTGTAACGTTGCAGCCGAGCGCTTCTAACTCTGCTTTAACACCGGGGAATAGCACCTCATCATATGGCTGATTGACATCAACAATAAAGAAATAGTTTCCCAGCCCGGTTTTCATTGGTCGGGATTCGATTTTCGAAAGGTTCATCTTGCGCCATGCAAAAGCTGCCAGTACTTGGTGCAAAGCCCCCGCGTAGTCACTGGGCAGTGTTATCAGCATGCTTGTCTTTTCAGTCTCAGCTTCATGCTTGATGGCAGCAATATTTTTATCTTTGGCAAGCACAAGGAATCGTGTATGATTATTTGGATAATCGTGAATATTTTCCTTATAAATTTTCAATCCATATTCTTTTGCTGCAAGCGTATTGCCGATCGCAGCAATTTCTTGCTCACTATTACTGACAATTTCTGCCGCTTTGCCGGTAGAGGAAGTAAAATTGAATGCCGCCTCTGGCATATGCAAATGTAAAAATTGATGACATTGTGCAATAGCATGACTATGCGAATAAACATTGCTCACTTCCGTCAGATCTTTTGAAAAATCCGGCGATACCAGTAAATGCTGCTGTATCGGTACAACAATTTCAGCAACAATCGGCAGTCGTGCCTGGTGAACTAAATAATCGACTGTCAGTTGTACTGTGCCTTCAATGGCATTTTCCAGCGGTACCACACCTACATCAATTTGGTCATGAAAAACCGCATCAATACATTCCGGAATTGTTGTAAAACTTTGTGTATCGACACCGTTGAACGCTGTATCAACCGCAAGTTTTGTAAATGTTCCGCGCGGTCCTAAATATCCTATTTTCACCATCCATACTCCCCCTGTCTTCACGACACTTATTCAATAAATTCAAATTCAAAGTCCATTAACCTTATCGTATCGCCATCTTTTGCTCCCCGCTTGCGCAAAGCCTCGTCAACACCCATACCGCGCATTTGCCGGGAAAAACGCTGTACAGCTTCATCTTGCGTAAAATCAGTCATTTTAAATAACTTCTCTAATTTTGCACCTGATAAAACGTAAGCGCCATCCGGGTCACGTGTAATGGCAAACGGGCTTTCTTCTTTCTGATGGCGATACACAACCTGCTCATCTGATTTTTCAATTTCTTTTGTTTGTCTCGGATGCTTATCCAGAATATCTGCCAGCGCAAACACAATCTCTTGTATGCCTTTCTTGGTTAACGCTGAAATCGGATAAACCGGATAATCAACGTCTAATTTCGCTTTAAAGTTTTCAAGATTTTCTTCAGCCCCCGGCATATCCATTTTGTTAGCTGCAATAATTTGTGGGCGTTTTAAAATTTCAGGATCATACGCTTGCAATTCACGATTTATCTTATTGAAATCCTCAATTGGATCCCTTTGTTCAATACTCGCCATATCTACTACATGAAGAATGACTCGCGTCCGCTCGACGTGGCGCAAAAACTGATGCCCAAGTCCCACCCCTTCATGTGCACCTTCAATAAGCCCCGGCAAATCCGCCATCACAAAACTGCGCTGGTCGGCTGTATCAATGACACCCAAATTCGGGGAAAGTGTCGTAAAATGATATTCGGCTGTTTTTGGCTTTGCAGCACTCACAACCGAGAGCAACGTGGACTTTCCGGCACTTGGGAAACCCACCAAACCAACATCAGCGATTAATTTTAATTCAATTGTTATCTGACGCTCCTGTCCAGGCTCTCCATTTTCAGAAAGTTCAGGAGCAGGATTTCTGCCTGAGGCAAAGCGTGAATTACCACGACCGCCTCGCCCCCCCTTGGCGATAATAGCTTCTTGTCCATTTTCCGTTAAATCAGCGATGACTTCTCCAGTATTTTCATCGCGCACTGTCGTGCCGGGGGGCACATCGACTACCATTGCCTCTGCATTCCCGCCATGTTTATTTTTACTCATACCGTTCTCACCGCGTTTTGCTTTATAATGGCGGTTATAACGGAAATCCATTAATGTATTCAAGCCCTCATCGACTTTAAAAATGATATCACCGCCGTTACCGCCATCACCGCCGGCAGGTCCGCCTTTAGGCACATAGATTTCACGGCGGTAAGCAGCAATGCCATCTCCGCCGTCTCCCGCCTTAACATAAACACTAACCTGATCTACAAACATTCAATACCCACCTCATTCGTATATTACGCTTACTGCACACACCATATCATTGCCATCATTGTATATGGCTGTTTCCTGGCTATTATCTGCATTTATATTATGCTGCAGACAGTCTTTTACAATGAATTCCAACCGTATTTCCTTTGAAGCCAAGTCATAAAGTCTTACAGTCAGTTCATATATTTCCAACTTATCAGTAAGCCGTACGACATTTTCCATCAATTGTTTACACCGTTTGACTAGAAGCTTGTCTATCGGTTGTAAATCCTTATGTTCAGTCTCAATATGGTATGTTAATCGAAAATTGCTATGTAAGGAATCAAATTGCAAAAAATATAATGCAAATGCCGGCGCATTTAGATTAACGAGTTTTCTTTCCTCTTCTAAGTACGCGATATAGTTGTTTATTTTTTGCTGGACTTTATCCGTTTTCCCCATACTCGCATAGCCATGAATGATTTGTAAATGGTTCATTAAATTATGCCGGTAATGACGTATCAGCTCAATAACCTTTTCTTCTTCCATCTTTCGACCCCTTATCAATAAACATGCACGTTTTACGCAGCCTAATAGTAATAAAATTATAGCAAACTTAACACATAAAATCACTTAATAGTAAAATGTATGTAAAAAGACCCCAGTTCAACGAATGACTGGAGTCTTCTTTATTTTATAAGTTATGCTTCCTGTGCAACCGGGAGAACACTTACCTTCTTGCGGTCACGGCCAATGCGTTCATATTTAACGACGCCATCAATTTTAGAGAACAATGTATCGTCTCCACCGATTCCAACGTTTACCCCTGGATAAACTTTTGTACCACGCTGACGGTAAAGAATACTTCCGCCGGTTACAAATTGACCATCCGCACGTTTAGCACCCAAACGTTTTGATTCAGAGTCCCGACCGTTTTTAGTACTGCCGGCACCTTTTTTCTGAGCGAAAAACTGTAAATCCAATTTTAGCATGTTGTTGCACCTCCTTACTTCTGCTTGATATTAATAAATTCGTTGTATTCCCGTTCAATTGTCTTTAGAGAGATGAGCATTCCTTCCAGCAATAGCTGGGCTTTTTGCATTGTTTCATCCGGGATATCCTCAGGGACCGTTACCCGGAGAAAGCCGCCTTCATCTTCCTGTTCAATTTTCAATTCGGTCTCACTTAACGTCAGTACTGCATTAACCGCACCAAATGATACAGCTGAAACACCCGCGCATACCAAATCATAGCCATAAGGACCACTTTCAGCATGCCCTGACAGTTCAAACTGTTTTATTTGATTGTTTTCGCGGTTAATACTGACATTAATCATAAAAAAATCCTTTTATGCATTGATTTTATCAATGACTAATTTAGTATATGGCTGACGATGGCCTTGTTTACGATGATAGTTTTTCTTTGGCTTATATTTAAAAACAGTTACTTTCTTTTGACGTCCCTGCTTTTCAACTTTTGCCGTTACACTTGCACCATCAACATATGGAGCACCAACTTTAACATCGTCACCGCCGACAAACAACACCTTATCAAACGTTACAGCCTCATCTGTATCAGCTGCTACTTTTTCAACGTAGATTTCCTGGCCTTCAGTGACTTTAATCTGCTTGCCGCCTGCTTCAATTATTGCGTACATACTTGCACCTCCCTAATTACCAAGACTCGCCATGCAGGTATTCCTGCTCCGGATTTCTCGGGCGGGAATTTAAAAACCTGTTCTGAGCGGTTGTAGCACTGGTGCTACGATGAATAACGTATAAATGTTACCATGTCGTAATTGCGCTTGTCAAGAAGCAATCATAACGATTACGACACATAGCTGACAAGCTCACCGGCCGTTTTACGGTAATGCCTATCATGGAAGTAACTATGAAGACATTCCGCTTCCTCCAATGCGTGTCGCCTGCCGTTGGGAAGGTTGACATATATCGTATGGGATTTGTCACGATGGAATAGATTGAACGCATCCATAAGCCTGGCATCGTAGTGAATATCAATTGATCGAAAATGATTTAAACGGGCTCTTCCTTCGTAGCGTTGCAGCAAAAATCGTATAAATACATAATAACGCTGCTTCCAGTCCTTTCTATTTTCCATTAATAAAAATGAAAATAATAAAAATGCGCTGAGTGTAAATGGGACGAGTGTAAACAATATGAAAACTGCTATCAAATTAATACACACCGAAAGAATAATCACCGTATTGTATGATTTACGATACGGCATTATCTTGGAAAAAATAAGAAACATTATCTTGCCGCCGTCCAGTGGCCATATTGGCATCAAATTAAACAAAAAGATAACCGTATTATAGAAATATGCCATATCAATAATAGATGGCGAAAGCGTCTGAGTTCCGGAAAGAATGTAAATTAAACCATAAAGAAAGACATGTTGAATCGGCCCCGCCAGCGTCACCAGTATTTCTTCATGAAATGGTCTTGTTCCATTTTCATCTGTTTCCATAACACCGCCAAATATCCATAGCATGATGCCGCGAACACGCCAGGCAAATAGCTTAGCTGCCGTAAAATGACCGATTTCATGAACCAGGACAATTGCAAGTATCGTCATCAGGTCGACGAACGTTCCCGTTAAAAACGAAATGATAATAAAAACAAACAAAACCGGATGCAAATGGATTGGGGGCAGCCATTTAAGGATTGTCATCAACTTGAATCACCTGTACAGGATCCACATAGGCATCATTTTGTTCAATAGCAAAATAGACATTCTTACTTTCTTTATCAGGAGTGAACATACCAAGTTTTTGACCGTTATCAATGAACTGATAAAGGTGCACATCGATGGAACTTAAATTTCCATAAACCGTTTCGCTATTATCAGCATGCTGGACAATAACGGTGTTGCCCGTTTCCTTCATCTTCCCTGCAAATGTAACCACGCCTTCCTGCAAAGCAGCAACTTGTGATTCCTTTTCAGGGGCAAGCATTATCCCTTTGCCATTGGCTTGAAAAGTCTCGGACACCGCACCGTTCACCGGGAAAGCCAAGGTCTTCCCTGCTTCCCCGGAGCCAGAAGAAACCGCCATTGGTGCCCCGAATGTTTCCTGATACCATTGGTTGACACGTGCAAACGGGAATTCCTCAGTCAATGTGCTGGCAGCCCATGTTTTGGGACCCGCAAGTAAGTCTGAGTCACTTTGAAATAATAGCGCTGCAGCAAAAAACAGCATAACGGATAACATTCCTTTAACAGCAAAACCTGTCACTCGCTGGTTGAGCCCCTTTGCCGAAAAATTGTCGTCAGTGAAAACGGGAAAATAGCCATGTTTCTCTTCCTCTTGGGGGAAGGGTGGCGGGACGATTTGTTTTCCCGATTGGCGGCTGGAGGGAATACTGCGTTCTTTTTTCCGCTGGTTAATGGATTTTCTTACCTTTTTCACGCCTTTATTCACTTTACTCACAACCCTTGCAATACATTTGTACAAGTCTATGAATTAAAAGCTGAAGTTATGCCAGCAGCAAAAGCAAAAAGAAACACATGACATTAACTGAAATTGTTAACATCCATGTGTTTCTTTTCACTAGGAACGTATTCCAATGAAGTTTTTCAATTTTTGAAACACACCTTTTTCTTCATCCAATGATTGCAGCGGCACGGTTTCACCAAGTATCCGGCGAGCTATATTCCGGTACGCCACTGATGCTTTGGAATTTCCTTGAAGGGCAACAGGCTCTCCTGAATTTGAAGCTTTTATAACACTATCATCGTCAATAACGATACCGATCAAATCAATTGAAAGAATCTGAATAATGTCATCGATATCCAACATATCACCATTTTTCATCATGTGATTCCGAATACGGTTGATAACCAACCGAGGCGGTTCGATGTTCTCGTTTTCCAACAGACCAATGATACGATCGGCATCCCTCACACTTGATTTTTCAGGTGTTGTTATAACAATAGCTTTGTCGGCGGCAGCAGTAGCGTTCTGAAAGCCTTGTTCAATTCCGGCAGGACAATCAATAATGATATAATCATAGGTTTGCTTTAATTCCTGTACGATCTTTTTCATGCCCTCTGTCGTAACGGCTGTTTTATCACTTGTTTGTGCTGCGGGCAAAAGCGCAAGATCGTCAAAACGTTTATCTTTAATCATGGCTTGAGACAGTTTACACCGTTCTTCAATGACGTCTACAATATCATATATTATACGGTTTTCCAGCCCCATAATGACATCAAGATTGCGCAGTCCAATATCCGTATCGATGAGGCACACTTTTTTCTCCATCAGTGCCAAGGCAGTGCCAATATTTGCAGATGTCGTTGTTTTGCCTACGCCGCCTTTACCTGAAGTTACCACTATCGCTTCACCCATTCAGCATTCTCCTTTCAAAGCCGCTTATATCTTTTCGCATGCTGGAAAGAACCTGGAGCCGGTCAATTACAATTTTATTCTGAGTGTTGTCGATGAGCCCGCACTCCAAATAAACACCATCCGTTTCGTAGTCAGGAGCACGACTAATATAATCTGCTATCCTCAGCTGGCTGGGATTCATATAAGATGCAGCAATCACTGCTTCACGGTCGCCATTTTGCCCGGCATGCGCAATCCCAAGAAGACTCCCCATTACAAAAATATTTCCGGTTGCTGATACTTTACCACCTGGGTTAACATCCCCAATCAGCAGCAGATCACCTGTATTCTCCAGCACCTGACCAGAGCGCACTACTTTATTGACCACTTGTATATCACTTTCCTGCTTCCACTTCAACGCTTCTTCCCGATGGATAACATTCGAATCGAATGCCTCAATTGAAAAACGATGATTGTTCCCTATCATTTTTTCCAGCTGCTGTTTCTGTTCATCATTTATATACCTGTTACCAAGCTTAACCGTTACCGGGACAATCGGTTCGTCTTTTTTTGGGGTATACTCAGAAAGCTTTTCGGCAAGCTCGTTTATTGCATTATCAAAGGATGCCCGATCATTAATAAATAATGTCAGCCCATCTTTTGTCCCTTTTATTGTAATTGTTCCGTTTCCATCAAACAAAATACGCTCACCTCAACAATTCACCTTTACATTATGCCATTCTAAAATTGTCTGCTACCTGATAATTGCTGTTCTCTTAAGTTGACCAGCCATTTTGCCGAGAATGGATATAGAACAAGCAGAAATAATAC
Organism: Lentibacillus persicus; assembly: GCF_900112705.1. Taxonomy (GTDB): domain Bacteria; phylum Bacillota; class Bacilli; order Bacillales; family Amphibacillaceae; genus Lentibacillus; species Lentibacillus persicus. The sequence continues at coordinate 254,487 of NZ_FOMR01000002.1, forward strand.
ATTAGCCAAAACGGTCGGAATCAGCCTGTTAATTAAATAATCCTGCCAGACCAGTTCTGCTATACCCGTCATCGAGAAAATAAAGTAAATGAATGCTTCAGCAAATATAAGCCCTATAACACCCAAAGTCATTGTCGCAACGAAATTAGCATGAAGTAACTTTGCTAAACCGTGTATAATATAAACGCTAAGTGCATAACTGAACATATAGACACCCAGGATGCCAGTGTAGGCTATATCGACCAAGAGTCCAATCAACAATGCATAAAACACGGAGAAATAAGTGTCTTCTCTGTCATAGAAAATAGCCAGGAAAACAAGAAAGACAAACACCCAATGCGAAACAAAAAATATATTGCCATCCAAGAGTGACGCCGGCAGCATATCAAGGGCAACGCCTTCTGATATCAGCAGCAAAAATAATATCCCCAGAATCAGCAACCGTTTCATTATGATGCCTCCTCTTCTGATTCGCTTGAGGTGTCACTGTTGGGCTGCTGCCGCTCCACAACGATTACATTATTAATATCATACATGTCAGCAACCGGCTCTACGAACGCAGTGCGCGTTAAGCCATACTCGTCCGGTTTGACTTCTTTCACTTCCCCGATCGGTAAACCAGCCGGGAAAACGCCGCCCATTCCAGAGGACAAAACTAATTCGCCTTCTTCCAAATCAAAATCGGATTCTTCAACAACCCGTAATAATAGGTGGTTTGATTCCTGGTCATACCCTTCGATCATTCCATGAATATCATCTTCATCTTCACGCGAGACTGTTGCTGATATACGATTAAATTGGTCAAACCCGGTCAACAGTTTGACGGTCGAGGTGAATTTTGATTCAGCATCCACCTTTCCAATCATCCCTTCTGCGGTAATGACGGCCATGTTTTCTTCAACGCCATCCTGTGACCCTTTATTGATTGTTACTTGTTCAATCCAACGTTCCGGGGATCTGGATATGACTGTTGCCTGAACGGGATTATAGTCACGAATCGATTCCGTTTTATCAAGCGTATTTCGAAGCTCATCATTCTCTTCTTTTAATTCTTGAACCTCATACTGAAGACTTTTATATTCTGCGATTTTTTGTCGCAATAGTTTATTTTCTTCATAAGTATTTTTGATATCATCAATGTTTTCAAATATACCGGTCACATACTCTACAGGTGTATGTACCAGGTTCTGTGCCCATCCAACTGTATCTTTAACGAATTGTTCTGCAATCGTTTCATTTTTTCTATCCTGCATTGAATAGCCGATTAATGCCACCAGAATAATAATCCCTATAAGCAGAATAAATAACCTTTTTCTCTGAAAAACTTTCATGTGGGCACCTGCTTACTCAGTTGTAGGACGTGAAGATACATTCGGATGGGAACGGAAATGCTGAATGTATTCCAAAGATTTGCCTGTTCCAATCGCTACACTTTCAAGCGGATCGTCGGTTATGAAAACAGGCATTTTTGTCTCATCACTGATGATATTATCTATGTTTTTCAAGAGAGAGCCGCCGCCGGACAGAACAATGCCACGGTCCATAATATCGGCTGCCAGTTCAGGTGGTGTTTTTTCAAGTGTATCTTTGACCGCTTCAACAATATCCTCCACTGTTTCCTTCAACGAAACAGCAATCTCTCTTGAGGTTACAGTTATCGTTTTAGGTAGCCCACTCAGCATATCACGGCCACGGATATCCATCTCAATATCATCTGTTACTTCTCCCGCAACCCCGATGTCCATTTTAATTGATTCAGCGGATCGTTCACCAATCATAAGATTATAATGCTTGCGAATATAATTTGTAATGGCTTCGTCCATGTTGTCTCCACCGATACGTATCGATCGGCTCGTTACCACACCGCCAAGTGAAATCACAGCAACCTCAGTTGTACCGCCGCCAATGTCCACAATCATACTCCCGGTGGGCTCCCACACCGGTAACCCGGCTCCAATCGCAGCTGAAAAAGGTTCCGCAATGGGAAAAGCGTCTTTTGCGCCAGCCTGTTTCGTAGCATCGAGCACAGCGCGCTCTTCTACCATTGTGATACCTGAAGGGACACATATCATGACATTTGGCTTTTTAGCAAAAAGTGATCTGCTGCTCATAGCTTTCTTAATAAAATACTTCATCATTACTGCGGTTGTATCATAATCAGCAATCACACCGTCTTTCATCGGCCTGACTACCGAAATGTTTCCCGGTGTTCGTCCGATCATGTTCCGTGCTGATTGACCAACAGCTTCAATCTCACCTGTTTCAATATTTTTGGCCACGACTGTCGGTTCACGTACAACGACACCCTTTCCCTTTACAAAGACAAGTGTATTTGCAGTTCCCAAGTCAATCCCTAAGTCCTGTGACAAACTGAATCTTCCCAAAAAAATCTTCCTTTCATATATGGCAAACTCATTTATTACATTTAAATTTCACAATCTTTATGACTTCAATGAACAATTTTAAACATCTTTTGTCGGAAAGTAAATAATAAGCACAATAGCGCCAATCTCAATTAAAAATAGAAACTGGCGCTGAAATTATGTCTATTCAATTATACGAAAAAATGAGAGAAATAGATAGTGTTTTATAAAGGTTGTTCAAAAAGTCCATTCACTCTTTTTATAAGTATCCTTTTTCTTTTAATGAAATAAACTTCCTGTCCCCGATCACCAAATGATCCAGCAGTTCGATACCTATCATTTTGCCTGATTCAACCAGTCGTCTTGTTACATGGATATCTTCCTGGGATGGTGAGGGGTCTCCGGAAGGGTGATTGTGAGCGCAGATGATGGAAGCCGCTGAACGCTTAACAGCTTCACGATATACTTCACGCGGGTGAACAATCGATGCATTTAAGCTGCCGATAAAAATCGTTTGCCGATGGATAATCTGATTTTTCGTGTTTAGAAAAAGCACAACAAAATGCTCCTGGTTTAAGCTTCTCATTTCTTCCATAATATAATCAGCACCATCTTCGGGGGAGCGGATGATATAACGATCCTCAGGCTTAAATTGACTCATCCTTTTTCCGAGCTCCAATGCAGATAACAGCAACACACCTTTAGCTTTCCCAATTCCTTTAATTGCGGTTAATTCCTCTATCGTTGCATCTTTCAATAAATTCAAACCTTCAAAATGCATGAGAACCCTGTTTGATAAAGCCATTACGGATTCATTTTTTGTCCCGCTGCCAATTAAGATGGCAAGCAGTTCCTGATTGGATAAATGACTTGCTCCAATCTTCAGCAGCCTTTCTCTTGGGCGGTCTTCTTTCGGCACGTCTTTTATCATAATAGTCGATGACGTCATTTCGTGTCCTCCTCAGCTAGGATACGTTTATCTTAACGATTTCCTGCTGAGCGGACAAATTTACGAAAAGGAATTGTGTCGCGTCAGCGCAGTTGGATTATTTGAATTCTTTCTGTAAGAAACAGTTTTTTTGGTCACCGGTCAAGCGAGTAAATCAAAAATACTCTTATTTTCCGCTTAATGAATTTATTATTATTGTACACCCAATTCACTGGTACGTTCCCACAGTTTCAGTAAAACTATTTGACTTTCCCATTCGCCTGCTTCTTTCATCTGCTGATACTGATCTGTCAGGAAATTAGTAAAACCTGATAATTGTTCACTTTCTTCAGGCATATTTTCAACAATGTCAGTCCATTCCTCCTGGGAAATCGTATTATTGTCATTTATCGAAGCCATGGAGATACCCCACTGCTCTTCGTACGATTGAAGCCAATCTTTTTCTGTCTCCGTCAGTTCTATTTCCTGCGAAGCTGTCTCCCATTCTGTCACATAGACTTCCAAACCTTGCTCGGTAAACCCCTTTGACAATTGGTTTCCTTTTTCAGCCGAACCAGCTATTCCTGCCAGGACATAAAAATAGTTTCCCTTTTCCCAAATCATTGAAGGAAAGCTCTGCTGCGCAAACGCCTTCTGCATTTGCTCGGCATTTTCTTTCTCGCTGAATTTACCTGCTTGCAGTACAAATGCATTGTTGCTTGCAATCGTCGCCAAACTACTATTAGCCTCTCCTGAAACTTCTTCTTCTTCTGCTGCAGCAAGAGAAGAGGCGTTTCCTTGCGTACTAATATTTTCATTAATATCAACAAACATGTTCAACATAAAGAAACCGAGCACGGAACCAATCACAACAGCAGACAATGTAGCAACTAAAAAAGGTTTAAAAGCTTTAAACCTTGATTTTCGCTTAAAGTTAGGTTGTTTTCCACTTTCAGATTCATCCCCGGTATTCATTGTGAGTTCAGGTATACTAGAATCCTCCAATGTTCCTGGTTCTTCAGTTTTGTTTTGGTTAATGGATTTTTCGTCGTTGGCTTCAGTTTCATGCGATTTACGCCCGCCATTTTTCCATAATTTCTTCTTGTTATATTTACTCAAACTTTTCCCCTCCATATGTAAGTTTGTTCAACTCTAGCATAGGGATGATGAAAAGTAAGATGAATATTGTCTATCTTCCAAAAAAACTTTCAACATAATACAACAAAAGCTTTAAAACCCTGATTGCTGCAAAAACAAAGGGCTGGATTATAAAAAAAACGAACTATTGTGGGAGGGGCAGCAGTGTACAGCACTGCAGGAATGTGCTTTAATAATCTCCCTATAGTCCGTTGTTAAATTGAGCCTTCTTTTCATAAACTTTTTAGCTTTTTCACCTTCACAATTTTCATAAACTGCGAACTAGTTAGTGCCTCGTCCACCGCTTCGGAAATACACGTGAATGCTTAAAGCCGCTCCGGCAATATACTTCGCTTTCCATGGGCACGGCCTCGGGCCAACAGGATGTTGGTCACAAAGGCGTTGCCACAGGACGTGGCGTACTTAGCCTTTGAACCTTACCGCTTTCTTGCGGGGTCTTCGGACACGTGCTGTTCCCATAGGAGTCTTCGTATATTGCCTGCGCTGGGAAGTGTTAACTGTTTCCATAGTAGTATAGGAGCAAACAAGCATAGCGTAGGAAATACACGCCGACTCCTGCGGGAGCAAAGGCATAGGTGAGACTCCGCTGGGCGGTAGCCCGAGGAGGCTCACCAGCCGCCCGCGGAAAGCAGTGTGTATTCCCGGAGCGGTGTCATAGAACTAACTGGAATCAGAAGGAAGAATTTTCACTGTGTCGCAGTTTACATCTAGTACGGATTAGGCAACAACAATCGATGCGAGAAAACCGCCATATTGAAATTATAAGTTATGTCCCAACTTCATCATTTCTATGAAATATTTCCGCACGATGGCGATGAAGTGCAAGGAACCTGTTATGCAATAACACGCATTATGGTGATTCAATTCGATTTGTTCAACCGCTTCGTGCCAATTACTGACGATGCGCGTATTTGAATGACTGCAACATTTTTTAAGATCTTGAGGTTCGGCAGCCCTCGGATGATCGAATGTTGTCAATATAATTGACGTAAAATGCGGCTGCAGGTGATCCAGCATTTGTCTATAGTCCTTATCCTTAAAGACTGCAAAAATTAAGTGTCTGTTCATATTCGGAATATTATCTGTTATCGTGTCGGTAAATGCTTGCACTCCTGCCGGGTTATGGGCCGCATCCAATATAATTGGGGGATTTGAATGGATTTGTTCAAACCTGCCAGGTATTTTAACATCAGCCAACCCCTCCATACATTGCACCCAATCCAGATTAAAACCTTCATCAATCAGTATTGAAAGTGCCATTACTGCAAGCGACGCATTTTTAATTTGATGATCACCGGCTGCCTTTAATGTCAGGTGCATACGCGGACCCTCAGGAAAGCGAAAATTAAAGGTTTGCCGCTGTACAGTGCTGGTAAGAATTTTGTAATCAAAATCCTTTCCCGAAACATATAATGGGGCATTTTTAACATGAGCCTCGCCGATTATAATATTCATTGCTTTGTCAGACATTTCACCAATCACTGCTGGTCGCTCTTTTTTTATAACACCTGATTTATGTGAAGCGATAGATTCGATTGTACGTCCAAGAAAATTCGTATGATCCCATTCAACATTTGTTACAATGGATAAAATGGGGTCAAAACAATTGGTAGTATCCTCCTTGCCCCCCATTCCGGCTTCAATTAAGGCAATGTCAGCCTTATCAGCAAAAAATAAAAAGGCTATGGCCGTCATAATCTCAAATTCAGTCGGATGGTTTGATTCGCTGTCAAGTTTCTTAATAGATGGAAGAGTATTATTTATATACTGCATAAAATCATTTTCGGGAATTTGTTTATCATTAAGCATGAAATGGCCGGTTAGTCCTTCGATGCTTGGTGAATTAAACACACCGACTTGATAGCCGCTCTTCATCAATGAACGTTTTAAGTAGCTAATTGTGGAGCCTTTGCCATTTGTACCAGCTACATGTATCGCGTTCACCTTTTGCTGCGGATTACCCAACAGATTCAATAACTTATGGATACGATCCAGACCCGGTTTCACACCGAATTGTTTCCGTTCATGGAAAAATAGCTCGATTTGACTGAAATGCTCGAACATCTACGACACCGCTTTTCGTTTAAGTTCAATATAATTGCATCCTAAAAAATTTATTATACCAATAATAGAACGTTGAATAAAGAAAGGAAGAAATGACGTGAACTTGTATGGCTGGATAATTTATAACGGCTACTTGCCGGGGGATAAGTTTCTTGATTTCGCTCAATGGATTCAACATGCCGCAGCGAAACAAGGTATTGAAACAACGATTTACAGAAATAGTGACATACTGAACCTTCTATCTTCTGAGTCACTGACATTGCTTTCAGCACAAAAATTTACGTGGCCTGATTTTGTCGTGTTTGCCGACAAGGACATTTATTTGGCAACACAACTTGAATTGATGGGTTTGCAGGTATTTAATAGTGCGAAAGCCATTGCGGCAAGTGATGATAAAATTGCTTCGTATCAGCTGCTCGCCGCGAATAAATTGCCCGTGCCTAAAACCGTTATCGCACCGAAAGCATTTCACCAGCTGAATTATAACCCGATCGATGACTATTCCGAAGCCATTAGAATTTTAGGCTATCCTATGATCGTAAAAGAAGCGTTCGGCTCGTTTGGTGAACAAGTCTACCTCATACATACAAAAGATGAGTTAGCTGAGATTATTCAGCAGCTGCAAGGGCGGCCGTTTATGCTTCAGGAATTCATCGCAGAAAGCGCGGGAAAAGATGTACGGCTGCAAGTGGTCGGTAACAAAGTTGTTGCGGCTATGGCCCGTTATTCAGAAAACGATTTCCGTGCAAACGTAACCACCGGCGGAAAAATGCAATTCTATCAACCGACATCTGCCGAAGAACAAATCGCGGTAGCAGCATCAAAAACACTCGGCACCGACTTTGCCGGCGTCGACATATTGCATGGAGCGAATGATAAGCCAATTATATGCGAAATCAATTCGAATGCCCATATTCGTAACATATTTGACTGCACCGGAGTAGACGTTGGCGACTATATCATCACCTATATTCAAACAGCATTGAAATGAGGCGTATCTTATGAGGGGATGGCTTATTTATAACCAATCTGATTCGAAACAAAATGAAGCGTATATAAACTGGTTTATTGAAGAAGCTGAGCAGCAACACATTTTGTTGCAGCTCGTTCTGCGCGAAGATTTAACCATAGGTGTTTTTCATAACGCAAAAACCATTATGCTTCACGGGGAACCGGCAAGTTTACCTGACTTTGCCGTAGTCCGGACGATCGAACCATTGTTAAGTCAGAAATTGGAAATATTGGGTGTTGCTGTTTATAACCCATTCGAAACTGCTCTTATCTGCAATAATAAAGCACGAACACATATGCATCTGAGCAATTCAGGCATCCCAATGGCCAATACAGTATTTGTTTCATCACGGACAACACTGCCTGAGCAGGTTCCTTTTCAATTTCCATTTATCATCAAAGCAACTGGCGGGCGCGGCGGAAGCCAGGTAAAACGCATCACAACCACCGAAGAATGGCAAGCATTGCACCGGCAGCAATTAAACGGGGAGATAATTATCCAATCGGCGGCGAATATTCAGCCCGGAAAAGATGTGCGTGTTTTTGTAATCGGCAGTGAAATCATTGCCGCCGTTATGCGGAATAATAAGCATGATTTTCGTGCCAACTATAAACTGGGTGGCAAGGCTTCATGGTATGAACTTAATGCCAATGAAACGGCACTGGTCCAAAGTGTTATTGACCGTTTCGAAATCGGAATGGCCGGTATCGATTTTCTGATTGATAATGACGGTCAGTTTATCTTTAATGAAATTGAAGACGTTGTTGGCTCTCGCACATTGAGTGCTGTCAGTAATATCAACCTGCTGCAGAAATATGTCGCATATATCAAAGGACAAATGAATATAAAATAAAACAAAAGACGAACTATTTTAAGAAAGGGGGAGCTGAATCACCCGCTCAAGTGATGTGCTTCACTGCCCTTCTCATAGTTCGTCTTTTAGCTTGAAATTATATGTGGCAAGTTAAAAACAATCTGCGTTACTTTAATTCGTCAAGTCTTGCTTTCACTTTTGCCTGCTTTTCAAGATAATCTTTTTCCTTTGCTCTTTCTTCCTCAACCACTTTTTCCGGTGCCTTATTGATAAACCCTTCGTTGGCCAGCTTTTTCTGGACACGTTCGACTTCTTTAGTCCACTTATCCAGTTCTTTTTCGAGACGCTCAATTTCTTTATCAAAGTCAATAAGCCCTTCTAGCGGCAGGAATAATTCCGCACCTGTGACAACAGCGGACATCGCTTTTCCGGGTGCGGCGACGTCTGTTGCGATGATTAATTCACTTGGATTGCAAAAACGTTCCAAATACTCCCGATTATTTTCCAGTTCAGCGGTAATAGCGTCGTTTTCGGTCTTGATATATAATTTTATTTGTTTGGACATCGGTGTATCCACTTCAGCCCGGATATTGCGGACTGACTTAATAATCGAAACAAGGAGTTTCATTTCATTTGAAGCTTTTTCGTCATGAAATTCAGCGACCGCTTCCGGCCACTTGGAAATCGTAATTGATTCGCCTCTAGTCGGGAGTTGCTGCCAAATCTCTTCAGTAATAAACGGCATATATGGATGAAGCATCCGCATCGTCTGATCGAGTACATAGGCAAGGACTGAACGTGTGGTCTGCTTTTTCGCTTCGTCTTCACCATAAAGCGGCAGCTTGGCCATCTCGATATACCAGTCACACAACTCATCCCAAATAAAATTGTATAAGTGACGTCCGGCTTCACCAAATTCATATTTATTCGTGTTGTTTGTAACGTGATCGATTGTTTCATTTAAACGGGTTAAAATCCATTTGTCAGCGAGTGACTTTTCCCGATTTAAGTCAATGTCATCATATGAAAAGTTTTCCATATTCATCAATGAGAAACGCGACGCGTTCCAAACTTTATTAGCAAAATTCCATGTCGATTCCACTTTTTCCCAATGGAAGCGTAAATCCTGCCCTGGTGTCGACCCCGTCAATAAAAAGTACCGCAATGAATCCGCGCCATACTTATCAATGACATCCATCGGGTCAACACCGTTCCCGAGTGATTTGCTCATTTTTCGGCCTTCTGCATCACGAATAAGGCCATGTATCAAGACGTCTTTAAACGGCCGTTTACCGGTAAATTGTTTTGACTGAAAAATCATTCGGGCCACCCAAAAGAAAATGATGTCATAACCGGTAACAAGAACATCAGTAGGAAAGTACCGTTTAAAATCTTCTGCGTCTGTATCAGGCCATCCCATTGTTGAAAATGGCCATAAAGCCGAAGAAAACCATGTATCGAGCACATCTTCGTCCTGCTCCCAGTTCTCGCTGTCAGCAGGGGCTTCCTTACCGACATACAACTCGCCGGTTTCTTTATGATACCACGCCGGTATGCGATGTCCCCACCAGAGCTGGCGTGAAATACACCAATCCCGGATATTTTCCATCCAATGTAAATATGTGCGCTCAAACCTTTCCGGTACAAAATTGACTTTTCCCTCACCATTCTGAAGATCAATCGCAGCATCAGCGAGCGGCTGCATATTAACAAACCACTGTGTCGATAAGTACGGCTCAACGACAGCCCCGCTTCGCTCAGAATGGCCTACCTGGTGAGTATGTTCTTCAATTTCAAAAAGGACATCCTGCTTCTGCAGATCGTTAACGATTTGTTTGCGGCATTCGAAACGGTCCATTCCTTTGTAGCGCCCTGCATTTTCATTCATTGACCCATCCTCATGCATAACAAGAATGCGTTCAAGATTGTGACGATTGCCAATTTCAAAGTCATTCGGATCATGTGCAGGTGTTATCTTAACAGCGCCTGATCCCATTTCCATATCAACATACGAATCGGCAACAATTTCGAGTTCACGGCCAACAATTGGCAGGATGGCCGATTTGCCAATTAAATGCTTGTAACGCTCATCGTCAGGATGGACGGCGACTGCAGTGTCACCCAGCATCGTTTCAGGTCGGGTTGTTGCAATTTCGATCGTTTCATCGCTGTCTTTAATCGGATAACGCATGTGATAAAATTTTCCCTCGACTTCTTCATAGACAACTTCGATATCCGACAAAGCTGTCTTTGTCGCCGGATCCCAGTTTATAATATATTGGCCGCGGTATATCAATCCTTTGTTATATAAACTGACAAACACTTCACGGACAGCATTTGACAATCCATTGTCCAGTGTAAAACGTTCACGTGAATAGTCCAAACCAAGGCCTAATTTTTCCCACTGAGAGCGGATGAAATCAGCATATTCTTCTTTCCAGTCCCACGAGACGTCCAAGAATTTTTCACGCCCAAGCTCGTGGCGGTTCTGACCTTGCTCCTTTAGTTTGCCCTCAACTTTTGCCTGAGTAGCGATACCGGCATGGTCCATTCCCGGCAGCCAGAGAACATCATACCCTTGCATTCGTTTCATACGGGAGATTGTATCTTGCATCGTTGTATCCCATGCGTGTCCCAAATGCAATCTCCCCGTAACATTAGGCGGTGGGATAACGATGGTAAACGGTTCTCTCTCCTCGTCACCTGTCGCTTCAAAAAATTTGCCATCCACCCAAAATTTGTACCTGTCTTTTTCGATTTCATTTGGATTATACTTTGGCGCCATAGCCGATTTATTTTCCTCATCCATAATGACTTCCTCCTTAGATTACAATTTATTGTCCATTAAAAAAATCCTTTCTGTCCAATAAAGGACGAAAAGGATTCATTTCCGTGGTACCACCTTTGTTCATAGACAAACAATGCCTATGCACTCACAGCAAGATAACGGTCAGCAACCGGCTTTCTTCTACTGAATTCAAAGAAGCAGCTTTATGGGCGACCTTCCAGAATCATTTTCCCGGGAAATTCCCACCGTCATTCCCTCTCTTTTAGGGCAACAATTCCGTACTCCTCCCACTCATCGCTTATATTTATTGATCTTATTTTACCGTTTTATAAAAACAAAATCAATACCTGCAATCAGAATGGCACAAAACAGGCTAGTTTATTCATATTATAGTGTAAGTGAATTTTTCATCGAAAGAGAAAGAGAAGAAAAAAGGCTAAGTTTCGCAACCTGTCGTTCAAATAAAACTGAGCATTGACTGACCGTTATGTTAGGAGAAAATGAGTGAGGTGAATATGACATGTCCCGTTTTTATCGTTATCGTCTGCCGCCATGGGCGAGAAAGTGCATAACTGTCATTGAAAAAGTGACACTTCCAATTTTAATTTTCCAATTGATCCGAACGTTGTTATTTCCAACCTCTCTGGATGTTTTCTTGCTCGGAGTGCTGACCGGTTTATTTATTGCATTTTACCTGGAATGGATTTAGGAATTTGCGTCTTCAGCGGATTCCTCGTAATCATAAGTATCTTTCCCGTCATTCCATTTGAGGCCTAAGGTCAGTTGACGAAACGCCGATTCCAGCATCTGGGTGCGCTTCACCATTGATAAACGTTCAGGTTGTTCCAAATAATCTTCAATAACCGATATGTAATAGAATGGATCAAGCAAATAAATTGAAAGAAGGTGATGTTGACTGGCTGTTAACGTATTCAATTCGGTATAGGCTGCAAACAATTCTGCCAATTGCTCTAGTGACTGATCATAATAACGCGTCTGGCTCCGAAGCAAGTGTGACAGGTCGGTAACAGGTGTATCAAACGTTGCATTTTCCCAATTTATCAAATAAGTATGGCCATGATTTAAAAAATGTGATAGTTCCAGATGGCCGTGACAAAGGCAATTATGCCAGTTTGAACTCGCTTCAAGTTCTTTTATAAATTTATCGAGGTAATAATCAATTTCATTTAGAACAGTTAAGAGCACATGGTAATGGGTACAAACTTGAAGCTCAAATGGTGACATAAAATGGTTTCGTTCAAACAATTGAACATAATTTAATAATTTGGGCTTCAACTGTGCACAATTATTTCGATAATCGCCGAAAGTCGCTGCAATCGTTTCTGTGTCTACAGTTGTCTGCTGACTTGTTTTTGCATGAATGGCCGCGATTGTTTCATAAGCATTGATAATCTTCTGTTCGTGTGTAAGCCTATCTTCCGAAACCCAGGGTGTCAAATAATAATAGGCAGATCCCGTCTCAGTATAAAAACCAGATTGGCTCGTTAAGTAAACCGGCAAAATTGAGGTTAAGTGAAACGCGTATGCATGATGATAAACTTGCTCCCACGCTGAAATAGCCGGCGTAGTAAGCCTGCTCTCTTTAAGTGCATAGGTATTGCTGCCGTCACTCACTTTATAAACGCGGTCAGTTATTTGCTCAATTTTTAAAGGCTCGAGACCATACGCTTTCATTACATCCTTTATCTCTGACACGCTATACAGCCCCCATCATTTCAATATTGAATTTAATTGTATGTATACGATTGTTCATTCAGCGTTCACTGCTTGTTAAAGCGAGTGCCAAGATGCTTATACGGTAATACTTGTTGACGACGACAAAAATCATTACCCCTCACTGACCAAGCAAGGGGATTTCTTATTGACTATTTTTTAAAAGGTTGTTGTTTTTTAGACCCTTTTCATAAACCGTAGCATTTTCCATAAACTGCTAACTACGTTTAAATTTGAGTTAGTGCGTGTTCCGCCGCTCCGGAAATACATGCCGCTTTCCGCGGGCGGCTGGTGAGCCCACGGAAAGCGAGTATATTCCAGCTGCGTCGCTAGAGAGGCTATTGAAATTTTTATAATGTCGCACTTTACATCAAGTACAGTGCAGAAAACAACAATCTATGCAAAAACGGCCTTCTTATTTTAAGGTTTATTTTTTACCGGTATATACAGTAATTGACCTTCTTGTAAACCCTCTTCCGTCAGGTGATTACGTTTTAAAAGCTGGTGTGCCGGTGTGTCATATCGTTCGGCAATGGATTCCAGGGTATCATTGTCCTGGACAATACATAACCGCATTTTTGCATATGTCTCTTCATCATCCCTGCTGAACATATCTGCCAAATAGCGGACATCTTCAGGTGATGAGCTACTTTCATAACTGTCAGCCTTGTATGCTGTCTCCGTGTACTCCACAACTGTTGTCTCGTCATCTGAGGTTTCCGAAGATTCTGCTTCAGAAGTGAATCCTTCTTCCTCAGAATCTTTCTTTTGCTCACTTCCGAAAAATTCCGCGAGTGTTTGTGATTTCTTATTTTTTTCACGTTCTTTTTCGGGCGAAGAGGTGTCCTCCGTCTTAAGACTGTTCTGATCATATGACTCAGATAAGTCAGAAGACTGCGGCGGCAAGTTTATTTCTTTTTCTTCTTCGGGCTTTGTTTTATCCATTTTTATATCAAATGCGAAAGATTCTTCTCCCCTGAGTGATAATGCAGGGTCTTCCTGTTTTTCTGTTTCATACGAGTTTTCGACAACTTCACTAATGCCATGTATTTCAACAATTGATGTCAGTTTAAGCTGGTTTTGATCAGGAATCTCGTAATCAAAAGACTCTACCGCGACCGTTATGTCTTCCATATCATCTATACGGTGAGCCGGCACAGAGATTTCAACTGGAAAACGATGACTGAACTCTGACAGTTGATCGTCTAAGCTGATCACTTCTTCAACAAATCGTTTTGAATGATAATCTTCAAAACCGAGTTCTTCTTCATCTTCATTCCGCAAAGAAGTGTCCTGACGATACGTACCGCTGAGTTCAATAACGCCCCTTATTTCTATATAATCACCAAAAGGCTGTATAGAGATATCCGGATCCAGCGAAATTCCTGTCATTTCATCAACTTCCTGTCCTTTTTCAAAATAGAGTGATTCGTCGAGTTCAAAGCGAAAGGTTTCCTGATTATTATCCAAATGATTTCCTCCTTTCAGCGTATATTCCAAATACTTATACGTCTCAATTTCAACTATATGATGCTGACTTAGACGATATGCCCCTATCCAAGCTATTCTTTTATCACTGATAAAGCGAATCTTCAATCAGTGGTGGGCTTACGGCCAGTTACATGCAGGATAAAAACAAAATAAAAAGCTATTCCTCAAACACCGGGAATAGCTTTTTTATGCCACATTGTTTAGTTTTTTATTTTCGAAAATGCCTTGCGAACTGCTTCGATTGTCTGGTCAATATCTTCATCGGTATGTGCTGTTGATAAGAACACACCTTCAAATTGAGATGGCGGCAGAAAGATCCCTTCCTCAATCATAGCGCCGTAATATTGGGAAAAGTAATCAACATTTGCATTCTGAGCTGTTTCGAAATTGATCACTGGTTCATGCGTAAAGAAGAAGCCGACCATTGATCCGGCCCGGTTAATTTGAAGCGGGATGTCAAAATCAATCGATGCCTGCTTATAGCCTTCAACTAACTTGTCCACTTTTTCATTAATAGCTTCATAAGAAGCTTCACTCAGAGCGTTCAGGGTTTCAAAACCTGCTGTCATAGCAAGCGGGTTGCCTGACAACGTTCCAGCCTGATAGATTGAACCGGTTGGGGCAACACTTTCGATAATTTCACGCTTTCCACCGTAAGCGCCTACCGGCAAACCACCGCCGATAACCTTTCCGAGGCACGTAATATCAGGTGTTACGCCAAAATGCCCTTGTGCACAGTTATAGCCCACGCGGAAACCTGTCATCACTTCATCAAATATTAAAAGCGCGCCATTATCTTCTGTTATTGTGCGCAGATCGTGAAGGAAATTTTGTGTCGGTGGCACAACCCCCATGTTACCGGACACTGGCTCAGCAATCACAGCGGCAATATCATCTCCATACTCCGAAAATACATAACGGACACTTTCAATGTCATTGTACGGGACGGTAATTGTATTTTCGGCAATCGATTCCGGAACCCCGGGGCTGTCAGGAAGCCCGAGTGTGGCAACGCCAGATCCTGCTTTAATCAACAACGAGTCGCCATGGCCATGATAGTTCCCTTCAAATTTAAGAATTTTATTGCGTCCTGTATACCCACGGGCCACACGTAAAGCACTCATTGTCGCTTCGGTGCCTGAGTTCACCATTCGGACCATCTCGATTGATGGTACACGATCAATAATAAGTTCTGCAAGTTTATTTTCCTGAATTGTCGACGCACCAAAACTCGTGCCTTTTTCCGCTGTTTCTTTAAGGGCTAAGACAACGCGTTCATCGGCATGTCCCAAAATGAGCGGACCCCAGCTCAATACGTAATCAATATAATCATTTCCATCAATATCAGTGATTTTAGAGCCTTTTCCACTCTCCATAAAGATAGGCGGTACATCGACAGAATTAAAAGCTCTTACCGGTGAATTGACACCTCCAGGTATTAAATCAACCGCTTTTTCATATGCTTCTTTGGACTTTTCAAAATTTCGCATTCGTAATCACCTCAAATTTGGTATTGGTCGAAGGTCCAGTTTACCCTTGAAGCCATTTTGCCACATCTTTAGCAAAATAAGAAATAATCAAATCCGCACCTGAACGTTTCATAGCTGTTAATTTTTCAAGTACGAGTTCCTTTTCATCAACCCAGCCATTCATGGCAGCCGCTTTCACCATCGAATATTCTCCACTGACATTATAAGCAACAACCGGTGCATTGAAATGATTACGGACATCCCGCACGATATCCAAAAATGATAATGCCGGCTTCACAATCAGGAAGTCCGCTCCTTCTTCAATGTCCGATTCTGCTTCCCGCAAGGCTTCTCTGCGATTTGAAGGATCCATTTGATATGTTTTGCGGTCTCCAAATTGCGGTGTGCTGTCGGCTGCATCGCGGAATGGACCGTAAAATGCCGAGGCATATTTTACAGCATAAGACATAATAGGGATGTTTTGATGTCCAGCTTCATCTAATGCCTGACGAATTACCGTGACAAAGCCATCCATCATATTGGATGGCGCTATGATATCTGCTCCTGCATCAGCTTGTGACACAGCTGTTTCAGCCAGGAGTTTAAGCGATTCATCATTATCGACATCGTGGTTATGAATGACACCGCAATGACCGTGTGACGTGTATTCACAAAGACACGTATCGGCCACAACGAGCATCCCGGGTACTTCTTTTTTGATAATCCTTGTTGCCTGCTGTACGATACCATTTTCCACGAACGCGCCACTTCCCTGTTCGTCTTTTTCATTTGGCACACCAAATAACATAACAGCTTTAATACCCAGTGATTGCAGTTCTTCCATCTCTGCTTTTACATGATCAAGCGATAGTTGATAAATTCCCGGCATTGAAGGAACTTCATTTTTTATATTTTCCCCTTCAATAATAAAAATCGGATAAATAAAATCATCGACTTTCAAATGATTTTCACGTACAAGTGAACGCATGGCTGCAGAGGAGCGCAGCCGGCGATGCCGCTTAAATTCCCATTCATTCGTCATTAATAATCTATCCTTTCTGTGCAAAAACTTCTTCCAGCTTTGCAAGCATACCATCAATCGTAAACTCTTCCGGAACCAGCAAATTAGCCAGACCCAATTCAGAGGCTTGATCTGCGGTAGTTGTACCAATACAGACAATTGGAATGTCCGGTGCTATACTTGTTTCGGCCATCTCCACAAAGGCATTAACACTGGAAGGGCTTGTAAATGTTAGGGCATCAAGTTCATTTTGTGCAAGTTTAGCATTCAACGTATCTTTCATAGTATAATTGTATCCCGTTTGATAAACTTCCACGATGCTATACCGAACGCCCAAACCTTCCAGCCAGCGGGGAAGCGTATCCCGGGACCAATTTCCTCGCACAAGAAGTACAGGTTCTTCAAGAACATCATAATGCTGAAAAAACTCACGGGTCATTGTTTCGGCATCATACGTTTCCGGTACGAAAGATGCGTAATAACCATAACCTTCCAGCGCCCGCCCTGTCTTCCGTCCAACGACAGCAAAGTTCGCTTCAGAGAGTATATCTTTACTAAAGTCGTATTTACGCAACATACTAAAAAAACAATGAACACCATTAGCACTTGTGAAGAATACCCATTTATAGGCTTCTTCCTGCATTTGCGCTGCTGAAGCCTGATTATGATGACACGTAATCGTCAAAAGAGGGATTTGTTCTGGCACCCCTTTATGCTGTTCAACTTTATGCGCTAATTCGTTAGCCTGTGCCTTTTCACGGGTTATGAGAACCTTCTTGCCCTTAAGTGGGGAAGCCATTAACTGTCAAGCTCCTCTTTCACGGCTTCCACAATATCTTTGGCTCCGCGTCCGATCAGTTTATGGGCGGCTTCGGTTCCCACTTCTGCCGGTTCCTTCCCGCGCACAACTTCTTTCAATAACGTCTTTCCATCTGTTGTCCCGACAAAGGCCGTCATAATGATCTCATCGCCTTCAAGATGAGCATAACCGCCGATTGGTACCGAACAGCTGCCTTCAAGCAAATTCAAAAAAGTCCGTTCCGCAGTTACTGTCTTCGTCGTATCAGGATCACTTATACGGTCTAATAATTCACGGAGCTCGTAATCGTCTTCACGGCATTCGATTGCTAAAGCACCCTGGCCGACTGAAGGCACACAAACTTCTGGCTCAAGATATTCGGTTATCAATTCTTCACTTAGCCCCACGCGTTTCAAACCGGAAACTGCCAAAATGATGGCATCATAGTCCTCTTCGTGCAATTTGCGGATGCGCGACTCGATGTTGCCGCGGATCCATTTGACCTCAACATCAGGCCGTGCCGCAAGAATTTGGGCTTTTCGTCTCAAACTGCTTGTTCCTACAATTGCCCCTGCAGGCAGGTCTTTCAGCAACACATTATTTTCAGCGATGTAAGCATCACGGTGATCTTCTCTGACCGGGATGGTGGTGATAATCAGCCCCTCGGGCATTTCCGAAGGCATATCTTTCATACTGTGGACAGCCAAATCTATTTCCTTTTCGTACATGGCTTTTTCAATTTCTTTTACGAAAAGTGCTTTTCCGCCAACCTTTGATAAGGTAACGTTAAGAATTTCATCTCCACGTGTCACAATTTTTTTCACTTCGAAGTCATTATCAACACCGGCTTGCTTTAATTGATCAATAACCCAGTCAGTCTGGGTTAATGCCAAATTGCTTTTCCGTGTTCCTACAACAATTTTGCGCATCCGGACCCCTCCTTGATTACGGTTTAGTGTAAATGAAAATTGGATAAATTACTGAACAAAAAGAAATTAATTAATAAGATGAGAAAGGCTGCCGAATTATATGTTGATATGACCTTGCCCTGAAAACCTTTACCAAGTCTCAGCAGCAAATATATCACATAAACACCAAGTACAAGTATTGACCCGATCGTTTTCAAATCGAACCAATAAAACTCAGCATTTGCAGCATATGCCCAGGCAACCCCCAGAGCTATGGCAATTGTTAACAGCGGCACACCTGCCGTTACTGCTTTAAATGAAAACGAATCAAGCTGTTCCAGGTCACCAATCCGCCGCATCCAACGAAAGCCTTTTTTTTGCTTTAACAATCGATACTGGACAAGATACATAAGTGAAAAAATAAGTGAAACAGTAAAAAAACCATACGATACAATCGCCAATGTTATATGGGCAATCAACATTTCGTGAACTAGCTCAATTCCTCCAAGCTGCATATGTTCTGCTGCCCGGGTGGAAATAGATAATAAAAGTATAAAAAAAGCCAGTAAATTAGTGAAAAATAGTACAAATTGGAAGCGGAAAAATTTATTGAGAATAAGCGACAGTGACACGAGTACCCAAGCATAAAACGAAAGACCGTCATATAACGTTAAAACCGGAAAGTTTTTCTCAATAAAAATTTGCTGCAATAAAAAAACGGTTTGCAAAAGCCAAACCATACTAAGTAACCAGAAGGCTGCCCGGTTTGCCTTCCGGTTATGCTGTATAAAATCTATAAAGTACCCTACAAGGCTTAACCCATAAATAATCAATATAATTTCAAAAAGCCATTTCGCTTCATTCATAGCAAAGACCCTTTCTTCCTATTGCACGGGGATACTTTTGGCAACGGGGCTGGATACTTTGTCTTCTGTTTCATTTTTTACTGGATTATGCGTTTCGGCTTGCCGTTTCAGTTCTTCCTCCACATTCTCTTCTATCCCAAATATATCAATAAATTGCTGCAATGCTTCTTCTTTATTATCACTGCCTGCCAATTCTTTCGCTTGTGTTACAGGCTGTTTTAATAATTGATTAACAATGCTCTTAGTATGTTTGTTCAGTACCTTTTTCTCGCGGGCTGTTAAATCGGGCATTTTACGTTCGATGCTTTTCATTGTCTCAGCTTGGATGGATAATGCCTTTTTACGAAGCGCTGAGATTACAGGCACTACCCCAAGTGTTTGCACCCATTCATTAAACGCGGACAATTCTGCTTCAATCATAATTTCGATTGCTTCCGCTGCTTCTTCTCGAGCTGCAAGGTTATCATCAACCACATTTTGAAGATCATCAATGTCATAAAGAAAGACATTTTCCAATTCTGCGATCGATGGATCCAAATCTCTCGGCAAAGCGATGTCCACCAAAAACAGCGGTCTGCCTTTTCGTTTTTTCTGTATGGCCTGGATCGATGGCTTCGTTAAAATAAGTGAATCAGAACCTGTTGAACTCAGCAGAATATCTGCGTCATAAAGCTGCTCATTCAATTCCTCTGCGGGCTTCGCTTTACCTTTAAGCGTTTCTGCAAGCGACTGGGCTTTTTCAAACGTACGATTGACCACTGTAATATTGGATACGCCAGAACCATGGATATTTTTGGCAGCCAGCTCGCCCATCTTACCCGCACCGTTTATAACGACATGTTTTTTCTCTAAATCACCGAAAACCTTCTTTGCCAGCTCCACAGCAGCATAACTGACAGATACAGCATGTTCGCCGATGGCAGTTTCTTTGTGAGCTTTTTTGGCTAATGTTATCGCCTGCTTAAATAATTCATTAAAAATCGTTCCGGTTGTATGATTTTCCTGTGCGGTTAAAAAGGCATGTTTAACCTGCCCCAATATCTGAGTCTCACCAAGCACCATCGAATCAAGGCCGGAAGCGACTCTAAATAAATGCTCAACTGTGGCATCACTTTCAGTTATGCGCAAATATGGTGTGATTTCTTCTTTTTCCACGTCTAACCATTCACTAAGAAAGCGTTTGATATAATACCGCCCTGTATGGGCCTGATCTGCTACTGCATATATCTCAGTTCGATTACATGTGGAGACAATAACATTCTCCAGAATACTTTTTTGCTGACTTAGCTCCACCATTGCCTTATCAATCATATCTTCGGCGATCATAAATCGTTCCCTGACTTCCAGCGGGGCGGATTTGTAGTTGAACCCGACTTTGAGTAAATGCACTCTATACGACCCCCAAAAAAACATCAATTAATAATTATTATAACATGGACAATCTTTAACAATTAGCTTAAAATGTGAACAGATTTTGAAACAAAAGCTAAAAACTATCCGTATTTCAATGTATGTTAATCCGTCTGTACTTTATCATACGCTTATAGAAGACGCAAGAATTCTGCTACCAGCGCACTAGTTATTTGAAAGAAGGTGAAAAAATGAAACGTCAGCATTCGTTTGCAGCTTATATATTAATCGGGATAGGAATTTACTTTTTATTACGAGAGCTTAAAATTCCAATTATTACTGATTTTTATTCATGGCCGACACTACTTATTATTATTGGTATCGCGTTACTTATACATAGTTATACATCCAAGGACTACCAGCACTTGTTTAGCGGGACAATCGTTATGGGAATTGGAATTCACTTTCATGGGTTAACCCATTACGATTTTTGGATCGATCATTGGGCAATTTACCCGCTTATCATCGGCATTGCATTTATTGTTAGAGCTTTACGAACAAAGAAAGGCATGCTGACCGGTATTTTGATAAGTGCTGTCTCTATATTGCTTATTTTTTCCATTCAACTGCCGGCGGCCTTTAATTGGATTTACGATTTAACCTCACTTTTGGAACGATTCTGGCCGCTTATTTTAATTGGCGTCGGTATTTATTGGCTGAAGAAAAAATGAATAAAACAGTCCTTTCAGAACGAAATAACCCATCCTCGACGTGCGGGATGGATTATTTCTATTAGAAAGTATTAAATAAACTGTTTTATCGCTTGCCAGGCATCTTCTTTTCCTTCTCCCGTTTCTGCAGAGAAAGGTATCAGTGCATCACCTGCTTCGATGCTTAACCCCTGGTAAGTTTGTTTGATGTGCTTTGCACGCTTTCCTTTGGTAACTTTATCCAATTTCGTTGCAATTATAATAACCGGCAGTTCATAATGCTTCAAAAAATTGTACATCGTAACATCATCAGAAGTCGGCTCATGCCGGATATCCGTTATCATGACACATGCCCTCAACGTATCACGCATGGCAAAATACTCTTCCATCATGATACCCCATTTTTCCCGTTCTGTTTTAGACACTTTAGCATAACCATACCCGGGCACATCGACGAAATAAAACATGTCATTTATTTTATAAAAATTCAGCGTTTGTGTTTTGCCCGGCTTTGATGATGTCCGGGCCAAATTTTTTCGTTGGATGAGTTTATTGATAAACGATGATTTTCCCACATTGGACCGCCCGGCCAGCGCAATTTCAGGAAGCCGGTCATTCGGATATTGCTTTGGACTGACCGCGCTTATAACAATTTCTGCATTAGTTACTTTCATGTTTCTCCTCCATTAATGCATATGATAATACCTGATCTAAATGGTTAACCTTAATGAAAGTCAGGTTTTCACGTACACTCTCAGGAATATCATCAATATCTTTTTCATTTTCTTCGGGAATGATAATCGTCGTTAAGCCAGCACGGTGTGCGCTCAGGGACTTTTCTTTCAAGCCGCCGATTGGCAATACACGTCCACGTAATGTTATCTCCCCCGTCATACCCACTTCTTTTCGAACTTCGCGTCCGGTTAAGGCTGAAACAAGCGCTGTCGCCATTGTAATACCAGCTGAAGGGCCATCTTTAGGCGTAGCACCTTCAGGGACATGGATATGAATATCATTTTTATCGTGAAAATCCGGATCGATGTCCAGCTCTTTTGCGCGGGAGCGAATATAACTGAAAGCTGCCTGAGCAGATTCCTGCATCACATCACCAAGTTTACCGGTGAGTGTCAGCTTTCCCTTACCGGGATAATGCGATACTTCAATTGATAATGTATCACCGCCAGCTGCTGTATAGGCGAGCCCGGTTGCTGCACCAATTTGGTTTTCCTGTTCCATCTGACCATATCGGAAGAGCGCTTTACCAAGCAATTCTTCCAGGTTATTATTCGTCACAATGACACGTTTCTTTTCACCGGAAATAATAATTTTTGCTGCTTTTCTGCATATTTTTGCAAGCTGACGCTCAAGGTTACGCACACCTGCCTCGCGTGTGTAGGTGCGAATCAACGTCATCAGAGCCTCATCCCGGATTTGAAGATTCCCCTTTTTTAACCCATTTTCTTTCAGTTGTTTCGGCAGCAGATGTTCTTTGGCTATATGCAATTTCTCTACTTCTGTATAGCCTGCAATATTAATCAATTCCATCCGGTCGAGCAGCGGTCCGGGGATATTATTGACATAGTTAGCAGTTGCAATAAAAAGCACATTTGATAAATCATACGTTTCTTCAATAAAATGATCGCTAAAATTGCTGTTTTGCTCAGGATCCAATACTTCAAGCATGGCGGAGGATGGATCGCCACGGAAATCACTGACCATCTTGTCTACCTCATCAAGCAGAAAAACCGGGTTGACGGTTTTTGCTTTTTTCATTCCCTGGATAATCCTGCCGGGCATTGCACCTATATACGTGCGGCGATGTCCCCGAATTTCAGCTTCATCGCGGATGCCCCCAAGTGAAATGCGGACAAAGTTCCGATTAATTGAGCGAGCAATTGAGTTGGCCAGAGATGTTTTACCAACTCCAGGTGGCCCTACAAGACAGAGAATTGGCCCTTTAATCGACTGTGTCAACTTTTGTACGGCGAGGTACTCCAATATGCGTTCCTTCACCTTATCAAGCCCATAGTGATCTTCGTCAAGTATTGCATGTGCTTTATCGATATTAATCATGTCTTCCGTTTTCTCAGTCCAGGGGATAGCCAGGAGCCACTCGATATAGTTTCGAATAACCGAACTTTCAGCCGAACTTTGCGGCACTTTTTCAAACCTGTTCAGTTCCTTCATGGCGACCTCGACAATCCGTTCAGGCATATCGGATGCTTCAACTTTTTCTCTTAGCTGGTCCGCCTCACCTGCTTTACCTTCTTTTTCACCCAACTCTTTTTGAATTGCTTTAAGCTGCTCGCGCAAGTAATACTCTTTTTGCGTTTTTTCCATCGACGTCTTAACACGCTGACCAATTTTCTTTTCGAGATCGAGCACTTTCTTTTCATTTGTAATGAGCTCAATCAAATGCTGCAGTCGTTGTTTGACATTTGTCATTTCCAGCAGTTCTTGTTTATCTTTTATTTTCAATGATAAGTGGGAAGTTACGATATCGGCTAACCTGCTTGGTTCGTCAATATCTGAAACAGTAGCTAATGTTTCCTTTGTAATTTTTTGTGAAACATTTATGTACTGTTCAAATTGCTTTAGAAGCGATCGCATTAACGCTTCCTCTTCATTTTGCTCACCATGTTCATCATTAATTTTATAAATTTCTGCAGTGAATTCGTCTTGATCGTCATCTATAAAACGAACAATTTCGCCACGGTCCAAACCCTCTACCAATACGCGCATTGTACCATTCGGCAGTTTAAGCATCTGTTTAACATATGCAAGCGTTCCAGTCCGGTATATATCTTTTTCTTCTGGATCATCCAAGCTGACTTGCTTTTGGGCAGCAAGAAAAATCGTTTGATCTCCCATCATTGCTTTTTCAAGCGCAGCAATCGATTTATCACGTCCGACGTCAAGGTGTAAAACCATAGAGGGAAAGACGAGTATGCCTCGCAATGGCAGGAGGGGTAATTGTGTTGTTTCAGTCGTCATTGAGTCTGCCTCCATTTATGTATTAAATATGTAAGGTGCTGTTTGTTTTAACAACAATGCTTTATTGATAAAAGTCTAATTAAAAGATTCTTATTTGTAAATTATGAGAGTCAGGAATTAGTATGACCTGTCATAGCAGAATTACTCAAAACCAGGTTAAACATAGAAAGAGACTGACACCAACAGTCAGCCTCTTTAAACAGCCTGTAAAAGGGGCCAACACATGTCAGTCCCGATAATAAACGATGTTGACTTGCTTATGCGCTCTCTTTAGGAATTTTTTCGTTCTCATCCTGTACCGTGCCGTCATGGAAAACTAATTTTGGTCTGCCATTTTCGTTTATCACAGTTTCTTTTGTAATAATACATTTTTCAATATCTTCACGTGATGGCAGTTCAAACATAACATCCAGCATGATACTTTCAATAATTGAACGCAATCCGCGTGCCCCTGTTTTTCGCTCAATAGCTTTATGGGCAATACCTCTCAGCGCTTCCTCTTCGAATTCAAGTTCTACATTATCAATTTCAAAGAGTTTTTCATATTGTTTAACAAGCGCATTTTTAGGTTTTGTCAAAATTTCAACAAGCGCATCTTCATCCAATGGAGCCAGGCTTCCTATAACCGGAATACGGCCAATAAATTCAGGTATCAGACCATATCGCAGGAGGTCTTCAGGCAATACTTTCTGCAGCAATTCGCTCTGATCCAAATCCTGCTCGGTATTATCCGAACCAAAGCCAATCACTTTCTTACCTAATCGGCGTTTAACGATTTGATCAATACCGTCGAATGCTCCGCCAACGATAAACAACACGTTGGTTGTATCAATTTGGATAAATTCCTGGTGCGGATGTTTACGTCCACCTTGTGGCGGCACACTCGCAACCGTGCCTTCCAATATTTTCAAGAGTGCCTGTTGCACACCTTCACCAGAAACATCGCGGGTAATGGATGGGTTCTCTGATTTACGTGCGACCTTATCAATCTCATCGATATAGATAATACCCTTTTCGGCTTTTTCCACATCATAATCTGCCGCTTGAATCAGCTTCAGCAAAATGTTTTCAACATCTTCACCAACATAACCCGCTTCAGTTAAAGATGTCGCATCTGCCATAGCAAATGGAACATTCAGGATTCGCGCAAGCGTTTGAGCCAGCAATGTTTTACCTGACCCGGTCGGTCCCAGCATGGCAATGTTACTTTTTGCCAGTTCTACATCATCAGAATTCTGCTGCGGTGTATTAACACGCTTATAGTGGTTATAAACCGCCACTGACAAATTCTTCTTTGCCTCTTCCTGGCCAATAACGTAATCATCAAGTGTCTCATTAATTTCTTTAGGTTTCGGAAGTTCTTCAAACTCAGTTGCTTCTTCAGTTCCAAGCTCTTCCTCCACAATTTCGGTGCAAAGTTCGATACATTCATCACATATATAAACGCCCGGCCCGGCTACTAATTTACGAACTTGATCCTGGCTTTTCCCGCAGAATGAACATTTAAGCTGTCCCTTCTCTTCGTTAAATTTAAACATACTTTTCACTCCTAAAGTTTTGCATACATTTTAACTTAAAGTCATCATATCAAATCACTATGCGAAAACAAAATAATAACTCTTCTCAGGCTTATCTGTGAGTAAATTAAATAATTCAAACAGCCTCAGTGATTCACAGATAAGGTTTGTCATAAAAATTAACTTATTCCGTCCTTATACTTATCTATCCTATGAGGACTTGTCGGATAAGATAACAAAAATTACGAAAGCATAAAGCAAGGTACGACCTTCGCACCTTGCTTTATCATGATGAGAAACGCTATTCATATCTGTCATTAAACGGCTTTGCTGTGCTCCTCCAAGAACTCTATGGATTTGCGGGATTTAAGCTCTTCTTTAAGCGCGTCAGTATTGCCGCCCAGCATTTGTTTCAGCTGATCAACGTCTGTACCGTACATTGATGCCATGTTGCTCAATTCTTCATCAACGTCCTCGTCAGTTACCTCAAGGTTTTCTGCATAGAATATGGCTTCAAGCGTTAAATTCGTTTTAACACGCTTTTCTGCGTCTTCACGCATTTGTTCCTTCAAGGCATCTTTGTCCTGGCCTGAGAACTGATAGTACATATCCAGCGTCATTCCCTGCATTTGCAGACGCTGTTCAAATTCCTGCAGCATGCGGTCAAGTTCACTCTCAACCATAGCATCCGGAACTTCGACCTCAGCGTTATCGGACGCTTTTTCAATCAACGTTTCCCGTTTTTGATTTTCAGCTTCTTGTTCTCGCTGGCTTTGGAGTTCTTCTTTTTTCTTTTCTTTCAGTTCATCAAGTGTCTCGACTTCTTCATCAACATCTTTTGCAAATTCATCGTCTAATTCAGGCAGTTCTTTCGTTTTAATGTCATGGATTGTAACACTAAAGACAGCGTCTTTACCTGCCAGATGTTCAGCGTGATAATCTTCAGGGAATGTAACCTTGACTTCCGTGTCTTCACCTGAATTTTTACCGATTAATTCTTCTTCAAAACCTGGAATAAATTGGCCGGATCCGATTTCAAGTGAGTAATCTTCACCTTTTCCGCCTTCAAACGCTTCACCGTCAATAAAGCCTTCAAAATCCATGACCACCGTGTCGCCTTCTTCAACGGTGCCTTCCTCTTTAACAATCAGCTCGGCATGATGTTCACGCTGATGCTCTAATTCATGGTCCACATCTTCATCAGTAACTTCAACTGTTTCTTCTTCAACTTCCAAACCTTTATATTCACCAAGTGTCACTTCAGGTTTAACATTGACAGTCGCTTTGAAAATTAAATCTTTTCCTTTTTCAATTTGTTCAATGTCAACCTCAGGTTGTTCAATCGGCTCAATTTCTGTTTCTTCGACCGCTTTCGTGTAAGCTTCCGGCAACACAATATCCACTGCGTCCTGATACAATGACTCAACACCAAAGCGTGATTCAAAAATTTTGCGTGGAACTTTTCCTTTACGGAAGCCAGGGATTTGCACATCTTTCACAACTTTTTTAAAAGCCTGGTCCAAAGCTTTATCGAATTCGTCGGAACTGACTTCAATTGTCAGAACACCTTGATTACCTTCCTGTTTTTCCCATTTTGCTGACATATCATACCCTCCAAAATCTATTATTCCTTTAATTATAACGGGTCATTACCATATCTATATATATATGAGCAAATTTGCACCAACTCATTATAACATATATGTGGGACCTTTCAACCATAACACGCTGCCGCACTGCTTTACACTTCGATTATGGTGGCATACAGCGCTTCACACATTTTGATTTCATCCATATACTGCATTACTTTGCTATTAGCAGATTGATCATTTATATGTATGTCCAAATAAGTCTTCCCTATCGCCGTTAAAGCCTCAGCTATTAAAGAGGTGTCTTCGGCATCAGGCATCATTGGATACCTCACATAGAGATAATGCTCTAATAATTCATCCATCATCTTATATAATGTAGGATTTTCATGTTCCAACTCACTTATAACCCATCGCAGCTGCTGCATTGTTGGATGGTCCTTTAAAGCAGGTATATGATCCGGATTTATAGTCTGACTAATCCCTAATTTATGTATAGCCACTTCTTCTGAAATATAGTTATCTTTCAGCCATAGGAAAATAGCTGTTTTCGTAACGGGATGCACCCGATTATCTTTCAGAAGTGATTTAATTTCTTCAGTCGGCATCATGCCATTTTTTCGAATCTGGTCAATTAACGTATACTGTCCTGTGTGGTTCTCTTCCTTCACCGCTTTAAATAAATCATCCATGTACTTTGGGGTTTTTTCAATGCGTATATCATGCCGCATTTTTTTGCTCATTTCAAATAATTGCTTGAACTGCTCTCTCATTTCCTCAGGGACTGTCTCTGTTTCAAGTTCCCGTTCAGCCTGGTCCATAAGTAACTCGTACTGACTTGTCTGGAATAAGACCGTTAAATAAATATGCACATAATGATAATAATGCTCATCTTTATGCAGTAACAATGCTTCGCAAAAATCCTGCGCCTCTCTAAATCGATTCAATTCCATCAGACACATTAACTTTCCTATATTTACTTCATGATTCTGTTCCCCGAAAAGAAGCAACTGATCAAGCTTTTCCAATGCTTCCTCATATCTCTTCTCTTTGAGCGCATTTAAACTGTCTTCTTCTAAAACTTTACGCCATTTTGGAAAAAGAACCACTTTTTCAGAATGATCGCTCATGTACTCCCTCCTTTCGATTTTATATATAGTGCCCGTCCTTAAACAAAAGGTCCCTGCCCTATCCCAGGCAGACTGCACGCTCTCCAAATAAGATCTGCGTCATAATAAATAGCATTACCCCTGAACAGGCAATATCAAACCTATTATGCGCTATTATTTCATATCTTATCGTATCATATGCAAAGCTCTTGCCGCTATACTATTGACAAATCTGTGTAGAGTGAATATAATAATGTTTGTCCGTCAAAAAAATCATCTACTCTGTTTGCGGGTGTAGTTTAGTGGTAAAACCTCAGCCACGAGCTGAACTTCCGCCGAGTTCACTTCGAGTTGCGAGGAGTGCCGCTGCTTTGAGTGTACTTGCAACACGACGAGCATGGGTTCTTTGAGCATAAACTAAATTGAGGTCAAATTTTACCTGCGGGTGTAGTTTAGTGGTAAAACCTCAGCCTTCCAAGCTGATGTCGTGGGTTCGATTCCCATCACCCGCTCCATACATACTATGTCCCAGTAGCTCAGCAGGATAGAGCAACAGCCTTCTAAGCTGTAGGTCGCAGGTTCGAATCCTGCCTGGGACGCTTGAAATTTTCAAGGCCAAATCCCATTATTGTCAATGGATTTGGCCTTTTTATTATCTCTTTTCACCCGCTTACCATAAAAAGGGATGGTCGCTGGTTCGGGGAACTGCTCCCCTCTCACAAATATTCCATTTCATGTTCAACTGGCAGCCTTATTTTCAAGATAACACCTTCCATTAAAACAACGACTCTTCACAAATGAAACTTTCTTGCAATTTTTTGTTTGATTCGTTCAGGCACAACATATTTCACAACGAGCATGATTAATAATACCGGGATTAATTGCAGTACTGTAACAATGATCCAGGTCCATAGATTTGTTTCACTTTGATAACTTTGAATGAAAAAGTTAATCCACATGGCAAGAATCACAAGTGTCATAAAAAGTGACCCAATCACATTAAAGCTCCTAACCGATAACACTCGGATGACACTCCAGTAACAGACACAAATCACCGTAACCCCCGTAACAATCGGAAAAGCTAACGGCATAAACCAGTCCAGCTTGCCATCAAAAACGTCCAATCCAAATAATAAAATAAGCGCATTCAGACCAATACCAATAATAACCTTATAATAACTTTGCACATAACCGAATGAAAAGAACAGCAGAACCCAGCCGGCAAAAACACTCAAGTTGCTGTACCTTGACCATGTGAACCTGTCATTCATAATATAATCAGTGTAAAACATCAGACAGACAGCCACGAACACTAATAACGTGATCAATATAAAAATCCGGTTCAGTACCCTTCTCATATAAGCCGGATACGGATTCGCTGTTTTAGGGAATTTTCTCACCCGCAGCCCTTCCGTATCTTCCTCATTTACTTTAGGAATAGGAAAGCTGCAAAGAGGACATGGCTGATTATCGCCTTCCACTTGTATGCCACACTTCGGACAATAAGCCATCTTCACATCTCCTCGTCGTTTGTTTCAATCGTCACTTCCATTCCCAGCCTTCGCATTCTCCGGAAAAATTCCCGCTCCAGCATACGGTCCTTTGATAAATTTCCAAATGAAATATACATCTGATCATGGTAACTGGTAATCATTGCTTTCACCTTGTTACCAATGCTGGGAGGTGGATAACACTCAACTCTTTCAATATAATCTTCCGTTTCTTCCGGCATACGAACAATGCCGAGGTTCGATAAACCGCTTGTATATTGTCCTTCCCCAAAAAAAGAATAAATGGAAGGCGCAATCATATCTTTAACCGGCGATGGCATTAAGCGCAGAGTGAGAGATTTTTCAGCAATCACACTTCGATGGATATACTGACTCAACTTCTTTGGTGTGAGTAAGCGGCTAAACTCGATTTTCAGCTCCTGGATAATTTCTTCAAAAGTGTATTCCCCAAGCCTTGCGTCAATCGAAGGTGTAATACTTACAAAAAAATTACGCATCGTCTCACTTTCAAAAAATGAGCGCATATTCACTGGAACGTTAATGACAACGGGACGCTTTTTGATAGCTATCTTGTCCTGAAGTTTTAACAGACTTTCCATATAAACAGCTGTCAGGAAGATATTGATGGAGACATGATACGCCTTCGCCTTTTCCTTCAACTCCTTGATATCGATAATACCAGTGACAATATGATAATGGCCCTTTTTATCCAATGAAAGCGGTAATTTAAATGATTTTCCCAAACGCGTTCCTGGGGCGGGGATGTCTTTATTATAGTACTTTCTGAACGCATTCTCTGTTTCTGATAGCAGTTGCTCATCACTAATCGTTTCCTGTTTAATTGGAATCGATTCCTTTAAATGTAAGTATTGGCGGATAACCTCACTTAAAAACCGAAGACCTCCCGTACCATCCGTTAAACTGTGGGACAGCTCCAGCGCAATCCGGTTGTTATAATAATACACCCGATACGGAAATGATCCGCGTTTTTTAATCGATAAACTGATACACGGATGATATTTTTCCTTTTCCACTTCCGGTGTTCGGTCTGTTTGTTCAAAATAATACCAAAAAAACCCTTGCTTTAATTGCACCTTAAAAAGAGGGAAGCGCTCCAATGTTAATTCCAGGGCGCGCTGTAAATAGTCTGGATGAACAGGAGAAGTAAGTGTCGCAGAAAGTCGGAATAAGGTTGTCGCACGTGAAGAAATGATAGATGAATATAGTTTCCCGGCATTGTCCAATGGATACCAAGTATTGTCTCCCATCCCGTTCCAGCCCCTTTCTTCTGAATTCCAGCTTATTTTAACACATTGAAGAAGCCAAAGATAGAAACAGCAGACGACTATAAACTTTAGAAAAATTGCCGAAAAGAGGAGGCCCTTGTCAGATAAGTATAAACCTATCGTAGAAGTATTGTTTAAAGCAGAAGAACTCGTTAGCAAGTGCTATTAATGTTAAAATGAAGTTAAATAAAAATCGGCAGGAGAAAAAATGATGGAGACAGGGGATAGCTATTCAAAGGAAAGTTTAAAAAGCAAGGGGTTCAAACTGTTACTGAAACTCAGCAACAGCAAAAAGTTCTGGAAAAAGTCGGGAGACGACCTGATGAAAGCAATTGAAATGAGAAGAAAGCTGAGTGACGAGCCGCCTAAAAAGTTACATCAAAAACTAATAATCAAAAAGGGTGAAATGAACGGCAATTATTATTACGAGCTGCGGCCGAATCAAAAAAATAACAACAAACCGATTTTTTATGTGCACGGCGGGGCTTATGTCTATCGAATATCAAGACTGCACTGGAATTTCTTAGGCAAGTTAGTTGATAAATTAAATTGTCCCATCGTCGTTCCACTGTATCCCTTAGCCCCGGAGCATACGTATAAACATACGCTTCCGTTCATCTATGAATTGTATATGCAACAATTAAACACGACGAAAAATCAGGAAAACATGATTATCATGGGGGACTCAGCCGGTGGTGGACTTGCACTCGTACTAGCGCAATTACTAAAGGAAAAACAACTCGAGCAGCCCGAGCAAATTATTCTGATCTCTCCCTGGTTAGATTTATCTTTAACAAACCCTGAGATTGCTCCAATAGAAAAGCATGATCCCTTCCTTGTCAGGGACGGGCTTATTGAAGCCGGGAAAATGTATGCTGGTATGACGGATACGAAAGATCCTAAAGTAAGCCCTCTATATGGTGAATTAAATGGACTGGCAGATATCACACTGTTTATGGGGACACATGATATATTAGCAGCTGATGCCAGGAAATTTGTGGCAATTGCAAAACAACAAGGCACATCTGTTCATTATATTGAAGCTGCTAAAATGGTGCATATCTATCCCATTTACAACTTCCCTGAATCAAAAATTGCTTTAAAGCAGATTGTTGATAAGTTAGAAGGAAAGGCTTGATACGGGGGCACGCCGGAACGCTTGATGAAAAAATCCTGGTATTTTCGCCATAGATACCAGGATTTTTTCATTTCACTTAATTAAGTTAAAGATGTATTGATCGATATATCATCAAGATGTTCGCCCTCAACCGTATAGAAACGAACATCGATGTTTTCAAGCGTATCCCACTCCATAACGATGTACGTTTTCTCTGTTCTGCCCCGAGGCAGCAAAACACTCCCTGGGTTTAATAAAAGCTGGTTACCGATTTTTTCTGCTCCAGCAGTATGTGTATGACCAAAACAGACGACTTGCGCATGTTCCTCTTCTGCCCTGTACGCAATCGTCAGTGGATTGGTTTTAACTTGGTGTAAATGGCCGTGAGCGGTAAAAAAAGTCAAATTCTCAATCGTGTTTACCTGCTCGTTTGGAAATCGGGCATCGGTATCGCAGTTGCCGGCGACTTTAATAAAACCATCCAGCACCGGATCATCCATTTCGAGTTCAGAATCACCGCAATGAATTTTGTAATCCGCGTTGTGACGGTTGTTTATCACCGTGAGTTCTTCCTTCGAACCATGGCTGTCACTGACAATTAATACACTTGGCATGCTATCACCTCACCTGTTTACTGCTCGTGTTTGACCCAATCTTCTAAAGCTTTTATCGCATTACGCCGGTGACTGATTTTATTCTTTTCTTCAGCTGAAAGCTCAGCCATTGTTTGTGTGTACCCATCAGGTATAAAAACCGGATCATAGCCGAAGCCGTTTTCACCTGCTTGTGCCGTGGCAATTTTGCCCTCACAATAGCCTTTTTTGAATAGTGTGTCCTCTCCCGGCACAGCTACGGCCAGAATACAGACAAATCGTGCTGAGCGCTCGGTGGTGTCCTTTAATTCGTGCAGTACTTTTTCAATATTCGCCTGATCATTTTTTGGTTCGCCGGCATAACGTGCAGAATAAATGCCGGGTCGTCCATCGAGTGCATCAATGACCAATCCGGAATCATCTGCAAGAACCGGTTTCTGCAGTAATCTTGAGATTTGTTCTGCTTTTAAAGCTGCATTTTCTTCAAAAGTCGATCCAGTCTCTTCAATGTCATCAATTTCTTCGTTTAATTCCAACAGCGAAATGGCATTAATCCCATATTCAGCAAAAAATGATTTAAATTCTTTTGCTTTTCCTTTGTTTTTTGTCGCAATGACGAGCTCTTTCATGATGGATCTTCCTTCGTTTGAGCCGTTTCACCAATCCGGTTAACACGTTCTCCAAGAATCGTTTTTTGAATAATATTCAATTCCTTTACACCTTCATTCGCCAGTCCGAGCATCGTTTGCAGCTGATCACCCGTGAATGTAGCTTCTTCACCAGTGCCCTGTATTTCAATAAATTCACCTTCGCCTGTCATAACGACATTCATATCAACAGACGCTTCAGAATCCTCCTGGTAATCCAAATCAAGCAACTCTGTACCGTCTGATGTAATGCCAACGGAAATAGCTGCAAGAAAATCGGTTACGGGCATTTTCTTTATTTTCTTATCTTCAATAAGCTTATGAAAAGCCAGCACTACAGCAACAAAAGCGCCTGTGATCGAAGCCGTTCGCGTTCCGCCATCAGCTTGAATCACATCACAGTCCACCCATACCGTCCGTTCACCAAAACGATTAAGGTCAACTACAGATCTCAGCGCCCGGCCAATCAGCCTTTGAATTTCCATCGTTCTTCCGCTGACTTTACCTTTGGAAGATTCCCGTATATTGCGCTGCTGCGTCGCTCTTGGGAGCATTGCATATTCTGCCGTTATCCAGCCTTTCCCCTGATTGCGCATAAAAGGCGGCACCCGATCTTCAATACTTGCATTACATATAACTTTAGTATCCCCGAATTCAATTAGAACTGAACCTTCAGGGTGTTTAATATAGTCCGGTGTAATCGTTACTTGACGAATTTTATTATTGCTTCTCTGGTCTTTTCGCAATGGACCTATGCCTCCTTATTTATCACGTAAACAGATAAAAAGCTCCCCTGTTAATTAAAGTTTCATTTTCGCATCCACGGTCATACTAACATATTTTTACCACTCAGACATGAAATATGAATACCATACAAAACAAAAGAAAAAGACTGCCGGGGCACAGTCTTTCTTAGGATTATCAAGGATATAACAGATTATAGTTTTTCAGTCGAGAAAAAGGATTGGGTCGTCACCGGTTCCGTATAAGGTTCTCCATTTTCATTAAACAGCGTTTCGACATCTTCCACTTTTACTTCAACTGCTTCAACCTCTTCATCCTGTGTTAAGGTGCGCACCAGTGTTTCCATAACTTCATTTGATATAACAGCATTATCTGTATCCTGCAGAACATCCTGGTCAAAAATGACTTCCAGCACGCCTTCATTTAAGCTCGGAGCAGTGGTCATCTCTGCAGAATTATTAAACACATGCTGCAAATTAGTTACAGTTTCAGGTCCTTCCATTAAGGTCTTAACCATTGCCCCGTACAACCCGCCATCCTCTACATTTATATGTTGTGTAACAGGGACAAAATACTGATTGTCACCTTGTGCCGAAGGGTAATATAATGTAACTGGCTTGCTATCTAATAAATCCACTTCGGACTGCATAAGATTTATGCCATTTACTCTGGAATAGCCTTTTCCTATCGGCGTACCGTCAACAGGCATTGTATCCTGGTTTTCTCCATTAATTCGCAGTTTCATATTTTCGACGCTGTCAAATTGTGTAACTGTGAACGTCATAGCCTGTAATATTTTTAACTCATTTTTTGCCTGATAATTTTTAAATTCCTCTGAAACATCGATTATCATCGTGCCGTTGTCTTGTATATTTAAAGAGTTAATTTGGGTTCCTGCCGGCAGCACAGCCTGAAAGCCATTAGGCAATAAAGAAGAAACCGGACCGTCTTTCACAAGATATTCCAACGCCTGTTTGGCAACTTCATTTGATTCTGCCTGTGGTAGCTGTAATGTCTGCGAGGCCACCATCCCATTTGCATCTAACAAGTAAAGCTGCCTGTCTACTGTTTCAGATGAGGCCGAATTATCATCCCCTTTCTTCTCTTCTTTATTATTCTTTTCCTCGGTATTTACGTTCGTTACTGCGTCTTCGTCCGTTTCAGCTGCTTCCTCATCATTAGGTGGCGGATCCATTTCTTCGCTGCCTAATGATTGCTCCCCTTGAAAACACCCGGCTAAAATAATAGTAAGTAACGCCATTAGGCTTAATAGCAATCGCCTGTGCTTTTGCATGTTTTTCCCTCCTGCGATGGTTTGTACTATTATATATACGAGCTCAACAAAATTTTAGACCAACCTGTCTGCAAAAAAATAGAATTCTTTCTGGATCTGGCCACCCAAAAGAATTCTAATTAATATGTGTGATCGTTGCTTTTTCAATCATAACTGACTGAAAGGAGTCAGTCGATTCTTTGAAAATTCTTTCTGTAATTTTTGCAAAAACTCCCATATTGCCTGTTGTATAAAACTGATGTGCTGGTGCGTGCAGCCCTTCATTTAATACTTCATTAAATTCAAGAATAGTGCTCGCTTCACGTGCCGTCTCTTCACTCGAAGAAATAAGTGTTACCTGACTGCCCAAAACTTTTTGTATGGTCTCTTTTATCAGCGGATAATGGGTACAGCCAAGAATTAACGTATCAATATTACTGTTTGTCTTCAGGGGGCTGAGTGAATTTGTTGCAATTTCATCAGCTTTAGCACCAGATAAAGTCCCCTGTTCAACCATTGGAACAAACAAAGGGCATGCCAGCGGGCTGACTTCGATATCCGCGTTTAAACTTTTTAATGCCTCAGTATAAGCATTGCTTCTGATAGTGCCCTCTGTCCCAATAACGCCTATTTGTTGATTATTAGTGCTTTTAATCGCAGCACGTGCGCCGGGACTGATAACCCCTACCACCGGGATGTTTAATTCATTCTGAAGTTCATTTAAAGTAAATGCTGTAGCCGTATTGCATGCAACCACGAGCATCTTAATTTTCTGATCAAGAAGAAAATCCACCATTTCCCATGTGAATTTTGTTACCTCCTCCTCAGATCTGGGACCATACGGGCACCTTAACGTGTCACCCAGGTAAATGAGTTTCTCTCGTGGTAACTGCCGCATCAGTTCATGAGCAACTGTCAGTCCGCCTACACCTGAATCGATAATACCTATTGCCTGATTCAAAAAATCGCCTCTTCCAGCTTTAGTTATGTTTTAAATGATGCATCTCTTCATATAGGTAGGTTAACATTTCATTTAATGTTTCGGTCTGCTCAACCGAAAAGTTTCCCAGTACGTTGCCTAAATACTGCTGACGTTTTTGGATTACTTCCTCTATAATCGTTCGCCCTTTTGACAAGATATGAATTCTTACGACACGCCGGTCACTTTCATCTTTGACCCGTTCGACTAAATCATTTTTCTCAAGGCGATCTACCAAATCTGTCGTTGTACTAAATGCCAAACCATTTTTATTTGAGAGTTCTCCAATTGTTAAATCGCCATCAACCAAGAACTGCAGCGCTAAAAATTGTGGGGAGGTTATCGGATAGTGGTTAAGTATTTTCCGGCCGTTTTGCTTGATCATGCCGGATATGTATCGCAATTGCTTTTCAAGATTTGCAATTGTTTCTTCTGGTATTTGTTCTTTCAAGGTTGGCGCCCCCTATATGTACCAAATTATTTCGCTATTGAAATGGCTCGACGGAAAACAACGGCCAACTGTCCTTAAATGCCCGATTCGCTTTTCCAACGTATTTTAACATATTCAGACAAAAATATCAGTTGACGCTTAATACACGGGGAGGGTCGGTGCGGTGTCACACTACTAAAAAAGTTAAATAAGCTATGAAACAGCAGGGAAACGGATTAAATTCGTTTGCTGTCATAATATTATTTGAACTGTAAAAATGTGCTCACCGTTTATACATAGTTTCATACGCTAATAGTGACTAAATAATTCACCCTTCATCTGCAGCTCTTTGACAGCAAGGAGGGGTTATCATTTGAAGGACGACACGTACAAACCGAAGCAATTATTGACCAGACGCGAAAAAGAGGTGTTTGAGCTCTTAGTACAAGATAAAACAACGAAGGAAATTGCCCAGGAATTGTTCATATCTGAAAAGACTGTTCGAAACCACATTTCCAATTCTATGCAGAAATTAGGTGTCAAGGGGCGATCACAAGCTGTAGTGGAGCTTCTCCGTATGGGGGAGTTAAAGCTGTAGTAATACCGGCTTTCTTTAAGAGAAAGCCGGTATTTATTACGTTGTAAGTAATTTTTCTTTTATTGACTCCGATAAAGGAACCGGTTTACCGCTTTCCTTATCTATGTAAACCATGCGTCCACGGCCTGTTAAGCAGATCTCTCCATTTTGATTTAATGCCATATAATGGATATCAAGTGACGTTTTTCCGATGTGATCAACCTTGACATATACCTTCAGATTATCATCAAAGTAAATTTGTTTATGATAATCACATTGAAGATCAGCCACGATAGGCATGCCTGTGCTGGAATTTTTATCGTCAAATAGACCGGTTGATTTCATAAACTCAATTCTGGCTTCTTCAAAATAGATGAATGGTGAAACATTATTCACATGACCAAACATATCCGTCTCAGAAAAGCGGACCTTAACCGGTATATGAAAAGAAAACCCCGATTGCCAATCTTCCATACTTTCGATATATGGAATATTTCTCAATTCAATCGTCCCCCTGGTTAAAATGACCCTTACCTAAAACTGGCAAGGGTCGTTGATAGATTAAAAGTAGATTCATAGATTTTTAATGAGCTTCATCACTGCCAAAGAAGTTTTTGAAAGCCTGGATATTTGTATCACGGTTCATGGCAGCAATCGAAGTTGTTAATGGAATTCCTTTCGGGCAAACTTGTACACAGTTCTGTGCGTTACTGCACCCGCCTATGCCCCCATCTTCCATTAAGCCTTCAAGTCGTTCGCTTTTGTTCATATCACCTGTTGGGTGTGCATTGAACAGACGTACTTGTGAAAGTGCAGCCGGTCCAATGAAATCAGACTTATCGTTAACATTTGGACAAGCTTCAAGGCATACACCACACGTCATACATTTTGAAAGCTCATAAGCCCACTGGCGTTTTTTCTCAGGCATACGTGGCCCAGGCCCGAGATCATAGGTGCCGTCAATTGGAATCCATGCCTTAACTTGTTTCAGAGCATCAAACATTTGCTCACGATCAACAAACAGGTCACGGATTACCGGGAACGTGCTCATTGGTTCGAGACGAATCGGCTGTTCAAGATCATCGATTAATGCTGCACAGGATTGACGGGCTGTTCCATTGATTACCATGGAACAGGCGCCGCAAACCTCTTCAAGACAATTCATATCCCATTGGACCGGTGCTGTTTGCTCCCCGTCTGCATTCACCGGATTTCTGCGGATTTCCATTAACCCGGAGATAACATTCATGCCCGGATTGTATGGAACTTCAAATGTCTCTTTATAAGGAGAAGAATCCGGACTGTCCTGACGCGTTATAATAAACGTAACTTTACTTTCTTCAGCCATCATCACTTACTCCCTTCGCTTTTTTTAGTGTAATCCCGTTTACGCGGCGTAATATAAGATACATCGACTTCTTCATAGGAAATAACAGGATCTCTGCTCTTTTCATCGAACTGCGCGATTGTTGTTTTCAGGAAGTTTTCATCATCCCGCTCAGGAAACTCCGGTTTGTAATGTGCACCGCGTGTTTCATCTCGCTGTAGAGCGCCATTGGTTATAACCCGAGCCAAATGCAACATACTTTCCAGTTGACGGGTAAACATCACCCCCTGATTGTTCCAACGGGATGTATCGTTGATGTTTATATTTTCCCAGCGTTCCATCAGTTCCTGGATTTTCTTGTCTGCTTCTTTCAGCTTATCATTATAACGGACAACGGTTACATTATCGGTCATTAACTCACCAAGTTCTTTATGAATTTGATAAGCATTTTCTGTACCGTCCATTTGCATTAGCTTCTCAAATCGTTCTTGCTCTTCTTTTTCTTTGTCCTCAAACAGTTTTGATGGTAAATCATCAACATGTTTTTCAAGACCATCAATATACTCAATTGCCTTCGGACCAGCTACCGATCCGCCGTAGATGGCTGACAGCAGCGAGTTCGCTCCAAGACGATTCGCACCATGCTGAGAATAATCACATTCGCCGGCGGCAAAAATGCCAGGGATGCTTGTCATTTGATCATAATCAACCCACAAGCCGCCCATTGAATAGTGGACCGCCGGGAAGATTTTCATCGGTACTTTACGCGGGTCGTCGCCAACAAACTTTTCATAAATTTCCATAATGCCGCCCAATTTAACATCGAGTTCTTTCGGATCTTTGTGCGACAAATCAAGATAAACCATATTTTCGCCGTTAATGCCCAGCTTTTGATGCACACAGACATCAAATATTTCGCGCGTTGCAATATCACGTGGCACGAGGTTACCATATGCCGGATATTTCTCTTCAAGGAAATACCATGGTTCACCGTCCTTATACGTCCAGACCCTGCCACCTTCACCGCGGGCAGACTCACTCATAAGGCGAAGTTTATCATCACCCGGAATTGCTGTCGGGTGAATCTGAATAAATTCACCATTAGCATATTTTGCGCCTTGCTGATAGAGAATACTTGCCGCAGAACCTGTGTTAATCATTGAGTTGGTGGACTTACCGAAGATTATACCAGGTCCTCCTGATGCCATAATAACTGC
This sequence comes from Lentibacillus persicus, assembly GCF_900112705.1. Classification (GTDB taxonomy): domain Bacteria; phylum Bacillota; class Bacilli; order Bacillales; family Amphibacillaceae; genus Lentibacillus; species Lentibacillus persicus. The sequence continues at coordinate 294,872 of NZ_FOMR01000002.1, forward strand.
GTCTGCCGGGAACGATTTAATCTCGTGAGACCGTATATTCTGCCCCACAATACCGCGCCCTGTATTTTCTTCGTCAATAATAGCGCCGACAAATTCCCAGCTCTCATATTTATTGACTAAGCCTTCAACTTCATATCGGCGAACTTGTTCATCAAGTGCGTATAGAAGCTGCTGGCCTGTCGTAGCACCTGCGTAGGCTGTTCTATGGTGCTGTGTTCCACCAAACCGGCGGAAGTCGAGAAGCCCTTCCGGTGTACGGTTAAACATAACGCCCATGCGGTCAAGCATGTTGATAATGCTTGGGGCTGCATCACACATAGCCTTAACGGGCGGCTGGTTCGCCAGGAAGTCTCCGCCATAAACTGTATCGTCAAAGTGAATTGCTGGTGAGTCACCTTCACCTTTGGTATTAACTGCGCCATTGATTCCACCTTGAGCACACACAGAGTGAGACCGTTTCACAGGTACAATGGAAAATAAATCAACATTCACACCCGCTTCTGCTGCTTTGATTGTTGCCATAAGACCTGCAAGGCCACCCCCGACAACAATAACTTTACGACTACTCATTAGGATTACTCACTCCTTGTTCTCTCTGGATTAAGGTTGTCCCTGAATTCATAAAGAGACGGCTGCATTCATTCATTCCGTCCAATTATGTGGAAGAAACCTTATCATACTCCGTAAGCAAATTGAATTAATGCTCTGATACCGACATAACTAAGACCCAAGAATACAATCAGTGTAGCGTATGTAGCAAATTTCTGGGATTTTGGTGATTGTGTAAAGCCCCACGAAACAAGGAAGCTCCATAGACCATTTGCAAAATGGAATGTGGCTGAAACAACACCAATAATATAAAACCAAAACATAACCGGGTTGGAAAGAATATTTTCCATCAGATTGTAATCGAGATCTGCATTTCCCAGACCAATTTGTACGCGTGTCTCCCAAACATGCCATGCAATAAATACAAACGTGATAATACCGGTTATCCGCTGCATAAGATACATCCAATTGCGGAAATAACCATATCGCGATGTGTTGGCTTTGCCAGTAAGGACAATATAAACCCCTAAGATTGCATGAAATAGAATCGGCAGATAAATAACCAGAATTTCAAGTGCTAATCGGAAGGGCAAGTCGTGCATAAAGCCCGCTGCCTGATTAAAACTTTCCTCGCCATATACAGCAAAATGGTTGACAATCAAATGCTGTGTAAGGAAGATTCCGATTGGAACAACGCCTAACAGGGAATGGAGTCTCTTGTAAAAAAACTCTCGATGTTCTGCCATGTGTTTACCCCCCTCAGTTGAAATGTTAAATTTTCAGAAGGTACATCTTTCGACAATAGGCCCTATTTATTTTACTGTCAAAAAAATGTACAATTTATGACATGTTTATTGTAATGCTAACTATGAAAAGCGTCAAGAAAAGGGACGGGACTATTTAGAGAATTTTGCTGAAGCTTCTTGCACTATGATGCTATTCCATAGATAATGATATTAACTATCTTTGGATTAATTTATCTATTTTATGTGCAACAGTCTGGAAAGGATGACTTCAATGTCTAAAAACCACGATTCCATGCCAGTAACATTATTGGACGAGCTACATACTACCGGAGCAGGTTATGATATGCTCCGTTACATCGGCTTACCTGATATATTTGGACAAGAGTCCAACACGCTGCTGTATTTTATGGGAAAAAACATAGCAAGAAAATTTAAAATCGAATCAATATCCGATATTGTTTATGCTTTTGATAAACTGGGCTGGGGCCAATTAGAATTGTTTAAAGAAAGAAAATCAGAGCTGATTTTCCATTTAATGGCAGATTCAGTTGTTTATCGGCTTAAGGCCCCGCTGCAAACCGAGTTCAGGCTTGAGGCAGGATTTTTAGCAGAATCAATTGAGCAGATTAAAAATCGCTCATGTGAATGTAAAGAAGAACTGCACAAAAAGATTCATCAAATTGAATTTACTGTCATGTTTACGGATTAATCGCTAATGCGCAGATTAAAAAGGGAGATGACCAACTCACGTGGTTTCGCTCCCTTCTTCATTATTTAATTGCTCAAGAATTTTTTGCGCCACGTCCTGCGGAATACCAAGTTTTGTAATACTTTCCAGCGAGGTATTTTTAATTTCATTAACCGATTTAAAATGCGTAAGCAGCAGACGTCTGCGTTTTTCACCAACTCCAGGAATTTTATCCAGTTCAGATTTGAACAGACTTTTTCCGCGCAACTGTCGATGAAATGAAATAGCAAAACGATGAACCTCATCCTGAATCCGCTGCACAAGATAAAAAGCTTGCGATTTCCTGGACAATGAGACAACTTCCGGAATTTCGCCATAGAGCAACTCACTCGTTTTGTGCTTATCATCTTTAGCCAGGCCGCACAAAGGGACATCCAGCCCTAATTCATTTTCCAGGACATCGAGCGCCGCACTCATTTGACCTTTACCGCCGTCTACGATAATCAAGTCCGGAAGCGGCTGGTCTTCCTTCAGCACTCTGGTGTAACGCCGCCTGATCACTTCCCGCATCGTCTCATAATCATCGGGGCCTTCCACATTCCTTATTTTATATTTACGATAACTTTTTTTATCCGGTCTGCCATCTGTGAAAACAACCATGGCCGACACCGGGTCGGTCCCTTGAATATTTGAGTTGTCGAACGCCTCTATGCGGTGCGGTGTTTCAATATTCAACGTTTCGCCCAATTTTTCCACTGCTTGGATTGTTCTTTCCTCATCACGTGCAATTAAAGTGAATTTTTCATTAAGCGCAATGTCTGCGTTTTTCACAGCCAGCTCAACAAGTTCTTTTTTACCACCACGGAACGGCGTATGAACATTTATCTCCAGTAATTCACTTAACAATTCGGTATCCGTACCAATCGGCACGAGCAGCTGTTTCGGCTTTAAATGACTCTGATGTAAATAGAACCTTCCGATAAAACTGAGGAACGTATCGGCGGGATCATCAAAAAATGGAAAAATTGATACATCACGTTCGATTAACTTCCCTTGCCTTACAAAAAATACTTGAATGCACATCCAACCTTTATCATAACTGAAACCAAAGACATCACGGTCGACCTGGTCATTTAGCGTCATTTTTTGGCGTTCCATCACAGCTTCAATATGCTGGATGAGATCACGAAGTTCTTTTGCACGTTCAAAATTCAAATCATCACTGGCTTCGTGCATTTTTGTAACTAAGTCTTTTTTTATTTCTTTATGCCCGCCGTTTAAAAAAGAGGTTATATTTTGAATAATTTTTTTATAGGTTTCTTCGGGCACAGGTTTTTCACTGCAGGCAAGACACTGGCCCATATGGTAATATAAACATGGCCGCCCCGGGGGGTTGTTGCATTTGCGCAAGGGATACAGACGGTCAAGGAGTCTCTTCGCTTCTCTTGCTGCAAGCACGTTTGTGTATGGACCAAAATATTTTCCTTTATCTTTTTTTATGTTTCGGGTGATAAGCAGCCGTGGATGCCGTTCAGAAGTAATTTTTAAATACGGATATGACTTATCATCTTTCAAACGGACATTATATCTGGGGTCATATTTTTTAACCAAATTCATTTCCAGAATCAATGCTTCCATTTCTGATGACGTGACGATATATTCAAAATCCTGGATTTCCTGTACCAGGCGCTGTGTCTTTTGATCATTTGCACCTGTGAAATAAGAACGAACCCTGTTCCGAAGTTTTTTCGATTTTCCTACATAAATAACCGTGCCATTCTTATCTTTCATCAAATAGCATCCTGGCTGTGCTGGCAAAACAGCCAATTTTTCACTCAGTTGCTGATTCATCTGGAACCTCATCCCCTGTATATTATGCCCAATTATGCAGAATCCCCTGCCACAATTGTGACAAGGGATTAAAGTACCTTTGTGCGTATGATTATACTGCCTTAAGAGGCATGCTTATTGATTAGATCAACTAATGCTTCTTTTGGCTGAAAACCAACAACTTGATCGACAACTTTACCATCTTTGAATAGCAGAAGTGTTGGTATACTCATGACACCATATTTTCCTGCCGTTTCCTGGTTTTCATCAACATCAAGTTTTACAATTTGTACTTGGTCTTCCATTTCACCGTCTATTTCTTCCAACACGGGTGCAATCATTTTGCAAGGTCCGCACCATGGTGCCCAGAAGTCAGCAAGCACGAGACCTTCAGCTGTTTGTTCACCGAAATTTTGATCGGTTACATGTTCAATTGCCATTATTTATTCCCTCCTCATTCACTAAACTATGAGTTGAGTATATCATCGTTAGTAATTCCTCGCGAATACTTTGCTTATACGCTGGTAATGCGTTATATGCCAAAAGATCTGACCGGAATCCGCGTCAGACCTCAGGCAATTTTTAAACTGTCTGTTTAAATTGTTCAGTAAGTTTTGGAATTACCTCAAAAACATCGCCTACAATACCATAATCCGCCACATTAAATATGTTGGCCTCCGGATCCTTGTTAATTGCAACAATTACTTTCGAGTTGGACATACCCGCCAAATGCTGGATAGCCCCGGAGATACCGACCGCTATATACAAATCAGGTGTAACGACTTTACCCGTCTGTCCGATCTGCAGCGAATAGTCGCAATACTCTGCGTCACACGCCCCGCGCGAAGCACCAACTGCGCCGCCAAGGACATCAGCAAGTTCATAAAGCGGGGCGAAGCCTTCTGCACTTTTCACGCCACGGCCGCCTGCAATGATGACATTGGCCTCCGACAAGTCGACACCTTCAGATGCTTTACGGACAACATCCTTAATGATTGTCTGAATGTCTTTTACATCGACGTCTTTCGTCGCGACTTCACCCGTACGTGAATCGTCACGCTCCAACGCCGCGATGTTATTTGGACGGATTGTCACAAATGTTAAGCCGCTGGTAATCGTCTTTTTCTCAAACGCTTTCCCTGAATAAATTGGTCTGATAAACACAGGATCACCATCGTCATTTTCGATATCTGTGGCATCCGAAATGAGTCCGGTATCGAGTTTGGCTGCAAGCTTCGGTGTTAAATCTTTACCGATAGCGGTATGTCCCATCACGATGCCATCCGGTGACTCATCTTCAACAACAGCCATAACAGCCTGCGAATAACCCTCTGATGTGTATGCTTTCAAATTATCATGCTGAACAGTGACAACACGGTCTGCCCCATGATAAATAACCTCTTGCGCGGACGTGCTTAAATCATCACCGCCACACAGAACGCCAACAATTTCAGCATCAGAATCTATCGTTTTAGCAGCTGCGATTGCTTCAAACGTTACATTACGCAATTCGCCGTCTCTTGCTTCCCCTATGACTAACAGTTTATCGCTCATATTCTTTTAATCTCCTCTCCGTTTATGATTATAGTACTTTTGCGTCGTCTTTAAGCAGTGAGACCAATTCCTTCACCTGGTCATCAATCTCACCTTCAAGAATTCTTCCCGCTTCTTTTTCAGGAGGAAGATAGACTTCAACGGTTTCCGTTTTTGCTTCCACATCATCTTCATCAAGATCCAGATCATCCAATTCCAACTCTTCCAATGGCTTTTTCTTGGCTTTCATAATGCCGGGAAGTGACGGATATCTCGGTTCATTCAGACCTTGCTGACACGTTGCAAGCAATGGAAGGCCTGTTTCAATTTTCTCAACATCACCTTCAACATCCTTATCAATGTTTGCAGTATCACCATCAATTTCCAGCGCGGTTATCGTCGTAATATAATTAATGCCCAAAGCTTCAGCAAGGCGCGGCCCTACTTGCCCGCTTGCTTCATCAATTGCAACGTTACCTCCAAGAATGAGATCAGCTTCTTTATCATCAAAATACGCCTGCAAAATCTTGGCGGTCGAATACTGGTCGCCATCTTCCAAATCATCTTCAGTGTTGATTAAGACAGCTTTGTCTGCTCCCATTGCAAGGCCTGTCCTCAGCTGCTTTTCAGCTTCCTCATCACCGACTGTTACGAGCGTGACTTCGCCGCCATGCTCGTCGCGCTGTTTAATTGCTTCTTCAATCGCGTATTCATCGTACGGATTAATGATGTATTCAGCACTCTCATCTTCAATGCGGCCATCGGATACAATGATTTTCTCTTCTGTATCGAACGTTCTTTTCAATAATACGTATATGTTCATTTACGTCATCCTCCTTATATGTTCAGTTCCAAGCCAGCTTGTGCCACAGTTCTTGAACGTTAACGAGCCTTTATTTATCCTGAAAGTTTGGTTTTCGTTTATCTATAAACGCCTGGATGCCTTCTTTGGCATCTTCAGAACCAAAAATACCGGAAAATGTATCCGCTTCTTTCGTGACACCTTGCGAGAATTGCTCTGTTTTAGCATATGGAATCAAATCCATGACAGCATTAATCGTCAGTTTGCTTTTCACAGCAATTGTTTCAGCAAGTTTAAAGGCTGTATCAAAAACCGCTCCTTCTTGAACTGTTTGATTGGCAAGACCGGCTTCATTGGCTTCTTTTCCACTGATCGGCTTGCCGGTCAGAATCATCTCATAAGCCTTGGCTGTTCCCACATAATGCGGCAAGCGCTGTGTTCCGGCAAAGCCGGGTATAATGCCGAGTGTCACTTCAGGCAAACCGAGTTTTGCTTCTTCTGAAACAATACGAATATGGCATGCCATCGCAAGTTCCAGCCCCCCGCCTAAAGCAGCTCCATGGATAGCGGCAATAACAGGTATTGAAAAGTTTTCAACCCGGTCGAAGAGTTTTTGTCCTCTTTCGGCCAGCGCCTTGAAATCGGATGCCTCTTGAAGAGACGTGAATTCCTTAATATCTGCCCCGGCTGAAAAAAACTTTCCTTCCCCGTTCAGAACAACAGCTTTCACTGTGTTATCGGTTTCAATTTCATCCAGCTTTTCAGTCAAATCATTCAACAAAGCACTGGATAAGGCATTTGCGGGCGGGCTTTGAATGGTAAGCACCGCAACATTATCTTTCACTTCATAATTCAGCGTTCCCATTTTCAATCCCCCTTTGCTTAATTTTTTGCGGAAAGTCCGGACATAATAAATTCGTGTACATCGGAAGTCTGCTGAACCAGATCATATTTTTCTTCTTTCATTACCCAATTGGTAACGATCTCGTCCAGCGTTCCAAAAATCATTTGCCTGATTAGCTGAATATTCAAATTGTCACGAAAAATCTTATCCCGGGTTCCCTCTCTGATTATATCATCTATTACGGCGAGATAGGGCTTTAATATTTGATTAATTTTTAATCTTAAGTCAGTATTGGACTGCCGTAATTCCAGCTGTGTGACGATCGCCAGGTGATGATCTTCGGCAAGCTGGCGAAAATGCATTTCAATCAATGTAAACAACTTTTCGTTTGCATTGTTTTTTTCACCTATACCGTGCGCAATTCTTTCAATGAACTGGCCCATTTTCTCTTCAAAAACTGAAACCAATATGTCCTCTTTATTTCTAAAATAGAGATAAATGGTTCCATCCGCCACCCCGGCTTTTTTGGCTATTTTGGAAACTTGAGAAGCATGATAGCCGTTTTCTGCAATCACTTCAACGGCTGCTTCAATTATTTGGTTGTATTTTGGTTTGTTTTTTTTCATGACAATCTCCTTAGCTGACACAAAACCTTTTAAAAAATGAATGAATGATCATTCATGTTTTATTGTACATAGGTAACGATTATCTGTCAATATAGAGCCTGTTCAAATTCCACTTTAAACTGACTTGCTCTCAGTTATTTTTTCCTTCTCCTCGTCTATAAGCTGACGGCGAAGGATTTTTCCCACCGCAGTTTTTGGCAATTCATCACGAAATTCATAAATCCGTGGTGCCTTAAAAGCTGCCAGGTTTTTACGACAAAATGTGTTTAATTCTTTTTCAGTTGCTTCATACCCGGGCTTAAGTACGACATAGGCTTTAACCGTTTCACCGCGGTACGGATCAGGGATACCGGCTACAACGGCTTCCTGCACTGCCTCGTGTTCATACAATACTTCTTCGACTTCTCTCGGGTAGATATTATATCCCCCGGCGATAATCATATTCTTTTTACGATCAACGATGTAGAAATAACCATTTTCATCCATATAGCCCATATCTCCGGTGAACAGCCATCCATCCTTCAGAATATTCTCGGTTTCATCCGGTTTATTCCAATAACCTTTCATAATCTGTGGCCCTTTAACGGCAATCTCGCCAACTTCACCGACGTGTGCCTCCAACCCGTCTTCCATTATTATTTTAGCATCAGTATCAGGCCACGGGACACCTATACTGCCGTTAATACGCTTACTCCAGATAAAGTTTGCATGTGTGACCGGTGACGTCTCGGTTAAACCATATCCTTCCACGAGATTACCGCCTGTGACGCTTTCAAACTGTTCCTGCACCTCCAGTGGCAGTGGTGCTGAACCGCTGATACATGCATCAATTGAAGACAGATCGTATTTTTTCAAATTAGGATGGTTTAAAAGACCGATATAAATGGTTGGAGCTCCGGGAAACATTGTCGGTTTCTGCTTCTGAATTGTTTTGAGAACATCTTCAGCTTCAAATTTTGGCAGTAATACCATTTCAAATCCATACATAATTGACATATTCATAACGGTTGTCATGCCATAGACGTGGAAAAATGGCAGTACTCCGAGAATTTTCCCGCCAGGTTTCGTTTTATACAGCCAGCGCTGGCACATTTGAACATTTGCCACTAAGTTGTAATGGGTGAGCATAACCCCTTTTGGATGCCCTGTCGTTCCACCCGTGTATTGCAATAATGCCAAATCATTTTTAGGATCAATTTCAACCGGGGTATAGACACCGGAGCTACCTTTAATGATCGACTCCCAGACGTGTATGTCTTCTGATTGTTCAACTTGAACGACCATGTTGTACTGCTTTTTCTGGATAAACGGGTACAGTCTGTTTTTAGGAAATGGCAAATAATCTTTAATCCCTGTCACAATTGTATGTTTTAATGCCGTCTTTCTTCGTACATTTGTTACCCGGGGCAATAACACATCCAGGCAAACAATAAATTCTGCACCTGAATCATTCAGCTGATATTCAAGTTCTCTTTCTTTGTACAGTGGGTTAGTCTGTACGACAATCGCCCCGGCCATCAAAGCACCATAGTAACTAATCACAGCCTGAGGAGAATTCGGCAGCATGACAGCAACTCTGTCACCTTTTTCAAGGCCGAGGGATTGAAGATAGCCTGCCATTTTTTTTGCCTCTGAATAAACTTCGGCGAACGTCATTTCTTTCCCCATAAAATAAAGCGCTTTCTTTTTCGGGAACTTTTCAGCATTTGCTGCCAAAAAAGAATCAAGCGGTTTCTCATCATACACTATCGATGTCGGGATATCATCCGGGTAGTGCGCATGCCATACCTTTTCCTTCAGCATTTCATTTCCCCCTTTTTATATTGCATACTCTTATTATAGCGATAAATGTATGTTTTTTGAAATCTTATTAACCATATTTTCAAATTTTTTTGGATTTTTTAAAGCATTGCCTGCTCAATAACAACTGACAATGCTTTAATAACAAACAATTCAACCCCAGGGCAAATCTAAATAAAATAAAACACCCCGACAATTAGAAATATAACAGCTACAACAAACATGATTTTTGCGAGCCGTTCCAACAACATTTAATCTCCCCCAATACTTGCACCAATTACAAATGCCAAACCGACTGATATGAGCAATGAAATAAGTCCGACTGCACGATTACCGTTACCAATTTCCTCATCGACTTTAATAGATGGTGTCATAAATTCGAAAATGACATAGCCGAGCAGCAATAAAACGAACCCGAATGCACCCCAACCAATTGTCTCAAGCAATGTATCATTGTGCTGAATGGATGCCCGAAAGATCACTGCGAGTCCGAACAGCTTCCCTCCCGTTGCCATGGCTACCGCCAAGTTCCCTTTACGAATTTCGTGCCAATTGCGGTAGGAAGTCACAACTTCAAAAACCGCCAGAAATACAATTGTACAAAGTATGACCACACTGTACCTTGCTGCCGTCTCAACCAGGATATTTTCCCAAAATACCGTCATTTCAATAAACCCCTTTAAAACCAGCTACTTTAATTCCAGGACGGTGACACCACTTCCGCCCTCGCCTGCAGAACCGGGCCTTTCAGCTCCAATCCGTGGATGGTTTTTGGAAAATTCTTTAACACCTTTTCGAAGTGCGCCCGTTCCTTTTCCATGGATGATAAAGACTTTTGGATACCCTGCAAGCAGTGCATCGTCGATATATTTTTCAAGTCGGCTCAGTGCATCTTCGTATCGTTCCCCGCGTAAATCAAGCTCAGTTTTGACATGATAGCTAGATCCTTTAACGGTGGCCAGAGGCTTGTCCATTGCTTGACTTTTGCCTTTAACACGTTCTATTTCACTTCGTTTTACCTTAACTTTCATAATCCCCACTTGAACCAAATAGTCATTATCACCTGATTTTTCCAGGACTGTTCCACGTTGGTTTGCAGACAACAATTTAATCTCATCACCCGGCTGAAGTTCTTTAGCAGTATCACGTGCTTTAGGTTTGTCAGACTGTTTAGCAGATAGATCAGGCTGTGCTTTTTCAAGATTCTTGCGTGCATCAATCCATTCGTGTTCTTTGAGCTCTGCAGCAGTTTTCATATTGCGCAAGTCATCAACAATTCTTTCGGCCTCTTCACGCGCTTTTTGCAGGGCCTTCTCAGCCTTTTCCTCTGCTTTCCTGTAAAGGTCTTCCCGGTTTTTTTCAAATTCCTGCCATGCCTTCGTCAAGTCATTGTACAGTTTCTCACTGTCCTCCAGTATCGCGTGTGCATTTTCATAATCCGTCTCAGCCTGACGGTGAGATTGTTCGAGTGAAGCGATCATGTTTTCCACACTTTCCGAATTGACACCTACCCGACTTTTAGCCTGATCTATAACGGATTGCGCCAGACCCAGTCGCTTGGCAATATCAAACGCATTACTGCGGCCTGGGATACCGATTAATAATCGGTATGTTGGTTCCAGTGTGTCAACATCAAATTCGACCGATGCGTTAACAACATTATCCCGGTTATAGCCATAGGCCTTTAATTCCGGATAGTGTGTCGTTGCTACGATACGGGCACCGCGGGAAACAACATCATCCAAAATTGACATGGCCAGTGCCGCCCCTTCCTGGGGGTCTGTACCTGCTCCAAGTTCATCGAATAAGACTAACGATTTGTGATTAACGTCATTAAGAATCGAGACGATATTTGTCATGTGGGACGAAAAAGTACTCAAACTTTGTTCAATTGATTGTTCATCACCGATATCGGCAAAGACGTTATCAAACACAGCCATTTTACAGCCGTCATCAGCAGGGATTTGCAATCCGGATTGCGCCATTAAAGTAAACAGCCCAATCATTTTTAGAGTGACTGTTTTCCCGCCGGTGTTTGGTCCGGTAATGACAATGGACGTATAATCCTCTCCAATCGCCACATCGTTCGGGACCACTTCTTCTGCTGGGATTAATGGATGCCTCGCTTGTCTGGCATCGATTACACCCTCTTCGTTCATTATTGGCATGGCAGCCTTCATTAGTCTTCCCAGCTTTGCTCTGGCTACGATGAAATCGATTTTAGCAAGCACCGAAACATCTTCGGACAGAATAGATTCGTCATCCGCTATACGGGCGCTCAATTCTCTTAGTATTCTCTCAACTTCCTGTTTCTCTTTGACTTTTGATTCCTGTAATTGGTTATTCAGATCCACAACAGCTTTCGGTTCCATAAATAAAGTCGCGCCTGAAGTTGACTGATCATGTACGATACCGCCAACCGACCCCCGGTATTCCTGCTTGACAGGCAGAACATATCGGTCGTTGCGGATGGTAACAATCGCATCTGAAAGCATCTTCGTTTGGGATTTTGTATAACTTTCCAGTTTATCCCGTACTCTGCTCTCAAGCGTCCTGATGGAAGAACGGATTCCACGCAATTTCACAGACGCACTGTCCAACATATTCCCTCTGTCATCAATACAGCTGTTTATCTGACGTTCCAAGTCTCTAAGAGGTTCAATCTGTTCAGCAAAACCTTTTAAAATTGGCAGGTCCTCTTCAATGGTTTGCAGGAAGTTTTTAACCTGACGAGCACCATAAACTGTGTTGGCAACATTAAGACATTCCTCTGTTGTCAGAACGCCACCGATTACGCTTCGTTTAACACTTGCACGGATATCAGATATGCCACCAAGCGGCACAGCATAATTTAAACGTAAAATTTGACTGGCTTCATCCGTTTCAGCCTGCATTTTCTTAACTTCATCCAAATCGGTTGAAGGTCTTAACTGTGATGTGCGCTCTCTGCCAATCGACGTGGCCGTCTGGTTATTAAGTTGGTCGATTATCTTGCTGAATTCCAGCGTATGCAGTATTCGTTCATTCATGTGGATGTTCTCCTTTATTTTGCAATACATATCGCTCCAGGAACTATGATTAATCTTTGTCATGTCCGACTTTTAAATTCTGTCAAACCTTATTTTAATTACGTTCCATAAATGCCCTAAGTTTATCTATTGACCATGTATTAATGACAGTGCCCGCTTGAATCCAGCCTTTCCGGGCAGCACCGACACCGTATTTCATATGGTCAAGCATGAAATAATCGTGTGCATCCGTATTTATAGCTATCTTTACTCCGGCCTCTTGAGCTGCTTTTGCCCACTCACTCGATAAGTCCAGTCTATTGGGGTTCGCATTTATTTCCAGCGCTGTGTCCGTTTCTTTAGCCCGCTCAATCAGTTTCTCAATATCTGCTCTGTAACCTTTCCGCCGCCCGATCAGCCTTCCGGTAGGGTGAGCTATCAGGGAAACATACGGATTTTCCAAAGCTTCGTTTAATCGTTTCATTATTTTTTCCTCGGATTGGTTAAAGCTCGAATGAATGGCACCAATCACAAAATCCATTTCCTTTAGAAAATCATCCTTAAAATCCAGCGTCCCATCCGGGAGAATATCCATTTCCACCCCGGTAAATATGTGAATATCATCGTATTTTTCGTTTAGTTCGTTAATCATATCACGTTGCTTGCGCAATCGGGTTTCATTTAAACCATTCGCAACTCTGAGAAACTTCGAATGATCGGTGATTGTTATATAATCATAATGCTTAGAGCGCGCTTGATTAACCATCTCCTCCAACGATTGGGCTCCGTCGCTCCAGGTGGTATGCATGTGCAAATCCCCTCGTATATCATTCAATGTAATTAATGATACAGAATTTTGATATGCTTCTACTTCACCGGTATTCTCTCTTACTTCCGGGGGAATATAGTTTAAATCGAAATGGTTAAAGAATTCGGCTTCACTTTTAAATGTCAGGACTTCCCCTGTTTTTTCAACTTCCACACCATATTCATTTATTTTTTCACCTTTAGATTTAGCAAGCTGCCGCATCGCAACGTTGTGATCCTTAGAACCGGTAAAATGATGTAAAGTCGAAGCAAATTCTAGCGGTTCAACGATACGGAAATCCACATTTATATCATAAATATCTGCAATGGTTACTGAAACCTTGGTACTACCCTGGGCAATTATGTCTTTAACCCGCGTGAATTCCAATAATTTGTCCCGTACTTTTGCGGGTGCATCAGCAGCAATAATAAAATCGATATCTTTAACAGTTTCGCGCATGCGTCTAAGGCTTCCTGCCCGTGAATAGTCAATAATTTCCGGTATCGTGCTTAAATAATCTTCAATTTCTTCTGCAAGCGGAAGCATTGTCGCAATTGACAGGCGTTCCGGTCGCTGATTGGCTTCTTTTAGTGCTTGCAGAATTTTTTCAGAAGTTTTTTTGCCAAACCCTTCAAGCTGCTCGACTTCTCCTTTTTCGCATGCATTTTTTAATGAATCAGCATCGGTCACATCAAGTTCCTTATATAGCTTTGCCAGTTTTTTTCCGCCAAGACCGGGTAAATCCAGTAGAGGCACTAACCCCTGTGGAACTTCTTTTTCCAGCTGCGTCAGAGTATCAGATGTCTCATTTTGTATATATTCGGTAATCACAGACGCTGTTCCTTTGCCGATGCCATTAATTTTAGTGAAATCATCGATATCTGTCAGCGATCGGTCGTCCCTCTCAAGTGCTTGCGCCGCCTTACGATACGCAGATATTTTAAAAGGATTTTCACCTTGCAGTTCAAGGCGAACAGCGATCATTTCAAGTAATTTTATAACATCCTTTTTATTGACAGGCATTTGGTTCACCTTCTTTATGTAATGTTTTTCTGACCGGTTATTGTTCTAAACATAAACGTGCACGTTGTCATAAGAAAAGCCGATCCAAATAGGGCTACACTCATTGTACACAACATCGCGTTGTACTGCCCACTATTTGAACCAGCTTGTCGTCTGTCTTGTTTAATTGCCATTAAACAGTTAATCCATGCTGGTAAACCATAACGTTTTTATTTGCTCTGATAAAAACGGTGTGTGCTCGATGATAAACAATGCAATTGCCGAATCATTAACCCACGCTTGAATTTCAGTTAATGGCGTCAGTGCTAAAATATACAATACGATAAATATAATCAGATACATTTCTGCAAAACCGAGAATAGCACCAAGTATTTTGTTGAGAGAATTCAAGATTGGAAGCTCTGCGACAAAATCCAGCATCGAAGCAATAATTTGCAAAAGAACTTTAACCGCAAAAAAGATAATGGCAAACGATATAGCATTGTAAAACGCTCCTTCAAGCGGCAACGCCTGCAAAAAGTCAGCCCATGCCCCGTTATCTTCCAGTTCAGGATAGGGAATCCATAAAGCGAGCCGATCTGCCAATTCATCATAGTATAGTGCAGCAAGAATGAACGCGGCGATAAAACCGATTAAATGAAACGCCTGTAAGATAAATCCGCGTTTCAAGCCAATAAAAAAGCCAAAAATTAAAAGTAAAAATAAAATGAAATCTGCCATGTGCTATTAATCCTCTTTCTTTTGTTGTGACCCCAATAATTTTGCATAATCCTCTTTTAGTTTCATATAATCATTCATCGTATTTACTGCAGTCAAAACGGCCAATTCCGTCGTTGTCAGCTGCTGATTCAAACTGTGGATTTCACGTATTTTCTGATCTACTTGACTGGCAACCAGACGAACGTGTTTTGGATCTTCATTACCGACTACTGTATAATATTTGTTATATATCTCAACGGTTACCCGTGTCTTATCGTCCCCTGCCAAAACAAGACAACCCCCTATAATTGTTTGAAAACAATTTGTTAACGTTTGTCGTATGTTGCAATAAAATAATCCACTATATATTAACACAAAAACTGACGATCAGAAAATCTTTAAACGTATATATTACACTGACAAAAGCAGTTTTCATTTCATTCTTTTCAGCAATTTGCTATCGTTTATGTTAGTAAATCAAATGGAGGATTAAAATGCCACAAAATGTTTATGTCTTCCCGGAAGCTATCATTCAACAAATGAAACAGTATTACGCGGGGCAACTGCAGAATGCTCCAGCAGGGGCGCTTTTTCGGGCCAAAACAGCCAATGCCGTCATAACTGCTTATAAATCAGGCAAGGTTTTATTCCAGGGAAAAAACCCCGCAGGCGAAGCAGAGCAATGGGCTGATAATACGAGCGAGGTGCAAGCGAAACCAAAAAAGGCGTCGGAGAAATCCATTTATACGCCGCCGGATACTCTGCCCGCAAGCAGTCACATCGGCTCAGATGAAGCCGGAACAGGCGATTACTTTGGACCAATAACAACTGCAGCTGTGTTCGTTAAAAAAGAGCAGATTGAACTGCTCAAGGAACTGGGCGTACGTGATTCCAAGAATTTATCGGACGCTTCAATCCGTCATATTGCTCAGGATATACTTAAGCTTGAATTGCCTTATTCCTTGCTGGTTTTGCGAAATGACAAGTACAACCAATTGCAAAAACGCGGCTGGTCGCAGGGAAAAATGAAAGCCATGCTCCATCATCAAGCAATCAGCAATGTGCTTAAAAAAATAAATGCCGCTGATACAGAAGGCACACTAATCGACCAGTTTTGCGAACCCTCTGTCTTCAAGCGGCATATTGCTGCTGAAAATAAACAGCTGCACGATAAGACATATTTCATGACAAAAGCTGAAAGTGCCTCAATCGCCGTAGCAGCTGCGTCAATTATTGCCAGGACCAGTTTTTTAAAAGAGATGGAACAGTTATCACAAAGGGCGGGCATTACCTTGCCTAAAGGAGCCTCAGGGAAGGTAGACCAGGTTGCCTCCCGACTGATCAAATCTCACGGGCAGGCACATCTCAATTCATATGCTAAAACACATTTTGCCAACACAAAAAAAGCGCTCGATCGTTTATAACTAACCTTTATATTAGGGGAAAAAGCAAGAGCAGACACCTAAATGCCTGCTCTCTCTTTTTATGACCTGACGTAAGCGTTAAAATTCCGATTTACTGTGTCGACGATTTTCTGATAAGATTCTTCAACTTCCGCATCTTTCAATGTTTTCTCCAGATCCTGATACAACAAGCTATATGCAACAGATTTTTTACCTTCTGGCAGGTTTTCTCCTTTGTAAACATCAAAAATACGTACATTTTTCACGAGCGGTGACCCAGCTTCTTCAATCATGTCTTTTATCTCGCCGGCTTTGACGTCTTCATTAACAATAAATGCAATGTCCCTGGCAATTGAAGGGTATTTCGGTACCGGGCGGTAATCCGTATCAGTTGTAAACGCGTCAAAAATAACCTCCATATTGAGATCAAAAGCGTAGGATTCTTTTATATCCATTGTTTTTTCGAGCTTCGGATGAACCTGTCCCAAAAATCCGGCCACTTGATTATCAATTAATACAGCTGCACAGCGGCCTGGGTGCATATCGGCTAATTTCGTTTGTTCAAACGTTACCGGAATATTTAAGAAATCAAACAATCCCTCAACAATTCCTTTAACCAAATAAAAGTCGACTTTCCTTTTTTCCTGCTGCCATGAATGATTCAGCCACAGCCCTGACAGAACACCTGCTAAACGCAAATTTTCCTCCGGCTGATTAGATGGCTGAGATTCTTCTGACAAAAACACATTGCCCAGTTCAAAATAATGAATATCCGTTTGAGAACGTGCTTGATTATGTGCCAACGATTTCAGAAGTCCCGGCAGTACGCTCAAGCGCAAATATCTATGATCTTCACTCATCGGCATTGAAAGCTGAACAGGTTCCAGTGCTTTTTTAGCGAGTTCAGGGCTAAGCAATTTGTTAATACCGGCTTCATCGGTAAGCGAGTACGTGATGGTTTCCATCAACCCTGCGCTCTGTAAATATTTTTTTATTTCACGTTTGAGTTTTTGCTTCTGTGTCAACCCGCCGGCTTGAGGCGATCCTTCCGGCAGCGTATATGGCAAGTGTTCATAACCATAAATCCTGGCGACTTCTTCGACCATATCTTCGAGAATTGAAATATCCCCGCGGCGGGTTGGTACGTGAACGACAAACGAATCGTTTTCCTGTTCAAATGAAAACTGTAATTTATTTAGGATCGTGCTGATTTCTTCAGAAGTAATAGCCGTTCCAAGCCTTTTGTTAATTTCTTCAGTCGCAAAGGTTACCGTCTTTTCACCCCTGTCCATTTCATCAAACGAAACAGGTCCGGCTAAAATAGTCGCTCCGGCATATTTTTCAAGCAGATGGCACGCTCTTAAACCTGCGCGTTCCACACGATTTGGGTCAACCCCTTTTTCAAACCGTGTACTTGAATCACTCCGCAAGCCAGTATCGCTCACCGCTTTTCTAACAGCAGACGGATTAAAATATGCGGACTCCAGTAATATCGTAGCCGTATCACTGTATACTTCGGTATTCGCTCCCCCCATTACACCAGCAAGCGCAACCGGTTCCTTACCGTTTGTGATTACCAGGTTCTCATTGGTAAGCGTTCTTTCTTCCCCATCAAGTGTCATAATTTTTTCATTATCAAGAGCCCGCCGCGTCACAACTTTATCCGAACCAAAACGGTCATAGTCGAACGCGTGCAGCGGCTGACCATATTCGAGCAAAACATAGTTCGTAATATCGACAACATTATTGATCGGACGAATACCTGCCGCAATCAAATAGTTGCGCATCCACAGAGGAGATTGCTTGATTTCAACATTTTTGGCTATAAAGGCGCCATAATAAGGGTTCAATTCAGGGTCTTCTGCTGTGACCGTGATATAATCTTCAGCTTTTTCCTCCGACGGATGAATTGTTTCATCAGGGAATGTTACTTCCTCATCAAAAATGGCTGCAGTCTCGTATGCCACACCGAGCATACTCAGTGCATCCGCCCGATTAGGTGTTAAGTCAAATTCCAGCACCGCGT
Organism: Lentibacillus persicus; assembly: GCF_900112705.1. GTDB lineage: Bacteria > Bacillota > Bacilli > Bacillales > Amphibacillaceae > Lentibacillus > Lentibacillus persicus. The sequence continues at coordinate 313,257 of NZ_FOMR01000002.1, forward strand.
CATCCAGATTGAGGAGTTTCTCAACACTTTCACCGATGGTTGTATCCTCCGGGAATACAAAAATTCCTTCGGCTACATCAGACGGCACATATTTTTCGTCAATGCCTAATTCTTGAAGCGAGCAAATCATTCCGTTTGACTCTACTCCACGAAGCTTTACTTTTTTGATTTTGAAATTATTCGGCAGTACTGCCCCCGGTTTCGCGACTGCGACTTTTTGACCTTGTGTAACATTCGGAGCACCGCAAATAATCTGCAGCTTATCATCACCAGTGTTAACTTGACAAAGCTGTAATTTGTCGGCATTTGGGTGTTGTTCACACGATTCGACATACCCAACGACGACGCCGCTGGTTTTTTCTGCAACATATTCTATACCATCCACTTCGATTCCTGTTTTTGTGATTTTATCCGATAATTCTTCAGGTTTTATCGATTGGATATCAACGTAATTATTCAGCCAATTCAACGATACAAACATTACTGTGCCCCTCCTTGTGCATGGTGAAACTGTGTCAGGAATCGTTTATCATTCGTATAGAAATGACGGATATCATCAATGCCATATTTCAGCATAGCAATTCGGTCAGGTCCCATGCCAAACGCGAAACCTGTGTAAACTTTGGAGTCATATCCCGCCATCTCCAAAACATCAGGGTGAACCATACCGCCACCTAAAATTTCAATCCAGCCGGAGTGTTTACAAACTGAACAACCTGCCCCTTTGCAGACCTTACATGAAATGTCCATTTCAACAGATGGTTCGGTAAATGGGAAAAAGCTTGGACGCAGCCGAATCTCGCGGTCATTGCCAAAAATGCTTTTGGCAAACTTGTCCAGTGTCCCTTTCAAATCACTTAGTCGCACGTTTTTATCAACATAAAGTCCTTCAATTTGGGTGAACTGATGGGAATGTGTCGCATCGTCGGTATCGCGTCGGTAAACTTTTCCCGGGCAAATCATCTTGACCGGCTTTGCCCCGCCATATTGCTGCATGGTTCGTGCCTGTACAGGCGATGTGTGTGTCCTGAGAAGCAGCTCATTTGTAATGTAAAACGTGTCCTGCATATCACGTGCCGGGTGGCCCTTAGGCATATTCATTGCCTCAAAATTGAAATAATCGGTTTCCACTTCAGGTCCTTCTTTTACTTCATAGCCCATCCCGATGAATAAATCTTCAATTTCCTCGATTATACTTGTCAACAAATGAGGACCGCCGGCTTCAACAGGACGACCCGGCAATGTCACATCGAGTGTTTCACTTTCAAGTTTTGCATCGAGCTCTGCCTGTTCAAGCAATTCAGTTTTATGATTAATTTCTTCTGTTATCGCCTCACGCACTTTATTGGCAATCTCACCTACTACAGGCCGTTCCTCTTCTGAAAGTTTTCCCATTCCGCGCAAAACGCTTGTCAATGACCCTTTTTTACCTAAATACGTCACTTTTATTTCCTGAAGCTTTTTTAAATCGTTTGCTTCTTCAATTTTAGCAAGAGCTTCCTTCCGAATCATTTCTAACTGATCCTTCATGAAAATACCTCCCTATAGATTTTTGAATTCGTTCAAACATGAAAAAAGCCCCTATCCCTATAAAGGGACGAGGCTGTTATTAATCGCGGTACCACCCTTGTTGACACACGTATCGTGTCCAACTTTGCTATGATAACGGATGATTCGATCCGATGCACCTTTACTTACGTCGAAGGTCCAAGTGCCAGCTCCAGAGTGAAACGGCAGCAAACGTATCGGCAGAGGTGCTCTCAGTCTATGACACCTCTTCCCTTATTGCCGAACAGAATATTGTTGCCTGGCTCTTTCTCAGCTTTTTAAACAACACATATTTAATTTAATCAAATTTCTTTAATTATAGTTAATTTAAATAAAATATGCAACTAATTTACAAAAGCATACATCAATATACCGGCTGCAATACTCACATTGAGTGATTCAGCTTTGCCATAAATTGGAATTTTCACCGAATTGTCTGCCTGCCTGATAATTTCTTCTCGAACACCTGCACCTTCATTTCCAAGGATTAAAGCAATCTTGTCAGGCACTCTTACCGCTTTAAACGAACAGGCATTCTCTAAAGCTGAAGCCAGTACGGTAAACCCGTCGGCCTGCAATTCAGGTATTTTTTCGACTAGATTTGCAGAAAGTACTGGTATATGAAACAACGAGCCCTGAGTGGCTCTGATGACTTTGTCGTTATATAAATCAACGGTGCCGCTACCGGTTATAACTGCATCAAATCCTGCTGCATCCGCTGTACGAATTATTGTGCCGAGATTGCCCGGGTCCTGAATCGCATCAATTAAGAGCATTTTCGCTTCTCTGTCGATCTGAAGCTCTTTCATTTCAACGATTGCCGCCACTCCCTGTGGCGTCTCAGTCATTGTGATGTGCTGCATCACTTTTTTATTCACATTAATAATAGGGTATTGACTGAACCACGAGGGTTTATGTACATCATCCTCAATAATAATCTCATTTATTCGCCATCCGCTTTGATATGCTTCTTCGATTAAATGAAAGCCTTCAATCAAAAACTTGCCAAATTTGTTGCGATCTTTGCGTTTTTGTAATTTCGTCCACTGTTTAACTTTTTCATTTTGCAGTGAGGTAATCATTTTATTCAACCCACTTTACGATTTTCTTCTATTATCATACATACTTTTTACTTTGCGGGTCAAACTATCGTTAGTTTAATTAATTTTGTGAGGTGTTTTTATGGATTTGAACTTACGTAAAGCTATTTTATCCAATATCGCTGAAAATGATCACGAGCAGCTGGAAGCGACAATTGTTGATGCCATACAGGACGGTGAAGAAAAAATGCTCCCGGGATTAGGCGTCCTGTTTGAATTGATTTGGAAACAATCTGATGACGAGGAGAAGCAAGAGATGATCAAATCATTGGAGCAAGGCGTCCACCAAGCAAACCCCGGCTCCTAACGACGGACAAAAGACAGATGCATCCAGGCGTCTGTCTTTTTTTAAGAGTTTTGTTTTTCCCTGTTTGTCTATCGATGTAAAAGTGCCACGTAGTGAAAATTCTTCAGTAAGTGCTATACCACCGCTCCGGAAATACACGCCGCTCCTGCGGGAAAAGCAACGGCTGAAGACCCCGCAGGAAGCGGTAAGGTTCAAAGGCTAAGAACGCCACGTCCTGTGGCAACGCCTTTGTGACCAACATCGTGTTGGCCCGAGGCTGAAGCGTTGCCCGCGGAAAGCGACTGCCTGGAACGGAAATCAACCAGCACTTTGTCGCAGTTTATGGGTTTTGTGTAATAAACAACTACCTTTATGAAAACAGTTTTTCTTATAAATTCTTATATTAAGATAACTCTTCCCCCTAGAAAGGTAAACCGCTTTAATTCTGAAACTTGCTGGCTATAATCCTATTTATATATGCCGATTTACTTTTCCATGCTATTTCAATGATAAATAGAATAGTATATAATTAAATTATTGTATCAAGGATAGTCTTTACATATATATAATTATAAAGGTAAGAAGGGGGATAATAATCAATGGAACAGAATACCACCAAAAAAAGAATGCCCAAAACGTTAATAGCTATTATTGTGGCAGCAGTTTTGGTTATCGGAGGAAGTGCAGCAGCATTTGCTCTTATCACCGGGTCTCCAAAGGCTCAATATTTTCAAGCGGAAAAGAACACAATCGAATTTTTAACAGACAGCGTGAAGGAACGCTACCAGCCTGAAATGGACTGGAGAGAACATTCAATGGAAAATCCGACTGAGAACGCAGTGGAGTTATCCGCTGAATACAACGGCCCGCCAAGCAGTGGAATGGGCATGGGTCCTGAGCAAATTCTCAATAATTCAACAATTGCCTTCACCTCACAAGTGGACCAGGACAATCATCAAATGAATGCAGATTTACAAATGAATTTTGCCGGTATTGAAATAAATGACATCGGAATGTATCTCGATTCTGATAAGGCCAGATTGCAACTTCCATTTTTGGATGAAGCACTTCAAATTACAGATGAGAATTTAGGCCCGCTGTTGCAGGATGCTGACCCGTCCCTCAGCGAAATTAAGATTGATTTTGAGGCAATATTTAATCAGATGGAAGGAACTTTGCCTGAAGAAGACCGTGAATACATAGCAGATGAATATCTGAGTATGATTTACAGCGAACTGCCTGACGATGCCTTCACGGAAGAACAGGAAAAAGTGACCGTGCAGGAACAATCGATTGACACAACGAAAATAACACTTAATCTCTCAGAGCAACAATTAAAAGCGTTAATCACAACGGTTTTGGAAAAAATGAAAAATGATGACGACTTAAAAGAGATTATAGAAGAACAAATCAGAATGCAGCAATACGGCGTTTTTGCTTCCGATTCATTGCCAAATGACATGGAAAATGATGTAACGGCTGCAATGGACGATTTTGACCAATCCATTGATGATGCTATCAGCGGATTGGAAGATTACCAGATTCCTGAAGGACTGACGTCAACCATCTGGGTTCAGGATAACTTGATTGTTAAACGCGAGTTTTCAACGAGTTTAGCACCTGCAGAGGAGACGTTGACAACTTTAACAATAAGCGGCAATCAATTGTTAACTAATGAGGAACAAAACCTAAGTTATGAATTCACTGCTGATGACGACTCAACTGTGACTGTTGATGCCAATCTATCAAACAAGGAAAATCAGCTTGAAGATTCCATCACAATTGCTGCTGATGGGATAGAATTGTCCTATAACGGCTCCTCACAGCTACAGGATGGCACAAGAGAATTTGAACGGGTTTTTTCATTCAGCAGTCCGGATCCAAACGGCTCAGGAAGTTTGAACTGGAGCGGTGAAGCCACATATGAAAACGACCAGAAGCGTGCGGACCATACATTGGCTGTGGATATGCCCGATCTGCCTCAGGAATTTGTCAGTCTCAATATCAAAAATGATGCCAAAACTATTAATGAAGTAACACAGCCTGATGATTCCAACGTCAAACAACTTGGCGACATGTCTGCACAAGAAGTGGAGACGTATTTCCAAACAGAATTCGCTCAACAGTTCCAGCAATGGTTCATGGGGATGATGGGTGCCCCAGGCGGTAATATGAACAACTTTTAAATAAGGAAGTTGCATTATGGAATTTTTAAAACACACCTTCCTGTTCATCAGGAGCAACTTGAAGAAATTACAGAGGAAGTGGCTAGCGCTTCCTCTGTTTTTACTGTTTCCTGTTTTTATCGTTTCACTCATCGCAGTAGTCATTCTGTCCATCTTCATGCCTGATGAGACCGAACCGATTCAAGTCGGACTTGTTGACCAGGATAAATCGGATGAAACCGAAATGGTTGTCGACTTAATCGAGGAATCAGCACAGCTTGGAAGCTTTGTAAATATAAACGCTCTAACCGAGGAACAAGCAAAAAAACAAGTCAACGACCACTTAAGCGGCTACATAACTTTTCCAGAGGGCTTTACCGCAAATTTGTATAACGGCGAATCAGTTACCCTAACTATTACGGGTAATCCTGATAAACAAATGGAAGCTTATTTGATAAAAGAATTGCTGGATAGTATTGCACGGCATATTCGAACATCACAGGCCAATATCCTGACAATTAATTATTATGCCAAACAGCTCCCCATCGATAATGCTTCACGCGAAGACATGCTGTTTCAGCAATTTAATAACTTCCTGGTTTATGCTGTCGGCAAAGATAGAATAATAGATGATGAGGAAATCAGTAACCACGCTTCCGCTTCACCCTTCCGTTATTTTGGATTGGGAGCATGGTTTATGATCATCACAATCTGGCTATTTTTATTTTACGCATTTTTCACGAATGATGAACAACCCGGGATGCAAAACAGGATGCGTTTATACGGTGTCACCACACTTCAGCAATTGACAGCTAAAATTGTGACAACTTTGATTACTGCCGGTGTTTTAACTGGAGTGGCTCTTTGTACATACGTTGTGCTTACAGACCTTGACGTGTCAGCAGAAAATTATTTTCATGCAGCACTTCTGACAAAGTTGTACAGCTTAATATATTTGATCATACTGGCAATCCTGGACGTTATTTTTACAGGACAAAAGATTCGAATGCTCTTCCAATCAATCGTTTCACTGATTATTCTGCTGGTGAGCGGTGCGATTATACCAACCTTGTACTTCCCGTTATATGTACAAAACTTGCTGCCACACTTTTTTGCAAGTAACGGGTTCTATTGGCTGCAGGAAGTTCTATTAAGCGCCAGGTTTTATGCAGATTACGTGCCAATGATCATGACTCTAGCAGCTGCCGGGTTTATACTAATAGCTGCAGTAGCTTGGAAGGAGCGCGACATCCTATGAAACAAATCATCACAACGCGCTTAATGCACTGGAAAAAACAATGGGTCAGTCTCGTTTTTTGGCTTCTGTTCCCTTTGCTTGCCACCATTTGTATCACATTGATTGCTGCGGCGCTACAGGATGATACAAACGTTCCAGTCGGTGTTGTACTTGAGGAGGACACGGATGCTTCGCGGGAATTGGTTGAGGAGGTCAGACGGGCACCATTTATCAGACTGAAATTGCTTAATCAAGATGAAGCATTGTACGAATTGGAAAAACACGAGCTTGATAGTGTATTCGTCATCCATGAAGGTTTTAAAGAAAATATTCAGGAAGATAACCGAAACAAATTAATCACCAGCTATCAATCCGATCTATCATTTGCCTATCAGCCGGTCAAAGAGATGATTATATCCTATGTTCAGCAAGAAACAGGACGAGTAAAAGCAGCCTTTACCGTTAATCAGCTTGAACAGGAATACAATTCTCAGGCAAACTGGACGTTTGAAGAGATTGTCGCAAAAAGCAAAGAAATCCAGAAGAACGAAAATTTGTTAAATACCGACTTTTCATTTCCTGAATCACCGGCTGAAACAACTCAGAACACGCGACTCTTTTCCATTTGGGGCCTATGGGGCGTATTCAATCTTTTGTCAACATGGCTTCTGTTTGACTGGGTCATTAAGGAAAAGCGATCTAAAGCTATACTACGGTTGGCATTTACACGTTTTTCATTAAAAGCATATTTGATTCAAAATTTTCTTCATTATTTTATTTTAATTTTGTTAACTGATCTTTTGAGTGCAGTCATTTTCTATTGGATGTTTGGGGAATGGATCAGCATTGCAAATATATTGATTTATCGTTTTTTCGCGGCAGCTGCAGCATTTTTAGTCGCACATCTTTTTTCGAATACATTTGTATATTATACGAGTGCATTTGCATTTGTGCTGATCGTTTCAATTGGCAGTGGTGCCATACTGCCTGCAAGCTTTATTGGCGGGCTGGCTTGGTTTGACCTAATTAACCCGCTCGCCCCACTACTTTCCGGCGAATATATCAGTTTATGGACCGTGCTTATTACCATTTTTGCTTTTCTTTGGATTATCAGAAAGGACCGATATCATGCTTGAAGTTCAATCCTTATCAAAATCATATGGCGCAAAGCAGATTCTGGATAAAATTTCTTTTTCTGTGAAACCCGGTGAAATTGTTGGGCTGGTTGGAGAAAATGGTGCGGGAAAATCAACGCTTTTGCATATTCTGGCAGGCTTAATTAAACCTGCCTCTGGCGACATAACACTTAACAGTTATTCGTACGAATCCCGGCCAAAAAACATCCGTCGGCATATCGGCTTTGTCCCCCAGGAGATTGCATTGTGGGAAAACTTTACAGTGAACGAAAATATGGTATTTTTCGAACGGCTAGCCTGGAATAATACGCATAGAAGGGAACTCAGGAAGCTATGCCAAGATATGGGGCTTGAAAAGTGGAACGAGCCGGTGAAAGTACTTTCCGGCGGTATGAAACGGAAATTAAATTTAGCCATCAGCTTGATTCATAACCCTGACTTATTGCTGCTCGACGAACCGACTGCTGGAATTGATTTAAAGTCGCGCAAAGAGATCGGTGCCTATTTAACTAATTTAGCAAAAATAAATGGGAAAGTGATTTTATATACGTCACATGACATGGACGAAATTATACAGATATGTGACCAAATCTATTGTCTTGGAAATGACCCTTTTTACCATCAGGTTTTGAAAGAGTATGGCCGCCAGCCAATTCTATTATAAAGTAAATCTTCATTCAGCGGGATGCCTCTCCCCGCTGAATGTTAGATGAACAGAATCGGACATTTATGGGCAGTTAGCTGCCGTTCTTCGGCAGGTTACTGTCCATTACATGCGGGATAATATTTGTCCTAGTCGCTTTATTGCCTTTCAGCTATTTTAAGTATAAACTATAGTCAGGATATAAAGGAGTTGGGTTTATGGATATTCGCAGTCTGCAAACGTTTATTCAGCAGCAAGCACTGGCGACAATGACATCATCACTCTCCGGCAGCTCGAGAGAGAAGTCATCGGTAAGCGGTTTGCCATTCAAATTAATGCTTCAGCAGCAAATGCAGGTTAATAGCCTATCTGCTGGACAGGATGCTTCTCCTCTTAATCTAACCGGTCAGCCGCCTCTAAATTATAATGTAAATAATGTAACCAACTCCCTACCAAAAGCATTTTCCAGTGAGAATGCAATAAGCAACCTGCAGTACCCATCAGTTAACACACAAGCAGAAACCGGATTCGATTCATACATTGAAAAAGCTTCTGAGAAATACGGGGTTGATCGCAATTTGATAAAATCGGTGATTGACGCTGAATCAAATTATAACCCAAATGCAAAAAGTCATGCCGGTGCCCAAGGGCTGATGCAATTAATGCCGGCAACCGCTGCAGGGCTTGGCGTTTCCAATCCTTATGACCCAGCGCAAAATATTGACGGCGGCACAAACTATTTGAAACAAATGCTTGATAAATATAATGGAAAAATCGAAATGGCCCTTGCAGCCTACAATGCAGGGCCAGGAAACGTTGATAAATATCAGGGCATACCGCCATTTAAAGAAACGCGGCAATATGTCGAAAAAGTTATGAATCGTTATGTGACATAATCGCACATTCAAAATAAACCTCCCTTTCCTGGAAGGATGTGATAATAATTCATACAAGACTAAAAGGCACAGATTATGTATGGTATGCCAGCTATGGTTCAAATTTAGACAGAAATCGATTTTCATGTTACATCGAAGGCGGTAAACCTGAGGGATCTGGGAAAGTTGAAGCTGGCTGCAGAGATCAGTCGCCTCCCATAAAGGAAGCAACGCACATCATGCGTTATCCATTATATTTTGCAAAAGAATCAGCGCGCTGGCAACAGCAAGGCGTTGCCTTTATAGGGTTGGATAAAGATGAAAAACATTATACCTACAGTACAAAATATCTTATAACAGTGGAACAGTTTATGGACGTTGTAAAACAGGAAAATAACGGATTAAACTTGGAAATCGATTTAGAAACCGTTATGGTAAATGGACTTGAAGCATTTAGCAATTCATGGTACGGAATGATTTTGCACATCGGTGAAGCCGAGGGATATCCAATCTTTACATTTACGGCTGACTCGGAACCGGAGATAACCTTTAATAAACCCTCTGATGAATATTTAAGCATGATCATTAACGGTTTAAAAACAACGATAGGACTGGAAAATACCGAGATTACAAATTATCTCACCTCAAAACCGGGGATTACCGGAAATTGCGATCGAAAGGCTATTGAAAAGCTGGTGTTAAATTGGGGAGACAGGAGTATCCAGATATAGCGCTATGGTGTTTCTAATCCGTCTGTATTTCCACAATATTAAAGTAGAAACGCTTTTCATCCAGGATGTAATTATGCAGTAATCAAAAAAATTTTCATCATACTGAGGGGGATGCGTTATGGATTTGCAACTAGCGGGTAAAAAAGCGCTTATTACAGGAGGTAGTAGAGGAATTGGTAAAGCGATTACTCGTCAATTGGCCCTGGAAGGTGTCGATTGTGTAATATGTTCACGAAATGAATCTTCGTTAAAAGAAACTGCCAGTGAATTAATGAAAGAAACGGGAAGGGATATTAACCCAATCATGGCGGATATTGGAGACCCTGATTCGATTCAACAACTAGCGGAGAAAGCAGCAGAGACTATGGGTGGTATTGATATTTTAGTGAATAATGGAGCACGTGTCAGCGGTGGAGATCCAGAAGATTTCCACCATATAAACGATGAGCTTATTTTAAAAGATTTTGAAGAAAAATTTATGGGCTATTTTCGTTGTACACGAGCAGTTGCTCCTTATATGGTTAAAAACAATTGGGGACGGGTTATTAATGTAAGTGGTATGGCTGCGAGGAATGCCGGAAGTATCAGTGCTGGTGCTCGTAATGTATCAGTTGTTCATTTAACCAAGTCTTCGTCAGTTGAATTAGGAAAACATGGAATTACTGTTAATGCCGTTTATCCAGGTATTACGGAAACTGAGACAACTCGAGAAAGATTCCCAAATCAGGCCGATTTACTTGAGGTCTCTAAAATGAATTCGATCGGACGCTTAGTTAAAGCTGAGGAGATAGCCAACGTGGTTACATTCTTATCTTCACCATTATCAGTTTCTATTACAGGGGATGTTATTAATGTAACTGGAGGGACAGGCAACGCTGTTCATTATTAAAATATCAATCATTTTGAGGCAGATGGAGAAAGCTTGATTTTCTTCTTCAGCCTAAAAAAGTCGATTTTTCAAAGAAATCGGCTTTTTTATTTACCAATACAATAAATTTTATCTCCTCTGTACTGATTCTTGGTCACTTTGTGTTACATGGAGTATTCTTTACTAAAGAATGGCGACCGATTCTATAATATAAATTACTTGCTACTTCATCAAAAGGCATTTCTTCTCCCTTCATAAGAACATTGATTGTATCGTTCTTTGGTACCAAGTCATTGCCTTTTTTTCAATCTCCGAAACTAGCCGTTCTTTCCCACTTATGTATGCTTCAATATCATAGGGAAAGTGCTGGGACAATTCTTTTTTTAAGTTACTATATTCTTCTGCGGCACCAGGATGTGAGCGCAAATAATCGCGAAATGCCAGATGGCGTCCGATTTCGGAATTGCCTGCCTCATAAAAATGAATATGGTGAGTCCGCTCTTCTCCGCCCTTTTGGAAATATCGGCGCCCAGGAAGCCCGTTTTCTCCTTTTGCTTCATAACCACTATCAATCATTGCATTATTAAAGTCATCAATTCGATCAATATTCCTGACCACAGGCATTATGTCAATGATAGGCTTTGCCAATAGACCCTCTACGGACGTACTGCCAATATGATAAATTTCAATTATTTCGGACTCAAAAATCCTGCATAGTTTCTTTGCTTCTTCTTCAAACATTGAAGGCCAAGCTTGGTTATATGGTGTTATTTCGACCTTTCGCAACTTTAATCCCCCTTCTTCCTCTTGCCATAATATTTAACAATATGGCCTTTATATATGGAATGGGCTACAGGTTTTGTTCCGGATTGACACCCTCGAGTTGAACAATCTCCTGCTGCTAGTGATACCTCTCATAAAAGGTGGTAACATTATATAAAACTTCACCTGGTTTGTAGCTATAACTTTTATGAACGCTGAAGTGGGAGTCAAACCGGAAGACGTTTTTCATCATTCTGCTTGATCTTTATCGTATTTCAGAAAAAAAGGCACTATTAATGACAAACTAAACATCATTACAAACATAATCAAGAGGGTAACCATAGAAGTGAATGGTGATAAGAAGATTGCAAAATATAGTGGCAGAAGGGTAACAAGTGGGAGGACAAGGACGCGAAAATAAAAAGGAGTACTTTGTTTTCTACCACATGATTGGCAGATAATGCATATACCAAGCCAAATTTGCTTTAAAATTTGTCCAAGTTCAAATGTATTATCACAGTTTGCACATTTGGGTAAATACAAATATCCCACGCCTTTCTATTCTGATCTTCAGATCTATTTTAACATAATACTCGGGAAATATTTGGCAAAATTTTTCAAAATACATCTCTACAGTAAAAAAATTAGCGTACTAAAAATTATGTAATTTAGTACGCTAAATGTATTGTGTTTTTGCCTTTCTTCTATTAATAAAGCCCTGAGATTAACCGAGTTTAATCTCCTTTACCTTATCAGCATCCAATTTCTTGATTGTTGCAACGATCAGTTTTACGGCATTTTCAAAATCATCACGATGCAAAATCGCAGCGTGAGAATGAATATACCGTGTTGCAATCGTAATTGACAGTGACGGTACGCCATCTGCTGTTAAATGAATGGAACCCGAATCTGTTCCGCCGCCGGCAATGGAGGCAAATTGGTAAGGGATGTTTTGCTCTTCCGCCGTATCGACAACTAAATCACGAACACCTTTATTCGGTACCATAGAGGCATCATAAATAATAATTTGCGGTCCTTTACCGAGTTCACTATCCGCTTCTTTATCCGAAACACCTGGCATATCGCCAGCAATGCCAACATCGACACCAAAGCCGATATCAGGCTTAATAGCGTGCGCCGATGTACGTGCGCCGCGCAGCCCTACTTCCTCCTGAATCGTTCCTACGCCATAAACTACGTTAGGATGTTTTTCTCCTTTCAGCTGTTTGAGTACTTCGATTGCAATTGCACAGCCGATACGGTTGTCCCACGCTTTAGCCATAAGCATTTTTTCGTTTTTCATTTGCGTGAATTCAAAATAAGGGACGATCGAATCACCGGGACGTACGCCAAATTCCTCTGCCTCTTCTTTGCTGGATGCACCAATGTCAATAAACATATTTTTAATATCAACAGGTTTCTTGCGTTCTTCAGCACTCAGGACATGAGGCGGCTTAGAACCAATCAGGCCTGTCACATCTCCCCGTGCAGTCATAACGGTTACGCGCTGGGCAAGCATAACCTGATTCCACCAGCCACCAACCGTTTGGAAGTAGATAAAACCTTTGTCGTCAATACGGGTAACCATAAAACCAACCTCGTCTAAATGGCCCGCGACCATAATTTTCGGACCATTCGCTTCGCCGGTCTTTTCAGCTATAAGACTGCCCAGATTGTCCGTATACACCTCATCAGCATAAGGTGTAATATATTGACTCATAACTTCTCGTGGTTCTTTTTCGTTGCCGGGAATCCCGCGGGCGTCTGTTAGCGCTTTAAGCATGGTATTTGTTTCATCTAAATTTGCCATATGTAAGGACCTCCTTCTTTTCCTCTTTAATTATAACGCTAACATATAAAATAACAAAATAATATTTCTTTTAATATCCCTCGTCCTGCCGTTTATAATTAATTTTGTTTTTGCTCAAATAGGCATCCTTTACTGCTTGTTCATCAAATCCCAGCAGATAACCCAGCTGCAGGTAATTATCAAATAGTTTATTATAATTTTCTTCAAGCGGCTTCCGATAAAAGGAAATACATGCATCATAAACACGATTAAATTGTCCTGTTTCATCGTCTTCAGGTTGTACTAATGAATTGGAACTGTAACGATACCCTTTTTCCAGTCCTAACGATAAAATAAAGTGAATACCATCAACATATTCTTCCAAAATGACAGATTGCTTATTCCTTGGTTTTGTACTCCAGAACTTAAAACAGCGTGTTTCATTAGCAAGTTCTCCCAATTCGACAAGCAAAGCTAAATATTTCTCGCGGAAGACATCTTTGTTGGCAAGTTCATGCTGGTCTTCAATATAAGAATCCAGCTGTTTTTGCATCGTGTAAAGCTCCGACCAGTCCATTATTATTTCCCCATTTCAATTTATTTTTTATCCCGCATGTAACTGGCAGTACGACCCCCATGCGTATACAATGACGATTAGGTGGGGATCAACTGCCAGTAAATGTCCGATTCGTTCATCTAACAATCAGTGGGGGAAGAAAGCCGCCCCACTGATTGAAGATTCACTCTATCCCGCATGTAACTGGCAGTACGACCCCCATGCGTATAAATTGTAGCATGAAAGTACACCAATAGTGAAACCTCTCAGCTATCTTATTCGTACTCAATACTATCAAACAAGGCAGGGAGATTGTTAATATGGTTGTTCTATTATTCCGAGTGCTTATTCTCATCGCCTTTATCATGGTAATCTACACCCTCGTCCAATATTTCCGGAATCCGGATAGAAAACTGCAAATCGCAAAGGCGGCAAACACATTTTATATGGTTGATGATCAAAACAATTCCAAAAAAAATATTCAATTTGTATATAAAGGCTGCCATTTTGAAGGTGAAAAATATATTGGAGCCACTGAAGAGGCATTTGAAGTTGTTGACGTCCATATTTTTGCACGGGATCAGCATGAACTTGAGGGCATAACTCGTGACGACTTGTATTTTATTGAACAAGAAATCCTGATGCGGTATCCTTATGCAGCTGTTACATGGAAGTACCCGATAAGTAAGCTGATTTTAACACCTATTGAGTGAGATTCAGTTGCTCATGCAGCGAAAAAAGCACATCCCACATAAGGATGCACTTTTTTCGTCATGTGCTGACTTGGAAGAAATCATTCCATTTAATTATAATTTCTTTTCTTCGGAGAATATACAAGATCAGCAGTAATATTGCCATTAATAGGAGGATGTAAAATGGAGATAAACTTGAAAGCCACTTTCCAATCGACGTGTAAACAAACGCTATTGGGATATTTGTAAGGATTGAAGACTTGGTATAATCCCGAAAGTTTTCCGAGATTTCGATTAAGCATAATGATAACAAATGAAAATGAATAAACGGTATAAGCCTTAGAAGAGCGATTTGCGGTGCGGTGAATTCAGAACTGTCTCCCATTAACTTTCGCTTTAAATTAATAAGTGTGTTAGCCGTTCCCGGCATCCAGCGAATCACAGCATAAAAAACAATACTGGATAAGGTAATGCCGATCAGAGAGTACAATGTGCCGGCAACAGTTCCGAAAAGTACACCGCCTGAGATACATATAAAAACAACCGGAAGAAAAAATAAAGGCCTTAATAAATGAAAGCTGATAAATAAAACCGGTGCGAGCAGCCCGCCTGTTTCAATGAAAATCATCATGTAAGTCCCTAACTGCTCCATGTCTGACCTCCTTTTTCACCTCCAATACCACATCTGTACATGTATATGACATGAGACGAGCCCTTATGACAAGAAGCTGTACCAGACTAACAAAACAGCCTGTATAATAATCAAAAGCGGCACGCCAAATGTAAATAACCGGTGCTTTGTTTTATGCCGGAACTGCCTCATGCCTGCCAACACACCAAGTGCTCCTCCCAGAATTGCGAGTCCCCAAAGGGTCCTTTCAGGTATGCGATACGTTTGCTTTTTGGCTTTTTGTTTGTCGACAGCCATTATTAAAAAACTGATTATATTGACACTGATAATATAAGCACTGATCATCGTTCGTTTCTCCTTTAGTATCCAACTTGACTTACATGCGCGGTATGTCTTTTGCGCTTTCTCCATTATACGTAAAACAGACGGGGAACACTATAAGATTATGAAAAACTTAAACGCCTGCCAGTCAAAAACCTGCCACCAGCCGGAAATGATGATATAATGACAAGCAACATACATATAACCGACGACACTAGGGGGATTTGCTATGGAAATTAAAAATGTTTCTATCATTGGACTTGGCGCACTGGGAATAATGTACGGGCACCATCTTTCCAAAGTGTTACCGAAAGCAAAACTGCGAATTATAGCTGATCAGAACCGTATCGAAAAATATCAGCATGAGGGGATTTTTTGCAACGGTGAACGCTGCAATTTTCGGTATGTTACACCAGAAGACTCCGTAGAACCAGCAGACCTATTAATCTTTGCTGTGAAATACAGCGGACTGCAGGAAGCCATGAGAGCAGCCCAAAATCATATCGGTGCCAAGACGATTATTTTGTCGACTCTAAACGGCATTTCCAGCGAGAAGGATATCGGTTCACATTTTGGTTATGACAAAGTACTTTATTGTGTAGCGCAAGGAATGGATGCAGTGAAAACGGGAAACCGCCAAACATATGACAATTTTGGTCTCCTCTGTTTTGGTGACAAACACGGCATTGATTCGGAAAAGGTCAAACGGCTGACGAACTTTTTCGATAAAGTGAATATGCCCTATGAATTGGACGCCAACATGGCTAAGAGACAATGGGGAAAATTCATGCTGAACGTCGGTGTCAATCAGACAGTTGCAGTATTTGAAAGTGATTACGGAAAAATCCAGCAGGACGGTGATGCTCGTGAAATGATGATTGCTGCAATGCGGGAAGTTATACAATTATCCAAGTATGAAGGCATTCATTTAACTGAAGAAGACCTGGCGTACTGGCTCGAGGTTATTGGTAAGTTAAGCCCGCATGGTAAACCTTCGATGCGGCAGGATATGGAAGCCAGACGAAAAAGTGAGCTCGATTTGTTTGCCGGGACGGTTCTCGAGCTGGGCAGACAACACGGTGCAGCAACACCTGTGAACGAGGAGCTCTACCGGAAAATCAGCGAGATGGAAAAGGCGTTTTAGGGGGACAGCAATCCCGTCCCCTCGTCCCACAAAAAAACCAAGCCCGCTTGAGATGGACTTGGTTTTTTGCTTTATTTAAGGGCTGCTTTTGCTTTGTCAGCCAGTTGTGCAAATGCTTTTTCGTCATTTATAGCAAGGTCTGCCAGCATTTTACGGTTAACTTCAACACCAGCTTGCTTCAATCCGTGCATTAATCTGCTGTATGAAATATCGTTCATGCGTGCTGCAGCATTAATACGGGCAATCCACAACTTGCGGAAGTCACGTTTTTTCTGTCTGCGGTCGCGGTAAGCATATTGACCGGACTTCATAACCTGCTGTTTTGCTTGTTTAAATAACGCTCGTTTCGAGCCATAATAACCTTTTGCTAATTTTAATACGCGTTTACGACGTTTACGCGTAACTGTTCCACCTTTGACACGTGCCATGATAGTTCCCTCCTAATACAATTGAAAATCTGATTATTAATTTATATATACGTTCGTTTTATTTATACGGAAGCATTGTTTTGATACGTCTGAAATCACTTTTCGAGACAATAGCGGATTTACGCAATTTGCGCTTTTGTTTCTGTGATTTATGAGCAAACATGTGGCTTGTATAAGCGTGTCCGCGTTTCAATTTTCCTGTACCTGTTTTGCGCAGTCGTTTTTGTGAACCTTTATGGCTTTTCATTTTTGGCATATTGGTATCCTCCTTGTATCGTTAAAAACTACTTTTCGTTTATTGGTGCAAGCATCATAAACATATTGCGGCCTTCCATTTTTGCTTTGGATTCAATCGTCGCAACATCTTTCGTTTCTTCTGCAAGGCGATCAAGAACTTCCCTGCCGAGATCTTTATGCGTAATAGCACGCCCGCGGAACCGGACAGAGGCTTTCACTTTATCACCTTTGGATAAGAACTTTCTTGCATTCTTCAGTTTGGTGTTGAAATCATGTTCGCCAATACCCGGAGTGAAACGCACTTCTTTAACATTAATGACCTTCTGCTTTTTGCGCGCTTCTTTTTCTTTCTTTTGCTGTTCAAAGCGATATTTACCGTAGTTCATAATACGGCATACAGGCGGTTTGGCATTTGGCGCTACCAAAACCAAATCCAGCTCGCGTTTTTGCGCAATGTCAAGTGCTTCGTTACGTGATTTCACTCCCAGCTGATCACCGTTTGAATCGATCAGTCGTACCTCCCGGGCACGAATCTTTTCATTGACGTTCATATCTTTGCTAATTTAAAGCCACCTCCAAAAAATTAAATTCATGATCTGTCATTGACAAGTCGCTAGTATCGCAAATAAAAACGTGTCGGTACATACTGCACCCACACGTCTCCAATAGTAAATTGAAAATTTAAACCAGCCGACTGCATAAATGCGTCGATCAGGTGAGAAGCGGGTGCTTCTGCTTGTCTTCAGATCGTTTTATTCAACTTTTACAGAATAGCATCAATTAATTATTGTGTCAATAGCTAACCTGACCAGTCTGCAAAAGCTTCACTTTCAGTTTACCATGACTGCAATTGAAAAGAAAGCCCAGACACTTTGAGGCGTCTGGGTGAAACATTATTTCTTATGCAAAACCTTTTGGTCAATTTCTTCTTTAATCATCTTCTCAAACGCATCATAGCTTATTGTTTCTGATTCTTTCTCGCCATATCTGCGGACGTTCACGCTCTCGTTTTCAATCTCTTTATCACCAAGCACTAAAGCAAAAGGTACTTTTTGAGTCTGTGCTTCCCTGATTTTATAACCAATCTTTTCATCGCGTTCATCCACTTCGATGCGGACTCCCTTGAACCGCAGCTCGTCGGCAACCTTTTTAGCATAATCCATATGAGCATCCGGTGAGACCGGAATAACTTTCACTTGCACAGGTGCCAACCAGGTTGGAAAAGCCCCTTTATATTCTTCGATCAAAAATGCCACAAATCGTTCCATCGTGGACACAACACCACGGTGAATGACGACAGGCCGGTGTTCATTGCCGTCTTTTCCGATATAAGTCAAGTCAAAGCGTTCCGGCAAGTGGAAATCCATCTGCACAGTTGATAACGTCTCGTCTTTGCCGAGGGCTGTTTGCACTTGAACATCCAGTTTCGGGCCATAAAATGCCGCTTCGCCTTCTGCTTCAACATACGCAACGTTCATCTCTTCCATCGTTTCTTTCAGCATTGCCTGCGCTTTATCCCACATCGCATCATTATCGACATATTTTTCTTTATCGTCAGGATCACGATAGGATAGACGGAAGTAGTAATCATTTATACCGAAATCTTTATAAACCCTTTGCACCAATTCAACCACGCGGATGAATTCTTCTTTCAGCTGATCAGGTCGGGCAAAAATGTGTGCATCATTCAAGGTCATCGCTCGCACACGCTGAAGACCTGCCAGTGCTCCTGACATCTCATGGCGATGCATTGTGCCAAGCTCAGCAATTCTGACCGGCAGATTGCGATAACTGTATAATTGGTTTTTATAGACCATCATGTGGTGTGGACAGTTCATCGGGCGAAGCACCAAGTCTTCATTGTCCATTTCCATTGTCGGAAACATATCGTCCTGGTAGTGGTCCCAATGCCCGCTTGTCTTATATAAATCCACACTGCCGAGAACCGGTGTATAGACATGGTCATAACCAAGGCGCTCCTCGATGTCTACGATATACCGCTCAATGTTACGACGGATGGTGGCACCTTTTGGAAGCCATAACGGCAATCCTTGGCCTACTTTTTGCGAAACAGTGAAAATATCAAGTTCTTTGCCCAGTTTGCGATGATCACGTTCTTTACGTTCTTCCAGAATGTGCAAATGATGGTCAAGCTGGCTTTGTTTTTCAAATGCTGTTCCATAAATTCGCTGGAGTTGCTTGTTATTACTGTCGCCGCGCCAGTAGGCACCGGAAACACTCAATAATTTAAAGGCTTTGATTTTACTCGTGGATGGCACATGAATGCCACGACATAAATCAAAAAACTCGCCCTGACGATAAATCGTTACTTGTTCACCTTCTGGAATATCATCGATTAATTCTAATTTCAGGTCATCGCCAATTTCCTGAAACATTTTTTTTGCTTCTTGACGTGAGACTTCAACGCGTTCGATTTCCAGATTTTCATCAACGATGCGTTTCATTTCTTTTTCAATTTTTGGAAGGTCTTCAGGTGTCAATGTATGGCCCATGTCGATATCATAATAAAACCCTTCTTCAATAACAGGCCCCACGCCGAATTTCACATTATCAAACAGTCTTGTCACCGCCTGTGCCAGCAGATGGGCGGTTGAGTGACGCAGGATATCAATGCCCTCATTATTTTTATAGGTGATGATTTCAATAGCCCCGCCATGAGGCAGCTCCCGTCTTAAATCAAACTGTTCGCCATCCACCTTGACAGCAAGTGCCTGTTTTTTTAACCCCGGTGAAATTGAGCCTGCTATGTCTTCGCCGGTTGTTCCTTTAGGGAATGCTTTACTGGCGCCATCTGGAAAAGTAATTGTTAAATCTGCCATATCGATCGCTCCTTTTATAGATGTTTTTAAGTGAAAATTTTTGACCATTCCAAGCTGTCTGAAGTACACAGGCCCAACAGGAAAGCCCTCTGAAAATATAAAAACGCTCATCCCCTGCTTTTAAAGCAAAGGGACGAGCGTTAGTCACGTGGTTCCACCCTAATTCCCGCACGAAAATGCGGCTTCGTTAATCTGTAACGCAGATGATGCGCTGCTGTTTACTGCAATTTTCAACAACAGAGTTTAAAGGGGGTAGTCATTAGCTTGTGCAGTGGAAGTTTCCAGCCTCTGACTTCCTTCTCTGTTCTGCCCAATCATCTAATAACCATGTCCTCATCGGCACTTTTATCATACATGAACTTATATAAATGGTATTATAGCTTCTGTTAGACGTAAAATCAACCACTATTATTTACTTTTTTAAATAGGACCGAAAAGGAAATTTGCTGATTGATTCAAATGTGGCTCTTTCCTGAAAGATATTAATGACCGTTAATGTTTTTGGATCAGCGGGATTATCACCATAGATCTTTATCTTTCCCGGGGCCATCGCGATCAGCGGTGACAAATTCATTTCCTCAGTATCAAGACCAACAATATAAAGCGGTTCTTTTTGCATAAGTATTAATAATTCCATTCGTGATAACTTTTTACCATCCGGGCTAAAAAAAGTGAAAGCCTCACCCTGCAAAATATAAATCGTGTTTAATTTCGATTGCCGCTTCCTGATGTACCCTCTGAGCGAGTCAATAAATGCCTGATGCTCCTCTTCACGTTTGAATTCATCAATGGCAAGCCCAACGTAATTAATAATCTGTTCTTTAAACGTCTTCAATTGAAAACTGACAAGTGAATCGAAATGGATAGTGGACGATTGGTTTATATGCTCTAACAATAATGAAAAAAGCAGCTTGCTGGGATCTTTGTTATTCCGTACCATTTGGCTGTCTTCGTCGTCCCCGGTGCAAATCCAATGTGATAAATCCATTATGCGTTCAATCTCATCCGCATTCGTATAATAATAATTGCGCCTGATTATGCTGTTAATCATGTTTGTCAGTCGATGGGCAACAAACACACCGGACATTGCCCGGGCAACGGTCTCCATGAAGTTGGTGCCCGGTGTCCGGTGCTCCAGCTGCAGATAATTTCCCCACGCTTTGGTTGTTTTCCAGTGTAATTCAATTTCTTTATTAAGTTGGAATAAATTCTCACAGAAGCTGATCGCCTCTTTATCGGATTCAAAATAAACTTCCAGCAAAAACATCACCCTCATCCAAGACCAAACTGTTACATTATATGGACGTGCATGTGAAAAAATGTCACGTCGCCTGAAACTAGTAATAATCTATGGTCTGGCTATCAATAAGGCTCTGTTCTTTTAATTCTATTCTGCATCACAATTTTAAAAAGACATGTCCGTCGTTTTAGGAACATGCCTTTTGTGAGACTTGTTTGATTAAAAATAAAAGAAAGTGCGGTTAATTGTCCCGACGGTTTTCGCCGAACAATTCCACCCCTTTACTGACTTGTTTAATGCGCTCAATAATACGACCGGCTTTAACCATTTCACTGCCGCCACGGTTAGTAGTGGCAAGTTGTTCTTCCAATTGCTCCATACTGTAATTGGATGTAAAGAATACCGGCAAATTTTCCATCATTCGATACTGCAAAATAGAACCGAGTATCTCATCCCGGAACCAGGCTGACTGTGTTTCCGCTCCTATATCATCGAGCATTAACACGTCGGTTTTCTTAAAATAATTTATTTTATCGTTAATTGAATCATCCTTGATGGAACTTTTCATTTCCCTTACGAATTCAGGCATGTAGATCAGCATGGATGATATATTGAAATGCTTGAGTTCATTTGCAAGTGCGCCAAGAAAATACGTCTTTCCGACGCCAAATGGTCCATGAAAGTATAACCCTTTTGATGGAAGTGCGGTTTTGGTTTCTTTTAAAAAAGTTAACATCTCATGGACAACCGGTTTTCTTTGGCTATCAATATCAATGCTGTCAATACTTGCATTTAAAATATCTTTTGGCATGTACAGACTTTGAATCAAATCCCGCTGCTCTTTCTGTCTTTCATAATCCACGCGATTATGACACTTTTCATAGACGAGGTGTATTTCTCCATTTTCTGTTCGCAAAATAGGTGAATAGCCTTGAATCATATTAATGCACGTTCCGAAACTTTTACACTTGTCACATTGTTTGGATTGTGTTTTATATTCATAAAGTTTGATAAGATTTTTTTCTATCTCTCTTTGGGTCAGCTGTGGATTAAGCGATAAAAATTCACTGATTTCGGGATCGTTCAGCACTTCTTCCTTTACTTTCAAATAGTTTTCTTTAAAATTCTTATTTTGCTTCATCCATTTTTGAATCTCGGATTGGACTGGCTTCATAATCAACACCCTTGCACCCGATTATTGTTTACCGTTTGAAAATTCACGGAGCAATGCCGCGAATTCTTCATTACGCTGTGCCGTATTTGGACTGTTTTGTGTAGTTTCCGCTTTTTTCTTTTTTCGTTCTTTAAACCAGTCAGGAACCACTTCTTTTGAAACAGGTTTACGGGGATTTTTTGGGTTGTTCTTACGTTCCTGATATTGGGCTTTTTGGTTTTTGGCAAATGCCATAGCATCACGTGCTGTTTGCAGATTGGCCCGAGACCAGTGACTCGCAATTGTTTCCATGTAAGCTTTTGACAACTTCATATCAGACTGGAGCAGGACGTAGTGAATGAGTACATTCATGACCGGTGAAGGCAGCCCTTGAGTGGTCATCACTTCGCGAATCATTTTTAAATCCTGGCCGGAAGCTTGCCCGCCACTGGATAGATCTTCCAGAAGCTGTCTTGGGGAAATGTTTTCCAGTTTTAAGATCAGCTGTTCTTCTTTCGTGGTCGGCTTATAATCTGGTTCGTGTGCTTCATTTGTATTTTGCTCAGAATTGACATTTTTCTCAGTCAGCCTGATCGACGGCTCATTATGCTTTGACTGAAACAAATCATGGCATGCTTCCTTGAACTCACTGACTGAAAGTGTGTTTTCTTCCGTTAGCGCCCAAAGGACAGCCTTTTCTACTTCGAATTCCGCCAAACCGTAGAGGTTCATCATTTGAGATATCAGCCGTTTGTTTACTGCTGTTAATACTTTTTTCACAGGTATCATCTGTTGTTGCAGTGTCTGTTCCATCCAGGTAAAGTCGATCGATGGATAGCTGTCTTCGGTTAATTGACCGCTCCCCGGTGCTTCTGAGTCCGGCAAATGATTTGTATCCGGCTGAAACGTCTGGAAAACTTCATTGAACGAAGCGGTAATATTTGTCCCTTTATCAAAACCATACGAATGAAAATGTTCTTTCAAAACTTGGAATTTGGACTCACCGATGTGATGATACAACAATTGAGCAAGCATATCATCGGCAAAAAACTCAGCCGGGGCAAACGGAGGTAGAAGTTCATATGTGTATGTACCATTTTCATCGGTTTTTTGCTCGAAAGTTTTCAGCAAACCAATGCCTTCAAGTTTTATTCTCGATCTGTATATCTGATCCAATGGCAAATTCATATAATTCATCAATGTATGATGTGTTTGTGCTGCCGAACCTTTCTGGAAAGCCAGCTCATTGATTAAAGTCTGGTACAATGAAATCGCTCTAACACCAATAAGCGGCTGGTACAGATGTGTTAATGACGTTGTATAATCAACCGGCAGACTCCCTTTGAATGTAACCCGATAGCCTTCGATTGGCAAAATTTTTCCGATATCACGCATTATGCTAACCCTTTCTCTTCTCTTTGGTGCCTTTTTCTCCGGCATGTAGCCCACGCAGCCTTTGTTATCTTAATCAATGGGGAAGCAAGCCCCCGCTGATTGAAAATCCCCTTATTCCGAGCGTTCCTTATCAGATTTTATTAAATCTTTTAGTTCGTCCAAAAAAACGGATAAGTCTTTGAATTGGCGATAGACAGAAGCAAAACGGACATAAGCGACTTCATCGACTCCGGATAGACGCGCCATCACCATTTCTCCAATTTCATCACTTTCAACTTCTGACGCACCTGTGTTTCTAAGCTCTTTTTCCACCTCGAGCGCAATGTCCTCAATTTGCTCCATAGCAACAGGACGCTTTTCACACGCTTTAATTAAACCGCGGATAAGCTTTTCACGGCTGAATTCCTGACGTGTGCCATCTTTCTTAACCACAATAAGTGGAACTTCCTCGATCCGTTCAAACGTTGTGAACCGAAAACCGCATTGTTCACATTCTCTGCGTCTTCGAATTGAACGGCCTTCCTCAATCGGGCGGGAATCTAACACTTTTGTACTTTTATTTTGGCAATTTGAACACCTCATATTTGTTCAACCCCATTCATAACTGCCTTCCAATATCTATTTTTTATCTGCAGTAAATTTTTATCAGCACATGTATATTAATTAAGGCGTCACTCTATCATTGAACAATGTGCCTGATTGCAGATAAATCGATTATAATTAATCATGTGTTCTTTATTGTAACACGTTTCTTATACCTGCAGTAAACAAAAGAAAAGATTGACACATCTTTTTTAAAGCGGTCAATCTTTTTGAATTATTTTGCGTTATCTAACATTCACTTATTATGAAACTTTGACATGTTTTTTGCTCATATAATTTCCAACATAGCGTGCAAGGTCAACAACGCGTTTTGAATAACCCCACTCATTATCATACCATGCTAATATTTTAATCTTATTATCCTGCATAACCATTGTCGATAAGCCATCGATAACAGCAGAATAGTCACTTGTCGTATAATCAATTGAAACGAGCGGCTCATCACTGTATTGAATAATGCCTTCCATGTCATTTTTTGAAGCGTCGCGGAAAATATCATTTATCACTTCAGGTGTGGTTGATTCTTCCACATCAATAACCAAATCAACAAGCGAAACATTTGGCGTCGGAACTCTCAACGCTGTTCCATGCAATTTCCCATGCAAATGCGGAAGCACCTCTCCCAATGCTTTGGCGGCTCCGGTCGATGTTGGAATAATTGATTGCGTGCACCCGCGTGCCCTGCGCAAATCTTTATGCGGGTTATCAAGATTCTTTTGATCATTTGTAAATGAGTGAACGGTTGTCATCAAACCATTTACAATTGTAAAATGATCATCCAATACTTTCACCACAGGCGCAAGGCAATTCGTAGTGCAGGAAGCATTGGAAATAACTTCATCACTTTCAGGGTCATATGATTGTTCGTTGACGCCCATTACCAGTGTATTGTCCACTTGCTTGCCGGGTGCCGTAATGACTACTTTTTTTGCGCCTGCCTGAATATGGCGGCCCGCCTCTTCTTTGGTTTTGAATTTCCCTGTAGCTTCGATGACAACATCAATCTCCAGTTCTTCCCATGGAAGCTTTTCCGGTTCACGCGAACTAACGATTTTAATAAGCTTGCCATCCACTTCAAGACCTGCTTCCACTGCTTTCACTTCACCGTCAAAAATACCGTGAATACTATCGTATTTAATTAAATGTGCAAGCGTTTCAGGAGGATAATTAGCATTGATTGCCACCATGTCTAATTGTCGATCTTTTACAGCCTGCCGGAATACCATGCGGCCGATACGGCCAAATCCATTAATTGCAACTCGGGTTTTGTTCATTTTCCATCCCCCAATTTATGTTATACTTTTTTAATCATTATTTGCGATTAGTATAACATATTTAAATGAAAATGTGCTAAATTTTAACGAAAAATATTCAATTCATCTTCTTTTATTGACACAATGAAACGAAACAAATGGTAAACTTAAATTGTCAAGGGGGATTCTGAGTGAATATATCAATTATAAAACCGAAAACAGAACATGCAGAAGCAATTGCTGCAATATGCGCTGCGGGCTGGAGGCAAACAGTCGAAGGGAAGCTAAGCGAAGAATACCAGAAAAGGAATGTTTCGTTTTGGTATAACCACGAACGGGTGACTAACGACATCAATAGAGGAGCTTATACGCATGCTGCACGTATCGATTCAGCACTTGCCGGCGTTATTGGCGGCGGAATGACCGGTCCAACTACTGGCGAAATATTTCTGCTTTATGTTGAAGAAACATATCGGTATCAAGGAATCGGCAAACGTCTGCTTGAACAACTGACTCGGGAGCAAATTGACCTGGGCGCAACCGAGCAATGGGTATCCGTACAAGAGGGTAATCAACGCGGTATTCCTTTTTACGAAGCAAGGGGTTTTATTTATAAAGCGAAAAGAGTAACATTAACCGAAACCGGCGAAGAACAAGTTTCTTTAAGGTATGCAAGACGGTTACATAAAACTTGAGAAATTTTCATAAGCTGTCATAATAAAATTCGGGTTGAGACAAAAACGTTTTAAAGTAAATGAAAAGACGAACTATTTTTAAGAAGCAGGTTACACTGCTCCGGAAACCTCGTTTAGTTCGTCTTTATATTGGCTGTTTTCGCATAGATTGTATTTATCTGCTCCACACTCGATGTAAAGTGCGACGTGGTGAAAATTCTTCCTTCTGTTTTTCGTTAAGTTTTAAAAGCTGCTCCGGCAATATACTTCGCTTTCCATGGGCACGGCCTCGGGCCAACACGATGTTGGTCACAAAGGCGTTGCCACAGGACGTGGCGTACTTAGCCTTTGAACCTTATCGCTTTTCAAGGTGGCTTCGGACACGTGCTGTTCCCATAGGAGTCTGCGTATATTGCCTGCGCTAAAAAGTGCTTACTGTAGTTTTGTCTATTTAACGATTAATGCAACATTATTTAAACACTAACGTAAGCAGCTGGAATATGCGAGACTCCTGTGGGACAGGCAGGCTAAGTTCTCAGACGTCAATCGCTAACGCCTGCACTAGCACGTCCGGTGCGTCGGAGCAAAGAGACCCCGCAGTGAGCGGTTTTTGCTCACGAGGAGGCTCGTGGGGAGCCCACGGAAAGCGACGAGCAAATCTTCCACCGAATCCGCTGCGAGTTGCGAGGAGTGCTGCGTACAGAAGAGCATGCAACACGACGAGCACCATGTATATTCCAGCTGCGTCTCAAGAAAGTTATCCCAAACGATCCAATCAAACTTTACGTCGCAGTTTATGTTAACTGTGGGGGTTACATAGCAACAATGTTTACTAAAAGAGCCTTTATATCATATTATAAGTTATTTTCTAACTGTAATTTTAAAGAATTATTTCTCAGACATTCAAATAACTTCCCATTCCCGCAGTAGTGATTCCAGCTGCTGGTATGTGTCGCGCCTTGTACCATTATTGTCAATAATGGCATCGGCAAGTTCAGCCTTCTTCTTAACCGGCATCTGTGCATTAATTCGCTGATGAGCCTCTTCCTCTGAGTAACCATCGCGCTCCATAAGCCTAGCCAGCTGCACATCCTCGTCAACATAGACAACGATTGTTTTTTCAACAAAACCTTTTAATTTACTTTCAAACAACAATGGAATATCGAGCACGACACTTTTCTCACCTGATGTTGTGTATGCATCTCGCCTTTCAAGCATCTTCTCCCTTACTGCAGGATGTACAATATTATTCAGTTGTTGCCGTTTCTCCTCGTTTTTGAACACGATCGCTCCTAGTTTCTTTCGGTCGAGTGACTTATCCTCCCGCAAAACTTCCTCGCCAAATGTATCAACAATCTGCTCATATGCTTTTTCGCCTGGCATGACAACTTCTCGTGATATTTTATCGGCATCGATTACCGGGATGTTAAATTCATCAAACATGAGTGAAACTGTACTTTTGCCGCTTGCAATACTTCCTGTCAATCCAATAACACGTGTCATATGCAATCCTCACTTCATTTTTTGGCACGATACGCATACATGCGTTCCTCTACCGCCAATTTTCATTTTTACAATCGGTTTACCGCATGTTTTGCATGGTTCATTTTCCTGTCCGTAAACAAATAATTCCTGCTGAAACATACCCATATCGCCCTGCGAATTAACGTACGAGCGTATGGTGGTTCCTCCCTGGGTGATCGCTTCTCTTAATGTGACAATAGCCGCTTCCCAAATAGCTGCAGCTTCTTTTTTCTTAAGTTTATTTGCTTTTCGTAAAGGATGGATATTTGCTTTAAACAATGTCTCATCAACATAAATATTTCCAAGCCCTGCGACAATGCTCTGATCCAAAAGAACTGATTTTATGACGCGCTCAGTTTTCTTCAGTTTTTTATAAAGATAATCAGTCGTGAACGTTTCATCAAAGGGGTCAGGACCTAATTGGTTCAGCGGTTTGTTGGTGAGTTCATCCCCTTTTTTGAACAAATGCATCGTCCCAAATTTACGTACATCATTGTACCGAAGCTCTTCGCCGTTACTAAATGAAAAAATAACGTGTGTATGTTTCGTTACCGGCTCCCGGGAAGGGTGGACACTATACTTGCCTTCCATTCTTAAATGGGAAACAAGGATGGCATCGTCCAGTTCAAAAAGCAAAAATTTACCTCTGCGGTGTATATCTACGATTGATTGACCGGGCAGTAAGCTCTTAAATTGTTCTGCATCCTCCGGGCGTTTAATGATAGTTGGCCAATACACAGCTACGTCTGATATGGTTTTATTGATGACAAATTGTTTTAACGTTTCTTTAATTGTTTCCACTTCTGGTAATTCCGGCATATAATTTTCCCCTTATTTTGCGTCAAACCAGCTATCACCATATTCATAGTCGACCTTCAACGGGACATCTAAATCCACGGTTTTTTCCATGATTGCTGGCACGATTTCTTTAAGTTGTTCAACTTCTTCTTTGGGTGCTTCAAGGATTAATTCGTCATGGACCTGCAGGAGCATGCGTGCTTCGAGTTTCTCCTCTTTCAGTTTACCATTTAGATCGATCATTGCCTTTTTGATAATGTCCGCGGCGCTACCCTGAATCGGTGTGTTCATCGCGGTACGCTCAGCGAATGAACGCCGGTTGAAATTACGGCTCGTTATCTCCGGCAAATAACGTCTGCGTTTCATTATTGTCGTAACATATCCATTGTGCTTGGCTTCCTGCACAATCTCATCCATGTACGCTTTCACATCAGGATAACTTTCAAAATAACGTTCGATGAACTGCTTGGCTTCCTTCCGGGTGATTCCTAGACTTTGCGAAAGTCCATAGTCGCTAATGCCATATACAATTCCGAAATTAACGGCTTTTGCCTGGCGACGCATGTTTGCTGTAACCTCGTCACGTTTAACATGAAATACGTCCATTGCTGTCTGGGTATGGATATCAAGGTCGTTTCTGAATGCTTCAACCAATTTTTCATCTCCGGCAATATGTGCGAGGACACGGAGTTCAATTTGAGAATAGTCGGCCGCAAACATAATCCAATCTTTTTTGGACGGCACAAATGCATGTCTGATTTTGCGTCCCTCTTCAAGTCTGATAGGTATGTTCTGCAAATTGGGATCAACTGAGCTCAAACGGCCAGTCTGTGTCAGTGCCTGATTAAAACGCGTATGGATTTTGTGCGTGTCTTTATCAACCACTTTTAAAAGTCCGGCAATATAAGTCGACTGAAGCTTGCCAAGTTGCCTGTAAAGAAGCAGTTTTGGAATAATGGCATGTTCGTTTTGCAGCTGTTCCAGCACATCCGCAGCTGTCGAATAACCTGTTTTCGTTTTCTTGATGACAGGCAGACCTAGTCTTTCAAACAGGATCGGTCCCAGCTGTTTAGGCGAATTTATATTGAATTCCTCTCCGGCCAGCTCATATATCTCCTCTTCCAGGTTGTTCAGCCGCTGCTTCAAATCATCGCCCATTTCTCGGATACGTTCCACGTCAATACGAACACCGCTATGTTCCATCTCACCCAGAATAAGGGCGAGCGGCATTTCAAGTTCTTTTAGCAGTTCATATTGTTCATTCGTTTTCAATTGCTGTTGCATGTCATCTTTTATTTGAAACATAACATTCGCTTTTCGGGAAACATGTTCACTGAGCTCTTTCTGACCAGGTACTTTCATCTTGGCCCCTTTTCCGTAAACCTCTTCATCAAACAACACATCTGCAGTCCCCATCCGATGGGCAATCGCAGGAATATCATGGTTATTTTCAGCGGGATTGATGAGATATGAAGTAAGCAGCATATCAAACGTAATACCTTTTATATGGATATTTTTGTTAAGTAATGCTACAAGCGTTTTCTTCGCATCAAAAACGACTTTTGATTTGCTGTTGTCCTCAGCCCATGATTTAAAGGCTTCTGACTCGATCGCCGTGTCGGTCGGTATAAAGTATGCTCCCGATTCGTTCACGACGCCGATGCCTTCCACCTTGCCATAATGATAATTGTCTTCAAGCATTTCTACAACCACTGCCGCTTCACTACCCAGCATATCTTCATCGACATGATCTACAATGGTATAGTCAATTTCATTAAGGTCAGCTCGTTCTTCACCATCTCCCCCGCTCTCGCCATCGATACGGTTCAATAGTGACTGAAAGCCCAGATCCTTGAAAATGGCGCTGACATCCGCTTGCGGGTACCCATTATACGTAATCCTATCCAGCGAAACGTCAATCGGCGAATTGCGGTCTATAATGACAAGTTTCTTGCTCATGAACGCATCATCTTTATGGTTTTCCAGCTTTTCTTTTAACTTTTTGCCGCTCACATCTTCCAAATTTTCATATACGTTATCGACCGTCTCGAACTGTTTGAGCAGTTTGAGTGCTGTTTTTTCCCCAACGCCGGGAACGCCCGGGATATTATCGGAATTGTCGCCCATTAATGCTTTCAAATCGATTATCTGCTGCGGCGCTATGGACATCTTTTCATACATAAAATCAGGGGTATACGGTTCAATGTCACTTATGCCTTTTTTGGTCAAATTCACCGTTACGTTGTCAGACACAAGCTGCAGTAAATCTTTGTCGCCCGATATGACAGTAACGTCCCATTTTTCGTCTTGAGCCTGTTTTGAAAGTGTGCCGATAATGTCATCAGCCTCGTACAAATCAAGCTGATAATGTGAAATGTTAAAAGCATCAAGAA
This sequence comes from Lentibacillus persicus, assembly GCF_900112705.1. Lineage (GTDB taxonomy): Bacteria > Bacillota > Bacilli > Bacillales > Amphibacillaceae > Lentibacillus > Lentibacillus persicus. The sequence goes on from NZ_FOMR01000002.1 coordinate 344,279, forward strand.
CTTCTTTTAAAAGTGGAATTTGTTCGGATAATTCCGGCGGTGTCTTTTGTCTTCCGCCTTTATATTCTTTATACGTTTCATGGCGGAAAGTTGTCTTCCCGGCATCGAAGGCAACGAGCAAGTGGGTTGGCTTTTCATCCTCCAGAATTTTCAAAAGCATATTGGTAAAACCGTAAACAGCATTCGTATAAACGCCTTTATCATTATTCAGCAATGGCAGAGCAAAAAACGCCCTGTAAATGACGCTATTTCCATCAATAAGCACAAGTTTATTACGCATTAACATATCCTCCGTTCACGACAATATAATCATTGACTCTATTTTATCATAGTATAACAAAAAGCAGCGTCAGTTAAGCGTAAAGGTTTCCTCACTTGCCGTGTATCACCTATACCCACAATTCAGCAAGCAATGGCGCCAACACCGATACGACTACCGCACTCACGACCATGGCGATGGTACTTACCGATCCCTCCAAAGAATCACGCTCCATTGCAATGGCGGTCCCGATGGCATGGCTTGCACTGCCGATACCGACACCAGATCCGATGTAATGATCGACACGTGTAAATCTAAGAACAAACGAACTGAGCATCGATCCGCCAATCCCGGCAATCATGACAAAGACAGCTGCCAGCGGCTCGATTCCTCCCATGCCGGCTGCTACTTCCATTGCAACGGGGGTCGTAGAATTTTTTGGGATTAATGAGTAAATGATTTCCTTGTCCACACCTGCCCATTTGCTAAGCAGTATGCCACTGGAGATGCCCACTAGTCCTCCAATGACTGTTCCGCTCAAAATGGGAATCGTCAGCCGTTTCAGCGTGTTTCGGTGTTCATACAACGGGTAGGCTAAAGCAACCACAGCCGGGCCAAGCAGATGATTAATCCATCCCCCGCCAATCATATACATGTCATATGGAATTTGAAAGAAGAGCAAAATCAAAATAAGTATCAACGTCGCAATAATGACTGGCGCCATAAATGTATAGTTCCATCGCCGATAAACGCTTAGCCCTATAAGGTAACAAACAATTGTCACAGCCACTGCAGATAAGCCGATGATAACGTCACTCATACCTGCGACGCCTTTCTTTCTGCTTAATCAGCAATTGACTGACATGACCGGCTGAGACCATAACCATCAATGTACTTAACAGCCCAATGACCACTAACAGTAATCCTTTGCCTGAAAACAGGTTTAGATAATTGATGATACCAACTGTCGCAGGGATAAAAAACAGAGCCAGATGCTTGATAAAAAAACGAGCACCATCTACTATCCAGGAAGCGTTCATGACCCCTGTCATCAGAAAAATAAATAAGAGGACCAAACCAATAATACTTCCCGGAATGAACAGGTCGAACGTTTCCTGAATCCATGCCCCCGTTAAATATAGAACATACAGCACGCCAATATGAAGAGCTATTTTCATAGCATTTTCCATCAGGGTCACCTCAATTTTTTAATACATGCCTATAAGTATAGCAAAAATGCTGAACGCACAGAAATAATGAGACGTGTTATTTTAAAATTCGTGGGTGGAAGACAATTGTATCGTTTTAGTAACTAAACACAAAATTGACTGCCAAATAAATTTGCAATTTGGCAGTCATTTTTGCTTCTTTCTTTAATTCCCGTTGGAGGTGACATCAACCCATAGACTGTGAGGATACTTCTTCGGATTTTGGCAAATAGACATGAAAGACTGACCCCTCACCTTGTTCACTATCGACCAAAATAGTTCCATCATGAACATCGACAATATGTTTAACAATTGCCAAGCCGAGCCCTGTACCACCCGTGTTGCGGCTTCGTGCCTTATCGACCCGGTAAAATCGTTCAAAAATTCTTGGGATAGCATCTTCAGAAATACCAATTCCATTATCCACTACTTGAATATGCACATTATTATCTTCCTCTGATATAGCCAAACGTACCTCACCTGACTCGGGCGTATAACTGATCGCATTTGAAAGCAAATTAATGAGAATTTGTTTGACTTGCTGAGCTTCAGCCTCAAGCATCACGTCGTCTGCAACATCCGTTTTCAAATCAATTCCTTTTTGTTCCGCTCGCTGTGTAATAATCGGCATCACTTCAGAAACCAAACTATTAACGTCAACTGTCGTTCGAACAAGTTTAAAATCGTCTTTTTCAAGTCGTGACAGTTTCAAGAGATCCTCAATCAGTTCCTGCAGCCGGGTGCTTTCATCATGAATTATCATCAAGAAATCCCGGAGCGTGTCTTTGTCATCCATGGCACCGTTCAGCAATGTTTCAGCAAAGCCGCTAATTGATGTGATCGGTGTTTTAAGCTCGTGCGAAACATTAGCTACGAAATCTTTACGCATCAGTTCCAGCTTCTTTAAATGCGTAATATCATATAATAACAGAACAGCACCCCTCAGCATGTTGCGTTCATTAAAAATTGGTGCCCCGATAATTTCGATATATTTCTTATCAACCCCGATAAACTGGGTGAAAGAATGAATGATATTTCTTTCATATAAGAACGTCTCCTGAACCGTCTCATGAATCGTTTCATTGGCCAGTACATCATAATACAAGTAACCATGATAATCATGAGTTTCCCCGCCGAACAAGGAAATAAATTTCCGGTTGACGAGATGTATGTAGCCTTTATCATCAATCAGAATCAGTCCGCTTTGCGTGTTATCTATAACCGTTGACAGCTGCTCTTCCTGTACTTGTTCTTGTATTTTGAATTCACTCATGTTCCGGGCAAGAACGTTCAGTTTATCACTGAGCTCACCGATGCTGCCTCCTGTGGAATGGTGGACACGGGCCCGGTAATTTCCCTTAATAAACTCATCAACGGTTTGGGCAGCTTTTTTTACCGGTTTCATATATTTATCATATACATGCAGCATAATCACAACCAGGATGAAATATTCTACAGCCAAAATTGAAAAGAGAATAATATATTCGGTTGTTAATTGGCTGATTACAATACCTGTAACTGCAACAAGCAGAAAAAAACCAGCGTGATAAGGCAATAGCGGTTTTGTAAATAAAGGTTTCATACTTTTAGACTCTCCAATTTATACCCTAATCCTCTGACAGTTTTTATATATGTTGGCTTTTTCGTATCAGGCTCTATCTTTTCACGCAAATGGCTGACATGAACATCAACAATTCGCGTGTCACCTGCGAAATCATAATTCCATACCGCGCTTAACAGCTTATCCCGGGACAAAACGATACCTTTATGAGAAACTAAATAATATAAGAGTTCGAATTCTTTTCGGGTAAACGTTAGTGGCTTTCCCTTCAATTCAGCTTCATAACGGTCAGGGTAGACCGTTAAATCGCCGATTTGTATTGACGAAGAAACCGAGTCTTCGGTTTTTGCGGCACGGCGCAAAATCGCCTTGATCCTGGCGACCACTTCCTTTGGACTGAACGGTTTTGTTAAATAATCATCCGCTCCCAGCTCCAGCCCCAATATTTTGTCGATTTCTTCATCCTTTGCTGTCAGCATTAAGATGGGCGTATCAATTTTATTTGATCGTAAATGTTTACATACTTCTGTTCCGTCCATTTCAGGAAGCATTAAATCAAGAATGATCAGATCGAAGTTTCCCTCTTCAGCTTTTTTAACGGCTTCAAGGCCGTCATAAGCAACATCTGATTCAAATCCTGCCTGTTCCACATTAAATTTCAGCAACGTAACGATTGATGATTCATCATCAACAATCAGTATTCGCTTTCCCATTCACAATCCTCATTTCTATGAAAATCTATTTCTAATTTAATCATACAATGAAATGCGAATAATGTGAACAGAATCGGATGTAAAGAATAATTTACAAAGTGCAAGCTTGACCGCTTTCCCCAGAGTTAGCTGCACGTTTATTTAAGTCAGAAGAAATTTTCCAACGAACGGCCGGTCAGCGATTCAGGCTCATAAGCAGGTTGAACGTTCAGCCTCCCGTGTAAAACGGGCTCGCCGCTATCATCATAACCATTGACAGACAAAGTAACTTCATTTTGATCCGCATCAATGGCTATTACTTCAAGTCTAAATGTTACTTCGGCATAGTGATAGACTGGTTTAGAAAATTTCATTTCGTGCTGTGTGATATGGCTGCCGGGACCCGGAAGATGCATGGAAACAATGGATGACACCATGCCAAAAAGCATCAGTGATGGAGCGACAGGCTGTTTATAGGGTGTTTGTGATGCATAATCATGCTGAATATAGAGAGGATTTGCGTCATTAGTAAGGCCTAGATACAATAATAACTCTTTATCTTCAATGGATCGTGAAGCCGTATATGTGTCACCGATCTGCAGTTCATCAACTTTCTTGCCCAATTTTCTTTTCTTGCCGATCATTTAACCACCTCCAAACAGTGTAAGCGCTTACTATTATACCATAAAAAGACTGAGTTTTCCTATTCAATTTAAAGCAACACCTTTTTAATATTTAAACCAAAAATGTGTTGATAATCGTTTTCCTTGGATTTTCACAGTTGATGTAAAGTGCGAACCAGCGAAAATTCCTCCTTCTGATTTCAGTTATTGCTATGCCACCGCTCCGGAAATACACTTGGTGCTCGTCGTGTTGCAAGCAAATTCGGTGCAGTCGGCACTCCTCGCAACTCGCAGCGGATTCGGTGGATGTTTTGGCTCGTCGCTTTTCGCGGGCGGCTGGTGAGCCTCCTCGGGCTGCGCCCTGCGGGGGTCTCACCTATGCCTATGTTCCCGCAGGAGTCGGCATGTATTTCCTTCGCTGGCGTTGCACTCTATAATTAACTTTCTTGGTACGTAACAAACAGCACGTGTGAATGTTGATTGGAGTGGAAGACAGTCGACTCCAGCGGGAAAAGCAACAGCTGAGGACCCCGCAGGAAGCGGTTTTCTTCCGAGGAGGCTGAAGCGTTGCCCGCGGAAAGCGACTGCCTGGAACGGAAATCAACAAGCACTACGTCGCAGTTTATGGTTTTCATGAAACAATAGCCCCTGGGAAAAGCTCGTTTCGGCTTTGCATTGTTGGTATGAATTTTATTAAACAAAAAACTTCTTTTCGCCTGATGGCAAAAAGAAGTTTTTCGCTGTCTGTTAATCCATATTTTTTATCAGTTCATCACCGAACTCTGACGTTTTTACTTCTTTGGCACCATCCATCATGCGTGCAAAGTCGTAAGTTACGACTTTAGAAGCAATTGTTTTGTCCATTGCTTTCATAATCAAGTCGCCAGCTTCCCGCCATCCGAGATGGTTAAGCATCAGAACTGCGGATAGAATAACCGATGACGGGTTAACTTTGTCCATGCCTGCATATTTCGGCGCTGTTCCATGTGTCGCTTCGAAAATAGCATGACCGGTATCATAGTTGATATTCGCTCCTGGTGCGATGCCGATTCCACCGACTTGTGCTGCCAGTGCGTCGGAAATGTAGTCACCGTTCAAGTTCATCGTAGCCACAACATCAAACTCTTTTGGACGCGTCAAAATCTGCTGCAGGAAGATATCGGCGATTGCATCTTTAACAAGAAGCTTGCCGGCAGCAACTGCTTCATCCTGTGCTTTATTTGCAGCATCTTTGCCATCTTTTTCAACAATGCGATCATACTCAGCCCATGTAAAGACTTTATCACCGTATTCTTGTTCAGCCAGTTCATAGCCCCATGCTTTGAAAGAGCCTTCAGTATACTTCATGATGTTACCTTTATGGACGAGAGTGACACTTTTGCGTCCCTCATTAAACGCATAGTCAATAGCAGCTCTTATAAGACGTTTGCTTCCTTCTTCTGAAACAGGTTTTACGCCCAGACCGGATGTTTCAGGGAAACGGATATTTTTGACACCCATCTCATTTTGCAGAAAGTTAACGACCTTCTTGACTTCATCAGAGCCTTTTTGCCACTCGATACCCGCATAAATGTCTTCTGTGTTTTCACGGAAGATTGCCATGTCAACATCTTCAGGGTTTTTTACGGGTGATGGGACACCAGTGAAATACTGGACAGGGCGCAGACACGTGAACAAGTCAAGTTCTTGCCGCAATGCCACGTTCAATGAACGAATACCACCGCCGATTGGTGTTGTGAGCGGGCCTTTAATCGCTATCTTATACTCATCGATTGTTTTTAACGTCTCATCCGGAAGCCATTCACCGGTTTTATCATAAGCTTTTTGTCCGGCATAAACCTCAGTCCAGTCAATTGCTTTTTCGCCATTGTATGCTTTATCAACTGAAGCCTCAATTACGCGGCGAGCCGCAGCCCAAATATCCGGGCCGGTCCCATCACCTTCAATAAATGGAACAACCGGACGATTTGGCACATTCAATTTCCCATTCTTTTCAACAGTAATTTTTTCGCCTTGTGTCATTGAAAATACCTCCTAGTCATCTTCTTACCTCATCAGTCTATCATATGGTTGGTGAAACTTCATTCAGCAAATGAATAGTCAGTGTTATTACCTGTTCTCGATTGAAACATACTGCTGTGTTTGTGGACCAACATATTCTGCGCGAGGGCGGATAAGCCGGTTGTTATCAAACTGCTCCAGAATATGTGCAAGCCATCCCGCCATACGGCTCGTTGCAAAGATTGGTGTGAAAAGGTCATGATCAATTCCCAAACTATGATAAACCGAAGCCGAATAAAAGTCCACATTAGCAGGCAGACCTTTTTCTTCTTTGATAAAATCTTCTATTTTGACAGACATATTGTACCATTTTGACTGTCCGGTAATCTTGGTCAATTCTTTGGACATTTCTTTCAAGTATTTTGCGCGTGGATCACCATTTTTGTATACACGGTGGCCCATGCCCATGATTTTCTCTTTGTTGGCAAATTTCTCTTTAATATACGGAATGGCGTTTTCTTCTTCGCCAATTTCTGTCAGCATCTCCATAACACGCTCGTTCGCGCCACCATGCAATGGTCCTTTTAGTGCACCGATAGCAGCGGTTATGCCGGAATAAATGTCTGACAATGTAGCAACACATACACGTGCTGTAAATGTTGAGGCATTTAGTTCGTGGTCGGCATGCAGTATGAGCGCCTTATTAATTGCTTCTTCTTCTGTATCCTGTGGCTCTTCACCGTTTAACATATACAAAAAGTTAGCAGCATAGCTCAGATTTTTCTTTGGTTTAATGGGATCCTTACCTTTACGGATCCTGCCAAATGCCGTTACAATCGTGGCCACTTTTGCTTGGAGGCGAATAGCCTTTCGTTTATTAGCAGCTTCATCCATCACATCTGCTTCCTCATCATGCAAGCCCAGAATAGATACTGCAGACCGCAGTGCCGCCATTGGATGTACAGTTGATAAATCATATGAACGCAGGTGCTCAATAACTGCCTCAGGAAGTTCCATTTCAGCTGCTAATTCAGCTTTAAATTCATCAAGTTCTGACTTTGTCGGGAGCTTTAAATTCCACAAAAGATAAACAACCTCTTCAAAACTGGAGTTTTCAGCCAGGTCATCAATTGTATAGCCAACATATGTAAGCTGGTCATCGATAATTGAACTGATGGACGATTCGGTTGCAATAATTCCTTCAAGCCCTTTTGCTGAAACCATAACAAACCCTCTCCTTTTTCTATGAATTTGCTCATTAATTTAGGATGAAAAGTAATCACTAAATTACATTCGACAATATTTTAACAAATAACATTGTCATCCCCACGGACAATTATAAAGTATTATTCGCCTAATGTGAATTGAAACCGTTTAAATTCAGCAACATTTTTGGTTTATTGTCATAACATTCAATAGTCTTTTTGGTTTTCCAGACGTGATTTTAGCTGGCTTACGTTCCATTTTCCATCTTTTGGACTAAGTCACCCTTATTAGCCCCTTTTCGCCGGAGAGGAAAGGGAAGCCGCAGGCGTGAGTTACCATCTGCGGTAAATTATCATATTTCTGTCTGCCCGTTTGCGCAAAAATTTTTCAATCATTCGTTTAAACGGGGTCCGGGTAAATGGCAGAACTAATATAAAACCAACTATATCGGTAATAAACCCTGGCGCGAACAGTAAAACGCCACCGATAAATATACAAATACCGTCCATCAGGGCCCACCCCGGAGGTTGTCCGTTATTTATCGCATCCTGTGCTCTTTTCCATGCTTGCAGGCCTTCCTTTCGGGCGAATGAAACACCGGCAACCCCAGTGAATATGATTAACGCAACAACCCACCATGGACCGATAAAACCTCCTGCCCAAATAAATACGCCTATTTCAATAGCAGGCAACACGATTAATGCAAGTAATAGCCACCTCATACATGCTCTCCCTTTCGTCCTTTGGAAAATGGTAATAGAGTGTCAGTCGACAGCGCTCAGGGCGCGCAACGTTAAAGCACCCGCGCGTGTCCTTTGTATATATCCCCTTTCGCACCATCGATTGTGATATCCGTACCATCCTGAATATTATTATAGACGTCTTCCACGCCTACGATAACCGGAATGCCGAGGCTAAGTCCGACCACAGCCGCATGCGAAGTAATGCCGCCTTCTTCGGTAACGATACCCGCTGCTTTTTCAACAGCTTCCATCATGTCTCGGTCGGTGCCGTACGTTACAAGAATATCGTTTTCGTTTACTTTTTCAATTGCCTCAGAGGCGTTTCGGGCAACAACGGCCTTGCCATAAGCACTGGTTCGGCCTATGCCTTGTCCCTTTGCCATTACATCTCCTATTACATGGACTTTCATAAGATTGGTCGTGCCCTTTTCTCCAATCGGGACACCTGCTGTAACGATAACTCTGCTTCCTCGTTCAAACAGGTTTGTTCCCAGGGCTTCATCAATTGCAATATCAAGCATTTCATCGGTCGTTTCAGCTTTGCTCCCCATTATCGCATGCACGCCCCAAACAAGCGCTAATTGACGATTAACCGTTTCATGGTACGTTACCGCAACAATTGGTGCTTCCGGTCGATACTTTGAAATCATTCTGGCAGTATGCCCGCTCTCTGTCGGCGTAATAATTGCACTTACCGACAGATTCATAGCAGTGTGCGTAACTGACTGACTAATGGCGTCGGTGATGGTCATGTCGACAGATTTAGAGCGATTTTCAAGGATGTGTTTATGATTCAATGCCGTTTCTGTTTTTATAGCAATATTTCGCATCGTCTCTACTGATTCAACCGGATATTCGCCCGCAGCTGTTTCGCCAGAGAGCATAAGAGCATCTGTCCCGTCAAAAATTGCATTCGCCACATCGGACGCTTCCGCTCTTGTCGGCCTTGGATTCCACTGCATCGAATCAAGCATTTGAGTTGCCGTTATGACGGGCTTTCCGGCTGTATTGCATTGACTGATTAATTCCTTTTGCACCAGCGGAACATCTTCAGCCGGTGTCTCGACACCAAGATCTCCCCTTGCTACCATCAGACCATTGCTCACTTCCAGAATTGATGCAATGTTATCGACACCTTCCTGATTTTCAATTTTTGGAATGATTTGAATGTGTGTTGCGTTATGCGCTTCAAGCAACTCCTGGATTTCTAAAATGTCTGATGGCCGCCTCACAAATGATGCCGCAATGAAATCGACGCCCTGTTCAATGCCGAATTCGATGTCTCGCGCGTCCTTGTCTGTAATTCCCGGCAAATTCACCCTCACGTTCGGAACGTTGACGCCTTTTTTGTTTTTAATGGTACCGGAATTTAAAGCTTGTGTTTTCAATTCGTTATTTTCTTTATCCACCTCAACAACTTCCAATTCAATTAAGCCATCATCCAGTAAGATTTTTGACCCTTCATGAACATCATTGATCAACCCGCTGTAAGTAACCGAAAATCGATCTGCAGTTCCTTCGACTTCATCCATCGTGACATAAACAATACTGTCTTTTTCAATCTCGGCTTCACCATTCAGGAAGTTGCCTGTTCTGATTTCCGGTCCTTTCGTATCAAGTAGAATGGCAATTGTTTTACCTGTTTGTGCAGCTGCCTGGCGGATATTTTGAATTCTTTGTTCATGTTCGGCAAAATCACCGTGAGAGAAATTCAGTCGGGCAACATTCATTCCGGCTTCGATTAATTCTGTCAACGTTTCAACAGATTCAGAAGCAGGACCAATGGTGCATACAATTTTAGTATTTCGCATTCTAGTGCCTCCTTAGCTCATTAAATCGAAAGTTCTTTAGACAATTGGTACATATTAAAATCAATCGTATGCTTTTCTTCCAGAATTTCAGGTATATCATGACTGACCAATTGATTATTTTGAATACCGGCTATTTTTCCTGCCTCACCATTAAGCAGCAAGCCCACAGCCTCCGCACCAAGACGGCTGGCGAGCACGCGGTCGGATGCAGTTGGAGAACCACCGCGTTGCAGATGTCCAAGCACTGTTACCCGCGTTTCAAGACCAGCTGCTTCTTTTATTTTTTCAGCATAATTAAATCCGCTGTCAACACCTTCAGCAAGGACTATGATACTGTGTTTCTTTCCGCGATCCTGGCCCCGTTTCAGCCGCTCGATCACTTCATTAAGTTCGTCTTTTTTCTCAGGTATCAGGATGCTTTCCGCACCATCTGCCAGACCAGCCCATAAGGCCAAATCACCGGCATCTCTCCCCATTACTTCAATGACAAATGTTCTTTCATGTGATGATGCCGTATCACGAATCTTGTCAATTGCTTCAATAACTGTATTTAATGCTGTATCAAAGCCGATTGTAAAGTCTGTACCAGCGATATCATTATCAATCGTGCCCGGTATGCCGATGCACGGGTACCCTTTTTCCGTCAGTTTTTCCGCACCGCGGAAGCTTCCATCGCCTCCAATGACGATCAGCCCTTCAATCCCATGTTTTTTCATCTGTTCAATACCCTTATTCTGGCCTTCCTCAGTCCGGAATTCTTTGCATCTTGCAGACCGCAATATAGTGCCGCCGCGTTGAATAATATCACCAACGGAGCCAATGTTCATTTTCTCTATATTGCCGTCTATCAAACCCTGAAAGCCATTTTTAACACCGTATACTTCAATATTATTAAAAATTGCTTTCCGTACTACCGCACGTATAGCGGCATTCATGCCAGGCGCATCGCCGCCGCTTGTCAAAACACCGATTTTCTTCATATTGTCACCTCTTGTCTGTTGCTTATGCCCGGCATAACTGTACCTATCCGTTTATCACAAAAAGAGCATGCCGAGTTTATAGTCACTACTTCCACGATAATTGTAAATAAAACAAATATCAATTATTTATACTGGAAGTTTAAAAGAGGCTGACCATGTCAACCTCTCTTCTAAATCTCTTTATAGTCACCCATTTTATTATACTTTTCCCATCTTTTTTCAAGCAATTCGCCGGCATCGACATCTTTCAGTTCCTTGAGTGACTGTTCCAGCACAATATCGATATTCTCCGCTTGCGATTTCACATCACGATGTGCTCCACCCCTGGGTTCCGGGATTATTTGATCAATAATCTCCAGCTGCTTCAAATCATACGACGTAATCATCATATTTTCAGCGGCTTGCTGAGCCAGACCGGAATCTTTCCATAATAATGCGGCAGCACCTTCAGGCGAAATAACTGAATAGGTGGAGTTCTCAAGCATATGAATCCGATCCCCCACGCCTAAACCAAGGGCGCCCCCGCTTCCGCCTTCACCAATCACGATACAGATGATTGGGGTTTTAAGACCAGCCATCTCCATGAGGTTGCGGGCAATCGCTTCACTCTGCCCCCGTTCCTCCGCAGCTTTTCCGGGGTAAGCACCTTTAGTATCGATAAAACAAACCACAGGCCGGTTAAATTTTTCAGCCTGATACATATGTCTTAGCGCCTTTCGGTAACCTTCAGGATGAGGCATGCCGAAGTTGCGTCGGATATTTTCTTTCGTATCTTTCCCCCGCTGGTGCCCGATAACAGTAACAGGGGTACCCTTATAATAAGCAACACCTGAAACAATCGCTTCGTCATCTCCATATAATCGGTCCCCGTGAAACTCAATAAAGCTGGTAAATAATTTTTCAATATAATCCAATGTTGTCGGACGTTCCTGGTGACGCGCCATTTGGACACGCTGCCAAGGCTGCAGGTTGCCATATATATCATTTTCCAGTACTTCCAGCCGATTTTCAAGGGTGCTGATTTCTTCGGTTAAGTCGATATCACTATCACTGGTAAATGACTTTAATTCCGCAATTTTTTCTTTTAAATCAACGATCGGTTTTTCAAAATCAAGTACGTGTTTCATAAATCCTCTCCGCCTTTCTGATGCATGGAAAGCAGCGTTGAAAGCATGGATTGCATCTCATGGCGGTGAATCACTTTATCAAGCTGGCCATGCTTTAATAAAAATTCAGCGGTTTGAAAATCATCAGGCAACGCTTCATTAATTGTTTGTTCGATAATCCGGCGGCCTGCGAAACCAATAAGAGCTCCCGGTTCAGCAAAGTTGTAGTCACCGATTGATGCAAAACTTGCCGACACACCCCCAGTAGTCGGGTGTGTCATCACAGAAATCATTAACCCTCCGGCCTCAGAAAAACGTTTTATAGCAACAGATGTCTTGGCCATTTGCATCAAGCTTAAAACGCCTTCCTGCATTCTCGCACCGCCCGATGCAGTAAATATAATGAAAGGAAGTGACTGCTCGTTAGCGCGTTCAATTGCACGGGCAATCTTCTCCCCCACTACCGATCCCATACTGCCCATACGGAAGCTTGAATCCATGACACTGAATGCGGTCATTTGACCACCAATCTGACCTTTTCCAGTAACAACACCTTCATTCAGCCCCGTCTTTTGCCGGTCCTTTTCTACCTTTTCCTCATAATCGGGAAATTGCAGCGGGTTTGTGCTTGTAAGTTGCTTGTCCCATTCCTCGAACGTTCCTTGGTCAAAGAGAGAATGGATTCTTTCCCAGGCTGTTAATGGATGATGGCAATCACAATTTGGGCAAACATTGAAATTCTTGTTCATCTCTTTCCGGTAATAGATTTTATGACAGTTTGTACACTTCTTCATTAACCCTTCCGGAATATCGAGTTTACTTTGTTCACTTGGGATGGCAGCATATTTTCTTTTCCTGCCAAAAAAATCCTTGAGCAAGGGTATTCCTCCTCCTTTATAACACGGGCGAGCTAATCACTATTTCTACAGCCGTACGAAAAACGGCCGGCAATCCATAACGAATCGGACATTAATGGCAGTCGCCCCCAACCGATGAGGGTCTTACTGCCAGTCAGATGCGGGATAAAATAGATCTTCAATTTTTTTAAAGTTTTTATTTTGGTATAGTTGGAGAAGTTGCTCATAGAACGATTCGTCATATGAGAGACTGGAAATGGTATACGAAAATTCATCCATCAGCTGCCACACTTTGGCAAGCAGCAAATTCTCCGTCTTATAAAATAAGTATTGAAAAAAAGCAACGTGCTTCTCCTCACTGCTTAACACATTATCTTGAACGATAGCCTTCAAGCTTTCGATATCTTCCTCATCAATATGGGTATACGCTATGCGGGCGGCTTCTTTTTCGATGATTTTTTTGGCAAACAACAGATCCTGCCGTGTATTCGCCCCTTGAAGAATAAACGATGACAGGACTTCGACAGAGTGATATGGGCGATATTGACTTAGAAATGTTCCTTCACCGTGTCTTGTTTCAATTAAACCCAATAATTCCATCGCCCGCAATGCTTCTCGAATCGACGAGCGTCCCGCCTCCAGAGTCTCAGCCAGCTCACGCTCAGAAGGAAGCTTATCCCCCGGCTTTAAGTCATGGGCATCGATATATTTGCGAAGTTCCTGTAAAATACCCTGATATACTTTTCGTTTTGGCGAAATGGACACAGCCGGCGTCACTCCTTTTTCGGTTCTCAGCAATTAATAAGCATCACTGGGAGAGGATGCTTATTTTCCGCCAACCCGGCATTCATCTTCTATTAACCTGCCGGAGGACCTGATTTATTCTTCATCGATTTTTGTCATAGCTCGTGTCTTCTCGGCTATTTCCTCAGGATCGACATTAATTCGTGCCACACCGGACTCCATTGCTGCTTTTGCGACGCTCGAAGCTACAAGCGGTGCTACCCTTGGATCGAACGGTGCCGGGATAACATAGTCTTCGGACAATTCTTCTTCGGTGATAAGTGAGGCTATTGCCTCAGCCGCAGCGATTTTCATTCTTTCATTTATGCGTGTCGCTCTGACATCCAGAGCACCACGAAAGATTCCCGGAAAGGCAAGGACGTTATTGACCTGATTTGGAAAATCAGAGCGGCCGGTACCGATTACTTTAGCGCCTGCTTCTTTTGCCTCACCAGGCAAAATTTCCGGATCAGGATTTGCCATAGCGAAGATTATCGGGTCGTCGTGCATTTTTTCCACCATTTCTTTTGACAGCAAACCACCAACTGACACACCGATAAACACGTCAGCATCTTCCAATATGTCTTCGAGGGAACCTTCTTGTTTGTCTTTATTAGTCATTTTGGCAACTTCTTCTTTTACATCATTCATGCCATACTGTCTGCCCTCATAAATAGCGCCTTTGGAATCACACATAATCATATCGCGAACACCTAAATTATGCAGCAATTTAATAATTGCAATGCCGGCAGCGCCAGCACCATTGGCTACTACTTTAATATCTGAAAAGGACTTTCCGGAGAGTTTCAAAGCATTCATAAGTCCCGCGACCGTTACAATTGCTGTGCCATGCTGATCATCGTGGAATATTGGAATGTTTGTTTCTTTTTTCAGTCTTTCCTCTATAATGAAACAGTTTGGTGCTGCAATATCCTCAAGGTTGACACCGCCGAAAGTGGGTTCCATCAGCTTTACAGTTTCCACAATTTTATCGATTTCATGTGAGTCCAGACAAATCGGAAATGAGTCCACTCCAGCAAAACTCTTGAAAAGTACAGACTTTCCTTCCATCACTGGCAAAGATGCTTCAGCTCCAATGTTTCCAAGACCAAGAACAGCTGAACCATCACTTACAACAGCAACCATATTGCCCTTCATCGTATAATCATATACAGCATCTTTCCGATCATAGATCTCCTTACACGGTTCTGCAACACCCGGGGAATATGCTAAACTTAAATCTCTTGCATTCCGGACAGGTACTTTTGCTTCAGTTGATAGCTTTCCTTGATTCACTTTATGAATGTGTAATGCTTCGTCTCTAAGGTTAGGCACACAGTTCACTCCTTATAAGGTTTCTGAAAAGTTATGCTCCAATCTTGCTGACAT
Source organism: Lentibacillus persicus (assembly GCF_900112705.1). GTDB lineage: Bacteria > Bacillota > Bacilli > Bacillales > Amphibacillaceae > Lentibacillus > Lentibacillus persicus. Next base: position 359,498 of record NZ_FOMR01000002.1, read on the forward strand.
AGTAAATTTTAGTGCAGATAAGGCAAAAACCCCGCCTCCAGAAAGATAAGTTTGGCAGGGTGGTCTGACCACTTAGTGATTTCATTATAACAGATGGCTTTTATGTGTAAAGAAGAAAGATAGTCTGACATAGATTATCAGACCATCTTACGTTGCTTTTACCGTATCAAGGACAACATTACTGCTCCCAAAATAGCCTCTCAAAGCGTTCAACGCTCTCTCATCGGGCGCCACCAAATAAGCGTATGATAATTTGTATGTTTTCTTTTCAGCTTGGTTATAAACGATGATTGGTGTATTGCCGGGACTTTCCCTCGCTGTTTTTTTAATAGCAGTAAACGCATCCTCACTATTTTCATCTGTTATTCTGATAAACAAGCGCTTGTGCTGATCAACTTCCCAATTCGCTTCGTCAAATGTTCTCATCTTATTCAAAATCCATTGTATTTTGTTATTTCGGTTTTCAACTTTTCCGCTGAATTCGACAAGCGTCTCTTCGGCCAGCCATCGATGAACCTCTCTGTATAAGTCAGGAAAAACGACAGCTTCCATATCATCTGTTTCATCTCCGATTGTTAAAAAAGCCATTGGGTCCCCGCGCTTAGTCCGTATCGTTTTGATGTTTTGGACGATTGCTGCACTCTTCACGTCTCTTCTTCCCACCATTTTTGGTGCATCGGCCATGGTTATATAGCCGGCTGATTTAAGAAGTCCCCGGTATTTGGCGAAAGGATGACTTGATATATATATGCCAAGAAGTGCTTTCTCATCACTCAATTTCTTCATAAGACTGAAATCTTCTATGGCAACATAATTTTCTTCCAATTCCAGTTTATCCTGAAACAAACTTGATTGATTATTAAATTCCTTAAATAACTCACCTTGTTCCAAAGCCTGATCGATTGATGCCAAGAGGCTTGCCCGATTATCATATAATTCATCGAAAGTTCCTGCCATAATCAGCGTTTCCAATGTCCTGCGATTAATAACGTTAAGTGATACACGCAGACAAAAGTCGAATAAACTTTTAAAAACCCCGTTTTTTCTCTCCTCGATTATTTCGTTTATAACCTGATTGCCGATCCCCTTGATTGACATAAAGCCGATTCTGATTTGCCGATTCTCAACCGAGTACTTCCCAAAGCTTTTATTGATGGATGGCGGCGCTAAAGTTAAACCATGCCCGCCTAATTCTTTCATATACGCGCTTATCTTATCGTGCTGTCCTCCGGCTGAACTCATTAGTTCGGCAAAGAAACTCGCCGGGTAATGTGTCTTTAAATACGCAAGTTGGTATGATATTTGACTGTAAGCTACCGCATGACTTCGATTGAAACCATAATTTGAAAATTTAACGATCCATTGGAAAATCTCTTCTGCTACAGCTTGGGTGTACCCGTTCCGTATGCACCCTTCAATAAAAGCACTTTTTTGCTCTGCCATGATTTCTTGTTGCTTTTTGCTGACGGCACGCCTTAAAATATCTGCCTGACCCAGGGTGAAGCCGGCAATTTTATGTGCTATTTGCATAATCTGCTCCTGGTAAATCAGCACGCCGTAAGTATTACTTAAAATTGGCTCCAGATCGGGGTGCGGATATTTAACTGGCTCTTTACCATGTTTACGGTTAATATAGACTGGTATATTCTCCATAGGACCGGGACGATAGAGCGCATTGACCGCCACGATATCCTCAAATGTTGTCGGTTTTAGTTTCATCAGCACTTGTTTCATGCCCTGTGATTCAAGCTGGAAGATTCCGTTTGTCTTCCCCTGTTGCAATAAGTGATACGTCGGTACATCTTCCGACGGAATAGCCGGTAGTGTAATCGTATCTTTGGTCGAAAAGCGGATGGTTTTTAATATACGTTCAAGCAAAGTCAGATTTCTGAGACCCAAAAAATCCATTTTTAATAAGCCGATTGCTTCAAGGTCATTCATGGCATATTGCGTCAGATATGTATCATGACTCCCTGCAGTCAATGGGACGTGCTCTCCCAATGGATCCTCACTGATAACAACACCGGCAGCGTGTGTCGATATATGACGCGGAATTCCTTCAAGTTTGGATGCTATTGTGAATAAAGCTTTTAACTTTTCCGATTGTCGTATGTACGTTTGCAGATCTTCAGATTCACGCACATATGCAGTTATGGAATGTTTTGCCTGTACCGGGATTTCCTTTAAAATATAATAACTGTCGCCTTCATCAACATCCAATGTTTTAATCAGTTCCCGAAGTAATGAACGGGCAGCAAACGTACCAAATGTAACAATTTGAGCCACATGCTGCGTACCGTATTTATTGCGGACATAATCAATGACCTCATCTCTCCTGCGATCTGAAAAGTCGACATCTATATCAGGCATTGAAACGCGTTCCGGGTTCAAAAACCGCTCAAACAGTAATCCATATTTAATCGGGTCAACTTCAGTAATACCGAGCACATAGGCTACCAGCGACCCCGCAGCAGAACCACGGCCGGGCCCCACCAGGATACGTTGCTCCTTGGCATACTTAATAAAGTCCCATACGATTAAAAAATAATCACTGAATTGCATTGACTGGATGATGTTCAACTCATAGACAAGCCGCTCTTCAACCTCTTCAGTAACCGTCTCATATTTATCGTGTAAATTAGTGCGGCACAGTTTTTCAAGATACTTATTCGCATCCATCTCTTCTGGAACTGGATACGATGGCAGCATTCGCTTGTTAAAGTCCAACGTGACATTACATTTTTCTGAAATGATAGTTGTTTCAGATATAATCTCAGGCCAATCTATGCCCAAATGTTGCCGGACCTCTGTCTCCGAACGTAAATGCCGTTGTTTAGACGAGGAATGCACGATGCGCAGCGGCCATTTTCGATCTTGCTTCATCGCACGTAAACAATCAAAAGCAATGGCATCTTTTTCGTTTAAATATCGGACATCGTTCAATAATACGGCTTTCGTCTGATATGTTTCGCTGAATGCTTTTATTGCCTGGTTCACATGCCGTTCTTCCTCCAGCCCATGATCTTGCACACCGAGGTAAAAATTTTCCCGGTCAAACATATCCCACGCGTAATCTAAATATTCTTTAACCTGTGCATAAGACGCCTCCTGTAATTGAGCTCCAATACTGGACTCAACTGTGACAACAATACAAATCAGGTCCCCGCTAAAACGCTTCAAATCAGAGTGTTCAACACGTTCATTGCCGGATAATTGAATGTCTGTGCTCAGCTTCATCAGATTTTTATAGCCTGCATTATTTTTGGCCAGAAGAATGCATGTATCTACTGCCTCATTTGCCGCAATCTCGACACGCATTCCAATGATAGGCTTAATACCTTTTTCAAGACATGCCTTATAAAATGGGATAGCACCATACAAAACATGTTCGTCTGTTAAGGCCAGCGCATTAAGTTGCAGTTCATGCGCTTTTTCGGTGAGTTTTTCCACGGTAATGGTACTGTTCATGAAGCTGTAACCGCTTCGGATTTGCAAATGCGTAAACGACATGCTATCCCACTTCTCCCTTTTTATGGTTATACTCTTATTATAGCTAATCCAGTTTAAAACTGCATTCTATACATTTTTGCCAGTTCCGGTATATCTTGTCCGACTCATTCATAAAATGAACCAGTATACAGACAAGGAGTCTATAATGATGGAAGAACGGTTTATCGCTCAACTCATTCACTGTTTTTTTATCGCTTTTGGTGTCATTATCGGTGGATCAATTATTGGCAGCATCGGCGGGTTTGTCACCGGGGATGCCCCTTTCGCTCAAATGAGCAGAATTGCTGACAGGTTACGAATTTGGGCAATCGTAGCCGCAATCGGGGGGACCTTCGATGCGATCGCTAATTTTGAAAAAGGCGTATTGGACGGCTCCACATTTGATTTGTTTAAACAGATTATGCTTATTTTAACAGCTATGGGCGGGGTGAAAACCGGTATTATTATTATTAGCTGGCTGATTCAGGAGGATGTCGGATAATGCATATCCCCCCATACTATAAAAAGTCATCTTTTCAGCGCTTTCTTGTCGGTGCGTTTACCGGAGCAGTCGTTGCATATTTTATATTTGTTTATATGCACGGAAATATGTATGGAGAACTACTGCAGGAGAACCGCGATCTTAAATCTGAAGTACGTGAATTAAAACAGCAAAACGATGCATTGCTGGAAGATAATCAAAATCTTGATGAAAAGGCAAAGGAACCGGTAAAAGTGGAAACGATCGATATAACAATTGTTAATGAAGAAGATTTGCCGGATAAACTGATTATACACGACCTCGAAGAACTAATGAAGGAGGAAATTAATCATATTATCGGCAAAGATCTATCCATTATTGCAGAGAGTGATGGTCTGTTAGAAGCCACAATCGAAAACAAAGTTTTTTCGATTGATGATTTTGAATTCCAATTCACGATTGAAAAGCTATACCTGACTCCCACCGTAAAAATATCAGTGGAAGCCAACATAGCCGAGTAATGCGACACATTAATGAAGAAATTTTCGAGAAATGTGAACGTTTCATGAAACCTCGCTGTATAATAATACGATTCAGCGAATATTGGGTATAATATAAATAGAGGAAAACTTCCTCTATTCCAAAACTAAAAGGAGGCTGGATTGTTATGTTAGTTATTAACAAGCGACGGTTGCGTGACGCCAAGATCGAACGACTGAAAGAAGGCAAGAATGCTTATACCGAATCGGCTGAATTAACCCGTCTTGTACAGCAGCAGATTCAACGCGAAAACCTTAATGTTGTCTGCGATCAGACAAATACCGGTTGCTGGTTTATCCCGCTTCCTGCACAGAAAAGCTCCTAGAACATGTAATGCGGATTAACCCGCATGTGACAGAGCTGTCTCCGTATTAGGAAATGGCTCTTTCTTGGTCATTATGTGTTGTATTCCGCACACACTTCTTCTAAATCTTTTATAAGATTTGCAGTTTCGTCCCACGTGTAAACTGTCGCACCGGAAGCCATCGGGTGTCCCCCGCCATTATATTTAGCAGCTATTTCATTAATAGATGGGCCTTTGGAACGTAAACGGACTCTGATCAGTTCGTCTTCCTCAATAAACAACGCCCAGGCTTTTATGCCTTCAATATCACCGAGTACACCAACGAGCTGACCGGTTTCCGTTGAGCTGACACCATATTCGTCCAGAAGTTCCTTTGAAAGTTTGACCGAGCTTAAACCCGATTCGGCGAGTTGGTAATGCTGCAAAATATAACCGCGCAGCCGGGCGATGTTTTCTTTTATTCGATAAAGACCATCATAAAGGGCCGGGCGGTCAAAGTTATAAGTCACAAGTTCTGAAGCATATTGAAATGTTTTTTTTGTCGTATTCGGAAATAAAAATCTTCCCGTATCGCCGACAATGCCTGCATATATAAGACGCGCTGCTTCGTCCGATAAAGTGAGTCCATCGTTTTTTCCTGCAAGATACAGGTTATAAATCATCTCACAAGTTGAACTGGCAGATGTATCCACCCATAATGCATCACCGAATGCGTCCACATTTGGGTGGTGATCAATTTTAATAAGCTGATTCCCTAAATCAAAGCGCTGATCACTTATGCGGGCAGCATTAGCTGTATCACAAACAATTACCAGCGCATTTTTATATGTATCATCCCTTATCTCATCCATTTGAGCCAGAAATTCCAAAGAGGGCTCACTTTCACCTACGATATAAACATTTTTTTCAGGGAAAGACTTTCGTATCATTTCTTTCAGTCCTGCCTGGGAACCGTATGCATCCGGATCAGGCCGCACGTGTCTGTGGATAATAATCGTATCATATGCCTTTATCGCTTGTATGATTGCTTGGGTACTCATTATATTCTCCTTCTATTATCATATTTAATTATTGATATCACTTTCGAAAGTATTTAAAACGAGGTATAATTAAGAGAAACTTCATTCAGCAGAGCGCTTTTCCCTCTGAATGTTAAACTTATCAGGCATTCAAGAACAGTTCCTTGTTTACCGGTATTGTTTAAATTGATGAACTACAGGAGTCGATCACATGATTATTTTTCCTATTATTATTGTACTGTCACTTGTTTTCTGGGTTTATTACAAAGTCGCCATTTTAAAGACCGATGATGGTTTGACCCAAGCTTATTTTAACGCAAAATCCCGTGTTTGTCTTGGGAGTTTTATTTTCTTTTTCGCCATTAACCAATATATATTTTATGAAACAAGGCTGTCTTTATTTGTCGGCATCATATTTTTGATTTTCGGCGGCACGCATTTATATTCCGGAATCAAAGAGACGAAGCACTATAGACGTGAGTGGAGACGATTAAACCCGCAACAATGATCTTTGCTATTAATTGAGTCAATCAAAGAGGGTTGGGACAAAAGCGTTTTCGTTAAGGAAAACCCAATAATGTCCCAACCTTTTTTTTATGATAAAAATTCTGTTGCTTCTAACCTTCGCAAATAACGGCCCTATTCTACTTGTCGATCAGCTGTGCCATCAGCAAACCTTTCCCTACCATCTTTTTACCATTATAAACTTCAACGTCCATCTTGGCGTATATCCGACCTGCTTCAAGTATGTTCGGTCTGATCGTCAACTGACTGTCGATTTGGACAGGCTTCAAATAATAAACCGTCAAGTTTTCTACAACCAGGTCACCCTTTTTGTAATGACGCAGGATCCGGCTGCTCGCTTCCGTTATCAAAGCTGTAAACACACCATTTGACAACGTACCGAGTTGATTTGTCATCTGAGGGGTCACTTGCGCGTGAAAAATTGTGTCATCTTCCTCAGAAGGTAACAGATTGCTGGAAACGATGTCATCAATCGTTTCACCGGTTTGTGGCTGCCGCTGAATCTGCTGCAGCGCCTTCAATACATCCTGCCTGGATACAACCCCTTTCAGTTTGTTGGAATGATCCACAACTGGCACGACTTCAATCCCTTCCCAAACCATCATGTGGGCAACATAAGCCAGCGAAGTCTTCTCCTGAGCAGCAATAGGGTGTTTGGTCATAATTTTTTCGACCGGCATGGTCATATCTTTGCCAATCACATCTTTTGAAGTGATCATGCCAACGACACGTTCCTTCGCATCGACAACCGGATACCTGGTATGTGTCGACTGTTTATTTAGTTCATACCAGCGTTCAAGTTTGTCTTTCGTGTATAAAAATAACGATTCATCATATGGTGTATAGATGTCACCAATAAACACAATTTCTTTTTTAATAAGCTGATCATAAATCGCTCTGTTAATCATAGCAGCAACGGTAAACGTGTCATAGCTTGTAGACATAATCGGCAGTTCTTTCTCATCCGCCAGTTGTTTAATTTCACCATTCGTGTCAAAACCGCCTGTAATCAAAACGGCTGCACCTTCGTTCAATGCCAATTCGTGCGCCTTGACCCGGTTACCAACAATAAGCAGTGAACCGGCCTCAGTGTAGCGCATCATAGCGTCCAGTTGCATAGCTCCAATAACGAATTTATTCAACGATTTATGAAGACCTTTACGTCCCCCAAGTACTTGGCCATCCACTATTTTAATAACCTCTGCAAATGTGAGCCGTTCAAAATTTTCTTTCTTTTTCCGTTCAATACGGATCGTGCCGACACGTTCGATGGTACTGACGATCCCCTGGTTTTCTGCTTCTTTAATGGCACGATACGCTGTTCCTTCACTAACGTCCAGTGTTTTGGCAACTTGTCTGACCGAAATTTTGTGACCGATTTCCAGCGATAATATATGTTGTAATATTTGTTCGTGTTTCGTAGCCATTTGATTCACCGACTTTCAACTGTACTAGTCTTTAATCCTAACTATTATTATACAGTTGATACAGCGAAAGCTCAATGATTAAGCCCTTTCACGGGTTTTGGATTTCTCCTGTTCCATAATCGGAGGTTCAGTCATTTGCAAAAGTGTTGCAAAATTTGCACCAATCACCAGTATAAGGAACCCGAGCCACACACCCCAAAAAAGGACTGCTTCCTGAATGATGGCCTCCGGTATAAATGGCCATGCGATGTATAGGAAAAAACCTGCCAACAATAAACGTAAGATGGCATAATGCCGCATACATATCGCCTCCCTGCTGTTAACTTATGAAATTAGCGAGGGATAAAGAACTTGCATAAGGGATTATATTAGCTGAGAAAGTTAAAATACCACGCCACTATGGGCTCCCCGTAAAAATACGCCACAATAGCTGCAGCAGCAATATACGGGCCAAATGGCACCGGTTGTTTTCGATTAATGATTTTCAAGGATAGCAGCACCACGCCCACAACCATTCCAAACACACTGGCTAGTAATAAAGTGAGCAATGTATTATCAAGTCCCAGCACAATTCCTATAATTACAAAAAGCTTCATATCACCGCCTCCCATTCCTCCACGGCTGGCCAAAATGATTATAACGATGATTGCGCCTCCAGTTAAAGCCCCCATGATAGGAGACCACCAGGGTGTAAGCGGACTGACAATACGAATTAAAATAAAAAGAGGAAAAAAGAAAAGCAAAACGTTATTCGGAATAAGCATATAGCGCATATCTGAAACGAACACAATTACAAGCAGCGCTATTAATAATAATGCAGCGATTAATTCAATTTGCAGTCCCAGTTTTATGTAAGCGAAGGCAAAGAGTAAACCAGTTATAAGCTCAATGGCGGGATACATAATAGAAATGCCATGTTGACAGTGCCTGCACTTGCCTGACTGAAATATAAACGACAAAAGTGGGATTAGCTCACACCATGACAGTTGATTTTTACAATGGGGACATATGGAGCGGTCAGCCGTAAATGGAAGTTTTTGCGGGGCACGTAACCCGACGACATTAAAGAAAGAGCCAAACACAAGGCCAAGCAGAAAAAATAGAAGGGTTAGAGTTAGATGAGGTGTCATTTTAATACTCCTTATTAAATTTTGATACAATTCGTGAAGTTATTATAGCACGGTCCACACCTAAAAACGACAAAAAAATAAAAACGTGAGCACGCCGGCTCACGTTTTTTATTATAATTCGACTGTTTCCCCAATCTTCATTGGCTTGCCTTCACCGGTTTTTACCTTGGAAGCAAATGCTTCAGCATCCTGTTCGATTACCGGGAATGTATTGTAATGAACCGGAACGACAGTCTTGGCATTAATCCAATCGCTGGCAATAAGGGCATCTTCCGGTCCCATTGTAAAGTTATCTCCAATCGGCAGAAATGCAAGATCAATTTTGTTCATCTCACCGATCAGTTTTAAGTCACTGAACAACCCGGTGTCACCAGCGTGGTAAATCGTTTTGCCTTCAATTGTGAGAAGAATTCCGGCTGGCATGCCTGTGTAAATAATCGTTCCATCTTCTTCAGTATAAGATGAGCCGTGAAATGCCTGAGTGAGTTTCACCTTACCGAAGTCAAACTCATGCGCACCGCCGATGTGCATCGGGTGGGTATTCAGACCTTTCCCGCCTAAATAGTTAGCCAGTTCATTCGGAGCAACGACAAGTGAATCATTGCGTTTAGCAATAGCCTCAGTGTCCCCGACATGGTCATTATGACCGTGTGTCAACAGTATCACGTCTGCTTCGACTGATTCTGCATCGAGATCACAATCGTCTGTACCTGAAATAAACGGGTCTATTAAAATCTTATGATTGTTTGTTTCCACCCGAACAATTGAATGGCCATGATAAGATACTTTCATGTTTATCGCTCCTTTTATATATAATCTCCACGCTATACATTCGATAGACATGTTCCAAATTCCTTTACCCGCTTCGGCTTTTTTTTAATCATTAAAAGGATGGGTTTATGTAAAAAACGCTCAGATAAATAAATATCCAAACGTTTTTATGATTGAAATACAATTAATCTTTGCCCATTTTCTTTTTCAGCTCGGCCAATTCATCATTAACCTTGCTATTATTTGTATTCAATCGTTCAAACGCTTTGTCCAGCGAACGGCTTTCATGTGAATAGTCCTCACTCGTGTCTGCCTCAGCTTCATACTGCAACACTTTTTCTTCCATCCGCTCAAATCCTTTTCTGGAATCATCACTGCCTATGGCTGACATTGTACGATTCATTTTTGTCTTTGTTTTTGCAGTTTCAGCCCGGGCCTGAAGCGCATCTTTTTTTAATTTCATCTGCTGATACTCTTTTTTCATCTCATCGAGTTTATGCTGTAATTCGCTCGTATCTTGGTTCGCCTGCTCCCACGACTCCTTCAGTAATTCAGCCTGATGTTCTAAATCAGCTTTATCTTCCAATGCGCGTTTTGCCAAGTCTTCATCATCAGCCTCTATTGCTTGCTCTGCCTGATTCTGACGTTTCTCCACTTTTGCCTGTGCATCATCAGTTTTTCGTTTAAGCATTTTCTCGTTGGCGACCTGTTTGGCAACTGCTGAATCGGCTTCCCGTATATCGCTTTCCATGTCACGCATATACTGATCAAGCATTTTCACCGGGTCTTCCGCTTTGTCAATCATCGCATTCAATTCCGAACCAACAACTGTTGAAACTCGCTTAAAGAACTTAAACATGGCTTAGCCTCCTTAGCAAAGCATTTATTAAAGTTTTCCGTTAAAAGCCTTCCTTATACAATACGGACAGCTCTAACAAAGGTTTCAAAAAACTTTTTTTCCCAACTACTGACCGCTCCGGAAAAACACTACGCTAGTCAGTCTTTACCACCATAATTATCCACTCATATCAACCATAGATGTTTGTGTTGACCCCAATTTGTTACAATAGAAAAGATAACACTTTAAGTGAGGTGCTTGCATTGACAAAAAGACTGGCATCACTGCACGAGAAATTAAAGGAACACAATCTCGACAGTATGTTAATTACATCTACAGCAAATTTTTATTATCTGAGCAACTATTATACAGATCCGCACGAACGTTTCATTGCTGTATATATCAGCAGATTTCACGACCCATTAATGATTGTACCCGCTTTGGAGAAAGATGATGCCAAAAAAGCGGGCTGGGCGTATGAATTAATCGCTTATGGTGATGATGAGAACCCATGGGAAAAATTTTACCAATTCTTAAAACGTCACGATAAAATGCCGGAAACGATTGGGATGGAATATTCGCATTTGACATTGGATCGCTTTCAACAAATTAAGCAAATATTGCCTGAAGCTGTTTTTCAGGATGCAGGGGACATTTTATCCAGTTTACGCGTCATCAAAAGTTCAGAAGAATACAAATTGCTTAAAGAAGCTGCTGAATTTGCCGATTATGGTATTGAGACCGGTATAAAAGCTATAAAGGAAGGTACGAGTGAACTCGAAATAATTGCAAAAATCGAATATGAGCTGAAGAAGCAAGGCATCCGGGAAATGTCTTTTTCGACAATGGTGTTATCAGGCAGCAAAACAGCATCACCACACGGGACACCCTCAATGAAAATGATTGAAAAAGGCGACCTTGTACTGTTTGATCTGGGCGTCATTTATGAAGGTTATTGTTCGGATATATCCCGCACAGTTGCCTTTAACTCAATAACACCTGAACAGAAGTCCATTTATAATACAGTTCGTGAAGCCGAAACGAAGGCGATTGAATCATCAAAACCGGACACTGCTGTCAAGGATATTGATTTAACCGCCCGCAGCCATATAGAGGAAAAAGGCTACGGCCACTATTTCATTCATCGAATCGGTCACGGGCTGGGGATTGAAACACATGAATTCCCTTCGATGCATAGTGAAAATAAACTGCCAATAAAAAAAGGTATGTGCTATACGATTGAACCCGGTATCTATGTACCTGGTAAAGGTGGGGTAAGAATTGAAGATATGGTCTTCATCTCAGACAGCGGCCCGGAAACACTGACAAAATTCCCGAAAGAACTGCAAATAGTGGATTGACATTCTTTCCACCCAATGTGCTAAAAGCGGTCCACACATTAAGGACCGCTTCATTTTTTTCAGCAGCTTCTCCTCACACTTCTAAATGTGATTAAAATCTTATCGATACCTGTTGATAACATCGATGCCGCCGGTAATTTCGAAAATAGAACCTGTTATCATATCAGAGTTTTGGTCACACAAGTATAAAATTGCCCGTGCTATGTCCTCCCCGGTACCCGGTCTGCCAATCGGGGTTTTATCATCAGTCATTTTTCTGCTCTCTTCAATCTCAGCTTCTTTCATGTCCCCAACTATATTGCCTGGGCAAACCATGTTTGACGTAATTTGATTTTCAGCTTCTTCCAAAGCAATGGTTTTGGTCAATGACACAAGCCCGCTTTTAGCGGCTGCAAAAGCAGCACGATAAGGCCAGCCTGAGGCATTGTTCGCTTCTTGAAAACCATAGTTTATAATCCTGCCGAACCGCTGTTTTCGCATATGCGGAAGTATTTCCTTCAGTAAATAAAATACAGCATCCAAATTTCCATTAATCATCTCATGCCATTCTTCATCTGAATAGTCAAGAAGTTTCTTGCGTTCAAATACAAAGGGTCCTGCATTATTGATAAGATAATCAACGCCGCCATGTACGTCTGCAGCATTGTTGACTAAGTTTACGATATCGCCCTTTTTGGTCACATCGGTTTGTTCTATATGTAATAAATGGCTGTAGGCTTGAAATTCGTTTTGAACTGCTTCAGCTTTTTCAGCATTTTTGTGATAAGTCGTTGTAACGTTGAAACCGGCTTCCAGAAATTTTTTGACCACTTGTTTTCCAAGCCCGGAAGTGCCGGCTGTAACCAGTGCGTGCCCCATCGATTAATCCTCTCCTTTATTACAGTACATTTATTATAACTGAAGGCCTGTTGTGATTGGAATTATAACATATCAACCTGATTATAAGCTGAAAAACCCACCCGCCGAGGACATCGGGAGTGGGTTATTCACTCGGCTGTCAATTCTTTTGATTATTATGCGTGTGGATGCTGCGATTGTTGGAAAGTTTGTCCTTATCCTCAATAACACCACTTTGATAGCTTTCAAATAACTGGTTTCTTACAGCCGACACACCTTTTTCATCTTCAAACATTTTATTTTTCTTTGGCATGGAACCTCACCTCCACGCTTAGTATGTTCACATGAAAGACATAAAAAAGTAGTGCATCTTTCCATTTTTGGAAAATTTGATTGTCATTTCTTCTAAAAGGGTATTAATATAATAAGAAAAGGAGGGGAATACTGTGGATTTTGAATACAAACAAATTGTCGTTGCAGTTGATGGATCAGAGGCTTCGGAAAAAGCTTTCAAAAAGGCACTGGATATTGTGAAACGAAACGATGCGCGCATGATATTGGCGCATGTGGTTGACTCGAGAACATTCGCTACAGCTGAAGCTTATGATCGGACACTTGCTGAGCGAGCGGAAGAATATGCCAAAGATCTGGTGGACAGTTACGTGGAAAATGCTAAAGCTGTCGGCGTAACAAATTTGGTAAGATGCATTGAATATGGGTCACCAAAGGTTAAAATCGCTAAAGACGTGGCAGGGAGTTTCAAGGCTGATTTGATTATTTGCGGTGCGACTGGTATGGGAGCTGTCGAGCGCTTCCTGATCGGCAGTGTTTCAGAGAGTATAACCAGATATGCCGATTGTGATGTATTAGTTGTCAGGTAAAAGCCTCCTGCAAAAATCACACAATTCCCGATGAGATGGTATCAATGAAAAAGCGGCTAAGCTCACAGTATAGTGCTTTATGTGTTGAGAGCTTAGCCTTGGTTACGTGTGATTGTTACAGCAGATCCTTTTTAGCTTCATTGACGGTATGGACTAATTCTGGAATGATTAACTTAGTCATAGCTAATTTAACGGCTCCTGATGACCCAGGCGTTGCAAAAACCGGTGTGTGGTCAATGACACCTGCGATTGCCCGTGATAAAATTGCCGAGGAGCCAATGTCCTCCTGGTAACTGAGCATGCGAAAGATCTCTCCGAAGCCGCTCATCTCTTTAGTGAGCATCGGTTTGACCGTCTCGATGGTCACGTCCCGATAAGCAATGCCTGTTCCCCCATTTGTTAAGATAGCATTTATATTTGAATCTTTACAGCCATTCTCAATTTCTTTCTGTATAACTTCCTTTTGATCAGAAATTATTTTTCTGGCCTCAACTCGATGCCCCGCTTCTTCAAGAAGGTCCGCCATCAATTGCCCGCTTTTATCCGTGGCACTTGTTCGTGTATCACTGATTGTAATGATCATACAGTTTACAGGGGCTTTCCATTGTTTATGCTTCTGAACAGTCAAAATATCCTCCCCCTCAGGTTTGCTGTGCCCAACGCAACGTATCACGTGCAATCATGACTTCTTCATCAGTCGGTATCACCATTACTTTTACCGGGGAGTGCGGATAATTGATAAACGCTTCCTTTCCTCGCACTTTATTACGTGCCGGATCCCAGTATACGCCCATAAATTCCAACCCTTTCAGGACTTTTTCCCGGATTACATCACTATTTTCACCAACGCCCGCAGTGAATATGATCGCATCAACTCCTGACATTCGTGCTGCATATGAACCAAGGTATTTGTGAATTCTTCCTGCAAACACCTCCAGCGCTAATTCAGCACGGTCGTTTTCATCCGCATGTTGTTCAATGTCACGCAAGTCGCTGGAAAATCCGGATAAAGCCAGCATACCGCTTTTGTTATTTAATACATTCACAACGTCTTCCGCTTCTTTTCCTGTTTTTTCCATGATGTAGGGGATCAGAGCCGGGTCAATATTCCCTGAGCGCGTTCCCATCGTCACTCCTGCTAACGGCGTAAAGCCCATAGACGTATCAATTGATTTTCCTTTTTCAATTGCAGCAATGCTCGCACCATTTCCAAGATGACATGAAATCAGACGCAGCTGATCAAGGGGCACACCCATCATGTCTGCAGCCCGCTGCGACACATATTTATGCGACGTACCATGAAAACCATATTTGCGTATGCCATAGTCTTTGTAATACTCATAAGGCAAACTGTATAAATATGATTTTTCCGGCATCGTCTGATGAAAAGCCGTGTCAAATACAGCCACCATCGGAACATCGGGAAGAACTTCTCTAAACGCAAGGATTCCAGTCAAATTAGCCGGATTATGCAGGGGAGCTAATTCAGAAACCTCTTCTATCGTTTTAATTACATCATCCGTAATCAAAACAGAATCACTGAATTTTTCACCACCATGGACAACGCGATGACCTACCGCATTAATTTCTTTCATTGACTGAATAACACCGGAAGACTGAAGTTTATCCAGAAGTAATTTAACCGCAACTTCATGATCAGGTATGTTCTCAGTCTCCTTATTTTTTTCACTTACTTCGATTGAGAATACGGAGTCAGTCATCCCAATACGCTCTATAAGACCTTTAGCCAACACAATTTCATCGGGCATATCGATTAACTGAAATTTTAAAGACGAACTGCCTGCATTAATTGCCAATATCTTGGACATATGGCCAAGCCCCCTCATAAAGCTATTTGTTCATATTATCTTTGAACCATTGATTTATTTGCGTTAATATATCGTTCATGGCTTCAGTGTTCTTGAACGAAGGCAATTGAGCCAACAATGGCTGCTTCAATGCGACTGTTTCCGGTCCTGTCTTCTGGAGAATCAGAATACTTTTTCGATTTTTTTCTGATTTAAAGGCTGATTCCGGCAATTGCAGGACACCGATAATATGCGCATTTTCCTGAAGAAAGGCATGCAACTTGTCAGATTGATCGCTATCGAAAAGAAATTCAGGAATGACAAAAACCAAGAAGCCGCCTTCCTTCGTGTAATTCAAGCCCTGTTCGATAAACAAATGGTGGGCGTATGAATGCCCTTCGTCTGCTTTCAACTGGTAATCATTTGCACGAATATCATCCGGATAATAGCCAACCGGCAAATCACTGACGACAAGATCAACCGGGTCCATTAAAAAAGGACGCAAGCTGTCCTGATGGAAAAACTCGATTTCTTTTTGTTGCAGATTAGCACTTAAAACAGCAAGCTTAATAAGCGTTGGATCAACTTCTCCTGCTGTAATCTTCGCAATGCTCTTCAACTGTTCCGTGACCGTCATTAATAAATTTCCCGTACCGCCAGCCGGGTCAAACACCCGTATATCTGTTTGATCATTTGTTAGTTTTCCGGCTAAATAGCCAACAAACAAAGCAACCGTTTCAGGTGTCATCAGATGCTGTTCCTGGGTTGCCCCTTTCATTCCTTTTAAAATGGCGAGCTGGATAGCTTTACGTATTTCGATCACTTCATAAGATGCGGTTTCCGGTATATCTTTCAATTGGTCCTCCAAGCCTTGCTGTGGCTCGCCTTCAAAAACCGCTTCGAGTACCGTCGCCAAACTATCTAAATACGTTTCATTCATATATTGTTGAACGGTTTCCGTTAAATTATCAAGTCGTTCGAACAGTGTTTCTACATTTGATTGTTCCATGCCAAATCCTCCGATCCATTCTCTCAGAAAGCGTCTCTATTGTATCAAATGGCCGGCTGATCCTGAAATAAAAAGCTCCCCTGCCGCGTTTAGGGACAGGAGAGACGCAATAGAAAATATTTTATTCTGCTTTTTCCGCTGCTTGCAAGGCGCTGTCATAGTCAGGATGATCGGTTACCTCATCAACATATTCAACATATGTTATCTTATCATTTGAATCAACTACGAAAACAGCTCGTGCCAAGAGACGGAGTTCTTTTATCAAAACACCATACTTCTCCCCAAAGTCTGCATGACGGTGATCTGAAAGCGTGTCCAGGTTTTTAACACCATTTGCTGCACACCAGCGGCCTTGTGCGAACGGTAAATCCATACTGATGGTTAAGACGTGGACATTGCCAAGCTTGTCCGCTTCTTCATTAAAGCGCTTTGTCTCATCTGAACAGACGCCGGTATCGACTGACGGCACAGCTGCAATTAGCCGTACGCCTTTATAATCACTGAGGGATACTTCCTGAAGGTCGTTAGCCAAAACTGTAAAGTCAGGCGCCTTATCACCGACTGATAATTCATTTCCTAACAGTGTCACAGGATCCTGATTAAATGTAACATTTGCCATGTCAATCAACCCTTTCTGTATAAATTTAACACTACTTTTATTATGAACGGGCTAATCACATATGTCCAATGTTAAGACGCGGTAAATAGGTAACGTTTTGTAAATCAAATATCGTAACTTTGATCAAATCCATCATCATCATTCTCAGGGAGCTGCTGTGATTTACGGCGTTGTTTTCTGCCCTCCTGCTTTTCACGGCCTTGTTTTGACTCTTGCTTCTGTTTATCCTCCTTTTCACTGTTATTTTGATGACTGGATTGCTGCTTCATCATATCAGGAAGCCCGGATTCTTTTAATAGTTGCTGAATTTTTTCTGCTGCTTTCGGTGCAAAATCAAGTAACTTTTCATATATATGCGTGCTTTCATCAAGGTGAATCATTTTAATTCCTTTTGGACTGACTATCAGAAACGCAACTGGTGTGATCGAGACACCGCCGCCGCTTCCTCCGCCAAATGGCAGTGAATCACTGGAGCCTGATTCTCCGGAAGAGCTGCCATTGAATTCACTTCCGCCAGCGGCAAAGCCGAATCCAAGCTTTGACACCGGTATTATAACACTGCCATCCACCGGTGATTCAATCGCATCACCGATGATGGTATTAACTTCTGTCATATCTTTTAAATTTTCCATTGCTGTGGTCATCAGACCTTCTATTGGATGTTCCTGCATGGTAATCCTCCTATATTAAATAGTTGCTTCCTGATTCTTAGGGTATTTTTGTATGATTTTTAGTAATGCAACGATAGCTTGCCCTGTACGGATTGATATCATACAATTCACCTTCGATTCAATTTGTTTTTGATTAAAAAGAGGAACCACATCCAGCGCCGGTTTACGATAAAAGTGACTCTTAGACAATAACAGCCCCATTGCCATACCTTTAACCGACCAAACGCCGCCAGTGGCAATTCCAGTGGTATGTGCATTGCCTAGACCAACTTCTGTACGCCAGGAAAGCGTTTCAAACCGCAGTTTTCCTAATATAATTGTGGAGATTTCCTGGAAACTTCTCAGCCACTGAACAAAATTTTTGCTCATCTTATGTAGCATTGCCAATGTCTCTTCAATCGATTGATTCTGGTCTTTTGTTTCTTCCGACAAATCAACCGTTCGTTCAAAAATTCGAATCCGAAAATAATAAACAGCAAGCCAAAGTGTCTGCTGATTATTATCCAGTATTATTGAACATTCAATCTTTAATCGAAGCAATATAACCGCTAATAAGACGATAACAGCCACAACACAAATTAGCCCCAACACCATAAAAACACCCCTTCATAATCATATTCTGCTGCATTAATCGGTTTTTATTATTATTAGGATTAAAGCACCGGAAGTGATAAACTTATGGTAGAACTATAGTTGATATGGGGTGCATACAATGTCTGATCGAAATAATATGTTTTTTTACTATACATCTGACCAAGATCTTGAGGAAAAATTGAGACCGTTATTTGACTTGGCCCGTCAAAACGATTTTAATATTGTAAAAGATCCGGACGAAGCTAACGTCATTGTCAGCGTTGGCGGGGACGGTGCATTTCTGCAGGCAGTACGACAGACTGGTTTTCGTCAGGACTGTTTATATACCGGTATAACACGTTCAAATGAATCAGGCCTTTATTGTGATTTTAACTTGGACAATTTTGAAGAGATGCTGTACACCATGCAGCATGAGGAAATGGAAGTTCGCCGTTTTCCGGTCATAGATGTCAAAGTAAATGGCGGGGACTCAAATTTCTACTGCTTGAATGAAGTCAGTATCCGCACGACCATCATTAAATCAATTGTTATTGACGTGCATATTGATGATTTGCATTTTGAAACATTTCGCGGAGACGGGCTGGTAGTTGCAACGCCAACCGGGAGCACGGGATACAATAAATCGATTCAAGGTGCCGTCATTGACCCTAAAATACCTTGCTTCCAAGTATCTGAAATCGCATCGCTCAATAACAACCGTTACCGTACCTTGGGATCATCTTTTGTATTAAACAAAGACCGTCAGCTTACTTTAAAAGTTGTTCAAGATGGGAATGATTACCCGATTATCGGCCTCGATAATGAAGCTTACTCCATCCGAAACATTCAGGAGTTAACCGTTAATCTGAGCGATAAGGTTATTAAAACGGTTAAACTGAAAAATAATTCCTATTGGAACCGTGTTAAACGCACCTTTTTATAATCACGTGAGATTACTTTTCTGCTACACCAACCGCGGTTCTATCAATAAACAGGGCTATCCTTTAAGTAAGGATAGCCCATAGCCAATTGTATTTTTTTGTTATTGTGGCATATTGCCGCCAAATTGTTGCTCGGCCGTGTTTACAAGCCGTTTGGTAATCTCTCCCCCAACGGATCCATTCGCCCGGGAAGTCGTATCAGCACCAAGTTGTACACCAAACTCCTGTGCAATTTCTGTCTTCATCTGGTTCAAAGCTTGTTCTGCACCAGGTACTACCAGTTGATTTGAACTGTTGTTGCTTGGCATAGTCAATCACCTCCTTGGTACCCTTATGGTGTGTACGTGGAGATGATTTTAAAACTGGGAGTTTTTGTTAATTAAAGCAATTCATCAAATTCATTTTCGGCCTTTTGTTTACCGTTCAATGTGACAACCTCAATTCCATTAACCGCTTCCTCTATCAGTTCTGAAAAATCGGTTTGAGATTCAAATGCATTCACCTTCGACCGCTCCGGCTTGGTTTTCGGCGACTTTGGAACAAAAATGGTACAGCAATCTTCGTAAGGACGGATTGAAATGTCATACGTATCAATTTGCCTCGAGACTTTAATAATCTCATCTTTATCCATCGCTACGAGCGGCCGCAATATAGGGTAGTTTGTAACCTCATTGATTGTATTCATACTCTCCATCGTTTGACTCGCCACTTGACCAAGACTTTCACCGGTCGTAATTGATAAAATCGATTGCTGTTTACACACCTGTTCACTTATACGCATCATAATTCGGCGCATAATTGTCATGGCGTAGTTTTCCGGCATTTCCCGAAAAATATGCTGTTGCAGTTTCGTGAATGGGACCACATGAACATTGACTTTACTGCCATAATTCGTTAATTTCTCAGCCAAATCCAGTACTTTTTGTTTTGCGCGTTCACTCGTAAACGGCGGCGAATGAAAATGGATGGCTTCCACTTCCACACCACGCTTCATTGTAAGAAAACCGGCTACAGGGCTGTCAATTCCCCCGGACAGCATTAGCAGGGTTTTACCGGATGTGCCCACGGGCAATCCGCCAAGCGCGCTGATGACACGTGATGTAATATAGGTTGCTTCTGCTCTTATTTCGACCTTTAATTCCAAGTCAGGCTGATGCACATCCACCGTATAACCTGTGGTATTGGAAAGAAGGTGTTTGCCGAGCACCTGATTCATTTCCTGTGAGCGTATTGGAAAGTCTTTGTTAATACGTTTGACGGTTACTTTAAATGTTTTAGTATCTAAACTGTTTTCCAGGGCCCACAAAGCTGCGTCTTTAATTTCCGTTTCGTCGTTTTGAACTTTAATCGCAGGGCTGAGACTCTGGATACCAAAAATATTTCGGCATTTTTCGATAATTGGCTCGGGCTCGTGCCCATTCAGCAAGACAAACATTCTGCCTTGCGTTCGTTTTACCGTTGCATTCGGGAACGGCTCAAGCTGTTTTCGAATATTGTCTTGCAGCTGTAAAATAAACGTCTTCTTATTTTTGCCCTTGAGGGCCAATTCGCCGTATCGAATTAATATATGATCATATTGCATAAATATCTACTCCAGTACTGCTTTTAATTGATGAATGGCTTTTTCTAAAGCATTCAAAAAAACGCTGATTTCTTCGGCGGCCGTATCATATGAAAGGCTGATACGAAGCGCTGAAGACGCCACTTCTGAGGATTTGCTGCAAGCCGCGAGTATCTTACTCTCGTCAGTTTGTTTTGATGAACAGGCGGATTTTGTTGATATATAGATATCCTGTTCACCGAGCGTATGGATAATAACTTCTGGCTTTAAACCCGGAACTGAAATATTAATGATGTGCGGCGCCGCTTCTTTTGGTGTGTTAACCTCCACACCGTTCATTCCGGAAAGCTTGTTATAAAGTTCCTGCTGCAGTTCCAACATATGCTGTGTGCCGGCTTCTTGTCGTTCTTTAGTAAGCCTGAGCGCCTTTACCAATGAAACCGCGCCGGCAAGATTTTCGGTGCCGGACCGCAATCCATGCTCCTGATCACCGCCATGGAACAGCGGAAACAATGTTGCGCCTTTTTTGACATATAACAAACCTGTCCCTTTCAGTCCGTGAATTTTGTGTCCGGAAATCGTACAAAAATCAATTCCACTTTCGGCTAATTCTAACGGCACCTTGCCGAATCCCTGAACATTATCCACATGGAAAAAAAGTTTGGGATATTTTTTAGCAATGTCTCCAATTTCTTTAACAGGCTGAATTGAACCAAGTTCGTTATTGACATGCATGACGCTTATTAAAATTGTATCATGCCTTATAGCTTTCCTAACATCTTCAACTGACACAACACCATTTTCATCAACCGGAAGATACGTCACGTCAAATCCTAATTGTGAGAGACCTTGAAAAGTCTCATCGACTGAGGAATGTTCGATCTCAGTCGTGATAATGTGCTTGCCGCGCCCCTGATGTTTCAGGGCCGTTCCTTTTATAGCCAGATTATTCCCTTCCGTACCGCCTGAGGTAAATACGATTTCGTCTTGATGGACGTTAAGCAGTTCTGCTGCTTGCTTTCTTGCTTTACTCAACATTTTCTCGGCTTCACCTCCAAGGTGGTGAATGCTTGAAGGATTTGCAAAAAAGCGCTGAGAAGCCTGCTGAAAGCTTTCGAGCACAGATGGGTCCGGCTTGGTTGTCGCGCTGTTATCCAGATAGATCATGGCTATACTCCCTTATATCTTGTTCGTGAAACTAACCATTCATAATATAACAGAAAGGAAGGCTGACCTTGAAGCGGAAGGTTCTAATTTACCATTCCTACTAAGGCAGCCTTTACATCATTTAATATTAATTTTAATCCCTAATTTATCCCTAATTCGCAGTTTTTTGAAATTGCTCAATGTGTTTAAGCGCACCTGGCTCAATTCCCTCAACAGCCCGTGCTGCATGTTCAAGGGCAAGTTCATATTCATATGACCGGAACAAGCGCTCTGCTTCTGCAAGCTTAGCAGCCAATTCAGGGTATTGACTTCGATAGCGATTGGCATATTGGATGACTTGCTCCGTTAATTGAGCCTGGTCCAGAATCTTTTCTGTTTCTTCTATTACGTAATCAATCGCTGTTTTTGCTTCTGCGAGTGCGTTTTGAACCTCTGTCATGTCAAGTGGCTGTTTTTCCAGAGCAGTCATAACGTGACTGTTTTTACCTGCCGCTTCATCCATTTTATTCCATAGAAATGTTGGCACCCCTGGAATATTACTTTTATTTAACTTTCGATTGACTTGATACAACTGGTTCCTTAAATTCTGCAATGATTCTTTTGCTTCTAATTCGTCTTTGCGCAAATTACGTATCCGTTCCTTAAATTCTTCATGTTTCTCCTCAATCGTTTCAAGTTCGTTAAACCCGTTTTCAATCTCAAGTCGCAAGTCCGAGTGAGCCGAGCTATTATCTGCTTCAACTGCTTCAGCTGTCTCTTCAAGCTGTTTACGCAAGTGAGTAAGAGTTTTTTCCAACGTAAAATATTTTTCCATATCGCTGTCTTCCAGATAATACGATTCCTTTAATGTTTCAACTTCTTCTTTTGTTACATCAAACTTCTCAATCATGTTATTTAAAGCTTCCTGATATGGTCCTATTTTTGCTTCAACGTAATTTCTGGCAATTGCTTCTTTCTCAAGCAACTGATACATTTCAGCTATTCGTTCTTCAATTTCAGGCACAGCAGCTTTAGCTTGCGATATCTCCCCTGATTTCAAGTATTCCATGCACTCTTCCAGTTTATTTTTATGGTGCTGGACCTCTTTTTCAAAACCAAGGTGTTCAATTCTGTATCCGCCCTCTTTCATTTCCCGCAGACCACTAAGCAGTTCATTCAATTCTTGGGGCAGATCATACTTGCTCTTTTGGTAAATTGCCGGAAACTCTTCCATGGTTGATTTGAGATTATCCAGTTTGAGTTTCAGTTCCTCGACCACGTTTCGTGCCTGAGTATAATCTCCCGAGTTAACCATCTCGTGATAGTGCTCTAACTGCTGCACAAGCTCATCCAGCTCTGAATCAAATACTTTTTCAGCCTCGCCATACTGGTGACGGTTCTGCGAGAGGGTCTTCCTTAAGGCTTTCAAGTCAGGTTCTATCCGTTCAATCTCTTTCCGGCTTGATTCTTCTGAGTTCATGAGCTGATTAAGTTCTTCAAGTATATCTTCTATGCTTTGTTCAATCGATTGCATTGTCTGATCAACATTTCGCAATGTTTTTTTAGCGCTTGGAAAGCGAAATCGGTCCGCAGCTTCTTCCGCATCGAATAAATATTCCTCAATATCCGGAAGTTCTTTGGTAACGATACGTTCCCACCGAGCTTTCCAGGATTCAAACTTTTCCTGTGTTTCACCAGATAAGTTCAGTCCCTTAATTCTGGAGAGTTCTGAAGCTATGTTGCGATTCATAATTTCCATTTTCCACGATTCTAAACGGTCTACTTCGTCGTAAACCCTTTTTCGCATAATCAGTCCGGTGATAATTAACGCTATAACAATTAAAATACTTCCGATTAAGTATGCCATCAAGTACCTCCTAACTTATTATAAAAGAGGTTGCTCAAATAGGCAGGAATCTAAGTACACGTGAGGATTCAGACCGTTTTGAACACACCTTTTAATAAGAGGATTTATCAATTTATGTATAAACTAGCCTCAAACATTAAGTCATGCTATTAACATAATACCATGTAATTAGCATTTTTGGCTAAAAAAATTCAAATAAATTCAATATGCGCCATATTTTTTATGGATTTTCGTAATGAGAAGTTATAAAGACTTTTTATTTAGGGGTGATTGGCTGTTTAACAATATAATCCAGCCAATTAGCGATTGTTTGTGTGTAATTTTTCACGAACTGTTCGCGGGAATGGTTTCCAACAATCTTGTTTTTCAACTCCGGCTGCATTAAATAAGGTGTGACAAGCATACCTTTCATCTGCATCAACAGAAACTGATTTTCAAGTTTCATTCTGCGCTTTCCACTAAAAATCGCATAAAATGTGTTGCTTATTAAATAGTCCTCTTTTGCCAAATATGTCACGGTCATTTCGCGCACGAACACAGAATCCAGCGATATTTCCCGCTGAATAAAACAAGACAATTGATGGTGTTGCTGTTTGTACTGTATAATGACCCCAACTAATTTCTTCAGCTGATCTAATGGCAGAAGGGATTTATTTTCGTTAAGTGATATTTCGATCGCCTCAAGATACGCCTCATAGTATTGGATAACCGCGTACTCAAGCAGCCCTTGCTTGCTTTTGAAATAATAGCTGATTAATGACACATTAATGCCCGCTTTGTCAGCTATATCTCTTACGGAAGTTCCATGGAACCCTTTTTGATAAAACAATGACGATGCCGCTTCTATAACTTTTTGTTTCGTCGGATTATTTTTCATATCATCGCTTGCCTCCTTACCTTTCATTTACGACGAAATGAGGAATAATCCTGCAAGTTTCGCTCGACAATTGTCACTGCAATTTGTCGAAACTAACATACGGAAGGAATGGAATTTATTATGTTTGAAGCAACCGCTTATTCAGGTGAAAAAGTAAAAGATTACGAGCTGTTATTAAAACAGGCAGCTGCCCTGTTTGAAGATGAAACCGATGAAATTGCCAATTTATCGAACGCATCCGCGTTATTGAATCAGTTTTTAAACGACGTTAACTGGGTTGGCTTTTATATTTGGAAAGATGATGAGTTAGTCCTCGGGCCATTTCAAGGGCTCCCTGCGTGTGTCCGAATCGGGTATGGAAAAGGGGTATGCGGGACAGCTGTTAAAGAAGGCATGACACAGCGCGTTGCTGACGTGTTTGCATTTCCGGGTCATATTGCCTGTGATAGTGCGAGCCGATCAGAAATCGTTATCCCCTTATATGTCGATAATAAAGTGTACGGTGTGCTTGATATTGACAGTCCTATTACGAACCGCTTTGATGAAAGTGACCAATTTTATCTGGAGGCTTTCGCAAAAGAAATAGAGCGTTTCCTGGGCTGAATACCTTTGACCCAATCCTTAATGAATGAATTTAATAAAATGGTTGACTTCTGGTATGATAGCTTATATACTATTCGTTGTGTAAAATAAAAAGGTAGCCTATGTGAACCGGCATTGCCACCATTTTATTCCTCTAAAATAAGGTTCAAAAGGAGGATAAAAAGGACCAAGAAGTTCGAGGCAGCGAAGCTTTGAGTAGCGGAATGTATGACTTCTGATACATGAGCAACAGAAAAGCGAGCTAACGAAGAAATTCGATGTGTCATTTTTACCGGACTTTTGAACAATCCGATCATATAAGAGGTGTATCGCGTAACTCTCTGCTGCTGGGGCGAAGGTACATGAAAATAAAATGGACAATGATCAGGAACACGGTCGTTTATTTTATGCAAATAAACTAATAAAGGAGGAAATGTCCTATGGCACGATTTACCGGATCAGACTGGAAAAAATCACGCCGCCTCGGCATTTCATTAACCGGAACCGGTAAGGAATTGGACAGACGCCCTTACCCACCCGGACAACACGGACCTAATCAGCGCAGAAAAATTTCTGAATATGGTCTGCAGCTGCAAGAAAAACAAAAACTTCGCTTTATGTATGGGCTGAACGAACGTCAATTCCGCAGCCTTTTCGCACAAGCGGGTAAAATGAAAGGTGTTCATGGCGAGAACTTCATGATGCTGCTTGAATCCCGTCTGGATAACCTTGTTTATCGCCTCGGGTTGGCACGTACACGCCGCCAGGCACGGCAGCTGGTTGGCCATGGTCACGTAACTGTCGATGGTGGACGTGTTGATATTCCTTCATACACTGTCAAGCCTGGCCAGGTCATTGGTTTGCGTGAAAAATCACAGAACCTTGACATCATCCAGGAAGCAATCGAAGTCAATAACTTCGTACCTGAGTACTTGACATTTGATGAAGATAAAAAAGAAGGAACGTATTCACGTTATCCTGAGCGCACTGAAATGCCAGCAGAAATTAACGAAGCGCTTATCGTTGAGTACTACTCACGTTAATCGGATTGCTTTGAAAACAAGTATATTAAAACCCTCAGAATAGTCTATATTCTGAGGGTTTATTTATTGGGTATATTTTGTAAGAGATATATTATTCTCACAAAACTTTTAATACCATTGTACATATTGACAAATAGCTCAAGCCTCAACTAGTTGGGCCTCCGCTTCACCTATCCCATGTTCTTCCAGCTTTTTAACGTCATAATCATAAATGATGAATCCCCCGCCGAGCCCTTCGTTAATCATCCGGTCAATGTCATAATAATCACTTTTATCAAGTTTCGTTAAATTTTCCGATCTGTTAGTTTCCGCTCCCATATCCAGCCGCCTTGCATCATAGTCATCAATGATAAATCCGCCGCCAAGTCCCTCATTAATCATGCGGTCAACACCCCAATTATAATTTTTCATCGCCGGCATTGCCATCTCCTCCTTGACTCTATTATCTTACATAACAAACTGTATTTCTTTGACCCAGGTCAATTTTCAGTGGATGCAGATGATAAAGTAAAGACAGGCGTATTCAGCCATACAAAAAGAGTTTACGAAACGTTTCATTTCCGTAAACCCTCTAATAATTTAAGCATTTTGCGGCCAGTCTTTATACTGTTCTTCCGCTTCCTCCATGATAGCCTTGGTGATAAACTTCAGCTGCTCGCCCTTGATTCCCTCACGCATTAGTACGTGTTTGACGGACATGCTCACTTTGGCGTATATACTTTTCCGATGTTCACTCGTCCAGTCCTGGCTAAGATTCTTTTTCAGTTCTTTCACGACTTTATGAATCAGGTCTGCCAAAAACTTATTATTGAAAGCGTCCACTTCGAGTGATGTCACCGCTTTATAAAATTCTGCTTCCTCATCAGACAGTCCGAGCTCCTGGCGGAAGTCCGCTTCGTCATCGACTCCTTTTTTCATATCGACCATCATTCTGAGAACATCAGCGGCCTGGATAATCCGGTTGTGATAATCGGCCAGCGTTTTCTCGAGCATTTCCCGCATTTCTTTTTCTTTCGGGCTGTTCTTTTTAAAATTCACCTGAATATGGTCTTCCAGCAATTTCTTTAACAGTTTCAGCCTTAGATCTTCATGCTCTTCCTTTTCTTCCATGTCTTTCAAAAAAATCTTCATCCAAAATACTGATATCAGGTTTCTCAATGCCTGCGACCTGATAAATATCCACCGGCTCTTTCGTTTCCAGATGCCTGTCAATCATGGCATTGAGACGTTCTTCCACTGTCTGATCTGCTTTGGGACTGCTCTGTTGCGAGGTCAGATATTTTTTCACCTGAATTCGAACCATCTGATAGAGTGTGACCTCATCGGCAAAAGGCAGTGCATCATCAGTGTGTTTGACCAGTTTAAAAGCTTTCTCCAACTTGGTGCATGCTTCCACGAAGTTTTCCGGTTCACCATATGCACTGAGCTTATCAAAATTGCCCCGGTAAAATTGGACGACAGGCGTTGTTGTTGGTTTGTGTTTTGTTTTATTTTTGTTTATGTATTGTTTAAATAATGGGGCCGTACTGTGGACTTCATTGATGGCTTTACGGTTGGCCGAATTCCAGTCCGTCCAGCCGACCGCGTTGTTGTCTCCTTTTGCAGCGTCTTGCCTGGTGTTTAGTGAGGTTTTCGTCACATGTTGACTCAATTCATTGGCAAATTGATCCTTAGAGGCATCATTCGTTTGCGGTTGTGCTTCCTGATCCGCTGCTGCCGGCATTTCCGGGCAGTACTCTTCTCTGACAGGCTCCGTTTCCTCAGGCCGTGTTTCTGGTGCTTCCTGTCCTGCAAATTCACTTTCCTGTCCGTGCCTAACTTGTGAAATCATCCCATATGTGGCAGCCTGATTTCCGCTGCCCGGTGTGACGTGGATATAACCTTTCTCCTGCAGTTCCTGGCGTGCACGTTTAAAGGATGTGCCTTTGATACCTGATTTCAATTCAATTGCAGAGGCAGGTACGGTAAACGTCTTCTGCCACCCGCACAGATTGTTAAAATGCATCAGCGTGTTCCAAAGCGCCACGGCTGAGCCGGAAAGCGGATTGAAAATGATCTGATTATAAAACGCATTCAATTCTTTTAAATAATTCATCTTGAGTCACTCCTCAACGCCCTATTCTGTTTTAATTAAATCATCCTATTGGATTGTTTTACTGAATTCAGGGTCTTTTAATTTTTTTAAACCTGTTTGCCCCAGCTTTCCATAGCTTTGGCAGTTGCATTCGAAAATTTTTTTATAATTAAGAGGTTATATAATGTATGGCTTAATGGCTCTTTATTCCCCTTTCCAACAGTTAAGGTGCATAATCTGTGCGAGCACAACAGCGGCATTCGCCGCAACCAATACCCATGTCACTGTTTCTAAAGACTATTATAATGTTAGATTTGAGATTTAAACACGTCCTGGAGGACACCTTTGCTGAAAAGTTTTAGTTTCTTAGAAAACTGACATAAAAAAAACCATGCCTGAATTTCCCATTACCCTTATTTTTGAGATGGTTTTCTGAATATTTATGTTAAAATCAAAGAAGAACGTTCTTTAAGAATCGGGTCAAATTGTGGAATAAGGTTACTGAATTAATGAGCAGGTTAATAAGAAACATTAAATTATGATAATGTTAAAATGAAGTAAGGAGGCGATATTTATGAAAAAAGTTGACGGTCAAGCTGCAAAAGTTTTAGAAGATATTATTCAAGACAAAGATCAGTCATTTGAATTTAATGGGCGACAATATAAAATTGTTGCAATAGATAACAAAGGTGACTTAGAAACGACGGTAAAAGAAGATGTCGAAAAAGATCCAGAATTAAAGCAGAAGTTGTTACAGTCTAAAAAGGATATCGAAGAAGGAAATTATTTCACTTCTGAGGAAATGCGAGACATGATTCGGAGCGGTCAAATTTAAGATGGAATTTATTTGGATGAAAAATACGATGGAGTCATTTGAGAATATTACTAGTAAACATTTTTCTCATAATGAAACCATCGAATACAAATTAAGCTTGTTGGAACGTATTGAAGATAAGATTCAAACACTTGACACGAGTACAAGAGCAGACAAACCAGAGTGGAATGCCAGTCATAAAATCCTTGTAGACAGGTTTATTATTTACTACTCCTTTTCTGAAGATAAACAAACTTGTTATATTGAATATTTGAAATAGGTTTTTTTATATTTGTTGCTCTCGAGCCCATATTTCGTCTTTCCGGCCCATGTTTTGGCTCTCCGGAACATGTTTCCACTCTCCGGAACATAATTCCTCTCTCCGGCACTCTTCACTCTCCGGAACATATTCCTCTTCTCCGGCACATATCTTCACTCTCCGGAACATATTCCTCTCCTCCGGAACATATCTCCACTCTCCGGAACATATTCCTCTCCTCCGGAACATATCTCCACTCTCCGGAACATATTCCTCTTCTCCGGAACATATTTCCACTTTCCGGAACATATTCCTCTTCTCCGGCACATATTTCCACTTTCCGGCATATAATCCCGCTCTTCAGCTCATGTTCTCACGCCATTCCCTCAGCTGAACCGCACCAAAAAGTATTTTTTCTTTCCGCGTCGGATAACTGTAAATCGTCCATCAATGCGGTCCTCTTCACTCACCACATATTTCAGATCCTGCTGGCGCTCCCCATTGATATAAATCGCACCGTTCTGAATATCCTCCCGCGCCTGGCGCTTTGACGAGGAAATTGACGCATTAACTAAAAGATCAATCAGACCGGCATCTTCCTTCGTTGCATCATATGTCGGCACGTCCTTGAACCCTTGCTCAATATCGCTTGCAGAAAGGTTTTTCAAACCACCACTAAACAGGGATTCCGTAATTTTTTGGGCTTGCTCCAAAGCTTCCTTGCTATGAACCATGACCGTCATTTCTTCCGCAAGCCGTTTTTGTGCCTGACGTTTCTCAGGATGATTTTCAAGCTCATATTGCAGTTCGTTTAGTTCCGCTTCCTCGAGGAAGGTAAAATAGCGCAGAAATTTCATAACGTCACGATCATCCGTGTTAATCCAGAATTGATAAAACTCATACGGTGTTGTTTTTTCCGGATCAAGCCAGATTGCACCACCCGCTGTTTTGCCAAATTTGCTGCCGTCCGCTTTGGTGATCAGGGGCACAGTGAGTCCGAAAACATTAACGTCTTCATCTTCATTTTCGCGGGCCCTCCGAATCAGCTCCATGCCAGCCGTAATATTCCCCCACTGGTCACTTCCGCCAATTTGCAATGTACAGTTTTCCTGCTCGTACAGTTTCATATAATCGAGTGACTGCAAAATCATGTAGCTGAACTCAGTATAAGATATTCCCTGTTCTATACGGGCTGAGACCGATTCTTTTCCGAGCATATAATTAATGCCAAAATGCTTGCCGGCATCGCGCAAGAAATCAATCACGGTCATCTTTCCAAGCCAGTCATGGTTATTCCTGGCTACTGCCGCATTGGTACCTTTATCAAAATCAAGCAGTTTTGCCAATTGTTCTTTTATGCTTTCACTGTAACTGTGAACAACTGACGCCTCATTTAATGAACGTTCAGAAGATCGGCCGCTCGGGTCCCCTATCATTCCTGTGCCGCCGCCAATCAATGCGATCGGTTTGTGCCCTGCCCGCTGAAACCGTTTAAGCATGATGATCGGCAAGAGATGGCCGATATGCAGGCTATCTCCGGTCGGGTCAAAGCCGCAATACAATGTTACCTGATTTTCATTCAAATGTTGTTGAAGTGATTCTCTGTCAGTTGTTTGCT
Organism: Lentibacillus persicus; assembly: GCF_900112705.1. Classification (GTDB taxonomy): domain Bacteria; phylum Bacillota; class Bacilli; order Bacillales; family Amphibacillaceae; genus Lentibacillus; species Lentibacillus persicus. The sequence goes on from NZ_FOMR01000002.1 coordinate 390,563, forward strand.
GAACTAAACCTCTATTTTCAAGGTCTTGTAAAATATCCATGCCAATTCCACTCCATTTCCAAAAGTAATAAAAAAACCCGTCCCTCAACTAAAATAAGGGACGAGTTATCGCTCGCGGTACCACCCTTGTTGCACATACAAAATGCCACTTGGGATTGTTAACGATGTTGCCACCGTCTTTTTAAAAATACACTTCTTAAAAAGAAAACTCCGGACTGTAATTCGCCTGCAAATATTTACTGACTCTCACCCACCGTCAGCTCTCTTAAAAAGTGATTTGCAATACTACTTCGGTCGTTCAACGCTAAAAATATAAGATTTTAATCTATTGATACCATAAACGTAACACAATTGCAATACTCGAACAACATAATTTAATTCACCCGTTTCTTTTGCTGTGCTATAATAGATTTGATTCAGGGGAGGGTTTTAATAAGTGGATTTCAAGCAATCATTCCAAAAACTTACAAAAAAGGTAAAATCACTTTGGACAAACCTCAAATCACATCCTTATACCGAAAAAGCAAAGTCGCTCTGGTCAACAGGAAAAATTCAAAGGTCATCACGTATCAGTTATGACGTTATTTGGAGCGTTCTTTTATTTTTCGTAATTATTGCAGTGGTTGGAGGTTTTTTTGCCGGCGGAGTCGGTGCCGGTTACTTCGCATCACTTGTAAAAGATGAGCCGGTGCGAAACTATGAAAGTATGGAAACCGACATATATAATTATGAAGAAACATCGTCACTTTATTTCGCAGGTGAGACATATATAGGTGATATTCGTTCTGATATATACCGTGAAGAAGTTTCATTGGAAAATGTTTCAGATGTCTTAAAAGATGCTGTTATCGCAACGGAAGATGAATATTTTAATGAGCATCAAGGGATTGTGCCGAAAGCAATCGTTCGTGCAATGGTTCAACAGGCAACAAATTCTGCAACACAATCCGGTGGGAGTACGTTAACACAGCAGCTTGTAAAGAACCAAATTTTAACAAATGAAGTCTCGTTTGAACGAAAAGCAAAAGAAATTTTAATCGCCATGCGTCTTGAGCGCTTTTTCGAAAAAAATGAAATTCTTGAAGCCTACTTAAACATTGTTCCATATGGCCGTGATGCATCAGGCGGAAACATTGCGGGTATTCAGACCGCAGCGCAGGGCATCTTCGGAATCGATGCTTCAGAAGTCAACCTTGCTCAGGCAGCTTATTTGGCAGGCTTACCGCAAAGCCCTTCAACTTATACACCTTTTAAAAACAGCGGCGGCCTGAAAAATAAAGAGGCTCTGAAACCCGGCCTAAACCGTATGCAGTCTGTTCTGGAGCGTATGTATGAGTCAGAGTATATTTCAAAGGAAGAATACGATAAAGCCATGGCGTATGACATCACAGCTGATTTCGCTGAAGAGTCTCAATCACCGATCGAAAAATACCCGTATTTGACATTTGAAGCAGAAGATCGGGCAAGTGATATTATAATGGAACACCTTGCTGAAGAAGATGGTTATTCAATGGAAGATTTAAATAATGATGACAATCTTAAAGAGGAATACCGTACGTTAGCTGATCGAGCTTTGCGCCAAAACGGCTATGACATTCATACCACCATCGATAAGAAAACACATGACGCTTTTAAAGAAGTCGCGCAAAACTATAAATATTACGGGCCCGACTGGACCGGTTACACAGAAGATCCTGAAACAGGTGAACAAGTTAAAGTTACCCAGCCGGTCCAAACCGGCGGTATTCTGATGGAAAACTCAAGCGGCCGCATTATCAGTTTTGTCGGCGGTCGTGATTATAATGCAGAAAACCAGCTGAATTTTGCCACTCAGGCTATACGCTCAAACGGCAGTACGATGAAGCCGATTCTGGCCTATGCGCCTGCGTTCGAAAAAGGTGCTGTCCAGCCGGGAACACCGATAGCGGACGTTCCTACAACCTTTTCCGGCGGCTACACACTTAACAACTATGGCGGTGGGTATCATGGGATTGTTTCGGCTCGAAAAGCTCTTTACAATTCATATAACATCCCGGCAGTTGAGGTGTACAGCCGTATCTATAACCAGGATCCTGTCAGTGAATTTCTCGAACCAATGGGCTTCACAACTATAGGGGATAAAGAATATGCCAACCTTTCACTTGCAATTGGTGGTACAACCAGAGGTGTTACAGTTGAAGAAAACGTGAATGCCTTCTCGACACTCGGCAACAACGGCAAATTTGCCGATGGTTATATGATTGAAAAAATCACTGACCAGGATGGCAATGTCATATATGAACATAACCCGGATCCTGTCAACGTTTTTTCACCGGAAACATCGTACCTGACACTGGATATCATGCGCGATGTTATTAATCAGGGAACAGGCGCATATTTGAACTCGCAAATTAAACATAGCGGGGTCGATTGGGCAGGCAAAACCGGCACATCACAAGAATACAAAGACGCCTGGTTTGTCGGCGTGAACCCAAATGTTTCGATGGGCGTTTGGCTCGGCTATGAGGAAGGAAAAAGTATTCAATGTCCATCATGTTCATTGAGTTATAGCCAGCGTACTCAGAAACTATGGGCGGAACTGGTAAATGCCGCGTCAGACATTAACCCGGATTTGGTTGCGCCTGAGAAAAACTTCGAACGCCCTGACGGCATCGTATCACGAAGCTATTGTGCCATTTCCGGCATGTTGCCCTCAGAGTTGTGCCAGGAAGCCGGACTGGTCAAAACCGACTTATTCAACGCAAAATACGTCCCTACCGAGCGAGATGACAGTCTAATCAGGGGCGGGTCCACTGTCACAGTTAACGGCAAAACGGTAGCAGCCGGCAGCAACACGCCGGAAGAGTTCATTGAAGGTGAGGGATTGTCCTTTAATCCGGAATTCCTGGAACGGAATGGATATGACCGATTCAGCGATCTTTCCATCCTCTTCCCGCGAACCAACCGGGATGCATGGGAGAAAATTGGGTTTCCGGAATCCGGTTCCGCAAGCGGCAGTATTGAAAACGACGGCGAAAACCCTGCTGCACCGGGTAATGTCTCTTCATCCGGGAGCACAATTTCCTGGAGCAGTTCAGAGAGCAGTGACACTGTAGGTTATCGGATATACAGCGCCGGCAGTCCGGATGGTTCATTCAGCCGTGTCGGCAGCACAACGGAAACAAGTTTTACAGCTCCCGGCGATGATGCTGTATATCACGTCAAATCCGTTGACTATTTTGGGCTTGAATCATCCGCCTCTGAGGAAGTTGTCGTTGGGGAACTTTCAAATCCTGAAGATGATTCAGGAGAAAGCGATAGTTCCGGTGGCCAATCAGAGTCAGAGGATAATTCAGATTCAAACAACAACAACGGTAATACAGACGAAAACTCTAATGAAGATAATAACAATGACTCCGGAAGCGAAAATAACAGCGGTGGATCCACTGAAGACAACTCCAGCGATGACGGAACTAACGAAGATGATTCGAACAGCGACGAATCCACCAGCAATGAAAATGGCGACGGAGAGAATGACAGTGGTAATGGGACTGACAATGATGGTGAAACTGACGACAGTTGATCCAACAATAACAACAATTGAAATATTATATGATTAATGTAAAAGACGAACTAAAAGAAGGATTAGCGGAGAATATTTCCGCAGCTGCGTTTCCAACTTTCCTTCTTAACCATAGTTCGTCTTTACATTTACTTTAACCCCTTTTATCTTCCCCTTTTAATTCTTTTATTCTATTTTCCATCTTCTACTAAAAATCATAATCAAAATAAGGTATAATGAATGTAATGAAAACGCTATTATTTATTGTCACAGAAGGTTGGTGAATGATATGGACCATATTAAAACTTCTTATTCGGAATCGCGTAATACACCTAATGGTCCCATTACGATTGAAGGCCCGCTGCCATCTTCAGAGCTTAAGAAATACCATTTCCATGAAGATTTAACAGCATTTCGGCCTGCACCAAAGCAATTCGAAGCTATCCTCGGCATTGCAGATTTTACCGAAGGCCGCATTATTGTGGCCAGAACAGAAGACACCATTGTCGGATACGTGACATATTTACACCCGGATCCGCTTGAGCGGTGGTCAAAATTCAATATGGAGGATCTGATCGAACTGGGAGCAGTTGAAGTCATTCCTGCCTTCCGCGGCGCAAAAATTGCCTCAGGGCTGCTCGAAGTTTCCATGATGGATGATTATATGGAAAACTATATTGTGATTTCAACCGAATACTACTGGCATTGGGATTTGGATGCAACGCGTTTAAGTGTATGGGATTACCGGAAAGTTATGGAGAAAATGATGGCTGCCGGCGGGCTTTTGCCTGCTCCGACAGATGACCCTGAAATCATTTCACATCCGGCTAATTGCCTTATGGTTCGAATTGGTAAAAATGTTCCGGAAGAGTCAGTAGCACGCTTTGATAAATTACGCTTTTTGCAACGGCACAAATACCGCAATATGAGGGAGGGACTCTAATGCTTGTAGAAGAAATCATGAAAACCGATGTATTGACACTGCCGCCGGAAGCGACTGTAGCTGAAGCGCTGCAGCTTCTGCGGGATAACCAAATCCGTCATATACCAATAATCGATACGGAGAATCAGGTCATCGGAATTGTATCCGACCGCGACGTCCGTGACGCATCACCATCTGTATTTGATCAATTTACGGATCATCAGGCATTAAACAAGGAAATTCAGGCGATTATGAGTTCACCGGTCGTCACCGTCCACCCACTTGATTTTGTTGAAGAAATTGCACGTGTGTTCTATGATGAGGAGTTTGCTTGTCTCCCTGTTGTAAGCGACAACAAATTAATTGGGATTATCACCGAAAAAGACATGTTGTATACACTGATTCAATTGACCGGCACCAATGTACAAAGCTCACAAATTGAGTTGAAAGTTCCGCACAAGCCGGGTATCCTGCCTAAAGTAGCAGCTATTTTCGGAGAACGAAACTCAAACATTACATCTATTCTCATGTACCCATATAAAGATGATCCGAACTACAAAATTTTGGTTTTTCGCGTCCAGACAATGAATCCTCTTCCATTGATTCAGGATTTGCGGAATGCTGGCTATGAATTGATGTGGCCCAATAATATGGTGGAGCCAAGAACATGACATGTCACGCCGCTTTTATCTATTCAAATGATTTCCTGAAGTATCACTTTCATTCGGATCATCCATTTAATCAACAACGCGTGAAGTTATCGAAGGATTTGCTGGAGAAGCAAAACCTTCTGTCCGGGAATGATGTCGTACCACCCCGAATCGCTGATGAGGAGGAACTTGCTCTCTTTCATGATAAAGCCTATATTAATGCTGTTAAACAAGCAAGCTTCAGCGATTTAACCGAAGATGAATCTGCAGAGTTTGGTATTGGAACAGAAGATACACCCACATTTTCAAATATGCATGAAGCTTCTTCTATACTTGTTGGCGGGACTCTGACAGCTGTAGACACCGTCTTGAAGGGCGATGCTGAGCATGCCTTGAACCTGGGAGGCGGGCTCCATCATGGTTTTAAGCGAAAAGCGAGCGGTTTTTGTGTTTATAATGATGGTGCCATCGCCATTAAATACATACGGAAGCACTATGACTTGAAAGTGCTTTATGTTGATACAGACGCTCACCACGGTGACGGTGTTCAATGGGCCTTTTATGATGATCCCAATGTATGTACATTATCCATTCATGAGACCGGACGATACCTTTTTCCCGGAACGGGTCAGATTAATGAAAGAGGTATTAAGGAAGGCCATGGCTATTCATTCAATTTACCGATTGATGCATTTACTGAGGATGAATCGTTTATACACGTTTATGAAACAGCTCTCAGGGAAATTGCTGAGTTTTTTCAGCCTGATGTCATCTTGACCCAAAATGGCGCGGATGCTCATGTGAATGATCCCCTGACACACTTATGCACAACGATGGAAAGCTTTGAACGCATCCCGTTGCTGGCACACGAGATGGCGCATCAATACTGCAATGGCCGCTGGATAGCTCTTGGCGGGGGCGGGTATGATATGTGGCGTGTCGTCCCCCGTGCCTGGGCGCAAATATGGAGCGTCATGAAGACAGGAAACGTTCAAAACGGGGCTCTGCCATCTGATTGGGGCAATGAATGGCAACACCTTTCACCTGTCACACTGCCTGAAAATTGGCAGGATGATAAAAAGATCGTGCCAAATATTCCCCGTAAAGCCGATATCAACGAGAAAAATGATAATATCCTGCAAAGTTCACTGAAGTATGCCCGAAATAAACTCGGTGGAACGCTTTAGCAAAAAATAAAGGGAAAAGCCACGCCGCCGGGCTTCTCCCTTTATTCTGTGCTTTCGTTCTCTTTTTCGAGTATAATCATTTCAACCCGCCGGTTCTCACGCCAATTTTCAACCGAAGTGTTTGGAGCTGCCGGTCTTGTGGATCCATAGCCGATAGATGAAAACCGTGATACATCAAAATCATTTTCATCAATTAAATAACGAATGACACTGCTGGCTCTGGCTCCGGATAATTCCCAATTGGAGGGATATTTATAGCTGGAAATCGGGCGGTCATCAGTATGCCCTTCAACACTTACATCGTTAGGCAGATTCATCAGAAGCTCGCCCACCCTATCAAGAAACGGTTTACCTGAATCAAGGATTTTTGCTTCCCCGGTGTCAAACATGATCCTCTCCTGGAGCACCAAAACCACCCCGCGGTCGTCTCTGCTCGCAGAAATAACATTATTAAGGTTATTATTTTGCAAATATTGCTCAACCTGTGCCATCAATTCGTCCAATGAATCCTTATTTTCTTCTTGCGTCATGTCATCCCGGTCATTTACATTTTCAGTTGCTGTCGGGTTTTCAAATTCATTGGAATTTTTGCCGCTTTCTTCATTACTCGTGTGCTCCGTCGGGTTTTCCATTGGCACCGGCGATGGATAAAAATCAAAAATCATCCGATTTCTAAATGATTCTGAAACGGCATCGAACTTAACCATATCGATTTGCGAAACAGAAAATAGCAAAATAAAGAAAACTAGAATTAACGTTACCATATCCGAATATGTAACCATCCATTTTGGCGCGCCTGACTGACCATTGTCCCTTATTTTTCTAGGCTTCATTTACGCTCTCTCCGGTAAAAACAGCTTCATCTTCCGTTTCTTCTTTTTCTTCTTTTGGCAGAAAGGCACCCAGCTTTTCCTCAAGAATACGGGGGTTCTGGCCTGACTGAACACCAATGACACCTTCGATAATTATTTGCTTTGTAAACATTTCTTCTTCAGTTTTTGCTGCAAGTTTATTTGCCATCGGAAGAAAAACCAGATTAGCCATCACTGTCCCATACAAAGTGGTCAAAAGCGCTACAGCCATTTTTGGACCCAGTGTTGCCGGGTCCGTTAAACTGTTCAGCATTAGAACAAGGCCGACTAATGTACCGATCATTCCCCAGGCAGGCGCATATTCCCCAGCTTTTTCAAGGATGGCTCGTCCTTTATAATGACGTTCCTCCATCGCTGTTATTTCTGCATTCATAATATCATTGATTACCTCAGGTTCTACCCCATCAACCGCAAGCAGTACACCTTTTTTAATAAATGGATCGTCTTCTTCATCCATTTCACTTTCCAAAGCCAGTATGCCTTCTCTGCGTGCGCGTTCTGACAGCCTAATGAACATACCAATTAGATCTTTTAGACGATGGTCATTTTGATGGAACGCTTCCTTCATAACCTTGCCTGTCAGCTTAATTTGCTCAAGTTTAAAGTTTATCAATAAGGATGCGGCGAGTCCGCCTAATACGACAAAGATTGACGCAATATCCAAGAAAGAATTGAAGCCTTCCATTCCACCCTTGAACAGAATTGCCAGCATAATCATGATAAATCCAAGTGTAATGCCGATGGGGGTCAAGATGTCTCGTTTTCTCATATTCCCGCTCCTCTGGTAAAGCTTGTTGAAAAAATAAGTCATCTTTTATATCGGCAAAAATCTTATTTTGTTGAATCTCTTTCAATAATTCGGTGCGGCAAGACCACTTTTTTCTCTTCGACTTCTTCTTTGTTCATATATTTAGTCAATAACCGCATTGCAACCGCACCAATATCATACATTGGCTGAACAATTGTTGACAGGGTCGGTCGTACCATGGTTGCCAATCTGGTATTGTCAAAACCAAACACTTCAAGGTCTTTTGGTACCTCATAGCCTTTGTCCTGTGCTCCATGAATGACCCCAAGCGCCATCTCATCTGCCGCTACAAATACTGCAGAAGGTTTTTCCTCCATTTTGAGAAGTTGATTGACTGCATCCATTCCTGAGTCATACGAATAATCCCCTGTAAGAATATAGTCTTCATCAACTTCTGCATTCCCTTCGTTTAAGGCACGTATATAACCGTTATACTTGTGCTTGTTGATTAGTGTATCGTCAACCCCCGAGACAAACGCAATTTTCCCATTTCCCTTTTCAAGTAAATACGACGTCGCTTCAAAAGCTGCAGCCTCATAATCAATGTTCACAGACGGAATCTCATTTGTTTCATCCTGTGTTGCAGCCACAACAACAGGAACTGATGATGACTTAAATTGGTTGACATGATCCTCAGTTATATCGCCGCCCATGAATAAAATGCCATCAACCTGCTTCTCAAGCATCGCATTAATTAATTGCAGTTCCTTGTCTTTATTCTGGTCCGAGTTACTTAAAATAATATTATATTTATACATAGTGGCAATATCTTCAATCCCTCTTGCCAGCTCAGCAAAAAAGATACTGGATATATCCGGTATAATCGCGCCGACTGTCGTCGTTTTTTTGCTTGCCAGACCTCTGGCCACGGCATTTGGACGGTATCCAAGTTCTTCAATTGTCCGCAAAACTTTTTTTCGGGTTACTGGTTTCACATTCGGGTTTCCGTTTACAACACGGGAAACCGTTGCCATTGAAACGTTTGCCTCGCGTGCTACATCATATATTGTTACAGTCATTTTCAACTACCTCCTCATTCATCGCCAAAACGTTTTCCTTTTCATTATGATACGCTAACACAACTAAAAACACAAAAATTTAAAGGCTGACCGTTGAAATGGTCAACCTTTAATGAAATATCTTACTGATTAATTTTGATTCAATTATTTTTGAACTGCAGGGCGTGGTGCAAATTCGTCAAGTTGTTTCATGAAATTATCGAATGTTGGTATATCCATTTGCTGGGCTGCATCAGACAGTGCAACTGCAGGGTCTGGATGGACCTCAGCCATGATACCATCAGCTCCAATAGCAACCGCTGCTTTAGCTGCAGGAAGGAGCAAATCTCTGCGTCCTGTTGAATGCGTTACATCAACCATAACAGGCAAGTGTGTTTCTTGTTTCAGAATTGGTACAGAGGAGATATCCAACGTATTGCGTGTAGCTTTCTCATAAGTACGAATACCGCGCTCACACAATATGATATCACCATTGCCGCGTGACATAATGTATTCTGCAGCATTAACAAATTCTGAAATTGTAGCTGACATACCGCGTTTCAAGAGAACCGGTTTATTCGTTTCACCGACAGCTTTTAAGAGTTCAAAGTTCTGCATATTGCGGGCGCCAATTTGAATGACGTCAACATAGTCTAGCGCTTTTTCCACATGTTCCGGATTGACAATCTCACTGACAACGGCCAAGTCGTGTTCATCAGCGGCTTTTTTCAAAATTTCCAATCCTTCTACACCAAGACCCTGGAAATCATATGGGGACGTTCTTGGCTTAAATGCACCGCCGCGCAATAATTTAATGCCGTTGCGTTTCACAGCTTGTGCCACTTGAGCCACCTGCTCATAACTTTCGACTGAACATGGACCCATTACATGCTGCACACCACCGTTGCCAATCGCAGCACCCTTAATGTCGATAATTGTATCGTCCGGTTTCTTCTTTCGTGAGACGAGTAGCGCTTTACGATGATCATCTTCTTGAAGCTCAAGACTAGCTTTAAAAATTTCTTTAAAAATATGTTCAATGGTCGAGTTTTCAAATGGACCATCATTTTTGTCAGTCAGCTCGTTCAGCATTTTTCGCTCTCTTACCGGGTCATAACGGTTAATGCCTTGTTTTTCTTTTACTTCACCAATTTTCTGCACTGTTTCAGCGCGCTGGTTTATTAATTTTAATAGCTCCACATTAACATCATCCAGCTTTTCACGAAGACTTTCTAATTCTTTATTCAATATGATCCCCTCCTGTTAGCATTCATATATTCTTGAAATTATATTAGGCATTATTATACATAAAAGTACAACGTTTGTCACCCTTATAAATACAATTTTTAAAAAAAGGGCTATTCTCCTATTTTATTTACCATTGTTTCAGTATATCAAAAAAAGTCAGTGAGTACTCACTGACTTTTAGCAACTTATTTTGTTTCGGGTTTTTCGACTTCTGCCGCAGCTTCTTCCGCTGCCTCTTCTACTGCATCAGCGACAGCGTCGTTCGGTTCATTGTTTTTTTTGCTCCACTTATCCTGAAGGTTCTGGCTCAGCTCCTGTGTTTTTTCCTGTGTTTTGCGGGAAAGTTGTGAAGTTGAATCCATCGCTTTTGTCCGCAAATCCGAACCTTTTAAATACGCTCTTTCTTTTAATTCAGAGCCTTTCGTATAAGCGGTATCTTTCAATTCGTTTCCTCTTTCAAGGGCAGTATTTCCCCACTCACCTGCACGGCCTTTTAACTGTATGGCACCGTCGTTAATATTGCTCCTGATTTCTCTTCCGGATTTTGGAGCAAGTAATAAAGCAGTGACAGCTCCCGCTATGGCACCCATAAGTGTTCCAATCATGAAATCCTTAGTATTAATGCTTGTTTCCTGATTGTTATTGCTGTTATCGTTTCCCATTCCAATTCCTCCTCTTAAAAATTATTTATTTTTTTTCTTTTTCCAAAATTCCACAGCCGAATTCCCCCATTTAAGAACTTCGGCAACTTTCTCCTGATTTTTTGATGCAGCACTTGAAATACTGGTAGACAGCTTTCTCAGTGATTCATTCAATTCATTGACAGTATTGCCGACACTTTTAATACCATCAAACAGGATATTCAGCTTGTCCGACTTTTGATTAACGTCGTCAGCAAGACTGTTCGTTTTCTCAAGCAACTCAGTCGTTTCTGATGTGACGCCTTGCATTTGTGACTCAAGATTCTCCAATGTGCTGGAAACATTATCCATCGTTCGCTGTGCTGCCTTCAGCGTGATAACAACATAGACAACGAGTACTGCAAGGGCAGCAGCAGCAATAATAGCAGCTATGTACAATAAAATCTCCATTGCCTGATCAACTCCTTCGATTAGGGCATATTTAAATAAGCGATGTGTTGCAGTGGATTACAAATAATGAGCCCGGATTAAGTATCTTTACTTTATATTCCCCAAATAACATTGTGTAAACGTCAATTCAGTTTAACAATCGGCCGAATTCGCTCATACACCTATTATATTTATACTATAACGGATTTTAACAATAATTTCGACAGCTATGGTGAAAAAATATATTTATGAAAAAAGAGCCAAGATATAGTTGACTCTTTTTCTACGCTTTTTTAATTTGCTCATAATTGACATAATCAAGCTCATTTTCATAGGCGGCCTGAAATTTCTGGATATCGCCTGCACCCATGAATAACAGCACGCTGTCAGCATGTTCTGCTAATACGTTCGTATGGGACAGATCTAATATGGCGCTGTCATCCACCAATTTCTGTAAATCCTCGATTGTTAATTTGCCGCTTTCTTCTCTGGCCGAGCCAAAAATATCACACAAATAGACCTTGTCAGCCAGGTTTAAGCTCTCTGCAAAATCCTGCAGAAATGTTTTGGTACGTGTGTACGTATGCGGCTGAAATATAGCCACTACAGGTTTGTTCAGATATTTTTTCCGTGCTGTTTCAATCGTTGCTGTTATTTCACGCGGATGGTGAGCATAATCATCTACCAGGATTTGATTTCCAACCGATTTCTCAGTGAAGCGTCGTTTAACACCTTCAAACGATTCGAGTGCTCTTAGCTTCTGAGCTTTTATATCTTCATAATGGCAAATGGCAACAACTGAGAGAGCATTCAATACGTGATGGTCCCCATACATCGGAATCCTGAATGTATCATAATACGTATTGCGCACGAATACATCAAACTCCGTGCCATATTCAGTTTCAGTTACGTTTTGTGCCTGAAAATCGTTGGTGCTTGAAAAACCATAATAGACAACCGGCACTTTCGCTTGAATTTGCTGAAGTTGTTCATCATCTCCACAGGCAATGATGCCTTTTTTCACTTGGTCTGCCATCGATTGAAACGCGTTAAAAACATCATCAATACTTGTAAAATAGTCCGGATGATCAAAATCAATATTGGTCATTATCGCATAATCAGGTTCATAGCTTAAAAAATGGCGCCGGTATTCACAAGCCTCAAACACGAAATATTTGCTGTCAACATGTCCTTTTCCTGTACCATCACCTATTAAATAAGAGATTGGATATGATTGATCGAGAACATGCGCCAGCAAACCTGTCGTAGATGTTTTGCCATGTGCACCTGTAACTGCAATACTTGTATATTGCTTGAGCCATTCACCTAAAAAATCATGATATCTGTAAAACGTTAAACCTTGTTTTTTTGCTTCTTTAATTTCAGGGTGATTATCTGAAAAAGCGTTACCCGCTATGATCGTATAGCCTTCTTCGATGTTTTCTTCTGAAAAAGGGAGTATAGGAATGTCTTTTTCCTCTAATGCTTTTTGTGTAAAAAAATACTTATCAATATCAGAGCCCTGCACCTTCTCCCCCGAGTCGTGCAGGATATGAGCGAGTGAACTCATTCCGGTTCCCTTAATACCAATAAAATGGTAAGCTGTCATAAAAATGAACCTCCAAATTTATATCCGTCTAACTGAACGATTTATTAATTCCAAATCTGCCATTTTGACATTATAGCAAATATTAATGAAGAATAAAATTACTGACCGGGAATTTGTAAAGTTTCATTGTTTACAAATTAAATCTGACCGCTTTTACGTCATTATATACATTAATGGGCAAGGATGTTCTTCATTGCAGCAACTTTGAAACACGGCCTTTCAGCGAATTGCTTCTATCCCATAATATATAAACCAGCTCTGGCAAGCAAGTATTAGTTATCCAATTGTCCGGACGATATTAACACATCGCGTGGTTTACTTCCGTTCTGTGTGCCGATGACCCCCATGTTTTCCATCGCATCCATCAACCTTGCAGCCCGATTGTAACCAATTTTAAAATGACGCTGAATCAATGAAGTACTGGCACTGTTTTGCTCGATGACAAAGTCAATGGCATCCTCCAGCAATTCATCCGACTCTTCCTCTTTTGTCACATCCTGCAGCAATTGTTCCTGTTCAAAAGCATAATCCGGTTCTGCTTGAGAACGCGCGTATTCGGTTACACGCTCGATTTCCTCATCCGAGACAAAAGCCCCCTGAAGCCTTATGCTTTTGCCAGCCCCGTTTTCTATGAACAGCATATCGCCTTTTCCAAGAAGCTTTTCAGCTCCCCCCGTATCAATTATTGTTTTTGAATCAACTTGCGACGATACACTGAAAGCGATTCGGGTCGGTATATTTGCTTTAATTAAGCCAGTGATAACGTCAACAGACGGGCGCTGTGTGGCCAGCAATAGATGTATACCGCACGCACGGGCTTTCTGAGCAATCCGACTGATGGAATCCTCAACATCCTGTGGCGCAACCATCATCAAATCAGCAAGTTCGTCAATGACAATGACAATGAAGGGCATTTTGTCTTCGGTTCGACCTTGTTTTGTCATATTTTGGTTAAAACGCTCAATATCACGGACACCTTCTTGGACGAAAGAATCGTAGCGTTTTTCCATTTCTTTAACCGCCCATTTTAAAGCAGCCGTCGCCGCCTTCACATCGGTAATTACCGGTGATATAAGGTGCGGAATCCCATTGTACGGTGCTAATTCAACCATTTTCGGATCGATAAGCATAAATTTGACTTCTTCATAATCAGCTTTATACAAAAGACTGAGCAATATTGTATTGATACAGACACTTTTTCCCGATCCGGTTGCACCGGCAATCAGCCCGTGTGGCATCTTTTGAATATTTGTTACAAGCGGATCGCCTTCAATACTCAGACCCAGCCCTATCGTTAAAGGGGACGTGCTTGATTGAAAGGTATCTTTCTCAAATATTTCCTGCAGGCTGACCGTCTGTGGATGCTTATTTGGAATCTCGATACCAATCGTGTGTTTTCCCGGAATTGGCGCTTCAATCCGTATGTCTTTTGCTGCCAGGCTTAATTTAAGGTCATCGCTGAGATTTTTAATTTTGCTCACTTTAACGCCTGGTTCAGGCTGCACTTCAAACCGTGTAACAGAAGGGCCTTGTGTGACATTAACTACTGTGGCACGGACATTGAAGTGCTTTAACGTTTTTTCCAGAAGCTGCTTTTGGTTTTGCATCCATAATTTATCCTGCTCTGTTTTCTCCTCGGGATCATTTAATAAATGATAAGGGAATGGATTCTTTTTTTGAACTTCCGTTTTACTTGGTTTATCGCGACCTCCTGTTTGCTCACGGAACGATTTTTTTCGCTGAGCGTAATTTCTTTTATCATTTGCTGACATCAAGACATTAAATGGCGGTGTTACCGAACCTGATTTATCTTTCTTTTCTTGCTTTTGCCTGTTCGGACGCGATTTCCTCGCCCTCGCATGTTCCGGTGTTGGTCTTTCAGCAGCTTCAGATGCATTTTGTTTAGCAGGTGCGTTATTGGACGGGACAGGATTTTCCGGTGCTGCACTTGCCGTTGGTGTTTCATCGTTTTTGGTGAATGTCGTGTCAGCTTCCGCTTTTTCCTCTGTTGCTGCGATTTCCTTTTCAGCTGACAACGCTTCATTATGGTCCTGCTTTCGTTTGTATGCCGGTATATCCTCAATTGGTGATTCCTTTTTTTGAAAACCATACACCGGTGATGGCACATCGCTTGGTTTAAACGGCTCCTTTGAATCAGGTATTTCGATTTTGCGAATTCCCTGAGATTCTTGATTGTCTGTGTGGTTGACATCACGAGGATATACAGGATTCGGCTGGTTGTTTTCTTTTACTGTTTTTCGCTGGTATGCCGGTATATCGGTTGATTCCTTTTGCCGCGGTTTATCCGGGATGACAGGAAATCGAAAAGGCCTCTCAGCAGGGTATTGATAGGTTATTCGTGTATGGATGTTCTGATTGCCATTAACAGGTTTTTCAGCGTGTTTAACATCCTCTTCTTCTTCCTTTTCCTCAAAAAAGAACCGGCTGAGTTTTTCTTTCCAACGACCCCACATATGTATTCACTCATTTCTTTATAATTCAAGTAATATCATTTTAGCAGTTTTTTAGTGAAATTGTAATGAACCGTGTGTTCTCATATGTTTGCACATATTCGCTACAGCCTCGTTTAAGGATTTTCATTAAAAAACAACCCGTGTCAATCGACAAAGGTTGTTTTTGTTTTAAAACTCAAATGGCTCACCTGTTTTATATGTGTCATCCAGCACATAAATTCCTTTCTCCTCAGGTGCATCAGGAAGACCCAATTCTTTTTGTGAGCATATCATACCGTTCGATGGGGTGCCACGTAATTTTGTCGGTTTAATCTTCATTCCACCGGGCATGACAGCTCCAACTTTTGCCACCACTACTTTCTGTCCTTTATCAACATTCGGAGCGCCGCATACAATCTGCAGTTGCTCATCCCCTGTATCAACCTGGCAGACACTTAATTTATCAGCATCTTCATGCTGGGACTTTTCAACGACATGACCGACAACAAACTTCGGACTTAAATCAAAATCCAGCACATCATCCAGCCCATTTTGATTGAAAGCCTGTTTCATTTGATCAAGCATTTCTTCCGTCATACTGATTTTCCCATTTCCACTAAGGTTAAAGTATGAGGAAGCTTTAAAAATGTTATAGCCGATAACATTTCCCTGGCTATTTTTTATTTTCGTAATATCACCATAGTTGTCATGGGTGACCTTGTACCGATTTTCGTCCTCAATTGGTATTATCAAAACGTCCCCTATTCCTGTTTGATTGTAAAATACATCCATCGTGTTTCATTCCTTTCTATTTCTTTTCAGGTCGGTTTTTCGCAAGTATAAAGACTGGTTCCAGTGTTTTATTTTCATAAATAAATGAGAGTGATGTGATTGGAATCCGCCCTTCCGCAAAAAATTTCATCGTCATTTGTGCCAATATGTCATATCCTGCCTTATTTTGAATATCAGCAAAAATCAACACATCCTGATGCGGGACAGCGACCGCTAACTCACCTTTCGTATTGGCCAGCATTTCTTCAAGAAGCGCTTCATTTAAGATGCGGCTGGCGTCATAGCCGTCCTGGGACGCGATAAAATAAAAGTCATTATCAGCAACAGTGTCTTTTTTATAGTCGTTTTTTAAAGATCGGACATTGAACGTGGCGATTTCATCCATTCGTTCCTGGCTCCAGCCCTCTTCTGCGAGCATCGACTCATCGATCAACTGATAGGACTTCCCCAAATCCAACGCATAATAAACGCGCGTTTCTGCCGTGTGGTCTTTATAGATAAGCTTTTTGCCGCCTTTTGTTTCGGTGGTAAATGAGGTTGCACGGATAACCGGAAAAATGTTTTTCTCCATCCCGGACAAATGATGGTCTTCATGCATAATTTTTAATGCTTCTGAGACATGTTCTTCGAGGTTATCAATTGCTGCTTCACCACGCTCATTATACTTAGAAACAACATTCGGCAGTGTGATGGTCATCCCCTGGCCTGTATCTTTCCATTCAATGCGAAATGTATCTTTATCACGATTGTAGGATGTTTTGTAATTTTCGTTCGCCAACCGCTCTTGGAGTATTTTTTTCATTTTTAAACTTGTCATTTTCATCCTTCAGGTCTCTCCTTTTATGAGCTGACTTTATCCATGATTCCCATTAACTCCTCTTTCCAGCGGATAATACTGCGATCACGTTTTCAGCTTTTATAATATCGGATAATTGTTTTTCTGTTTCAGTTGGTTTCCTCTTAGAATATCACTACTTGCTAATGCCTATCATATCCTTGATTCACTATGTTTTCAATCATCCTGCTGTCCATGTTTCATGCTTAGATATCTTTTCCAATAATACAGTTACGATTGTTTTTTGTTTGCGTTGGCCGCCAAAACAGGTAAGATAGAATCAGATACATTATTATGGGAGGAATTTTAATGGAACTAACCGTCTATCTGGCAGGTCAAATCCATGATGATTGGCGCGAGGAGCTGAAATCAAAAGCAAAAGAGAAAGAGCTTCCTCTGACGTTTGTTGCACCACAGACAAACCACGATCGTTCCGACAATGTAGGGGAAGACATTCTTGGCCAGCAGCCGGGAAATGTGTATAAAGACGATGCGGCATCTGGTATAAATAATTTGCGTACCGAAGTACTGATGCAAAAATCAGACGTCGTTATTGCACTATTCGGCGAAAAATATAAGCAGTGGAATACGGCCATGGATGCCAGCGCAGCCATGACGATGGGTAAACCTACGATTCTCGTACGACCTGAGTCACTCATTCACCCACTGAAAGAACTTTCCAATAAAGCAAATGTTACGGTGGAAACCATTGATCAGGCACTTGATGTATTAAACTACATTTATGAATGAAAAAGCCAAGCCATAAGCGATTAACTAAAAGAAAAGGCGAACGATTGTTAAAAGGAAAAGCGGAGCCACTCAGTAAAATTGCGTCGCTAATCCTCTTTATCGTTCGTCTTTTATATTGATTATGTGCGTTGCCAATATTCCCACTGTCCGTGCAATAGCTTAACGACATGTGTAAACATGTCCTGCCTGGAAATACGGTCATTCGTAAAGATACCAATTGCACCCTCTTTTTTCCGCACATTTTTCCTTTTTGCATAGCCATCCATGATGTCCCCAAGCTCGACGCCTTTCAGCAATTCCTGTTCAATCTCTTTCGGCAGCAAAACTCGTGCACCGGCAGCAGTAAAACGTGTATTCTCCCGGGTAATCAGCGAGCCCCAATTACATAGGTAAAGATCTTCTCCTACGTACATTACACCGCCTTCCAGCCCAATGCTGAGATCTGCAGGGACTGTTTTCAAGCTTCCGGCAGCCCGGTTTATGGCGCCTTCCCTTGTTTCCTGGTCCGAAAATGGCTGACTCCTGACTAAAGAAGGTACATCGGCAGGACTCACCTCGTCCTTTGTAAAAACTGCTTTCACTGCTGCAATCTTCGCTGGATTACCGGATCCAATTACAATTCGCATATGCTAACGTTATTTCGCTTTAATTGAGTCAACTGTACTTTGATCCGTTGACTTCACTAATTTGAGCAGTAATTCTTTGGCCGCCTCATAATCATCAACATGAATGATTGATGAAGACGTATGGATGTAGCGTGAACAAATGCCAACAACCGCTGATGGCACACCACTATTGGACAAATGAACGCTGCCGGCATCCGTGCCGCCCTGTGAAACGAAGAACTGATAAGGAATATTACCCGATTCTGCTGTATCCAGAATAAATTCGCGCATGCCGCGATGTGTAATCATTGTCTGATCAAAAACCCGCAGCAAAGCCCCTTTGCCCAACTGGCCGAACTCCTGATCGTCACCCGACATGTCGTTAGCTGGTGAGGCGTCAAGCGCATAAAAGATATCCGGCTCAATCATGTTGGCAGCCACTTTAGCACCTCGGAGTCCTACTTCTTCCTGAACGGTTGCACCCGAGTAAAGCTGGTTCGGGACTTTTTCGCCCTGCAGTTCTTTTAATAATTCAACTGAAAGTCCACAGCCATAACGATTATCCCACGCTTTTGCCATGATTTTTTTCTCATTGGCCATCGGTGTGAACGGACAAATCGGCACAATCGATTGTCCCGGTTTAATACCTATTTTGGCTGCATCATCTTTGTCGTCGGCGCCAATGTCAATCAGCATATCTTTTGTATCCATCGGCTTTTTACGCTGCTCAGGTGATAGGTTATGCGGTGGAATTGACCCGATTACACCGACCACTGGGCCGTTATCAGTCATAATTTGCACGCGCTGGGCAAGCAGTACCTGGCTCCACCAGCCACCCAATGTTTGGAATCGAATCATGCCATTTTTAGTAATTTGGGTGACCATAAACCCAACTTCATCCATATGACCTGCAACCATGACGCGTGGTCCATCACCTTTTTTTACGCCAAACACACCGCCCAGGTTATCTTGTATAAGCTCATCAGAGTACTTCTCAAGTTCTGCGCGCATAAATTTCCTGACAGCATGCTCATTCCCTGGTGCACCTTGTAATTCCGTAAGATTTTTAAATAAATCCATCGTTTCCTGATTCATCTGCGTTCCCTCCACCTAATTATGTAATAAGTTCAGTATAACGGAAAACAGTGACATCTTTCCAGCAAACAATGGTGTAACGGTTTTTATTTCAGTTGCTTTCCGTTATAATAACAGTAGCGTGTAGAAATTGTTTAATAATTATTGAAGAGGTGACAGAAATGAAAGCCAGAAATGCAGTTATTGCTGCCGGGGCTGGTCTTGCGGCAGGCTTTGTAGTAAAGCAGCAGCTCGATCGTTATCAAAAAATCACACCTGAAAAGGCACTAAAGCATGCAAAGGAAACATTTAAAAAACAGGGGCCAATCAGTGGATCCTGGATTTACATGAAACCTGAAGAGGTTGAAAGAAACGGATTATTGTACAACGCCTATCGTGGCGGTGTTACGCGGAATATTGACGGTGAAAACAAGCAATACGAATTTTATATTGACGTTGACACAGGAGCTGTTATTGACTCTGTTGAAACAGCGTAATACAGCAGTTAAAAAGAGACTGGGACAAAACTTTTATCCCAGCCTCTTATTATTCATAATCATAACGCTCCCGCTTGACTTCATCTAATACATTTCCCGATTCATCAAATTTAATTGCACGGTAATAGGCATCATGATAGAACGTATACCACGCTTGTTTCTGATACCCAACTGCCATCCATTTCTCTTTCTCATGAACTGAAGTTACGGGATAGTCATCATATGCCATCACCCATAGCTTATTTTGGTGAGCGTGCGTTGCCATAATATCGGCCATATGAAGCCACGTTTCATCGCCGTCTTCAAACACCAAAATTGAATGGCCATCACTGTGCCCACCGGTATGGATCAACTTTAATCCATTGGTAATTGTAATCTCATCTTCAAATGTTTCGACCTGCTCCGCTATCGGTTCCCAGTTCATTTTCCAGTATGTATTTGCTGAACGGATATTCGGGTTCCGCATTTCATCCCACTCTACCTGCGACACATAAATTTCCGCATTTTTAAAAACTGGCTCATACCCGTCACCTGCTGGTCGGGTCAGCCCGCACGCATGGTCAAAATGCAAATGTGTCATCAGCACAGCATTAATATCATCCACCGTTAAACTCAGCTTTTCCAATGACCGGTCAATCGATGATTCCTCCAAGACACCAAAATTTCGAAGTTGTTTGCTCGTTAATTTTCCATTCCCAATCCCCGATTCAATCAAGTAGTTTTTTCCGTCAATTTGAACCAATATTGGATCGGTTCTAAGTTCAATCTGATTTTTTTCATTACTTGGATACTTTTTTCCCCATAGAGGTTTTGGCACAACACCAAACATTGCACCGCCATCAAGAAAATTAACGCCACCGTTCAGCCATGTCAGTTTACCTCTGCCAATTTGCATCGTTTCCAAATAAAACGCCTCCTCTCCTCTATTACCAGTCTAGCTAAAATAAGTTCCTGTGTAAAGATTGCATTCGCTGAAGAAAAAAGAACCCTGCCAGAGGGTTCACGGAAATTGTGCTCGGCAGCGATAAATACGCTGGCCCTTCGCTGAAAATTTTTCTTCATATTCCGTCATAATATTTAAAGGGTCTTCTTCATTATGAAGATCCAAATTGACTTCCCGGAGTTCAAGACCAAATTGAGAAAAGCTGACGAGCGAGTATTCAAACAGTCCTTGGTTATCAGTTTTTAACACGATTTCACCTTCCGGATGCAAAATAGATTGATACTGTTCAAGGAAGGTGTGAAATGTGAGCCTTCGTTTTGCGTGTCGTTTCTTTGGCCAGGGATCAGAAAAGTTCAAATAAATGACCGAAATTTCATTTTCCGCGAACAGCTCATTTAAACCAGCTGCATCACCATGTATAAGCAGCACATTATCCTGCTCTGACGCTTTCACCTTGCTCCCTGCCATCACGATGATACTTTTAGCCAGTTCAATACCTATAAAATTTATATCTGGATGCTGTTCAGCCATTCCCGTAATAAACTGACCTTTTCCGGTTCCAATCTCTAAATGAATGGGGTTATCATTTCCGAATAATTGGCCCCACTCCCCTTTTTTCGATGCCGCATCCGGAATAACCAGTTGCGTATTATTTTTCAAAAAGTCATCCGCCCACGGCTTATGGCGCTGTCGCATGTTTACTTCTCCTTTTATTATATTTGTCGCTTAAAAAGCATCGCAATCTTTACGTCATTGCAAGCATAAAATTTAACGAATCAGCTAACACTCTAAATTGAGGTGATTTAAATGGTATTGACTACTCACAACCAATTACAATTGTTGCAGGATATTTTAACTGAACAGAACGACGATTGCTGCGGTGAAATTTCCGAATACCAGCAAATTAAACGATTGGTACAAACAATGATTGCAAATAATAGTATATCCGATGAACAACTTCTGCAGCTGCTGCCTGAAATATATAATTATGGCAGACAGGGAGAGATAGCTCAGAATGACGAAGAACATATTATCTCCAATAAAACAAATATTCAAACATGGGTTAATGCTATTCGAAAAACTAGCTTAGAATAGATTTTTCAACATATCTGTTTAAACCCTGCAGGTCAGATAAACAGCTTTGGACTTTATCAGCCCGGTTTCGTTCATAGTGCCATACTAAATAATAGAGAGCGTCAATGATTAAATACCAATACATGCGTTCATATAAATGCTCGTCCTTGTCCAGGCCGTATCGAACCAGCCATGCGCCCCAATCTTCCGGCGGTACATACCATTTTAAAACAAAACCATAATCCATCGCCGGATCGGCAATCGTTGCATTATCCCAGTCAACCAGATAAAGTTGTCCTTTTGTTGTCAAAATAACATTATTATGATTCAGATCGCAGTGACACACAACTTGATGCTGATTGCGGGTAACAGGAAGCAGCTGCTCCAAAAAGTGAATAGCTTTCGTAACTTCTCTATACGTATGCATTAATTCGCTGGCATTTAATTGTTCTTTGATATCAGCAAAACGTTCATCAGGTGTAGCCGGCTTGTTGCCGAGACGCATGAGCATATGAAGAAGTTCAGATGACCCATGTATTTTCCGAAGCAAGTCAGCCACCTGTGGATGCTGCATTTCTTCCGCTTTCAATTCTCTTCCTTCCAACCATTTTTGGGCGGTTATGACGTCGCCGTTCTCCATCCGCTTCGTAAATACAAGCTTGGGAACAATCCCTTCCGCTGACAAAACGGCTAAAAATGGAGAAGAATTTCGCTTTAAAAATAATCGCCTGTCCCCCTTCTCAGCGATATAAGCATCACCTGTTAATCCGCCGGCAGGTGTAATATTCCAATCTTTTCCGACTGCTTGTTGGAGCCAATTCACCATTAATACCTCAATTCGTTAATTAAATTCATTTCTGTAAAGTGAACACCTGGGAAAAACCTCATCATTACTAATATTGTGGTGTGAGAATAGGTTATCTGAAAAACATTTTGCTTTCAAGCAAACTTACATTCCCATCACATCGATATATGACGGATATGGTTTGTTATTCATTTCGAACAAAGTGAGAAAGTAGCGTACCTTCTTTAAACTGTGTCATTAGGAAATACGCTGTTATCATCAGATTCCCACTCAGGTCGCTTAATTGCTGTTGTCCGGCAATTTTTTAATAAATGTTCCGCCGTTTTAAGCTGATGATTTTTTAATGGCGAGACAAGGTTTCTTTTTTCTGCAAACCAGTCTTCATACGCATGCTTACCTACGAGTTTAGTATTGTACGGCGCTTTAAGCGAGGCAATATGATTTGTCGGTGATAAAACAACTTTACTGATTGGCAGCGCAATATCCGCCTGTTTCAGAATGCTCTTTAAGATCTTCTCTGTACGCTTTAATGCAAGCAATGGACTCAAAATTTTTGTTTCACTTTTTGCTTCTTCCTTAACAAGCCAGGTCCGTTCCCCATCAGCCGTAATCAGTGTTCCAGGCTGCTTTTCAATCAGATATAGAATCTCGATTCCGATTGGACTGATTAAAATAATCTCACCATCCACGGGTGCCTTTTTAACATTGAAGACAGGGTGGTACATGACGAGAAATGTATCAGGAAACCGTTTGAGAAAGTATTTCAGACGATCATTTGCATAATACGTTTGATCCACAAACGACACTTCCGTAACTGTAGAAGATGCCCACTTCAATTGGACCGGGTATAATTTATCCAGAAAATAGTGACGCAATTCATTTTCAGTTGCGGGCAAATCCGTTACATCTGAATTTTTCGCCGTTTCTTCAGCAGTTTTTCTAAATCCAAATTTAAACAACGACTTCCACTTGGATGCAGCAGGTTCCATATTCGCTTGTTGTTGATCACCCACGAACGCTTCGTTCCGCCACAGGTGATAAAGTTTTTTCCAATTATCCTGTTTCATCCGTATGAACTGACTCGGATAACGGTAAGCATTCCATTCATATCTTGAAACGTAATCCTCCAGCTTGATCAGCTGAGCCATTACTGTTCCCTCCCCCGAGAAAATTTATAAGCTTCTTCAATTCCGTATTTAGGCTTTTTCCCCGGATGAATCCTGAAAAGAACGACTTGATTAACTGCAATCGGTTGGTGCCCTGTATAGCGGCTTTTCACCTCGGGAATTCGATCTGTTTTACCTGCCGATTTTTTCGCTAGTGTGATATGTGGTGAATAAGGTCTTTTCTCTTGTTTAAAACCCGACTCGAACGCGATTCCCTCCACATATTGCTGAAGATCCATCAATTCAGGCTTTCGTTCAACTCCTGTCCATAATACCCGTGGGTTTTCAGGATTACCGAACGTTCCTAAACCGCCAGTCATCAGCGAAAACGAATTAAAATTTCTTATTTGGGCCATTAAGCGGATTAACATGTTTAGCTGCTCTTCACTAACCGCCCCGAGAAATTTTAACGTAATATGTAAATCTTCAGGGTGTACCCACTGCTTAAAAGGTAATTCCGGTTTAAGTGCACGCTGCCACCCGGCAAGCTTTTCTTTTAGAGACGATGGAAGCGGAACAGCAATAAAATAATGCGGTGAATTCATATAAACCCTCATTTTTTTAGTGTTATAAGCGTAAGCTGTATTGATGAATTTACTAAAATTTAATACTTTTTAACTTTTCATTCATGCATTTTAGCGGTAAAATTGAGTTAGCGGCTCAGAGCTTGCACCAAAGATAATGAATTCCTTAGGGAGTGATTATTTGAGTCATTCGACATCTCGTATGCTTATGCGAGTGAAAGCTGTTTACCTTTACATAAGAGAAAAAGGGACAGTTTCGACCCAGGAAATTGCTGAAGAATTTGGAACAACTGACCGCACTATTCAACGTGACTTAAGTATTTTAACCCACAACGGGCTCGTGAAAAGCCCTGTACGGGGTAAATGGAAAACAACAACCAAACCTGTCAAAGTCTCTTCCTAATCAGAAGTTCAGCTGACACTGTGTATGTCAGCCTTTTTTTTGAGGTTTTAACTTATTGATTTCAGATTCAGTGAGTTCACGGAACTTCCCTGTTTCCAGTTCTTCATCAAGCTTTAAACTTCCCATTTGGATTCGCTTCAAATAAATGACCTTTTTTCCGACCGCTTCAAACATTCGTTTCACTTGATGAAACTTGCCTTCTGTCACTGTCACGTTGACTAACGATACATCCTTAGATTCTAATATCTCTAGCGTTGCTGGCTTTGCAATAAGACCGTCATCTAATTGAACACCTTTTTGGAATTCTTGAACATCAGCTTCTGTGACACGTCCACTGATATGCGCAAAATATGTTTTTTCGACATCTTTTTTTGGTGACGTCAGCTGGTGGCCTAAATCCCCATCGTTTGTAATCAAAAGAAGTCCTTCTGTGTCTTTATCAAGCCTGCCCACAGGAAATGGTTCAAAAAGCTGATATGCTTCAGGCAGAAGATCGATCACAGTTTTATTATGGTTATCCGTTGTAGCAGATATATAACCGGGCGGTTTATTCAGCAAAATATAAACGTATTCACGATAGCTTATAATGGTATCATTTACTCTCACTGTGTCCTTTTCCAAATTAACTTTGGTACCACTATCTTTAACAACTTTGTCATTTATTGTCACATGCTTTTTCTTAATGAGTGCTCTGACATCTTTTCGGCTTCCAAATCCTTTATTTGCCAGTATTTTATCCAAACGCATTGATAACCTCCATTCACCGCTTGAAGAATCGATCCAGAACCCTTACACGGTCACCTAAGACACGCTCAAGCAATGTTGATTGATAACTGAACCATAAATAAACACTTCCACCGCCTGCGACCCCTGCGGCCAGCATGATGGCAGCTGCCAGGCGTGAAGTTTCATATTCCAGAAAAATACCAAACAGCCATTTAAGCAAACCAATGGCAATTAACATGAACACCGAAAAAATAATAATCAGCAAGAAACGTTTAAACGTTTGTTTAAACGGAAATTCAATTGATTTTTTAATGCGCCACAGGTTGAGTGCAACCGCCGTTCCTGCAGCAAGCCCGGTGCCGAAAATTGCACCCTTTGGGCCAAATGTATGGATTAGCTGAATATTAAACAACACTTTAATTAAGACCCCGGCTGATAAGCTGATAACAGCGAACTGCTGCTGGTTGATGCCTTGCAGAATAGCTGCTGTAACTGTAAACAAAGCAAAAAACAATGCAACAGGTGCGTACCAGCCCAACAATGTGCCGGTCGTTTCGATATTGTGCATACCATAAAGCGCGCCATAAGCGACGTCAGATAATGCGGACAATCCAACAACAGCCGGGACAACGAGCACCAGCACAATTTGCAACGCCTGATTAATTTGCTCGAACAGTACTGACCAATTTGCTTGTGTGAACGTTTTTGTTAAAGCGGGTATAATTGCCAGCGACATTCCAGTTGCGATTGTTACCGGAATAATGACCAGTTTGTGCCCGTAATAATTAATTGCAGAATAAGCTGCATCAAACAATTCCTTTTGGCCAATAGCAGTCATTGCACGTTCCACCGTGAATTGGTCCACAAGCTGATATAATGGAATTGCAATACCGACTAATATAAACGGACCTGCATATCGAAAAAGCTCAGAAAACAGATTTTTTGTTGGAATATCATATGTGTACTGTTGTTGTTCTAAATTTTTATGGATATTTGCTTTCCGTTTGCGCCAATAAAATACTAGCACCACACAAGATGCCAATGCTCCGATAAATGCCGCAAAAGTTGCGAATCCAACTGCTGTAACGACTGTGCCCCCAACAACTTGTGTAACGATAAAAGCAGCAACCAGAATAAAACCGATTCGCACTATTTGTTCAACCACCTGCGAAACCGCGGTAGGTCCCATTGACTGGTAGCCTTGAAAGAAACCGCGCGTGATACTCATAGGCGGTATAAGCAACAAAGCAAAACTGACCATTTTTATAACCATTGTGACATCTTCAACAGCAATGTTTCCTGTCGCTTCATTTGTTATCATCATACCGGCAAGCCATTCCGCACTGAAAAAAAGTCCTAAGAAGGCGAGAAAGCCGGTGATGGCCATTAATATAATACCTGCCCGGTACATTCTTAAGCCTGTTTCGTAATCACCTAAGGCATTATATTTTGATACAAATTTTGATACGGCTAAAGGTACGCCTATTGTCGAAATGCTTATTAATATACTGTAAGGTGTATACGCAAGTGAAAACAGTGTACCGCCTGTTTCCCCTACAAGTTCGTTAAATGGGATAACATAAATCATCCCGAGAAATTTTGATAAAAACGTTGCACCGGTCAAGAGCATGGTGCCTCTTACAATATTCGACATTGTTTCACCTGCATTTTAAAAATTCAATTCAATATTCATATTATCACAGAAAAGCTCCGCTTACGCTATTATTATGGATTTAAGTGAATCGTTTTTAGGGTTATAGAAATCGTGGTATGCTAGCTAAGGAAAGGAATGAAGAAAATTGTCATACGATGTCGTTGTAATCGGCGGAGGACCGTCAGGATTAATGGCTTCCATAGCCGCAGCTGAAAAAGGAGCAAAAACGCTGTTACTGGAAAAAGGCAGAAAGTTAGGCACCAAATTGGCTATTTCAGGCGGAGGGCGCTGTAACGTTACAAACAGACTTCCTGAAGAAGAAGTCATTAAGCATATACCCGGGAATGGAAAATTTTTATTCAGCCCTTTTTCCGTTTTTAATAATTACGATATCATTGCTTTTTTTGAGGAGATGGGAGTCGATCTAAAAGAAGAAGATCATGGACGAATGTTCCCGGTCTCCAATTCGGCAAAAACAGTTGTCAATGCGTTAATAAACAAGCTGGATGAACTCGGTGCAGAAGTTCGTATGAAGACGCCTGTAAAAGCTGTTCACTATGACCAGAACGAACACACCGTTATTCTGGACAGCGGTGAGAAATTATACACTAAATCACTAATCATCGCAGTCGGAGGCAAAGCTGTACCGCACACAGGGTCCACAGGTGACGGTTACAGCTGGGCAAAGAAAGCTGGGCATACTGTCACGGCATTATACCCGACAGAAGTAGCTCTTACGTCAAATGAAGCATTTATTCAAAACAGGAGCTTGCAGGGATTATCCTTAAGAGATGTCTCCCTCTCAGTTTTAAACAAAAAAGGCAAACCAATTATTACTCACCGAATGGACATGATATTCACCCATTTCGGCATCTCAGGACCAGCCGTTTTGCGCTGTTCACAATTTGCAGTAAAAGAACTCATGAAAGGGCATGAGAAAGTCTCGATGCTGCTGGATGTTTTACCTGACAAACAAAAAGACCACTTGATACAGGAAATTTTAAAAAACATGGAAAACAGTCCTAAAAAGTCATTCAAAAATATTTTAAAAGGACTTGTGCCCGAAAGACTTTTGGACCACATGCTCACGATTCACAAGATCGATGGCGAACAGAAATCTGCAACAGTGTCAAAAGAAGCCGTGCGTAATGTAATACACGACTTGAAGCACTTCCGTTTTGACGTTCATGGCTCGCTTCCGTTGAAAAAAGCATTTGTAACCGGTGGCGGTGTCTCGATAAAAGAGGTCGTTCCAAAAACCTTGCAATCCAAGTTTATGCACGGTCTGTACTTTTGCGGTGAAATATTGGACATCCATGGCTATACCGGCGGTTATAATATCACCTCCGCGCTGGTAACCGGACGCCTTGCAGGGCTAAATGCGGCGGCAGAAAATAAAGCCGGGTCAGACGTTTGAGTTTTCGGCAGATGTTTTGAATGGCCGGTTAGTGTTTTGAATCTCCAGCTCATATTTTGATTCTCCGGAACATATTTTAATCTTCCGGAACATATTTTGATCTTCCGGAACATATTTTGATCTTCCGGAACATATTTTGATCTTCCGGAACATATTTTGATCTTCCGGAACATA
>NZ_FOMR01000002.1:419424-420523 GCF_900112705.1 Lentibacillus persicus
ATCTTCCGGAACATATTTTGATCTTCCGGAACATATTTTGATCTTCCGGAACATATTTTGATCTTCCGGAACATATTTTGATCTTCCGGAACATATTTTGAATGGGGACTGTCTCAAGTTTTCGACAGTCCCCATTCGTCTTTTTCCATTACTCCCTTTAACCCCACTCTTTTTAATAAAAAGTATCTCTCACAGTAATTATGCTGGCACTTAAAACTGGCATTTGATACCTCACATTTTTTAATGCGCAACTGATAAACTAAGAATGACTTGAAAACCCATAAAAGAAAGGATGAATCTGAATGTTCAATATGCAAAATAACAACAGCATGTGGCTGCCATTAATCGCTTCTGTAGGAGTTGGAGCTGCAACTTATTATAGCATGACAAGAAACAATCAAAATTTTGGACAGGCTATACAGCAAGCGGCTCCCCTGGTCTCTCAAATGAATAATGGGAACCAGCAAAATTAAACACAGACAAAAATTAAGCGCACTCAATTCGAGATGCGCTTTTTTAAAAATTTATTCACGTTCTTTTTACTGAATGGGATGTTCTCACAATAAACAACCAGTATTATGCAATAATAAAAAAGCTGACTTCAAATTATGAAATCAACTTTTCAAAAATGCCTGGCGGCGTCCTACTCTTGCAGGGATTAGACCCCAACTACCATCGGCGCTGGAGAGCTTAACTTCTGTGTTCGGCATGGGAACAGGTGTGACCTCTCCGCTATCGCTACCAGACCTTTTATTATATAAAGATTGTACCCTGAAAACTAAATAAGAGCGTTAGTCGACATTCAACGTGGTTGTGGGTTAGTTAAGTCCTCGATCGATTAGTATCCGTCAGCTCCACGTGTCGCCACGCTTCCACCTCGGACCTATCAACCTCATCGTCTCTGAGGGATCTTACTCACTTAACGTGATGGGAAGTTTCATCTTGAGGAGGGCTTCATGCTTAGATGCTTTCAGCACTTATCCTTGCCACACGTAGCTACCCAGCTGTGCTCCTGGCGGAACAACTGGTACACCAGCGGTGTGTCCATCCCGGTCCTCTCGTACTAAGGACAGCGCCTCTCAGACTTCCTGCGCCCACG
>NZ_FOMR01000003.1 GCF_900112705.1 Lentibacillus persicus
GCGGGGGACATGCAGCTCTACCTTGCCAACCTCAAGCATTAAGGAACGAGTATAATAACCGTTTCGATAATCCCGGGAGCCTGTCCCGCGCTCGTAAGGCTTATTATTTAAGTATTCATCACGCTCCTTTTCCATGTACTCGTTTAGAATCAATACGATGGTTGATTTGGTAACTGCTTCGATATTGGAATTCATAATGGAATCTTTTAATTTATCCATATTTAGGGTAAACTGGATTTGGGTCATTTTAATCCCTCCTACTTTTTTTCTCGGTTGAAAACATTGTAACATGGGGGATTAATTTGACCCTTTTTTTGATTCCTTTTTACACAATTATATGGACTTTATCGGGCCGGACTCCGGCCCGGGCTTTTCCTCGTTATTCGGTATAAAGTGTGTTCATTTGTTCTATTTGCGTTCTGAGACGGCTGACCAGGTGTTCCGGTGACAGCACTTTCGCCCGGTCGCCCCATGTCAGAATCCAGTTAACGAGCCCTTCAGAGAGTTTGGCTTTTGTGGAGAGAACAAAATGCTCATCATCAACCTCCCGGATATCCGCTTCCTGTCCAAAGCGATCAAGCACAACATTGACGAGACTATTGTGGAAACGGATTTTAATCCGCATTTCTTCCCCCGCAAACATATGGAAGCTTTGATTGACATACTCCTGTAGATTAAAATCGCGCTTTTTAAACATTTCATTACTCACTTCAATGTTACGGATGCGGTCAAGCCGGTAATGCCGTATCTCATTTGTCTCCTGGAAAACGCCAATAAGATAATAGAAATCATTCTGCCAGATCAGCGCGTATGGTTCCACGTAATAAAAGTCGCCGTCCCGATGGTATTCAAATTCCTTTTTGACATTAAATTTACCGTACTGATAAATTAAGACTTTACCCTCGGAAATGCCACGATGGACGCTGTCAATATTCAGTTTCACGCGTTCATAATCAATGTTTGCAGACTGACTGAATACAACCGGCTCCGGCAGTGTTTTAGCAACATGATGGCTCGTCAGATTTTTAATCTTTTTAATCAGTTTTTCTTTTTCATTGGTGGTGATAAAACGCGCTGACAATATGGCATCGATAATTAATCGCAGCTGATAGGTTTCAAACAGCCGGGTCTGATGACTGTATTTAATTTTGCCGTACCTGCCCTGGTTCTTCACAATTTCAAAATCCATATCATCAAGTGTTTCTAAATCACGCTTGATTGTCCGTTTATCAAACGTCGTATCGCCGCTCAGTGTTCTAAGTTTGTTAATTAATTCATCAATACCCATATCATGCTGTTCATCGGTTTCATTAAATAAGATTTCCCGCAGCTGCAGCAAACGGTAATTGCTTCCGCGCTCCATACCTTCGTCCCCCCAAAGCAATAAACTCTAGTTTAAATGTAATGCTCTTTTCTGTTGAAGACAACCCCTTTAGCCTGATTCCACCGCCGTTTATAAAATTCTTTTGCATTGACTAAATGCCGCAAATCGCTTAAGCTAACTGTGATTATAATTATTGGAGGACGTTTACGAATGCTAACGGTTAATAATGTAAGTCTGCGATATGCTGATAAAAAATTGTTTGAAGATGTCGATCTGAAATTTACGCCCGGGAATTGCTATGGTGTTATCGGTGCGAACGGAGCCGGCAAGTCTACTTTTCTGAAGGTTCTTTCCGGTGAAGTTGAGCCGCAAACGGGCAATGTGTCCAAATCTCCGGATGAGCGGATAGCTGTGCTGAAACAGGAGCATTTTGCCTATGATGAATACGATGTTATGGAAACGGTTCTGATGGGACATGAACGTTTATATGAGGTAAAACACGAAAAAGATGCCATTTATATGAAAGCTGACTTTTCGGAGGAAGATGGCATACGCGCTGCTGAACTTGAGGGCGAGTTCGCTGAAATGAATGGCTGGGAAGCCGAGTCTGATGCTGCTGTACTGTTGAAGGGACTCGGTGTGAAGGAGTCCCTTCATTCAGCAAAAATGGCCGATCTGCCCGAAGACCAGAAAGTAAAAGTGTTACTGGCACAAGCACTCTTTGGGAATCCGGATATATTACTTCTGGACGAACCGACAAACGGATTGGACATTCATGCCATTCAGTGGCTGGAAGAGTTCCTGATCAACTTTGAAAACACAGTGATCGTTGTTTCCCATGACCGCCACTTTTTAAATAAGGTATGCACACACATTGCAGATGTTGACTACGGAAAAATTGAAATCTATGTCGGCAACTATGACTTTTGGTATGAATCGAGTCAGCTGGCACAAAAAATGGCCCAGGAAGAAAATAAGAAAAAAGAAGAAAAAATTAAAGATCTGAAAGCATTTATCGAACGATTCAGTGCAAACGCGTCAAAATCAAGGCAAGCGACATCCCGGAAGAAGCTGCTTGACAGTATCACTCTGGACGATATCAAGCCATCATCACGAAAATATCCATATATTAATTTCACACCAGACCGTGAAATCGGCAATGACCTCTTGTTTGTAGAAGGTTTAACCAAAACGATTAACGGTGAGAAAGTGTTGGATAATATCAGCTTCACGATGAACAAAGATGACAAAATTGCACTGCTCGGCAAGAACGATATTGCAAAAACAACATTGCTGGAAATACTAATGGGCAATATGGAACCTGACTCAGGCAGCTATAAATGGGGTGTGACCACATCGCAGTCTTATTTCCCACGGGACAATTCGGCATATTTTGATGGCAATGATTTGCCGCTCGTCGACTGGCTCCGGCAATATTCGCCGGAAGATGAGACGGAAACCTTCCTGCGCGGATTTTTGGGAAGAATGTTGTTTTCCGGTGACCAGGCTTTGAAGAAAGCAAGCGTCCTTTCCGGTGGTGAGCGTGTACGCTGTATGCTGTCGAAAATGATGCTCTCCGGCGCCAATGTGCTGGTTTTGGATGAGCCGACCAACCATTTGGACCTGGAATCCATTACATCGCTGAACAACGGGCTGAAACGCTTTAAAGGATCCGTTCTGTTCACATCCCATGACCATGAATTTATCCAGACGATTGCCAACCGGCTTATTGAAATCACCCCTCAGGGCATTGTTGATAAAGAAATGAGCTATGATGAATATGTAGCAGATAAAGAATTGCAGGAAAAAGTCGAAGCAATGTACGCCAGCTGATTTACTGATATTGGCCGACGATTTCGCAAATAGTTATACTAAAAAGAGGTTGGGACATAACTTATATATCCAATATAAAAGACGAACGATCATTAAGGTTAGCGGAGGAAATATGCGTAGACTCCTGCGGGAACAGAGGCATAGGTGAGACAACGAAGTGCCATAGCACGAGTTGGCTCAACAGCCGCCCGCGGAAAGCGAAGCATATTTCCGGAGCGGTGTATCCCGCTTCCTTTCCTTATAATCGTTCGTCTTTTTTTTACTTTTAAATCTTTTGTCCCAGCCTCTTTTTTAATTCTGCTTCATTTGAACATTTGTAAGCATCTCTTTTGTCATTGAATCAAGATCGTATTCCGCTTTAAATCCCCACTCTTCTTCAGCAGCGGATGCGTCAATATTATCAGGCCAGCTTTCTGCAATTTTCTGACGGACAGGATCAACATCAAACTTCAATTCAAATTCCGGTATGTGCTTTTGGATCGCACGCTCAAAGTCCTCCGGAGCAGCTGATATGGCAGCAATGTTATATGCATTACGGTGCTCCAATTTTTCGGGATCGGCTTCCATCAGCTTAATAATCGCATTTAATGCATCCGGCATATACATCATATCCATATACGTTCCAGCTTCAATGTATGACGTGTATTGTTTTGATTTAATTGCCTCATAATAGATTTCCACCGCATAATCAGTTGTACCGCCGCCCGGTGGTGTCATATGGGAAATCAACCCGGGGTAACGGACACCGCGCGTATCGACACCGTATCGATAAAAGTAATAATCACAAAGCAGTTCGCCCGCCACTTTATTGACACCATACATTGTTGTCGGCCGCATAATCGTTTCCTGCGGCGTATTCTTTTTTGGTGTCGTTGGTCCAAAAGCTCCTATTGAGCTTGGTGTAAAAAACTGCAAATCGAGTTCTCTGGCTGTTTCAAGAGCATTCACCAAGCCCCCCATATTCAAATGCCATGCCAGCTGCGGTACCGTTTCTGCTTTCGCTGACAATAAAGCAGCCAAATGCATAATGGTATCAACGTTATGCTTTTTGGCTGCGTTGTAAATTGCTTTCTCGTCAGTTACATCAATTATTTCAAACGGGCCTTCCTCATCCTCTTTTTGCCAAATATCAGACCCTATAACATGATGCGTTCCATAATATGATCGTAATTTCCTGAGGAGTTCTGAGCCGATTTGGCCGAGAGCGCCTGTCACCAGTATCTTTTTCATACTTTCTCCCCCAACTGTTCTTTTAAAAAAGTGATCATGTTGTCAGGCGAATCCTTTTAAATCAGTCCCAGTTCCTTGCCGATTTTTTCATAGGCATCGAGTGCGTCATCGAGCATATCTTTTGTATGGGCTGCTGTCGGCATGTTGCGGACACGACCCTTCCCTCTTGGCACTGTGGGGAAAACAATTGATTTTGCATAGACGCCTTCTTCATACAAACGCTTGCTGAATTTCTGTGTAGCTTTTTCGTCACCGATGATACACGGGGTGATCGGTGTTTCACTATTGCCGATATCAAATCCAAGCTTTTTCAATCCGTTTTTTAAATAATTGCTGTTCTTCCATAATTTATCATTAAGGTCGGTAGACTCAATTAAAAGGTCCACGGCTTTTGTACTTGCGGCAGCATCCGCAGGTGATACCGCTGTGGAAAAGAGAAATGGACGCGAGCGGACTTTCAGCCAATCGATTAATTCTGTTTTTCCGGCAACGTAGCCGCCGATAACACCTATCGCTTTGGACAATGTTCCCATCTGAAAATCAACTTTGTTCTGCAGCCCGAAATGTTTCACGGTGCCTGCGCCTTTGCCCAGCACGCCTGATCCGTGTGCATCGTCGACGTAAGTAATCACGTCAAATTCTTCTGCAATCTCTACGATTTCCGGAAGCTTCGCAATATCGCCATCCATCGAAAAAACACCATCGGTAATAATCATGACTTTATTGTAGTCGCCTGATTCAACTGTTTCCTTTGCTTTAGCACGCAAATCATCCATATCAGAATGATTGTAACGGATGATTTTGGCCCTGGACAAACGGCAGCCGTCAATAATCGAAGCATGGTTCAATTCATCTGATAAAATCGCATCGTTTTTATCCATTACTGCAGAAATTGCAGCCATGTTACAGTTAAACCCGGATTGATATGAAATAACTGCGTCAGTGCCCTTAAATTCGGCCAGTTTTTCCTCAAGCTCAAGGTGAAGATCCATTGTTCCATTAATGGTACGCACAGCACCTGCCCCAACACCATGAGAATCCACCGCAGCTTTGGCAGTTTCTTTAAGCCGGTCATCAGTCGCAAGTCCTAAGTAATTATTCGATGAAAGATTAATTTTGGTTTTTCCATCCAGTTTAACAAGCGGTCCGTTTGCCCCTTCAATAGGGTCAATCTCGTTGTAAAGGCCCCGTTCTTTTAAATCATTAATATTGTCGGTTAAAAATGATTGCAATGCTTTGCTCGTCATTTTATTCACCCTCCTGAGTCATGCTTTTTTAACTGCATATTCCATTACCGAGTTTAACACAAGAATTAAATATTTGGCATACCCTTAACCATTAAAACGCAATTCATGGCAATGCAAATAGTGTCATAGTTTCCGTGATTTTGTCGCAGAAACCAGTAGTATATTAAGCTTAAATTTACTATAATATGTATAGATACTATAAGAGGGGCAAAAAATGATGAAACAAGTCTTAATCGCACTTTTTTTAACATTAATTCTCAGTTTCAGTGTTATTGGAGTTACGCAGTCTATGTCCGAGACGGATGACGTTGTCGAAAAGGAAGACAACAACATTGTCACAGTAAATTAATGCAAAAAGGGGAGCACCTGTCTTTAAAGTGCTCCCCTTTTTTAGGTTAATTTTATTAATCAACGATTGTTACATCGACTGTACGGACGCCCCAGCTGTATGCTTCGTCTTTTGTCGGGACGTGAACATCGATTTTGTTGCCGTTAATCGCGCCGCCTGTATCTGCTGCAATCGCTGTGCCATAACCTTCAACGTGAACCTTTGAACCCAATGGGATAACGTTCGGGTCAACTGCGATTACTTTTTTGTTTGGATTGGCGTTCAGGTCAACACCGGTTGCTGTTACACCTGAGCATCCTGCGCAATCAGCGGTGTACGCCGTTGCTGATACTGTTACAGTCTTGCCTTCCGCATCGTTCTGTGAAGAAGATGCTTCTGCAGCGGACGCTTCGTTATTATTATTATTGCTGGCAGTTTGTGCCGGCTCGCTTGAAGCTTCAGGTTCAGCTGATTCTTCAGTCTGACTGGATTCATCAGATGTACTTTCAGATGGTGCTGAAGCTTCTTCATTTGCACTTTGCTCAACGTTAGCGCCGTTCAGATCTAATTCTTGTCCAACGACGATAATATCTGAATTCAGATTGTTCCACTTTTTCAGGTCATTAACCGACACGTCATATTCACTGCTGATGCCAATCAACGTATCGCCTTTTTCAACGGTATATGCTTCATCGAGGTATAATGTTTGTTTTGGCTGAATTGTCGTGTTTTTCAAGTTATTTATATCAACCAGTTCTTCAACTGTTGTATTATTGTCCTTTGCGATTTCCCAAAGGTTATCGCCTTTCTCAACTTCGTACTCAGCTGCAGATGCAGTTGTTACCGTAGCGCCAGCAAGCAAAACACTTGCAGCTATTGAAGCTACCAATTTCTTCATAGGTAGTTCCCTCCTTTGATTTGTACAAGACTCATCTTAACACGGGGGAACCACCTTTGCAGTTACAAGAGAATTAAGAGTCTATTACAAGAAATCTCGAATTCCCGCGAAATATTACAAATTTAATAGATTTATGTCAAAAAGCAATTAGTATTACATAATGACTGCTGTTTATAATGGTAAAAACGCAAAAAACCTTACTGCTATTCCGCAGTAAGGTTAAAAGTAATCGATTTGGCTATTTATTTACTTGCCAGTTCTTTTTTATATTGTTCAAATTCTTTGGTTGTACAGCGCACCCAATGGCCCGGGGTGACTTCACGGAATTCGGGTTCTTCAGTTGTGTCATGGCCTGTCGGATCATACGACACCCGCTTGCGGTACCGTTCGTAATCCGGATCGGGCAGCGGAATTGCTGAGAGAAGTGATTTTGTATATGGATGAAGAGGGTTGCGATACAATTCATCACTTTCGGCAAGTTCCACCATATTTCCAAAGTACATGACACCAATTCGGTCACTGATATATTTAACCATCGACAAATCATGCGCAATAAACAAATATGTCAGATTCTGGTCACGCTGGAGCCGTCTCAGCAGATTTACGACCTGGGCCTGAATCGACACGTCGAGGGCCGATATTGGCTCGTCAGCAATAATAAAATCAGGTTCCACAGCAAGCGCACGGGCAATCCCGATACGCTGCCGCTGACCGCCACTGAATTCATGCGGAAAACGGGTGGCGTGTTCTTTGTTCAGGCCTACCGTTTCCAGCAGTTCCTGGACGCGCTGTTTGCGGTCTTCTTCATTTTTAGCCAGCTTATGAATATCAATCCCTTCGGCAACAATATCCATTACCGTCATTTTGGGATTCAGTGATGAAGAAGGATCCTGGAAAATCATTTGCATTTTCCGGTTTAACTTCAGCAACTCTTTTTTGGACTTTTTCTCATGCACGTTTTCGTTGTTGAATATGACGTCGCCGCCCGTAGCATCATGCAAACGGATAATCGTACGGCCGGTTGTTGATTTGCCGCAGCCCGACTCACCGACCAAACCGAACGTTTCACCTTTGTATATATCAAACGAAATATCATTAACAGCTTTAACAACACTTTTGCGACCTAATTTAAAATGTTTTTGCAGATTTTTAACTTCTAAGACTTTCTCATTTTCCATTATTCCTCACCATCCTTGCGATCGTCCATTGAAGCAAAACCTTGCATTCTGCGCTGGACGGATTCCGGCGGCTCGATCTTTGGTGCGTGTTCATGAAGCAGCCAGGTGGCAGCATAATGGGAGTCGGACACTTTAAACATCGGCGGCTCCATTTGTGTATCGATTTCCAAAGCAAACCTGTTCCTCGGGGCAAACGCATCCCCTTTCGGCGGATTCAGCATATCCGGCGGGCTGCCTGGTATCGCAAACAATTCCTCTTCATCATCATCCAATGTCGGCATCGAGCCCAGAAGCCCCCATGTATATGGATGTTTTGGATTATAAAAGATATCGTCAGCTGTGCCAATCTCGACAATCTTTCCGGCATACATAACCGCTACACGGTCAGCTACGTTTGCTACTACACCCAAGTCATGCGTGATGAAAATAATGGCACTGTCCATCTCCCGCTGAATGTCTTTCATCAGTTCAAGAATTTGTGCCTGGATTGTCACGTCAAGAGCCGTCGTTGGCTCATCAGCAATCAGAATTTTTGGATTACACGCAAGTGCAATCGCCACTACCGCGCGTTGACGCATCCCGCCGGAAAATTGGTGCGGATATTGGTTCAAGCGTGTTTCCGGCTGAGGAATTCCGACCAGTTCCAAAAGCTCAATCGTTTTATCCTTTGCCTGGGATTTACTCATTTTCCTGTGCTTAATCAGCCCTTCTGCAATCTGTTTGCCGACTTTCATTGTCGGGTTCAGCGATGTCATCGGGTCCTGAAACACAGTGGAAATATCTTTACCGCGCAGTTTTTGCATTTGTTTGGTCGTATATTTGGTGATGTCTTCACCTTCGAATAGGATCTCACCGGTTTTAATATAGCCTTGAGGCTTTGGCAAAAGTTGCGTAATAGCTTTTGTCGTAACCGATTTTCCGGAACCTGACTCACCCACAATGGCCAAAGTCTCACCTTTTTTTAAATCAAAATCGATACCGCGTACAGCTTGCACTTCCCCACTGTACGTTTTAAACGCAACACTTAAATCTTTTACTTCCAGCAATTTACTCATAGTCAGACACACCTCCCTTGTTATTTGTGCATTTTCGGATCAAACGCGTCTCGAAGACCATCACCGATAAGGTTGAAGGTAATCATGATGACAGAAATCAGAATTGCAGGCCAAAGCACCATATACGGATAAAGCCTGAAGACCTTAAAGCCGGCGTCGATCAATGCACCGAGTGATGCTTCCGGAGGTGCGATACCAAGCCCGATGAAGCTTAGGAATGCTTCAAAGAAAATGGCACTCGGGATGGTAAACATCGTATTGATAATGATGATGCCAGCTACGTTCGGCATCAAATGTTTCCGAATGATCTTGCCGTTGGATTGTCCCAATGTTCTTGCTGCCAATACATATTCTTCGTTTTTCTGTTTCAGCACTTCGCCCCTTACAATACGTGCCATACCTGTCCAACCGGTAATTGTAAGGGCTAGTACAATCGACATGATGCCGGGCTCCAGCACGACAAGCAGTAGAAATATTACCACAAGGTTAGGTATACCAATCAATATTTCAAGTATGCGCTGCATAATGTTATCAACACGGCCGCCATAATAGCCCGAAATACCGCCATATGCGACACCAATCAACAAGTCAATTGCAGCGGCCACAAACGCGATGATCAGTGACACCCGTGTGCCAAGCCAAATTCGTGTCCACTGGTCCCGTCCGAGCTGGTCTGTACCTAGCCAGAAATATTGGTCCTGCATATCTTTGGCTTCATAAATGTTATATGTCGCTTCTACTTCGGCAGAATCGTCGCTGCCATCGCCTTCAGAGAGCACATTGATGTCAATATACTCTTCAGCGTTATCATAGCGCATGACCGCGTTTTCCGTAGCCTCTTCGACCGTTTCACCCCTGAAATTACTCTGAAGCGTTCCCTCCAAGCCCAAAAATGGGACGTTTTCAAGCACAGGTGCCCGCGGCGGCATTTTAGCACGTGATAAATCCTGATCATCCATTCCATAATCATTAAAATATGGACCAATAATACTCATAATAATAATGATAATCATTAAAATGACACTTAAAACGGCCGCTTTATTTTTAAAGAACGTTCGTCGTGCATCCTGGAAAAAAGACCGGCTCGGTTTAGATATTTGTTCGCTCGTATCTTCCTTCCGTTCGTGGGGGACAAAAAGTTCTTTCGGTGGTTCATTATTATGATGATTTGTTGCCATTTAACTTCCCCCTCCAGTCAGCCGAATCCTAGGATCAATCAATACATATAGAATATCGATAACTAGAATTATTGCTATAAATAAGACAGAGAATAACAGTGTTGTACCCATTATCGTTGGATAATCGAGCACTTGAATCGAGCTTACAAATTGTTCACCGATACCCGGGACAGCAAAAATCTGCTCAATAACCAGCGTTCCAGTCATAAGCGAAACCGCCATTGGACCCAGAACGGTTACGAGCGGAATAAGCGAGTTCCGTAAACCATGCTTGAAAATTATTGCAGACTCAGTAAGCCCCTTCGCACGGGCAGTAGTTATGTAATCTGATCCAAGAACTTCAAGCATTTCTGTCCGTGTAAAACGGGCAGCTGTTGCCATTGGAAAGATCGCCAAAGCGATTGTCGGCAGCACCGTATGTTCATACGTGCCCCATAAGGCGACAGGGAACAGACCCCATTCGGTCGCTAAATACCATTGCAATAAACCTGCAAAAATAAACGATGGGATTGATGTACCTAAGACAGCTATAATCGTAGAGGTATAATCCAGCCATCCGTTATGATAAATTGCAGCAATTAAACCAAATAAAATTCCGGCGATTGTTCCAAAAAGCAGTGCCTGTCCACCGAGCAGAAGTGATGGCGGCATCCGATTTATTAATATATCTGTTACGGGGGTACTGTCAAAGTGGAAGGAAATTCCAAGATCACCCTGTACAAGTCCAACCATGTAGTTGACATATTGAATGGGAATCGGCTCGTCTAATCCGTATTTTGCCAATATGATTTCCTGCTGTTGTTCTGACAGCTTATTTTCAGCTGACAATGGACTTCCGGGAAGCAATTTCATAAGGAAGAATGTAACGGTGGCAATAATAAACAGCGTGATAAGCATGTAGAAGACACGCCGCAGTATATATCGAAGCATTTCTGCACCTCCTAATTTCTGTTGATTCGTGCTGCCGATAAAAAATTCATTATTGTATGACTTTTTCTTATACAGGGTAAAAGAGAGCATATGCCATAAGGTCATATACTCTCTTTCCCTAAACTACAGCATATTTGGTTAGGTTAAATTGTTATTCACCTGATCCTACGCTTGCCCATTTCCACTCATATGTCGGGCCGAATGAGTTGAAGTAAACATCTTGAACTTTTGGTCTGACAAGCTGTGCTTTTGCACTTTGGTAAAGTGGTGCTACTGCTCCAGTTTCAGCCAGAATTTGTTCGGCATCAAGGAAGTTTTGATAACGCGCTTCCTGATCCTGAGCCAATTCACTTGTAGTTTCTTCAATCAGCTGGTCATACTCTTCGTTGGAGTAGCCCATTTTGTTGTTCTGCCCGTCTGTCAGCCACAGATTCAAGAATGTGTAAGGGTCCATGTAGTCAGGGCCCCAGCCGGATGTCTGCAACTGGTATTCCATATTGGTATCTGCATCCAAACGCTGCTCAAACGGTACGGATTTAATCGATACTTCCAAACCAGGGAGGTTTTCCTGCAACTGGTTAGCAATATATTCATCGGACGTTTTAGCTGTTTCACTGTCACCGCCAAGCAGTTCCAGTTCTACAGAATCCTGACCAATTTCCTCAAGTCCTTCTTCCCATAATTGAGTCGCTTCTTCAGGATTATGGGTAACAAGATCACCGTTCGCTTCACGGAAGTCTTCACCATCAGGTGTTTGTACGAAGTCTTTTGGAACAAATCCGGTTGAAGCAATTGAACCGTTGTTCAGAATTTCGTTAACCAATGCTTCTTTGTCAACTGCCATTGAAATCGCTCGGCGCATTTTTTCGTTGGCAAGTGCATCACTTTGTGTCTGATTCATTTTCAGATAGAATAGTGATGATTCAGGGAATACTTGGTAATCGTCATGTGACTGATACTGATCGACTAGGTCTGATGAAAGACCTGCACGGTCAACATCGCCTGATTCGTATAAGTCCACCGCTGTTTGCGGGTCTTTTACAACTTCAAACGTCATCGTTTCAAGCTGAACTGTTTCAGCATCCCAGTAATCTTCATTTTTCTGAAGTTCCCAGGAGTTTGCTGTGCTTTCCCAGTTTTCCAATGTATAAGGACCGTTGAACAACAATGTATCAGTGCTTGTTGCATAATCGTCACCTTGTTCTTCAACAAAGCTTTCGTTTAATGGGTAATATGTTGAAAATGTTGCCAATGATTCAAAGTATGGAACCGGGTTCTCAAGTTGCACTTCCAATGTATAGTCATCCGGTGCATTTACGCCCAATTCTTCTACCGGCACTTCACCTTCGTTAACTGCAGTCGCGTTTTCAACTACACCGCCCAGCATATATGGCCCATATTCTGATCCTGTATCAGGGTCAACTGCACGCTGCCATGCATAAACAAAGTCATTTGCTGTTACAGGGTCACCATTGGACCATGTTGCATCTTCTCTCAGTGTGAATGTCCACGTTGTACCATCCTCACTTACTTCATGATCTGTTGCGATACCCTCAACAACTTCACCGTCTTTCACACGATAGAGTCCTTCCATCGTAGCACCGGTGAACTGAATGCCATATTCATCGGTAGCCATGCCAGGGTCCATTGACGGAATCGTATCACCGTTAATAAAATGTAAAACCTGCTCAGCGTCGGAACTGCCTTCTCCCTCTGAACCTTCTTCTGTTGACTCGCTTGTCCCTTCGTCACTTCCGGAATCCTCTGTCGAACCAGAATCGTCACCACCGGAACATGCAGCAAGGAAAAGCGCAAAAAGTAAAGCTAACGCTAAAAGCCAAACCTTTTTGGTCTTCATGCTGTAATACCCCCTTAATTATCTGATAATTTAGCAGATTTAACCGCTGATAAGAATTATACTACTTTTTTCACAAGTTTGTAAAGGCTTTTTTTAGGGAAAATAGAAATGTTGTTAGCCTATTTCCCTCTATTTCACTCCTGACTTGTTTTACAAAACTTTAAAAAAATTAATCTTTATGTAATCAACATGAAATGTGCTATAATTTATGAAAAACGTCTGTTGAAGGCAGGATTTATGGCTTATGGTTAAAATCCACACCCGAATATTTTTCATCAATATCGTCTTGATACTATTAATTGTTTACTTGTTGGACGCTGCATTGTCAGTGGTTCAGCTTCTGAATATCACATTTTATTTTTTTCTTGTCTATATGGTTTTGGCGCTTTTTTTATATACGCTTAAGGGTGGTTTCTACGATGGGGTGGCGTTTGGCTTCCGGAGATTTTTGAGTATGGTATCCAAGGATGGCGACCCA
Organism: Lentibacillus persicus; assembly: GCF_900112705.1. Taxonomy (GTDB): domain Bacteria; phylum Bacillota; class Bacilli; order Bacillales; family Amphibacillaceae; genus Lentibacillus; species Lentibacillus persicus. The sequence continues at coordinate 13,538 of NZ_FOMR01000003.1, forward strand.
CTTGAAGCGTGGGAAGAGAAACCAACCCCCTCAACTCAGGTCAGTCGGCGTTTATTCCAGGTGGTTCTCTTTCAGTGGCTTGCATTAGCCATACTGCTTGGTCTTTTATTTGCAGTATATTATATTGCAGGCCAGTAAGCTGTGCTTAAATCACGCTTGTTGCCAGGTAAAGGATATGGCGTGTAACTGATACCATATCCCTTATTTTAGTCATTTATTCACTTACGAAGACGATTCGCCAAACAGGCTGTCAAAAAAGCTGCCGAGCATCTTGAAAAGATTGTGGAAAAACGCTTCAACCTGATTCCAGAACCCTTCATCGTTTATCAAATCCTGAACCTTCGAAGCAATATCCTCAAGCTGATTTCGCACCTCGTCAAAATCGATGTTCAAATCCCGCATACGATTAAATAAATCAATAAGCATTTGCCTGTCTTCTTCACTCAATGATATTTCAAGGTTGTTCAGCTGCTCCTCAACGATTTGTTCAATATCTTCTTTTGTAGCAGGGTTTTGTTCGGCAATCGCCTGCTTAATCTCAGTCAGCAGTTCACTGACTTTTTCTTGATTCAACCCTTCTTTTTCAGCAAGGTCTGTCGCAACACCAAGTTCATCATTTGCCAGTTCCATCCGCTCTTTATCCAGTTGTTCGCCTTCTGCATCATACGCTTTATAGATACCAGTCAGTGCCGAATGCCCCGTCACCTGTACCGGGGAGGCAACATCGACCGTTGCATTTTCCACACCGGCTGTCAGAAGTGCGTTTGCGTACATTTCGGTGGTTACTTCCGTAATATTATCCGGTGTTACGATATTAATCGATAAACCACTGCCGTCACTTTCGCCGGTAATCTTAGCGGAGGAATACATATTGGAATTTGGGTCACCGCCAATATATTTCGCAATATCCCCGCCTGTAACGGTATATTCCTCAATCGATTCAATACCGCTTACATCGAGCAGTTCGCTTACTTCCTGCTTTTGTGAATCAGATAAAGCATCACCGTACACAACAATAGGTTTATCCTCACTTATTGCATGCACCGGCATCGTAAAACTTAATGTTAAAACTGCTATCATAAAAATGGTTGCGATTAATTTCAAATATCGTTTCATTTAAGTGCCCCTTTACGTTAGTATTGCGTGTCCATTATCCATCTTACAATTGGTTAAACTATATTATACCGTTTTATATTTCATTTGGATAGACCTTTGTGATGTCCGCCCAGTTATCTGCAGGAACATCTACTATAAGCATTAAGCTTTAAACTTATTCCATCTTTTTATATGCTATATATTTAGGGTATCGAAGCATTTCGTGAAAGAAGGGACCTATTATCTCTACGGAAAATCAAAATGTAAAACGCAATTTAATTATTATGTGGTTTGCGAACTTCTTTGTTGGCGGAAGCCTGACGATGGTGCTTCCGTTTCTTTCATTATATATTGAAGAATTCGGAAATTTTTCCGATGCTTATGTGCAAAACTGGTCCGGCTGGATTTTTGGTATTACGTTTGGCACAGCGTTCTTATTTTCTCCCTTGTGGGGACGGATTGGGGATAAATACGGACGAAAGAACATATTAATCATATCCGCCCTCGGCATGGGATTATCCGTATTATTAATGGGATTTGCCGACTCGGTATGGGAACTCTTTTTCCTGCGGTTATTTATGGGTGTGTTTACAGGATTTATTCCGATGTCACAGGCTTTAATTTCAACACAAACACCAAAAGCTATTGCCGGAAGGGTGCTCGGGACGCTGCAAACCGGAAGTGTTACAGGAAACTTGATGGGGCCAATGCTTGGCGGTGTTCTTGCCGACATGTTCGGCTACTCCGCAACATTTAAATGGGTATCGATCACCATTTTCCTGTCAGGTCTGCTTGTATTGCTCGGGATCAGGGAAGTTATTCTAAAAAATACCGGTGAGAACGCTGAAAAAGAAGAAACATTTTCGAGCAAACAAGTCATCCTGCATATTCTCGGGCACCCGGTGTTACTCGCTGTTATGCTTATTTCAGCACTTGTCCAAATTGCACACTTTAGCATTCAGCCGATTTTATCGCTTTATGTGGCTGAGATTCATGGACCGGTAAGCATCGCCTTCTTTTCAGGTATGGCTTTTTCTGCAGCAGGTTTGGGAAATTTGTTGATGGCCCGGCGCTGGGGGCGTATCGGTGACCGGGTTGGGTACATTAAAATTCTGATTCTCTTACTGTTTATGGCTGGCATTGTTTACTTGCCGGGGGCTTTTGTCACAAACATCTGGCAGCTCATTATCCTCCGATTTCTGCTCGGTATTGCAATCGGCGGTATCATTCCAGTTCGAATTGCATATATCAGGCAGGCGGCACCATTGTCGATTCAAGGCGAAATGCTTGGCTACAATACAAGCTTGCGTTTCCTGGGCAACATTATCGGGCCTGCATTGGGCGGCATGCTATCGGGGTATTTTGGCATATCGGCAGTATTCTTTGTGACAAGCGGTTTATTGATTGCCAGTGGCGCGATTATGCTTATCACTTGGTATCGACATGACTATTCCGTGAACAAGACAAAACAACAGCAGGCACTGTCGCCTCCGCGAATATAATATTGCATTATTAGAATATTACCATGATCAGAGATAAAGTTGATAAACAAAGACGAATATGTTAAAAATAAGAACGAATAACTTTAATTAGAAAGAAAGTGATAGCAATGGGCGCAATAGTCGTTGAAGTTTGTGACGGAAACGCAATCACTTCTTTGGATATAGAAGGCATAATCGAAAGCGAATTTCCGGAGGTTGCCGTATTGATGAATGAATGTTTGGCATTTTGCGGACTGTGCAGGGTTCGTCCCTATGCGCTCGTCAACAACCGCCGTGTTCACGGCAGTACCCCGGAAGAATGCTTGGATAAAATTCGAGAAGCGATAAAAGAAGAACTTGCTGTTTATCAGTAAGTTAAACTCAGTGGGAACCTTCCCACTGAGTTTTTGTTTTTAACGTTAGGCTGCAACTACCACACAAAATATAACACTATCCGACAAATATTTCCCGGGCAATATTTGTCGGATAGTGCGATTAAAGACTGCTTTTTAAAATATTTACCGAATCATCGCGCGTCAATTTCTTTAAATTACCATACTCCGGACGGGCAATCACCGTTTTATCAGCCATTTCCTCAATCGATGCTTCGTCAATGCCATAATCACCCAGAGTTGCCGGGGCACCGATCGAAATCCAAAAATCGCGCAGTCGCTCAATGCCTTCTACAGCAGCATCGTAATCACTTTTGCCTGATGTATCTATATCAAAGACACGCTCAGCAAGCTGCTTGAATCGATAAGCATTGTCTTTATCCAATACGTATCGCATCCAATTTGGAAACAGAATAGCTAACCCGCCGCCATGCGGGATATCGTGAACGGCCGAGACGGCATGCTCCAGATTGTGGGTTCCCCAGTCGCCGCGATACCCCATGTTCAGCATATCGTTCAAAGCGAGTGTCCCACTCAGCATGACTGTCTCCCGATGCTCATAATTTTCCAGATCATCCAGCAGTTTCGGAGCTGTTTCAATAATGGTGCGCAATATCGATTCACAAAACCGGTCCTGCACCGGTGTATTACGCGTGTGATGAAAATAATGTTCCAGGACATGCGACATAATATCAACCATGCCGTAAACCGTTTGTTCGCGGGGAACAGAAAATGTATGTGCCGGATCTAAAATCGAAAACTTGGGATAAGTATAAGGTGATCCCCAACCATGTTTTTCATGTGTTTCCCAGTTAGTCAAAACCGAGCCGCGGTTCATTTCTGAGCCTGTAGCTGAAATAGTAAGAACGGTCCCGAACGGCAGTGCATCTTTTGCCTTCTCTTTCTTCGTTACAATATCCCAAATATCGGTCTCAGTTTTAGCACCAGCCGCGATCGCCTTCGTAGCATCAATTGTGCTGCCGCCGCCAGCTGCAATCAGGAATTCGATGTTTTCACTTTTACATATATCGATGCCTTTCCTGACTGTGGAAACACGTGGATTTGGCTCGACACCAGACAGTTCGTGCACTTCTGCCTCGATTTCATCCAGTTTGCTGATAATATTATCATACACGCCATTCCGCTTGATGCTGCCGCCGCCATAAACAAGCAGTATCTTCTTGCCGTACTTAGAGGCTTCTTCAGGCAGCTTATCCAACTGCCCTTTGCCGAATATCAGTTTTACCGGGTTATAAAATGTAAAATTTTCCATTTTCATGACGCTCCTTCTTTACTTGGTGTACACAACAGCATCCATTTCTATGAGCACGTTTTTGGGCAATTTACTGACTTCAACGGTTGCTCTGGCAGGATATGGTTTCGACAAATAACTGCCATACAATTCATTGACCGTTGCAAAATTGTCCATGGACTCAATATAAATCGTAAATTTAACCACTTGTGAGAAGTCTGTACCCGCTTCACTTAAAATTGCCTGCAAGTTGTTCATCACTTGCTTTGTCTGTGCCTCAATTCCGTCAGCTACTTCACCAGTTTCCGGGTTAATGCCAATTTGGCCTGAAACATAAATAAAGTCACCTGCTTCAATCGCCTGTGAATACGGACCGATTGCTTCAGGTGCATTATCAGTAAAGATTTCTTTTCGCATCAAAATTCCTCCTTAAGCTTTTCATCCATCATATCACTTACATCTGTACGATACTACATATCAGCCAGCGAATTCCTGTACGCCATCACATCCCTGACATAGTAAATGTCTCCGTAGCATGCATCAATTTTTTTAGCCTCTTTGCGCGGGCAGCGGTATTTGGCCTGATTATCCGCAGTCGCATACTTTTCCTGGGAAAATTTTATGGCCGCCTTTTGTGTATAATCGCCTGAATTAGCTTCGACATAATCAATAAACCCCGGTCCAAAATTATAGGATTGAATAGCTAGCTGCACATCACCATCAGCTTCATTCAGCACAGTGGCAAAGTGCTCAACGCCCTGTTCGATTGATCGTTCAGGGTTCTCAATGCAGCCGCGGGAGCCGCAATAACTTTCAGATGACTGCATCGGATCTTTCCCGCGTCCGCCTGACTCCTGCATCATAATCGCCAAAAGCTCGTCCACGTGTTCTTCAACATCGTTTTTGTCTGCATATTTTTCCACCAGTGGTTTATATTCCAAAACGTCACTGCTGATAACCGCACTCCCCGGTTTATAATCCTGTTGCTGCTCCCCTTCAGTTGCAAGTATAGAAAGCAAAAGCATTAATCCCGACATAACAACTGCAATGATAACCGTTTGCCGAATAGCCTGTTTTGTTTGACGCTTCATCTCAATCGCCTGTCTTTCCTGAAAAAATCATGATGGCGGCCGCGAACCCATATCCAGCATGGGCAAGCAGCCAATACACTAAAGCTCCTGCATCTGTCACGTCAGGCGTCCGATGCGATAACATTGTCAGCGGAAAGTATAACCCGCCAATGATCACAGCACCGAGTACAAACAGCGAAATGGGTGCCCGCGCTCGCCTCAGAACAAAATATAACGCCGAAACAATGCATACTGACACGATTATATGGAGCGCAAATTCTTGAACCTCACTCATTGGTGAATTGGAAAGCCATGGAATATAATCCACATTCAATAATAGGGTGTATACGTGTTTTTCGGTCAACAGTTCAACACTTTTAAGCAATATCCCGAGCACAACCCCGGCTAAAATGCCTGTGATAAGCAATCGCATAAATAGTTTCATAGAATTCCCTTCCTGCTATCCGTTCGAAAACAATTCCTTTCGGCGCCATTTGCCAAACCGGTAATACATGAATGCTGCAAAACTGCTCAGCACAAAACTTGCACCCATTCCGACGGCTACCCCGATTTCGCCAAGCCACGACGAAAATAGATATGCCAATGGAAAACGCAGCACCCAGAAAGAAATAACATTTAAAGCGAGCACCTGGTACATAGCACCGGCGGCCCGAACGATTCCATTTAAAATAAAATTAATCCCCAGAAACGGATAGCACAATGCCACGATTTGCAAATACCTTGTACCGAACGCTACTGCTTCCTCGTTTTCGATAAACATACGGATGCCATACTCCGCGAATATAACCACAAGAACACCAACAAGCAGCATGATCGATAAATTGTAAAGCACACCATATTTGGCAATTTTCTTTACACGCGGCCAGTCCCGGACCCCAATATTTTGGCCTGCCATGCTGTTCACAGCCGTGCCAAGCGCGTGAGCAGGGAGCATCAGGATACTGTCGAGCCGCTGGGCTGCCCCATAGCCGGCGACAACACCGCTCCCGAATACCGTGACAACACTCATAATGGCTGCTGACCCGGCAGAAATAACCGCCATTTGCAATCCAGCCGGAATCCCCAGATTCAATATCAAACCCACTTCTTTTTTGGAAGGAAGGGCCGGGGCGCTGAACGGCGCCAGTTTCTTTGACAGGACATAAATCAAGCCGTACAGAAAGGCACTCCCCTGTGCCAAAATCGTTGCAAAAGCGGCCCCGATAATACCAAGGTCAAAACCCGCGATAAAGAGCGGGTTCAGCACAACGTTCAACAGAACAGCAATCATCACAAACCGAAGCGGGGTTCGGCTGTCACCAAGTGCGCGAAGCACCGTACTGATAAAATTATAACCAAACAAGAACAGAATACCGAGAAAATTGATCTGCAAATAGTTTTTTGCTTCGTTGAGCATATTTTCCGGTGTGCCCAAGATTCTGAGCAGCTGTTCCGCCAGACTATACCCAAGTGAACTGAGCATCAGCGCCATAATTGTTAAAATCACAACAAACGCGTTCAAATAGCGTTTCAGTCCGATATCATTATCCTTGCCTTTTTGTTGGGACAAAATTGTCAATGCTGCATTATTCAGACCGAGAACAAACGACAGCACTGTAAAGATAATGGTACTCGAAATAGCAACTGAACCGAGCGCATCAGACCCGAGCAAATTGCCGACCCAGAGACTGTCCGCGAATTGATAGGATGTCTGAAGGAGGTTTGTCAGCATTAGCGGACCTGAAAAGATTAACAGATGCTTAAATATGCTTCCTTGTGTGAAATCGTGCTGCTTTTTCATCGGTTCTCTTCTTTTTACCATTACTAAAACTCCAAAGGTATATATTAATTCATCTGTCATTGTAGCATGAATGCCGGTTCGTTTCTTTTTCTTATACTTCATTAATTTTTCAAATAGTTACAATAATGTGATATTATATAATTAAGCTTGTTAAAAAAAGGAGATGTTGTTTATGATGCAAACCCCTCTCACCATCGGATCAATGATGGAGCACGCTGAAACGTTCTTCGCTAAAAAGGAAGTTATTTCCCAGACGCACGATAAGCTTCACCGGCTGACTTATTCAGAAATTGGCGAACGCACACGACGGCTGATGAGTGCTCTCGGGCAACTGGGCGTGCAAAAAGGCGATCGAGTTGGCACGTTAGCCTGGAATCACCACCGTCATCTTGAAATATATTTTGCCGCTCCGGGAATGAATGCTGTGCTTCATACCATCAATATTCGTTTGTCACCTGAACATATTATTTATATTATAAATCATGCTGAAGATAAAGTCCTGTTTATTGATGAGGATGTTTTGCCGCTCATTGAAAAAGTCCAAAGTCAATTGACCTCCGTCAAAACGTTTATTGTCATGACCGATAAGGAAGAACTCCCTGAATCCAGCCTGACACCGCTCTATTCTTATGAAAACCTGCTCCAGACCGGTGACCCTGCTCAATCATTTGCTACTGATATTGATGAAAACGACCCAGCCGGCATGTGTTACACTTCCGCAACAACTGGCAAACCTAAAGGTGTTATCTATTCGCACCGCGGTATTGTGCTGCACAGCTACGCGCTCGGTCTTGCGGATACTGCGGCCATTTCAGAGTCCGACGTATCAATGGCTGTTGTTCCGCAATTCCACGTCAATGCCTGGGGAACGCCATTTGCATGTACCTGGTTTGGCTCCACACAAGTTATGCCGGGTCCGCGTTTTACCCCAAAACGACTCGCAGAATTCATTGAACGGTTCAGAGTAACCATCACGGCCGGTGTTCCGACAATCTGGCTCGGCCTCTTGCGTGAACTTGAACAGGGTGACTATGATACATCCAGCCTGCGTTCGGTTCTTTGCGGCGGATCCGCTGCTCCAAAAGGGTTGATACAAGCATTTGAACAAAAGCTTGGTGTTCCATTTGCGCATGCCTATGGTGCCACCGAAACAACCCCATTAGCGACCTTTTCCAGGCTGAAAAGCTATCAGCAGGGCTTGAGTGAAGATGAAAAATTGAATGAGCAGGCGAAACAAGGGACACTTGTTCCGGGGCTGCAAATGAAGGTAGTCGGTAATACTGGCGAAGTTGCCTGGAATGGTGAGGAAATGGGCGAATTGCTGCTGCGCGGACCATGGATAGCCGACGCGTATTACAAAGATGACCGAACCGCCAATGCTTTTAGTGACGGATGGTACCATACCGGTGATGTTGTGACGGTGGATGAGGAAGGAAATATTCAAATCGTTGACCGTACGAAAGATCTGATAAAAAGCGGTGGTGAATGGATTTCATCGGTGGAAATTGAAAACGCTATCATGGCGCATGATGCTGTCTTTGAAGCCAGCGTTGTCTCAATGCCGGATCCGCAATGGCAGGAGCGGCCAATTGCCTGCGTCGTATTGCACGAAGGCTATGCCGACAATGTCGGTAAAAATGAGCTGCTTGACTTCATCCGACCGCAATTTGCCAAATGGTGGCTGCCTGACGATGTTCTGTTCCTCGACGAAATCCCGAAAACCTCTGTCGGTAAATTCCTGAAACGGGAATTGCGCGAACAAGTAAAAGAACATTTAAAGGTGCAGGAATAATGTAAACTTAAGAAGCTGAGACAAAAGGCTTTTAAGTAAATGAAAAGACGAACGATAATTAGGATGGGTTGCGGACTACATCGCTTCGGAAACCTACATTATCGTTCGCCTTTTATATTAATTATGTCCCATCCCCTTTTCATGGACTACATAAATGAACTCACGATCGCTGCAGCCTTTTCTTCGGTCTCGATAAAGCCAACACCCTGCCCGGCCCACAAAGATTGCATTTCCGCCATCGCAAAGTCCTTGCCGGCTGCGCGTATATCTTTCGTCATCTGATTCTGGACCGGAAATGGCAACGGCGCTATTCCGCTCGTCTCCACCTCATCGACAAACCGATTGCGGATAGCGCGCGCCGGACGCCCGGAAAACACTTTCGTAATGACCGTGTCATTGGTTTCAGCTTTCATAAGCGCCCTGCGATAGGCTGGGTTCGTGCCAGCTTCTTCTGCGAGTAAAAACCGTGTGCCCAATTGAACGGCTGATGCACCCATTGCGAATAATGCATCCGCTTGAGATTTTGTATGTATGCCGCCTGCTGCAATTACCGGCAGCTCAGTATATTCCAAAAGTTCCTGAACAAGAACGTGCAAGCCGATCTGGCAGCCATCAGGGAATTTTTCTGTATTAAACGTACTCCGGTGACCGCCTGCTTCCATCCCTTGTGCCACAATCGCGTCATAGCCTGCTTCCTCCAGCTGCCTGGCTTCCTCAAGGTTGGTTGCCATGCCAATTAACGTCACATTGTTAGCCTTCAAGCGATCAATTAATACGTATGAAAGTACGCCAAATGCCGTACTAACGACAGAAATATTTTCTTCGAGGATGACATTAATTTTTTCATGTAAATGGTCATGAACCTTAATCGTGTTCGCCCCGGCATCGATTCCTAATTCGGAGCGGTACTGGTTGAGCAATTGCTGCATAGGCGCGACATCTGCATAAAACGACTCCAAGTTTGCAGCAAACACATTTACAGCAAATGGTTGTTCAGTCAGCTGTCTCGTTTTTTGTATTTCTTCCTGTAATGTTTTATCACTCATATACCCTGCCCCAATAGTGCCAAGGCCGCCCGCATTGGAAACACTGGCAACTAAATCAGGCGTTGTAATGCCGCCCGCCATTCCAGCCTGAACAATTGGTGCATGGATGCCGATTTTATTTATAAATGAGCTCATGCTATCCCCCCCTCCCTCTATTCTTGTCTCTAAGCATATCATAGTTACATTTTAAAAAGCCTCTCACAATATGAAAAGAGCTATTTCACAATTGAACCCTGTAAAATAGCTCTCTGATTCACACATTGTCCTGGGCGGTTAACATGCCTGATTTATCGTTTTTGTTCTTTTTCCACCATTGGTAAAGAATGATGACAGCAAATAGCCCGACGCCGATGAGATCTGTCCATAATGAATGATTAAGCAGCACAACAGCGGCCGATACAGCCAGAACACGTTCAATCCAGCCAAACTTGGCCAACAGATAGCTTTGAATAAACGTCGACCAGGCTATAATTCCAATAAATGCTGTCGTAATGCTCAACAAAATCTGTACCATTGTAGCAGTATCATCCTGCAAAATCAGGATTGGATTAAGCACAAACGCAAACGGCAAGAGCAATGCGCCCATATCAAATTTGAACCCTTGTACACCGGTTGCCACCGGGTCTGCCTTGGCAATCCCCGCTGTGGCGTATGCCGGCAAGTTAATCGGCGGTGTATCATCAGCAAGGATACCATAATAAAACACGAACAAATGCGCTGCCAGCACCGGAATCCCAAGCTGAATCAAAGCCGGCGCCATGACCGCTGCAAGCACGATATAAGTTGCAGTTGTCGGCAGTCCAAGTCCCATAATAATACACGCAACCATGGTGAAGAGCAAGACAAGGAAAATCTGGTTGTTTGCCAAATCGAGTATCAAGCCTGAGAATATCGGTCCCAGACCCGTCATTGTCACAACACCCGTCAGTATACCGGCAGCCGCACATGCTGCTACAACGCTTAGTGCATTTTTGGCACCAATCTCAAGTGCCGTAAAAAACTCTTTCCAGCCAAATTTATCCTGTTTCTCGCCTTCAGCTTTTTTACCCAGCGCATACCAGATGAGCGCAAACATTAATGCACCGATGGAAACAAATGTCACGTACTGATTAAGTCCGAAGAGCAAATGTGCTGCATAGGCTGCACCGGTAAACAGAAGCGCAACCAGAAAGCCGGCTCCAAGGCGCTGCTGCATACGATAAGAAAACAACGCAATCGTAATTGTTCCGATAATCGCCATGAACGAAGCCAAGATCGGCGTCAGACGCATAATAAGCAGCACAACAATGGCTACGATCGGCAGCAGCAAATAACCTCGGCCGGCCAGAATTTTCCATGGCGATACGAGCTCCGTACGCGGAATACCGACCAAATTATTCTTGCTTGCTTCCAGATGAACCATGAATATAATAGCTGTATAACTAAGCAGTGCCGGAATAGCAGCCGATTTAACAATTTCCAAATATGATATACCGGTGAAATCAGCCATAATAAAAGCGGCCGCCCCCATCACCGGCGGCAAAAGCTGGCCACTGGACGATGCTGCTACCTCTATACCACCGGCCACCTTTGGTTTAAATCCAGTCTTCTTCATTAACGGAATTGTAAACGTCCCGGTTGTGACTGCATTGGCCACTGAACTGCCGGAGATTGATCCCATCATGCCGGATGAAATAACCGAAGCTTTGGCAGGTCCGCCTTTAAAGGAGCCGACAAGCGACATTGCGAGATCGATAAACATTTTCCCGGCTCCGGTCACTTCCAAAAACGCACCAAATAAAATAAAAATAAATACATATTGTGCTGACACAGTTAATGGCGTCCCAAAGATACCTTCGTTGGACAGATACATAAACTCAGCGATTTCGCTCCATGTAAAGCCAAAGTGATTCAGCGTGTCAGGCAAAATAGCCCGCGCTCCGAGAAAATCAGGCAAATATGTATCTCCAAGCCACGCATAAAGCATAAACACCGTTGCCAAAATGACAAGCGGTTTCCCGACAACGCGCCGTGTAGCCTCCAGGACAAGCAGTAAGGCAATAAAGGACATCGTCGTATCGAGTGCATTAGGGTTGCCGACCTTACCAACAAGAACATCAGAAATCATTATAATATAAACACCGGTCGAGGCCCCCAGAAGTGCAAGCACGATATCATACCAGGGTATTTTCGTTTGTCCGAGGTTCTTTTTATATGGAAAGACCAAAAATATGAGGGTTAATGCAAAAGCCAGATGTACGGCAGTCAGTTGGCGATTCGGCAACATGTCAATTCCGGCTGAGTACAGATGAAACAATGAAAACGCCACAGCCACAATCAGTACAATGAGTGCCATTTTGCCATAGAGTGTTCTGTCACTGCCTTCGAGCTCTTCCAGCTGTTTGTTCATTTCTTCCTGACTGACTGTTTTATCTAAATTTGAGTCCGCCATAAAGAACCCCCCTTCTGTTGTTCAGGCACCCAACAGACAGCAGACCGCCCAAGCCCACCGGCCAATTGTTCCTGAATATCCTTTGCCGACCGCGTCAACAGGATATTATCATGATAGTTTTCCTATAAAATGAATCGGACATTTACTGGCAGTGCCTTTCCGTTCTTTGAAAGGTTACTGCCAGTTACATGCGGGATAAAAAAGAAAACCAATTTTCTTGTTCAATCACTAGCGAAAATGTCCTTCCTTCAAATGGTTTTTGTGAGATATTCCATGTACGGCCATCAATTGTCAATTTTTGTTCGGCAATACTTACAGGGTGAAACAGTATCTCCTGGAATGTCTTCTCAATATCATCGATTACGTAATAGCCGTCCTCCATGCGATCAGTCGCCCCCGGAGGAGGATTTGTTTCAATGCCTGCCCCAAAGCTGCAATTCCAGCTCTCCATCAACACCATCTCATACGCTTTGTTCACTTCATATTTTTCAATAATCGGACACTTGGCCACTGAATGAAGATAGCGTGAAGAAAAAGTTGTATCGGCATTTATCCGCTCAGCGATTAATACATCGCCATTATCTGCCATTGCGTACATGACATACACATCGTTCGTAAACAAATAAATGCCGGCAAAAATAATGAAACTGATAAGTAACACGGCAAGCCTGCGTTTATACAGGCTTTGCCGTTTCCCTGAAGAAGCCGTCATTACTCGACCGAGATACCTTCTTCTTCATAATATTTGGCTGCACCAGGATGAAGATCAATGGACATGCCATCTGTCGCACCTTCCAACGTTATATCTGACCCACGATCATGTGCGGCCTCCAGCGCGTCTTTATTTTCGAACATGGATTTTGTCATATTATAAACCGTGTCTTCCGGAAGTTCGGAGTCCACGACAAGGATTGCCATAACGGCCACTGTGTTAATCTCTTCTTCCTGGCCGTAATCGGCATATGTGTCAGCAGAAATTGTCTTTTCTGTGTAGTACGAGTATTCCGAAGTCAGATTGCTTATGACCTCATCAGAGAGTGAAAGGACTTTAACATCTTTACTTGCTCCCAATTCCTGAATAGCGCTTGTTGGCGCACCACCAACGATAAACGCTGCATCAAGCGTACCATTTTGCAAGCCCTGTGATGCATCGCCAAAGCCCATATACTCAGCTGTCAGATCATCATACGTAAGCCCCGCTGCTCCCAGTACTTGATTGGCATTTGCCTCGGTACCGCTGCCCTGGTCCCCGACAGCAACAGTTTTGCCTTCCAAATCTTCAAGTGATCCAATCTCGCTGTCAGCCGTTGTGACAACTTGAATATCTTCAGGATAAAGCGAAGTCATGCCTGCCATATTATCGACCGTATTGCCTTCAAAATCTTCGAGCGTCTCACCGTTCACTGCGTAGTATGCAATATCGTTTTGTATTAAAACAGCATCATATTTACCTTCAGCCAGCTCCTGCGCATTGGTTACTGATGCTCCGGTCGAAACAGCCCTTGATTGTGAAACCCCTTCTGCATTTGAGAAAATCTGCTCGGTCATCGCGACACCCAGCGGGTAATACGTTCCGCTTGTTCCTCCCGTTCCAAGCGTCACACGAACTTCTTCAGACGATGAGGCGTCATCTCCGCCGCCATTATCACTGTTTCCGCTGTCATCACTACCACCGCCTTCATTCTGTGCACTGCCACAGCCTGCAAGAGCAAACAGCATGACGATAAGTAACAAGCCTGCGAGTTTTAGACTTCTCATGACACTTCCCCCTTTATTTTTTTGAATATAACACTTATTTAAATTTAAACCGTTTTCATGTTGGTTGTCAAGTTCTTACAGCTTGATAGTCTGTTATCTTATGAGAAATATACCAGAGTATAATAATTTACTATACTGAATGATTATGCAAATTACTTCTTGACAATATTTAGAAAATTCCGTATTATAACTTTAACGATTTTTGTCATCTGTCAAAAAGGGGCTCGACTTGGAAAGACATTTGGGTGAAGGAGGAATGAATGTGAACGTTAAAATTGCTGTGTTCGGCAGAGAAGATACAATCCACCAAATCGGTGCATTAGACGGAGAAATCCCGGAAACGGAAATATTTCTGTTTGCCTGTTCGACCGCAGAAGAAACTGCGAATCAAGTCGAAAAAGCTGTGATGTGTGATATTTATTTATTTGCGGGCGCATTGCCATATTTACATGCTAAAGATCTTTTGGAAAAAAAGCGGCTCCCTGCCGTACAGGTGCCTATTGATGAATACATGATTCTCACATCGCTTTATCATGTCAGCAAAAAGGGACAGGAGATTGACCGGCTTTCGCTTGACGTGCCGGACAGCAGGCAAGTCAGTGAAGTTCTGCATGAAATCAGCACGCAGTACAATCATATTTATACGTACAGCTATGGAGAGTTTAAAGCTGAAGGAACCGAGCATATAGCCGATCATCACCAGAAACTCTACGAAGCGGGAGACATCCGTTTGGTTTTGACGACGCTCGAGGAAGTTGCGGACATTCTCAATAACCGAAATATTCCGGTTGCATGCATGAAAATCCCTAAACGGAACCTGCTTAAAGCAATTGAAAAAGCTAAGTCAATTGCCACGATTAACCATTCAACAAGTGCACAGATTGTAACAGGCTATGCCAGCATAAAAAACATTCATCGACTTCGCTCAGTTTATGGCGAAACCTATATACACGAATTACAGCAAAAGCTGCAGCAGATTTTACGGGATTATGCGAAAAAAACGCAAGCCTCTGTCTTTTTAAACAGCGAGAACCAGTTTGTTTTATTCGGAACAAGGACAATGCTGGATCATATCACCAGCCATTATCGTGACTTTCCATTATTAAAAAGGATGAATGAAGAACTTTCGGTCCCGGCTGATATCGGCTTTGGCCTCGGACTGTCAGCCGAACAGTCAGAGCTTAATGCCCGGCTTGCGCTCGATACAAGCACCGAAAAAGACAACGGCACATGCTACATTGTCAATGAACGGCGTGACCTAATCGGACCGCTCGGCATAAGGAAAGACTTCAACCCATCTAAGCTCTATCGTTCACTTATTCATGAAGCGAAATTAAACAACGAGCTGTCCTATAATTTCATCGATTTTATCGAAGTGCGCAACAATGAGCCTTTTTCGTCCAATGATATTGCAAATCATTATGGTGTCACTAAGCGCAGTGCTGAGCGTACAATTAAAAAACTCATTGCCGGCAACGTCATTAAAGCAAGCGGCGAAGAAAAGCCTTACGTCAAAGGACGCCCGCGCAAATTGTTTAAACTGAATCAATAGCAAAAAGACCGGTGTCCAGCCTCCGGTCTTTTCCGTGTCTTGTTCAGTTGTTAAATAGATAGTTAATAATACTGTCGAAAAACGATACTGAATTGGTAACTAAGAAAATTGGCAGCAGCATGATTGCCAGGATAACGGCGATATTGGATAGTATGAATTTGACAGGTCCTTCGACGAGTTTGGTCATCTTCACCACCCTTTTGGTGTGCCGTTAATCCCATTGTAAAACTTTTTAATATTTCTGTAAACTATTAAAGGTTTAATAATTCACGCACATCTTCTTCACTGAGACTTGACAGCATAGCCTCTCCCGGCTGAATAACTTCATCGATCAGTTCCCGCTTTTTCTGCTGAAGCTCATATATTTTCTCTTCAATCGTGCCTTCAGTGATAAGCCGGATCACCTGAACAACATTTTTCTGACCAAACCGGTGAGCGCGCCCTGTAGCCTGATCCTCAACGGCAGGGTTCCACCATAAATCATACAGAATGACTGTGTCCGCCCCGGTCAGATTTAATCCGGTCCCGCCTGCTTTCAACGACACAAGAAAAACGCTTTTCTCGCCATTATTAAACCGTTCGCTCATTTTGACCCGCTCTTCTGAACCGGTCTGCCCGTGCAAATAGAAATAGTCAATCCCTAACTCATCCAGTTTGCCGATAATAATTTCATGCATGCTCGTAAACTGGGAGAAAATCAGCATCCGTTTGCCGTTTGCCGCGGCATTTTTCACAGTATCCATCAATTGATTTAATTTACCGGATTCACCTTCATAATTTTCCAGAAAGACTGAAGGGTGACAACAGATTTGCCGCAGACGTGTAAGCCCGGCCAGTATTTTCATCCGGTTCTGCTGAAAACCTCTTTCTTTCATCGATTGGGCCGCTTCCTGCTGCAGTTGACGCCAGTAGCCGATATACAGGTCTTTCTGGTCCTTTGTCAGCTCTGAAACATGTACTGTTTCGATCTTTTCCGGAAGTTCTTTCAGCACGTCCTGTTTTACCCGCCGCAAAATAAACGGTCGTGTCAGTGAGGCAATTTTTTCATTTTCCAATTGTTTGAATTTGCGCTGACTCGGCATCAAACCGGGCAGTACCACCTGGAAAATCGCCCAAAGCTCATTTATGGAATTTTCAATAGGTGTGCCGCTAAGCGCAAAGCGTCTTCCAGCTTTCAATTGGCGGATGGCGCGTGATGTTTTGGTCGCGTAGTTTTTAATGTATTGGGCTTCATCAAGAATCAGCGTTTGAAATGATTTATCCTGATAATGCTCAATATCCTGCCGCAATGTTGCGTAAGATGTAATCCAGACATCCTTATCGCTATTTTCTTCAATCATATCAGCTCGTTCGGCAGGCGTCCCCGCCATGATGGTCACCC
This sequence comes from Lentibacillus persicus, assembly GCF_900112705.1. Taxonomy (GTDB): domain Bacteria; phylum Bacillota; class Bacilli; order Bacillales; family Amphibacillaceae; genus Lentibacillus; species Lentibacillus persicus. The sequence continues at coordinate 30,589 of NZ_FOMR01000003.1, forward strand.
GCAGATCCGGCGCAAATTTCGCAAACTCATTTTTCCAATTGTATAACACAGAAGATGGGGCAATAATGAGATGCGGCGTGTCACTGGGCTCGGAAAGAATGTAGGCAATACTCTGCAATGTCTTGCCAAGCCCCATATCATCCGCCAAAATACCGCCGAGATGATAATGACTCAGCGACTTAAACCATTGGTAACCTGTCAGCTGATAGTTTCGCAGGTCGGCGTTTAAGTTATCAGGCAATGGATAGACTTGCTCTTCAGGTGACTGCAGTTGGCTTAGAAGCTGTCGGAATGCCGGGTCATACTGTTTGGGCATATCGATTAATTCATCAACCTGCGTCCCGCGGTAAACCGGCATTTGCACATTCCCATTCTCAAGATCTCCCTGATTAATGTCCAAATCATCGAAAAGCTGTTGCATCGACTCAAATGCTTCACTTTCCAGTGACAAGAACGCGCCATCATTCAATCGATAATACCGCTTCTTTTCCATCACTGCGCTCAACACCTGATTAATTTCTTCATCGTTGACACCATCAATGTTAAAACCGATATCGAGGAGATTGGACGACGATTCCAGCTGAACGCTCGTGCTTGGGGATGGCTGCTGATCGATGAAAAATTGTCGTATCTCATCAGTCATATACAATTCCAGATACTTATCGAGAACCGGCATCACTTTAAATAAGAACTCATACAGTGTCTCCTCATCGATTTCAATATACAGCTCTCTGCCGTTATAATGAAAATTCGCATGCTCGATCAGATTCATGATTTGCTGTTCTTTTTTAACATCGCGAATAAGTATACCGTCACCATCCTGCTCACGGCCGTTAAACGGGTCAATCTCATAATTCCCGTAATGATAACTCAGCTTGCCGGCGATCTGGTTATCCTGCAGCTCAAGATAAAGTTTGGCTGTGAGCGGCAGCTGAATAATATCATTAGCTATACGTTCTGAAATGTCTACGTTGCCTATTTTTTCCAGTGAAGGGACTACCTGGGAGATAAAGTCATCCTTTTTTTCATTTGGAACGGGCAACTGCCTGCTGGCGGATGCGGCCATCGTAATGTGCTCGATGATCGGGAGCTGCTCATCTTCAGGAAAATAAAAACTTCCGTCAGAAAAAAGCAATCCATATTGCTTAAAATACGTAATGGATTGGGCATCAACCATCCTTAGCGCCAGCTCTCCTGCATCTGTTTCTGTCAGACTGAAGTGAAATGGCAGCTCACCTTCTGTCACCGTTATGTCCTGATAGTTTCCATCAGCTGCTTTAACAGTGAAATCACGTTCGGAAAGCTTTTCAAGCAGTTCTTTAGCGGTTAATGGCGGAATGATAACTGACCTGTCGGGAGCGTCAGTGAATCTGTAGATTGCCCGGTCAAAATAAACCTTTTCATTGTTTAATATGGCATGAAGTTTCTCCAGTATTTCCAAATCCTGCTCCTTGAAATAATGGATGTCCGGGTTATAGGTGAAGGTTTTTGTGAAATAATGTTCATTGCCGGTAAATACATCTTCCAAAAAGTCTTTTACGTTTTTCACAATAAGTGGACGGCTTTCACCGACTTTCAATTCCAGCAGCAAATTTTTCTCATATTCCCATCTGCAGGAATAATTGATTTGAAGCGGGATTTTTTGAAATGTGATTTCATCGGCAGGCTCATATTCAGCCAAAGAAGCGATTGAGTTCATCAGCCAGTCGGTCACGTTATAATCCCTGGAAAGCGTGGCAGGGTTATTGCTGCTGTTGTTCTTCAGTTCGAGCATGACTGCTGCAATATGCTTGCAGGGGCCGAACGTGTCAAATGCCGGACAGTCACACGACACCTCAATTGAACCTTCTGTTTCGTCGGCCATATTGATCTCGACAAAATAGTCTTCCGTCCCCTTTACGACAGCAGACCATATATTATAATTACGGTCGTAAATCAAGTTGTTAACAAGGCTACGATTATAATATTGTAAGCCGCGTTTATACACGGCATCCGGAAACATATGCTGTATATCAATATCCTGAATCGTTTTCAAAATGACACTACCCTACTTTCTGCGTACTCTTATCCTATTATTGTACAATGGAGACGATTATTTTTAAACTGTCGGCTATTAATAGGATGGGAGATTTATATAAATATTAAACGGCCGATACAAAAATTAAGGTAAAATGTGAAAAACTTCGGTATATGCCGAAGTTTTTGTAACGTGCTATTTCATTTTACCCGGAAGTGCATGGATCGATTCGATCAAGTCGTTTAGTTTGCCTTCAATCCGGTGGAGCAAATAAAAGGTCACCATGATGGGGAAACCAACTTCTGTCACGAATGATACCCAAGTTTCCATTGACAGGACCTCCTTCAAATGAGAGTTAGTTTAAAAAGACCAGGGCGGTGAGGCCACTGGTCTTAACGTTTAGCTTTCAGGCAGTGTTATTTTTTCAACAGTCCGGTCTACGATACGGGCGCTTTTCTTGGAAACGAGATCGCCGCCTGACGATGTGAATGCGTTTTGCGTAATGATTTCATCCATTGCAACGCCGACTGCGACTGGGTCAACCGGCTCAATCGGCTTTTCCAATGAATAGGTGACTATCCTTTCGTCTTCATTAAGAAATTTCAACTCAAGTTTTTTCAACTTGATCCCTCCTCTCGTAATAGGTCGTTAAACCTTATTCTTGTGTAATCTCATAGTCATCCTGGCGTTCAACATTGTAAAGCGGTCGTTCCTGCAACCCGGAAACAGCTGTTGCAATAGCGTATAACTGATCTGAGGTCGCCTCCGGTTTCACATTATTGAAGCTTTTCGATTTGTATACTGCTTTGCCGGTCATCAAGTCATTGCCGTCATCCAATACCAATGTCAAGCGCGAATTAACTTTTTCGGCTACGGCCATATTGAGCACCTCCTTTCACTTGTATAATCGAAGCGAAAAGAGGAGTGGGGGCATTAAGCAAAAGAATAAAATATTTTATTTGGTCAGAGGCAAGGGCGCAACTTTTTTGTGTTGACGCCGTTGTTTATTTGAGTGGAGCACACGAATTCTGGAGGGACTTGGGAGGGACTAACCGAATTTCGCGGGGGTCCACGCGAAATCCAGAGAGGACTAACCGAACTACGTGGAGACCACGCGAATTCCAAGAGAGACCAATCGAACTACACGGGGGACTACGCGAATTCCAGGGAGACCAATCGAACTACACGGGAGACCACGCGAATTCCAGGGAGATCAACCTATCTTCGCGGGGCACCCGGGCGTCTCGTTTCTTCCCTCACAGTTTAACAATCTTGTTCTTTATCCTGATTCACTCACTTATAACGCCGCACGCAATACGTTCACCGGCGTCCCCGGAAGGCTGTGACTCATAATCATCCGCTCCTGAATGAATCACAAGGGCTGTGCCGCCTTCCTTCAGCAATGAATTTTCCTCGCCTTTTTCCAACGTAACCATCTCAGCTTGGGCGTCATGAAACACATTTCCGTCTTCGTCCACTTCTATATTCGGCAAATCACCGGCATGCGGACCTTCCGGATGATCGAACCCATGCTTGGCGTCTGTCGGGTTGAAATGACCGCCGGCTGATTCGAAATCCGGCGCCTCACAAACACCGTTTTCATGAATGTGGAAACCGTGGGTGCCGCTCGGTAAACCGGAAGCCTCCAGTGTAACCTTCACGCCGGTATAAACAGGTCTGATAACCGCCGTGCCGACTTCTTCTTTATCACGATCGTAGAGTGTGACGTCCAATTTATGGGACTCTTCACGCAAACTACTGATTGTTTTGACGCCAAGGTCAGTTCTGTGCATTTCAGCTTCTTCCTGTTCGTCTTCCGTATTACCACAGCCCGCAATTAACAGCGAAAACGCCAGTCCAAAAACAAGCATCCATTTTTTCATATGTATCGTGCTCCTTTCCATTCATTGATGGATAATTCTGTCAAAATTAGTCTGTACAAACCTATAAAGTTTATACATGGACAGGGCGGTTTGTTACAATAAAAACACCAATTAATAGGAGTGATACCATGGGTATTTTCGATGGCATGATGGGCAATGCATCCGAAATCGATGTAAATGATGCGGAGAACGAGCTTGAGGAGCTATTATCATCGGGCGAGAATGTGGAGCATGCTTATAGGTTGATAAGAGACCTGATGGTATTTACCAACAAACGGCTTATTCTGGTGGATAAGCAGGGTGTTACCGGCAAAAAAATTGAATATCATTCCATTCCTTATAAGAGCATTACACATTTTTCTGTTGAAACCGCCGGCACGTTCGACCTTGAAGCTGAACTGTTAATCTGGATTTCCGGAAGTGCAACACCTATCCAGAAAACATTTAATAAACAGTTGAATATTTATAAGGTGCAGAGTGTTCTTGCCAGTTATGTTGCAGGTTAATGGCCCTCAAACGAAAAAAGCTGACCTTCCAATTGGAAGATCAGCTTTTTTATAGACTATGCAGCAGCAGCTTCACGTTCTCTGCGCTTCTGACGCGGATTGTGGTTTCTCAAAAATGGAATTACCCAGCGGTCGAGACCATAACGGCCTGCGTTGTAACCAGCTGTCAAAAGGAATACTGTAATTAGCACCATTTGTGCGTTTGTGCTGACAGTGCCGCTGAACAAGAATGCAAAGTTCATTGTGATACCCATCAGAGCTGCGAAGTTTGTAAATATGCCAAGGATAAGTGCTGCACCTACGAGAAATTCGCCCCACATGACGAGAAAACTGAACAGCTCTGCATTCGGCAGTGCAAATGTTTCAAGAAACGCGGCCCACCAGCCTTGTACAGCCGGATGTTCACCTCCAGCACTCGCTATGGCGCCCTGTATAAATCCCCCGGCCTCAAACTCACCACCGGCTATTTTTCCAAATCCCGAAGTCATCCATTGGTAACCAATATAAACTCTTAAAAAGGCCAAAACACCAGCAACAATTTTATTATTGCGAAGAAAATCCAGGAACATGTGAATCCCTCTCCTTTACTTATTTTATATTATGTTCAGTATTTCACAATTAATATTAAAGATATATCTTTATTACGATTTCATCATAACATGCAACAAGCATTAAAAGAATATAAATGTTCACTATTTCACAAATATGCCATAAATTTATGGCGGAAATGTGACTGCTCAAGTTCCGCCATACTTAGTTGCTGTCATTCTTCAATTTTGCTCCGGCTGAGGATATTCATTATAACAACAAAGATTGCTGCAAAGAATGTGAATATGACCTCACCGCCGAAGTCCCCAAGCACGATCAGTAAAGCGAACGGGGTAATGATCGCGATTGCCAGGCTGACATTTGGCTTCCTATCCAATAAATAAATCGATATTATTAATGCTGTAATTGTAAGGATTGTTATGATCCATCCCAACGTCTTCACCTTCCTATTAGGTTTGACACCAACTCAATTTATCCAATTCAGAGCCGGCATTATTTTCAGTTGAACCATTAAATTCTGCTTTCCCCATTTTACACTTTTTCTATAATATTTCCATCTTCTAATGACATTGAAAGTAATATATACTTTATTGAAACTTATTATTGCTTTCTGCGTACTATTAAACAAGGCAGTAAAAATAGGAAATGACTGAGGAGGGGGACCGGTGGGATTTGCTGTTATCCAGTTAATTATCATTCAAATTGCACTGCCAGCTGTTTTTATCTATGATTTATGGCGCGCAAAATCGGATAATCGTCTTGATTGGTTTATTCAACTATCATTCACAATTATATTTTTTCTCTGGCTGTTTCTTTCCGGGCGATGGGACTGGACGGGGTATTATGTTAAATACATATGGCTGATGCTTTTGATTGTGTCAGTTTATTTTTCCTGGCGAAAAGTACGGTCGCTGCCTTTTCGCACCCCACTCAAGGGCTCTCAAAAATTTACACGCGCCGTTTATAGTGTGCTACTCATTATTTTCGGGCTGTATAATATCACGATTTTCAGTGGCTATTCGCTTGAGGGAGAAGCAATTGATCTGTCCTTTCCTCTCCAAAATGGCACTTATTATGTCGGACATGGCGGAAGCTCTACCCAGCTCAATTACCATAACAGTTATGAACCACAACAGTACGCCATTGACATTGTTGCTTTAAACACTTATGGTTTCAGAGCGAACACACTTTTTTCCAGCATTCTTAACGATTATGAAATTTACCGCCATACGCTTTATGCCCCTTGTTCCGGTAAGGTTGTGGAAGCGAGTGACGGCCAGCCGGACATGCGACCGCCGGAAATGGACTCTGAAGAACCATTCGGAAACTACACCGGCATTGTCTGTGACGGCTCAGAAGCTGTCATCTATATGGCCCATATGCAAGAGGGGAGTGTGGAAGTCAATGAGAACACTGTTATTCAAGAAGGTGAGCCAATTGGTGTTGTCGGCAACTCCGGCAATTCATCCGAACCACACTTGCATATTCATGCAGAAAAAGACGGCACAGGCATTCCTATTACGTTTGATGGCGAATTCTTAACCCGGAATGATCTTGTCCGCTCACAATAGAAAGGGGAGAACCAATGGAAACAGTACTTTCCGTAAGTAATTTAAAAAAATCTTTCAAGGACAAACAAGCCGTCCGTGATGTTTCCTTCGACGTACGAAAAGGAGAAATCATGGCGGTCTTAGGCCCGAATGGTGCAGGTAAGTCAACGACCATCCGAAACATTATGGGCATTATGTATCCCGATGAAGGCACCATTTCCTTCAGCGGGCATGGGGAAATCCCCCGGCATAAAATCGGCTACCTGCCGGAAGAACGCGGTCTGTATAAAAACGTAAAGGTAATGGACATTCTGCTTTATTTAGCTGAACTGAAGGATTATCCGTTGAAAAAAGCCAAAGAACGGGCACGCAGCTATTTGAAAAAATTTGATCTTGAAGGACACGAAAACAGTGACGTGGAAGAGCTGTCCAAAGGGATGGGTCAGAAAGTGCAATTTATCTCCTCGATTATTCACGAACCCGAGCTCTTAATCCTTGATGAACCTTTTTCAGGACTCGACCCGGTTAGTCAGGAGTTATTTAAAAATGAAATACGCAGTCTCGCAGAAAACGGCACTGCGATTCTATTATCCTCGCACCAAATGAATTTAGTAGAGGAAATGTGTGACCGGCTTTTCATGATGCACAATGGCGAACGCGTTATTTATGGTGATATGGATGACGTGAAAGAGAAATATGCGAATTTCAAGTGTACGATCCATGGCAGAAACAATATGCATCAGCTGGAAGGATTGCCAAATGTTGAGCGGGTCCAACAGGATGACGATACGTTTGTCCTTTACTTGTCTAAAGATGTCGAAGCTGTCAAATGGTTAAAGAATTTGCCGGACAGCCTGTCAGTTCAGGAATTGTCAATTGACCGCATTTCACTGCATGAGATATTTATCGATATTGCAACGGATGGCAACATCGCCCAAAAGGAAGGTGTGTTTGATGCGTAACGCAATGAAAGTCGGCAAATGGGAAATTAAGCGCAATCTAAAAAACAAATCATTTTTAATCGGGTTGTTTTTGACACCTGTTTTGTTTTTAGGATTTATGTTTTTCGGCAGCCTTTTCGGTGATTCTGACGATGGCGGTGAAACCACACAGGTTTATGTCAATGACCAGCTGGGCATGTTTGAAGGCTTGGAGGAAACAGTCGGAGCGAGTGACTTGGACTGGAACATGGCGAAAACGGACATGAATGAAGCAAATGTGGAAGCTGAGCTTGCATCGAGTGAGAACGCTGCCTATATTTTTCTCGATGACCGCGCACTGGAGGAAGGAATCGTGCCGGTATATACGGGCGAGGAAATCGGTCCCGGTTTTATGAATCAGGTCCAGATTCTATCCAATCCGGTAAAAACATTGCAGATGCAGCAGCTCGGATTATCGGATGAAGAGTTGGCAGCTGTTTCGATGACAATTCAATTCGAGGAGACAACGTCGGAACAACTGACCGCAGAAGGGGAAGGGACACAAACAGAAAGCAGCGGATTTCTCGGGGAAGATCCATTTGAACGTGTGATACCAGGTGCTTTCGCCGGCATTATTTTGTTTTCAATTGTCGTCTCAGGGATGTATATTTTTCAAAGCGCATCGAGCGAGAAGAAAGACAAGATTGCTGAAATTATTTTATCCTCCGTTACCCCCGGGGAATTAATGCAGGGGAAGATCTTTGGTTATTTTGTTCTCGGCATGATCCAGGCCGCTGTGTTTCTCGTGTTTGCGATTCCAATCAGTCTATGGCAGCTGGATGATGTCGCTATTCTGGAGTACCTGCTCGTCCCCGAGTTAATTTTGATGGTGGCGATAGCTATACTTGGTTACTTCTTGTTCGCCGCATTGTTTGTCGGTGTTGGGGCAACCATGGCAGATATGTCATCAGCGGGCAACTTTCAGGGCATGGTGATGATGTTGCCATTCATTCCGTTTATTTTTATCGGTCCGGTCCTCAGTGATCCAAGCGGATTAGTGGCACAAATTGGCACCTACATCCCGTTCACGACGCCTGGTGTGTTGTTAATGCGGCTTGTAGTGATGGAATCGTGGCCATGGATGGAAATTCTTATCGCACTTGCCATTTTGGCGGTAAGTATCTGGGTATTCATGAAACTTGCCGGAAAGATATTCAAGACCGGCATTCTGATGTATGGCAAAAACGCCACTCCTGGCGAGATTTGGAAGTGGATCAGGGCTTAAAAAAAAGTGGAGCGGCTCTCATAGCCGTTCCACTTTTTTATCAATTGGTTATTCCCACATTCCAGTCCTGTTCAGGATAAAGCGGCATGCGTTCGGCGCGGTATGCTTGCCTGTGGCTTTCTTTTTCAAAACCTGAGACGACCAGTTCAAACACAACGTCTGCTGGCTGACTATTAGTTACTTCAACAATCCGGCTGTTCATGCCTTCATCAGCGTCAATGTAGCCTGACGTTACCAAACGATTGCCTGTCCGATTAAGATAGTCGGCATCCCCAACAATTCGTGAATAAAAATCTTCACCGCGCTGCTTGCCAAATTGCCAAATCTGCTCAACCGTCATTTCGTCAGGGTTTATCCGATACTGTACGGCTTGGCTGAAATCACCGCTGAGCGGGTCTTTGCCGCGCGTGATGACAACATTGTTATCAAACAGCAAATAATCATTGGTTGCCTGGTTATTGTCAAAATCAGGCATTGTCATTGGGGCATGCGGTCCTGCCGGAAATTTAAAATCCTCACTCTTGGGCTCTAGCAAATACTCATCATACGCATCAGGCCATTTTTCATGGTCGGCCAGTATCCAGTTGATCTCCCCTTCTGGATATGAGAGTTTCATAATTAAATCCTGATGCCGGCTGGAAACGAGAATGGAGTCATCCTTTTCCACATACCAGACAGCATTTTGATGGAACCAGTCACCATCATCGGAAAATACATTGCCGTAATCCTCGTAAAAGTCTTCAGGGAACAAGTCACGGAAACTAAAATCCCGCACCGTTTCACCTGTCTCCCGGTCGATCTCAATCATCTCATCTTCAATATAAGGCGAACTCGTGTCGTGCACGGTGGCAAGGAAATTCCCGTTCGGCAACTCAATCATGCCATGGTGTACGACATTAGTATCCGGATAATCTTCCAGCTGAATTAAATAAGATTCGTAGACTTTACCAAGCATATCCATTTCAAGCATTTCATTGTATTGGTCCTGACCTTTTTCTTTAGTCGCATAAAGGATATGACCATTATCAAGCCGTTTGAAGACGTGTGAATTCCAAAGTGTCGAATACCAGCGGACGTCGGCATTATGGTCGACACCGTACGCGTAACGGGTGCTTGGTATCACGAAAGTCAGACCTTCTTCCATATTTTCAGGATGGGATACAGGTGTTTCATTCGTTAAAAAATCATCCGGAAGCGGTTCAGTTTCAATCGTAAATGTGTGTTTGGATGTCTCACCGGATTCTGTAGTCGTTTCAATGGTGACTGTATTTTCATAGCCTGGATAGAGTCCCAGCACGGGAATGGTATGTGTTGTCTGATCGTTATCATATGTACGCTGAATATCAGCCTGCTTGTCTTTTCCTTCAACTGTAACGGTGGTCCTTGCAGGCGCGTCCGTTTCGAACATAACAAGTGCTGTCAGCGGCGCTGTGCCATAGGGATCCAGTTTCACAAACGGATTATCCAATGAATGAGAACCTTTGTTATATTCTTCCTGATAGGCAGCTTCCAGTCCTTTTTGTTCATTAATACGGCGTGTGTCGGAAGCAGAAAGCTGTTCCACTTCACCATCAGGGTGAAATGAAACAGCCGTTTTTTCTGAAGTTTCAACCTTCTGTTCAGTTCCGATTGCCGCATCGTCCGGATCAGCTCCCGTGTATTCGATAACGACAAAGAAAATCACCATGGCAATCGCCAATACCACGAAGGTAACCAGCGCTTTTTGCATTATGACACCGCCTTTTGTGTTGAAGAGTAGATTGGTTTTAGCTCACTAGTCAGTATAAATGATACGATTGACGCCTACAAGCAATGACATTATTACAGTGCCCCGTTACGGCTTAATAAAAACATCATTTGGCATTATTTTCAGATGACAGTGTGAATTTTTCTGTCATGTCATCCCATTCTACAGTGACCTCAATGACAGCATCTTCGTCCACAAGGCTGTTGCTTCTGGTGGTAAAGGTTTTTTCTTTAGGCGGTACATCATATTGTCTGCTCGTTTCAGATGCGCTGGTTGGGGTTTTATACGCATAGCGTAATTCGCTTGTGGATGCGAATTCCTCCAGCGGCCCTTTATAACCCAGCATAAATTTAGAATCTGCCTTCTCCTCATGTTTTAAAACTTCTTCTTCCTCATAAAAGACTTCCTCGCCTTCAACTTCCAGAACAGCCGACCAATGCTCACTCTCACCGGTAAATGTATAATCGTGTGTGATGATATCTCTATTCTTTGAAGCGGTCTCGCTTGTATCTACCACTAACGTAACAACAATCGTTAATAAAACGAATCCAATTAGTGCTGTGATAGCTTTTCTGCGATTAACAGCCAATCACTTCCTTTCTCTATGCCTTGTATAGCTGTTAAAAGTTAAGGCTGTTTTTATATAGGATGAGTTAGTCATAATTTGTCAGGCAAGTCGCTGGTGAATAACATCATAGCTGCGTCGCACGTCCTGCTCCTTAACTTTAATATGGTAGGTGGTAACAGTTCCATTTTTCCGGTTTGTTCCGTTATCAGTTGTCAGTGTGCTGACTTTGTAAGCAATCCCCTTTTCATAAAGCCTTGTTTTTGCTTTATAAAAATCCTCGATATTCTGTGAAGCATGCACAATATCCCATTTTGGAAACAAACGGCTTATTAATAGACGCATAAGGTTTCCTCCCCGCTCCGGCCAACCGGATATATTTTGCCAGAAACAGAAGCAGCAGCAGCTATAAATATTCTAATGTGTTGAAGCAATTCCCCCTTCCCTTTCAATATTATTCTATGCCAGCTCCTTCATGACCAATACTTGAAAAGAGCGGATATTCCTCTTATAAGCGATTTAAATAACCCAACAATTAATTCCGGGAAGAACAGAAGCAAATCCGCTATCCAGCCGCGGTCTCTGTTCCTGTCACGTCTTTGTGCATTCTCATGTTTAGTTGCCATTTTGCCTGTCACCTCGAATAATTGCTTCTTTGTTTAGCTTGCATCTATTAATCTCTGAGTTTATATGTTAAGATATTTAGCAAAATAAGCACTTCACAGCCTATAATTTTACAGCGATTACCTAATTTTTCTAGATACCTTTAAAAATTCCTTCTTTTTTCTAAAACTTTTGAATCATTTTTTATATTTGACGTTTAAAAATAATTTTGAGGGAAAGAATGCAAACTATAATGATAGTGTAAAAAGGAGAGGTTTGATGGGGACAATGCGCACGTTTATAACAGCAATTGGATTTATACTGTTTTTTACCATCTTTACTCCGACTGTAATGGCAAATGATGGCGATACATATCAGGTGGGTACTGATGGATTGAATGTCAGAACCGCACCATCTAACAGCGCAGCAGTCGTCGGTCAGCTGAACAGCGGTGATCAGGTCGTTGTATTCCAGAAAGAACACGGCTGGGCCCAAACGTACTATGACGGACAAGTTGTGTGGGTGGCTGCGCATTACCTTTATCAGTCCGGGGGCGGTGAAGCAGTAACAACCACATCACAAGCCGGGAGTGAAAGCAGTTCACAATCGCCTGAACCCGCCAGCACAGCATCAGGCACGTTGAACGGTTATAACATCATTCTTGACCCCGGGCACGGAGGGAACGACCCTGGAGCAATCGGCCTCGGCGGCACGCTTGAAAAGAACTTCACGCTAAAAACAGCTGAAACCGTGGCCCAAAAATTGCGCGACGCAGGGGCAACTGTTTTAATGACACGTTCTGATGATAAATATGTATCACTTGCGAAACGGGTCGATATCAGTCGTTCATACGCGACAGATGCGTTTATTAGCTTGCATTATAATGCGTACCCGCTTGAAGGTGTGAATGGATTCAGCACTTATTATCATACGAACGGGGACGATCGCGAGCTGGCCGCAAGCATCCAATCCGGCCTTAAAGGAAACATGGCGCTTAACAGCCGCGGCCTTATGCAAAATGGCTATCATGTACTGCGCAACAACAGCGATTTGGCGGTACTGGCAGAACTTGGGTTTATCACCAACCCCTATGACCTTTCAGTAATTCAGACATCTGAACACCGTCAGAATGTGGCTGATGGCATTGCTGAAGGCGTATTAAATTATTTTAATAACTAGCAAAAAGCTGTCCCCCGGGCAGCTTTTTTTGTAATAGAATGAGAATGTTATAGTTGATATAAAGTTGAAAGGGGGAGTCAAACATGTCCGAAGAATTACAGAATGTTTTTGATACGGTTCAAGAAAAGTTGGGCTTAACCAACCACAAACTCGAACGACATCATTTTTTTCGGGAAAAAAACCATTTTAACGAAACGATATATCTCGTAAGTATGGAATGGTTTTCCGATGATAGCGAGGAGGCTGAAAATGGCTATAATCCAGCAGGTACCGCTGTTGTGGACATTAATTTCCATACCAGCGCCATAAGACGGATTGTTTTTGTGAACGGTGCTAACAGTGCTGACCATACGCTTTATCCGAATGCAGCCACCAAGGAAGATGTTATTGACTGGATTGAAGATATCACCGGTCTGACGTTTGGCCGGCAGTTTCTGATTGCCGAGGAACAAGATTATAAAATGGCGTTCCGGGCTGCAGTCGACAATATTCCGGTGTCGCCAAGTGGCTTCATAAACGTTGAATTCAATGATGATGGTGTGCTGACACTATTTTCGATTGACGGTGAATTCCCGAATGAAGCACAGATTGAATGGGAGCCATTTGCCCTGACACCAGATAAATATGAACCCGTTGCAAAGAAGCAGTGCCACCTGCTCACGTTTCCCGATCAGGAAGCGAAAAAGTGGAAGCCAATATACGGCATGGAGGAAGTTTTTTTGACAAATGATGCAGCTCGGACGATTCCAATGACGCTTGGTGATGGCCGCAGTTCTTTTATTGCGAGGGATAAAGTGTTGGCATGGGAAGCACCACTCGAGGGCAGGTTTGAACAAAAGGAAATCGACTTTTCTCCCGAAGTTACGTTTGAAACGGTGCGTGCAAATCAACCGCATCCGGACACGCTTTCATTGACTGAAGATGAAGTGACAGCGAGTGAAGATGAGGTTTTGCGCTTTATGCGGCTCGTTTATCCGAACGAGAACGGCAAGCGGAGACTTACCGGACTTTACCTGAAGGACGGTTATATTGCGGCGGAAATTAAACCCGCTCAGGACGAGTGGAAAAATGCGCTTGATATAAAAATAAAGCTGCTCATTGAGCGGGATACACTGACCGCGGTAAATTATTTTGATCAGGACAGGCTGTTTGAAGCGTTCAGTCATTTTGGAGAAGCTGAGGAGGCCGTTGTGGCGCATGAAGATGCGTTTAATAAGCTGCTCGGCTATTTGAAGGTTGAGCCGGTGTATGTCTATGACAGCAAGCGCGGCAAGTATATTATGTGCGGTAAACTGGACTGCGATTATGGCGTGAATGCAGTAACCGGTGAGGTTGTAAAGTTGAATGAAATGTTTTAATTTAGCCGGTGCGCTCAAGTTGCGCCCCGGCTAATATTATCGGGTCTAATATGTGAACTTCGGGATTTTTGCTGTAAACTTCGGGGAACTTATACAAAACTTCGGGATATTCATTGTGAACTTCGGGGAAAACATGTCGAAGTTCGGAATCTTAGATCATAAATCATCAAATCCGTTCAGATCGCTCGTTTTTGTATATTGCCTTGATTTTTGTTCAAAAAAGTCCGTCTTGGTGCTGTCAAAATTATCCGCATATGCCCGAATCCATTTCATCGGATTTTCTGTATGAGCTGGATAAATCTCACTCAGGCCCATCATCCGCAGCATTTTATTGGCACGATATTTGACGTAACCGGCCATTTCATCAAGGTCAATTCCGTCAATTTCAGCGAGGACGTAGCGGGACCATTCGATTTCCAACTCGACCGATTCACGAAAACTGGCGTAAACCCACTCAGAAAAATCCGACGTATTCTGTTCCGGGTTTTCATGCAATACTGCCCGGAATAATTCAGCAATAAACCGTCCGTGTTCGAGTTCGTCCCGGTTAATATAACTGATCATGGTCGATGTGCCGACCATCTTATTTTGCCGTGCAAGATGATAGAAAAACGCGAACCCCGAATAGAAAAACATCCCTTCCAATAGCGCAGTATAGACACACGTCTTCAATACATTTTCGATTGTCGGCTTCTCAACAAACGCATTGTATTGCTGCATGATCGTCTCGTTTCGTTTCAGCAACACCGGATCTGTACGCCCAAGTTGAAACGATGCGTTCTGCTCATCAAGCGAGACAACGGATGACAAAACATACGAATAGCTTTCATTGTGCACCGCTTCCTGTTGCGCGATAACTGCCATAATCGATTGGACGGATGGGTCGGTCGCATATAACGACAAAAGCAGCGCCGTCCGTGTTTGTGGTGCATCCAATGTTGACAGGAGACCGATGATTTTCAAATAAGCATCCTGCTCCTCATCAGTCAGAGAAGAAAATTGCCGCAAATCGTCATTCATATTAATCTCATCGGCCTGCCAGTAATTACCGAGCAGCCGTTTATACATTTTATACCAGTGCGGATAAGCGATGTCATTCCAATTCAGGATACCGCTCGACTTTCCGCCGAAAAGGGCTGTCGATTTATTGGGATTCATCGGTTCAAGTGTTTTGGCTCGATCAAGCAAAACTTCTGACATCATAAAGCACTCCTTCCAGCCATTCTTGTATCAATTGTTCCTGAGACCCGCGCGGTGACTGTTCAATTTTCAAACACGGCCAGCGGCTTTTATAAAAGTGAGCGAGTTTTTCGGCTGCCTTGCAATAAAGCGCCTCACCGCCGAATTGCGTGTCACCGGTGCCAAAAACCGCAACATTCGATGGTTTATAACCGACTTCCAGCACAAAATCCTTTACTTCATCCGGTGTCGCACCCCGGTCCCATGTAAACGTTCCGATAAAAATTAAATCGTATCGGGACACATCAACCGGAGCGTCTATGCCGATCCGGTGCATATATACTTCAGAGCCGTCTGCAGCCAGATAATCGGCCACTGACTCAGCCGCTTCCTTTGTATTGCCACTGTACGATAAATAAGCAATCAAACATCTCAACTTTCACACCACTCACATTCTTCGACATCGTTAGCTGTTGACCGGACATAATACGTTGTTTTGAGACCCTCTTTCCAAGCCTGGAGATGCAATTCAAGAAGGACGGAAGCTTTAATCGTATTCGGCACATAAAAATTGAACGAAATGCTCTGGTCGATATGTTTTTGCCGGGCTGCATTCTGTCTGACCGACCAACGCTGATCGAGTATATATGCCGAGCGCCGGTAGACCTCATAAGTGTTATGGTCGAGCTCGGGGGCTGTCACAGCAATCTTAAAATCCTTTTTTTCTTCAAAATAAAACGGTTTAAATACCGGATCGATACTCGCGGTCGAGCCGGCGATCATCGATGTTGATGAGTTTGGCGCAACAGCCATCAAGTAACCGTTGCGGATGCCGTTTTCCGTAACCTCACGCTGCAGCGCGCTCCAGTTCGCATCGGTATAGCCTTTATCAGTGAAATACCGGCCCTTCTGCCATTTACTGCCTGAAAATGCCGGATAACTGCCTTTTTCCACACTTAGTTCCATACTCGCTTTTATCGTTAAATAAGCAATTTTTTCATACAGTTCATCTGCAAAGTCGACTGCTGCCTCAGACTCCCAGGCGATATTTTCTTTTGCCAGCAGATGGTGCCAGCCGAATGTTCCCAAACCAATGGCACGGTACTTTTGATTCGTTAATTGGGTTTGCTTCAGCGGCAATGTGTTAATATCAATCACATTATCGAGCATGCGGACTTGAATGTTGATTAAACGTTCCAAAACTTGTTCCGGCACAGCCCGCCCAAGATTGATGGAACTCAAGTTGCAGACAACATAGTCACCGGGCTTATACTTTTTAACAAGTGTGCCATCAGCTTCAGTCATCTCTTCCAAAAATTCTGTCGGTGACTGGTTCTGCGTGATTTCGGTGCACAGATTAGAACAATAAATCATGCCTTCGTGCGGGTTAGTGTTCTGCCGGTTTACTTCATCCCGGTAAAACATAAATGGTGTGCCCGCCTCCAGTTGCGATTTCATAATGCGCTTCATTAAGTCAATCGCCGGTACAGCTCGTTTGGACAACTTATCCGATTCGACGCATTCCAAGTAGCGCTCCCGCCAGGACCCGTCACCGCTTGTTTCATCGTAAAAATCCTCAAGCGAATAGCCCATTACCTCACGCACTTCATGCGGATCAAACAAATACCAGTCGCCGCGCTTTTCGACCTGTTCCATGAAATAATCAGGAACCGAGACACCTGTGAAGATATCGTGCGCCCGCAGCCGTTCATCACCATTATTCAGCTTCAAATCGAGAAACGCCTCGATATCGGCATGCCATATATCCAAATAGACAGCGATCGCACCTTTGCGCGTTCCAAGTTGATCAACACTGACTGCCGTGTTATTCAGCTGCTTAATCCACGGGACGACACCACTGGACATGCCTTTAAATCCCTTAATCGAACTGCCGCGGCTGCGTATTTTGCCCATGTAAACACCAATCCCGCCGCCATTTTTTGAAAGCCTCGCAATATCCGTATTGCTGTCATAAATCGACTGCAGGCTGTCATCAACCGTATCGATAAAACAGCTCGATAACTGGCCGTGTGTTTTACCCGCATTGGTGAGCGTTGGTGTCGCCACCGTCATATATAAATTACTGAGCGCCCAGTATGCTTCAGCAACATACTGACTGCGGTACTGCCTGTCTTCCTTTTGCATAAGATGCATTGCTATAATCATCCAACGCTCCTGGGGCAACTCAAATGTATTGTTATCATGGTCAGCGGCCAAATAACGTGTTGCCATCGTGTAAATGCCAAGATAATTAAACAATAAATCCCGCTTTGGCTCGATTAGTTCAGCAAAATAATCCACCTCCTGTTTGCTGTATGTCGTCAGCAGATGGTCTGAATAAATCCCTTTATCCGTGAGCATCGAGATTAGCTCGTAAAAGTCGCCATATTTCTCATTTTTATCAAACCCGCGATTCGCTGCAGCCTTCTTATACAAGTTTTGCAGATACAGTCGGCTGGCAACGAACGTCCAGTCCGGGTTTGCTTCATCGATATTTTCCAGCGCCCGTTTTATCATGTGATCGTTGCCGACTGTGTTGGTTTTTTTTGATACGTTTTCTATAAATGCTTCCCGGGTGATGCTCAGTCCTTCTGTTACGTGCTCCGCTAATTGGGCCAATTCGTCATTCACTGCTGTCGTCATTTTATTGCCTCCTTAAAATCATATAAAAAAACCGCTCACCCTGAGGATGAACGGTCATAAAACGACAGAAATATGTATGTTCCTATCGTTTTACCACCGCTTTCCCCGAGGGTCGAAAAACATCCGAACTAAGGCAGGTCTCCTGACTCGTGCTTCTATCTACTGGGGCCCTTCCCATATTGCTGCCGTAAAGCCTGCAATACAGTGGTCAGCCTGTTCGTCCACACTTACAGTTGCGGGGACAGTTCCGGATTTTCACCGGATTCCCTATTATGACTGGTTTGTCACCTTAGAACGCGAACACTAGATATAGTGCAATTATAAATTTTTGTTAATATATATTGTGTTTTAACCTTAACAAAGAATTATAATCATTGCAATGTATTTCGTGCAAGTTAAAATAAATCATCGATGTCTTGAATTTTAAAGATTGATATGTTATGTTAAGGATAATTATATATTTTCTTACTTCAAACCATTGAAGTGAGGTAGAGGTGCGAAAACCATTAGTATGCACGCCGAGGATGATGAGGTCCGAAGACGCTGTGGAAAGGGGAATTCGCCGAAACTTGGGAGAAACTCATATTCTCCGGGTTGGTTCTGGTATTGAATAAATACAGAACTGTCATATAGGCAACTATATGGAGGGCTATCTTGTGCTAAGAAACGAACGATTCGTTTCCCACGCAACAGCGACCCCTCGTTGTTGTTTTTTTATGGCAATAATGAGGAAATAGCCCCTTTTAAAATTTTAAAAAAGGGTGTGGTTATGATGAATTTTGGACAGGTATTAACAGCAATGGTGACGCCATTCGATCAAAATGGCGGTATCGATTTTAATCAAACGCGGACACTGATTAATTATTTAATCGCAAACGGCTCTGATGGTATCGTCGTTGCAGGAACAACTGGCGAATCGCCAGCACTCTCAGACAGTCAAAAGTTGGAATTGTTCCGATTCACTGCCAACATTGCAGATGGACGCGTCCCTATTATTGCAGGAACGGGATCGAACAACACGCGGGCTTCCATTCAACTGACACAGCAGGCAGAACAGACCGGTGTCGATGCCATCATGCTGACAACACCGTACTATAACAAACCTTCCCAGGAAGGATTATATGAGCACTATAAAGCAATTGCACATGCAACATCGCTGCCTGTGATGCTCTATAACATCCCGGGCAGAAGTGCTGTTGCGATTGCACCGGAAACGATTATTCGCCTTTCCGAAATCAACAATATCGTCTCAGTCAAAGAAGCAAGTGGCGACCTTGATGCCATGGCGGAGATTATTCAAAAAACGCCTGAGGATTTCACACTTTACAGCGGCGATGACAGTCTGGCACTGCCCGTGATGGCCATCGGCGGAAACGGCGTGATTTCAGTCGCTGCTCATGTCCTTGGAAATGAGATGCAAGAAATGGCAACGCAATTTAAGCAGGGCAATGTGCAGGAAGCCGCAGTTATTCATCAAACAATACTTCCAGTCATGAAAGCTTTGTTTAAGCAGCCGAGCCCATCTCCGGTTAAAGCTGCCTTAAATATGATGGGCATTCACGTTGGCGACGCCCAGTTGCCAATGCTGCCACTGACTGATGATGAAAAGCAGCAACTAAGGCAAATGCTGCCGGCCACTAAAATTACTGAAGCAGGCTGAGTATTATAAACCCGCTGTCACGAACATTAAAGCATGTTCGTGACAGCGGGTTTTTTATGTTATCAGAGCCTTTTGAGTCAATAGCCTACCTGAATTGAGCGGGACTTCTGACAATTTGGGCGAAGTCACCCTCAAAACGTTCCCGCGATCACTCTAAGTGCAATATTTCGATGAACATATGAAATTCATGAATAGCCTTTCAGCTTCAAGAAAAGCTATCGGTAGAAAGGGTGAAATTCATGAACAAAGATTTGATTGATTGGCCGACATTTATTGGTGCTTTATTTTTGCTCCTTGCCGTTTCCATTCCGTTAGCGGTTTTCCCTGAGACCGGAAAGGAATTCGTCAATATGGCAAATGATTTTATGACCGGCAATTTTGGCGTCCTTTACTTAATCTTTGGGCTCGCTGCTTTTGCCTTTTTGATCTTTGTTGCCTTCAGTAAGAATGGGCATATTAAGCTTGGTGATAAAGATGAGGAAAAAGAATTCGGCACCGTGTCATGGGCTGCCATGCTTTTCGCTGCAGGCATTGGGTCGAGTATTCTTTACTGGGGGATGATCGAATGGGCCTATTACTACCAGGGCCCGCCGTTCGGTATTGAAGGTGAAACAACGGAAGCAATGCAATGGGCATCTGCATACGGTATCTTTCATTGGGGTCCTATTGCCTGGGCAATATATACATTACCGGCACTTCCTATCGCATACTTCTATTATGTCAGGAAAAAACCTGTGCTGAAAATAAGCGAAGCTGTCAGACCCGTACTCGGCCGGCTGGTTGATACACCATTGGGCGTTCTCATTGATGTCCTGTTCATGTTTGGCCTGATGGGCGGCGCCGGAACAACATTGGCGCTTGGAACACCGATGATTGCAGAAGGCGTGAATGATATAACAGGATTGCCGCCAAATCTGGCAACCAAGACTGTCATTATGCTGTTATGTACCAGTATTTTTGCGGTCAGTGCATACTCAGGGCTTCGGCGGGGCATTAGAGTGCTGAGTGACTTTAATCTTTTGCTCGCAATTTTTGTACTCGCCTTTATTTTTATATTCGGGCCGACGCTATTTATCAGCGAAACGACATTTACAAGTATCGGACTGATTATTGACAACTTTTTTAAGATGGCGACATGGCTTGAACCACTCGCAAATGTCGGCGGTTTTACGGAAACAAGTTTTCCTGAAGCATGGACCGTATTCTATTGGGCATGGTGGCTTGTTTACGCACCATTTGTCGGATTGTTTGTCGCCCGTATTTCGCGGGGACGGACCATTCAGGAAATGATTTTCGGTACAATGATTTACGGTACGATCGGCTGTATCTTGTTCTTTGGGATAATGGGAAACTTCGGACTTCATCTGCAGCTCACCGGAAGCTTTGATGTCATCGGAGTTATGAACGAAAATGGAGCGCCTGCTGCCATCATCGCCATATTGAATCAATTGCCAATGGCGTGGATGATGGTGACTGTTTTTACGGTTCTGGCGATTATTTTCCTTGCGACAACATTCGACTCATCTTCCTATATTCTGTCAGCCGTTGTACAAAAGAAAATTAAAGGCGAACCATTGCGCTGGAACCGTCTGTTCTGGGCCTTCACTCTATGCCTGATGCCGCTTGTATTGATGTTCGTGGGTGACTTGCAGACATTGCAGACCGCCAGCATCGTCGCCGGGTTTCCGGTTTTATTTATTATGTTGCTTCTGGCCTGGTCGTTCATGCGAGCATCCAATGAAGATATCCGGGCAACGAATGACTACTCACCACCGACGATTCATATTAATCAGCAAACGAAGCGAAAAAAACGACGGTCCGCACTGGAAGTCCTGGAGGATAAGAACCTTGATGATTAAGTTATTTTGCGGATCAACCTCTTCATCTGAAAGGAGACCCGTGTAATGGCTTGGCTTTCCTTAATTCCATTTATAATTGTCATCGGCCTGTCGGTCTGGCTAAAAAAAATTTTGCCCGGGCTTGTGCTCGGGCTTCTCGCCGGCGGTATTTTAACTGAATTTAGTGTGCTGAGCGGCACACAGGAATCCGTCCGTTATATTGTCACGACGCTATCAGATGCTAATAACATTAAAATTGTCGCTTTTCTTTATCTATTCGGCGGTCTGATTGGCATGATGAACATATCCGGTGGCATTAAAGGGTTTTCTGAATGGATCGGAGACAAGATTGACTCCCAGCGGGGGCTGCTAAGTTTAATATGGCTGACCCTGCCGTTCACTTTTATGATGCCTATGTTCAGAATCATGATGATCGGACCTGTTGTAAAATCACTCATGAAGGATATGACTATATCCAAGCGCAAAGTAGGCTTTACCATGGATGTCTCAACAAGTTCAGTCATTGTGCTTCTGCCCGTTGCGACAGCATTTGTCGGTTTTATGGTATCACTTGTCGAAAGCGGGGTCCAAAAATATAACCTTGACGTGGACCCTTATCATATTTTTTTACTCAGCATTCTGTTTAATTTCTTTGCGATAGTCATGCTGATCATTGGACTCATTCGTACGTTCTGGTCTCGCGGCGATAAAGAACGGGTGAATAAAAAGACGGCGAACGACCAGAATGACCATGATTATCACCGGGCGGGAATTGAAAAGGAATTATCGATGGTTAAAGCGCAGCCATGGAACTTGATTGTGCCACTTTTTTTGCTGCTTGGACTGACATTATTTCTTTTATGGCAGGATGGAAAAGCAAATGGGGCAGACACCTTCTTCCAGGCATTTTCTGAGGGGGATGCGACATTTGTGATGCTTCTCGGCGTTTTTATAACATTGATACTGACATTTATCTTTTATATGGTCCGAAAGCAGTCGATGTCTGAGACGATTTATCATTTTTATGACGGCGGCAATCAGCTCATGCAGGCAATTGTGTTGTTGATTCTCGTCTGGGCTTTATCCCTCGTGACAGAAGATCTCGGTTTTTCGCAATTTATAAATGCAACACTCGGATCCTTTCTGCCTGGTTTCACTATACCGGCGATCGTCTTTCTCCTCGGTGCGGTCGTCAGTTATTTTATCGGTTCATCGTGGGGGACGTGGGGGATTATCATGCCATTAGGAATGGCTCTGGCAATCTCAACCGATGCATCGATTCCGCTTACGGTAGGGGCTGTATTTGCCAGCGGATCGTTTGGCGCGATGACCTCTCCGCTCGGCGATACAACGATTACAACGGCTTCAATACTCGAGATGCCGCTTGTCGATTATGCACGTTATAAGTTGAAGATTTGTTCGATTGGGGCTGGCATTGCCGTTGTCGTTTATGTCGCTGCAGGATTCTTTCTGGGATAAGCTTTAACACCATTAAAAACCCCGCCATTACTGTAAATGTTTTGGCGAGGGGGGGTCTTGATTTTTTTGATCAAGTTCCTTAAACATATCTTTTTTTGTCTGCATCTCAGCAATTTGATTATTAAGATCATTAAGTCTGGCTCTAAGCTGGTTAAGCTGCGAGTTGGTGTTAAGCAGGCTCAAAATTTCTTGAACATCTGACGAAAGCTGATTAAATTCCTTTCGTGTCACTGGCTGGGCATCATTTTTGAGACTGAAACCAACCTGCCCGTTCGGTTCGAGTGTAGCCCATTCCACATCATCGATTTTTTTAACATTTTTCATCCGCAAATTCATTTCAAGTTGATCGACGGTCATCCGGAGTTTTTTCATATTCTTTTCATGGAGAGACCCATTTTCAATTAATACTTTTGATTTACCGGTAATGATTTTTTCAAAAATATTTCCTTTTACTTGAACATATTCCATAACAAATAAGGTTGCAATCAAAATAGCTCCAACGCCTATTGTGACCCAGATGTTTTCACCGGCAATCGGCTGAATCAGCAATGAACCGATTCCAATCATTATGACGGTTTGCGGGAGTGTCATCTGTGAAATGGACTTCCTGCCTGCCATTCTTAAAAGAAACGTGCCCGCTATTACAATCAGGACCGCTTTCCACATCCAATCAAATTCCATACTACCGACCTCCTATGGATAGTTTGATTGGAAACCGGCATCTTATGCATCTGTTCAAGCAAAAAAACTGCCCTGAAAATCGTTCAGGACAGCTATGCTTTACTTATTCATTTTGGAAAAGAAATCTGCGAGCGGATCTTCTTCAGGCTCCTCTTCTTCTGTGTCATCCGCTCCATGCAGGTCATCAAGCTGATCAAGGTCCACAGCGTCCAGATCAGAGACATTGCCTGTGGTGCTTTCTGCCGGCGGAATAGTTTCAGCAGGCGGTTCCTCTTCCAAAGCGGATTCTTCTGCCGCCGCAACTTCCGGGATCGGCTGATTGCCATTTAATGTTGACATAATCGATGTCGCCCGCATCGGATCCTGCAGCAGCTGGTACAAAATGTTTCCAATCAGCGCTTCCGAATGCTCGTGTTTAAGCCAATTTTTCTGTTCTTTCGTCAACTGACGCGGAAGCGGGATGGTTACCGTTTCGCGTTCACGTGTGAATGTTTCATTAACACCTTTTAAGACATACTGCGCAATTTGACTGGAAAAATTACGGCGTTCTGTTTCTTTTAGCTTTTGGAGCTGTTTTAATAAATAATCAGGTGTATCAGACGGGACTCGGAACGTTATCGACTGTCCGCGTTCGATCGGCTTCTTAGACCCTTGCATTATATCACCTTACTTTTTTTCAGTTGTGGCTTTTTCCTTTGTTTCAGCCGGTGTATTTTTCTTAACGTAATCCATGATCAATTTGTAGTACGCGTTGGCCATCATCCAAATACTTTCATTTTCGTCTTCAAAGAAATCAATATTAAAGCCATCCAATTTGTTGTTCAAGGATTTAATATAATCTTTCAGCACAGCGGAGCCACCGCCGACAAAGTAGCAAATTTCCGATTGAGAATTCTTTTGCCACACGTTGCGGAGATTGCGATATTCTTTCTTTGCTAATTCAAGTAAAATCCGATCCGTAATATCATGGATATTCGTTCTGCTTCCTTTCACCATAATATGGTGGCGATCATTCTTACGGGTAATGATATCTACCACATCACGCCGGCTGTCTAACTCCACGCCATGGCGGGTCCTGATCTCATCACGAATTTCCTCGAGTGATTCGGCGACACCAAGCGGGAATCCTTGAGCTTTATCGTCATCAACCGTTCTGTTGCGAATAACAGCGATATCTGTTGAAAGACCGCCTATGTCTTGAATCAGAATTTGTTTATCGATGAGTTCCTTATTAATAACGTTCAAATCGTTGTCCATAATTAGATTGACATACGCCGCAAAACCTTCCGGGTACACTTTAACTTCATCAAATTTAATATTTACTTTAATACCCTGGTATTGCGGTGTTACCAAAAACTCCACCTGATGGACGTTGCCGAGCAACTGGGAGCGGTAGCCGACATCTTTTCCTTCTTTCACTTCTCTGAGTGGAAGGCCAGTCCCAAGCGTGTAATTCGCATCGATTGTATCGTTTTTTCCGGATTTAAATGATTTACTGCTGACAGCATCGAGCGCGATTGAGGCAAACAGCATGACCAGTGTCTGGTCTTCTTCAGACTTGCTGCTGCCCTGATCAAGTTCGGTTGAATTGTTCGTTTTCGTTGCCAAAGTCCCGACACGGTAAACCGCATTATTTTCTTCCAGGGCAGGGGAGTGCACCTTTATATGCAAATTATCAAGCGGGTCTTTTTCATCGAGGTCTTCAATACCGATGACCGGTCTGTCCTCCATGTCACGCGCTATAACATTTGGTATGTAATAGGCATTTTCCATTTTTCCAAAGTTTGCTTTTACAGCATCGTTCCCCACATCAACCGCAGCAATTCGTGAATCTTTCATTTAAGATTCTCCTTCCATAAAATAAAGTGTATTAATTGAAGCATTCTAAACTCTCATCTGTTAATCTAGTTCGGCTATATTAATAGAATAATCTTTTTCATGCTATAACGCAATAAGACTATTTTCGTATTCTTTTACGTATACATGTATACAGTTTATGCACACATTATCATAGCACTGTGTACACGTTTTTGTTTACATGAATACGCAATTGCAAACAGTATGTGTACTTTTTGTTTACATGTTTACATATTTGTAATCAATTACGTTTATTGAATTTATAGAATATTAATCCAAAAAAATACGCCCTCCGAGAGGACGTATCTGTTGATATTAACTAGCCAGCTGTTGTTTCTTTTTTAACTTGTTTACTTCGCAGTTGTCCGCATGCAGCATCGATGTCCGCACCATTTTCCCAGCGGACACCGCAATTAAGTCCATTTTCTTTAAGCGTTTCATAAAAAGCCTGTATCGTTGATGAATCACTGCGCTGATACTGATCATGCTCACTGACTGTATTGTATGGAATCAAATTCACATAGGATAAATGCCGTTTATCGGACAAAAGTTCAATAAGCTCTTCAGCATCTTCCTTATGGTCATTGACCCCTTTAAGCATAATATATTCATACGTAATTCGCCGATTCACCCGTTCCAAATAGTAATCAACAGCTTTCATCAGCTTTTCAATCGGGAAAGCGCGATTAATCTTCATAATCGATGTCCGCAGCTCATTATTCGGTGCATGCAATGAAATAGCCAGATTCACCTGTGTACCTGTATCAGCCCATTCATAGATTTTATGCGCCAAACCACTCGTTGATACAGTGATGTGACGGGCGCCGATATTCAGACCCGCGTCATGGTTAACAACATTTATAAAACCCATCAGGTTATTAAAGTTATCGAACGGTTCACCAATCCCCATCACAACGATATGACTCACGCGCTCGTCCTGATCTTTTATATCCATATCTTTCTGCACATTCATGATCTGTTCGACAATTTCACCGCTGGTCAAATCACGATTTTTCCTGAGCAGCCCGCTCGCACAAAACGAACAGCCTATATTGCAGCCAACCTGGGTTGTCACACAAACCGATAGGCCATAATTGAACCGCATCAGGACTGTCTCAACCAAGTTCCCGTCCGACAGTCTGAACAAATATTTAATTGTTCCGTCTTCTGATTCCTGCCTCAGTTCCTCTTTAGTCGTATGAAGAACAAAATTATCTTCGAGCAGCGCGATCGTTTCCTTGTTCACATTACGCATATCAGTAAATTTATTGATACG
The DNA here is from genome assembly GCF_900112705.1 of Lentibacillus persicus. Classification (GTDB taxonomy): domain Bacteria; phylum Bacillota; class Bacilli; order Bacillales; family Amphibacillaceae; genus Lentibacillus; species Lentibacillus persicus. Next base: position 57,364 of record NZ_FOMR01000003.1, read on the forward strand.
CTTTTTATAGAGCCAATTCCATACCTGATCAGCGCGAAAACGGCGCTGGCCGTGATTTGTCAGCCAATCCTGCAGTGCTTCATATGTCAATCCGTAAATGGATTTCTTGCTCATATATATCCCTCATTTCAACACATTCCAGTATTATATTGTACTATAATACGGCATGCGTGGCAATGTGGCAAATAGAAAAGATCAAATAGAAAGGCATCACTGCAGATAATGGCTTAAAACAAATTCACGGCGTTTTAGCTTTAAGCGATGAATAACTTAAAAATACTTGTTAGCCAATCGTTCTGCTGTCCTTGCTGCAAGCGCTTGCGTTGTCAACGTTGGATTTGGCCCCCCAAGCGCATTATAATCAGCACTGTTGTCAGCTACATACAGCCGTTTCACCTGATACGCTTCACAAGATGTATCAACGACATACCCCATCCGCATCGTGCTTTGCAGGTGGATATAGTAATTCGGTGGAAGGTCTTTCCGATGGACTGTCTCGGCCCCCGCCTGCCGCAATATGTCCGTGGCAATTCCAACTAATTGCTCCCGTCTCTTTTTTGACTTTTTGGTCGGCATATAATGAACGCGAGGGACCGCACCATGTTCATCTTTGATATGCGGATCCAGTTCAACCCTGTTGTGAAACGCCACCTCATCACCCGTAATAGCTGAGAGTGTGAGTGTTTTGTCATAGTCTGCCATAGCTTTTTCGAGTTCAGCCCCAACGAGTCGTCCACGCTGTTCCCACTTATCGGATTCCGGCTGACGGAGGCTGTTATAGCCATATTGACTGAAACCAAACAGTTGCTGTGCTGACATACCGGGGCTTTCCCCAATATTTTCAATCATGCCGAGGCCAGGATAATCGAGTCGTGCTCCAGAGGTGTGCCCGATATATGGGTTCGTTGATGGACTGCCTAAAATCGCCATTAATGTCGCTTCATCAAATGTACCTGTCACCATATCCATATAATGATTGGTTAAACCACGCCCAACCCACGGGTTATACGGCAAATCAGAGTTCAGCCAAAGACGAGGTGTTTCCACACAGCCAGCTGCCATCACAACGGCTTTCGCACGTAATTCTTCCATTTCCCCTGTCCACGTATCCCTTACCCGGACCCCCGTTGCCTGTTGATTTCCATTTGAATTATACTCAGTTAATACCGCCGTTACAAACGTATTCGGTCTGATCGTCACATTTCCGGTCGCCAACGCCATTGGGACATAGCTGACCGTGGTTGAACGTTTCGCCATTTTTTCAAGCGATGGTCCGTACGGGCAGCCCTGGCAGCAATGGCCGCTTAACGTACAGCCTTCCATATGACTTAATTCTTCTAATGAATAGTTTGGATCCATTAAATGCTCATTTGGCGGTAAGATAGCATTCGGCTGTGGACGATAGCCGCTGCTTGTGACATCCAATGTGCGATTCTGTGAAAAACCGGCCTGTTCCGCCCCATAATAAAAAAGCGCCTCCTTCGTTGTGGTTGGGGCAAATTCAACCGGCAATGCTGCTTCCACTTTTTCATAATACGGAATGAGTTCATCATAACTAATTGGCCATTCGGCGATTGACTCAGGAAAAGCACGTAACGAATTCGCATAATAGTGCTGGGTAGATCCCCCAACCCCTGAACTCTGCCATAACAACGCCCGATCAGGGATATTACGATACCACGGTGCGCGCCTTCTATCAGCCGCACCCCAACGAAATTTGCCGCTGACCTGATCATCCATATCATTTTCGAGCCGTGTCAATTGCCGGCGGTAGAGTGAGCCATCCAAATCGCCCGGGTCAGAGCTTTCTTTTGCCTTACCTCGGTTTTCATTTGGGGCTGGCCATTTTTTATTGCCGTACCACGGCCCGGCTTCAAGCACGAGTACCCTTATGCCCGATTCACCTAACTCTTTAGCAATAACAGGGCCGCCTGCACCAGCACCAATCACAATTACATCAGGATCTGTCTTCATGTCTTCACCTCTGCCATTGTTAGTAAAAAGCCCCGGAAATCGCGATAACCGAGCGACACTCCAGGATAGCCAACCAGCTGCCAGCTCAGAGGGAAAAATTCAAGACGGCGGTCATCCGGCGGCCTTAGACGTGTAGAACCATAAGCCGGCCATTCTGAATAAAAACCAAACAACGAAAACCGATTTAAAGCATCCGTTACGTATTTGATCATTCCGGCATTATTTTGATAAGGGGATGGTAACAAGAATAGGTCGATTTCGAGATTCTCCAGAGCCGATAATGTTCGAATTCGATCTGCCTGGGAAAGGCGCGAAAACATGCCTCCGTGAGGAAAACTATTTTGCGGAAAAGCTTGTGCTTGATGAGCATTTATAAGCTGTGCTGCGGCGGCATCCAACATCATAGCGGTGGGATAAGCGAGAGGGACGACGTGATGATACAACTGCTGCTGAATCGAAATGTTGTGGTCTAAAGCATAGATAATGTATTCATGAACCCCCATGTCGGTATTGCTGAAAGGAAGTCCATAGGCGGGTTTCACGGATGGCAATAAAGCATCTGTAAGCGCCTGAAAAGTTGCTTGCACATATTCCTGCGGCTGGGTACAAACACTGATGGCATTTCACCTCTTTCTTGTTTTTCCAATCTATTGTATTGTTTTTCTCCATTTTTTATGACCCTTTCTTAATCATGTAGTAGTGAAAGTTTTATTCATCACGATTCTAATTTGATTATGTTTATTTCCGGGGGGTTAAACAATCGAAATCTAATAAAAGGAATGGCGTCACTGCTTCCTAAACCAGCACTGACATACTGTTGTGCCTGTTTATGTTCCCATAATCCTTTAACACGATCTTCCGGCGGAAACAAAGCGTTATTGTACCAGGGTTCCGGAACGAAAATGGCGCCTAAGAAAGGAACTCGAATTTGCCCGCCGTGGTAATGTCCTGCCATAATTAAATCGTAATTTCGCCATACCCTCTTTGAACTATTTTGGATATGTTCAATTCTGGGATCCGCTACAGGATAATGGTTGAGCGCGATAATCGTATTGGCTTCTTCAGACGCATCGAGAACTTTCATTTCTTCCCAGAGTTGCTGTTGATAAGCAAGATATCTTTCATTCGATTCATAGGGCGGGGTCACTGTGCCTTCATTACTTCCAACATGTTCAGGCCTTTTTATAATGGATAGTTCAAAATTAACAAAGTAAACCGTAGCGTCATCAATTTCTACCGTATCCAAGGACTCTAATAATTTAACACCTCTGTCTTCCATTCCTTTAATAAACGCACTCTTTTCAATCTCCGGCGTAAATTGATACGGGTATGGGTCCGTGTTTCCCGGGACAAACCAGGCGTTTTGCTTATTATCGATACCTTCAAGCAACGAATAGAAAGACGCTTCATTCTTACTTTCGGTACTATCGAGCATATCCCCGGTAAAAACAATCGCGTCATACTCAGCAGCATTTATGACGTCTACCAGGCGTTTTTGGTTGCTTCCGAACATCTTTTCATGTAAATCAGACACCTGAAGAATTATAAAACCTTCCAGCTGCTCTGGCAATTCTTCGATAACAACCGCCTGCTCTGCAGTCGTAATACGGTTGTTGTCCCAGAGTGCGTAAAGCACCAAACATAATACCAGTACTAAGAAAACCGCTAATAGTTTAAACGACACTTTAATCATGGCGATACCTCAATTTCTGTAAACACCTGTAATTTAACTGCTATCAATTGAAAGCTTGTGCCTGACGATTCAACAGATCGTAAAATGTACTTTCTTTTCGCTTAGCAAGCTCATTAAAGCCACCCCGCTGAATGACCTTCCCTTCGTCCAGTACTACCACCTGATCGGCGTTCTGAATCGTGGATAAGCGGTGGGCAATCACGATAATCGTCATCTTGCCTTTCAAGCTATCCAATGCTTTCTGTATAATTGCCTCTGTTTCGGAATCGAGTGCGCTTGTCGCTTCATCAAGCACAAGAATAGACGGCTTCCTTAAAATAGCCCGTGCCAGCACAAGTCGCTGCCGCTCTCCGCCTGACAATTTAATGCCACGGTCACCAATCAGCGTATCAAGGCCGTCAGGAAGATTACGAACAAACTCAGCTGCCGAGGAAAACCTCAAAGCTTCCCACATGTCTGATTCATTCGCTTCAGGTACTACCAGCAGCAGATTCTCGCGTATACTCGTATTGAATACGAAAGGGTCCTGAGGTACGTAGCTGATGGACTTTCTTAAAGATAGTAACTGAGTATGCGTTAATGGCTCACCGTCAATGATGATTTGCCCGGTTTCGGGTTTATTCAGCCCCAATAACATATCGATTAAGGTGCTTTTTCCCGCACCCGAACGCCCCACAAAAGCAGTCATTCGATTTGCCGGGATGGCAATATTTATATCATCCAAAGCATACTTATGCTCATTTTTGTCATAACGAAAATAGATATGGTTGAGGTCAATACCATGCTGAAGCTTGATTTTTACAATATCCTCTTCATTAATCATTTCAAATTCCTTTGCGCTTCTACAGTCATTTTGTAATGCTATAACAGCTTTAAATGATGGAACCGTTGTCGCAATTTGCTCCAAGGAAGCTTGTATACCGGCAACCGTCGGCCATATTCTGGAAAAAATTGCAACGACTAAGAGAAGTTGTGCTGCTTGTGCCTGAAACATCATTAATGCGAAATAAATAAAGACAGCAATTAATACAGCTGAAGCAACTTTATAATATAATTGGGAGGTTGCTTTTAACCGTTTATAATTGACTTGCTGATCCTCCATACTTTTTGTAATCGACCGAAACCAAATCATTCTGGATGCTTCAAGGGTATTGCTCTTAATATCCTTAATTCCATTCATCTGATCGGTAACGCCACCAATATATTCCCGTCCTAGTTCATAGTCTCTTTTCCCCAAAGCAAGTGACCGTTTAAGAAACTTTCGATTAAAAAATATTAAAACTGCCCCACACAGCAATACAAAAGCAGTTATGCTAGGTGAAAGAATGAAAGCAAGACCAATTTGAATTGCGGAAAATACTGTAGAGGCAATGAACTGCAACACAGAATACGCTCCCAAACTGGAACGTCCAATTTCAGCAGTAAGAATGTTAACCAAATCTGATTTCCTTTGCTTGATAAAGAATTGCCAGTTTGCATGCAGCAATAACTGATAGGTCTTCACTTGCATATATCTTAAAAAACCCATTTGAATCCTTGTGTTCTTCACTGTTAATTGTCTTCGAACAAGGCTTTGACCAATCACCAACAATACATAAAAAATTAATATAGCAGGTAGTCCAACAGAGGGAGGGATTTCTTCAATAAAACTTAGTTTATCCAGTAGAGGAATTCCCTTCACACTCATATCGATGATGCCGCTTATACTGATTAAAGGTATCAGTAATAGAACGGCTGCACCTTCCAACAACCCAATCCCCGTCATTGCCAAGAGATTAATATACACAATCTTCCCGGAAAAAGCGTGTATTTGCTTAAGAAAATAAATAATTGTTTTCATCATCGTCCTCCTATTAAAAGGCAATTTTTCGCGTCTTCCGGTAGGTCCATAAAAATGGCCGCAATGGAAAATAAAGTATGTGCAAGGATTTTGGTAATGGTAATGTCTCGGCATCGTCAGAATATGGGTATAAAAAGCTCAATAAAAACAAGCACTTCTGACGCCATTCCATTAATGAAAATAAATGGTGTTTATGAAAGTTCGCTGTCTCTTCCGGTACCGGTTCCGTGTGAAGATTAATCATATTTTTTAAATAGAATACCGCATGCTGCGCCAAATGCATTACAGGCCTGGTGTGAATTAAAGGACGCATTGCATGACCCGGCCTCAGATTGAATAAACAAGACGCTAATAATAAACCTTGCCCTGCAGGCTTTTTGCACCGATATCTAATTAAGTTGTTACGAGCTTTCTTCCAATCAATGTCTTGTTTTAGCAATTCCTTAATATCAACCAGCCAGCGAAGCCGGGACCAGCCGTGTCGAGCACCATGTGACGTTAGAAATAATATTAAGTCCTCTTTTCCTAATAAATAAACCGGAAAATGTGTCAGGCTGCTTCGGATTTTTCTCTTCCACAGTTCATGAAAGCCAGGTTCCTTTGCTGGGCCAGGGTTTAACCGCCAATGAATTTCCAGTTTAATCTGCTGCTCCGGATGATAATACGTGACATGGTGATGGCGCCACTTCCAATCATTGAGGACTGTTTTTATGTAATCATGTTTCTGATAGCCTTGTTCGGTAAGCAATCGATCCACTTTTTCCATTTTTTCGAGAGGTACGAGGAAATCTAAATCACTGGAAGTTCTGAGCGAAATATCGCCGTACAGAAGATGACCGAGCGCAGGCCCTTTTAACAGGAGGAGCGAAATCCGATTTTCGGTAAATAGCCTGCTGATAGCCTCTGTCACTGCACTGAATTTCAGCATTTGCAATGTGTTTCTCTTATAATATAAGGAGATATAGTCGACCACTTCCGGAGGTATAACGCCGCAATCGAACTGTTTTAATTTTGCATAGAGATTCGGATACAATCGGTGGTGAAAAACTAATTTTATAAAAACCTTCCAATCAATCCCCTGATATAGGAGAGGATCGATTTCAGCAACATGATCGTTTTTTAAAAGTTCGATAATGAAGTGTAATTCTTTTGGTACGTCAGAGATATCAAGTTTGAATTGTTTCATCGTGTTCTCTCCTTATTTTGACAAGGTTTTGGCAAACATGCTGACAACGGTGAAACGTTCCATCCCTTCCACACCAGTTAGATAGAAAGGTCCGCTCCGCAGCCATGCGTGGGCGAGCAATTGACCCGATTCATCTTTCGTCATTCCCAGGTAGAGCGTACTTTCAATGTTTCGTCTTTCAAGCATTTTTAACGCAGCAATTGCCTTAACAAGACATTCACTTTCCCAAAACGTATACTTGCTCATAATTTGTATTGCTTGGGAAATTTCGCTTAACTTCCTTTTGTATGTCTTGTCTGGGTCGAGCGAGGTTTGTTGCATACTTTCTCCAAGTAAAGGAGCGATTTTAGAAAAGGGCACGCTTTTCAGCACACGCCCCCATGCTAAATAAAAATAGGCTTCGAATAAGAGCAATTTCATTTCCCTATTTAACGATAAAAGTAATTTCAGTTTTTTCATCCCGCTCGTTTCCCTTCTTAAGCAGACTCTACCTTCACTAAACCTTCTTCTAATAAATGATCTATGAATCCGATTGTCTCAATTCTGCATTTACTTTCTTCGACATCATATTGCGCTGTTAATGACTGAATCAGGTCAGCTATTGATGTAGGTTCTTTTATGCCCTCCCAAATCTCCCCGCCAATTTCACCAAGGTTGTAATATTTGCCATTTTGAATACTCAGCATGACCTTTTCACCGTCCATATCGCTGACAATATTGCCTTCCACCTGGCTCACAATATCATTTATTGAAATGGTTTGATTCATATATTTTTCTCCCCCTTGTTAATTAAGTCCAAAATACCCTCAACTATCTCATAAGCCGTAAAGCGTGAATTTGGCCGGAAAACGCGATAAAAGTCAAGGCGATTAACCATACGTGCAGATAACTCAAAATGCCACTCCATTAAACCGGAACGGCTGATCATAAAATGTCGGTAGGTATTATAATAGAGAACCGGAAACCGCTCTAATGTCTGAACAGGTGCAATCTCAAGTTTAGGCAGGTCGCTCTTATTCAATTCAAAAACCCCCGCGAGAGGCATCGGCTTATCATGAAAATGGCTGGCAACAGGGATTGCAAATTTTGTTTCTCTATCATAAATTGGCTTATATTGACTGGACGTCATGCCAAACTGATCCAGGCTTTCCTGCCATAATTTTTGCTGCGGGTACGAAGGTATGACCATTGGGTGGTGGTCTTCAGTCAACATCACAGCAATGACATCATCCGAGAGTAATTGAAAACCCCGGTTAATAAACGCTGAAGCCAGTGTTGATTTCCCTGCACCTGAGTCTCCCACAATGGCATACGCTTTTCCATCAATGGCAATACAGCTTCCATGTAAAGGCAATACTTTTCGCTGTATAAGTGCTGCACCCAAGCATGTTCCAAGAAGGTAAAGCCGAATTTGCTCATCGCTTGCCTCTTCAAAAGGCGATACCGAAATTTCACGCCCATTTTCAATTTTATAAATGGCGACGTCAGGGACCCTGACCATACACAAGTTTTCTTTGATATAGTAATACGTATCAGCTTCAGCATATTCCAGCCACAGATGAGATAAATCTTCTCTTCTGATGATTAAATCGACTTCACAATCTTTATAATTAACGCGATTTAATTCAGGTAAAGAATGGTCACTGGCAATGGTTAACCCAAACGCTGTATAAGCTGTCAGTTCAGCTGTTTCAATCATGAGCTGTTCACCTGCTTTTTGTAGTAAACTACATATAAATTTTAAGAATTACCCTTATACAAAATCGATTTTTGTATAAGGGTCAGTGGGATTAGTGACTTTCTAAACTAAGTAAGACACGGTTTTGTTTTTTTAGTCAGCTCGGCCCAACTAATTTAAGTGTAGAAAAGGCGGCTTAAGCAATACCGCCAATTCTTAATCTGATGGATTAGATCAACTGCCGGCAGGAGGTTCTTCGCCGGGACCGGGGCCTTCGTCAGCATATTCCCTTCCAATGAAGAACCCATCAAAAGAATCACCTCGCCATTTTGCCATTGTCTCTCTAACTTCCAGCAATTCCAGTTTTGGCGCTTTCCATTCTTGTTTCATATATATCACCTCCTTCAAGGTAAAATGAATGCAGAAATCGATAGACTATAATACTGCGTACAAGCATCCTCAGCTCAGGGTCAAAGGCAGAATCTCCCTTTTGTACTTCCCTTGCTGTTGAAAGGGCGTTACTGATTGCTTCTATATTCAAATATTGTGCTGCACCTTTATCTTTTACCAGCTGTTTTGCCTCTTTAATGAAATCTGTCCAGCAAGGTATCATGCGGTGAACCCAATCGGCTGACTGAAGACCGTGATTTTTTTGATTTAACCGCACATTGTCAGGCAAATACCCATTTGTTGCGTTTCTGATCAAAGCCCTATCCATTCCATTATTGATAAATTGATCCAATGGGAGTGACATACAATAATTAATTACTCGAATATCATTGGTTGGATCACGCATTAATAATCCGTATTTCAAGGATAATTTGGAAAAAGCTACGCCGCTTGAATTCCAAATAAATTCATTATTAATTAGGTGTTCCCTTATATTAAAGATTGTGAGTCCGGTAAATCCATCTGCCTTAATTCCATGGTTTTGCAGTTTATCAAACACATTCATTTTGGCAGCAAACTCAGGATTAATGAGCATCGGAAATTGATAGTTCGTTCCATTGTTCAGAAAAGGAAATACTTGTTTACCTATAACCTGAAGCAACTTTTTCCTTCCTGATCCGATGTTTCTACTATACATCTTAAGTTCACGCGCCAGTCTAATTAACTTCATGCTTTTTAGTAAATGACCATAATATTCTAATGCCGGACCCCAGGAAACCGTAAAGTTTCCTCTGGCACCGTTTAATAAAATCCCAACATCATCCTTACCTGCTTGTTCACTGATAGCCTTCATCCAGAATGAATTCTCAAAAAATTTATAAGGGGTTTCGTAAATATCCAGCCAGTCGTCGATATCTGTATATGAATTTATGCTATTCAGACTCAAATAGTGGTCGTCAATATTCCCTACATAATCAACAGTTTCACTAATATACGGACGTTCATCAGGAAAATAGTTTCTAGGTGTATAATCCTGAAAATCTTCCGCAGGTATTGAACTGTACGTATGCAATCGTTTATTTTGTTTTTGTAACGTTTTAGCTGCAAAACTGACAACCGATCCTGAATCGAGTCCGCCGCTTAAATGAGAACCCACTGATTTAAAGGTACGCAATCGTGCGTCAACTGCTTTTTGGAAAATATCACGGAAAGCCTCAATATATTCATCATTTGTTTTGAACCTGATTTTATTATCAAATGATAGTACTTGATATTTAGAAAGAATCACCTTTCCATTTATCACGGTAACCGTATGCGAAGGCGGGACTTGCTGGATATCTTTAATAACCGTTTTTGATACATCAACTACATCGATCATGGTTGAAATTGCCAAGTACTCAGCCAGCCACTCTTCATTTACATCCCTTTGTATATATGGCAGCCTTAACAGCGGTTCCATAACAGTGCAGAAGGCAAATCGCTCATTATTATGATGAAAATAAAGTGATCGTGTCCCCGAAAAATCTCTCGCCCCAAACAACTTTTGATTTTTTTCATCCCATATCATAAAAGCAAAATCACCTATCAAATGTTTGACAACGTCATCTCGCCATTTTGAATATGCTAAGAGAATCAGTTGACTGTCGGGCATTATTTTTCTTTCATCATAATGAATGCCTAATTTATCAAAGAGTTCCTTTCGATTATCAATCATTGCATCTGCCGTAATTGCAAGCCGTCTTTCATAATCATAGAAAGGCAATTGTTCACCGATGGATTCCGGTGCAATCCACTGCGCATGGCACCCAAGGAATACATTTTCCCTTTTCCAGGTTTGCGCGGCATCTGCGGGAAACTTACTTAATGCTTGCATCATTTGTTGGCCATGATAACCGGGGACCGTTTCTTTCACATGATAAATTCCAGCAATTGCACTCATCATATCTGCTCCCATACTTTTTGTTCTTTACTAAGAACCCCAAAAGTAAAAAAATGACTTAATTTGCTGCATGTTTTATTGCATCAGTAAATTAAGTATGCCACTTCATAGGTTCTGTATAAAGAACATACAACTTTTTGCGTGTAATTTCAATAGGTTTTTAAAACTTTTCTTAAAATTTTTCTCAGATGTTAATTGGAGCTTTCTCAATCGTCTCCTGCCATGCTTTAAACGCCAAACTTTCCGGCAGTTCAACGTCATCAAACGTAATAATTTCACCCTCTTTGACCTTGTTCGTTATAAGAGCATTGACCAACAGCCCAATCGGCACATGATTTTCATTCCCAGAGATCTCAACCGCTTCACCTCTGACTTGAAAACTGCCAATGCCTTTATCAATTATCTCACCGGGCTGCAGTGCTCGTTTTGGAATGGCTGCGACACTGACTGTAGGTTCTTTGCCATTATTTAATAGAACACCGCCTCCGCTTGCCACACGTTTAATTGTCTTAATCACTTCCAAGTGACACAAGTGATAATTTTGCAGAATAGTGTAATACGGACCATTGCCCATCTTATAATATTTCAAGGCTTCCTCATGCCTTTTGTCGTGTTCAGCAGTGATAAAGACCCCCGGCGGACCTTTTGGTGACACAACGAAGTCACTGATCGGGCAACCTAAGCGATCAGCCACTTTTGCCAGCTCAGCACCTGTTTTGTTTATGTCTTCCGATTCAGGTGCCAGCAGTCCATCTTTTGCAATTCCGGCTCCAAGACCGTTGGCCACCAATGCCTGTTCCACCTGCACTTTTGTCCCGTCCGTAAATGAAGTTGTCATATCCAGTCTGACACCATTTCGCTGTGACCAATACTGCATATCTTCAAGGACTGGATCCAGTTTCATGAAGCCTTTAATATTGCCATAGACAAGGGGCTTGAATCCCATATCAACGACGTTTTCATGCAGTGATGCCAAGCACCCCGGCTGGTCACCTTCTGCTTCAGTAATAAAGCCCCTTTTGGCAAAATAAGAACCGGTTGTCACCTGAAGTTCAGCATTCATTGTGACAACCGGTTTGCCTGCCTTTATCGCCTGGTCAATTACTTCGCTTCCATAAATGATATCGCCACTGCACTCAACTACCATGTCACACGTGGCAATGAATTCTCGGGTTGAGTTTGTGAGCGCCTCGCAGAACGGATAATCACCCATCTTTGAAATATCGCGCCGCGTCAATACTGCTGTAAGCTGAAGCTCTGGCTGCCGGTTTACTTCAATGGCAATCCCTTTTCCAATAAAACCCGTTCCGGCAATCCCAATTCGTGTCATATAGTTTTCCTCCTTTTATCCCTGTAGTCTTTATAATGAACAGTTGAAATGAAAGACTTATTCTCTTACCACATTCACGACAGACTGCTTTCAAGTTATGACCGACCGTTGAACTGTCTGGTGAAAGTTGATTTCGGCATCCCGCATTAACGGCTGGCCTGCATCTTTTTCCGATAACACCGGGTCTGTTGCCGGCCAGTCAATTCCAAGCTCCGGATCATTCCAAAGAACCCCTGAATCATGCGGTTTTGAATAATACACGTCAACTTTATATTGAATGTGAGTGTTCTCTGTAAGCGTGCAAAACCCATGGGCAAAGCCTTTCGGAATTAAAAGCATTCTGTGGTTCTCATCACTGAGCATCACACCAGTCCATTTGCCATATGTCGGTGAACCTTTTCGGATATCAACGGCAACATCATAAACAGCTCCGGTAATGACTCTGACCAGCTTTGTTTGTGCTTCAGGATTCAATTGATAGTGCAGCCCGCGTATGGTCCCTTTTTCAACAGTCAGCGAATGGTTATCCTGGACAAATTGATAATCAATTCCTGCTGCCTTCATATTTTCATAGTTATATGATTCCATAAAAAAGCCTCTGTGATCTTTAAACACACGCGGTGTTATAATTTTGACGCCATCAAGGGGCGTATCTTTCACTTTCATATAAACACCTCCTGTTAATTGTTAACATCTGCCGACAGGTTGTCTTGTACTGCCTCATACCATTTAGGGTTATCCAAATACCATCGAATCGTTTCTTCCAGCCCGCGTTCCAGACTGTATACCGGACGCCAGCCCAGTTCATTCATGATTTTGTCAGGCTTGATGGCATAGCGGCGATCGTGGCCTTTCCGATCCTCAACATAGCATATAAGACTCTCCGGCTTTCTTAATAGACTTAAAATCGTTTTGATCATGTCAATATTGCTTTTTTCATGATGACCGCCGATGTTGTAAATACTTCCCGGTGAAGCCTTGTGAAGCACTAAGTCAACCGCACGGCAGTGGTCTTCAACGTGCAGCCAGTCCCTGACATTCAAGCCGTCCCCATAGACAGGCAGATCCTTATCTTCCAAAGCATTGGTAATCATGAGCGGGATCAGCTTTTCCGGCAATTGGTATGGCCCATAGTTGTTTGAGCAGCGTGTGATGGCGACTGACATGTTATACGTTTTATAATAGGCCAACACCAAAAGATCTGCTGCTGCCTTGCTTGCCGAATAAGGGCTATTCGGTGCCAGTGGTGTTTCCTCTGTAAAATAACCCGTTTCACCTAAACTTCCATAGACTTCATCAGTGGAAATCTGCAAAAACTTCTTTATGTCATGCTGATACGCAGCATCAAGCAATGCCCGGGTTCCACTTACATTCGTTTCAATGAATAAACCCGGATCCACAATGCTTCGATCAACATGCGACTCTGCAGCAAAGTTTACGACCCATTCAACCTTATATTCCTCCAATATTGATTTCACCAGTTTTTCATCCGCAATATCGCCTTTCACGAAATGATAACGCGGGTCTAATGAGATTCCTCTCAGGTTTATAAGATTTCCGGCGTATGTTAGTTTGTCTAAATTAACAATGTTATAATCCGGGTAATTGCGTAATAAATATCTGATAAAATTACTTCCGATAAACCCTGCGCCACCGGTTACTAAAACAGTCATTCCCCAGTCTCCCTTGCAAAGAAATTTTACAGATGTCTTCAAACGAGCTGTCGCTCATCCGCTTTATATCGATTAATGTTAGCAATCCGCACCAAATACTTGCCATAATCACTTTTCTTAAGCGGCTCCGCCAGTTTCAATAATTCAGCCTCCGTAATATAGCCTTTGTTATAGGCAATTTCCTCAAGGCAAGCCACTTTAAGCCGTGTTCGTTTTTCAATAATTTCGATGAATTGCGAGGCCTCCAGAAGTGACTCATGTGTGCCGGTATCAAGCCAGCTGAAACCGCGCCCGATTAATTCAACTTTCATTTGATCACGCCTGACGTATTCATTAAGGATATCGGTGATTTCCAATTCACCTCTGGCAGACGGGGCAACCGATTTCGCAATATCAACCACTTGCCGATCAAAGAAATACAGGCCGGTAATCGCAAAATTTGATTTGGGCGAGACCGGTTTTTCTTCAATGGAGAGCACTTTCCGTTCTTCATCAAACTCAACAACCCCAAAACGCTCAGGATCGCTGACGTTATAGCCAAAAATGGTGGCTCCATCAAGGTGTGCACGCACGCGCTCGAGCTGAGAGATGAATTCATGACCATAAAAAATGTTGTCGCCCAGTATCAGTGACACATCATCGTCCCCGATAAAATCCTCTCCGATAATAAAGGCTTCTGCCAGTCCGTTTGGTTCATCCTGGATCGCATAGGTTAATTCAATCCCGAGTTCCTCGCCATTACCAAGCAACTGTTCAAATCTGGGTACATCCTTTGGTGTGGAGATAATTAAAATCTCCCGAATGCCGGCCAGCATTAAAACTGACAATGGATAATAAATCATCGGTTTGTCATAGACAGGCAGCAGCTGTTTCGAAACCGACCGCGTCAACGGGTACAACCGCGTCCCATTGCCGCCTGCCAGAATAATTCCTTTCATAATGAACACCTCGCAGGAAAAATTTTCAATAAAAAAGCATCTCTTCGTCAGGATGCTCTATGTGCTAGATTTTTGTTTGTCCATTTGCTTGCTGTTTGGCGCTAATATTTCTGATCGATACAAATAATACCGGGCTGATACTGAATACGACACACATTATTTTCTGTTTCCCGCTTATTTCAGTACTTTTTAATAAATGGATTAGACTTCGGTTAAATGTTCGTTTTAATTTTTTTAAAGCAGTTTCGGTTTCTTGACTACTTGATTTAGCCAAAAAGTAATACCAAAAGAATTTTTCCATGTAATGTTTAAGAGCCTTTTGATGCAGTGTACGTTCTTTCTTTTTTCTGAAAAACACCTCCCGCTGCTTTAAGGCATACACGGCATCCAATTGATTTACTTTAAAAGGTGAATGCATCAGACTGCCCTTACGTTGAATGTAATAATATAAACCTGTTTGCACAAATGTTGTTTTGCCAGATTGATAGAAAAGCTTATGGGCAACTGTTTCGTCATCATTTATATTCCCTTCTTCAAACCTTATGTTATCGAACAAATAGCGTTTGTACAGCTTATTCCATGGAACAACAAACGTAATATAATTGGCAGTATAAAGCTGATGAAGGGCCTCGATGTGATCAAAATGCCGCACCTGATAATTGTCCTCATAAGTTTTTGTGTCACAAGATGCATCCTCATCCACTTCAACATAATTGCAAATTACAATGTCAGATGAATGGGCTACAGCGATATCATATAGCACCTCAAACATATACTGATTAAGCAGATCGTCGTTATCGGCAAATCCAATATAACGACCTTTTGCGATGTTCAGACCGGCATTACGCGCAGAAGCCACCCCGCCATTTTCCTTGTGAACAACTTTGACCCTGTTGTCAGCTCTGGCATAGGCATTACACAGTTTGCCTGTTCCATCTGAAGAACCATCATTTACCAAGATTAATTCAAAATCAGTAAATGTCTGAGCCAGAATGGAGTCAACACACCTTGGAAGCAAGCGTTCCAAATTGTAAACAGGTACAATAATACTTATTTCAGCCATAACAGCCCTCCTCAGCTTGGTTCATCGTTTAGCAGCACTTGGTGTCAAGCCTCTCATTTCTTCCAACACCTTAAATCGGTTGACCCAAGTTATAACTTCTTGAAACTCTTCTGCCTGATCCACTTGGATATCTATCAATTTTAGGTGGATCAGTTCCAAATAGAATAAATAACGATAAAGCATAAATTGATCCGTGGTTTTTATCGTCTTGGTTGTTCCTTCCTGTTTAAGCTTTTCAAAAAATAAACGGCAGCCGTTATCCAGCTCCCGGTTCAATTTCTTTATAGTGTTTTTGTTTACAGTATCAAAATGTGTATTTTTGGATGCCAGCATAAACATTGCATAGTAAAAATCAAAGTAAACTGATCGAGTACCTAAAGTCGTCCAATCAATCACATAATTGCGCCCATTCCTCATCAAAATATTGCCTTCCCACAAATCACCATGAGATAGGACCAGATCCATCTCTCCCTCATGCGGTTTCTCTTCAAGCTGCGAGTGAATAGTCTTTAAAAAGTTCCTTACTGGCTCGATTCCCTGACGTATACTGCAGTTAAATTCAAGATGATAAAGCTGCGACTCCAGAGCAAAATATTTATCTTTTATAACCCTGGAAAAACTGACTCTCTTTGGCTTAGTCGAGGTCAAAATATCACTCAGCAAAGGAAAAACATCATTATAAAAAGTCGTTAACTGATCTAAATCATAAATAGGTCTACTGCCATTGATATATTTCTCCGTTATACAGCGTTTTTTTAAACTATAGCAAATGACGCCCGGTGTCAGCCTGCATTCTTCCGACTTTTTTGCGTTTCTGATTTGCTTTTCAACTTCCGATATACTTAAACGATCACCGAACACTGTGGTAACAATCTGTTTTTCCAAGTCGAACACCTTTATCTCACCATTGCGCAAATTCAACAAAAAATGTCCAAAATAGTTCGTCTCCACTGTTTGTCTTGTGTTATCAGACTTATACTTGGCGCAATAGAATTTATAAACAAATTGTATAGCACGCACAGCCCTGATTATAAATTGTGGTACTCGATTGAACATAGACCGAGCAGCCTTTCTTTCCAAAAATGAGAATGGCCGCATTTTGAAGTATAAATTTAGAAAAAGCTTCACAAGACTTTGATCCAGATTGATATAAACGTTATTTCCAACCAAGACAAACATATGACAGGTCCTCTGCTTCATTGGTATCTCCTGTTCTATTTTCACCTTTACATAACCGACCTTTTCAGATTCTGATCCGTCGAGATCAGCCGGCCATTATTTATTTTAAAAACGAGATCGCAATTTTCGATTGTACTTAGACGATGCGCGATAATAATCAGTGTTTTTTCTCCCTTCAAACCATCAATTGCTTTCATAATCTCTTTTTCAGTGTCGTTGTCCAACGCCGAAGTAGCTTCATCCATGAACAATATTTCCGGGTTATTATACAAAGCGCGGGCAATGCCAATTCGCTGACGCTGGCCCCCGGATAAACGCACGCCCCCTTCTCCCACAGAAGTATCCAATTTGTCAGGAAGCCACTCCACAAATTCCTTCAGTTGTGCCTGTTCCAGAGCCCGCCATACTTCTTGGTCATCAATTTTGTCCTGATCGATTCCAAAGGCGACATTTCCGCGGATTGTATCATCTGATAAAAATATAAATTGCGGAATGTAGCCTATTTTCTGCTGCCATAATGCCTTGTTTGAGTGAATGCTTTCACCGTCCAGAAGCACGTTTCCTTTTTCAGGTGTGAACAGTCCGAGGATAATATCGACAAGGGTTGTTTTCCCTGCTCCCGATTCCCCGACAAAGGCAGCTGACTGTCCGATTGGAATGGTGAGTGAAACACCGTCAACCGCCAATTCATGCTGGTCCGGGTAACGAAACGAGACATCGTTCAGGCTGATAGAGTCAGTAAATGCTCTGTCACCTTTATTGACAATTGCCGTGTCAGCCTTGTTAACCAAGCCAGCTTCTTTTTGTTTACTTTTGATTAAATCTTCATAAACAACTTCCAGCGCCGGCTGACTGTACCGAATTGTCGCACTCAATGACACCACGCGTGTAATAGAGGGCATCAGTCGAAAAGCTGCCATCGCGAATAATGCCATTGTTGATATAAGCTCTGTAGTTCCAGTTCCCTGAAAAACGATGATAAGCATTGTGATTAGCACAACGGATACAAGCAGTGTTTCAATAAAGTACCTTGGTGCCTGTTCCAGCATTTTCATGTATCTGCTGTTATTGGCCTTTATTTGACTTTGCCCAGTATAAGAATTAATAAAGAAGCTTTCTTTACCTGAAACTTTAACCTCTTTACTCGCACCGAGACCCTGATTGACCCACTGAATCATTGTGCCGCTGACACGCTGCTGTTCTTTTCCCAAACGACTAATTTTTTTTCTTATTACTGCAAAAAATATATAAACACTTCCGCCCAATAAAGCAGAAGCTGCCAGGGTTGCCACAGGCGCAGTAACTAGCAGGAGTGACACAATACAAAAGATAATCAAAAGCTCAGTAAACAATTGGAAGCTTGAAATGATAATGCCCTGAAATACTTTGGAGACTTCGCCATTTACATTACGCAGCAGATCAGCACTATTACGCTGTAAATGGAATGCGTATGGTTTAGTTAAATATTCCTTAAACAGATCACGGGACAATTTAACTTGCTGATTTAAAACAACGCGAAACTGTGCATAATTAAACAGCAGCAAATAAAGATTTTTCAACACAAATACCGAAAGCAGCATAATAACGGCAAATATAATGAAAGCTGTTGAGGAATTAAAGCCTAGCAATTCATACACATAAGATAAAATGGGCTGTTCTTGAATGATTTCGGGATTAGTTACTAAACCAACAAAAGGCGCAATCAATCCAATCCCGGCTGTTTCCAATATAGCCGCGACAATCATCATCATAAATAACATAATCAGCTTTTTCTTTTCCCGTCTGGTAAAAAGTTTGAATAGTTTTTGAGCCGCTTCTTTCAAGTCAATCACACCTTCTAAATTAATGATGAGATTATTTTACTGGATCATATTGACAGGGCTGCTAGCTGTTGAGGAACGGTCATCCTTCGTTGCAGACAAATTCAATGCCAGCTTATCTGCCTGATCAGGATGAGCCAGAAGATATTTAACGTGATAATACAGCGCGTCTGCATTGCATTTCGAGATCAGCCCATTATAACCGTCTATAATTTGTTCATTAGCTCCTGTGAAGTCTGTTGTCACAATCGGTCTCTGTAAGCATTTAGCTTCTGCAAGTGATAAGCAATAGCCTTCATGGCGTGACGGCTGTACATAGATATCAGCCTGAGCTATATAGGGATACGGATTAGGGCTGGGCCCTGTCAAAATAAAATGGTCCTTTAAACCATAACCCTCAATCATCTGTTCATACTCAGCTCGTTGCTTTCCACCACCCACGCAGTACCATTTGACGTCATAACCTTCTTCCCGGAGCCAGGATAAAACAGCAATTGCCATGTCCTGACCCTTTTCCCAGGAAAGCCTACCAACAGTTACTATAATCCGGCCTGTATACTCTTTATCAAAGTCAGCTGTCTCTTTTGACATGACTTTAATGGCTGTTTTAGAAACGATATTCTTGCAAACGTCAGATTTGAATTTCACAGATGGTATTTTATCCACTAAGTGGTTATGCGCCTCATTTGAAACCACCAGCACCATATCAAACCGTTGATACAATTGCTGATAAAGCTTGGTGTTAACCGAGTGTTTGGATACATCGAAGTGGACCCAGGATATTTTTTTCACAGCGTTAACATGATGTCCAACATAATAATCAATGATATCTGTGGGCCCTTGATAGGCAACCGCTATATCATAATCTTCTTCGTGAAGTGGAACGCTTTTGAAAATATGTTTATAATAGATATACCTGTCTTTCAGCACTTTTTCTGAAATAAGGTAAGAATAAACAAATGATGGAATTCTTGAGTATGTTTTGGCAGCATAAAAGTCCTTTATCGTCTTGTAAGGCGATTGCATAATAATGGGTTTTACTTCTTGGTACCAGCTGGCTTCTTCCACTCTCACCCAGTCCGGCAAATGATCCAAAAACGCGCCTTTTTCCTCAAGAAGCAGTATCTTAACGTCGTACGCTTCTTTTGGCATAACAGACAAAAGGGACAGTAATGATTTTTCCACGCCGCCAATATCCATGCTGCTCAGCATAAATAAAACTTTTTTCATCAGGATGCCCCCCAACAATTTAATACTATTATTTATCAGCCGTATGCTGATACGCGGTTGATTGCTCTTCCGGTTCGGGTTTCGCTTTAAATGACATGATGCGTCCCACAAGATACTTGCCAAAACGGAATTGATTGAATACATAGGCAGTTCCAATCGAAAGTGCCAGCGTGATTAGAAAAACAGTTAAAGAATAAGTCATTATATTCAAAAACGCCGGCGGTTCGATTGTGCCAAGAAGAACGAAATAAAACATGTTCAGCAAAAATATACTGAACGAATAATTACTTACAAACATAACGACTTTTGGCACCTGGTTAACCCGCGAGGAAATATACATAATTAAAAAAATAACTGAGCTGGCGTAAATCAGCATATCCACTCTTTTGGAATCTTGAGCAATCAAAAAATGCTGATTCATGAACAATGTCAGTACAAGTGCAAAAACAGGTATCGCCGGCAGCCATTTATAGCGTAATAATTTGCGGACAGCCTGATAATCTTTTCCACAATAAAAACCTAATACAAAATAAAAAAGCCAGCCGATAAATGGCAGCCAATACCCGGGATTCCATATATAATGTGCTATTGCATTATTAGGCGGCTCTGTAAAATTAAAGAATGCCAGGTATAGAAAGTTAATCAAAAAAGCGATTGGAATAACTGCTTTCGCTGGCAGCCGCATCAGATACTTGCTAAAAAACATATGCAGCAAATAAAATTGAAAAATAATTAAGATAAAGTAGACTGCAGATTTTCCGAGAAAAATACTTGAGACCTCACTTATCATAAAACTTTTGAAAGTCCACATGTCCATGTTTATCAAAGCATAAACGGTCCCCATAAACAGATAAGGCACAAGCAAAATCCGGACGCGTTTTTTCAAGAAGCCAGCAGGTACGTGTTTCGGGTAGTTATGCGCCAATAAAAATTCTGAGATAAACACAAAAACAGGGACAGCAAATAGTACTGCCATGCTTAGCACATACGCAGCCCTATGATACATATCAGATTCCTCATACAACAGATTGCCCGTATGAATGGCATGCCCGAGTGTAACCGCAAGACACGCTATTGAGCGAAGCCAGAATACTCCTTTTATGAGACTTTGATTTTTCACCTCAAGCCTCCTTTTATTTTTGTCCCCCATTCTGTTCTTATAAAAGTTCATGCATTTTCTTTATGTCACTTTCGTTATACACCATTTCATTTGCCAAATTGCTGCTGAACGTTTCCCTTAATGCAGGCTTATTGATAAGTTTCTTAACAGCCTGGGCAATGGATGTTTCATCACCATTTACAATCAAACCTGTTTGGTCATGTTCAATCTGCTCTTTTGCTCCTGTGAAATTCGTGCTGACTATAGGTTTATGCAGTGCTTTTGCTTCAGCAAGCGTAATACAATATCCTTCATGCCTTGATGGCTGAACATATATATCGCAATGCTTCATGTAATGATAAGGGTTAGGAGTTTCCCCCAAAAAGATGAAATGGTCCTTCACGTGAAGCTTTTCTGCCATCTGCTTGTATTTTTCTCCCATTCCGCCTTTGCCGACGCAGTACCATTTGACATCAAACCCTTCGTTTTTCAATTTTGCTAGAGCTTTTATTGCAATATCCTGACCTTTTTCAAGGGATAATCTGCCGACCGTTAAAATTCGTATACCTTTAAAATCATCATCATTGTATCCCTCGCCAGCATCAGCCTGTTGTTCGATCAGCTGCTGAGAGATAACGTTCGGAAATACAGCGGTCTTTTCACTTAACGAAGGTACCCGGTCCACCAGTTTTCCGCGACCTTCATCAGATACAACAAATATTCGGTCAAAGAAGTTGAAGATTTTAGAAGCGTAATTGGCATTAAACCCTATTTGGTTTATATCAAAGTGAACCCACTGAATTTTCTTTCCGGCATTAACTTTGTAAGCAATAAAATAGCTTATGAGTTCCATAGGACCAGCATAAGCAACAGCAATATCGTATTGATTTTTATATTCCGGAACGTCTTTTAAGAGATATTTGTAGAAAAGGCTCCGTTCTTTTGTCAGTTTCGTGATCGCGTGGATGGTAAATATGTTGAAAGCCTTAAGAACCTTCCCGGATTTGAAATGTCTTAGGATGGTTCTAACTGGCGGATCCTGCAAGTCTTGTTTAAAAGTCTCATAGTTTCCGATCAATTCTATTTCGACATCTTTCGGAATTGCATTCAAAAAGCCACCATCCCGTTCCAGCATGAGAATCGTAATGTCAAAACCTTTTTGTCGAAGCGCTGGAATCATATTCAACAATGCTTTTTCAGTTCCACCAATATTCATGTTAATAACCATGAGTACAATTTTTTTATTCATTTCAATATGCTCACTTTCATGACGAATTGATCAATTCATAAAACCCATTCATTTCCTCCACATTCCCCTTTTTTTCATGCGTCAGGTAATCAATAATAGAGTGTCTCAATTCCTCGTTCTGAACAATCCGCTTGATGCCTTCTGAGACGTCAAGAGCGTTCCTTTCCACAACAAGTCCGTTCTTGCCATCAACCATCTGGTTATAAACCGCATCAAACTTTGCCGTGACAACAGGTGTGTTCAGCATTCGGGCTTCTGCAATCGCTATGCCATATCCTTCAAATCGCGACGTTTGCACATATACTGTCGCATTTTTGATAAGAGGATACGGGTTCGCTTTAACGCCCAAAAGTATAAAATGCTCGGTTAAGCCTTTCGCTTTGATTGATTGTTCTATCTCTGCCTGCAATGGGCCTTTCCCAAGCACATACCACTTAAAATGAACGCCTTCATCTTTTAGCCTTTTACACGCGTCCAGGGCAATATCATAACCTTTTTGGCGGGCAAGTCTTCCAATCGTCAAAATTCTGATACCGTCAAAACTGTCTTCGTACCCCTCTCCTAGCTCTGCCATTTCCGAAATAAAATTCGGGTTATTAATATCATATTGAATTGCCAATTTATCTTTATAGGCAGGAAAAGTTTCGGCAAGCACTTCTTTAGCCGAGTCAGACACTGCAATAATCTTATCGTAGTGATTATAGTAATGTTTCTGGAACGTCTGCTCGTATTCGTCAAGCCGATAACTGACATTCACCCATGCAATCTTTCGTTTCGCATTCACTTTCGCGGCAACGTAAAAGGTGGGAACACCTTGGGCATAGCTGATCGCAATATCGTAAGCTTTATTGTTTTGTTCAATGACGTTTGCAGCACTTTCCCAATATATTCTTGCTTTTTGAGGATTGCTGCATTGATTTCTGCGTATACGAAATGAGTACCTTAGCCGTGATGAGAGCATGTGCAGTTGTAACTGTGCAAAAGAATGAGCAACAGCACTCGGCAAACCCAACTTGGAAAATGCAGTATATTTTAAAGGTTCCAGGATGTTAACCTCTTCCGGCACAAGCTTCTCTAGTAAATTGCCGTGCGCGAATAGCTGTAAATCGACGTCATATTTGGAGTAATCCATTAGATTTAACAGCGTTACAAGACTCTTTTCAGCACCTGCAACATCCAAAGAATCAATAACGAACAAGATGCTTTTTTTCAATGGCTGTTCCCCCCGGTTAAAGCCTTTTTAAATCGATGCGAGAAAATGAGAAGTCCCAAATTGTAGTTGATCAGTGAAACGATCGATTTATACTTAAACGATAAGCCCTGACTTCGGATCAGTTCTTTATAATTTCCGTTCATATTCTCCTGGATCGTTGTTAAGTGCTCTTTTCTTTCCAACTTATTGCTGACCTGGTTTAAAACATAGTAAGCATTATCGACACACCAGAATCCATAACAGGCATAGACATCTGCCATAAGTTCTGAATAATACTTATTCATATATGGTAATATTTCATTCCACGCTTTGAATGCATCAAGTCTGTTTTTATTATATTGGGAAGTCAAAATGCTGTTTTCCTGTCTCACGTAGATATAGCCAATATAATTGATATATACAGCTTTATTAGCATTGGCAAATAACTTGTATACCGTTGACAAATCTTCGTGAATCCTGCCTTCCGGAAACGAAACATTTTTAAAACACGTTTGTTTAAATAATTTGTTGCATAAAGAGAACCGGTAAAGAACACCCCTGAACAGCTCTCTAAGCGCTTCAAAGTGCTCCAGATGGATTATACGGCACGTCCCGGCCCTGTGATGAAGAAGCTGACCATCCACTTCACGTCCCAGCCTGCACACTGCTATATCACTTCTTGTTTGCTGACATTGCTGAAATAATACGTCATACATGTTTTCATCAATGTAATCGTCCCCGTCGACAAAACCAATATATTTTCCTGCAGCTGCTGCAATACCTGCGTTTCTGGCAGCACTGACGCCGCCATACTCGTTGTGAAGAACTATAACCCGGTCATCTTTTTTCGCGTACGCTTCACAAATAGCACCGCTGCCATCCGTCGACCCATCATCAACAATAATGACTTCAAAATCAGCAAACGTTTGGGCAAGAATACTGTCGAGGCATTTCTCTATATACCGTTCCAAATTATATACCGGAACAATAATACTGATGGCAGGCTCCATATCCATCCCCCCTCACAACTCCACCTTCTGCTTCACCAACGTCGACGAGACACCCTTCGTATATGGAAAGTAAACAATATCAACGTCCACTTTGTTAAACTTCGCTTCCATTTCGTCAAAAAGAGCACTGCCTTTCCAGTCATCTCCGACAAACATGACGTTGAAATGCAAGTGCTCCCAGGCGGCGTATTTGTTTCGGTTCATTTGCGGCACGACTTCATCCACGTATTTGATCCCTTCAACGATTTCGATTCGTTCTTCAAAGGGAATGACTGTCTCCTTCTGCTTATATTCCTTTACCAATTCATCTGTGCTCACGCCTACGATGAGGTGTTCGCATTGTTCCTTTGCGCGCTTTAATATGTTCAGATGCCCGACATGAAACAAGTCAAATACACCTGTTGTATAGCCGACTTTATACTGCTTCATTTAGGTTGTCACTCCTTTTTGCATGTTTGCCATAGCATATTTCGTAAATACGCCTCGCTGCATGTTCACTGGCATTGCCTTTTTCAAATGAACCAACGCGTGCCATGAATTGCCCCAGTTGCTGTTTATAGTGTGCGTCGTCAAAGTTGTTCATTTTAACCAGCAGGTCGTTGTGGCTTACAGCGTTAATAAAGGGCAGGTCGTTTATTTCAAAATACAATTTCCGGTCCTGGCGGGTGTATTCCTCAATATCCGGAACATACAGGAAACAGGGGCGCATGGTGATCGCATAATCAAATATGAGCGATGAGTAATCGGATATCAGGACGTCCGCAGCCAAAAGAAGCTCCTGGATGTCATCATAGGAGGTCGCATCGACTACATTATCGCCGTATAGAAGCTTGTCGGATTCAGCAATCAGATGCGGGTGCAGTTTAACCAAAACCGTCCATTCACCCCCAAACCTCGCTTGCAGCTGCCTGGTAATCGTTTGCCAGTCAAGATGATAAATTTCCAAATTGCTGTTTTTGCGAAATGTCGGAGCGTAGAGGAGCACTTTTTTTTCAGATTTAATATTGAGTTTATCAAGTACTGCCCTGCGTCTGTTGGCATTATTTTCAACGAGCACATCATTTCGCGGGGTCCCATGTTCGAAAATCTCACCGCCATACCAGAATGCGCGCTTGAAAATTTCGGTTGAGTATTTGCTGCCGGATAATAACAAATCGCATTTTGCCGAGTCTTTTTTTGCCATCTCCACATAATGTGCGGGAAGGGCCTGTGCTGCGTCTCTTTCGATTTGTTTTAAGCGCAGCGAACTGTGCCACGTCTGGATATAATACTGGTTTTTGCGTTTAACGAATGCTCCGGTCATCCGGTAGTTGGTTATGAGAACCTTCGACGTGCATAACGCGTAAAAATATCGGAGTGACATTATTTTCACTTTCCGGACATTTTTCAAATGATGTTTTGAATCCGGATCGGTGAAGGCCCATACAATATTAAACCGCTGCTTAGGGTAATGTTTTAAAATATATTCAGAGATATATTTCGGACTGTCGCCGTAATGACTGCCGTAGTAGCTGAACAGAAGCAGTTTATTTTTCTTAATGGGCAAACAACTGAACAACAGCATAATAATTCGTGCTGCGCCTATTTTTAAATTCATTCAGACAACCCCTCCTTTATCGATCCGCGTTAATCCGGCCGGTTTTGGTATAATCCTGAGCTTTCTTAAAAGTTTCCTTAAAGCGAGATAGCTTATATTTAAATAGGGATGAATCAAAAATAAATATAATTGCACTCTCAGTTCGTTGTCATTCTGCGCGGCCCTTATCATGGCGGTCCGGTTTTCTTTTATGAAACGGTGTATGGCATTTTTGTGCGCCCCCAGACAATCCGCTTTCCGATTGCGAAACAATAAATGATAATGCGCCAAACACATCTTTAGAAGACCCTTAAACGAAACATCGGTTAAACTTTCATAAAATTTTTCTATAAAACGATGTCGTTCCCGCAAGCCCTTAATCATATCCAGGTTGCGGCTTGTGTAATTAGCAACGATGCTGTCATTCCGCTGATAGTAGTAATAGAACGGGTCTGACATCAGCAGGAATTTTTCTGCCCGGTGCATCACTTGATGTGCCCAAAATACATCTTCAAATAAAACGTCTTTTTCAAATGAGATATCCCTGATTAGTTGCGTTTTGTAAAGCTTTCCCCACGCGAAGTTTTTAACTTGTTCATTCGTGATAAGTGCTCGCATCAAGTTTTTGCCGGTGAGGAGAGTTGGCGCTGCACTTAACGGCATATAACGCTCGTCAACCATCAGATGATCATCATAGGCGTAATAAAATGACGATTGGACAACGTCGGCCTTATAAGTGAGAGCGCCTGCCGTCATGCGTTCAATCATCTGTTGGTCAATCCAGTCATCACTGTCAATAAACATGGTGAATTCGCCTGCCGCATGAGTCATCCCACAATTTCTCGCGTCTGAGAGCCCGCCGTTTTCTTTATGAATAACTTTCACCCGGCTGTCTGTTCTGGCAAACTCATCAGCGATAGCACCGGACCTGTCCGGGGAGCCGTCGTCGACGATAATGACTTCGATATTGGCATAAGTTTGCGCTAAAATGCTGTCGATGCATCGGTGAATGTATTGTTCTACCTTATACACCGGCACAATGACGCTGATTTTTTCATCTTGCCGCATCTCCCGCACCCTCCCGGATAAGTTCATATAATTTCTCGAGCTCCTGACGGTTATGAAAATTTTTCCTGCTGCAGTTTTCTGCCAGTTGACGCCTCAGCCCCGCATTCTTATAAAGCCGTTCAATCCCTGAGGCAATTCCTTCTGCGGACAAGTGGCATATCACACCGTCATAGCCGTCAATCACCTGGCTTTTGGCAGTGGGATAATTTGTAATCAAAACCGGCTTGGCGAGTATTTGGGCTTCCCCGACGGTTACTGCTTTGCCTTCATAGCGCGATGGCTGCACGTAAAGGTCAGCTGACTTTATATAAGGATAAGGATTTGTTTTCTTTCCCAATAAAATAAAATTGTCTGTTAACCCACTTTCAGAAATTAACGCCCGCAGCATTGCTTCATCACCACCATAGCCGACAACATACCAGACAAAATCGTCATAGCCTTTGTCTTTAAGCATTTTTAGAGCTATAACGGCCTGATCAATTCCCTTGGCATGTGAGAGCCTGGCGACCGTAATAAGCTTGAAGCGCTTGTCAGTTGTCATAGGATTGTCGACGTCGTCTTCAGCCAATTCACGTACCGAATCGGGTGAGGTAATGTTTTCAATCACAATTGCTTTCGATTGAAGTGATGAGTATTTCGTAATGAAGGCGTCTCTACAGTCTTTGGAAACAGCAGCAATGTAATCAAATTGGTCCCACACCTCACGATCCAGTTCAGCGTCTGTGTCAACGGTTGAAAAATCGGTGTGGACCCAGGCTATTTTTGTTTCTGCTTCTACTTTTTCTGCGATGGTATAATGCGGCCATAAATAACTGATGGCAACATCGTATTTCTTTTCCAATTTGGGCAAATAAGGTAAGCCATACTTCCACATCCATTGCATCTGTCTGTAGCCGGGCTCATTTGATTTGCTCTTCATTGCTTTGTACTTGGCTCTGAGTCTTGCTGCCCCCAGACCGATTTTGCCTGACTTGAACGTTTGATCGATGGGCATGCGAAACGTCTTATACGGTTTCGACTCTTCCAGCACATTAACTTCAGCCGGAAGCAGGTCAAACAGCTCGCCGCTATGGCTGTAAAGCATCAGGTCCACATTATTCCGGCTGTAGTCAAAGTGGCGCAGCATACTGATCAGGCTCCGTTCCACACCGCCGACTTCCATATCAAAAGAGGTGATCAATATGTCGTTCATAAGCGCCTCCTGTCTCCGGATTGTAGAGCCGTATTAATGCGTTGATCGCTTTTGGGAGTGAGTAGCCATTCGTTTCAAACCCGGCTTTAATTTTAGATGTGTTTGTTTCTTTTTGGCTGCTCAGTTCAATAATTTCGTCCGCCCACGCTTTCGGACCATCCGACAACTTTTTTCGGGACACAAGACCGACCCTTAAATCTGCTTCAGGCTGAATGGCCTCCGAGACAAGTGCCGGAACCCCGCACGCCTGTGCTTCAAGCAAGACAAGACCAAGACCTTCATATAACGACGGGAAAACAAATACGTCCATACTATGGAGCATCGCTGCAACGTCTTCACGAATACCAGCAAAATAAATGTTATCAGTAAGCCCTTCGCTTCGTGCTTTCGCTTCGATTTGCGCTCTTAAATCCCCGTCACCAACTAATAGCAGCTGAATGGCCGGTTCCTTTTTGACAGCGTATTTCATGACGTCCAGCAGGAACTCATGATTTTTGGCTGCAATAAACCTGCCAATATGCCCGATAATCAGATTTTTTCCACAGCCTGCTTCCATTTTAAATCGATTAACGGAAGCCTCCGGTTTTGAAAGAAATTTTTCATACTCAATGACGTTAGGGAAATAAGTATAATCTGATTTCTGAACTTTTTTCGCTCCAAACAAATAACGCCCAGCCTGTTCGCTGCACGCAAGCGCTTGTGTCGATAACGCATTAATCAATGGGCGCATTATCGTGGTATAAACTTTGCGAGCTAATGTGCTCGTATCATCTGACGTGGTATGAGCATGCGCGATTCGAATTTTAACCCCGGCAAGAAGCGCTGCCAACAAAGCCACACCGCAATGAAATAACGTATGGGCATGGACGGCATCGTACGGTCCATAATGTTTAATGGTTTCATAAATCGCTTTAACCGAATTCGTTTTCGTTAACCGTATAATCCGGCCTCCCATTTCCATTATTTCCCGGTCGTAATGCGCTTCTTCTTGACTGTAGGAAATAAAATCAAATGTAATCCCTTCATGCTTCATGTACCTGAAAATGTTCATCAGCATCGTCTCAGTCCCTGCCCGATTCATCGCTCCCACCACATGAAGAATTTTTATCGGCCTGTTTGTGCTCATTTGCTTTTTCCTTTTTCAGACGTTCCGGACAATTTATCCTTCTGCCATTTGGCAAATTCAATCACCGTTTTATATTCCTTGAGCTGTTCTTTTTGAACGCCTGATTTTTTTAGCTCATTTACAAATTCAAGCCACTCACTTTCAGGAACCACGTTATGATTCAGTTCAAGCAGTGCACGAACTTCCACACCGAGCGCTGCTGCGATTTTTTCCATGACTTGAATCGAGGGATTGTGATTAATATTGCGTTCAATATTGCTTAAATACGATTTAGAAATGCTCGCCCTGGTGGCGCATTCGGATAAGCTAAGTCCTTTTTGCTTTCGGATTGATTGTATTTTTTTTCCTATCATGAGCTATACCTCGTGTTTTCCTAGAATCAAATAAACGCGGTTTCTGGATTCCTGTTCGAATGTCTTCCTGATACAGCTGATAACACGCGCCTGCTGTTCTTCTGTAAGACTTGACCCCGACGGCAGACAGATCCCTGATGAAAAAAGTGATTCTGCAACATGAACGCCCGGTGCATGCGCGTAATAGGCTGTTTTTCGAAAAAGCGGCTGCAAATGAAGCGGTTTCCACACCCGGCGCGCTTCAATATTTTCCTCATGAAGTGCCGCCAAAAGCTGTTCCACAGTAACGCCCGCTTCATCTTCGTCCACCGTCAATACTGTCAGCCACCGGTTCATTTTTGTCCCGGCCAATTCCGGCATGAATGTGATGCCGGGCAAATCATTCAAACCATGATAATAAATGGAAAATATTATTCTTCGTGCTGCCATATATTTTTTCAATACACTTAACTGTGTCCGTCCGACCCCTGCGAGAAGGTTGCTGAGCCGGTAATTAAAGCCGGTCACACTGTGCTGATAATAAGGCGCCGGGTCGCGTGCCTGACTTGCCAGAAACCGTGCATGGGTGATTGCGTCAGCATCATCCGATACGAGCATCCCCCCGCCGGACGTTGTGATGATTTTATTGCCATTAAATGAAAAAATGCCGAACGTTCCGAGTGTTCCGCTGAATTTGCCTTTATAGATTGTTCCGAGCGATTCGGCTGCATCTTCAATTATCGGCACCCCGTACCTGTTGCATATAGCCAGCAATTCATCCATCTTTGCGCTTTGGCCGTATAAATTGACAACAATCACTGCTTTTGGCAAGCCATCATTTAGAGCGGCATCCCGAAAAGCTCGTTCCAATGCTTGCGGGGACATGTTCCATGATTCCGGTTCCGAATCGATAAAAACTGGCTCAGCCCCCTGATAACGAATGGGATTTGCGCTTGCGACAAATGTGAGTGTGGAGCAAAATACTTTGTCATCTTTACTGACATCGAGCAATGCCAGCGCAATATGAATGGCTGCGGTGCCGGATGTAAGGGCTGCAGCAGCTTTTATGCCAATTTTTTCGGCCATTTGACTTTCAAATGCATCAACGTTCGGACCCAACGGCGCAATCCAGTTTGACTCAAAGGCTTCCCTGACGTAGCGCTGTTCGTCACCGCTCATATGCGGCGGTGATAAATGTATTTTTGATTTCAAGCAACCACCACCTTTCTTTTATCATAAAATTCTCATTAATAAAGGTTTCTCTCATTCTGATTATCAGGAAGTGCTTAAAGCCGCTCCGGCAATATACTTCGCTTTCCATGGGCACGGCCTCGGGCCAACACGATGTTGGTCACAAAGGCGTTGCCACAGGACGTGGCGTTCTTAGCCTTTGAACCTTACCGCTTTCTTGCGGGGTCTTCGGACGCGTGCGCATCCCTTGGAGTCTTCGTATATTGCCTGCGCTGGGGATGCTTACTGTTTCTGTGGTGCTATGCGATTAAGCCAACCATAGCGAAGGAAATACACGGAGACTCCTGCGGGAGGAAAGGCCTCGGTGAGACACCGAAGTGCTTCAGCACGAGGGGGCTCACCAGCCGCCCGCGGAAAGCGTAGTGTGTTTCCGGAGCGGAGTCATAGCACTCAAATGTAAATCAATCCCAGCCTTCTAAATCAGCAGGCGTTCGATGATTCGGGTTGGGGAACCGACGGCTTTGCTGTATGCCGGGATGTTTTCGATAACCGTTGATCCGGCGCCAATAATCGACCAGCTGCCAAGGTGCATGTCGGGAATCACTGTGGCGGCTGAACCGGCATGAACGCCTTCCCCGCATGTGACATTGCCTGCAAATGTTGCGTTGGGGGAGACGTGTGTAAAGCTGCCGATTTCGTTATCATGCTCAATAACTGAAGCTGAGTTGATGATACAGTGACTGCCAATTTCAGCTCTCGCGTTCACGACAACGTGCGGCATAACAACCGTCCCGTGACCTATTGCAGCACTTGAGCTTACCACCGCTGTGGGATGGATAACCGTCATAAACTGTTCGGGGAGCAAATTTAAATTCTCAGTAATCGTCTTTCTGATTTTATTGTCTCCTATTGCCACCACTACTCTTATGCCGGGTCGGAGCAATTTGACCAGAAAAGAAATCGGCGCGTGAATCATACCTTTCAGCTGAAACCCCTGATCATATTTATCATCAAGTACCGCGACAATTTCGTGCCTTCCAAGTGCCATAATCATTTCCTGAATGACTTTGCTGTGACCGCCATCTCCCAAAATAATCACTTTCATATCAAAGCACTTCTTTCGAGCCGGTGAATTTTTCCATTGTCGTGGCATCTTGCTGCGTGATACCTTCTCGCTTCAGCACTTTGCCGACAGTCAGGATCACGATTTTAACATCAATCCACATATTGTGATTGGCCGCATACCATGTATCAAGCCTGAATCGTTTATCCCATGTAGTGTCGTTTCGTCCATTTACCTGCGCCAGCCCTGTGATGCCCGGCCGGACGCTGTGACGTCTTGACTGCTCTTTCGTATAAAGCGGCAAATATGCCATTAACAGCGGTCTTGGACCGACTAAACTCATATCGCCTTTCAATACATTAATCAGCTGCGGCAATTCATCCAAACTGTATTTTCGAAGTTTTTTTCCAAGCGGTGTCAGCCTGACAGCATCCGGTCTCAGATTGCCGGAAGCATCTGTTTCATGTCGCATCGTACGAAATTTGTAAAGGTAAAACGGTTTTTCATTCAGTCCCGGGCGCTTTTGTTTGAATAAAACCGGCGAACCCATGCGTAACTTGACCAACAGGGCCGTTATCGCGATGACCGGCCAGAAGATGATCAGCAGCATTAACGCAACAATTGCATCAATGACACGTTTCATGAATTAGCCCTCCCCGCTTTTCAGACGATAATTTTGCATTAAAAAACCCGCTGCATAACGCACCGGCGTGTCCGTGGCACTATTTGATTTTTCATTTGGCACATAACCATCAGGGTTGGCTGATTGAAAACGCCATGTATCCTGACACATAGCGTCAATCCCTCTTTTTGCCTCCCACCCGAGTAATTTCCTTGCCTTAAGCGGATTGGCGTAGCATATCGCCGTATCACCAGGCCGACGTTGAGTAATCGTATAAGGAATTTTCCTTCCTGAAACTTGCTCAAAAGCTGCAATCATCTCGAACACACTCGATCCCTGCCCCGTACCAAGGTTATACGCATCAATTCCAGTGCGCTCCCGAATCGTCTCCAATGCTTTGAGATGCCCCTTGGCAAGATCAACCACATGGATGTAGTCCCTGACCCCGGTCCCATCTTTCGTCGGGTAATCATTGCCAAATACTTTGAGCCGCTCACGCTTACCTACAGCAACCTGAGCAATATAAGGCATCAAATTGTTCGGGATGCCGCTGGGATCCTCGCCGATCAGCCCGCTTTCATGTGCTCCGACCGGGTTGAAATAGCGGAGGAGCGCAATTCGCCATTGCTTATCAGCAAAAGCAATATCGCTTAGGATTTCCTCGATCATTTGCTTTGTGCGGCCATATGGATTCGTTGCGCTGGTTTCAGCATCCTCGGTGATCGGTGCCTTGGCCGTCATACCATACACGGTAGCAGAAGAGCTGAAAACAAGCTGTTTGACACCAAATTGCTGCATCACGTCACATAAAATAACGGTCCCTGTCATATTATTTTCATAATATCTGAGAGGAACCGATACAGACTCACCAACCGCCTTAAGGCCGGCGAAGTGAATTACCGCATCAATTGTGTTCGCTTCAAAAATCCTGGCGACACTTTCTTTATCACGTAAATCGGCATGATATGTTTTAAAACTTTTGCCGGTTATCTCAGCCACCCGGTTCAGCGCTTCCGGACTGCTGTTGGAAAAGTTATCCAAAACAATAATGTCATAGCCTTCGTTTAGAAGTTCGACACACGTATGGCTGCCTATATAGCCCGCGCCACCGGTCACCAGAATTGCCATTCCATCCCTCCTCGTTACATTAAATAGTCACTGTTATAGATAATGTTCAAATTGATCACATTTTCAAAGTAATAGTATGCGAAGTAACAGACGATAATACCGAGATAAATAATCTTCTGATCTCTTTCCCGGAACACTTTCACAACCCACGAAATGAGAATGATATTATACAGCTCAAAATAAAGCGAGACCCTGGCAAAAATCCAGTTCTGCGTAGCGATAATCATAAAAATGAATCCGAGCAGCGCCATATTGACGATGACATCACTTTCCGGGAAAATCTCTCTTAACTTCTCCCGTCCCAAATACGCAATCAGAATCGGTACGCCCATCACGACCACCCTGAGGAAGTTCGCACCGCCTTCTTGAAAGTCCTGATAGTGCCCGTACTGACTGTCTTCCAACGCCGAAAATAAAAGGGCTGAAAATTGTTCAAACCCTATGACTACAATCACCGACAATACGATGAGTGCAAGCGTCGGCTTTGACCATGCCTTAAATCGCATCAGAAAATAAATCGGCAGCAAAACAAGTGCACTTTGATGAAACAAGGAGGCCAGAATAATAACGAGTGCATATTTAAAAAAACTGCCCTGAATCAAAAATTTTATCGCTGTAAAAGCAATCGCAGCTGCAAACATCTGTCTGATACCATTCATCGATACTAAAAACAAGCCGCCCGTGATATACACATACAAACTGATTTCAAGCAACCTCGAATAGTTGTAAAACACGATGAGTATCAGCATATTGGTGATCAGCGCCGTTGTAAAAACCAATACTTGAGGGTCTTCGGATATATAGTTCTGCAAAAACATCTGCAATGCACCAAACCCAATGTCTTTTTGAGTGAGAATATACGCCCATGTAAATTCATTGGATTCATAGGCATGCATGTAATAGTAAGTGTCCCCGAGATTAGAGCGGAGACCTGAACTGACCACAAGAGCCGTAAGCGAGCCGAGAACAAGAATTTTATTCGGTTTAACCATGCCTGCACCTGAAAACTGCTCACCAACGCCTGCAATTGCATATGACGGCGATGCAAAATATCGCGCAAAAAGTGCATACCCAAAAACAACGACAAGATTCATCCATAGTATTGTCATGTGATATCCCTTTCAGTCTAAGATTACGGCACGTTAACGGCCCTTGTTTTCGTTAAAATATAGATATAGAGCATTAAACCAAAAGGCAATGCCGAAACGGTCAGCCATTTCTGTGGTGAATCTTTAAAAAAATTCCGGTTCCTGCTCAGTAGACTGCTTGATACATAGTGAATGGCCTGCCGGAACTTAAACATGCTGCCTGCAAAGGGCAGTTGCATCAGTTCTTTGCGGTAAAAGGTAAAGCCAAGCGGATTTTTCCGGTATTGATAAAGCATATTTTGGGTCGATCCGTCAGAGCGGTACTCCACACAGCATAAGACTTCATTCATCACAAGCATTTCATAGGTTTGATCGAGTTTATAATACTTGTAATCCAGACC
Source organism: Lentibacillus persicus (assembly GCF_900112705.1). Classification (GTDB taxonomy): domain Bacteria; phylum Bacillota; class Bacilli; order Bacillales; family Amphibacillaceae; genus Lentibacillus; species Lentibacillus persicus. The sequence goes on from NZ_FOMR01000003.1 coordinate 92,634, forward strand.
TACATACCGTTCATTCTTAAAAAGCGGATATGGGTACTGTTTCGTCAGAGCCGTCCGATAGACTAACTTTTTATCACCTGTGACACCATGCCGGTTGTACAAATCAAACAGTGTAGAAGTTTTTATACCAGCCGGCATTTTTGACCCGATTATCTCGTTACTGCTGTCTGAATCAAGGCCAATAATGCCACTGACTTCTTCACTTCCATGCATCTTCCAGAATGTCAAAATCTTCTCCACCGCATCAGTCGGCATAAAATCATCCGAATCAATACAGACATTCAATTCACTTTGAATGAGCTCATAAGCTGTGTTATGCGCGCCGTGCATACCTTGATTCGACTGCCAATGATAGTGAATCCGGAGATGGCCTTCATTAATCCAATCAGTGACAAGTTCATGCGTGTTGTCCGTTGAACCGTCATCAATAATAAGCCAGATGAAATCCTTACTCGATTGATTCTTCAGACTTTCATACAACTTATCAAGACAATATGCACGATTATAAGTTGGCGTAAAAACGGTTAACTGTTTCATAACGCATTTTCTCCCAATATCAAATAATTTTTTTGCGTTGTTTTAGCTGTGCTTGTAATATCATAGCCTCTTTCTGCAAGTGCACGCTGGCTGATGCGCCTCTCCGGCAAATTCGCTATCATACGTAGAATTTGCTGGACCCATATTTCCGGGTCAGTAATCGGCAAGTGCTGCACAAGCCCTGTTTTCATATCTGCTTCAGTTGTGATTTGGTGTGAGACCAGACACGGCAGCCCAGCCCCCTGCGCTTCAACCAGTGTCACCGGGAGTCCTTCGTGAAGCGACGGAAATACAAAAACATCTGAAGCATGGAGAAGGGCATGAATATCTTTCCGCACACCAAGCATTCTTACATTCTTCTCAAGGTTTAGAGCACTTATCTTTGCTTCAATTTGAGGTCTTAACGGCCCATCACCCACCAGCAGAAGTACAATATCCGGTATCTCAATTTTTAATTGGGCTATCATATCCAGAAGCCACAGGTGATTTTTTTGCACCGCAAACCTTCCGATGTGCACCAGGACAATTTCGTCTTCTGTCAGCTGCAATTCCTTTCGAAGCGTTTTTCTTAAGCTGGTGGAGAATCGGAATTTTTCCGGTTCAATTCCGTTTTTCAAAATAAAGACATCTTCTGCTTTCCGGTTAAAAAGCCAACTGGCAGCTGCGTGTGAGCACGCATATTGATGGGTAGCATGCGACTTAATGTACTGCCCCGCGTACCATTTATATGTTTTTGACAGCAAACCACCTTCGCTTTCGGTGTTATGACTGTGTGCAATCCGGACCGGGACATTGGCTTCTTTAGCGGCCTTTAATACAAGCCCGCTCATTTTATCCATATGAGCGTGTATGATCGTGTACGCCGGATGCTGCCTGAAAAATTGTTTCAATGCCCGGTTGAACCCTTTATGGCCCGCTTCCGTCACATAAGGAATACGGTGAACGGTTCCGCCCATTTGTTTAATTTCTGCATCAAACACGCCTGGTTTACACGTCAAAAAATCAAATTGAACTTTTGACCGGTCAATATTCCGATAAAGATTCATAATCAACGTTTCAGCACCGCCGCGGTTCATATTGACGACTGCATGCAATATTCTTAATGGGCTGCCCACGCCACACCCTCCCGTTCTTCCATAATTGATTGATAAATACTTGCCTTCTCTGCTAAAACGCAGTCCGTGCTGTATGTCGAAAGAATTTTGTGCCGGCCGTTTTCACCAAGCTTCATCCTGAAATCCTCGAAATCGGCCAGTGACATTAACTTTTCCGCAAATGCGTGCGAATCCCAATCCTCCACTACATAGCCAGTTTCATAATGCTCCACCAGCTCCCGATGCCCACGGTTTGCAACTGCAACAACCGGCAGTCCGCACGCCATTGCCTCCATAACATTTACGGGAAGCCCCTCACGCAAACTTGATGCAACCGCCACATCACTCATTTGCAGAAGCCGCTCAATATCTTTTCTGAAACCTAAAAAATCCACCATATGGGCAATACCTAATTTTTCGGCAAGGTGCCGGCACTGTTGCTGGCTTTCTCCTTCGCCTGCAAGCAGGAGCCTGGCGTTTGGCACATCATCTTTTAAACGTGCAAGCGACTTAAGGAGAAATGCCTGGTTTTTATTTTTATTGAATTCAGCGGCGTTAAATAATAAAAAGTCATCCGCATGATAGCCGAATGACTTTTTAAGCTCATTTTTTTTGTTTTTGCCGATGGGTTTAAATCGTTCCGTATCCACGCCGACACCATGAACGTGTTCAATCGTTTTGGCTCGGAATCGATGTTTTCGTGCTGTCTTAAAATCCTCATCATTAATCGTAATTAAGCTGTCGGTATGCCGCGCCAAGTATTTCTCGATTGGATAGTAAATCAGCCAGTTAGGGATTGGTGCGCCTTTACAAAAGTGAAACCCGTGAGCGGTATAAATGATTTTGGTCGCCCGTTTGCGCGCTTCTCTTCCAGCCAATCGGGCAAGAACGCCGCCCAGGGGTGTGTGGCAATGTATAATTGAATAACGGTTTTGATCAATTAACTGTTTCAGTTGTTTGTAGGCTGTCATGTTGGACCGGCTGAGCGGTGATCGCTCAATTGGAATGTTGTATTTGTGATCGGTGTAAGGTAAGTTAATATCGCCGGCTGCGGCAACATCGACTTTCCAGCCCTGTTCTTTAAACCATTTCATATAAGGCAAATGAAAAGCTTTAAAATGGTAATCGACCGTTGCACAGTACAGAATGCTTCCAGCCACATGAATCACCTCCCGTTTGTGTTATCAGTGGCTGTGATGTTATAAAGGTTTTTTCGCGAGTTCATTTTCCAGAACGGCAGCGAGGTAGCTCAGAAGGTCTTTTCTTAAGTCATCGCGTTCCAGAGCTAATTCGATAGTTGTCTGGATAAACCCCATTTTTTCCCCGACGTCATACCGTTTGCCCGAAAAATTATAAGCATAGACCGGTTCGTGCCTATTCAATTCAGCAATTGCATCGGTCAGCTGGATTTCGTTGCCTGTTCCCGGCTTCTGATTGCTTAAAATGTCAAATATAGCCGGCGTTAAGATGTAGCGTCCCAATATCGCAAGTGTCGATGGGGCAGCTTCCTTGCCCGGCTTTTCGATTAATTCATTCACCTGATAAAGCTGATTGGCCAAATGGTCACCACCGACAATCCCATAGCGGGAAACCTCTTCCTCCTTGACGCGTTGTACGCCCAGGATTGAGCCGTTATAGCGATTATATTGGTCTGTCAGTTGTTTTAAAGCGGGCGTCTCAGCATGAACAATGTCGTCACCGAGCAGCACGGCGAAGGGTTCGTCACCGATAAATTTGCGGGCACACCAGATAGCATGACCGAGACCTTTTGGTTCTTTTTGCCGGATATAATGAATATCCACCATTTTTGATGCTTTTTGGACTTCGCTCAGCAAAGCAAATTTGCCTTTGTCCAGCAAGTTTTGTTCCAGTTCAAACGAATGGTCAAAATGGTCCTCAATAGCGCGTTTTCCTTTTCCAGTAACGATAATGATGTCTTCGATGCCGGATTCAATCGCTTCTTCCACAATATATTGAATCGTTGGCTTATCGACGATCGGCAGCATTTCCTTTGGCATTGCTTTCGTTGCCGGGAGAAACCGTGTTCCCAGGCCGGCTGCCGGAATAATTGCCTTTTTCACTTTCATTTGATCCACACCTCTTCTCATGATCATTTAGACGCAGCAACTTTGGTCGAACTACAGCGATTATCTTTCAATCTACAGCGATTCCAGCTAAATCTACAGCGATAGTCTTTCAATCTACAGCGATTAAGCCTCAATCTGCAGCGATTCCCGCGAACAGGGATTACACGGGGATCGCATCCTCGTTTCCGCGGAGACTGTTTTTATTGGCCACCATCAACAATTCTTCTTTCAGCTGCTTGCTCTCCATCCCATCATAGCGGGTGATGATTGTTTCGATCGCATTCATGTATAATTGCGTCGTTTTGCCGACGTAAATTTTCGGGTAAACTTGTTTGTCATGAACCTCGTCTGCCTGCAGCAACTCTTCGAAAAGTTTTTCGCCGGTTCGGATGCCGGTAAATTCAACACCAATTTCTTCAAGCGAATTCCCGGACAGTTTAATTAAGTTTTTCGCAAGGTCGACAATTTTGACAGGGTCACCCATATCCAAAACAAAAATCTCCCCGCCGTGAGCGAGTGTCCCGGCCTGTATGACAAGCCTTGAAGCTTCCGGGATCGTCATAAAATAACGGACCATATCCGGATGTGTCACCGTGACGGGGCCGCCTTTTTCAATTTGTTTTTTAAACAGCGGGATAACGCTGCCGCGGCTGCCAAGCACATTGCCGAACCTTACCGCTACAAATTTTGTATTACTCGTTTTATTTATGTGCTGAACAATCATTTCAGCCAAACGCTTCGAGGCCCCCATAACACTCGTCGGGTTCACTGCTTTATCGGTTGAAATCATGACGAAAACTCCAACGTTGCAGCGGTCTGCGGCTTGAGCTGTATTGCGTGTGCCAATAATATTGTTCTTGACCGCTTCTTCCGGGTTGCGTTCCATCATCGGCACGTGTTTGTGTGCCGCGGCATGATAAACCACATCCGGCTGATAACGGCGCATTACTGTCATCATTTTGCTTTCGTCCTGTATATCAGCAATTTCGGTTCTGAAATTAATCCGACTGCCTGAATGCTCCTTCAGTTCCATTTCGATGTCATAAATGCTGTTTTCACCATGCCCGAGCAAAATAAGCTGTTTCGGGTTAAAAGCTGTAATTTGTCTGGCTATTTCGGATCCAATTGACCCGCCCGCACCGGTAACCAAAACTACTTTGCCTGTGATACTTTCTGAAATGCTCTCAATGTCCATATCAACAGGATCTCTGCCAAGCAAGTCCTCAACCTGTACATCACGAAATTGGCTGACAGCAACTTTTCCGGTTATCAGGTCTTCTAAAAGGGGCAAAATTTTGGTCGTAGCTTTTGTTTTGGCACACTCCTGAAAAATTGTATTTAATTCTTTTCGATTAAGAGAGGGGATTGTAATGATAATGTTATCAATGTTCAGTTCCTCAGTGGAGCCAGCAATGTCCTTGACACCGCCAACAACCGGGAGACCCAAAATATCGAGTTTTTGCTTTTTTGGATCGTCATCAATAAATGCGACTGGGTGGAGATTGCCTTCGTTTTGTTTGATTAACTGACGGGCTACCATCGTGCCTGCTGATCCCGCTCCAATAATTAATGTCCGGATTTTCTGGTCCTGTTTATTCATGACCGAATCCCGGTACAGACGCCAAACGAACCGCGACCCGCCGATCAGAAACATATGGAGCAGCCAAGTGACGGCCAGCAGTCTGAATTGGATTTCCTGAAGAAATATGAGTTGAAGTAAAGATGCACACAAGATGGAAAGTGTTACGACTTTTAAAATGATTAATAATTCCTTTGTGCTGGCGTATTCCCAAAACTTTTTATAAAGTTTGTACTTAATTGAAAACAGATGATGGCTTATTAATATAGTAATAGAGGTTAGGGCGACCGGTATATTGATGACATGGATGGTCGCGTTCACAAGAAAACTGCTGATAAAGATTGCCGTCAGCACAATACACGAGTCAATTACGAAGAATAGCGATAAACGCTGCCGATAAGTCATGAATCCCCCCCCTTTCCTGATAGAGTGTTTATAATGCGTGTGAACAACCATAATATGTAATTGAAATGGGCATCCAACCCGTCCTCACTCCACACCACCGACGACTTGCGTCTAAGGTCTGTTTCAACCCACAGCATGATCGAGTGCCTGCGTTGATAATGGTTAGCAGACATCACCAAAAACCATTATTAAATTCTTAATAACGAACACAAGTGGTAAAATTTTTTGTTACTTTTCATTCATTATGATGCCTGTGAGATCGGCTTGAGAGAGCTCCAGGACCCTTCGTGCATCAGCTGCCTGTTCGATTTGCGTTTTTCCGCGACGGAGAACTAATACAACACCGCTGCATTGATTTGCAAGGACGCGTGTTTCGGTTGAATGCAGAATCGGCGGCGAATCAATCAGCACTTTGTCATAAACCTTACCGGCCTTATCCAGAAGGGCGGTCATTAATCCGTTGCCCAATACTTCAGCAGGATTCGTCGTGATTGATCCGCTCGTCAAGATATCCAGCTGACCAACACCTGAGCTGCAGACCGCTTCACTGAATTTTTTATCACCTTTAAGGATATCCGTAAGACCCGGGCTTTCTGATTTTTTAAAAATATGATGAATGGCTGGTTTTCTTAAATTTGCATCGATGAGAAGCACTTTTTCTTTCTGCTGGGACAGCGAAACCGCCAAATTCGTTATGGCAGTCGATTTGCCTTCATTTTTGCCGGGAGAGGTGAATAATAAAATCAGATTATCGCTTTCTCCGGTGGTGAATTTGATATTTGCCCGGATTGTGCGAAATTGATCCGATATAATCGACTCGGGATTTGAATGGGTAACAAGGTTTTGCTTTTTTCGTTTTACGGCTTTCATGCGTTTATTTAATATCAACAGTCTCACCTCTGACAGCCATTTCCTTTGTTTTTTTCTTCTTATTTACGAATTTGCGTTTCGTCATATTTGAAATGGTTCCAAGTACAGGGACACCTAAAATGTCTTCTGCTTCGTCTTCCTTTCTGATGGCGCCGTCCATGGCATCCAGTATAAACACGAGTCCTATCCCGGTCATAAGCCCGAAGACAATCGCCATGATTAAGGTGCGATTTTGATCGGTATTAATCGGCGCTGTGTTCAATTCCGCCTCAGACAGCAGCTGCACCCCTTTGAAATCAAGAATTTGTTTAATTTCTTGTTTAAACATTGCTGCAGTGGAATTGGCAATATTCATCGCCGTTTCCGGATCGCTGTCCGTGGCTTTAATGCTGACCACCTGCGACTCCTCTATTTGCGTTACTTCAATTTGACCTGCGATTTGGCCGGGGCTTCTCGCCAATTGAAGCTCATTTGCTACTGTTTCCATAATCATTGGGTCAGTGATCATCACCATCAGTGTGTTCATATCCATTTCTTCTTCACCTGTTCCGATAATGACACGGGTAGACGTTTCGTATAGCGGTGTGCTGTTCATATTGCTGTAAATGTAGCCGCCCGCTCCTGCAATAAGTGTCACAAGCAAAATAATCCAAAATCGTTTTTTAATGAGAGTGAAATACTCGCGCAAATTGATCTCTTTTGGGCCCTGATCTTTAAAATGATGCTCGTTTATCTTGTGCAATCAACTCACCCTATCTTTCTATGGAATATTAGCGTATTCTGGAGATTTTATATTATTCGTTATAAAGAACATTTAAATTAAAAAAATTTGGACCGATATTTCCGCATTTATTAGTTTAAAGTATAGTTCTTTATAATGAACATGTCAATGGTTTTTTTAAATAAATTTTAACAAGTTCCGTTAACCCCCTATTTAAATGATCTCAAATAAGAACACACTTATATATTAAATGCAGGCTTGGGGTCCGTCAAGTTTTATTTGCAGTTCTCTGGGCAGGCAAATTATTGGAACTGGATTTCAGAAGGTCGTATCATTTTGATCAAGGAGTGAATGATCTATGCCAAACAAAACATTCAACACTATTCCACTCTCTGTTCTGGACCTTGCCAACGTTCTTGAAGACGGGACGCCGGCACAGGCATTTGAAAATAGTGTGGATTTAGCACGAAACGTGGAAAAGTTCGGATTTAACCGTTACTGGCTTGCCGAACATCACAATATGCCGGGTATTGCCAGCTCAGCTACATCGGTACTGATTGGCCATATCGCAGGCGCGACAAATGAGATGCGCATCGGTTCAGGCGGTGTTATGCTCCCGAACCACGCTTCCCTCGTTATCGCTGAGCAATTCGGTACACTCGAAACACTCTACCCAGGGCGTATTGACCTTGGCCTAGGCCGGGCGCCAGGGACTGACCAGGCAACAGCCTATGCGTTGCGCCGCACGTTGAACCAGCGTGTCGAAGATTTTCCGATGCAAGTTGAAGAGCTGGAAAATTATTTCGCCGGTACAGCCGGTGTGCGCAGTGTGCCCGGCGAAGGATTAGACATTCCAATCTGGCTTCTTGGATCAAGTGGGTTCAGTGCCCAGCTTTCTGCCCAAAAAGGACTGCCGTTTTCATTTGCAAGCCACTTCGCACCTGATAACACCATTGCTGCACTCAACCTTTACCGTGACAACTTCCAGCCGTCCGAAGTGCTGGATGAGCCATATGCGATGATTGGCGCCAACGTAATAGCAGCTGACACGGATGAACAAGCGCGATACCTGGCGACATCACAGCAGCAGCAATTCTTGAGTATCCGCCGCGGCCAGCCGACCAAGCTGCAGCCGCCGATTGAGGATATCGATGCTGTTTGGTCCGAGATGGAAAAGCAGGCTGTCCAACAGTCGATCAATTCCTTCTCGACGATTGTCGGCAGCAAAGAAACGGTTAAGCAGGAACTTGAACGCCTGCTAAACGAGACAGAAGCTGATGAAATCATCATCTCTTCACAAATATATGATCACAAGGCCCGCGTTCGCTCGTATGAAATCCTGAGTGAATTGATGGAATAGTGACTTAAAAAACCTGGCGATTGCCAGGTTTTTTTGTTTGGCTCTTTTCGTAAATTTTGTTGCTTTTTAACCTTCACAGTTTTCATAAACTGCGAACTAGTAAGTGCCACGCCCACCGCTTCGGAAATACACTTGAATGCTTAAAGCCGCTCCGGCAATATACTTCGCTTTCCATGGGCACGGCCTCAGCCTCCTCAGAAAGCAAAGACCGCTTTCTTGCGGGGTCTTCGGACACGTGCTGTTCCCATAGGAGTCTTCGTATATTGCCTGCGCTACGAAACAATTTTTTGCATGGCAGTACATGAGCAAACAACCTTAGCGTAGGAAATACATGCCGACTCCTGCGGGAGCATAGGCATAGGTGAGACCCCGCAGGGCGCAGCCCGAGGAGGCTCACCAGCCGCCCGCGGAAAGCGGCATGTATTTCCGGAGCGGTATTTTTAGCACTCAGTGATAATTAGAAAGAGTTCACTGGTTCGCACTTTACATCCAGTACGAAGCAGATAACAACAATCTATACGAAAACAGCCTTTAGTTTATATCAGCCGGTCTTCAATTGTAAACTTTAGCGAAATCACTGCAAATTTGAGCATGCCACCACGGTGAAGATGGCACACGAGCCACATGTGCCTTTTCTGAATGACTCAGCAAAACTTGAAGATACTAAAGAAGATTATTCTAAACCATCAGCAAAGGAGACATGAACAGTGGCAGACGTAAAATTAGCCATCGTTTACTACAGTTCTACCGGAACGAATTATAAGATGGCCCAATGGGCGGAAAAAGCAGCAGAAGATGCAGGTGCTGAAACAAAACTGATGAAAGTGCCTGAACTGGCGCCGGAAGAAGCGATCGCTTCCAACCCATTATGGAAAGATCATTATGAAGCAACCAAAGAAGTGCCCGAAGCAACATCGGACGACCTCGAATGGGCTGATGCGATAATATTCAGCGCGCCGACACGCTTTGGCAACCTGCCGGCACAAATGAAGAATTTCCTTGATACACAAGGGGGCCTTTGGGCATCCGGCAAAACGGTTAACAAAGTTGTCAGTGGCATGACATCAGCCCAAAATCCACATGGCGGCCAGGAAGCAACGCTGCTTTCACTATACACCTCCATGATGCACTGGGGCACCATCATTGTGACACCGGGCTATTCAGATGACTCTATTTTTGCAGCCGGCGGCAACCCTTATGGGGCAAGCGTTTCCGTTGACCAGGACGGCAACATGGTTGAAGACGTTGAAGGCGCAGTTTCCCATCAAGCCCGGCGCATAGTCGATGTGGCATCCCGTGTTGTGCAGGGCAGCTGATTTTTAAAAAGCCGCATTCCCTCATTTTGAGGTTTGCGGCTTTTGATATATTCACTCTTAAATTGTGGACTTCAGCCAGCATATGACCGAACAACAGCCCTTTACACAGAAAAGCACACGAGCCAAAATGCTCTTATGCTTTTAAAATTATTGCATAGCCCCGAGTTTCACAGCGATGTCTGCACCGACACGGGCATTATGTTTCACGAGCGCAATGTTAGCATCAAGGCTTTTGCCGCCAGTGAGTTCTTTTACTTTTGCCAGCATAAACGGTGTCACATCCTTGCCGGTTATACCATTGGCTTCAGCTTCTTCCAAAGCCTGAGAAATGACTGCGTCTATCTCTTCTTCTGCCATTGCATGTGCTTCTGGAATCGGATTGGCAATCACAGCACCACCGGACAGCCCTAAATCCCACTTCGTTTTCAGTGCCGCGGCGACTGTAGCAGGTTCGTCCGCACGGAAATTGACCGGAAACGGTGTCGTTCGTGTGTAGAAAGCGGGCAGGACGTCTGTTTCATAACCAATCACCGGGACGCCTTTTGTTTCCAGATACTCCATTGTTAAACCAAGATCAAGTATTGATTTGGCACCTGCGCAAATAACTGCAACGTTTGTTTTTGCCAGTTCCTCCAAATCTGCCGAAATATCCATCGATGTCTCAGCCCCACGGTGAACGCCGCCAATACCGCCGGTCACAAACGTTTTGATCCCGGCAAGTTCAGCACAAACCATCGTAGCGGCCACAGTTGTCGCACCTTTTTGCCCAGTTGCCACAATATACGGCAAATCCCGGCGAGAAACTTTGGCGACACCTTCAGCCTGTCCAAAGCCCTCCAATTTTTCGTCGCTCAAGCCAATTTTTATTTTTCCATCCATAAGGGCAATTGTTGCCGGCACTGCGCCATGATCCCGGATAATTTGTTCCACTTCACGGGCTGTTTCCACATTTTGCGGGTATGGCATGCCATGCGAAATAATTGTTGATTCGAGTGCGACTACAGGTTTTCCTTGTTCTTTTGCCTTACTGACTTCTTCTGATAGCACTAAATATTGATTCATTTAAGTTCCTCCATATCATCTTGTAGTTGTGACACGGATAGTTCCGGTCTTACCGTATAGCCTGACATTAATGTCTTCGTTGCATTGACGACAGCTGTCCACGCTATTTTTGCAAGTTCTTCCTCATTCAGCCACGCATAAGCAACACCTGCAGAAAAGGCATCACCGGCGCCGGTTACGTCTGCAATCTCATCCAGTTGAACAGCTGAGACATGGTGAATGCCTTCTGTCTGGTTCCCAATTACTGCGCCTTCTTTGCCATTCGTGATGACAACATTTTGAACAGCCGATTCAAGCCATTTGGCGGTCAGTTCATGCATTGAAAATTGACCCTGGAAAAAAGCCTCTGATTCCGTTTTGTTTGTAATCAGCCACGTCACACCGCTCAATTCTGCCGGCAGCCGCTCCATCTTAGGTGCCGAAACGGTTACAATAATCAGCGGTATGTCATGACTGGCTGCAAATTGGGCCAAAAAAGCAAGCGTTTCTTTCGGGCAATTCAAATCAGCTAAAATGCATCGGGCCTGCAGCAAAACGGGTACATGCGCCTTGATCCATTCAGGTATCATCAAATCAAAAATTTCCATATCAGCAAATCCATAAACCAAATCCCCGGATTGATCGAGAACAGCTGTATAGGAACCGGTCGTTTCCTCAGTAAAATGCGTCACATCTTCAAGATTCATGTAAGGCGCAGAGGCTTCCTTTATATAATCCCAGTCTTTATCCGTTCCGCTCACCGTGAGCAGTTTCGTATTGACATCGAGCTTTCCGAGATTTTCTGCAATATTGCGTGCCACACCGCCGGCATTCTGTTCCGAACGAACCGGGTTTGAGGTTCCTTCTCCCAGCGGCACTTTTGCATAAAATTTCCGGTCAATATTGGCACCGCCAATACAAATAACTTCTTTCAATTCATTCAAAATATAAGCTTTGCCCTTGATGTACCCTTTTTTCATCAGCCCTGAAATAAGATTGGCCACAGATGGGCGGGATAAATCCAGGGCTTCTGCCAGCTCCTGCTGCGAGATATAAGGGTTTTTTTTAATCAGCTGAAAAAGTTTGCGTTCGCGTTCATTCATGTGGCAACCTTCTCTCAAACATTTGTTTACATTATAAACTTATGTTTGATTAGCGTCAAGTTTATTATTAAGATACTGTTTAACATAGCTGACAGCTTCGTCGCTGAGCCAGTCTGTATTAACCTGTGTGTCCTCTTCATTTCTTAATTTGAGAATCAGCTGCGGATCGTAATCAATGTACCGCTCAATCGATTCTGCCCGAATCTTCCGCCGGGGCAACACGAGCGATCCTCTGTCAATCGACATAATATTATCATCCACACGAATATAATCCCGCTGTTCCCGCATTATATAATCAAAACCCCGGAAAACCGAAAACAGGAAAACCGCTGCCGTACTTATAAGTATAATTGGATGAAGTTGCCCATTTAATAATGCCTCCACCACAAGCACCAAAATAAAGACAGCCGCATTGCCAAAAGATTTCAGACTTTGTTTCAACCATTTTTCATGATTTGCATACTTAAATGACATAGGATATCATCGACTCCTTTATAATCGTTACGAAAATAAGCTGAATAATGTTTCATTTGCTTAAAACTTGTTATAGTAGACTTAACGACTTATAAAAGTGAGGTTTTAGAGATGAGTAACTTAATGATGGCCCAATTTAACACAACGCACAGTGCACTTATGAACGAGATTAAAGATGTCAGTGAGGAGGAGCTGAAAACCCAGCCGGAAGGGTTTAATAACACGATTCACTGGCATATCGGTCATGTACTGACAGCCAACGAAATGTTCTTGTTCGGATTTCCGGAGAATACCGAGCACTTGCCTGAACATTACAATGATTTATTTGGCTATGGCTCCAAACCTGAAGACTGGCCTGAAGATGTGCCAAGTGCTGATGAACTCGCAGGCCAATTAACCAATCAGCTGAAGCGGATTAAACAAATCCCCGAAGAAAAATTCGATGAAAAATTGCCGAAAGCCGTTATGGGTGCTCAAACGTTTGGTGAACTGGCAGCGCTGGCAGCATTTCACGAAGCAAATCATGTCGGCCGCATCAATGCCATGAAAAAAGTACTGAATAAATAATGAAACAGAAAGGACCACGCTTCCTCTTTGCGTGGTCCTTTCTTTATATATGAACAGTCATAAGCAGTGTAATTTTCCTAAACGGTCTCCAACGCGCGCTCACGCATCGTGCCATGCTCGGCAAAATTAGCATGCCACGAGAACGCTTTTTCAAGTACGTGCGGTGTTTGCCCGCCGCGCTTGAGGGCTTCATTGTAATACGCCCATAATTGATCGCGATATAGCGGATGGGCACAATTTTCAATAATCTTCGGCACGCGCTCACGTGGTGCCAAGCCGCGAAGATCTGCGTATCCCTGTTCCGTTACAACAACATCAACATCATGTTCCGTATGGTCGATATGGGAGGCAAACGGTACGATGCTGGAAATATTACCATCTTTTGCAATTGACTTCGTAACAAACACGGCAAGCTTGGCATTACGCGCAAAGTCACCTGATCCGCCGATACCATTCATCATTTTCGTCCCGGAAACATGCGTCGAATTGACATTGCCGTAAATATCAAATTCAAGCGCGGTATTGATTGAAATCAAACCAAGCCGGCGAATAATTTCCGGATGATTGGAAATCTCCTGTGGGCGCATGACCAATTTGTCACGGTATTTTTCAAAGTTGGAAAAGACCTTTTGCATTTTGTCTTCCGAGAGTGTAACGGAACAACATGACGCAAAATCGACTTTCCCGGCATCAATTAAATCAAATACGGCATCCTGCAACACTTCAGAGTAGACTTGCAGATTCTGAAATTCAGAATCCACCATGCCGTGAAGCACCGCATTGGCAACCGAGCCGATTCCGGATTGAAGCGGTGCCAGCTGTTCATCAAGACGGCCCGATTTAATTTCATCTCTAAGAAAATCAAGCAAATGATCGGCCATTATCTTTGTCTCTTCATCAGGCTGACCAATCGTTGATGGTGAATCCTCCTGATGCGTAAACACGATACCCTTAATTTTCGCCGGATCAATTTGAATACTTGAGTCGCCTATGCGGTCATCCGGCTTTGTAAGCGGGATTGGCTGGCGTTCACCTTGTTTTGCCGGACTGTACAAATCGTGAATGCCTTCAAGAAGCTCCGGCTGGGCCGTGTTGATTTCGACAATAATATTTTTGGCATTTTCAGCAAACACCAGTGAGTTGCCAATCGAAGTGGACGGAATTATCGTACCATCTTCGGTTATCGCAATCGCTTCCAAAATAGCATAATCAATTGTTTCGATAACATCATGCCTGATCCATTCAGAGGTGTGTGACAAGTGATGATCGACAAACAGATGCTCACCTTGGTTAATTTTTTTACGCATAACCGGATCTGCCTGAAATGGCAGTCGTTTATTAATGATATTTGCTTCAGCAAACATCTTATCAATATCAGACCCAAGTGATGCACCGGTGAATACGTTGACTTTAAAGGACTCGTCTTCTGCCCGTTCAACGAGTGCTGTTGGCACCGCTTTCACATCACCTGCACGTGTGAAACCGCTCATTCCCAGCGTCATGCCATCCTTGATCCAAGATGCCGCATCTTGTGCCGATACAACACGATCATGGAGGCGCGCATCACGAATACGTTCTTTGTTAGCGTTCATGATGTAACCCCTTTCTTTTTGAGTTATAGAACAATTTTAACGTATATGGTCAGGGGAGCTGGAGATTTTTGTGGGGAATAGCTATAATCACCGTGAAAGGATAAAATATATGGCTGAAGCAGCAAATTTTTGCAACGGGCAGATATTTTGCGGATGAATACAATTGAACGCGTCGGCGGGCCAGACTCCGGCTGAAGCAGCCATTTTCTGTCCAAAATAGCCTGGCAGCACCGCCGCTGTATTAGAACCCGAGCAATTTTCTGAAATAGCTGGCATAGGATTGACTCACCGGGACCTGGATGCCATTGGTCATTGCCAACAGAAAAGTCGAATGCGTATCAGGAAAAATATCTTTGATGTGATGGACGTTTACTATAAACGACCGATGGCAGCGAATAAACGTCTCTCTTGGAAGTGAGTATTCATAATCCTGAAGCGCACGGCTCGTCGTACCCGCCAGTTCCTCAGCAAACACATGCGTTTTCCGGTCTTTCGCTTCCATGAAAACAACATCATGAAATGGAATTGGGCGCCAGCCATCGCCTGTTTTGACGGTCACGACCGATTTTCCTTCCGTCATAACTGGATAAATCGCCGTCACACAGCCCTGAAGTTTCCCGTCCTGGTGAAACGGGACCGCCATTCCATGATAAGGCACGCCAAAGACACTCCGATCAATGAACTCGGAGACCTTCTGTCCGGTGCTGATCGCTTTCTGGGCAATCGTCCCCTCAACGACAGGATCACCCGTCTGTATCTTTAAATCAATGCGTTTGCTCGGACGGTAGTAAATATACTCGGATGTGTCTGAAACGGCAATGGAAATCTCATCAGAAAACAGTTCGCCGACGACATCTAAAAGTGAACCAAATGTTAAACGATCCATTAAAATGACACCTTTCCTGCTTTTTTTGTATAATCTTACGCTATTACTGGTAAAATTTAAATAACAATTCCTGTCTTTTCCTAGTTTTCCGGCGCGACTTTTGATAATCTTATCAGTAACAGCACTTATATATATTAAGGCATATAAGGAGTTTTTGTCATGAGAAATGTAGTCATCCTTGGCGGCGGGTATGGCGGATTAAACATCCTGCAAAACCTGGTCGAGCATGATCTTCCAGAAGATTTGCATATTACGGTAATCGACCGCAACCCTTATCACTCGATTAAAACTGAATTTTATACAATCGCAGCCGGAACCTCAGCTGATAAAGACGTGCGTATGGATTTTCCGGAACATGATAAAGTCAGCTACGTCTATGCTGAAGTCACAAAGATTGATACAGCCGAGCAACAGATTCATTTAAAAGAAAGAACGGAACCTGTACCGTTTGATTATCTGGTCATTGCACTGGGGTGTGAAGACAATTACCACGGTATTGAAGGGGCAGAAGAATTTACTGAAAGTGTGCAGACATTCAACAAGGCACGGAGCGCGGGGATGGCAATCGGCAATCTGCCCGCTTACGGGAAAGCGACAATCGTCGGTGCAGGGCTCAGCGGCATCGAAGTGGCGTCTGAGATACGCGAAAGCAGACCCGATTTGAATATCCGGATTCTCGATCGCGGCAATACAGTGCTGAAGGCGTTTGACCAGAAAATCCAGAACTATGTTGAAGACTGGTTCATGAAAAACGATGTCGAGGTGCTCCATCACGCCCAGGTGGAATACGTCGAAAAAGACGGTGTCTGTAATAACGGCATCTGTTACGTGAATGACGTTACGATCTGGACAGCAGGCGTCCGTCCGAATTACCTTGTTCGGGAACTGCCGCTCGAGCAGGACAGCCATGAAAAAATAATTGTAAACGACTATTATCAAGTGCCTGAGCAGCCGCATATTTATGTGGTTGGGGATTGTGCTGCCTCTGAACATTCACCAAGTGCTCAGCTCGCACGCCAGCAGGGAGAACAGATTGCAGAAGTGCTCAATGCCGTCATCAAAGGCAAAGAACCGAAAAAACCCGGAAAGCTCAAACTGAAAGGTACCCTCGGATCACTCGGAAGTTCAGAAGGATTCGGCGAAATGATGTCACAATCAATGGTCGGCTACATCCCGCGCCTCGCCAAATCCGGTGTCCTGTGGCTTAACAAACGGCACTGATTGAAAAAAGGGGGACAGCGTGTCAGACACACTGTTCCCCTTTTTCGCTTACTGATTCCATGGTGGTCCCGGTCGTTTTTTGCCCCCTTCATACAACAAATATGCTTCTCTGGTTTCTTTAAATTCGTCCAGTCCGTCCTGCCACTGGCTGACAATCGTATCGATTGACGTGCCGTTTTCTATTTCTTCCCGAACCCAGCCGTTGCCGATCAAATTATCAAAAAATGAGATACCTTCACTGTTTTCCGCTCTGAAAGCAAAATCTTCCGGGTACATATCATGTATCGTTTTCACAATGGCCACACCCGTTTTAACCGGTTCGTACGCTTCTTTATCGGTCACATGTATCTCAATGCCGTGTGATAATTCACCGCTGTGCTTTGAGAACTGTGGCGTAAAAGACGCTGCTCTGAATTGGACACCATTATGCCCTTGTTCATTTAGATTAGCTGCAAGCTCCGTACTGTTGATATATGGCGCACCAATCAACTCAAACGGCTTGGTTGTGCCGCGGCCTTCAGATACATTTGTTCCTTCAATCAGCGCTGCCCCGGGGTAGACCAATGCTGTATCCAGTGTCGGCATGTTCGGTGACGGCCTTACGAATTCGAGCTCCGTCTCATCATACGTCATCGAACGATTCCAGCCTTCCATCTCGACAACTTCCAAATCCGCACCAATATCAAACGCGTCATTGAACAATTTGGCCAGTTCACCAACAGTCATGCCATGGCGAAGCGGGATCGGATAAACGCCGACAAACGATGAGTACTCAGGCTCCAACACCGGCCCTTCGACTTTTTCACCGCCAAGCGGGTTTGGTCGATCGAGAACTACAAATTCAATATCGTTTTCCGCTGCAGCTTCCATGGCATATGCCATCGTGTAAATATAGGTGTAGAAACGTGTTCCGACATCCTGAATATCGAACAGCAGCGTATCAACGTCTTCCAGCATTTCCGGTGTTGGCTTGCGCGTTTCACCATAAAGACTGTAGACAGGCAGACCGGTTTTTTCATCAATATAAAACTCGACATATTCACCTGCCTGTGCACTTCCACGGACAC
Source organism: Lentibacillus persicus (assembly GCF_900112705.1). GTDB lineage: Bacteria > Bacillota > Bacilli > Bacillales > Amphibacillaceae > Lentibacillus > Lentibacillus persicus. The sequence goes on from NZ_FOMR01000003.1 coordinate 110,554, forward strand.
CGTGCTCCGGACCGTACAGTGACACAAGATTGACGGCATCGTGGTTGTGCAAGGTATCGACGATGCTGTTCAACTCCTTGTCAACACCAGTCGGGTTCGTGATTAAACCGACATCCTTGCCTTCAAGCATGTCGATTTCATCTTCGAGCAAGACATCAACACCAAGCTTAACATCCGTATCCTGACCCGGTGGCACACCATCCGGCGGACCGTGGCCCTTTCCCGGTGAATCCGCCGTAACGACAGACAATGTCGCTAACATCATGATGGCGGCCGCTAATATTACTAGCCATTTTTTCATTATGCATGCCTCCTATTTTGTAGCGTGTAATCGTGATCAGTAACCAAGATGGTGTCCATAGTCATACAATTCCGGAATTGTAACCGGCAGTTTGCCCTGTGGATTAACCTCACCGATCAAAACGCTTGAAAGTGCTTCAATCGATACATCACGGTTGCCGTAAGTCGCCAGATAGCCATCTACTTCAGGAAACGCCATTAAATCATACGGATTTCGAATGGCAGAAACAACAACGTCCTTGCCTGTGCTTTCAAGTGCTGACACCAACTGCTGCTGGGACGGGTTCGTATTTGCGGTATAGGTGGTTACCAGAACGGTATCAGCATCCTTGGCGCGCGAAACGGCTTCGTCAATTTGTCCTTGTGTCGGGCTTGTGCTGGTTGCATAATCACTGACGTTGAAGCCTTTGTCTGCCAGCTGTTCAGCAAGATACTCAGGTTCACCCAACGATGGACCGGTAATCAGAACATCCTGCTCAGTTGAAAGCGGCAGCACATTATTTTCGTTTTTCACCATTGTTATACTCTTATTGGCAATTTCATCGGCTTTAGCAAGGTTCTCCTCGCTTCCGATATTTTCCACCGCATCCGGGTTTGTTTTTGGATTGCCGAACAAGCCTTTTTCCATCTTGGCCTTCAAGATACGATAAACGGATTCGTCAATGCGCTCTTCACTGATTTCACCGCTTTCAACCGCTTCAAGCATCGCATTATACGACTGTTCGACATTTGGCGGATTCAGTAAAATATCGTTACCTGCCTTAAATGCTTCAACCGGGACGCGTTCAGGTTCAACCACATTGGCACCGGACATGCCAAGGCTGTCCGTTACGATCAGCCCGTCAAATCCCATTTCCTCGCGCAATAGATCAGTCAGAATAGGTTTTGATAATGTTGCCGGCAGTCCTGAATCATCAAGAGCGGGCACAACAATATGTGCTGTCATGATTGCCTCTATACCAGCATCAATTGCTGCCTGGAATGGTTTCAAATCCACATTTCTCAGTGTCTCAAGGTCATGATTGATAATTGGCAGACCATAGTGCGAGTCAACGTTTGTGTCACCGTGGCCCGGGAAATGCTTGGCTGTCGGTACAACCTTCTCCTCCTGATAAGCCTGCACTTGCGAAACAGCCATGTCAGAAACAAGGTCAGGGTCTTCACTGAATGAGCGAACACCGATAACCGGATTTTCTGGGTTAACATTGACATCGGCGACAGGGGCAAAATTCATGTTAATGCCGAGACTGCTTAATTCGCTCCCCATAATGCCTGCTGAATCAGCAGCCAGGTCAGTTGATCGGGTCGCCCCAAGCGCCATGTTGCCGGGGAATACCGTGCCTGGTTCTGTCAGCCGTTGAACAATACCACCTTCCTGATCGGTTGAAATGAACAATGGAATCGGCATGCGCTGATCCATGGCAATATCCTGAAGTCCATTTGACAGGGCGTTGACCTGTTCAATATTTGCCGGATTGCCAATATTTTGGGACCAATTAAAATAAATCACACCACCGATATGATATTCTTCAATTGCTTTTTTAAAGTTTTTGGCACCGCGATTATTATTCAGGTTGGTCTCTTCGAAGTCGGGGTCTGTGGGGGTTTGTCCATACATGTGGATAATAAATAACTGGCCGATTTTCTCTTCCAGCGTCATATGGTTCATTTTACTGACAATCCAACCGTGTTTGGCTTTTTCACCATTTCCCCAGCCTGGTTTAGTCGGGTCATCCCAACCCTTTCCCAGTGCTGCTGCGGGGAAGCACAGCAGTAAAATCAGCATAAACGAGATGATTGAAAACAACCGTCGTTTCAGCAAATGATTCACTCCTTTTATGTTATCTTCCGTTACCTCGTTTTAAAGTGACATCCATGACGACGGGCAAATGATCAGAAGCAAGCGTATCAATAACCCGAGCATTTGAGGTCCTCATTCCTTCAGATGTCAAAATATAATCGATGCGTTGGCTTGGAGAAGAAGCTGAATACGTATAACCAATGCCCTCTCCGCTTTCAGTCCATCCATCATTAAAACGGTTAAAAAGAGGATCCAGTTCAGGCGCATCCGGACTTGCATTCATGTCCCCGGTTAAGATTACATTGTCATTCTCCGGCATAATAGTAAGCATATCCTCCACTTGCGCTTCGCGAACATAAGGGTCGCCACGGTAATCCAAATGTGTGACATAAAACGAAAATATGGCACCTTTTGCATTAATTACTGTTTCTGCAAATCCTGGTGCCGGCGCCGGTATTGGGTCTGTTCCCTGTGTTGAAAGCCGTGTAATATGACGGTTATCAGCATTAATAATCGGATACTTGCTTAAAACCGCCACCCCATACTTCCGTCGCGGCTCACCTTCAAAAATCGGATCCTGATTATATATTGGAGCCATAAACGCATGCATATCCAGCTTTTCAGCAAGTCTTTGCAGTTGATCATCAAAATTGCTGCGATAGCCCCAGTTCTTATCTACTTCCTGCAAACCGATAACATCAGCTTCAGATGCTTCAATAATATCAGCAATCCGATCGAGATCATAGCTTCCGTCACTGCCGATACCTGCATGAATATTGTACGTCATTACTTTAAGCGTGACATTTCGAGCATCATCCGCATTATTATGCGCATCTGCTTGCAGCGAAGGTATGCTAAAAACAAGTAATAAAAGTACGGATAAAAACGTTAACCGAATTTTTATAGTAAATCCTCCTTTTTTTCGTTTATTTGATAGATAGATTTCCTCCAACTTTTTTGTTACTACTAGATTAACGAGAAATCACAGGAATGTACATGCTACATTCTAACCATTTTAAAAATTCAGTAAATAATGCGAATCAACTATATAATTCATAACCCTCCAAAACTTTGATGGGCAATTTATCACTACACACGGTATAAATAGGTCAAATGATGCAATCCTATTTACTCTTTAACCATTGACCAGTCATTTGTCTCGTGCAACCAACGTCAACCCTTTTCATTTTTGATTTTTTAATAAAATGATATAATATTGAAAGGACTTTAAGCATCTCTAACCTTCTAATAGCTTTTCTCCAATAGTTTCATAGAGCCGGGCGCAAGCTGTACCTTCCTGTATAGTTACCTGCGTCAAGCAGGGAATTAAGGAGCACACCCGACTCGATTTAAGCCTGCAGCGGGCAGGTCTGCGCATTAATTTATTCTCTCGCCACACACTTCTGGGGGTTTTTTATGAACAATATTAAAGAAACGGTTTTAGAAGTTATTTATTCTATTTTACCTATTGCGATCGTAATTACCATTCTGCAATTCACGGTTATTTGGCTGCCAATGGAAGCGTTCGTCCAGTTTCTGATTGGTGTTCTCTTTGTCGGCGTCGGACTTACCCTTTTTCTGCTGGGGGTCAATGTCGGTCTGCTTCCTGTCGGCGAGATGATCGGTTCAGCCTTAACCAAAACAAAAATGATATGGGTGATTGTTTTTTTCGGTTTTCTGCTCGGAGCGGTTGTAACCTTTGCCGAGCCTGATCTCCGTGTTCTATCTTCTCAGATTGAGGATGTCTCCGAGGGCGCTATTCCGCAAAGCATTTTGATTACTTCAGTGGCAATCGGGGTCGGTATATTCGTTGCATTGGCCATGTTCCGTATCGTGTTTAATGTTCCAATCATTTATTTATTAGGCGGCGGCTATGCGTTGGTCTTTATACTGGCAGCGTTGGCACCAAACAGCTTCGTGCCGATTTCATTTGATGCCGGCGGTGTGACAACCGGACCGCTGACCGTGCCGTTTATATTGGCACTCGGTGTCGGTGTCGCCACGGTCATTCGAGGTAAAACGGCTTCAAGTGATGGGTTCGGACTTGTTGGCTTAGCATCGATTGGGCCGATCCTCTCTGTTCTGATTCTGGGAGTGATTTACGGATGAACCTGCATATATTTGAAGGGTTTGGCTCAACAATGCAAGAAGTGGCAATCGCACTTCTGCCGCTTGCCATTCTGTTTGCCGTATTCCATTTTGTATTTTTAAAACTGCCCCCGCAACGGCTGATAGGCATCACGATCGGCTTTTTGCTGGCTTTTCTGGGGCTTTCGCTATTTCTGCAAGGCGTTCATATCGGGTTCATGCCTTTTGGAGAAAAAATGGGCAACGTGCTTGGCGGCTTATCATCTAAATGGCTATTAATACCTATTGGCTTTGTTATCGGATTTTTTGCAATATATGCCGAACCAGCTGTTGCTGTCATGGTTGAGCAGGCCGAGAAAGTATCCGGTGGTTATATCCCGGAAAAACTGTTACTGTACACGTTGTCTATCGGGGTTGGGATATCAGTGTCGCTTTCGATGGTCCGGCTGATTTTTGGTTTTTCACTATGGTATTTTATCATTCCAGGATATATAATAGCGTTTGTTATGGCACGTTATGTGCCGAAAACATTTATGACCATCGCATTTGACTCCGGGGGTGTTTCGACCGGTCCAATGACCGCAACATTTGTTTTGGCAATGTTCACCGGCATTGCCGGACAGATAGACGGCCGGGACCCGCTGCTTGACGGATTTGGAATGGTTGCAATGGTGGCGCTGGCTCCGATATTATCTGTGTTAACGCTTGGTATTCTGTACAGCAGAAAGGAGAAGAGTCAGTATGTCAGTGATGGTTCCAGGGCAGAAGCTCATCATTACGATCGTTAAAAAAGATAAAGCCAAAAAGGTTGTTCAAGCTTCCCGTAATGCCGGAGCGCAGGGCGGCACAACACTGCTTGGCGACGGGGTGCGCCTCAATGAAAAAATGCGCGTTCTCGGTATACCGGTGGAGCGGGAAAGAGCTGTCATACTGACACTCGTTTCCGATGAAATTTTTGATGATGTCAGAAACGCGATCGTTCACTCCGTTCAGCTGAACAAGCCGAGACAGGGAATCGGATTTGTTATTGATACGAAAAAAATTGCCGGAATCAACCATTTGCTCGGCTGGCATGGCGAAGAAGGCGACGCAGCCGACGAGGAGGGTGCTGATAGCATGTGGCAGGATCAGGATGTTTTATATGATTTAATCATTACGATTGTTAACAGAGGCGATTCGGAAAAAGTAGTGGATGCCACCAGGAAAGCCGGGGCAGAAGGTGGTACCATCCTCCATGGCCGCGGCACCGGAGTTCATGAAAAGGCAAAATTGTTTAACATTATGATCGAACCTGAAAAAGAAGTGGTCTTGACACTCATCCATAAGGAAAAGACTAAAGAGGTGCTTAGAACCATCAATGAAGATGCAGAGTTAAAGAAACCGGGAAAAGGAATCGCCTTTGTGCTTGATGTTGAAAGTACGGTGGGCATTAACCATGAACTGAATGAAAAAGTCCGTGAAGAACTTAAAAAACAAAAGAAAAAGAAGAAGGAAAAGTGACAACGCTTTTCCTTCTTATTTTTTGGTTAGCTACTCTTAAACGTGGCAGGCATAACCGCAGCTGTCACAGCACCTTTTGCACATAATGTATCCCCTGCATAAACTTCTGTATGTATTATAAACTTTTTCGGGTGAACTTCTTCAGGTGTGCCAATAGCTTTCAAGGTGATGCCCTGCGGTGTAGGTTTAAGAAAATCGACGTTGAGTGATGCCGTGACAAACCGTGGCGGCTCCATACCGTCTCCAGGTTCATGCCCATTTTTCCTGTGCAACGCGAGTGAAGCGGAACCAGTTCCATGGCAATCTACCAATGATGCAATTAAACCGCCGTAGACAAAGCCGGGAATCGCCGTATGTTCCGGTTCAGGCGTATAAATCGTGACTGTCTGATTATTGTCCCAACCTGTACGAAAATGGTGGCCATCCTCATTCAACCGCCCGCAGCCGTAACAATGGGAGAAATCTGCCGGATAATCGTCCTGAATCGCATCAATAATTTGTTTAATTATCATCATGCCCCCTTTATATTCTCAGTATAGCATGAAGGCGCATGCGATTGGTTAGTTAATGTAAAAAGGCAGCGACGGCCGCGGGGATGGTCGCTCGGTTTGATACCGTTCTCAACCGATTTGAACCGCCTGTCGCTCGTTTTGACGCCACACTCGATCGTTTGCGGGCAGTTGTCGCTCGTATCAGCCTGCTTAACAATCGGTTCAACGCCGCTGTCGCTCGAGTTTTCAGTCCCGCACATTGCACACCTTTACTCTTCCGCCTGTTTCATCCGGCGCCACTGAAATGATACCTCCATCACCGCTATCGCCAATGCTGCCCAGAATATTCCCTTATCAAAACCAATCCCAACTTGAGACTCACCGCCCAGGGCCGTCAGAAGCGCCAGAACACCGACAATATAAATAAGGAAAAATACTTGTGAGCGGAAGACCATTTTTTGGCTTGGCTTTTGTTTGCGATTCCTGTAGACTGTCATAATAAATAAGCCGAGCATCACTACAATCAGCAGTTCGAGTGGAACAGCCTCGGCGAATGGAATATCGGGAAAATAGTCATACACGAGCAATATCGTTACACATAGTGCCAGAATTATTTCAATCGGACGAAAAAAGTTCAGAGCGAATCTTCCTTTCTATAAATCAATCTGTAAGGGGAACAGGGTGTCTGACATCTGCCCCATCCTGCACACTGTCTTTAACGGTTTTCAATACGTTTTGCCAGCCATTTAAAGAAAAACGGCACGAACAGCATGATCATCAGCAATCTGAATAGCTGATAACTGGTGACAACCGATACGTCACCACCTATTGCTACCGCTGTCAAACCCATTTCAACCATGCCGCCCGGTGCTGTGCTTAGCAACGCTGTGGTGAAAGGCAGCTCATATAATTTTGCAAGACCATAGCCAAGCCCTAAACCAAAAAGCACAAGAATAACCACGGTCACTACTGTGTAACCCATCGCCTTTTTCCATTCCGGCAAGTCTCTCGGCTGCATTTGCAACCCAATATGCACACCGATAAAAATTTGAGCCAAATCAACAAAAGCTGTCGGCAGATTTGGTGTCGGATAACCCATAAACGTCATCACAATGGTCAATACCATCGGTCCCAGAAGCAGTGCTGTCGGCACACGCAGTCGAGCGAAAAGCCATGCAGCTGCCACCATAAGGAGCGGATATAATATGTATGTATACCACGGCATGCCTGACCAGCTGCGAGAACCAGAAGCCATTCCATTCTGAGAAGCACCCGTCCCCCCATCAAACAGATAAACCGTCACGATCGGCACCACAATAACAATCAACATAACCCGCATGCTCTGTAAAAACATAATTACCGTCGGGTTCAATCCTTTGATTTCATCCAGAAGCACCATGATTTGCGATAAGCCCCCGGGAATACTGCCTATCATACAGCTCGGCAAATCCAACCCTGTCATTTTTGAAAAAACCAAGCCCAGTATCAAGCTGAAAGCAACCGTAAAAAACGTGATTGCAATCATCGATGGCACATGATTTCCCATCTCAACCAGCGTTTCCTGTGTAAATGATGTACCAATCAGATAGCCAAGCAGCACCATCGCTATTTTTCGGAATGTAAAAGGCCAATATAACTCCCGCTGAGTGACAATACGCCATGCCGCAATAGCTGTCAGCGAACCAATCAGCCATGGCAGCGGTATATGCACTATTGAAAATAGAGTAACACCAGCCAGTGCTACAAGAAGTGCCTCAATAAACGTGCGCCACCTGTTCAATACGTTCATCTCCTATATATGTACAGTTATATATGTACAGTAAACATCCATCGTAAATTTGACCATTCAATGACATATTATAAAGCAAAAGACGACATATGTTAAAAACATGCCTTTTAAGGGTAACCCCTTCATTGTCGCCGGCTTATTATGTTTCATTTTTTTAAAAATAGGTATATATAACTGATAGACTAAATGTCACTATTTATAAGGAGTCGTTTAAATATGGATCGATTGTCGGACAAAACGCTATTGGAAGCTTATAACAAGGCTAAAAAATTGCAGCTTGATGAAAAATTTATTGAATTAATAAAGAAAGAACTGGAAAAACGCGCCATCACCTTTGAGTAACCTCAAAAAAAAGCCGCTTAATCCTTCTACCCTATAAGCTGCTCTCTTGAAAACGCTTTCTTAAAAAAGTACATAGGAAGAAAAAGAGAGGCCTTTTCAGTGCAAGCCCCCCTTTATCGGCTCAACGATTAAAATGGATTCGTCGCCCATTGCAGTGACTGTTTGATAAAGATGCGCGGATGCAACTTTAACTGTGACACCATATATTCAGCTAAATCTTCCGGCTGCATATATTTCTCCTTGTCATTTTTGTCAGGGTTATCACCGAATATCATTTCCGTTCCCACCATGCTCGGATTGAGCGTTGAAACACGAATATTATGCGGCCGCACTTCCTGCATAAGCGCTTCGGTCATTCCCTGTACAGCAAATTTGGAAGCACTGTAAGAGGTTGATCCGGCGGTTCCCTTCAACCCGTTGCTTGAGGAGATATTCATAATATCACCCTGGTTTTTTTCAATCATTTGCGGCAGCACTGCCCGTGTGACGTGGTATGTGCCAAAAACATTCACTTCCAATGTATGTTTCCAGTCATCCGGATCGATTTCAAGAAAATCACCATGCAAGCCAATTCCTGCATTATTAAGGAGAATATCAGCGTTCCCCAGTTCACGCTTCAAATAATCGATTGCATTGTTAACATTGGCCATATCAGCAATGTCGCAAACCACATAACTTGCTTTTACACCTTGTGCTTCAACTTCTTCTTTCACTGTCTTGAGTTTACTTTCAGTTCTTGCCAAAAGTCCGACATGAACACCTTCACGTGCCAATTCCAATGCAGTTGCCCGGCCAATGCCGCTCCCGGCTCCTGTAATATAAGCAATTTTTCCTTTAATATCTTGTCCCATTCAGTTTCATCCTTTCGTATAAAGTCGTTGTAATCATTGTACGTTTTGGCAATCGCATATTCCAGTAAAAAATTTTTGGTTTCCGTGCCCCCTTTTTGAATTTCATTTCGATTATAGATATAAGGAAGTCTTTTTAAAGGACGAAACTAAAATTTTCAGGGGGAAGAATTATGAACTATATTAAACAGATCAACGCATTTTACAATCAGATTGAATTAAATCCGCTGTCGGCATCAGCAGTAGCCCTTTGGCACACCTTGGTACATATTAATAACAAGACTGGATGGAAAGATACCTTTACCGTTGCAGGAATGGTTCTGCGCATTAAGTCAGGTCTTAAAGAAAGTGCGTTCAAGCGTGCCCGTGATGAACTGAAAACTAAAGGCTATATGACATGGACATCGAATGGCAGCAACAAAGCGCCAAGCTACCACATTGTCTGCCTGTCGACCGCGGTGGAACGATTTATGGGCGAGTCAGCAACCTAGTCCGGAAACAGAGGGCAGCAGCCTTACAGATTGCACTCCGGACCACAACGCGGACGGTATGACGGACAGCGAACACAGTACAGACCATAAGGCGGACGATACAAACGATCACCTTACAGACCTCAGTGCGGACCACAGTATGGACCACACAACGGACCCATTAGGTGAACCTCTCCACCTAAATCCAAGATTTTGATGGAGCTTCCCAATTCATGGACGATAGCTTTGTTCTAAAGAACCGAATCTTACATCATCTCCAAGGGCTTTGTTTATACTGATCGGACAGGACCTTGCCCTACAGTTGGAACAATCTATTTATGCAGTTGGACTCAGATTAAAAAGAGCCAGTCCAGCTGCTTCAATATTGATGGCCGCATTATGGTCGCGGTCCAAAATGGTCCCGCATGACTTGCATATGTGTGTTCTGATGGACAGAGATTTTCTCACACGCGCCTTACAGCCGGAACAGTCCTGACTGGTATAATGCGGTTTAATTCTTACGAGCTTGCCACCATTATTGTGACACTTGTAGTCGAGCATATTGCCAAAAGCACCCCAGCCTGCGTCATGAATCGACTTTGCCAAATGACGATTTTTCACCATATTTCGGATCATCAGGTCTTCTGCAAAAACAAATTTATAAGTTTTCGAAAGACGGTAGCTTAGCTTATGGAGAAAGTCACGACGCTGATTTGCAACTTTTATGTGCAGCTGCTGCACTTTTTGACATTGTTTCTTCCAGTTATTTGAGCCTTTTCTCATGCGGGAGAGTTTCTTTTGTGCTCGCTTCAATTTCCTTTCTGCTTTTAAGAGGAACGTTGGATTTTCGATTGTCGTCCCATCGGATAGGACGGCAAACTTTTGAATACCCACATCAATGCCTGTTGATTGTACAGGGAACGCAACCGTTTCGTTTACGTGTCTTTCAACACTGAATATCGCAAACCAACGGCTGCCCTGACGTTTGATGGTGACTTGTTTCACTTTGCCTTCCAATGGACGATGAAAGTTGACATACACTGCGCCGAGCTTTGAAATAAGAAGATAATTATGCTCGTCTAACGAAGCAGCGTAACGCACATCACGTCGTTTGACTTCACCGGTTGTCTTGTTTTTTACCTGCCGTTTTGCCATTCCAAATTGTGTGAATGTCAGTGAGTTATAATCCTTGTGTTTTTTGAGTTTCGGATAACGTGCACGCCCTTCAAAAAAGTTCTTGTAGGCGCGTTCCAGGCGGAAGAATACCTCCTGCAGAGGCTGTGACGGTATCGTTTTAAGAAGCGGGGTCTTTTGTTTATCCGCTTTTTGCTGCTTTTGTAATTGCGTTCGGGGCAGCCCCATCTTGTTCTTTTGGTAAAAACGCTGTTTATCCAAAAGAGCGGAATTGTACTGCTGGCGACAAATCGATAGCCAACTAGCCAATAGTTGCATCTGTTCTTCGTTTGGAAACATTTCATATTTATAATTCATGCGCACCAGCATGTGTGGTCACCGCCCGAATTTTTGATATATTCTCATTATACCAAACAGATGTTCCTATGTCTAGAATTTTTAGTTTTTTTATAACAATAAAGCACCGATTCATCCCCCACTAAATCACAGATTTTGAAGGGGACTTCTCGGCAAATCTGTTAAATTTTGAACTGATGAAATCAGGGTATGTGCCTATTATTATCAAAAATGATCAACGTCCCCAGTATATGGAGGCCTTGGATCACTATTCAACAACTCATGACATTGACAGGTTTTCGGAATGAGTTGGAAAAACATTTAAGGATATGCTTAATTTCTACCTTGATTTTCTAAAGTAATGAAAAGACACACTGTGTCACAAGCAATTTCAATGGCTTTCCCATCCCCTGTCCAATAAGCTCATTTGGATTTTTATAAAAAGTAAATGAGAGCAGAGATACCAAGCGAAACAAGGCCAGTCAATCCAAAATATAGTGCCGGTTTCAGTTTGACGCTTTGTTGCTCGTGTTTTTCGGTATGAAAAGCCGTTTGTTGCTGCTCTCCGCTCTTCAAACCGCCCATGAAAATATTCGCCATTACAACACATGCGATCCCAACAATCAGAAAAAACGTCATTATGACTGCTGCCTCCTTTTTTAAACGACGTCTTAGCCTTCAACCATTTTGAGGTAAGGTATTTCCTGTCCGTCAACAATGGCGATGTATGCAGGTGTATCAGTTTCATATATAATTGTTCCTACAGGCAACTTGTTGGCCGTTCCATTTTTAAAACGATGCGCCTTATCGGTCTGCCGAGTTATTTCAGCAAACTCATCATCCAGTGTATATTCCAGTTCCTGCACCCACTCAACATTCTCAGCATTGGAATAAACCAGGTCACCAATATAAAAAATATCGGCCTCATCATGTTCCAAAAAATCACCTGGAGTGGGATTGCCAATCGTAGTTGAATTTTCACCGTTGGTACCACAGCCAACTGTCATAAGCGCCACCATAATCACGAAGGCAACTGTTTTTAAGGTTTTCATTTGATCACCCGCTTCGATAAACTGGTTACAACGACAATTATAGAACGGAGGCCACAGCATGAGAAAGCTTAATAGACGTATCCAGAAGCCGGATCTGCCTGAGCAATTAGACCCTATTAATGTGGATGAGCTAAAGGGGCATTCGTTTTTTGAAATGGGTACTGTTAAAAAAGCAATTGGTCCTGTGCACGCTGAAGGCGTTAATTTTGAACAGCTTTACTTCAATGACGTCACATTTACGGAAACGGAACTTCCAACTTCTCAGTGGATTGATGTTATTTTTGACAATTGTGATCTCTCTGGCATACAGCTTAACAGCGCACGGTTCAGCCGAGTGGAATTTCGTAATTGCAAACTTGCCGGTACCGATTTCGACCGTGCGATCATGCACGATGTCACATTAACGGATTGCCAGGCACCATATGTACTTTGTAACCTGACTGAACTTCGAGATGTACAGTTTGATAATTGTTTGTTAAAGGGAGCTAATTTCATCGATGGCTGGCAGAACAACTTGCAGCTCGGCACCTCAGATATCGAAGACGTTCAGTTCACCGGCACTTCTTTAGAAAATGTCGACCTCAGCCGCTGCCTATTCAACCACATACATATCGACGAACAGAATTTGCGCGGTGCGGTGATCGCCCCTGAACAGGCTGCCGGGTTTATTGAAGTATTTGGTGTGAAGGTGAAGGGTTAAATGACTATAACGCGAATATTCAATCAGTGGGCGTTTGCTTTCCCTTACTGATTGCAGGAGAACAAAGGCTAAGTTTTCGTGCTTCTTGTTGCAACGCCTTTTGTGACCTGCATCATGGCCCGAACGAATCGGACATTTACCAGCAGTTGATTCCCACCTAATCTTCATTGTATACGCGAACATTTGAGGTGGCATCATACTTCCAGTTACATTCGGGATAAGCGTTCAGTATATTTCTCAATGATCGAAGCAATAGCATCGAATGAATATTCATGGTTTACTTCATCTACCGTAAAGTCTTGTTCTTCCTCTATTTTCATTGTCCATCTATATTGATTTATTTTCAAAAATATGATCAGGGCGGCAAGTGCTGTTCGTTTATTGGCATTGTGGAAAGCATGATTTTTTGCTAATGACTCAAAGAGGGCAGCTGCTTTTTCATATATAGACAGGTAGGCATCTTGGCCAAACGCAGATTGCATTGGCCGGTTAACCGCAGAATCAAGCAAACCGGGATCCTTAACACCCAGTTGTTCTCGGGGAGAATATAACTGTATTTGTATCGAGTTTATCATAATCACCTGGTTGGTCGTTAAATATTTAATGTTACTCATTACCGGTCCACTAACCCTTTAAACGCTTCATCATGCTCCTTAATGACGTCATTCAACGTGTCCATAAATTCCGCGTCGACACCTTCAGGAAGTGCTATTCTGTCTTTCTTTTGCAAAAGGATCTTACCATCTTTTACTTCGGCCTGTAACGCATCACCTTGAGCTAATTCGAGTTGTTTGAGCACTTCGGAAGGCAGTGTGATCCCATAACTATTTCCAACTTTGGTCACTTTTCTCTCAAAATTTTTCAATTGAACCACATCCTAACTATAAATGTTATAACAATTATAACATGTGGTTGCTATTTATTAAGCCTATATTGCAATTTACTTCAGCAGGCGAATCAAGTCTCTTTTGCAGCCTTTTCTTTTCGATTTGAAATCATATCAATTATAAACAGTAATACAATAATCCAAAAAGCACCTTGGTTCACAGCAAAGCCATGGGCAGACTTCCCGCCCAGTAATGTTAGCACCACCAATAACAAAATAAGATATGCCAGTGAAAAAATTTGTTGCAAGTGACTGGTGCTTCTCTCGAGTGACGTTAAAATGCCCAGAGCCACTAATAGTATCCAAAAAATATAGTCATTGTTTATATAACCGAATATAGGATTATTCGGAAAGAAGTCTGAAATGAGCAGAATCGTTAATAACAGCAACGATGTCATTTGTAAACGTTTCATATAACTCCTGCCCCTTATTAAAAATGTATCTGGGGTTATCCCTTCTCTTTCTGCACTGCCAGTATTTCTTTCAGCGTCGAGTGAATATTTCGAAGACTGATCAGTATAAAGCCCAGCATCACAAACGTTACGATTTCTCCGGTCACAATAGATACAATGGCCAATAATATTGCGTACAGGATATACAGCCAGTTATTCATTGATTTATCTCACCTCTGTTTATGCCATGTTCAATGCCGATCACTTTTTGGTACTATAAAATACGCAACCGTTGCAGCGGCAAACGCCATCAAAAACGTTAGTAAATAAGGCCCTCCGCTGCTTCGAATAACGGTTTCTTGAGGGGCACCAGCGCTCTTGACCCATGCCGCTTCAATATCCGGTGTGTATACATAGGTGAGAACCAGCCCTGATAACACTTGGAATAGTACAAACAGCAGTATAAAAGCGGTGGCAAATATTATATACTTTTTCATTAAATCACCTTCTTAATTTTCATCGATCCTTTTTGAACAAAACCCGGGTGATGGCTTTCGTTCGCGTGGTGATGCTGGTTATCGCGTGGTCATCATTGAATTTCGGTTGATTTTTCCAGTATTTCGCGTGGTTACTGCCAGATTTCGATTGGTCCTTCCAACATTTCGCGTGGTCACCCTGGTATTTCGGTTGGTCCCTCCAACATTTCGCGTGATGCGACTCGATTTCGCGTGATAAACCACTTTCTAAACCACATTCACAAACATTAAAAATGCAACAACTCCCATAATTATCAAAGCTTGAATGACCAGTCCGACCAAGCTGCAAATAAGACCTGCAGTAGCCAGCCCGCTGCTCAGTTCATTTCCATCGGTGATTTCCTTTGGGGCTCTGCGTGACATGACCATACCAATGATGGCCAGTACAAGGCCGATAAACGGGGTGACGATCGATAGAACACCCAGGGTGAGTGAAATGACGGACGATCCGCTTATATGTGCGTTCTCACTCATCTAAATGACACCACCTTCAAGTGGAATTTTACCAGAAAGGCTCCTGTTCATTTGATAATTTTAAAACAAATGGATAAAAGCACAGCGTGATCGAAGTTAAAACAACCACGAGAATCAGCGCCATAAATACGGAAAAATCCATCCCCGTCACGAAAGGCAGCAGTATCAGTGGAGCCAAGCCAAGGAAACTGCTCCGGCGTCGCGATGATGCTGATTCAAATTGCTTAGCACCACAATGCGGGCATTTTAATTTAAATAGTGTTCTAATCGTTTGCTCATAGCTCCAAACCTTTTCGCAATTTTGACAAACAGGCATGTAACCATCCACCTTCTTTAATCGGGGTTCTCCCGCCAGTTTCGACAGCAAAAACACGGGCTTTCGCTTTATCGCATGAAAGCCCTGTTTTTATTAACTTCAGCTGCATTATAACTCGGAATTATGTCTCTTCTTTGCCGCTGTCTGTTGCACCGTCATTTTCATCTGCTTCTTTAGCAGCGGATGCTTCTTGATGCTGCATGCCGAAGTGACCTGCATTGCCGCGAGATACATAGCTCTCAAGCATCGCTTTCAAATCCATACCGGTTGTTTCCTTCAGAGACTCCTGAATGCCGAGCATGGTTGAGGTCACATTATTGGCGACTTTTGATGAGCCGCCCTGTGAGTCGCTGCCGCCCATATCGATCACACGCATATCCTGAATTTGAGAAATCGGTGCCGATACTTTCTCAGCGTACTCCGGCAGCACATTGATAAGCATTTCCATAATGGCGGCTTCCCCGTATTGCTCCATTGCCTGAGCCATGCGTTCTTTAGACTCTGCTTCGGCGATACCGCGCTGACGGATAACCTCTGCCTCGGATTCCCCTTTGATACGTTCTTTTTCGGCTTCTGCTTCTGCCGCTTTCGTCGTTTTATAAGCTTCAGCATCAGCAATCGAGCGGCGGCGTTTGTTTTCCTCTTCTTCCAGTTCTACGGCACGCTGTTTTTCGATATATTGGACTTTTAATTCTTCGTCCTTCACTTGCTGAGCAAGACGCTGCCGTTCCAGTTCCCCGGCCTGCTCAGCATTTGCCCGCGCACGGTTGGTTTCTTTTTCAAATTCAGCTTCTTTGATATCTTTTTCATTTTTTGATTGGGCGATAGCGGTCAAGCGCCGGTTTTCTTCGTCTTGTGCTTCCTGGTCGTTCTGTGCCTGATAAATTCGGGTTTCTTTTTCCGCATCAGATTCCGCCTGGTGTGCCAGTTTCTGTACTTCGGCAATGTGCGGACGTCCCAGGGCATCGATGTAGCCGTTTTCCACGTCAACGTCTTCCACATCATTCAATGCAAACGATGTAATTTCAAAACCCATGCCTTTCAAATCCGCCTCAGCAATCTTTTTCACCTGGGTATTGACTTCTTTAAAATCGTTATAAATCTTTTCGATCGATAGCGATGCAATAATTGCACGCAGGTGACCATTCAATACATCACGCAATTCCGCTTCCCGCTCATCCTGCTCTTTGCCGAGAAATTTCTCTGCAAAATTGGCCATGATTGCCAGTTCACTGCCGATACTGATAACTGCCGTACTAACGACACGAACAGGAATGCCCTCTTTCGTATAAGCTTTTTCAGAATCGACCTGCAGCTGGAAAGATGTCAAATCAATTGGTGTTGCTGTCTGGAACATGCGAAGACGATACCCGCCGCCGCGAATGATTTTAACCGAACGGCCATTTTCATCCTGAAAAACATTCCGCTCCTTTTCTGGATCACCAAGCTTAGGTCCAGTCACAATCAGCGCTTCATTCGAGCTTGCTGTCTTGTAGCGGAGCCTGAATATAAAAAACGCAATCGCGCCTCCAACAATGACCACTACCCCAATAACGGCAAGGATAATTAAAAATAGTGCATCTTGAAACAAAATAATCCGCTCCCTTTTCAAATTAAAATCCAGTCCATTCTATATGTATATGAACCTGTATATTACAATACGATGACATTTATATAAAGTTTCAACATTCATATAATTTATCTTTATTCTGAAAACTAACGCACAAAAAAGCTGCCGGTCTAACACCAGCAGCATACATCTCACAAAACATCAGTCATTAGCTCTCCCCTGGACACCCGGTCTCGACAAGTCACGTTTATTGACCCATACACGTTCCGGATTGCTGTTTTCCGGGAACTTATCGCCTGCTTTCATATCAATCTGCTCCGGTCCTTCCACATTGCTCCCTGTCTCGCCCTTTTCGATGTACACACCATTATTCGGTGCTTTTTGGCCGCCACGGAAGCGGGACTGTTCAGCCATCTTCATCCCTCCTTCATCATGATACCTTTAGTTTGGCTGAATGGGCGGCATATTATAAAAAAATAGAGACGCAGCCTCCAAACAAAGAAGCTGCGTCTTTTCACGCATTAGCCGATCGCGTATGCGCCAGGACCGATTAAGGCAATGCCGACGACGATCGCAATGATGACAAATGGGTATTCAATTCCGCCATTATCGGCAAAATAGCCGTTCGGCAGGTGTACTTTAAAGATAGCACCAATCATAACGATGACAATAAGAACAGCTGCAAGCCATGTCAGCAGCCCCGTTGCCAGCAGCAGCCCGCCAACGAATTCGAATAAACCAACGAGAACTGCCATTGGCACGCCAGGTTTGACACCGATGGATTCAAAAAATCCGCCCGTTCCTTTTGCACCGTGGCCGCCAAACCAGCCAAACAGCTTTTGAGCCCCATGACCGGCAAGGCTGATTCCCAGCACCAACCGTATAATTAACAAACCGAAATGAATCATACTATAATTCCTCCTATACTTTTTGTTATTAACTTACTTTTTATAAGTACAGAGACAAATATAGTATGAATTCAAAGTATTGTCAAGACAAAAAACTGCTCCCATTTTATTGATGGAAGCAGTTTTAAACGAAAAGAGCGGCCTCAGTTGTTTTTTCTGCCGAATATATCCCACCACTTTTTCTTAGGCTTTTCTTTCTTTTCCTTTTTGCCTAAAATGATTTCCTTTACTCTAGATCGTTTTTCTCTATCGCTGAGCACAAACAACATATCTCCCGATTCAATCGTGGTGGCCCCGCTCGGCGTGATGAGTTCTTCATTTCGGACAATGCCGATAACCAACGTATCACTTGGGAGTGTTATGTCTATTAGCGTTGACTGAACCACAGGCGCTTTTTTGCCAATCGGCAGTTTAATGATTTCAGAATTCGTGTTGCCTAAATGAATCATTTCAAAACCACTCGGATCGAAATCCATACCTTCTTCTGTCAAGCCTAATTTTGATGCAAGCGGTGATAACGTACTTCCCTGAACAAGCGCTGAAATAAGCACAACGAAAAACACTGCATTAAATATGACATAGCCATTTTCCACGCCTGAGACAATCGGATAAGTTGCCAAAACAATCGGCACGGCACCTTTCAATCCGGTCCATGACAAAAACAGCTGTTCTTTCATATTGTATTTGAAAAAAATCATACTTAAAAAAGTGGCAACAGGCCGGGCAACGAACATAAGAATAAGGGCGAGTACAATTCCCTGCCATCCTACCCTTACTAAATCACTCGGGAATACAAGCATGCCAAGGAAAATAAACATGATGATCTGCATCATCCAGGCAAATCCTTCATTAAAGCGAACAATTGAGAATTTATGCATCAAATCGCTGTTCCCGACGAGAACTCCCATCACGTATACGGCTAAAAATCCGCTCCCTCCCAAATAATCGGTCACGCCGAATGTCAAAACAGCGCTCCCCAATGCGAGAAGCGGGTACATACCCGATACATCCAATTGGATTTTATTAATTAAAAGCACACTGAGCCGGCCAAATAACAAGCCGAACACCAAACCGAAGCCCATTTGGATAAAAAAATCGCCGACCGTTGACCAAATCGTAGTCTCCGGCACTTGAATCATTTCAATAAAAGCAACCGTCAAAAAGACAGCCATCGGATCATTTGACCCGGATTCAGCTTCCAGTGTAGCCGTCAATCGCTTATTAATATTCTTGCTCCCAAGCACAGCGAAGACTGCAGCAGCATCAGTTGAACCGACAATCGCTCCAAACAGCATGCCTTCCAGCATTGTTAAATCAAGGATATAATAAGCTGCAAACCCGGTAATAACCGACGTAATTAACACGCCAACTGTTGCCAGTACACCAGCCGGGGCAAGAATCGGGCGCATAATATTCCATTTCGTCTGGGTGCCGCCCTCGAATAAAATAATGACAAGTGCCAGGATACCAATTAACTGAGTCAGTTCAACATTTTCAAAATAAATGAATTCATTAAGCAGCATCCCGGCAAACAAGAAAAGCACAAGCGAAGGCAGACCGAGACGGGCTGAAAATTTTGTTGTAAATACACCGACAAGGAGCATGAGTGCAAACAATAGTACGAATGATGTTACAGAAGCATCCATGGGGAATTCCTTTCAACTACAGTCTATTTATAGTTTACCAGATTTGTTGGTACTGCACAAAGAATCCATCCCATACTAAATTATAGAACACATTAAACAAGCGGGGTGAAGCAGGAAGAAGGGAATAGCGAAGTGATCCCTATCTTCCAAGAAGTTTTTCCCACCATTTTTTGCTGTTTTCTTTAACGACACGCTCTCCGAAAAAAACTTCTTTTACGTTCCTTCTTTTGTCCTCATCGCAAATCACATATAACGTGTCACCAGCTTCAATAATCGACCGTCCGTCAGGTTTGATTAATTCTCCTCCGCGGTCAATTCCGATCACAAGGGTACCATCAGGGAGTGGGGCGTCGATTAAGTTAGTCTGCACGACTGGCGCATTTTTGCCGATTGGCAGTTTCAGGATTTCGGAGTCAGTATTCCCCAGGTTGATGATTTCAAACCCGCTCGTATCAATGCCGCTTGCTTCCCCCGTTACTCCCAGCCTTGTCGCTAGAGGGGACAACGTACCACCCTGGATCAGTGCTGAGATAAGGACAACGAAAAAAACCGCATTGAATATCATATACGCATTATCGATGCCTGATACAAGCGAATAAGTTGCCAATACAATTGGCACCGCACCTTTCAGACCCGTCCAGGACAAAAATAGCTGCTCCTTTAAACTATACCTGAAAAATACCAGACTTAAAAAGGTTGCAACCGGCCGGGCTATAACCATGAGTATAATGGCCAGCACAACACCCTGCCAGGTAACTGTTATCAAATCGCTTGGAAAAACAAGCAAACCAAGGAAAACAAACATAATTATTTGTGCCATCCAGGCAAATCCTTCATTAAACCGAAGAATAGAGAACTTATACTCTACGTCATAGTTGCCTACGACGAGCCCCATAATGTATACCGCCAAAAATCCGCTCCCTCCTGCAACATCAGTCACCACGTATGTCATAACAGCACTGCCTAATGCCAGAAGCGGATACATGCCTGTCGCATCCAGCCTTATTTTATTAATAAGCAGCACACTCAATCTTCCAAGTATCAGCCCGAAGATCAGGCCAAAGCCCATTTGGACAAAAAAACCACCAATAGCTATCCAAATTGACTGGCCCTGTGACTCAAGCATAGCAATCAGTGATACCGTCAGAAAAACAGCCATCGGGTCATTCGTGCCGGATTCGGCCTCTAAGGTGGCTGTCAGCCTCTCGTTAATATTTTTTTGCCCTAACACCGAAAAGACGGCTGCTGCATCTGTAGAACCTACTGTTGCCCCAAAAAGCATCCCTTCCAGCAGGCTCAAATCAAGAATATATACAGCCGCAAATCCGGTGATGACCGAAGTGATGAAAACGCCCGCCGTCGCAAGTATTCCCGCCGGTAACATCACCGGACGAATTCTGCTCCACTTCGTCTGTGTACCACCTTCGAACAAAATAACAACAAGCGCCATTATGCCGATTAACCGGACGAGCTGCACATTTTCAAAATGGTAAAAGACGCTTAGAAGCATCCCGGCAAACAGGAATATAACAAGTGAAGGCAGGCCCAGCCAGTCTGAGAATTTTGTTGTCATAACGCCAACAACAAGCATAAGTGCGAAAAGGAACATGATTGAGGTAATTGAAATGTCCATGATGCTAAATCCTTTCAAGAGTGTATTGTATATTTTACCGTAATGGTCGGATTTAAAACGCTCATTTAGTATAGGACGCGGCAAGAATACGTTTAGATTAAGTACTGCAGAAAACCTAATGTGTTATAGGATTATGGACAGGAATGCTGTGGAGGGTTCAAGGAATTTGAGGAATAAAAAAGTGGTTCGTGACCACATAGAAGAAGTTTTTTAACAGCCAACATTAGATTGCCATGGGCTTAACGAGATGGCGCTCAATAAAATCAGCGAGTCCATCGTGTTCATGATGTTTCGTAATCAGATCCGCCGCTGCGGTAGCTTCCGGCACCGCATTTTCCATAGCAACACCAACCCCGGCGTGACGAAGCATTTGAATATCATTCGGCCCATCACCAATGGCAGCTGCTTCTGCGGGATTAATGCCAAACATATGAAGCAGTGTTTGAATTGACGACCACTTGGAAACACCGGGAGCAACAATTTCAAAGCCATCAGGCCAGTCAATAACATCCGCTTGCTCCTTGAACATATAGGACATGTCTGATCCATGGCGGCCCGTCCTGACGCTGTACTTCAGCACACTTTGGCAGTCAGCCCGGCGCAGATCACCAATATAGCTCGGTGGCATACCGCTTTCTTTCGTCCACTGGTTGACTTCATCAGAAACTGTTTTGCAATAAAGCCCATTCGTTGTGTGCATCATGACATTATTAGCACGCTCATGTGTAATCTGATGAAACCGTTCTTCATCCAGTGTTACGGTTTTCTTTTGTGCCACATTCCCTGTAAGCCCATCGTGAATCGAAGCACCATTCAGACAGATCATCGGCGTTTTCAACCCTAGCATGCGGTGGTAAGGTGCTGTTATTTCATATTGCCGTCCTGTTGCCAGGAAAACTTCGACACCCTGGTTAACCAGCCTGTTTACTGCTTCGGTATTTCGCCGGGAAATTTTGTTTGATGATGTTAACAACGTACCGTCCATATCTATGAACATGGCGCGTATATCCATATTTTTTCCTCCCTTCATGTTTATACATTAACCATAACACCCGGATGTAAAATGCATGTTAATTAGATGTAAGGATTTGGTGAAGATTTAGGGGGAGTTATAGCACGGGGTACTGGTTATGCTATAGTAGAAAATAAAATGAGGCTGGGACAAAAGGTTTAAAGATAAATGAAAAGACGAACGATAATCAGGAAAGGAAGCGGGACACGCCGCTCCGGAAATATGCTTCGCTTTCCGCGGGCGGCTGTTGAGCCAACTCGTGCCAAGGCACTTCGTTGTCTCACCTTTGCCTCTCTTCCCACAAGAGTCTCCGCATATTTCCTCCGCTAACCTTGATTATCGTTCGTCTTTTATATTGGATATATAAGTTATGTCCCAGCCAGTTTTTATTTTGATACTACAACACATTCTTATTCGCTTTTGGCAGAAACATTGGTGGCATTTCACGACGTAAACGCCAAACAAAATTCATCGGTTTACTTCCTGAATGCTGCACATAATCTGCCGTTCCAAGAAATATATAAGGTGATGTATATCCATTTTCTTTCTTATATTCACGGACAAATAACATAATTTGGTGGTTATTTGCTCGATGATTGATATAGCGTTTAGCAGTCGGACTCGTTGGTGTCACCGTACTCTGAGTCTGCCAATGAAATAATTGCTCATTGATTGCATAATCCTCATATAATGTGGACGGTGAAAAATCCTTTTCTGATTTGTTTAGCGTTATGAAGAACGCATCTGTATTTTTTTCCTTGAAATGTTTAACACCCTCTTGGAAATTCGGGGCTTTATCTTCATTATAATAATCCATCGCTGCCATTATTTGATTAATATTATAGTTTGCGTGAACACGTAACGGGGACGGATATTCTAAATCATGCATAAACTCCATTTCTGTTAAATGCTGCCGATTATAATCCAAGATTTGTATTATCTCTTCCTTTATTTCAGGAACACTGATAATATACTTGATCCCTGATTCAATGGAGTCAAAACCCTCTTCCTGTGGTGCTTTTTGATAAAACGAATAGTAAAACATATTAGCCATTAGTCGTTCTTCTTCACTACGCACAGCAAAATCAGTCAAGTAGAGTGAATAAAAATCAAGTAACGTCTTTGAATTTAAGTAAAAGAGATTTGGCAACCGTTTTGTGACCATTTTTTCATCTTGAAAGTAATAATCCTCTTTAATGCCAGCCTCTACTTGTATTCGACTAAATGAACGGTCACCACTTTTGCCATAAAAATCATAGATAGATAGTTGATAATACGCTAAAAAGTTATTCAAGGTTAACGGCTGATTTGAATTAAACTGAAAATCCTTTAGCTTCTGAATCATATGACTACGGCGATTGCTTAATTGCTTAACATTCCGCAATACATAGTTCTTTGCTTGTTTTTCCATTACAATGAGTGAACCTCGAGGCAATGAACTAAAGCCATTCTCAACATAGTGCCTTATCGAATGTTTTGTTTTGCCAACAAGTGCCCGGAATTTATCTTCAAAATTATAATTTTTATGTGCCTGTCCAATAAAGTCAAGAACTGTTAAGCATTCTTTGTCTTCATACAGGCGCAGCCCACGGCCGAGTTGCTGTAAAAACACCGTTAGACTTTCAGTTGGACGCAAAAACAACGTCGTGTTGACAGCCGGTATATCGACACCTTCATTATATAGATCAGCGACGAATATAAATTTAATAGAACCTGATTCTAATTCTTTTTTAGCCGTTTCTCTCGTTCTCGTATCAGAATCACCGTGCAAGGCAATTGATGCAACCCCTCGTTGATTAAAGAAATCAGCCATAAACCGGGCATGCTTAACACCGACACAAAAGCCTAAACCTTTTACTTGATCTAAATCAGTAACATATGATTTAACGCTCTTTAAAATTTGCTGCGCGCGCATTGTATCACTCGTATATAAGTTCTCTAACTCGCGTACATCATATCCATGATTCCGCCAAGTAACCTGTGATAAATCAACACTGTCCGTTACACAAAAATATTGAAATGGGCTTAATAACTTCTGATCAACTGCTTCGGTTAGTCGCATTTCGGCCGCAATGCGATCATCGAAATAGGGGAGTATACTTTTACCATCCATCCGTTCTGGTGTTGCTGTTAAACCAAGTAATACCTTTGGTTGATAGTATTGTAGCAACCTTTGATATGAATCCGCTGCAGCATGGTGAAATTCATCAACAATGATAAAGTCGTAATAATCGGAAGACGTATGTTCATATAACTTGCGGCTGTTGAAGCTCTGAATACTAATAAATAGATGTTCAATACTTTCTGGTTGATTTGGCCCAACTAATAAATCACCGAAATTTAAATCTTGCATAATCGCCCTAAATGTATCAAGGCTCTGCTTTAGAATTTCTTCCCGGTGGGCAACAAACAACAGGCGTTGTGGCGCCCCATTCTCTTGAACGAATCGTTTATAATCAAACGCAGAAATAACCGTTTTGCCAACTCCTGTTGCCGCAACCAGCAAATTGTTATATTGACCATGAACCTTCCGCTCAACATCAAGATTTTCAAGGATTTCTTTTTGGAAATAATACGGCTTTATTTCAAATGAAAAATGGATCGGTTCATTATCTTGTTCTTTTTTACTTAAACTCGATTTTAAATACTCATGATCGTCCTCTTTTTCATAGTAGAATGATTCAAACTCTTCGTTATTCCAATACGTTTCAAAGGTCGCATCAACTTTTCGCATCACATCAAATGAATCTTTTTCTGTTATTTTCACATTCCATTCCAAACCCGATGTCAACGCTGGGTTAGATAAATTAGATGACCCAATATAGGCTGTGCTAAAATTCGTATCACGCTTAAACATATAGGCTTTAGCATGAAGCCTTGTTCGCTCTACGTCGTAAGAGATTTTAATCTCTGTATTTGGCAATTGGCTTAACTCCATAATGGCTTTGTAATCGGTCGCTTGCATATACGACGTCGTGATAATGCGAAGTTTACCACCTTTCTTCTCGGTAAACTCTCTTAATTCTGGCATGATACCACGGATGCCACTCCATTTAATAAATGATACAAGCATATCAATTTGATCAGAAGATAGAATCTCATTTCTAAGCTCGTTTATCATATTGGGTTCAGCTTGTGCACCAGTGAAAAGCGAACTTTCAGAAATTGGTGTTACCGGGCGCACAGGATTTTCATCTTTAACACTTCGAACATTATTCAGTCTGGAATAAATGGAGGTTAGGATTTCGCCCTCTTGATCCAACTCCAACCGTTTGAAATCCCCTTCAGGCAACAGCTCACTAAGTTTATGGATGAGAGCATTGCTGGCCTGGATTTGCTTTAATAACGCTCCCCGGTCATCTTTTTTATCATGTTTATCCCGTATGAAATATAGAGCTTTTCTGGTAATCTCAGAAATATAAGCTGCTAACTTTTTCTGAGCCTCTTCAACATCAAGTGATTCTCTTCCAATCTCATAATCCTGTCCCTCAAGTTTTTCTAAAGACTGTTTTATTTCTTTAGTGATAATTTCTTCATATATACCTTCGTATAACAAATAATCACACCTTTAAAATCAAATTACCTTTGTTATAGTTAGTTAATCAAATCCAGTGATTCTATTTTCTCAACTGTCGGAATATCTGCTGGTGCCCATTTTAAATCGCTTAACTCAGTTTGAGATACCCATCCAAAAGCATGATGCTCTGTGTTTACAGGAGATCCCTGTAGAAGTTCACAAAAGTAAGTTGTTAGATGAACGACACCAAAGTCGTATTCATAAACGGTATGCTCAATCTGCTCACCAACCTCAATCTGACAACACAATTCCTCATCGATTTCCCGTTTTAATGCTGCTTCAGGTGTCTCACCATGTTCAATTTTCCCACCGGGAAATTCACAAAAATACGGTAACTCCATGGAAGGTCCTCTTTCCGCATATAGAACTTGATTGTTTGCTATAATCACTGCACCGACAACGTGTATATCTTTTTTCATAGTATCCTTGTCCTCCGATAATTCTGGTTCTGTTAAAATAAATTTCTCTCTTTTTCTCCCCATTTCGTTAACATATCAATGACGCGTGAAACATCTGACAACTCGCCAGCAATATGCCCATGATTATACGAAAACGGTGTTTCTGCTGCAAGTTGTCCTCTTAGTATTTCTCTGAATTTGTGTAAATCCTCTATAAGCTCATCTTTAGATATTGCATTTTTTATTTCTTGCATAGAAACCCCTCCATTGTAAATATTTTTATATTAACACCACCTTACCACAATCACAGCACATAAATATGTACGACTATTACAATACTCTCTTTTTCATACTCTTGTAAGGTTTGGTAAAGTAAGGGTACGCATTTATATTTTAATACAAATTCGAGGTGAACTAAATTGGATACATCGTTAATCTCACCGGACAACACGTGGGCGCTCTGGGCGTTTTTGACTGGATGGGCAGCGGTCAGTATATATTTGGAGCAAAAGTACGCGTGGGCTTCCAAGATGTCAGGTGCCATAATCGCGCTGATAGGTGCTATGCTGCTTGCGAATTTCAACATCATACCGCTCGAATCAAGTGTCTATGATGCTGTCTGGAGTTATGTTGTGCCACTCGCAATTCCACTTCTTTTATTCCAGGCCAACATTAAAAAAATTTGGCAGGAGAGCGGCCGAATGCTGGCGATCTTCCTGTTGAGCGCAATCGGAACTGTGGCAGGCACCATTGTCTCGTTTACGCTGCTTAAGGAGGTCATCCCGCACTTGGATAAACTGGGGGCGATGATGGCGGGGTCGTACACCGGCGGGAGTGTGAACCTTGCAGCCATGGCCTCTAAGTTCGAGGCGCCGGGGGAGCTCGTTTCGGCGCTCGTAGTGGCTGATAACGCCATGATGGCGCTGTTCTTTTTCGTTTTGATGGCTATCCCGGCCATCGGGTTTTTCCGGAAGCAATTCAAGACACCGCATGTTGAAGAAGTCGAAGCGAAAACAGCCGGTAATGAAGGTGAAACACAGGCAGCTACGTTCTGGCAGCGAAAAGAAATATCATTGAAAGATATTGCCGCAAGCGTGGCCTCTGCATTTGTCCTTGTGGCGGTTTCATTCAATTTGGCTGATTTTTTTGCCAGTATCATTCCGGCTGGAGCGAATACCAACATTTTCTTTCAAGTACTGGGCGGGATTATCGGTGACCAATATCTTGTGTTAACAACCTTGACCGTTCTCGTTGTTGTCGCTTTCCCGAATTACTTTGAAAATATCAGGGGAACGCAGGAAATTGGGACATTCCTGATTTACATATTCTTTGTGGTCATCGGTGTCCCTGCGTCAATTGCAGTGGTTGTGACAAACGCACCGCTTTTGCTCGTATTTACGCTGATTATTGTGTCGTTCAATCTGCTTTTCTCACTTGTGCTCGGTAAGTTATTCAAATTTAATCTGGAGGAAGTGGTGCTTGCCAGCAATGCAAACCTCGGCGGACCGACAACAGCTGCAGCGATGGCGATTGCAAAAGGCTGGAACAAACTGATTGTGCCGATTTTACTGGTTGGGACGCTTGGTTACATTATCGGAAACTATATCGGAACCGGCATGGGGGTGTGGTTCCAGACGTTGATGTGATTGGTTGGTCAATGGCTCTTTAAAAGTAGCGGCGCAACTTATATTGTATGGAAGATATAGTATGGAAAAGGCTGGGACAAAAGGTTTAAAATTAAAAGAAAAGACGAACGATGATATTAGGAAAGGGAGCGGAATACACCGCTCCGGAAATATGCTTCGCTTTCCGCGGGCGGCTGTTGAGCCAACTTGTGCTCGTCGTGTTGCAAGTTTTTCTGTGATGCAGCACTCCTCGCAGGTCGAAGCATACTCGATGAAGTCTTGCTTTGTGCCAAGGCACTTCGTTGTCTCACCTATGCCTCTCTTCCCGCAGGAGTCTCCGCATATTTCCTCCGCTAACCTTGATTATCGTTCGTCTTTTATATCTGATAAATAAGTTATGTCCCGGCTTCTTTTTAAGGATGTGATACTCGCTCGATTTGACCGGCATGCGATCGTTCTGATGCTGCTCTCGATCGATTTGACCGGCATGTCGATTGTTCTGATGCTGTTCTCGATCGATTTGATCGGCACCTCGATCGCTCTGATGGTTCAGCTCATTAATAGGGTTGCCACTTGACCTTTCTCGCCTCGTTAAACCGTCTATTTACACTGTCCCAGCAGACGATGTTCCACCACGCCTTGATGTAGTCTTTACGATTATTATAATACTGTAAATAATACGCATGCTCCCAGACATCAAGGACGAGCAGCGGGATGACATCCTGCTGGGAAAGGTTTTGATGCTTCTCAGCCTGCAGGATTTCGGTCCGGTGTGAGCGCGGTGACCAGACGAGCAAAGCCCAGCCCACACCCTGGACATTTTCGGCTGCTTTGGAGAAATGCGCTTTAAACTGGTTGAAATTGCCAAATGTGCGCTGAATTTCTTTTGCAATTTCGCCTCCGGGTTTCCCGCCGCCGTTCGGACTCATATTTTCCCAGAAAATCGTGTGCAGGTAGTGTCCAGCACCATTGAATGCTGCTTCGCCTTCCCAATGGCGGATCAGTGAAAAATCACCGGTTTCACGCGCTTTCTGCATTTCTTTTTCAGCCTTGTTCAAGCCGTCCACATAGCTTTGGTGATGTTTGGCGTGATGCAGCCGCATGATTTCCTCACTGATATGCGGTTCCAGCGCATTATAGTCATAAGGAAGCGGCGGCAGGGTGTGCCCGCCGATTGGGACAGTTGTTGTGGACTTCCGTTCCTCATCATCCGCATTTCGTTCATTGTCTTCCAAAAGCTCCTCCGAACCGTTTTCCGCCATCAATTGAACAAGTTCACTTCTGAGCTGGTGTGCTTTTTCATTCAATAATTCCATTTCATCCGCCGTAATAGCTGTTTCCTCATCCTGCAGCAAGCGCTCACGGTACGCTTCTGCCATTTCGCCCAGTTCGCGAAAACGGAGTTGCCACGCACCCGTATCAATCGTCGTATCAGATAGTTTATCTGAACGCGATTCTAATGAATCCATCATTCGGTCGCACTGGACCGTCCACTCGATTAAACCCTCCAACCAGTCCGCTTCTGCCAGTTGCATCGTCATAACAGAAAAGTCCTCCTCTATATAGGTGAAATACTTCCAATCTCAGCCTATGCCTAAGAACCTATTTTGGTAACTCCCTGTTGGGGAACCGGTCAGGAGGAAAGGCGAAAATCAATCCCGTTAGACAAACACGCCATATCTATTCATTGGCATCCCAAAACAATTCATCCAACGTTTTGGATAATGCTTTGCAAATCGATTTGCATAAACTGAGCGTTGGATTGTATTTGCCGAGTTCAATCAATCCAATCGTTTGCCTGGAGACGCCAACCTGTTTCGCCAATTCTTCTTGCGATAGATCATGCTCTGCTCTGGCCATTTTTAGCTTAATGTTTTTCATCGTCGTCACCAGCTTCCTCCTGTTCACTCAACTGTTTAGCGACGGCCTTATCGCTCTTCCTTTTCATGATTGTAAAACTAATGGTCGACACCAGCACAAAAAACGGAATGTAGATCAGGAAAGACACAAAGAAAACCAGAAGAAATGTATAAACACTGTCTATACCGCCATTTCCATATAGAATTGCGCTGCGGAGGCCGAAGTAACACGCCAGCACGACGCCAATACCCATTCCTATGAGAAGGTTTTTCTTCTCCTTGGACATGCTGTTCGTTCGATCATGCATCTCCACTTCATCGGAAAAAATCCCCAATGTTGCAGACCGGTATGAATGATAAACGCCGCCTGCAATAATAATAATCCACTCAGTCAAAACATTATCAAGACGGACTCCGTGCATATAAAGCTTAACTCCCACAGAGACAAGGCAAATCGCCATAACAAGAATGTAAATTTCCCGATAAATTTTATTTTCGATTATAGTGATGCGCTCGTCTTTTGTATTCCGTTTACGGTAAAACATCTCTATCGCCTCCACACATTATCTTAGCTTTAATTATATGCAAATGGGTGTCTTTTTGCAATATATATTTTGCAAAAGGATTAATAAATAATACAAAGTGCTAAAATTACATCGTTCAACTATCACTTTTAAACGTGAGAGTATAATCCATGAAGAACACTGCACAAACGGCGCTTGATGCTGTATAATAGCGGTGTTAACTAGCTTTAGAGGAGAATTGATATGGATGGAAAAATCCACGCAGTCCTCGGTGCCGGAACGGGGGTTGCTGTTGCTCAGACTATCGGTATGGAGCCGGTGGACACAGCTATATTAATGAGTGCGGGAGTAATTGCCGGTTTAGTGCCCGATCTCGATACCGCCGGAAAATTGGCGAACAAAATCTCACTATCCCATAAAATGATTCAGGGGTTTGTACGCACTGTCGGTATTCTGGCAGGGGCTTATGCGTGGTTTGGTTTAGAAGGCTATGCAATGTACGTCGGCCTCGCACTTGGTATCTTCCTGTTAGTGATTGCACCTAAGTTTTCCCAAAAATTGATGCTGCTCATAAGCGGGGTGGCTATTATCGCGGCGGGTGTGGCCTTGACGGAAGTCTGGGTGTGGTTGTCGGGCATTTATGTAGCTGCTGCGGCACTGGTTGGTCACCGAAGTTACACCCATTCAATCGCAGGCCTGTTATTTTTTGCTGTCATTGCGTTCTATATCAATGAACGATTTGCGTTGGAGGGATTGTTTTGGGCGCTGGTATTGGGGTATGCGAGTCACTTGCTTGCTGATATGCGACTGGTCCCGGGGAATAAGCGCGGCATTAAGCTCTTTTTGCCATTCAGCCAAAAACTGATTTAACTATTACGAACCCTCTATTCATTCATCAAGATGGCCTGTCTGGCAAGCTGGTCTGCGTTCGAGTTCTGCTTATCCGGTATCCATTTAATAAAAAAGTAAGGAAAACTGTCTGCTTTTCCTTCAATAGCAGACAGCAATGGTTTATATGCCCGGTTCTTCGTAAAGCCGCTGTCGACCGCATCAACAACGAGCCTTGAATCTGAACGGAATGATAAAATTTCGCCTGAAAAATGGTTCATGCAGATATCGAGAGCTTTTAGAACCGCGTGAAACTCGGCCTCATGGTTGGACATGACGCCGAGCGGGAATGAAAACTGTTTTATTTGCCCGTAAGCCTTAATGTAAACGCCAGCGCCACTCGGGCCCGGGTTGCCGCTGGATGCTCCATCTGTATAAACTTCAATCAAGGACAGCCGCTCCTTTCTGACAGCAGAATCACTTATCCTCACTCTCATCTTTTCCATAATAATCCATTTGTTCATAACGTTGCTGCTGGCGGTAGCCATACATAATATTCCGGACTTTTTCGTCACTTTCAAGACCGGAACCAATCGCACCGGCAACCGTTGCAACGGAGGTCGCAAGCCAGCCCAGTTGAAAGAAGTGACGAATGGAGACTTCACCAGATTCGAGACCAACTAATTGACCATAAATATCCGGCGGGACAATAAAGGCAACCGCAAGCAAAAACATTATGAATAACAGGAAATAATAGACACCAATCGCTATAGCAAGCGTCATTACAGTGGTTGTGTTGTACAGCAAGCGAAGTTTTCGATGACTTTTTTCACTGGGTTTTTCCCATAAATTATGTGCAATTGTTATCCATATTATCATAGCTGAAACTGCTGCTGTTGTCATAATTATAAAACGCGGCCACTCATAAGCCGCACTGAGACGCCAAAGTGTTGGAAAAATAAGACCATATGATCCGGTTGCAAAAGCAATGGCCATCACGTTCCTGAATGATGGAATAATGCTCCAGGGCTTGTTCGCATGGGTCATGCCAAGTAACAGCTTAAGCCGTCCGTACAGTCTTGGTCTGAGAATAAAACGGACATCTGACTTTTCAATTCCATCCGGCGGCGTTATTTTACGGACGGGTGAATAAAGAAAACGCCGTCTTAATAGATTTTCGTTACTCGTGTCTTTGTTGCTTCCAATATCTTTACCGTTCACCCTGTAGTATAACTCGCCAACAACCTGAATAATCGCCAATTTAATCCTGTTCTTCATCGGTGGAAACCCAAAAGACGGCACAGATATTTGAGCAACGCCTTGTTTGTCATTTACATCTGCCAGTACCACTCCTCTTTTGGAGAAAATGGGCAAATCTGTAAGACATACGACATAATCCCATTCGTTGGGTTCTTTAATGGCCTCAGCCCGCTCAATCAGTTGATCGACATTTTCAGCAGCGCCGGTCAGCGGATCAGGGTAGACATGAGCTTTCCAATCGACGTCGTCATCAATGTTTTCACTAAAGGCTTCAGTAAGACCATCGATCAATTTATAAGCAATTTCTTCCGGCAGCTCAGGAGCCGGGACGACGCCGACCGTAATAGACTTTTCCAAACCGATCCCCCCTTTATAAGTTCTTATTCGCATAATGTTTTCCCAGTATACATTGCCATACCCCATTTCATATTATTGAAAACAGATTGAAATTGCGGTACGATTCATACAGCCGTATTTGTTAAATTTTAAATTTATAGAATAATAATGAATATATAATCCGGAGCACTCCGAAGAAGGTGGGACCATGAACCTAACTTATTTCTTGTTTTTTCTGTGCATCATTGTGTGCACGTTGATTATTACATATTGGGCCGCGAAGCAAAGTAAAACGACGAATCAGTTTTATGTGGCTGCAGGGAGTTTGACAGGGATTCAAAACGGTATGGCCATTGCCGGAGATTATATCAGCGCGGCGTCCTTCCTTGGGATTATCGGAACGATCGCCATCAGCGGTTATGACGGGTTTCTTTATGCGATTGGGTTTTTGGTTTCTTATTTAATTGTATTATTTTTTATTGCTGAACCGGTGCATCGCTTAGGCAAATATTCGCTGGGAGATGTGGTCTGTTCGCGCTTCCCGGGCAACCGCATGCGCTGGACGATGGCGATTGCGGCATTGATTATTTCCATTTTATACATGATTCCACAGCTGGTTGCTGCCGGCCTGTTGCTGCGGCTGCTTTTAAATATCGATTATTCAACATCTGTCCTGGTTATCGGGAGTCTGATGACCATCTATGTCGTGTTTGGCGGCATGTTTGCCACATCCTGGGTGCAAATTGTAAAAACAGTCGTTCTCATGTCAGGGACGTTTCTATTAATGCTCATTGTGTTTGCGCGATTTGACTGGAATGTAGCGGCGCTGATTGCCGATGTGAAAACCGGCACCCCGCTCGGTGAACAGTTTTTCCTGCCGGGCAATCTTTATGATGACCCGCTTGAAAGTATATCGTTGCATCTTGCTTTAATTCTTGGAACGGCGGGGCTGCCGCACATTTTAATACGGTTCTTTACGGTGCGCAACACACACGAAGTGCGCAAGTCGCTCTTGACTGCCAGCTGGATTATCGGCGCATTTTATATTACCGCACTTATTCTTGGTCTTGGGACTGTGGCGCTGATTGGCTACGAGCAATTAGCCGGGGTTGATCCAACCGGGAATCTTGCTGCACCGCTTCTGGCAGAAGAATTGGGCGGTGACTTCCTGATGGCTTTTATCGCCGCGATTGCCTTTACAACGATTATTGCTGTTGTTGCCGGTCTGGTTATTTCAGCAACAACCGCTTTTTCACATGATGTCTATTTTCATATTATTAAAAAGGGCCGGACATCTGAAAAAAACCAGATACGTTCAGCTCAATGGACAGCTTTTGTTGTTGGACTTATCTCCACATTATTTGCATTGGGACTCGAGAATATTAATGTAACGTTTTTGGTTTCATTAACGTTCATTGTAGCAGCATCCAGCAATCTGCCGGTCATTCTGTTTACGATTTATTGGAAACGCTTCACTGAAAAAGGAGCGATAACGGGAATGGCAAGTGGACTGTTAGCCTCACTGGTGCTGCTCTTACTTGGGCCGCACATTATGAATCCGGTCAGCGGCTGGATCGCACATGAGCCGTTTTTGCCTTTAGCTAATCCCGGTATTATTGCTATTCCGATCGGGTTTTTGGGAGCGGTTGTTGGCTCACTTTTAACACAGTCAACAATCCAAAGCTATGCGGAATTCCGGCGGTTTTTCATCAAGTCACAGACCGGGATTGAAACGAGGGACAGCAGTTGATGAAAGATTTGACACTGATTTTGTTTGAACGACTTGGTCTATTGCTGCTTATCGCCTTTGTTTTGACACGTACCCGTGGTTTCAGGTCGCTCCTTGACCGTGAATTCAGCAAGAAAATGCTTATCGTTCACGCCTTTGTTTTTGGCCTTTTTGGGATTGCCGGCACTATTACAGGCATTGTAATTGAAGATGGCATGGTTACGGGTGGGAATTTCGTACTGACACCCGTAGGTGATAATCAAATGGTCGCCAGCTTAAGCCTTGTCCCAATTGTAATTGCCGGCCTGCTGGGCGGACCTGTGGTTGGATTTGGAGCGGGCATAATTGCCGGTCTTCACCTGTTTTTCCTCTGTGGCTTAGGGGTTGCTGCGAACAGCCTCGTCAATCCGATAACAGGGCTATTGGCAGGATGGACAACACACTTTTTCTCAAATGAACGGGTCATTGCACCAATGAAAGCACTTTTTATCGGTGTGTTCCCGCCTGTATTGCAGATGCACATGCTGCTGATTGCTGAGCCGGACTCTGAAGAGATGATCACAATCGTGAATACAATCGGTTTGCCTTTAGTATTATCAAACAGTATATCCATCGCCATTTTTACAGCGATGGTCGGCATTGTGCTTAAAGAGCAGGAAAACGAAGCAGCGCTTGCTACGAGACAAGCATTCACAATCGCCGAAGAGGCACTGCCATTTTTACGCAAGCGCAACGCCCCGCGTGAGATGGCAGCAGGCATTGCCGACTTGCTCTACGACCGGCTCGATCTTGCTGCAGTCGCTGTCACCGATGGACGTAAGGTGCTGGCACATAAAGGACGGGGGGCTGATCACCATCAGGAAGGCGACGAAATCATTACGTCGCTGTCCTACCAGGCACTTGAATCGCGCCAGATGCAGGTTGCCTATTCACCGGACCAAATCCAATGCCGTTATAAAAATTGTCCGTTTGAAGCAGCGATTTTTATACCAATTATTGACTCTCAGGAAGCGACCGGTCTTATTAAGTTTTACTTTGAAAAAGCTCAGCACATTGGCCCGGTTGAACGTGTTCTCGCCAAGGGGCTCGGACAGCTGATCACTAATCAGCTGGACACGATTGCCACCGAAGAATTAAAAAAGCATATACGTGATGCCGAACTGAGAAATTTACAGGCGCAAATTAACCCGCATTTTCTGTTCAATACGCTTCATATGATTGCAGCCCTTTTCCGAAAAGATGCCGAAAAGGCACGGCACATCACGGTGAACCTGGCACATTACATGCGTTTTAATATCGGTTTGGTGAAGGATTCACTCGTTCCACTGGAAAAGGAATACCAGCACGTTAAGGCATATGTTGAAATCATTCAGGCCCGTTTTTCAAGTCAGATGACAATTCACTTCAAAGCTCCTGACGATATGTTACAGGCAAAGATTCCGCCATCAACAATTCAGCCGCTGGTGGAAAACAGTATTAAACACGGTCTAAAAAATGTCACCAGCGGCGGTGAAGTAACTGTGCTCATTGAAGATGAAGGCAGCACGATAAAAATTGCAGTGAGTGACAATGGTGCCGGCTTTCCGGAAGAATTGCTCGAGGAAGCGGGTAAGACATCAATGACGAACAGACAGAGCAGCGGTGCCGGGTTGTATAATGTGAACCAGCGCCTGATCAGTTTAATCGGCGAATCCGCCCGCCTCCATATAAGCAACTTGCCCGAAAGCGGAAGCGAAGTATACTTTACAATACCACGACAGGAGTATTAAAGACCAGTCTATGAAACTTTGCAACACGACGAGCACCCACGTGTATTTCCGGAGCGGTGGACAAGCACTGACTAGTTCGCTGTTTAAGGGTTTTGCGGTAATATCAACAATCATTTTAATAGAGCTTTAAGAAGGAAGGTATGATGATGAAAACAATACATGCCATGATTGCTGAAGATGAACAGCTGGCACGGGAAGACATGGTTTATTTACTGGAGAAAGAACGTGATATCGTGCTTTGCCCCAGCGCTGAAACGGGTCATCAGCTTGTTGAGTTATATGTGGCGCACGAACCGGACGTGATATTTCTCGATGTGCAAATGCCCGGAATGACTGGTGTGGACGCTGTAAAAGAAATTGTCGAAAAGGCCTATGCCCAGCCACCGCTGTTTGTGTTTACAACCGCTTATGATGATTATGCCATGGATGCTTTTGAAATCGAAGCGGTCGATTACCTGCTGAAGCCGTATGATGACAGCCGTTTTCAAAAGACCATGCAGCGTATTCGAAAACAAATGGCACAATCTGGGACGGAACGGAACAAACAGATTGAAACACAATTCGGCCAGACCCCGGAAAAACTGCTTATTGATGATGGTGAACGCATGGTGGTCCTTTCACCGGATTCAATCTATTATGCAATGCCGTCCAACCGCATGTTGGAAATCCATACGCACGACGAAGTGATCGAAAGTCGGATGACATTGCAGGAACTTGAAGATAGACTGAAAGGATTCGCTTTTTTCAGGACGCACCGCAGCTATCTGGTTAATCTGGATTATGTCAAAGAGATTACCCCTTGGTTCAATGGCGCATACAATCTTACCCTCAAGGACAAAAATCAAACAACACTACCGGTCAGTCGATCAGCACGCAAATTTTTGCTCGAGATGTTTAAAAATTAGCCACTCACCTTTTAATTTTAACTTTTCAGACATGGCAAACTACATTTGGCACAAAAATTCCCTCAAACGCTCCGGTTATTGCTTATACTATATCGTAAGCGCTTACAGTTTACGGAGGTGATTTCATTCGGCCAAACAAACTTGTTGGGCTGTTCGAATGAGAATGACAATTAATGTGAGGGGGAATGAAAGTGGTAACTGATACAATAGCTCCAAAAAAAGAGCAGGCCAATATGGCTGACTATGATTCAGCCCGAGCTGACTTTTCCTGGTATGAAGTCGAAAAAGCTTTTTCCTGGCATGAGACAGGAAACGTGAACATGGCATATGAAGCGATCGACCGACATGCCGAAACATGGCGCAGGAACAAAGTAGCACTCTACTACAGCGATGATAAACGGGATGAAACATATACATTTCAGGATATGAAGTTTCTGACAAATAAGTTTGGAAATGTACTGCGCAGCATTGGAGCCAAAAAAGGGGACCGGGTCTTCCTATTTCTGCCGCGCTCACCCGAACTTTATGTGAGCTTATTAGGCACGCTGAAAATCGGGGCTATTACCGGACCATTGTTTGAAGCTTTTATGGAACAGGCCGTCCGCGACCGTCTCGAGAACAGTGAAGCGAGTGTCTTAATTACGTCTCCTTCACTAATAGACCGGGTTCCGTATAAGGAATTGCCGAATTTGGAAAATATTATTCTTGTCGGGGACGGGGACGCCCCTGAAGACAAAGGCGACATCACGTTTTTCAGGTATGAACAGGAGATGGAAAAAGCCTCACGCAACTTGGAAATTGAATGGGTTGACCGGGAAGATGGCATGATTCTCCACTACACATCCGGTTCAACCGGAAAGCCAAAAGGTGTACTGCACGTTCATAACGCCATGGTTCAACAATACCAGACAGCAAAATGGGTGATGGATCTAAAAGAAGATGACGTTTACTGGTGCACAGCAGACCCCGGATGGGTGACCGGCACATCGTATGGCATTTTCGGGCCGTGGCTGAATGGCGTATCCAATCTGGTGCGCGGCGGACGCTTCAGTCCGGAAGATTGGTACGGCACGATCGAAAAATATCAGGTATCCGTCTGGCTCAGTGCGCCGACCGCCTTTCGAAAGCTGATGGGAGCCGGTGATGAAGCGGTTAAAAAATTTGATCTAAGTTCACTCAGACATATACTGAGTGTCGGCGAACCGTTAAATGCTGAAGTGATTCATTGGGGCATGGACACCTATAACAGGCGGATCCATGATCATTGGTGGATGACCGAAACAGGCGGCGTGATCATTGCCAATTATCCTGCCATGCCAATGAAACCAGGCTCAATGGGCAGACCGTTCCCCGGCGTTCGAGCGGCAATACTGGATGATGAAGGCAATGAACTTGGACCGGGTCAAATGGGCAAATTATGCATTAAATCCGGATGGCCCTCAATGCTGCGGACCGTCTGGAATAACGAGGAAAGATTTCAAAAATATTTTCCATTTCAAGGTTGGTTTTACTCCGGAGACCTCGCTTCCAAAGATGAAGACGGCTATTTTTGGTTCGAAGGGCGTGATGATGACGTTATTACCACATCAGGCGAGCGCGTTGGACCATTTGAAGTTGAGAGTAAACTGGTCGAACACCCATCTGTCGCAGAAGCTGCTGTTATTGGAAAACCGGACCCAGTCCGCGGCCACATTATCAAAGCATTTGTGGCACTTAAGGATGGTTATTCAAAAAGTGATGATTTGGAGCAGGAGCTCAGTTCGTTTGTCAAAAAAGGACTCGCTGCGCACGCTGCACCGCGGGAAATTGAAATTCGCGACTACCTGCCGAAAACCCGAAGCGGCAAAATCATGCGCCGTGTCTTAAAAGCATGGGAGCTTGATGAGCCGGCAGGGGATCTGTCAACAATGGAAAAATAACATGATCCGGGGTCCTCTTCGTTGGGAACTGCCCCATGAAGCGGCACCCCTTCATGTAACATGGGGAGGTTTATATGAGTACTCTTAATGAATTTAAAACAGACAGCCAAGCCAATGATACGGTTGACTTTGAAAAAATTGAGCAGAGCGAGCAGTTTAATAGCTTTATCGAAAACAAGAAAAAGTTTGTGATACCTTATACGATATTTTTCCTGATATTTTATTTCTTGCTGCCAGTATTGACATCGTATACCACTTTCTTAAACACACCGATAATTGGTCCTATTTCCTGGGTATGGATTTTTGCTTTTGCCCAGTTTGTGATGACATGGGTGCTGTGTACAATTTACGTCAGAAAAGCAGCCAAATTTGATGAACAGGCGGATCAGATTCTTAAGGATCAAATTGATAATGGGGATGGAGGGAGAGCCTCATGAGTCCTACAGTCATTGTTCTGTTTTTAATTATCGTTTCCCTGACACTCGGCATCACGTTCTGGGCTTCCAGACAAACACAGACAACGGGTGACTTTTATACAGCGGGCGGGGGGCTGACCGGCTTTCAAAACGGCCTCGCTATATCAGGTGACTACTTATCGGCCGCTTCGTTCCTTGGAATTGCCGGATCGATTGCCCTGTTTGGATTTGACGGCTTCTTTTACAGTATCGGGTTTTTAATTGCTTATCTTGTCGTATTATTTTTGGTTGCAGAACCGCTGAGAAATCTTGGCAAATACACCATTGCCGATATGCTTAATGCACGATTTGACGCCAAGAAAATCAGAGGCGCAGCAGCATTGAGCACGATTACAATCTCATTGTTTTATATGATTGCCCAGCTCGTCGGGGCAGGGGCGCTTATCCAGTTATTGTTTGATATTCCTTATACGATAGCCGTTCTCATTGTCGGGGTGATGATGACAATTTACGTGTTGTTCGGCGGAATGGTCGCCACCAGCTGGGTCCAGATTGTCAAAGCCGTCCTTCTGATGGCGGGCATGCTGATTTTGTCATTCCTCGTGCTGTTGCATTTTAATTTTAATATAATGGCGATGTTCGAAGAGGCAAAAACAGCCACATCGCATGGAGCCGATTATTTGAACCCGGGCCTCAAATATACAGATCCACTTGATACCATTTCATTGATGCTTGCACTTGTTCTTGGTACAGCCGGACTGCCGCATATTTTAATGCGCTTTTTCACGGTTAAAGATGCCAGAACAGCCCGCAAATCAGTCGTTACTGCAACATGGATTATCGGTGCGTTCTACGTTCTGACATTGTTCCTCGGGTTCGGGGCAGCCATTTTTGTCGGTGAAGGAACCATCAGAGAAGCCAACCCCGGCGGAAATATGGCGGCACCACTTCTGGCAGAAGCAATCGGCGGTGAATTCCTGTTTGCGTTCATTTCCGCTGTGGCCTTTGCGACTATTCTGGCTGTTGTTGCCGGGCTTGTTTTGTCAGGTGCCTCGGCATTCGCGCATGATTTATACGGACAAATCATTAAGAAAGGTCAGGCATCTGATAAGCAACAAATGCTGGCAGCACGCTATGCAGCTCTGTCTGTGTCAGTTTTATCGATTGTATTATCGCTGTTTGCACAGTATCTGAACGTGGCATTTCTTGTCTCGCTCGCTTTCTGTATCGGCGCCAGCGCCAATTTGCCGGTCATTCTTTATACCGTCTATTGGAAGCGTTTTAACACAACTGGTGCGGTTTCGGCGCTTTTAACCGGGCTGATTTCGGCGCTTGTTCTTGTCTCCATGAGCCCGAGTGTCTTTTCACCGGAAGCAGGGGCGGCATTATTTGTCGGGGAGCCGATCTTCCCGCTCAGCAACCCGGCGCTTGTCTCAGTACCACTAGGCTTTCTTGGCGGGTACCTTGGCACTATACTCTCCGGCAAAGCAGACTCGAAACGCTATGCTGAAGTTAAGGTTAAAGCACACACAGGCTACCGCGACACAGGAAGTTAAACGGTTGATAATAGCGGCTGCTGAATTAGCAGCCGCTTTTTATTTGTGCTACTATCTGATACAGTCGTGCAGAATATTATTGGCCTCAAGGTATTAGTCACACGGTGCTATCGTGTCACTCCTATGGCGCTTCCTTCATTTCTTTTTGTTCCTTTTCCCGATGCGACATATCTTTGAATTCATCCTCTACCGTTCGATTCCTGCCGGCGCCATAACCGACAATCGCCATAAGCACTGACACAATCAACAGTACAATGAGCGGTGTCTGCCAGCCTGAAGTAACATCATTTAATGAACCGATCATAATCGGCCCCAAGGCAGCCAGAAAATAGCCGAGTGCCTGGGCCATACCAGATAACTCTGCCGCTTGCCGTGCGTCTCCAGTCCGCATTCCTAAAAACGAAAGGGCTAATGGAAACAGTGCACCAGTGGCGATGCCGAGTAATGTGACACTTACTGTCATCATGACGAGGGACTGGCCAATGAGCAGGCCGGCAGACCCTACTGCCGCTAAGAGACAGATACCAGCTGTCAAAACGCTTTGCGATTTAAGCTTTCCGGCAACAATAGGCAATAGGCTTGCCGGCAACCCGATAAATTGTGCATACGACAGCATCCAACCCGCCGTGCCACTGCTTGCACCATAATCCTGGACGATCGCCGGGAGCCACGCGATGATGACGTAGTATAAAAATGCCTGTAAGCCAAGAAATACAGCAACTTCCCAAGCGAGCCTCGACTTCCACATACGCACGTCACTGGCTGCAATGTAATGCACACTCACTTCGTTTGCAGCCTCTCGCCGTTTGACAAAGTAAAACCAAATGCCAGCACCAGCAAGCGCCGGAATTGCCCAGACGGCCAGCGACCATTCCCAGCCGAGACCGGCGCGATTTGCCAGCGGAACACTGACACCAGAGGCAAGGGCAGCCATAAGACCCATGGCAACTGAATAAACACTTGTCATAAGCGGCACACGGTTCGGAAACCTTTCTTTTATAACACCGGGCAATAATACATTCGAAACCGCTATCCCCAGACCAATCAGTAATGTGCCACCAAAAAGAAAAAACGGCATCGGCACAGAACGGGCCAATATGCCAATAAAAAGTACGACCATACCGTTAATCAGCACAATTTCATTGGAATACCGGTTTCCCAGTTTAGGAGCAACCGGAGACATAACCGCGAAAGCCACAAGCGGCAGACTGGTTAAAATTCCCAAACTCCAGCTGGAAAGACTAAGGTCATCCCCGATAACGTTCGCCAGCGGACCAACAGATGTAATGGCTGCACGCAGGTTAAAGGCAATAATTATGATGCCCGCTACAAGCAATATTTGATTATAGCGTTTTAAATCTTCAAACTGATAGATCCCCATAAAAAATGATGCTCCTTCCTCTTAACAGATTCCGCATGCATCATATAATACACTCATGCTATTATTGACAACATTACTATTCCTTCAGTTCGGCCGATCCAAACAAATTCTAACATACTGTCCGTTGAATACCTCCATACAGGGGGGATATTTTGTTTGAACGAGAGGATTGATGGATCGGGGATTTTATTTTATGAAAAAACCGGGCAGGAGACCTGAATGTTTCTCACTGCCCGAGATCTTTAATGCCTGATATTAATATTTATACGATTGGCCGCCATCAATTGGAATAACAGCCGCTTGATAAAACCGGCTTCCGACTCATCATGAACCCTCTTGAACGGATTTTTGTTCTGCTGTTATTTTCCCAATTCAAGTGTTAATTCAAACTTTCACGCATTCATCGACCCGTCTCCACCGGGCTGAATCATCGACTGATAGATGTCATCAAGCGACCATGTTTTGCCTTTTTCATCTTTATAAACGACATGTTCACGTTTAAAATGCAATGGTGACTCCAGCCCGGCTGCCGCTGCAACGCGATACAAGCCTTTGCGCATAGAGATCAGGTAATTAGCGGTGCGGTGTTTCTTTTCATCAACGACGAGGGCGTTCTGAAGGTCCGGATCAGTTGTTGCCACGCCGACCGGACAGCCGTTGGAGTGGCATTCCAGCGTCTGGATGCATCCAACTGTAATCATAAACGCCCGGGCAATGTTGACGAGATCAGCACCCATGGCCAGGGCTATTGCTACCCGATCAGGCGAATACAGCTTGCCTGAAGCAATAAGCTTCACCCGATCCCGGACACCATGTTTCTTTAATGCGTTATCCACTAACGGCAGCGCAGACCTGATCGGCAATCCGACACTGTCGGTCAGCTCCTGATACGACGCGCCTGTTCCGCCTTCGCTGCCGTCAATTGTAATAAAATCAGGTCCTTTACCGGTATCCCGTATCGCTTTTGCCAAATCTTCTGCTTCAAAGTGACTCCCCACCACGATTTTCATGCCAACCGGCTTTCCGGAATGTTCCCGCACGCGTTCAATAAAATCAAACAGCGAGGGAAAGTCATTGAACTCCGGAAAACGATTCGGGCTGTCAATGGACGTATACGGCTCAACCATACGAATCCGGGCAATTTCTTCGTTCACTTTTTCAGCATCAACATGACCACCACGTGTTTTTGCACCTTGGCCTAGTTTTACTTCAAACGCCTTCAGCTGTGGTATCTCACTTTTTTCCTTCAACTCATCCCAATTGAAATTCCCTTCCTTGTCCCTGAGGCCGAACATACCGGGGCCAATTTGCATAATCAAGTCTGCGCCGCCTTTTAAGTGATAATCAGACAGACCGCCTTCACCTGTATTCATCCACGTGCCTTTTGCAATGCCAAGCCCTTCAGACAAAGCGGTGATCGCCCGCTCACCAAGCGATCCGTAACTCATTGCCGACATGCCGATCTGTCCGCGGAGTTTAAACGGCTCTCTGCAATTTTCACCAATGACAATTGCATCTTCCTCATCAAGCAAATAAACCGGTGACGTTTCTTCTTCCAAATGTTCTTTCCTTTGTGTAAACAACGGGTCTTTTATTAATAAATAGCGATTCGTCGTTACTTTTGATTCCTTGTCCATTTTTAATTCCGCAGTTAGCTTCGGAAACATGCTATTTCGGATATAGTAGCCTTCTTTTTCAAAATCGCGCTGCGAACCGAAGCCTTCAACATCACGCTTATATTTCGCTTTTTTCACGATATGGCCGTACTCTTCCCGCGAAATCGGCTTGCTTTCCCTGTCATTATTAAAGAAATACTGACGGAGCTCCGGACCGATTTTTTCAAAAAAATACCGTGCCCGCCCGACTACCGG
This sequence comes from Lentibacillus persicus, assembly GCF_900112705.1. Lineage (GTDB taxonomy): Bacteria > Bacillota > Bacilli > Bacillales > Amphibacillaceae > Lentibacillus > Lentibacillus persicus. The sequence goes on from NZ_FOMR01000003.1 coordinate 154,731, forward strand.
ATAGTTGCGGAGCACCGGGTGCTGACGCTGCGTACGATCGACAAAATATATGTATGCGCCAGTTACCATAAGGATTAGCACAATTAGCGAAACAACAACAAATCCAATTACTGTCATGATATCTGCAATATTCACGTGTGTGGTCCCCACCTTTAATAAGACTTTATAAAAGTAGGGTGTGTTATTCAGTGGAAAATATCCACGGAAGGAGGAGAAGCATTATGAAAATTATGAAGGCAGCAATGATTTAACTCACTGCTGCCTGCTTAAATTTTTCACTTCTGATTCAACTTTGAATACGCGATTGTTCAGTACATCGGTCTTATCATCAAAATGATCAATTATTTTTTCAGTATAGTCACCTACACTGGCGACCAAATTTTTTTGAAGTCTTTCCTGGCCGTCTTCAATCCTCTTCTGCCCCTGTTTCAAATCGGTTATATCTGTTTGTAAATCAGTTATGTCTGTACGCATATCCGTTATATCTGTACGTATATCCGTTATATCTGTTCTTACGCCATCTAAACCCGTGCGTAATCCCTTTAATTCACTTAAAATCTGGTTTAACGTTTCATCCATCGGGCTCCCCCCTCGTTTAGGCTATTATACCACCGGAGGACAGCAAACACACGTAATTACTGTCACCGCATTCAACGCGTAAATCCATGAAAAACTACAGCGATTATCCGTCTATCTATAGCGATGCGCTGAAAACTACAGCGATTTCTCACGAATCTACAGCGTAAATAACCATACTCGCGCATTAGTTCAGCTTGTACATATAATACTCATTTGCAGGCTGCCCATCGATCATCAGTGAATGGATTTTTTCACCTTCAATCTGAAAACCCATTTTCTGATAGAGATTGATCGCTTTCTCATTGTCTTTAATGACTGTCAGCTCCAGCCTTGAAATACCCATTTCGTTTGCCCATTCATATACTCTCTCAATCAATGATGTTGCAATCCCCTGACCATAAAATGCATCATGAACACCCAGCGCAATGTATGCCGAATGCTTGTTCCGTTTCATTTTGCCGCCAAACGCAGCGATGAAGCCGGCGAGAGTACCAGCCGATTCAGCCACGAAAAAAGCCGACCGCTCTTCAGATAAAACCTTTTCGATAGCCTCTTTTTGCTGATCAACTGTTGTATTTCGTTCACCGGGTTCATGCAGCATGAAACCTGACGCATCAACACGTTTGTTCAGTTCTAGAAATTCTTTTGCATCGTTTGATTCGATTGGTCTAATCATCATCGTTCTTCGCTCCTGTTTTCAGCCGCCCATTAGCTTCTCGGGCTGGATGGGCTCACTCTGCTCGCCGTCATGATTCTCTTTGCTTTTTTCTAAAAATCGATAGTCATAATCGCGCGTTCCTTCCAGTTCAGCTATTGCCATCGGGTAAGTTAAAGCTTGCGTGTTAATGCTGCCTTCTTCCGGTTCGATGGTATGGTATGTGACGTGCACCGTTCCCTTATCAGCCTTGGATTCCGGTGAAATTATTTTTTCAAGCTGCATTGAATCAATTGTGACGGAAAAGCCGCCGGTTGATTTCTGTCCAAGCATGATAATTACGTACGTTTTACTATCAGCGTGAGAAACTTTCTTCGCTTCTTCTTTCCTGTTTTTTTCAATCCACGTTTGGACACTTTCGGGCGCTTCACCAGGATTAATCGACTTAAATGAAAGGTCTGATTTTTCCTTCGTGATCGGTCCTTCTTCACGCATCGTGTCATCCTCCGTTGTTCCTGGCGCACAGCCAGTTAATAATAGGGCTGACAAAACAATTAGCATGATAAAATCCATAACATTTCGTGTCATAGTTGGAAGCCCCTTTTCAGCTATACTACTTGCTTCAGCTGAATTCTGTGAATCCTTTCTTTCATCTCACTCAGTTATAACGCTGGTAATCATTCGTATGATATGTATCCCTTCTTTTACTACCATTGTCAGCTGCCCAAATTTTCAAGACCTCTCCCGATGAAGTAGCCGGCTGTTGCGATGCCGGTTGTCAAAAATATATACTCCTCCCGCTGTTCACTCCTGTTTTCCCTGATCTATAAGTCTGGCATTCTCGTCCGATTCGCTTCTCTCCTCGGTTCCGTTGTCGGTTCCCATAAAATTATGCCGTCTCAAGAATAATGTTGTGATAAGCGCCGCTTCGCTGAGGACAAACAGTCCCCCCATCAGCACTAACCCGCCGAAAAACAGTTCTTCGCCTTTGCCTGTCGTATAGAGAAACCAGCCAAATACGGCACATGCCCACAAAAACAGATTAATCATACTGGCGATGAATGTCTGTGAACCGAATAAACCTGTCGCTTCAATCATTTTCCAGCCGTAAATATAGCTGACTGCCAATGCAATCATCATAAATAGAATAATAAAGATAATAACCGGAATGCTTCCTTCTAACGTCATGCTATTGTACACCTGCCATTTTGCTTAAAAGATTGCGTTGAACTTTTCCCGTTTCACATGTTTTATTATACCAAAATCCAATAAAAGCTCACATCAAAATGGCAGACTCTCAATTACAGTGACAACAATGCGCCGAGCGCGCCGCTGTATTCGCCTTGCTTTAGAAACACCGGTTTTTTCCCGATCATACCGGCATATTTTTTAATTATTTCCTGAAGCAGCGGATTGGACTTGAATGACGAGCCGACATAAACGATCGATTCTGCATCATATTGGCCTGCCATTTGACTGCTGATTGTGACGAGCACCTCGCCGACAAGCCCAATCATGCCTGCTAAAATATCTTCATCAGCTGGCCGTTCATTAACGATTTCTTCCGTTTTTCCAAAGTTACTGGCAGTCAGATCCCCTGAGATTGGCGGCACCGTTCCTTCAAATATATCTTTTACTTTCAGATCAACATTCTCCCGGTTGCCTTCTGCTGCATTTCTAACGATTTGTTCATAGTGGTGCATGCCTGTCATTAAGAATGCGAGACCCATCAGTGTGCCGCCTCCGACACCCGAACCGCCGACACGTTTCTGTTTGCCGTTATTGACGCGATGCAGCGAAGTTCCGGTCCCGACATTGACAAATAAAAAATTGTCACCGATAGATTGTTCTTGCTGATTTGCTAAATATGTAATACCTTGTGCAGTTGCATCAAATTCGAGGACAGTTTTCGGTTCAGCGTACAGTCTTTCGGCAAGCGCATGACTTTTCCCGCCTGTTACGCATACCGCAGGGTTTTCAAACTGCCGGGCGACCCATGATGCTGCTTCTTCTAGTGCTGTAGATGGAAATGAATGATAGTTTACGATGCGGTCCTGATAATATGCTATTTTAATAAGTGTTCCCCCGGCATCAATGCCGATTTTAGCTTGGTCCATATTTTTTTCCTCCTGATAGTTGTCAACGGATAGCCCATGTCTCCGATTGTATTCACACTCAAAACCAGCCTGTCGTGATCATAACAAAGTTTTCGCCGCTCGACATTCAACCTTTTCGTTGAAAACGTATTCATTAAAAATGCAGAAAGTGCCAGAACCGCAATTAAGATAGCAATTTTGCCAAGTATCGAGTCATCCCCTGTTTGCATTCTTAAACTACTCGCTACCATTGTTTTATTACGTCCTGATGACGTAATTCGACATAACGATTTAAAATTCCTTTATTTTACTAATGAAAAAACCCCAGAATCCCTGCGTTAGATTCTGAGGTTCACCGTCGGGTTCTTTAAACAGCTTTTCGCTGAAAATAAAACCACCCGGCTGCCAGGAAAATGACCAGACTGCCGCCGACCACGGTCAGCACCTGCTCCCACGGCACATAAAAGACGCTGTCAGACGCACTCCCGGTATACATCATTAAAAAAGGCTGTCCCCACGGATAAAAGGGGCCAAAGTCTTGTGAGTTAACGGCTAATATTGCCGGCAATGTAAATATGACGTTCACGGCAAATGGTGCTGCAAAGCTTTTCCACATTATCGAGAGCGTCAGCTGGAGTGCTGCGAGCGGCAATGTTGCTATCCACCCGCCAAAGATGCTTTTCCAGAAAATAATCATCGGAAACGGATCGGTGATACCCTTCAGTTGCCCCACCAGAAAGACAGCACCAAGAAACAGCAGCTGCATTATCAGAACTGCAGCCATTAGCAGCGCGTATTTGGCTGCAAACACACTGCCTCGCGTAATCGGAAGCGACAGTAATTGCTTCCACCCGCCCGCCTGATGTTCATAACGGCATATGACACCAGCGAGCACACCGGTCATCAATGGCAAAAACAGAACAGCATAAGGCAAGAGCATGAATTGCACAAGTAATAGCCAGCTATTTCCTCCAGTTGCCATACCGGATAAATTTGTCATCACACCTATCATGAGACCAATGAATGGACTGACAAGCAAAATTGGCAGCATACCGGATTGACGGAACTTAAACACTTCAGTTCGTAACACATGCCAAAACATATCAGACCACATCCTTTCGTACAAAATGAAGCATACCAGTTAAATAGACAAGCAAACCTACGCCAATACCCAACTGCACGACGATATCAGGATTGGCCCAATCGTTCATTAACGCAGGCCACTTCCAAATCAGCCAGTCCGGCAATGAATAACCCATGTACGTTAAGATGACACCGATTACACCCGCTGTCACCGGGATCCCCTGATGACGGCTCACTAGCGCTATCCACAAATGGAGCGCTAAAACAGGCAACGATGCCGCGAACGGGTATAAGCTGAATTTTATCAGACTGGTATATGGCACGCTGTCACCCAAGTTAAGGTAGAGGCCGTATCCGAGTGTAAAGATGAGCAATAACACGGATGAAGTCAGAAGCAGAACTATTAAGACCGTGAATTTAGATAAATAGACTGCCATTTTAGAAACCGGTAGGGCAATCAGCTGTTTCCATGCATTTGTTTCATTTTCCACGCTCGCTATCAGGGATGTCAGAATAACAATGCCAAGCACGAGAGCAAGGGGGGTAAAAGCATGAACATTCAGCAAATAAAAGTGCCAATCGTTATCACTCTGTTGAAGCAGATAATCCTTTCGCAAACTATAATTAACCATCTGCAGACAAACGACGCCCAGCGGACCGATCAGTGTTAAAAGCCACACCCCTTTACGCTTGATTTTCAAAAAGTCCGACTTGAGTAAACGCCCGATCATAATACATTCCCCTTTGTCATATCGAGAAATATATCTTCCAGCGAACGCTTCGCTTCTTCAATGCGATACACATTATAGCCATCCTGAACAAGCATTCGGACAGCCTGTGCGACGTGCGTATCTGAGCCCTCCTGCAAAAAAACAAGCCCATCCCTGCTTTCCGCATGAACGCCCCTGACCAAAAGTGCCTCAGAGGCCGCCATACTGTCGCCGACACGCAATGTGATATGCTCTCGGGCATGATCCCGAAGCCTTTCAATGGTGTCCTGAAAAATCAACTTTCCCTCGGATATAATTCCGACCGATGTGGCCATCTGATCAATTTCAGATAGCAAATGACTTGAAATCAGAACCGTGATGCCAAATTTGGCAGGCAGGCTTTTAATTAAATGACGTACCTCAATAATGCCTGAGGGATCCAGTCCATTCGTCGGTTCATCAAGAATAAGCAGTTTCGGCTCATGAAGTAAAGCAGCAGCAATACCGAGCCGCTGTTTCATTCCTAATGAAAATGCCTTCACTTTTTTATCGGCAGCATCCTCCAACTTCACAATTGCCAAAACCTCATCAATACGCGATTTCGGTACCTGATAGATTTTCCTGAGCGCTTCAAGATTCTCCCTCGCCGTTAAATGGGGGTAGTAGGATGGGTTTTCCACAAGGGAGCCGACCTGTTTTAAAATGCTGATTCGTTCTTTTTTTAAATCCCGGTTAAAAATATGTATCGTTCCGGATGTCGGCTTCATCAGCCCGAGCAGCATCCGTATGGTGGTGGTTTTCCCTGCGCCATTCGGGCCGAGAAAGCCATACACTTCCCCTTCAGGTATCGCGAGATTAATCGTATCCACCGCCTGCTCCCGACCAAATTGTTTAACTAATTGATTCGTCTGTATGACATAATCCATTTGCTTCACCTCACTCATAGAATACATGCCTTCGTTTAAACTTAGGTTGAGCAAAGGTTAAAAATTGTTTAAAAATACACCCAGCATGCTAGTCACCGGGTGCATTACCATGTTGTTTTTTCTTTTTCAAACGAAAGGTGGTACCATGATGATTCGTTTCCACGTTCCATTCCAAGCCCATTTGCCGGACCATCATATCAACTATTGATAATCCGATACCAGCTCCTTTATCGGTTGAATTTTCATCCATCCCCGGGCCATGGTCAGTGATGACAATGGCATCATAAGCTGTAGTTTCCTCGGTGAATACACCAATATACCGACCATCTTTTGCATAGCGGATAACGTTTTGCAGCACGTTATCAAGCACTCTGTCCATCCACAGCGTATCGATCACCCATATACTGTTTTCAAACGGCTCGAGATCAATTTCTATGTAAAATTTTTCCTGTTCAAACAGTGGGTACCACGAAGCAAGTGCGGTTTTTATATACCGGATGACATCAATCTTTTCAGGCTGGTATTCCAGCTTGCTTGCTGTCAGCAGCGTATAGGACATCAGATTTTCCATTAGCCGATCGACCCGGTCAATCGACCCCCCGAGCCTGTTAACCGCCCTCTGTTTATCCTCCGGGGTCAGATTATCCATTGTCAATGCATCCATCTGGGCCCGCATTTTAGTCATGGGCGTGCGCAAGTCATGGGACAGGTTAGCAATCAGCTCGCGTCTCAGCTGTTCTTCCTGCTGCTCGCGCCGTCTGCTCTCACGCAATTCGATAACCATCGTATTATACGCCGTTTCCAGCTGACCGATTTCATCCTGCTTTTTCACATCAATTAACACCGGCAAGTTATCAACATCTCTTACCGTCATGGCATTCTGAAGGTTTAACAATCGTTTCCGGATTTGCCTGAAGAAGAATAAAGATAAAACCAGCAATAGGAGGAGCAGCACAAGAAATGTGACTGAGTACACCCAGGCCCGGTCACTTACGGCAGCATCCATCACTTCCCGCGGCAATTCCAGCACCATAAAACCTTCGTCATGTTGCTCCCCGATAAAAGCGACAACGGTAAACGGATTACCCGCATATCGGTCTTTAATAAATTGAGCGGTATAAGAAGCATCCCATTCAGCCGGAACCGTCCCGTTGGTGTCCAATTCGGCTGCAAGCTGCCCTTCGTCGTTTACCCAAAACATGCCGGCTTCGGGATAGGCTTTTTTCCATTTTCGGAAATGTGTCATGACCGATGCTTTAGATATTTCTTCCAAACCTTCCGCATCGATGTGCCATTTATCTTCAACACCAGCATAACCCCGCTCCAGTTCATCGACATCCGTACTAGATAATATAAAGACTGATATTAATAAGCTGATTTGAATAATAAATACAGCCGTAAGTATAATGAGGATATATTTCACTTGCAATGATTTTAAAAAATGGAACAGTTTCATTTTCGCACCCTGTAACCGATGCCGCGTATCGTTTCAATAATTGCCGGTTTGGCAGGGTCTTTTTCCAGCTTTTCCCGTAAATGACGGATATGGACCATCAACGTTTTATCCCCATCCATATACGGTTCTTCCCATACACCCTCATACAGCTGCTCTTTCGTTAAAATCTGATTTAAATGCCGTAAAAAATAGCGGAAGATCTGATACTGTTTCCCGGTAAGCCGAATTTCCTCGCCTGTTTCTCGATTGGTAATGTGCAGATCCTTTGGGTTAACGGTCAAGTGCCGCACAGTCAACAGTTCAGTCTGTTTATCAAACCGCCTGAGCAGGACTTCGACGCGGGCTTCGAGTTCTTCTGGATGAAAGGGTTTGGTGACGTAATCCTCTGCAAAACTTAACCCCTCCAACTTATCTTCAACGGCTGTGCGGGCTGACAGCATTAAAATCGGCACGTCCGGTTTTTCTTTTTTAATGCGCCTTCCAAGTGAAAATCCATCCAAACCAGGCAGCATCACATCCAAAATAACAATATCCGATTGCTGAAGGTAATGTTCAACACATTCACCGGAAGTCAGCCATGTGACATCATGCCGCTTTGCTGTTAACCGCTGAGCGACCCACCTGCCGATATCTGTTTCATCTTCAATGTATAATATGCGAGCCATCGCAATCCTTCTTTCAAAAATTATGTGCTTTGTTTCTTATTTTAAATATAGACTTGGCAGGACCTCATGCGAAATTGTGCGGAGACCACGCGATTTCCGTCCAGCATCACGCGAAACTCAACCGGACCACGCGATTTCCGGAGTTGACCAACCGAACCACGCAGATACCAACCGAATTCCACCCATCACTACGCGAACCGCGGCATTTGCCGGTCGTGCCACCAGCTAATTGCCATCCGTCACGCGCTTCACACCACCACTTCCCCACACTTAATACGTTCTCAGTCCATCAAGAAACAGCTGCCAGAATTTATCCTGATCGAGCCACGTGGCAAACTCTACATTTGGCTTTCTGTCCGTCCGCCCTTTAAAATCTGCGACAGTCATACCATATGTGAATTCACCATGTGTTTCGACATCTACAACTGCCTGCTGAAATTCGCAAATGGAAGGATCAATCAAATAAGCAATCGGGCAAGGGTCATGCAATGCGGCACCGGCAAATTTCCCTTTATAGGCGCTTGAGTAAAATTTGATCATATCCACAACCGTTTCAGCGACAGTGTTATCGATTGCCTGCAGTGCTTTAAGTTTATCCGGTGTGGCGAGAGCCTGATGTGTGAGATCAAGCCCGAACATTGCAATCGGCACACCGCTTTCAAACACAATTTTTGCCGCTTCAGCGTCTGCAAACATATTAAATTCGGCTGCTGCTGTACGGTTTCCATACGTGCCGCCGCCCATCATGACGATTTCGGTGATTTTTGCAGAAATGTCCGGTTCTTTCCTTATCGCCATCGCAATATTGGTCATCGGTCCGATTGTTACCAGCTTAAGGCCGTCCTCGGAGGAACGCAACGTTTCAATTAAAACATCGACCGCATGGCCTTCAGTTAATGATTTAATCGGAGCTTCAGGCAACCCTGTTCCATCGAGACCACTTTCGCCGTGTATATCGGCTGCCTCAAATGGCTCTCTTACAAGCGGACGAGCCGCTCCCATTGCCACAGGCACGTCATCCAATCCGACAAGATCACAAATGCGCAATGCATTTTTTGTGTTTTTTTCCACACCGACATTGCCGGCTACCGTTGTAATAGCTTCAATTTGTAAATTGCTGATACTGGAAGCTGCTAAGATAATCGCCATCGCGTCATCGTGACCCGGGTCGCAATCGATTATGATTTTCTTTGACATATGTATTCACCTCTTGCCTTATTATACACACAAAAACACCAAAAGCACATTGGCTTTTGGTGTCATTTGCTTACAGATCTTTTAAAGCTTTATCAATTGCGGTATCGCCGGAAATTAAGTCAAACCCGCGTTTATACGTGTTTTCCTCTGCCAATGAAGCAATCACGGTTCCGGCCACATCTTCGCGCGGGACAGAGCCGCGTTCATCAAGGTTCTCGGCAATCGTAATTTCTCCTGTGCCTTCTTCGTTCAGCAATCCGCCAGGCCGCACAATCGTATAATTCAAATTGCTTAACTCGAGCATCCTGTCAGCATAATGCTTCGCTGCATAATAATGTTTAATTTTTTCATTCCAATTTTCACGGTTATTGGCTTGTAGCGCGCTGACCATGATAAACCGCTCTACTTCTGCTTCTTCAGCCGCTTCAATTGATTTTCCGGCCCCGTCCAAATCGACAAGCAATGTTTTCTCTGCACCGGTGCTGCCCCCGGAACCGGCAGCGAACACAACCGCGTCACAGCCTCTAGCTGCTTTAACAATTGACGTTTTTCGCCCTTCAAGGTTGGCGATCACCGCATCAACACCGTTTTTCTTCAACTCTTCTGCCTGCGCTTCTTTTCGGACCATTGCCCGGACTGTATGTTTATCATTATTTTGCAACTGTTTCACGATATGTTGTCCAATTTGGCCATTTGCGCCGATCACTAAGACTTTCATGATTCCCACTCCTCATGGTTAGAATTAATCCATACACTAATATTATTCCAAAACGAGGAGGTGATGACAACTGTGCTGTTTCTTAACAGCGGCACCAAGCCGCCATGATCAGGGTTGAAAATTAATCGGTTAGCACCCGCGTTTTAATCAGCGCGCGGCTCGCTTTCAAACCCTGCTTTCCGATGACTCCCGTCACAGAACGGCTTATTGTTCGAATGACCGCAGCGGCAAAGCGAAAATGCCTTCTTCGTTTCAAACACATTTCCCTCTGCATCGACCATTTCCACTTCGCCTTTCACCAAATACGGTCCGTTGTCGTTCACTTTAATGCGTGCCTTTTCACTCATGCACCATCCTCCTCTGCAAGGTTTTCTAAATAGTATATTCAATAATGTACCTGGATAACCCTTCTTTTTTTGCAATTCGAATCAAAAAGACCAAACCATCTTGTGATTTGGTCTCTGCAGCTCCACCCCTTTACACCGAATAGGCTATTCAGAGTTATACTACTTTTAACTTTCGCCCATATGGTGGCCTTGGAAAAGAGCACCCTTCCTTTTCTCAAACGGGTACAATTTTTGCTGTTTTGCTTCCTTAGCGTGTTTGGTCATAATCTCATCAAGCAATTCTTCAATATTCTTGCCGTCTGTCTTAATCCCTAATTTTTCAGCCGACTGAGATATTTTCTTTTCGTGTACCGCTTTTTGCAGCTTTTTGGCATCTTTCCCCTCGGTCGCTATATTGAGCGCATCAGCTTCTTGTTTAATTGACGCTTCCATAACGGCTTTTTTCAATTGTTCAACGTCTTTTCCGGCAGGGTCAATGCCGAGTTCATTTGCCCGCTGATTCAGCATTTCTTCAAACACTTCTTCAGCAAGCAATTGTGGATCTTTTCCCTTTATGTTCATGCCCAATTGTTCTGCTTTTTTCTTAACTTCAGCATGATGAACTTCTCTGGCCAGCTCTTTAATACTTTTCCCATCTGTTTCAATGCCGTTTTCTTCGGCTGATTGTTTAATCTTTCGCTCAGCGACCTCCTGGTGGAGCTGCTCTTTATCTTTTCCTCCTGTATCAATTCCGAGTTCTTCGGCTTTCAGTTTCAGGAAAATATGATGATACGTTTCCTTTTTCGAATCCTCAGTCTGTTGTTTCTGTTGTTGCAGGTCTTCGGCAAACCCTTTATAAAAAGCTGATGCAGATGGCACACTTGAAAACAGCATAAGTGAAAGTGCCATCAGGAAAATGAAACTTCTCATGCAACGTCATCCTTTCGTTCAAAATTTTTCACGGCATGGTTTAGCCTTCCCTGAAACCATAAATCCATGAAAAATTAGTGATGCCATTTCAGCCAGTCTGCAAACGTAAAAAGCGTGGAAAAAGACATATCTGCACTAACCTTTTGCTCGTCTCCAGAGCCCACTAGAACCGTTTTAGTGCCTGCTTGTTTCCCTGCTTCTATGTCCGGCTGCCGATCCCCTGCCATATAGCTTTCAGACAAATCAATCTGGTGTTTTTCAGCAAGATCGAAAATCATTTGCGGCTTTGGTTTGCGGCAGGGACAGCCTGCATGCGGTTTGTGCGGACAATAAGCAATATCGGTAATCGTCGCGTCAAACAGTCCGAGATCCGATTTCATTTTATCGTGGACTGCGGTCAGTGCCTCCTCATGCATATATCCCAGTCCAATGCCGCCCTGATTGGTGACGACAAAAACACGATAGCCCAGCTCATTAAAAATTTTAATCGCTTCGCCCGCCCCCTCAAGCAGGTAAAAGTCACGCGGCCGATTCACAAATTTAACCCGCTTTGACAGCACTTCGTTTATCACACCATCACGATCAAGAAACATTCCTTTGTCCATTTTAGTAAGACCTCCTATAAAGTGATCGTATATCCTCGAACATTTGAGTTGGGGGCTTACTGTCCTTTATATGCCGGATAAAAAAGAGGCTGGGCCATAACATTTGATTTCAATATAAAAGACGAACGATAATTAAGTTTAGCGGAGGAAATATGTGTAGACTCCTGCGGGAAGAAAGGCATAGGTGAGACAACGAAGTGCCTTGGCACGAGTTGGCTCACCAGCCGCCCGCGGAAAGCGAAGCATATTTCCGGAGCGGTGTATCCCGCTTCCTTTCCTAGTAATCGTTCGTCTTTTCATTTACTTTTAAACCTTTTTTCTCAGCCGCTCATACGTCACTTAAAAACGCTAATCGTCTTTATTGCTGACATATTCGTTTAATTGTTTGCCATGCACACTGCTGTTTTTATATTGGCTCTTGCGGCCATTCCGATATTCACCATGGTTTTTATTTTCTTTAAATTGATTGTTCTTCTCAGCCATGATTGCACCCCTTTCATACCTTAGTTTTTGAATCAGGGGCTTTGTTTATACAGCGCTTTATGTAAGCCAGCCTTTTTCTTTAAGCTTTGAGATGGCTTCAATCCGATTGGCCACTTCCAATTTATCAAGTATGACCGATACATAGTTGCGGACAGTGCCATTTGTTAAATAAAGCTCGCTTGCAATTTCTTTTGTATTTTTGCCTTCAGCGACCAGTTTAATCACCTGTGTTTCCCGTTCGGTCAACGGGTTTTCATCGTCGTACATCATATCAATCAGCTCAGGTGCGTAAACCCGTCTGCCGTTCATGATAGTGCGGATTGAGCTGGCCAATTCCTCGCTTGGACTGTCCTTTAATAAATAACCGTCCACACCTGCTTTGCGCGCGCGTTGAAAGTATCCTGTACGGGCAAAGGTGGTTAACACAATCACTTTACAGGGATGCTCTATTAATTGTTCAGCTGCGTCCAGTCCGCTTTTTACCGGCATCTCGATATCCATAATGCAAATGTCGGGGTGATAACGCTCAGCCAATGTCAGTGCTTCTGCGCCGTTTTTGGCTTTGCCCACAACCTCCATATCCACTTCTAAATCAAGCAGCGAACCCAGCGCCCCAAGCAGCATACTTTGATCCTCGGCAATCACAATTTTTATCACGACAGGCCCTCCTGATTATTATGTTGCAGCACACTTGGCGTCTGGATCGTAAGTATGGTGCCATTTTCTGTAGCGATTGCCAGACTCCCGTTCACAAATTCCAGTCGTTCCCGCATTCCTTTAAGACCATTTTCTGCATTAGAGGTCTTATGGTCCAGCATGCCAAGGCCGTTATCCTGCACCTGAATCCGTACTTTTTCCGGCGTTTGTGCAACCGTAATATGGCAAGCTGCAGCCTGACTATGTTTGACAACATTGGTGACAGCTTCCTTCAGGCACATGCTTAATACATTTTCCACCAGTAACGGAATATTTGTCAGCTGCGGACTTCCTTTTAAATGAAATTCAATGTTGGCTGCTTTCAACAGCTGCTTGACACGAGGCATCTCATCTTCCAGTTTCGTGCCTTTCATATCGGAAACCATTTCACGAACTTCTTTTAGCGCAGTTCGTGCGGTTTGATGAATATCATCGATTTCACTTTTTGCTTTATCAGGTTTGACATCGATTAATTTGCCTGTCAAATCACTTTTTAATCCGATAAGCGATAACTTTTGTCCCAATGTATCATGTAAATCGCGGGCAATGCGCTGACGCTCCTGGAGGACTGCCATCTGAGAAAGTTTTTCGTTCGCCGCTCTCAACTCGCTTTCCAGCCTTTCCCGTTTATTGCGCTGATAAAGCGTTATAGGCAGAAGGATTACTCCGATGACGTTAAACGCTATAAACGGTAGCTGGGACAGGAAAATTTCATTTTGAGTAAAGAAACCGGCAGTAACGGCAGCGATTGTCGTTAACAGATGTATGATATAAAGCGTCAAAAAGCGTTCCTTGACCTGCAGGTTGCCAATGTAGAACGCTAAAAACAGTGCAAAATATGCGTAGCCCAAAAATATTGTCATTAAAACATTAATAACGATTTCAACACTAACGGATAAATAAACGATCCAGCCTTTGGAAAGGAAGGATACCCGGTAAGCGATAAAAAACAGGAATATCATTAATATGCCGAAAATAATCTCCCACATTGCTGAGATTCGAAATATGAAATAAAAAGGGAGAACACAAAATATGATCCAAGCGTAAATACTGAGCCCCGTGTTCTTTGGCACAATATGATACCAGTTCTGCATCCAGGCACCTCCTTTCCAGTTTCAGTTAAGTATATCAGAAAAAGGCCCCCTATATACAGAGAGCCTTTTTCATCCATTTAATTTTCCTGCAGTCTTGGGTTTGCCTGGTTTCGCTTACGCAAAAGTTCTTTTACCTCTTTAAAGCTGACAAATGACTTGCTTGCTTCATCGTACAGCCTGAACCGAATTGATTTTAAACTGGATGCAAGCGTTATTGTCGTAGCCTGCTTTAAAGGCGGTGTTGATTCGTGTGCTTTTTCCAAATGATAGTTCGGAACCCTCGGGCTTAAATGATGCACGTGGTGGAAACCAATACTGCCGGTGAGCCATTGCAGAAGTTTCGGCAGCTTGTAATACGAACTGCCGTCCACAGCGGCTTTCACAAAGTCCCACTCATCTTCATTTTCAAAATAAGAATCCTCAAACTGGTGCTGCACATAAAATAGCCAAATACCCAATGATCCTGCTATAAAGATGATGGGCATTTGGATAATGAGAAAGGCCTGCCAGCCAATTGCCCATATTAACAGACTATATATTACGGCAACCGAAGCATTGATAACGTACGTATTTATCCGTTCTTTCCGCTTTGCGCCTTTTCGGTTAAAACGATTTGAGAGAAGAAACAAGTAAAGTGGCCCTAACCCGAACATGACAATTGGATTTCGGTAAAGACGGTACGCCAGTCTACCCCAAAAGGAAGCCTCAGCATACTCCTCAACTGTCATTACCCAGACATCTCCGGTACCGCGCTTGTCCAGATTGCTGCTTGTTGCATGATGGATCGCATGGCTTCGCTTCCATTTTTCGAAGGCAAACAGCGTAATAATGCCTGTGAGCGTCCCGACAATACGGTTTGCTTTGGGCTTCTTGAAGAAAGAACCATGTGTACAATCATGGAAAATAATAAAAATCCGAACGACAAATCCTGCCGCCACTACCGCGAGCCCGAGCGTCAGCCATATTGAAACAGACAGACTTTGATACGCCAAAAACCAAATAAAGAAAAATGGAAGAATCGTATTTATAAGCTGCTGAATACTCGCTCTTTTATCCGATACAGCAAAAGCTGCAACACGTTTTTTTAAATCAGCTTGTTTTTGTTTACTCATAATGTCCTCCTTGACAATGGTTTTTTCCCCATCTTCTTCTTATGTTATAGCATACCTACACACCCTGAAAGTCATAAACGTCAAGAATTAAATATGACAAATGTCATGTTTTAAAAGCTTTAATAACATGTTTAACAATCGATTAGGCCAAAACACCCAATACCGTAGATAGGTCTAATAGCCTCTTTTTTGTCATTTTCTTTACAAAATATTTACAATTTTCGTCTAGAATTATATCATTAAAATATTCTATTAATTTTTTAAAAAGGGGGACATTTTAATAGTTACAAAGGGGTTCAGTCAAACCATAATTTCAGGAGGGGTTTTACGATAATGAAAAAGGGATTTATTTTATCTGCTGCTGCAGCACTTACCTTAAGCCTGGGACTGCCGGTCAGTGCAGAACAAGGCAGCGCCACAGATGCTGAGCTGCAAAACCGAGTACCATCCTCATTAGGAGCGCCGGTTGACATGGGTGTTGTCAATGATGAGAAGATAATCGAGATGCTTAAAGCAAAAGGTACGATCTCGCAGAATGCCACACAGGCAGAAGCAGATACAGCACTTAAAAAATACTTACAATCCAAGGCAAAAAGCGGTCAGAAAATGAAAGCCAATGGAGCAACCGCTGAAGATGCCCAAATGAAACATAACGAAAAGAAAAACAATAACCCGCTCACAAATGGCAAAGGCAATAAACTGGGCCATGCCAAGAAAAATAAAGTAGATTCGGTTGAAGAAGAAACATATAACGGCGATGTGCGGGAAGATAAGGTTCTTGTTCTGGCAATTGATTTCCCTGATTATTCTCGAAATTCGATTCAGCCGGACGAAACCGATATGTACTACGATGACTACACCAATGAGCATTTTCAAAATATGATTTTTGGAGAAAATGGCTATGAAGGCCCGAACGGTGAAAATTTCGTCTCGATGAAACAATATTATGAAGAGCAATCAGGCGGAAGCTATACTGTTGATGGAGAAATTGCCGGCTGGTACACAGCTGAAAATCCCGCTGCCTATTACGGTGGAAACTACCCGGCACCGGACGGCAGTGACGCCCGCCCGCGCGAATTAGTATATGAAGCGTTGGTAAAAGCGTCAGAAGATCCGAATGTTGATTTGAGCGAATACGACGTATGGGACCGAAATGATTATGACGGAGATGGTGTATATGATGAACCGGATGGCATCATTGATCACTTGATGGTCATTCATGCCGGTGTCGGTGAAGAAGCCGGCGGCGGTGCACTCGGCGGCGACGCTATCTGGTCACATCGCTGGAACCTGGGATCAGGTCCTGTAGCAGTACCTGGCGCAGAGTCGGATAGCGACCGATTTGGCGGTGCATTAGGTGCCTGGGATTATACGATTGAGCCTGAAGACGGTGCAGCCGGCGTCTTTGCCCATGAGTACGGTCACGACCTGGGGCTTCCTGATGAGTACGACACGCAGTATACTGGTGAAGGCGAAGCAGTTGCTTATTGGTCACTGATGGCCAGCGGCAGTTGGGCCGGTGATGTGCCGGGAACCGAACCGCCCGGAATGAGTCCGTTTGCTAAAGAAATGCTGCAGACGAATCATGGCGGCAACTGGCTGAGCGGCACAACACTCCATGCCGATGACATTACGAGCGATGGGACAAGCGTCCTGCTTGATGAAGGTGTTACCAAAGGAACAAACAATGATGCTGTCAGAGTTGACCTGCCGGAGAAAGAAAACGTCCTGACAACGCCTGCAACCGGCGAAAATGCTTATTACGGCGGCAAAGGCAATGAGATGGATCATAAAATGGCAGCAACCGTTGACTTAACGGGCGCTTCAAATGCAACGCTCGATTTTGATACGTGGTATAACATCGAATCAAACTGGGATTTTGCGATGGTTCAAATATCGACTGATGGTGGTGAAACATGGGAGTCGCTTTCAAGTGAACGCACAACCGATGTGATCGATCCGAACGGCTATCCGGCGATTAAAGATAACTTGCCCGGCTACACCGGTTCAAGTGACGGCTGGGTGCATGAATCGATTGATATCAGCGATTATGCCGGTCAGGAGATTGAAATTCAATTCCGCTCCATGACCGATTGGGCAACAAACCTTGATGGTATTTTCTTCGATAACGTTGCTGTAACGGCCGACGGAGAAGAAGTATTTACAGACGGTGCAGAAGGTGACAGTCAATTTAATCTGGACGGGTTTGTTGAACACGATGGAACCTATTATACCGATCATTATTACCTGCTTGAATGGCGTTCTCATAACGGTGTTGATGAAGGTCTGGCAAATATTCGCCGCGGTGACAGCTTAATGACATACGGTGAAGGTCTTGTCGTCTGGTATGTAGACGAATCGTATGACAACAACTGGACAGGCCAGCACCCGGGCGACGGTTTCCTTGGCGTTGTCGATGCTGATCAGCGCGCTGTTAAATGGAGCGATCATTCGGTCGGGGCAACCCGTTATCAATTGCATGATGCAGCATTTACGTTTGAAAAAACCGATAAGATGTTCCTTGATTACTTGGATTTGCAAAACGTCACAATGAAAGACAATTATACAAAACGCACGCCACTGTTTGATGACCATGCAGACTGGAGTAATCCAGGCCTGGTTGATGCGGGGCGCAATGTACCGGAATACGGTCTTAAATTCCGTGTCATTGGAAAAAGCAACGACAACACAGTTGGTGACGTACTGCTATTTAAATAAGTTACACAAAAACCCTGCCAAGGCTGAAAAGCCCCGGCAGGGTTATTTGATGCTGCTTGATTTTGTGAACTTCGGGGATTTTGCTGTGAACTTCGGGAATTTCATTGTGAACTTCGGGGGTTTTGCTGTGAACTTCGGGTTTTGGCCTGTGAACTTCGGGGATCATCCCTCAAAAGGTACTCTACTTCCGGCAAACAGCAATTCCAAGCGGGAAGTGCCGGTCATTAGAACGGACAGCAGGTTCTATCAACGGACCCTTCTGGAAATAGAACACAGCTGATGAATATTCAGGAAATAACTCCATAAACTCATCAACGGTGAGCTGATGTACGTGAAAAGGCGACCCGCACGGCTTGCCGCGTCCTTTGCCAAACGGTGTTGACAGAATAAGCGTCCCGCCTGGCTTCAATAACGCAAAAATATTTGCTAAAAATCGCTCCTCATCCGCAATGTGCTCAATCGTTTCAAAGCTGACAATGCAATCAAACGTACCCAATTTTTCCGGCAGATCCGGATCTGTCACATCGCCTTCCATAAATATAGCATTCGGATGATGGTACGTGCCACGAGCATATTTGACTGCCTTAGGTTCCAAATCCACCCCAACAACTTCCTCCACAATATCTTTTCTTTTTTTCGCCAGGAGCTGTGTACCATAACCAGTCCCGCTCGCAATATCCAATACACGTCCATACACATATTCAACAGCAAAAAAGTAACGCGCCATATGCTCCATCAGCATCTCATCGGCTGCTTTCATTTTTTCAGGAACCACACGTTCCCCGGTATCTTCTAACATTAACCATCACCGCTTCAAGTCAGTTTATTTGTAATTTCCTCTTATTCGGCCGGCGTGCTGTTACAGCACAAATCAGTCCAATCAGCGGAAAGATGAGTGTGACCAATAAGACCGGTGTGTAATCATGGAATATATCAAAGCCGGCACCAAACGGCAGCGGACCAAGTGATGAACCAATAACTACCATGGTCATGCCGACACCATTTATGCTGCCGACATATTTCCGGCCGAAAAAATCGGGCCAAATGACGTTCATGCCAATCCGTTCCAAGCCATTAGCCGCACCCCAAATCACACCAAAAACAACTGCCATCAACATATTGTCAGTAATCAAAAGCAATAATAAGAAAATGATCTCAATCAAAAACACACTTGCGAGCAAGTAATTTGTCGGCACCTTTTCCGTAATAAACCCGGAGACAAACGACATCGGCATACCGACAAAGGCCATTAAGCTCAAAACCATTGCAGCTACCCCTGGTGACAATCCATTCGTGTCAAAAATTGAGATAATATGAAACGTGATTCCGGTGTTAACCATCGCAGGGATGCCCACGCTTATAAGAATGCCCCAGAAAGCCCATGTGCGCATGGCTTCTTTCAATGTCCAGTCCTCCTCAGATTCAGGAAGATCAGTCGTATCAACAAGCGCTTCATTCTTAGGTGTTTTTGTACCGTCGGGCTCAAGCCCCATCTCTTCCGGTTTATTGCGGACACCGAATAGCGCAAACGGTACAAAAACAATTAAAAGTGCAACACCCCAGAACCGCCATGCCATTTGCCAATCCCATGTTTGAATAAGCCATGTATTAATTATCGGGAACAACATCGCACTGATAAAGCTTCCGATCGTCATAAAGCTGAACGCACGGCCTCTTTTCTTCACAAACCACTGCGCAACCAGCGTATTCGGAATAAGTGACATTGTCCCCTGTCCGAGCAGACGGACGAAAAAGAAACCAATCGCCAGCATGAACATATTCGAAACCATACTGTTAAAAAAACAGGCAATCGCAAAACCTGTCCCGACCGTCACCATCATTAGCCGCTGCCCGTACCGATCAATAAACCGCCCGACAAACATCATTGTTAAGCCTGCAACCAGTGTGGCAGTTGAATAGAGACTGGATACTTCCGTGCGTGACCAGCCAAAGTCGTTTATATACTGGTCGATAAATGCTGAATTGGAATAGGTTTGGCCCGGACCTGAAAAAAAGAGACCCAGTCCGCCTATAAAAACGATAAACCAGCCATAATAAAATGATTGAAAAACCTTTTTTGTGCCAGTCACAGCTGCACCGTCCTTGTCTTGTCACATTACAATCTATCATCGATTTTACGTTAATTTGACGGTGAAGACAATCCGAAAATGGTTAATACATCCTTGAATAGTCCTAATTGGCCGGCAAAAAATAATCCTGAGGCTGATTTGAAAGGAGATATTTTAATGGATCGGGATCGAGCAGAGGAGATAATAAATTCCATCACCATGATAAACGTGAATTATCACGGTTTTCCCGTTTATATAAAAGCGATAAATTCTGACCAGACAAGCGCAACCGTTTTCCCGCTTGATGAAATGGATCATGACCAAAAGGTTGATCTGGCTGGTTTGTCCGAAGAAGGTCCATAATGCACAGACAATCTTGCCACACATTCCCATTTATAGTCTTCGTCAGAGGTGACAGATTAAGCAAAAAAAGGAGTCGACCAACAGATGATAAAACGAATTAAACTGCTGTTAATTCCAATAACAGCTATTATACTCATGGCGGCATGCAATCCTGAATATGAATCACATACGGATGTGGATGACAATCAGCTTCCGATTTCTGCAACACAAACCGATTCATCAAGTGACAGCACAGGCCCAGGTACACAACAAATCGGTTTTAATGAAGGAACGGATAGGAATGACAACTTCCGGCGTGACCGCCCAAATGACGATTTTGACGGGCCAAATGGCCAGACGCATAATCAGGGCCCGCTCAGCGGAAATGGAATAGACCCCGGCCGCACCCAAGAGGAGGAAGTTCAGGAGCGTAACCAGGAGCGACAAAACAGGCTGCAGTCGGATGAGGACCCCTCAGATAGTGCCGAGCAGCCGGAAGAAGATCAAACACAAGAACAGGATAATCAAGAAAATCAACAGCCTTCCACACAGCAGGGCATTGGGGACTATGCATTTAAGATCATTAAGTTAACAAATCAAAAACGTAGCGAGCATGGCTTATCCGATTTGAAAGCGAGTAAACCATTAAGCCAGGTTGCCCGCAAGAAATCGGAAGACATGCAGACAAAAAATTACTTTTCCCATACGAGTCCGACTTATGGCTCCCCATTTAACATGATGAAAGAATTCGATGTGGCGTATGAATCGGCCGGTGAAAATATCGCAAGAGGCCAGAAATCGCCGAGACAGACAGTAAATGCATGGATGGACAGTAAAGAACATCGGGAAAACATCCTTAATGAATCCTTCACGCACATTGGTGTCGGTTATACATCCGATGGTAACTACTGGACACAGATGTTTATTGAAAAATAAGACCAAAGCCATGCTCGAGAGGCATGGCTTTGGTATGGAACCTCGAACAACACTTTTGACAGGCCGGGCATTTCAAGATAATCTTTAGACACGAAACCCCGATAAAACTGTCGGAAATTTGAGAGGGATATAGCCATGAAAGCATTGTGGAGAGGATACATAGAAGCATCACTGATTAAAAAAATCTCGGTAGCACTTATTTTAGGCGTTGCAGTCGGGCTGATTTTCGGCGAAGATGCGGCTGTGCTTGCGCCGTTTGGTGACTTGCTGCTGCGCTTATTGCAATTTCTGATTGTGCCGCTGATCTTATTCACACTTATTGTCGGAATCAACCAGACAAAATTGGGCAACCTTGGCCGCATGGGCGGGAAAGTTTTTATTTATTACGTCCTGTCTTCGGCGTTTGCCATTATTGTCGGGATTACTGTTGCAAGCATTTTTAACCCGGGTACCGGCATGACACTGGATACCAATGAATCGTTTGATGTGCCGGACAACCCGGGTATCGTCAGTGTTCTGCTGAGCATCGTGCCGCAAAACATCGTCACCGCATTCAGTGAACTGAATCTCCTGGGCATCATTTTCACAGCATTCGCATTCGGGACTGCCATTTCAGCGCTCCGTTCATCAAGCACCAATCGGGAATTGGGTGAAACCGTATATAAAGTTGTGGACGGCCTGAATGAAGCCACGTTAAGTATTATGAAAGTCATCATTCAATACGTTCCTATTGGGATATTTGCCATTATCGCAGAAGTAGTCGGAAATCAGGGTGCTGATACCATAGTCGAGCTTGGAGGTATGGTTGGCGTCTTTTATATCGCCATTATTGTTCATCTTTTGATTTATGTCCTGTTCATGGTCCTTTTCAAAATCAATATTAAATCATTTTTCAAATATGGGCGCACCCCAATGATTACAGCTTTTGTAACACAGAGCAGTTCCGGCACATTGCCGCTTACACTTAATGCAGCCAGAGAACTGAATTTGCCAAAAAGTCTGTATGGGTTCAGCCTGCCACTCGGCGCTACGGTTAATATGGATGGTGCTGCAATCCGAATTGCGGTCTCCGCTGTCTTTGCTGCAAATGTGATTGGGGATCCGTTAAGCTTTACCGAGATTTTTCAAGTCGTCCTGGTTGGCACATTGGCATCAATCGGTACCGCCGGAGTCCCTGGGGCAGGCATCATCATGATTGCCACCGTGTTTGCCCAGCTTGGTCTGCCAATGGAAGCTGTGGGACTCTTGACCGCCATTGATGTATTAGTCGGCATGGGCGCCACGTCCTTGAATGTTACCGGCGACCTTGTCGGAGCAAACATTATCGGTAAAACAGAATCTCCTCAGGAAAAGGAACCCACGGAGAGTGATTACCAGTAAGGTATGCGGCTCACCGTTTCGATATTGTTTTCACACCTGAACAAAGCATAACTCCGGATGAAATGGGAATGATAATGTCCAGATTTCGTCTGGAGGGAGTGGGCCAAATGCCCGGCAAATTATACGATGTTATCGGTGTTGGTATAGGACCTTATAATCTTGGATTAGCAGCACTTTTGGACGATACACCAGAAATTGAAGGGCTGTTTTTTGATAAAACGCCAAAGTTTGAGTGGCATCCCGGGATGTTAATTGAACGGATGAATTTAACAACCCCCTTTTTAGGAGACCTTGTTACATTCGCCGACCCGACAAGCCGGTTCACTTACATCAACTATCTGCATGAACATAATCGTCTATACCAGTTCTACTTTTATAACACGTTTCAGATCCCACGTCAGGAGTATGATCACTACTTGCAGTGGGTCGCAAATCAATTGCAACCGCTCCACTTTGGTTATGAGGTCATTGATGTCATTGACCATGAAAAAGCTTCCGTGCCCCACTATGAGGTGGTTGTGAAAGAGACCGAAAGTGAAAAACAATCTTCCTACTTCGCTAAAAATATCGTCATGGCAACAGGCAGTCAACCCTTTGTTCTGGACAGCATGACAGGGCACCCTGAGGAAGACGTTTTACATACGAATCGGTATATGTATGAAAAAGAAAACTTAGTGGAATCTCCGCACATCACAGTAGTAGGGTCCGGCCAGAGTGCCATAGAGGTCTTTCTGGATCTGTTAAAAGAACAGGAAAACAAGGTATTTCAACTCACGTTATTTACCCGTTCCAGTGGTCTATTTCAATTGGAGAAAGCTAAATTTGGCCAGGAATATTTTTCCCCGGATTTTGTGTCGTATTTTCATTCGCTTGGCTTTAAGCAGCGACTCGATACATTGGATACGTTAGGAACGCTCAGAAAGGGGATTAATCCACAGACATTAATGGAATTGTACGAAGCGCTTTACCATAAAACAATCGGTGAAAAGCCGCAACCTGTTATCATACAGCCAAATACCGAGGTTAAAAATATAAGCAGACAAAAGGACACGTATGTTTTGCGTTGTCATCAGTGGCAAAAGGAAAATTCCTTTGATTATGAAACAAATAAAGTTATTTTGGCAACCGGCTATAAGCCACATATTCCAGCATGGTTTTATGATCGTTTCAAAGATAAAATCGTATGGGAAGATGAGAATCGTTATAAAGTGACACGTGATTATCAGCTCGTCTTCCAAAATCAGCGCAATCACCGCTTTTTTACCATGACCGATCTGGAACACTCTCATGGAACCGCAGCCACAAACTTAGGGCTGGCGATTCAAAAGAACATTAAAATCATCAATCAGCTTGCCGGCCGCGACGCTTATCCAGATAGACACGAGACCATCTTTCAGCAATTTACAATGGATCATAACATTTAAAATAATCCCTCACGCACTATAGCAGGTCCGTGAGGGATTGTTTCTTTGGCGGTTAAGCCCCATTCGTTAAGTTTCTGTCGTATAATACAGGCCCTTTTTTAACAGTTTCATTTCAATTTTAAAGTTATTTATGGCTTCCTCATCCGGTAAACCCCGGGCAAACTTTTCAACAAAGTTACGCACGATAACCGACGTTAGGATTATCATCATATGGTATAATTCTTTATCACCGGAAAGATTCAGCTTCCGTTTATCAATCAATGTGCTGACTTCCCTGAATTGCTTCTCATTTTGGCGTCCGCTTAACATCTTTAAAAATGATTCTTCAATTCGATAAGTCATGTTTAGAAATGTATTGCGCATAAAATCCAAGTTTTCCACTTCAGTAACAGCTACTTGAAAAAACGCTTCCAGCGCAGTAAACAGATCACCGTCATATTTTTTCAAAAGATTTATAAAAACTTCCTGCCGTTTACGCGAAAGATCATCCAGCAGGAAAAAGAAAGCATCTTCTTTGTCTTGAAAGTATTGATAAAAGCTGCCGCGCGGTATGCCTGCCTCTTTTACAATGTTTGAAATGGAGGCCTGATATAGCGGCACCCGTGAAAACTCCGCTTCAGCCGATCGGATCAGCATCTGCTTTTTTTCATGCGGCAGATTAAAAAATGTCTGTTTCGGCATCATTCCGCCCCCATCTTATTCTTATGAGGCTTTTCTTGCTTAACCGGCCCTATCATATGTATGCATTTTTCATTGTACCCTCTCAGGTCTTTTGCAAAGCTCGGCATTCACGCCCTGCATCTGCAGCTCGTGGACCAGCCGCCTCAAGCTTTCATCAGAACTGTATGTCGTGGCCATATTAAAATTTCACTCCCGAACGCGTAAGTTTGTGACACTCACTCTATTAGCTATAGTATATGACACCCTGTCACACGTCAACCGGAAATGACAATGTGTCACATAACAGTAAAAAATACCTTAATTAAAGAAGGTATAATTTACAAAAAAGCATTTAATCATCAATGAATACCGTCAAGATTTTCGCTCCATCATTGTCGACCGGCATGAATAGATGCGGTTTGACACCTTTGAAATGGCCGGTATCACCTTTTTCCATATAATACGTTTTGCCATCGTAATAAAGCTCTATCGCACCTTCAACAATATATATGAACTCATCTTGTGTATGTGTATAAGGCTCTTGTCTGTCATTAAAATCTTTTGGCGTCACATGGACGATTGTTGGTTCGATCCGTGAAAAACGGGAGCGGCTTGCCAGCAATTCAAGTGAATATCCCATATTTTCATCGTCAGCACTCAGCCGTCTTTCCGCTTTCGGCTGCACGACCAAATCAGTCTCAGGATGGCCATCCAGCACCCACGAGAGTGGCACATCCAATGACTCAGCGATCTTTGATAAAGTGGCCACTGCAGAAGATGTCTGGCCGTTTTCAATTTTTGACAGCAGACTTTTAGAGATGCCGCATTGATCTGCTACTTGCTGCTGTGTATGCTTGCTTTTCAATCGGACTTGCTTCAGCTTTTGGCCTATCGTTTCGAGATTTATGGTAACTCGCTCCTTTCGCCGACAGATACAGTCTTCTCTATCATAGAATAGAGGAAAATTAATTTTATAGCAACAAGGAATTGAAGCATTCCACTTATCACCGACAAAGAAAGACCCCACCCGTGATGCGAAAAACATAAGGGTGAGGCGTTCATGGCTTTGTAATTTTTACCTTTCAGCCTTGGCTTGCCGCGTACGCCAGAGACTTGCTCGGCAGTGATTTTCCAAGTTTGCTTTGAATGAACAGCGCTGCTTCCTGGAGTTTCGTTTCATCCATACCGGTTTTAATACCAAGACCATTCAACAAATACAACACATCATTGGTTGCCACATTGCCTGCTGCTCCCGGGGCATAAGGACAGCCGCCGAGTCCGCCGATTGCACTGTCAAAACGGGTGATGCCGTGCTCCATCGACCGCATAATGTTGGCAATTGCCATGCCGCGTGTATCATGAAAATGCATAATAATTTTTTCACTCGGAAAACGTTCTAAAATCTCGCTAAGCAGCTGATCCACCTGTGATGGAACCGCTGTACCGATCGTATCGCCAAGCGACAGGTCATCCACACCTGCTTCAATCAATCGATCGGCGACCTTAAGCACCTGCTGCGGCGAAATCCTTCCTTCATATGGGCAATCAAATACAGTTGACACATAACCCGTCACATGTTTACCAGCCTTCTTAGCGCCTTTAATCACTTCTTCCAATACCGGATAGGTTTCATCAATTGATTTGTTAATATTTTTTTTGTTGTGCGTCTCACTTGCCGACATAAATACAGAGGCGCCATCAATTCCGGCTTCAAGTGCGAGTTCCAGACCTTTCATATTCGGTACAAGGGCTGAATAACGGACACCCGGATGCCGCTTTATCCGTTTTCCGACTTCATGCGCATCTGACAGGGCAGGTACCCATTTGGGGTGAACAAACGATGAATATTCGATTTCCTTTACACCCGATTCAGACAGCGTATTAATCCACTGAACCTTATCTGACGTTGAAATCCGCTTTTTCTCATTTTGCAGCCCATCACGCGGACCAACTTCCTTCACCTGGACAAAATCAGGCCAACGACCCATCATGACCCCTCCTTTTGGAATATAAAGAGTGAACTTTGAATGCGCTTTCAGCGATCATAAATATATAATGCTATAATTTCTATACCCTAAATTACTTCAGTTTATTCAATTCAGTTTCTCTTTGTTCAACATTGTTGAATTAAGTATATTATAAAAACTCCCAGAATGTCAATCCTGAGAGTTTTATTTTTCAGAATTTTTTATCGAATCATTTCAATAAAATGGGCGAGAATGCGCGCAGTTAATCCCCAGATTACCTTATCACCATAAATATAAAAATATTCGCTGATTTGGCTTGTGCGCCAATTGTAATTCTCCCCACCCGGGATTAATTCAACCGGGAATTTGGCATCAGGCTGTACCTGCACATTGACATAATGGATGTCCGGTTCTGTTTCCAGAAAAAAAGAAAGCGGCACCGAAAACAGCTCGCCGACTTCGGCCGGGTTCGGCTGAAACTGATTCTGAACACTGATCAAGCCAATATGGGGGTAAACGATCATCCCAAAATGTGTCACCATATAATCCAGTGGATAAACATTTGAAATGGCTTCTTCACCAATGCCAAGCTCTTCCATCGTTTCCCGAATCGCTGCTGACCGTACATCTTTATCCTGCGGGTCCACCCGTCCGCCTGGAAAGCAAATCTCGCCCGGCTGACGCCGCATGCTCTCCGATCGTATTTCGAACAGTAAATGCAGCTCACCGTCCTTTTGAATAAGCGGCAAAAGAATAGCTGACTTCATGAATTGCTGGTGCCCAAGAACTGATGGCGTATGGTATTTGATTTTTTTCATAATAGATTGCAAATCCATCCGATCACCTCTTTATTATACTATAGCAGACTGATATGAAACGGATAACCGAAACGCAGTATTTTTGTCATCATATTCGGAAATGGACAAATTCATTCACTTACTCAATTTTATTTGCAAATAAAGACTCCTGTTCCGGTTTCCTAACCGGGACAGGAGTCTTTGTAGTCAAGCCAAATTGGTCTCATTGCCCATGTCGATCAATAATTGAAACAACTTTTTTGCTAATATTTCGGTAGTAACGATAGGTGTCACAGTCACCTTTTTCAATAATCGACTTGAAATTCTGTATCTGATAGCTCATATTCGGTAATACTTCTTCAGCTGCCAATTGGATTGAGTCATTACCTTGATTTGGGAGAAACTTTATGTCCCTAATAGGAGCAGCATTATCAAAAACAAGCGTCCCATTCTCCCCATGGATTTCGCAGTCGTTGTAAGAGGTGGTGATCTTTGAGCACATAACAGTCCCATTATAGCTGCCGTATTCCAGTAACAATGTCCCGCTTCCATCCACCTCTGAATTAAGCTGAATTGAATGGTAATAGGTTGACTCTGGTTCATCAAACAAAGCCACCATCAAACTGAGAGGATAAACCCCCAAATCGCGCAAAGCGCCTCCACCCATTTTATTCGAAAAAACATTTGAGATTTCACCCTTCCGAAACCGATCATACTTGGAAGAGTAACGCATCCTGTGAAAATAAGCACTTCGAATATTTCCAATCAACCCCAGAGCTTCTTTCAATTTGTGGAAATTAGGTGTATGAAGGTTTCGCATTGCTTCAAAAAGAAACACACCCTGCCGATCGGCCTTTTCATAAGCAATATTGAAATCTTTAACGTTCGTAAAAATTGGCTTCTCACAGATGATATGTTTTTGGTGTTGCAAACAAGTCATCACTTGTGGGAAATGAAGCGCATTTGGTGATGCTATATAAACACCATTTATTCGCTCATCGGCCAACATAGTACCCATGTCAAAATGCGCGTCGGCAATATTATATGTTTCAGCTAATTCCTCTGCCTTAAGCGGATCTCTGGAATAGACAGCCACCACCTGAACACCTTCAACTTTATCTGCCGCCTCGATGAAAGATCGGGTAATTTGGCTTGTGCCTATTGTACACAAGTTCAGCATCATCTCACCCTTTGATGGTCTTTCGGATATTTTCCGCAGCTATGGATGGATTGTCAGCTTTTGTGATTGCGCTGCCGACTATAATAATGTCCGGATTGCCTGACGCCGCCTGTCCGGCAGTCGTCTCATCAATTCCTCCAGCCACGGCGACTTCAAACGGAAAGCCTTCCACCAATTGGAACATATCCGTGTTAAAAGCACCCTTCTTTTGCCGGTCTTTTCCAATATGCAAACTGACAAGAGCCACGTCTAGCTTTTCAAGTTCATTTAACTTCTCCCGGTGTTGCACCTCAAGCAAATCCACCATCACACGGCCATCGTATTCCCGTGCCACATTCATCGTATCCTGAATTGTCATTGAAGAAGAAAATGCCATTACAGTGACAATATTAGCACCTGCCCCAAATGCCTGCTTTGCTTCATGACCACCAGCATCGCACGTCTTCATATCTGCCATGATAGTATGGGAAGGAAAACGCTTGCGGACCTCCCTGACAATCGCCATACCATATTCCTTAATCACACCGGTACCAACTTCAATGATATCAACAGAATTTTTTGTCTGGTCTAAGACATCAATACATTCATCCCATGTTAAACGGTCTAGTGCCAATTGCAATTTCAAGTAATGAGTCCTCCTTTTAGCGCTCGATTCTTTCAATCTCACCAAGTTTCATCTGAACATCCTCGAGATACGGCAGCCCCTCATTGTCACCTTTAACACTGACAACCATAGAACCAATCGTGTTTGCAAACTGTAATGACTTCTCCAAGGACCATTTATTCAAATACCCGTATAAATAACCAGCATCAAAACCATCACCGGCTCCCACTGTGTCAACAACTTTTCTCGGCGGCACAGCCGGTGCTTCTACCAATTGCTCGTTATGATAACCAGCAGCCCCGTCTTCGCCTTGTTTCAGAACAATATGATCAATGGCGTATGGCTTGCAGGCTTCAATGATTTTTTCCGGTTTATTCTCCCCTAGAATTATTTCCATCTCTTCGGTTCCGGCAAGCAGTATATCAACATCAGGAAGAAACGATTTAGAGACCTTGCTTATCGCTTCCTTTGACCACAATTTCAATCGAATATTCGGATCAAAACTGATTGTCAGCCCATGACGTTTTGCCAGTTCAATCGCTTTCCGTGTTACGTCAAGATTACCCTCGGCCACACCCGGAAAAATACCGGTGATGTGAAGGATCTTTGCTTGTTTAAAATAGTCTTCAGACAAATCATCAGGTGTCATGGCAGCAGTTGGCGAGTTTTCACGGTAATAAAATGTTCGCACGCTGCCATCTTCCATGATTTCCTTAAAATTCAGTGAAGTTGGATGGCCTTTAACAAAGCCCACCTGTGAGGTATCAATCCCTTCACCGCGGGCAAAGTTACGTATATATTTACCAAACTCATCGTCACCCAGGCGACTGATCCAGCCAGCTTCAAGCCCCAGCCTAGAACAGCCGATGGCAACGTTCAGCTCTGCCCCCCCTATATTTCTGGTAAATGAGGGGACAAATTTCATCGGCCCTGTATCTGAAGGGTTAAAAGCAATCATCGCATCCCCGATTGTTATGATATCATTCATTGTTGTACCTCCTGCTTTCGCTGCTTTTCTTCGACAGTCCCTTCTTCTTTTCCGATAATGATACGGTCGGCCATTCCAATAAATAAGCCAGTATCAACCACTCCGGTAATTTCCTTTAACTGCAAGTGGGTTTTTTGAGGATTATCTATTATGTTAAAACCGCAGTCTAGAATATAGTTGCCGTTATCAGAAATGAAAGGTGAATTATCTTTATATCTTAACGCCGGTTCATAACCCAGTTTTTCGATTATCACGGCTGTCTTCTCCCATCCAAATGGAAGCACTTCAACAGGCAATAAAGCACCATGCAAATGGCTGACACACTTGGATTCATCGACTAAAATCACCAGCTCATTGGCTGAGGCATCCACAATTTTCTCTCTTACCAATGAGCCACCTCCGCCTTTTAATAAGTGAAAATCGTTGCTCACTTGATTCGCACCATCAATTGCCAGATCAACAGCAGTATGGCGCTTCAATTCCACCAATGGGATGCCGAATTCTTCAGCCCACCCTGCTGTTCGTTGTGATGTAGGTACTCCTTTAATGTGGAATCCTGATTTCACCAAGCTGCCGAATTCTTCTAAAACGTAATACATTGTTGAGCCTGATCCAAGGCCCAATATCATCCCTTCTCGTACATATTTAAGAGAAGCTTTTGCCGCCGCTTGTTTAGTAACGTCTGTCAATTGCGTTCACCTCAACTTTAGAACAAATCAGGGTTCAGCATTTTTGGAACATACATGGCGACTTCAGGGAAGAATGCAACGACACCCAGCACAATTAATATAATTGACATATAAGGTATCACTGCCCTAAAAGATCGCTCAATTGGCAGATTTCCAATTTTAGAAGCCAGGAGCAGACAAAGTCCATAAGGCGGTGTGACCAACCCGACAGCCAATGTCATGACAACTATCAGCCCTAAATGTACTGGATCCAAGCCAAATTGGGCTGCGGTCGGCAAAATTACTGGCACAAACAGAATCATCGCCGGAATGGCATCCATAAACGTTCCAATAAACAGAAAGAATAGAATGGTAATGATAATGAAAATCCACTTCGCATCGATATAGTCTGTAAAGAATGCTTGTGCCTGCATTCCCAATTGGTAATAGCCCATAAGCTCACCCAGCGCTCCAGCTGCTGCAAGCGCAAACAAGGATAACGAGCTCAATGATAATGTATCAAATAATATTTTAGGCAAATGCGAAAGCTTTAATGTCTTATAAAAGAACATACTGACCAACAGGGTATAAACTGCCGCCACAGCAGCAGCCTCAGTCGCCGTAAACACACCGGCTACAATACCGCCGATAATAATGATTGGGGTGAGCAGGGCCGGCAGGGACTCAAACAGCAATTTAAAAAACTTGCTTGCTTCCACGCGTTCATAGCGCTGAAAATCCCGCTTTTTAGCAACAAAATAAACAAAAACCATCATCGCAAGGGCAACTAGAATACCGGGGACAATGCCTGCCAAAAATAATGCACCCACTGATGCATTGGTAATACCTGCAAATATTATCATCGGAATACTGGGAGGGATTACGACACCTACTGTTGAAGATGCGGCCGTTACACCGACTGCCGTTTCATCATCATAGCCATTTTTTTTCATGCTTGGGATCAGAATCTTCCCCACACCGGCCGTATCAGCTTGGGAGGCACCAGATACACCGGCAAACATCATCGAAACCAAAATATTAGCCTGTGCCAGCCCCCCGCGGAGCGACCCGACAATTGCCAAAGCGAATTCAATTAGCTTTTCTGAGATTTTCCCCTGATTCATTAAATTGGCAACCAAAATGAAAAGGGGCACAGCTAATAGCACGAATGAATTCAACTCATTCATCATCCGCATCGGCACACTCATCTCGGGAATATATTCAATATTAATGATGCCCAAAAATGCCACAATGCCAATAACAAAAGCGATTGGTATGCCAATCAACAGTAAAATCAAAAATACACCTACCAGAATATAACCAATCATTCCTGCACCCCTCCCTCATTAAAGTTTTTCACATGACGAACAATGTGCCCCAACGAATATATAATCATCGTGCCTGCCATAATCGGGATAGAAATCCAAACATAGCCCATTTTCATTTCCGGCAGCGCGTTCCAGTTATAATCCCAAAATTGACCTACCACTTGGATCCCAAAATAGAATATACCAATATTAAATAAAATAAGGATTGTATCGTTGATAATACTTAATATTGACCTTTTTTTACCTGTTAATTTATTCTTCAGGATATCAAAAGTGAAGTGATCTCGGCGGTTCACCATGACGGCTGCCCCCATGAAAATAGCCCACACAAATGAATAGTTTGCCACTTCTTCGGTCCAGATGACCGAAATGGATAAATGCCTTGTCACAATTTGAAACAACACAGCAAAAAAGAATATAACCAGAAAGGAAACGCCTGCTGCTATCTGTGTTCTCTCGATGTACTTTATAATTTTATCCACGCCAATCCTCCTAACTAAACAGGAGGGACACAACCGCCATGCCGTGCCCCCCCAAAGTACCCATACGTTTTATTTAGCCTCTCTGATTTTTTCGAGAAGATCTTCCACACCAAGTTCCTTGGCGTATTTATCCTGTATTGGCTCAGCAATATCAATGAACGGCTGACGGTCAATCTCGTTGATTTCCGCACCATCTTCTTTAGCAATTTCTTTATATTCTTCTTCCTGGCTGTACAGCGATTCCCGCTCTGCTTCTACAGATTTTTCAGCTGCACTCATAATAATTTCCTGCTGTTCTTCTGTATAATTGTCAAATTCATTTCCGTTGATTAATAAAAACCGCGTCGTGTAATCGTGTCCTGTTTCTGTAATATATTTACCGTTCTCAGTCTGGTGGTGGTCCTGCTGCACAAAGTACGGATAAGCGTTTTCAGCTGAATCAACAACGTCCTGCTGCAATGCCTGGTACAGCTCGCCCCAAGCTACTGAAGTCGGTACAGTTCCTACTTCTTCCCAGAATTCCGATACAACGCCGGATGTTTGTGTACGAATCGTCATGCCTTCCAGATCGCCTATCTCTTCAACAGGCTCCTTGCCGTAGTAATGACGCACACCGGCTGTCCAATAGCCCAACATTTTAAAATCATTGTTGGATTCTTCATTAATGATTTGAGCCATTTCATCGCCAACTTCACCATTAACAACGGTTTCCCAATGATCATAGCTGTCAAATAGGTATGGGAAAGCAAAAAGATCAACTTGATCTATTCCAGTGGATGTCATAAACCCTGGTGATACCAGAACAACGTCAGCAGCACCTGTTTTAAGCTTTTCCACCAGCTCTGCCTCTTCTGTTCCAATCGTTCCTGCATGAACTTCTACTTCAATTTGGCCATCTGATTCAGATTCGGCTGCTTCTTTAAATGCCAGCAAACCGTCTTGGTATGGGTTCTCAGGGTCCGTCTGGTTATGGGCAGCAACAATTTTGATTGAATCCTCGCCACCTGAAGATTCAGAGTCCTCGCCGCCTCCATCATCGCCACATGCAGCCAATATCCCTGCCAGTAATAAAACTGCGAATAACACAAGATACTTTCTCATTAAAAGACACTCCCTTTTTTAATTTTTAATTTCTCAATTTAATAAGCCAACTTTTCTGTAAAGGACATTGCTTTCTCTCTTAATGCCTTAAAATCTTCTTCCGAATGCAGCTTTCGGGGGTCAGCTAAATTACTGCCCACTCCAACAGCAACACTTCCTGCTTTTATATACTCTTCCATGTTATCCAGCGTTATACCCCCTGTAACCATTAACGGAATTTGCGGGAGAGGACCATGTACATTTTTTATATAGGATGGCCCGAACATACTGGCAGGAAAAACTTTTACTATATCAGCGCCATGTTCATAGGCTGTTAAAATTTCAGTAGGCGTTAAGGCACCGGGTATTGCCAATTTTCCATAACGTTTGGTGACTTTGATTGTCTCAGTATTCATCGTGGGGGATACAATAAATTCGGCCCCGGCAGAAATCACCTCCTTAGCCGTCTCAGGATCGAGAACGGTTCCCGCTCCGATATTAAGATTGTCCCCAAATTCATTACGAACGCTTTCAATAATTCCGGCAATCCCTCTTGTTTCAGCAGTCAGTTCAATCGAATGGATACCACCTTCTCTCAGAGCTCTTACTGTATCAATAATTGTCTCTGGGGCTGCATGGCGGATAACAGCAACAACAGGATTTTTGCGTACGTCCTCAATCGTCAGCATGAATGTTTCAACCTCCCTACTCCAAATTGGCATGTTTCTTAGTTAATGAAGACATCTCCGAACCAGTGTAATTATTTATTAAATAAACTATCAGGGCATCTAGTAATAGATGAACAGACTGATCAAATTGACTTCCAAGCGGCTGAATGGTGTTACGCTGGCCTGTCGTTTTTTTAGTGACTGCCGGCACTTCCACCGTCAAATCAGCTGTCTGCCCAATTAAGGATTCGGGATCTGTTGTTACCAGTGCTACCGTTGCCTCTGCTTCTTTAGCCTTACTAACATAATGAGACAGTGTTTTCGTGTTTCCGGAGCCGGAAATAACAACGAGTAAATCATTTTCTTCAATACTCGGCGTAATTGTCTCCCCCACAACATATGCCTGATAGCCAATATGCATAAGGCGCATCGCAAACATTTTTCCTGCAAGACCGGAACGTCCGGTCCCTGTGATGAAAATACGTCCCGTTTTGCTTACATGTTGGGCAAGACCCCGAATTTGTCCGGGATCAACTTGGCCTGCAACGTCTTTTACTTCATTTGCAATCGTTTGAATAGTTTCCTTCATAATATTTGCCTCCTTGCCTTACACGATGATCTTCTCATAAGAGTTGGTTCGTAGCGATAATGTTTCTGACCATTCTCACTTATACCTTTTATTCGATTAAGGAGTAATTTAGCCGCATCCATACCCATCTTGCTGGTTGGCTGTGCAATCGTTGTCAATTCAGGATTATATATTGAAGCGAATGACACATCATCAATTCCGATAACCGCTAAATCGTCAGGTATCTTCAAATTATATTGCTTGGTGTATTTAAGAATCTCAGCCAGCACCAAGTCATTTCCTGCAAGAATAGCGTCCGGTGGAACGGAGAGGTGCATCATCTTACTCAGTTCATCTTGAATGTAATTAAGTTCCACACTTTTAATATAATCTTCATTTACTTCAAGTCCATGACTATGTAATGCTTCTCTAAAGCCATCAACTCTTTCGATTCTTGTTGTAACATTATTGACAGTCGAATTTGTTAATATGCCTATCCTTGAATAGTCATGATTAACGAACTCTTCCACCGCCAACGCTGCTGCTCGCTTATTATCGAGCATGATTGAACTGACATCGACTTCCGGAACATTTCTGTCAATAAAAACCAGCGGGTAGTCTTCCAGTGTAAGCTCCTTGTAAAGTTCGATGTTTGTACTGGTTGGAAAAACAATAATCCCTTCTATCTGTTTAGCGCGAAGCATATCAATATATTTCTTTTCCTTAGCAGGATCGTCTTCCGCATTACAAACAATGATATGGAAATCTGCCGCATTACAATAATCTTCAATTGATTTAACAATTTGTGTGGAAAATTCGTGAGAAATATTCGCAACAATGACGCCTATAGTTGTAGACTTCTTTTGTTTAAGTGACCGTGCCACAATATTCGGTCTATAACCCATATCCTGTATTGCCGCAGCAACCCTTTCCTTTGTCTGTTCACCCATATACTCGTACCGTTCGTTTAGATACTGGGACACAGTACTCTTAGAAACGCCTGCTCTTTCAGCAACATCAGCAATTGTGATCGTTCTCTCTTTTGAATTCATAGAAATTTACCTCTCACCTGTGATCTGACTAAATCGGTTTACTAAATCGGTTTAGCAACAGTCTATAATAAATGTAAGCGCTTTTCAATAGAAAAGAAGCATTTTGTTTTAAAAAATTTCTTAGCTTTTATATAAAGCGCCTCTCTCTGACCGCTCAAAAACTTCCTCAAACTTGATACCGGTCAATTTCTTTTCCTCTCAGATTGCTTATACTGAAGTCAGAAAAGAAAACGAGGAGGAAGATGACCATGATTGGTTTCATTAACAGACACAAAAACCACATTACCGCAATTACTGGAGGATTATTGATACTGGCACTTGTTTTTAACTTTATGAACTGGCAAGCATCCCAGACCGGGGCACTGCTTCTTGCGACCTTCCTTGCAGGGGTTCCGATTTTCATTAAAGCATACCAGGCCCTCAGGATGAAGGCATTCAGCATTGAATTACTGGTTACAATCGCGGTGATCGGGGCGCTGTTCATCGGTGAATATGTTGAATCAGCCGTTGTAACTTTCCTGTTTATGTTTGGGGATTATCTGGAAATCCGCACGTTAAACAAGACGCGCTCATCCCTGAAGGAATTAGTCGATATGGCGCCCCAGGAAGCTGTTGTCATAAAAGAAGGTAAACACGTTACGATTCCAGTTGAAGATGTCGCCGAGGGCGATCACGTTATTATTCGCTCAGGCGGCAAAATTCCGGTGGACGGCAGCATCGTGAATGGTCAGGCAACATTAAACGAAGCAGCCGTTACAGGCGAATCGGTTCCAAAATCGAAGAAAATTGACGACCATGTTTTCAGCGGAACGATACTGGATAATGGCTACGTTGAAATGATTGCTGAAAAAGTCGGTGATGATACCACATTTGCCAGAATCATTGAATTGGTGGAGGAAGCGCAGGAATCAAAATCCAAAACCGAAAAATTTCTTGACCGTTTTGCCAACATTTATACACCAGCCGTTGTCGTTCTGGCAGTCCTTGTCTTTGCCTTGACCCGTGATTTGCACACAGCGATAACATTCCTTGTTGTTGCCTGCCCAGGGGCTCTCGTTATCGGGGCACCGGTTTCCAACGTTGCCGGAATTGGCAATGGCGCAAAGAATGGTGTCCTTGTTAAAGGCGGCGAGGTTATGGATAACTTCTCCAAAGTTGATACACTTATCTTTGATAAAACCGGAACGCTGACAAAAGGCAAACCGGAAGTAACCGATATTAAAACTTTTAACGACGAAACACCGGATGCATTGCTGCGCTTGGTTGCCCAGGCTGAAACCATCTCTGAGCACCACCTCGGCCAAACCATTGTTAAGGAAGCAAACGAACGCAACATCACCCTTGACGGTGAACCAGAAAATGCAGAGGTCATTAAAGGCAGCGGCATCCGTGCCACACTTGAAGGGCGCGTTCTGGCAATTGGCAACCGCAAATTGATGGCAAGCGAAAATATTGAAATTCCGTCTGAGGCAGCCAGTTATGCCGTGGAGCGCGAGAAATCCGGCAACACAGCGATATTTGCAGCTATTGACGGTCAAATCGCAGGTATTTTCTCAATAGCCGATCAGATCCGTGATGACGCGAAACCGGCATTGGCTGAAATGCGCAAAAATGGCATTAAGAAAATCATTATGCTGACAGGTGATAACCGTCATACAGCCGAACTCGTCGCTTCACAGCTCGGCATTGATGAAGTCCATGCTGAACTGCTGCCGGAAAACAAAGTGGAAATCGTTAAGAAGATTAAAGCAGAAGGAAACGTTGTTGCAATGGCAGGCGACGGCATTAATGACGCTCCATCAATCGCGACAGCTGACATTGGTATTGCAATGGGCGAAGGCGGCACAGACGTCTCGATGGAAACGGCGGATGTCGTTTTGATGGCAGACAAACTCAAGCAGTATTCCCATGCTTATTCACTGTCGAAAGCAACTATTCGCAACATGAAGCAGAACACATTTTTTGCAATTGGCGTTGCTTTTGTCCTGTTGACAGGTGTCCTGGCCGGTACCGTCCATTTAGCTTCAGGTATGTTCATCCACGAAGCAAGTGTGCTGCTCGTTATTCTGAACGCTATGCGCCTTATCCGCTTCAATCAAAAAAACACGAAACAAAAGACTGGCAAACTGCAGCCGGCCAAAGCATAAAAAGTTTTGGCCCGAAAAGAAGATTAGTTTTCGCAAAACTTGACGCAGGTCAACGATGGAAATC
Source organism: Lentibacillus persicus (assembly GCF_900112705.1). Classification (GTDB taxonomy): domain Bacteria; phylum Bacillota; class Bacilli; order Bacillales; family Amphibacillaceae; genus Lentibacillus; species Lentibacillus persicus. The sequence continues at coordinate 193,184 of NZ_FOMR01000003.1, forward strand.
CGGGATAGCTTTATAATTAAGATAGACCAAAACAAAAGGAGAGATTAAAATGCAAACTATTAAATTCCAATTAGAGCCGCTTACGTGTCCATCCTGCATAAAAAAGATAGAAGGTAAACTCGGTAAAATGGATGGCGTTGAAAACGTAAAAGTCATGTTTAACGCAAGCAAAGTGAAATCAACGTTCGATGAAAGCAAAGTAACTTCAGACGAACTAAAAGAAACAATCGAAAAACTCGGCTATCCGGTCGTTAACTGAGGAGTTGCGTTATGCAGCTCCTCAATTTTTTTCCATCTTAAAGCATTTCGTCATGAACCTGTCGGGTCATCCCAATTACATTAGGTCCTCCGTTTTAATATACTAAACTACACCCTTGCGAACTTAAAAATTATCATTGAATTTCCTTCATAAAATGGTATGATTAAAATATATATTAAATTATAATTATTATAAATTGAGTCCAACAATCAGCGGGGAGTTTCTCCACTGATTAAACAGGAGGTGCTGATTCTGCATGACGACCGACACGGATGTGCTTAATACGAACCGCCCCCCCTTGAACGACATCCAAAAAACCAACCTGCTGCAAAAAATCTACACACATATTGAACTGATTGCAGCTTTGCTCAGCGGCTTACTGATCTTATTGACATGGTCGCTCGAAAGTGTCCTTTCCGAGCCAATGTGGGTTTTTCTTCACTTGATTGCGTTTGCGATCGGCGGCTATGCCAAAGCCAAAGAAGGCATTACCGAAACAGTCCGAACAAAAAAATTAAATGTTGAAATGTTAATGATTTTTGCAGCCATCGGGTCTGTTTCAATCGGCTATTGGACAGAAGGTGCGATTCTGATTTTCATATTCGCATTGTCAGGAGCACTCGAAACATATTCCATGAATAAAAGTAATAAAGCGATTTCTGAACTGATGGAAATTCAACCGGAAGAAGCCGTCTTGATTAAAGATGGCAACGAAAAAACAATCCCGGTCTCTTCATTATCGGTAGACGATACCATCTTTGTGCGCGCTGGTGAGCGCATCCCTGCTGATGGTACCGTTATAAAGGGCTCCAGTGCAGTTGATGAAAGTGCCATCACCGGGGAATCAATGCCATTAACTAAAACGTCCGACTATGATGTCTATGCCGGCACGGTTGCCTTGGACGGCACATTAACTGTAAAGGTTAACAAAAAACCCGATGAAACGGTTTTTCAAAAGATTATCAACATGGTGCAGTCCGCACAGGAAGAAAAATCACCCTCACAGCAATTTATCGAACGGTTTGAATCCACTTATGTTTACGGTGTTTTAATCACAGTTGTGATCATGCTTTTTCTGCCCTACCTTATTTTTGACTGGTCATTATCGGAAAGCATCTATCGGGCGTTGGTGCTGTTAGTTGTCGCATCACCATGTGCGCTCGTTGCTTCTATCACTCCGGCCACGCTGTCAGCCATATCCAATGCAGCACGAAAAGGGGTGCTGTTCAAAGGCGGCACGCATGTTGAAAACCTCAGCCATATTAACGCGATTGCCTTTGATAAAACAGGGACATTGACGAAGGGGAAACCGGAAGTGACCGACGCCTTTTTCGCTGATGAAGCCGACGAATTGTATGTTACATCTGTGGTTGGTGCGATTGAAAACGAATCGACCCACCCGCTGGCCCAGGCCCTCACAAAATACAGCGAACAGAAAGGCAATAACGCTTCACGAATCGATGTCAATGATATGAAAACCAAAAGCGGCAAAGGGGTCACCGCTCAGGTCAATAATCAAACATGGAAGATTGGCAACGCAGATTTTGTCGGCCGTCAAGACGCAGATGTTTTTATGAACGGCATCGCTGCTGAATTAGCAGCACAAGGAAAAACCGTATTGTTTGCCAAAGCAGATGATGCGATTGTGGCTGTATTTGCCCTGAAAGATACCATCCGCAAATCAACCAAAAAGGCAATCAGCAAACTAAAAAAAGCCGGCATTCACACCGTAATGATCACCGGTGATAATGAACTGACCGCCCAAGCTGTTGCTGAAGAAGCCGGAATAGATCACTATATCGCAAACTGTCTGCCAGAGGAAAAGGTCGAACATGTCAAAATACTGCGCAAAGAATATGAAAACATCGCGATGGTAGGCGACGGCATAAATGATGCCCCTGCACTTGCAAGCGCCAACGTCGGCATTGCCATGGGTGAAGGAACGGGTATAGCACTTGAGACTGCTGATATGGTCCTTATCAAAAACAACCTTGAGCGCATTACAAACTCGATGACACTCTCAAACCGTATGAACCGCATCGTAAAACAAAATATATTCTTTTCCTTAAGCGTAATTGTCGTGCTTATTTTGACAAACTATTTGCAAATGCTTGATCTGCCGCTGGGTGTTATCGGCCATGAAGGCAGCACAATCCTTGTCATTCTGAACGGCCTGCGCATGTTGAAGTAACTGTTTTTGTCTATTAGAAGAACAGATTAAAAAGGCGGGGAATCAGCGTATCGAACTAGGTGTGTTTGAATTTAATAAACCAGCATATAAGCTATATCAAAAGCTCGGATACCGTGAAATTGGCCGAATCCATCAATTCACATACTGGCAGGGCAGCATGTGGAGCGATATCAGGATGGAAAAATACGTGTGAAAAGTGCCTTCAATTATTAATTACGCATGTGCGCCATTTCCATGGTACACATGCGTTATTGGTTTCAAAAATTACTTATTCAACACCGCTTTCCAAAATCGAAAACGTACCTTGGTCGCAATCTACTTCAGCCATTGCACCGTATGGCAATACTATTTTTGGCTCCGTATGACCGAAATTCAGATTATACAATATCGGCAGATTCTCGAGCTTGTACTCTTTCATTACTGTCCGGATGGCGTCTTTGTATTCATTATAATAGGTTTCATCCTGAGGTTTACCAAAGATGATGCCGTTTGTTTTGTGTAAAATCCCTTGCGCAGCGTAATTGCGCAGCCAGCGTTTAATGGATTCGGGAGCCGGCTTTTCTTCGGATGTTTCAAAAAACAGAATGCTGTCGTTCCAATAAGACATTTCCGGCCAAATCGCTGTTCCTTTGGCAAATTCCAACACGCCCATGCAGCCGCCGATCAAACGGCCCCGGACAGCACCTGACCCTTGTAAAATTTCATACCCCTGATTAGTTTTCAGCGTGCGCCGGGTGTATTTGTTCTTAACGTCCCATTCCAAACGTTCACTTGTCCATTCCGCTGCAGGCTTAATTTCCCCGATTATCTCGTTGGAAAATAATACCCGTTTAATCATGTCCACCGTATACGGCAGCATTTCCACATTCTCGGCAAAGTCAGTCATGATTGCCGGTCCGTAAAACGAAGACAGCCCGGCTTTATGACAAAACAAATGCGGAATGGTAACATCTGAATAACCCATGAAAATCTTGGGGTTTGCTTTAATCACGTCAAAATCGATATATGGCAACAAACGGATGCTTTCACTGCCGCCGATATTTGCGATAATCGCCTTGATGCTCGCATCACGAAAAGCTTCCATCAGGTCGTCAGCACGCGCTTCAGGATGCTCATAGAGATAATCAGCACCCTTTAAACTGTTTGGCATTGCAACTACTTCAAGGCCAAAAACATTACGCAGCCGCTCCACACCTTGCTCATAGCGCCACCTGAGTTCAGGCTCTCCGGCGCCGCCCCATGACGGACTGACAGTCGCCACTTTGTCGCCGGGGTTCAATTTCGCCGGTTTGACAAGCATTCTGAAACACCACCCTTTCTATAATATGTTTTCCATATTAACATACTAATTGATTAATCAGGTAGGCCTTACTCTTTTAAGACATGACTTTCCTCTATCTACAGCGATTACGGGCAAATCTGCAGCGATTCCCGTATATTTTCCAGCGATTAGCCGCTCATCTACAGCGCACCGCTGGAAACTACAGCGATTCTCAATCATTGAAACAGATCCATAAGCCTATCCCAAAAGCCTTTTTCCTCTTCGCCGGTTTCGTCATCGGTTTCCGGCTCTTCAGCTTCAATCGCTTCAGTTTTCAGGACGAATTGAACGACTTCGACTTTGTCATTTTGATCTGAGACAAACGATTGGGGTTCAAAATCGGAAGCGTCATATTCATCCATCATCTCGTCAACTTCTGACTGCATCTCCCCAGGCATGTCACTAGTTTGTTCTTCCAATTCTTCGGTGCCGTTTTTTAGTTCACTTGCCCCGCTGTTCAGGGATGAAGCGCCATTGGCGAGTTCCTGAATGCCGGAGTTAAGTTCACCATAGGCCGATGCCAGACTGCCGACGCCATCTGTGTAATCGTTAAGACCATTATGGAATGATTGATACTGCGAAGACAATGAAGCTATGCCTTCCTGCAGTTGTGTCAAACCTTCCATTTCGTCCATCGCTGCCATGCCTTTTTCGATGTCAGATGCAGTTGTTTCAGCTTGCTTGGCCATCTCTCTGATGCCGCTTGAGACTTCATTCAAGGTACCTGTCACAGAACCAAATGCTTTTTTAACTTCATTATACGTTCCTTTTGCTTTTTTGGCTGCGTTATGAGACTTAACAAGTTTGTTGACGACTTCCTCATGTGCCCCACTGTCTTCCATTGATTGAATCTTTTCTTTCAGGGCTTTAATTTGCTCAGGGCTGACTGTGTTCTCCGGGATGCCATTTAATGCCTCGTCCAGACTTCCGTAAGCAGTCTCATAATTCTGTTTTAATGTATCCAACCCTTCAGCGGATTCCCTCAACCCTTCTGCCAATTCACGCAGTCCCCCGGGCAATGCTTCCAGTTCACTCAAAACAGGTGCGCCGGAGCTTCCTTGTACTGATTTGTTCATCTCGTTAAGCGCATCACGGATTTCAGAAGAGCCATTTACCAGTTCGCTTGATGACGCATTCAGATCGTTTATTCCACTCTGATAATCTTGCGAGCCACTGCTCAAATCGCTCGCGCCGTTACTCAATTCGGCGATGCCGTTATTTAAGCCGGCAACGCCCTGGTCGATCTCGCTGATGGCATCTGACAGTGATTGCATATCATTTTTCATTCTACTGATATCCGGATCTTCCATCGACATTGAAAATGGTGCACCGGATATGTCAATCGGATTCATTTCAAAGTTTTCTACCTCGGCGGTTAAAATAAATTCTTCAGCCTCATCGGGCATACCGGTAAACGTCACCTGCGTATCTTTGCCTGAGTTTGCCTTCGTGCCGTCCGGCGCCTGGATATTATCGGCTTTAGATGGGTCAAGCGTCAGTGAAATTTGCAGCAGGTAATTTTCAAAAAATACCGGGTCAACACTTTCATTTGCGGATGTGGCAATCTGAATTTCCAAAGACCCGCTTTCACCAATTAATTCTTCAGGCGTCACTTCTTCGCCGTCGAGCATGTAGGTAATATCAATGTTCCATGGCAGCGGCCGGTTGTTCATCTCGCCCTGGTAATAAAATTCCTCGTTCTCGGCTTGAAAGCGGACTTTGTTCCCTGACTGTTCGATCTCGTTTAAGTTACTCAAATTCCGTACATCAGTATAGTCTCCCCGGTCTGTTATTTCACCGGGCTCTGTAACGTGAAATGTGTTGACGACGTACAAATCCTTTAATGTGCCGCCAGCATCCAAGTTGCCGTAAATCGCCTCATCCTTGGCGGAATACTTGCCGGACTCGGTCGCCGTTTGGCCTGAATTATCTTCAGCTAAAGCGGCAAGCGGTGTGGAACCAAAGACGAGTACAGCACTCATCACGATAATTGATATTTTCTTTAGCCACATAGCATCACTTCCCTCTATAAAAGTTTGCTTGCCAAGTTGTTTTCTCGATGACCCGGTCAAAAACAAGCAGTAATGCCGGGAGTAAGAGTACGACCATCAAAAATGCCAGAAGCGCCCCGCGACCGAGCAGAAGACCAATGGATGACACGATCGGATCAGTTGAGGTCATCCATAATATAAATCCGACACTCGACAGAATTGATGCAGAAACACCAATCGAGAAGACCTTCTCATTGATTGTTTTCTTAATCGCTTGCTTGGCTTTCATCACTTTCCGGTTTTGAACATAGTCTTCAGTCAGCAAAATAGCGTAGTCGACTGTCGCTGCCAGCTGAACCGTACTGATAATCAAATACCCAATATAAACCAGCGGTATATCGGTGAAATACGGTACCGATAAATTAATCCATACCGCCGACTGGATTGTAAGGAGAAGCACCACCGGGAATGATATAGACCGGAATGTAACAAGCAGCACAATCGCAATCGCTATAATTGTCAGCACGTTAACCACGGTGTTGTCCTGTTGTACAATGTTTTTCATATCATACAGGGTGACACTTTCCCCAAGCGCATGATAATCATCGTAATAATCAGCAGTTGTGCCGCGGACTTCCTCCACCAGTGAAAATGCCTCATCGCCTTCCACATCAGTTGTCGTATTTAACGTGATCCGGCTGTAATTTTCCGAAAAGAATTGATCGGTCTGCGATTCATCAAGATACTCCGGTGGGATACCGGCTCCCACAGTCTCGACATATGAAATAGTGCTCTTCACATTTTCAAGTCGATCGAGTTCCTGAACAAGTTCGACTTCTTTACCAATGTCCCCTTTAGGTACCAGCAGTACGATTGGGGTCGATTTGCCAAAAACCTGCTCGATTTCAGTCGTATCACTGCCAACGCGCGTGTTTTCCGGCTGCTCGCCATTCCCGTAAAGAAATTCAGTCTGACTCTGACCGGGAAAAGCCGGGACAATCAGTACCATGACTATGAGCAGCACTGGTATACGCAGTTTCATCAAATACTTTCCGATATTAAACCTGTTCGGCACAAATGGCCGATGCTGTGTCTTATCAATCCACTTGTAAAACATAAGCGTCAAAGCGGGCAGAAACACCATAACACTGATAAAGCTGAGCAAAATCCCTTTTACAAGGTTCAAACCTAAATCAGCACCAAGGCCAAAGTCCATAAATGACAAAGCCATAAACCCGAAAAATGTCGTCGAAGCGCTCGCTGCGATAGCAGGGAACGATCGCTTCATTGCCTTTTGCATCGCTTCCCGTGGATCTGATAACTCGTTTCGGTAATCGTCAAAGCTGTGCAGCAGAAAGATCGCATAGTCAAGTGACACAGCAAGCTGCAGAATCGGTGCTACCGCCTGGGTAATAAATGAGATTTCGCCGATAAAGACGTTGGTGCCCATATTTATTAGAATTGATACACCAATAGCTGTCAGGAACAACACTGGTTCAATCCATGACCGTGTCGAAATCAGAAGAATTAATATAATAACCGGCACAAGAATCATTGCCGCGTTCATCGTCTCCTGCGTCGTCATTTTTTGCGATCTCGCCGTATTCACGGCTTCACCTGCCATGGCATTCTCTTCATCAATCAGATTATAAACCGCATCCGTCGTTTCCACTTCCTTCCCTTCCTCAATGTGGAAGGAATAAAGCGCATTCCCATCCTTGTAGTATGTGTCAACGGTGTCAGAATCTGCCATTTCAACCGGCGTTTTTATATCGATTGCGTCATCGAGCCAAGTGACTTCAGACACCCCGTCGACCGCGTTCAGCTCATCTTTGAAGCCAAGCGCGTCGGGAATGCTGATATCTTTCATCATGACCCGAGCATTCGTCATTTCTCCGCTGAATTCTTCATCCATAATTTCCGTTGCTTCAATTGACGGTGTGTCTTCCGGCAAATATTCAACCATATCATGCTGGACCGGCACCCCGAACTGTACAATCGCACTGATAATTGATAAGACCAGAAATGCGATGACAATCGATTTCCGTTTATTTAAAATGCCTGTTGTCATATCAATCGGTGTTCATCCTCTCTTGCATTATCCATCCAAACACTATATCATTATATACGACACTGTGTTGGATTTACAACAAACAGTTTTATAACTTGCGTACAAAAACCAACACATCGAAAAATTATGTTGCCAAACGACTTAAAGAAAGTGTGACGATTTTATGAACAAAAAGCTTGACCGGCGAAAAAAGTATACCCGAATGGTCTTAAAGGATAGTTTGATCACATTATTGAAAACAAAACAGATGTCTGCCATTACTGTTAAAGAAATTTGTGACGAGGCAGACATTAACCGTTCAACTTTTTACAGCCACTATCAAGACCAATTCGATCTGCTCGCTTATATTGAGGAAGAACTGATCACCGATTTAAATACCTACTTAAGCCAGTATAATTTCGAGGAGGAAGAAGAAGCACTGCAAATGACCGAAAAGCTGCTTGAATACGTTGTTTCCAAACATGATATCTGTCAGACACTTCTGAGCGGTCACGGTGATCAATCATTTGAGCAACGTGTTATGGACGTGACCCGTAACTTCTTGAACAAAAACTGGGCGGAAAATAACGAAATCAGCCCGGATATTTCGGAATATGCCAGCACCTTTGTCATCAGCGGAAGTATTTATGTGATTAAACATTGGCTCGCTAACGGCATGGATAAATCACCGAAACAGATTGCTGAGCTGATCAATAGTTTTAGAATTCGGGAGTAACTTCTTTAAAAAATCCCTCCTCGTAACTCTCAAATAAAAAACAGGACTGATCCTTTTGTTGGACCAGCCCATTTTATCGTCTATTTATGATTACCATACTCGCGCTCGCTGACTTTCACCAGCAGTTTTCCGATATTCTTGCCGCGGAACAAGTCAAGGAACGCTTCCGGAATGTTTTCAAAACCTTCGCGGATCGTTTCCTGGTAGGTAAGTCTTCCTTCTTGCAGCCATTGGCCGAGCTGCTCGGCGCCTTCTGTAAAGCGATCGGAATAGTTACCGACAATGAAACCTTGCATCAGCGCGCTTTTCTTAATCAGGGTCTGCTGGACGCGCGGCCCCGTATCCTGTTCTTCCATGTTATAGGAAGAAATTGCGCCACAGACCGGAATCCGGGCATATTTGTTCAACTGTGTCATCACAGCATCTGATATATCTCCGCCGACATTATCGAAATACACATCAACACCGTCCGGGCATGCTTTTTTTAGATCCGCTTTAATATCATTGGACGTTTTGTAATTGATGCCTTCATCAAAGTTCAGTTCGTCTTTCAGGAAGCTGATTTTCTCTTCAGAGCCGGCAATGCCGACAACACGAGCGCCTTTGATTTTGGCAATCTGTCCGACGGTTGAGCCAACCGCACCCGCTGCTCCTGAAATGACGACGGTCTCGCCTTCTTTCGGCTTGCCGATATCCTGCAGCCCAAAATAAGCGGTTAAACCGGTCATGCCTAATAGATGCAAATTGGCCGTGACAGGGGCAATCGACGGATCAATTTGTCGGACTTCATTTTCACCAGCAGCATAGAACGTCTGCCAGCCGAAATCGCCTGTAACAACATCCCCGATTTCAAATTGGTCCGACTTTGATTCAATGACTTCGCCGATCGAGGCGCCTCCGATAACATCATTCAGTTTAAACGGTTCAACATAGGATTCCACATTTTCCATTCTCCCCCGCATATACGGATCGACTGACACATACAGCGTTTTAATCAGAATCTGTCCGTCCTTTATGTCGTCCATATCTTTTTGGACAAAGTCAAACGTCCGGCTGTCGGGCATTCCTTGTGGTCGTTCAGCTAAGATAATCTGGTTATTAACACGTACCATGTGAATCTCCCCTTTGCTTGGATAATTATGATTCGTGTCTTTCATAATAGTGAAAATATGGGTGCTATGCCAGCAAAAATGGTTGAGATCACTTTTTGTCAGTTTATTATTTTCGCGGGCTGAATGAACAGTGGAGGAAAATCGCATTAGTCAAAACGCGTTTATAAATATCCCATTTCTTTTGCCGCAAATGTTAGCTCGTCTCTGAATTTCGGATGGGCAATATCAATCAAAGCCTTCGTCCGCTCGCGAATGGTTTTTCCGCGAAGCCGTGCAACGCCATACTCTGTGATGATATAATCCACGTCATTTTTTGACGTTGTTACAGGAGTCCCCGGACTAAGTGCCGGCACAATTTTGGAAACCGTATCACTTTTGGCAGCAGCGTGCAGGCAAATCACACCACGGCCGCCTTCTGACAGACGCGAGGCAACCTGAAAATCGGATTGACCACCTGTTGAAGACCAATACGTGCCACCGACCATTTCCGCGTTGACTTGTCCGAGAAAATCAACTTCAACGCCGGCATTCACCGTCACCAAATTCGTAGCATGTTGCAAATGACCGATGTGATTTGTTTTATTCACCGGCAGCATGTAAAGCGCTTCGTTTTCATGCATAAAATCATACAGCTTCCGCGAGCCAAAAGCAAATGTGGCCGTCATTTTTCCTTTTTGGAAAGGATTATTTTCGTTTGTGACAACCCCGCTCTCGTACAATGACATAACTTTTTCAGGTACCATTTCCGTATGAATACTTAAGTTCCGATAATGTTTCAAATTATCGATAATTGCGCTCGGAATCGACCCAAAACCAATCTGCAGGGTATCACCATTTCCTATCAGTTCTGCCACCTCATCACCGATAAGCTTGTCCTTTTCTGATTGCGCATGTACAGCAGGTGCTTCAGGGATTGGCTGCTTGTTTTCAATCACTGCCGTCACATCGGAAATATGCACTTGATTTTCTCCGAATGTGCGCGGCATGTTTTCATTCACTTCCAACAGCACCGTTTCAGCATGCGGAATCAGGGCACTCGTATGATCGGCGTTAGTACCAAGTGAAAAATAACCGTCTTCGTCCATAGGGGAAACAACTGTCATAACCACCGGTCTCCGGGCAGTTTGCCGCAGGATTTTCGGAATGTCTGAGAAATTGTTCGGCAAGAGGTCAATTTTGCCTGCTTTAAACGCTGATCGTTCCGGTGCTCCCATAAACATACTGATGACTTTAAGTTTTTCCGGGTCCGAGTCAATGACTTCATGCGAACTGAGCATTTGGAATAGGCGGTTTCCTCTCAATCCATCGTGCAGTGTCAGCTGTTTCACTAGTTCTCGCGGTTCTGCAGCAAGAATTGGCGTGATGATATCAGTCTCCGGCTTAATATACTCAACGGCTTCTTCTTTTGTTCTGAGTTTTTGTTTATACAGTTGTGCTGAATTCATGGTGGATAACTCCTTTCGAGCATTATAAAACAAAAGAAAGCACCTATTTGCGTTAAAACGGCAAATGATGCTTCCATTAAGTGCGTTTTTTATAACTTATACGCCGCTTGCTTCTCTATATTCTAAGTTGAGCGTTTCAGCAGTCTTGGCGTGCACCTCACGAATAAGCTCCGGATGTTCTCTCAGTGACACACCATAAGACGGGATAATTTCTTTAATTTTTGGTTCCCATTCATCCATACGCTCCGGAAAACATTTTTCGATAATTTCAAGCATGATTGAAGCAGCAGTTGAAGCACCAGGTGAGGCACCAAGCAGTGCGGCAATTGTACCGTCTTCAGAATTGACAACCTCTGTGCCAAACTGAAGCGTGCCACGGCCGCCCTTTTCAGTATCTTTGATAACCTGTACGCGCTGGCCCGCGGTTACGAGCTCCCAATCTTCGCTCTTGGCATCAGGAATAAACTTCCGCACCTCTTCCATGCGCTGTTCTTTTGAGAGCATCAGCTGACGGACCAAAAATCTGGTCAGCTGCATATTCTTTGCGCCGGCTGCCATCATTGTAAGCGCGTTATCCGGTTTGACGGTCCCCAATAAATCCAAGTTTGACCCGGTTTTCAAAAACTTCGGTGAAAAGCCGGCAAACGGACCAAACAGCAATGTTCTTTCGCCTTCAATATAACGCGTATCCAAATGTGGAAGTGACATAGGCGGCGCGCCGACCTCGGCTTTGCCGTAAACTTTGGCATCATGCTGGTCGACAACGTCCGGATTGTTGCACACCATAAACAGACCACTTACAGGAAAGCCGCCCACGTGCTTGCTTTCCGGTATGCCTGTTTTTTGCAGCAATGGCAAAGCGCCGCCGCCACCGCCGATAAAGACAAATTTCGCGGTGTGATACTCAAGGGTATTATCTTCATAGTTTTGAACCTTGACTTCCCACTTGCCGTCTTCAGTGCGCTGAATGTCCTCAACCAAATGATTGTAATGAATGTTAACATTTTGTTCTTCGAGACGGGACAGCAATTTACTTGTCAGCACACCAAAATTGATATCAGTGCCTGTATCGATTTTAGTCGCCGCAATTGGCTCCTCAACATCGCGGTCCCTCATAACGAGTGGAATCCACTCTTCTAACTTTTTTGGGTCATCGGAAAATTCCATTCCTTCAAACAAACGATTCGCTGTCAGTTTTTCAAACCGTTTCTTCAAGAACGCAACATTATCTTCCCCTTGAACAAAGCTCATATGGGGAAGCGGTCGAATGAATTCTTCAGGATTATCAATCTGTCCGCTATTTACAAGGTGGGACCAAAACTGCCTTGACTCCTGAAACTTTTCGTTAATGTTTAATGCCTTTGTGATATCAATCGATCCGTCCGGCATTTCAGGTGTGTAGTTAAGCTCGCATAACGCTGAGTGGCCTGTCCCGGCATTATTCCATACGTTCGAGCTTTCCGCACCAGCGCTTTGAAGCTTTTCAAAAACGGTGATGTTCATGTCTGGTGCAAGTTCTTTTAAAAGGGATCCCAACGTCGCACTCATGATGCCTGCGCCGATCAGGATTACGTCTGATGTCATTTGTTTGTTGCTCATTTTTCCCCATCCCTTACCCATTAAGTTTGCAGAAAGGATGAAAGCGCTCTTATCAAGGCGTCACATGCAAAAAGGACGCAAATTCCCGCCGCCCATCTTTTCTGAATTTATATATTCACATTATAGTGTATCATTATTAACTGGAGAATAAAATATTTTCTTATTTTTAAAATTGACCAGTCATCCGGAACCTGAAAGAAACACCCAAAATAAGAAGCGTGGTATTTACGCCATTTTTATTGGCCCTACCACGCTTCTTATTATAATTATTAAAGTGTTATTGCCCGCATTGATTAGTCAACGATTGTAACGTCGACTGTGCGGACGCCCCAGCTGTATGCTTCGTCTTTTGTCGGGACATGAACGTCAATTTTGTTGCCGTTAATCGCGCCGCCTGTATCTGCTGCAATCGCTGTGCCATAACCTTCAACGTGAACTTTTGAACCCAATGGGATAACGTTCGGGTCAACTGCGATTACTTTTTTGTTTGGATTGGCGTTCAGGTCAACACCAGTTGCTGTCACGCCTGAGCAACCAGCGCAGTCAGCGGTATAAGCCGTTGCTGATACTGTCACAGTCTTGCCTTCCGGATCGTTCTGTGAAGAAGATGCTTCTGCAGCGGACGCTTCGTTAGAATCATTGCTGCTGGCTGTTTGTGCCGGTTCACTTGATGTTTCCGGTTCAGCTGATGCTTCAGATTGACTGGATTTGTTGGATGAACTTTCAGACGGTTCAGAAGCTGACGCGTTTTCGTTTTGTTCTATGTTAGCACCATTCAAGTCCAGCTCTTGGCCAACGACAATGATATCTGAATTTAAGTTATTCCATTTCTTCAGTTCATTGACCGACACATCGTTTTCCTTACTAATGCCGAATAATGTATCACCTTTCTCAACTGTGTATAATTCATCGAGGTATAATGTTTGTTTTGGCTGAATTGTTGTTGTATTTAAGTCGTTTATTTCAACTAGTTCCTCAACTGTCGTATCCTTTTCCTTTGCGATTCCCCAAAGGGTATCACCTTTTTCAACTTCGTACTCCGCTGCAGATGCCGTGGTTACTGTAGCGCCAGCAAGAAAAACACCTGTAGCAATTGAAGCTACCAATTTCTTCATAGGTAGTTCCCTCCTTTAATTTCTCACAAAACTTATCCTAACACGGCGCAACAAGGTTTGTGGTTACAGGAGAGTTAAGAGTTATTTACAAGATATATCCAATTGACAGAAAAATATTACAAGCTTTAAAAACACATTTTAATAATTGTTTTTACTTCATGTGTCGGTAATTTTCGCTCTAAAAAATTATTTCCCGGGGAATATCGACAATAATAGACTGGAATATTCGACAAGCAGTCGTTTCTACTGATTATTATTTCAAAATATTATGTTACGATATAAGAAACTATATTAATCAGGTGGTGAGAAAAATAGATAAACAAGACTTTATGGCCTTGGCAGAACAGGCCTATGATACATATGAACACAAACCGGAAAATATCTTTTTGTTTAAATTTTTTCAATTTGATTTCGATTATAATGAGGAAGAGCGAACGTGTACGATAACATGTCCGATTAATGACTTGATGCTCAATCCGACTGGTATCGTGCATGGTGGTGTGTTTTCATTTATCGCGGATACAGCGATGGGGCATTTAAATTTTCATTATAAAGACGCACCATACGTCACATTGGATATGAATACAACGTATTTCAAAGCAGTGTCGTCAGGAAATATTTTCGCAACTGCTCGCTATAGCAAGGAAGGTTACAAAATATCCTTTATTGAATGTGAAATAAAAAATGAAAACGACGATGTCTTATGCAAAACAACTGCCACCTTCTACCGATATGAAAAGAAAAAATAGAAAAGGAGGGTATAGCGGGTGAGTCGGATTCGACCCGCTATATTGCTTGTTTCAGATGAATGCTGCAGTTATTCACAAAACATTTTTACCAAAAAATATCGCTATGTAATGACACAGTGAAAAGAATGCTTCCAACATCAAAAGCAGAAACAACCTTTCGTTTTTCAGTGATTTTATTTATGGTACGGTTCTCCGCGCATAATGCGAAACGCCCGGTAAACTTGCTCCAACAAGATCATTCGCATCATTTGGTGCGGGAATGTCAGCTTGGAAAAGGACAATGCCAGGTCACTGCGCTTCTGAACGTCTTCGCTCATACCGACCGATCCGCCGATGACAAAAGCTACTTTGCTTTTACCGTACGTTGCCAGCTCATCCAGTTTGGCAGCAAATTTTTCTGATGTCAGCATTTTTCCGTCGATTTCGAGCGTGATGACATAGGCGTCCTGACTGATGTGAGAAAGAATCCGCTCGCCTTCCTTCTGTTTAACGTCTTTTATCTCAGCCTCACTCATATTATCCGGCGCCTTTTCATCCGAAACTTCCTTGACTTGGACTTTCGCATACGGGCCAAGCCGCTTCAGATATTCCTCAATACCCTGCTTCAAGTATTTTTCTTTAAGCTTTCCCACAGCAATAATGGATATGTTCAATGGCGGTCACCCTTTTCGGTTTATTTTTTTCAGTTTAACAAATCTATAGGGCAATAAACATACATCAAGGGCTTAGTGTCAGACTCAAACCGGCAAAAAGGACATTTGCCAACAAAAATGACGATACCATCGAAGTATCGCCATCATGTTTCAGTCCCGCTTCTCGTTTCCTGCTTTTTTCTGGTCCACGTACCACGTCAGAGGCTGATCAGAGCTTTTCATCAGTTTATAGACATATGAAGAGGTCAAATTGTAACTGTCCTCGATTTTTTCAGCAATATAGCTGCTTCGCTCAAACAGGATCGCCCGGAATTCGCTTATCTGACGGTGGACTTTTTCCATTAATGCTTCCTGATTCTCAAGTCGCTCGAGCGTATTTTTCTGGGCCTGGTCCTGTTTATCGATTTGTTCGGCCATTTCTTTATTTCTTTCGGCGAGCGCATTCATTTCATCTATCAGCTTCGTGTTGGCTGCATCATACGTTCTCAACTGTTCCATGATTTCCATGCTCGATTCGTTCAACGATTCAACTCTGTCAGCCACATCTTTTTTCATAATGTCTTCCTTTTCAACTAACTGCTGCAGTTGCGTGCCGTTACGAGCGAGCTTTGCAAGCTGTTTCATTACCTCATCTTCAAATACGTCATGTTTCTCTTCGCGCTTCCTGATAGCGCGAAGCTCATCGCTTACATGTTTCCATTTGCCCGCGTTGACTTGTTGCTGGCGGTGATGCAGTTGTTTCACTTCCTGAAATGCATCGGCGAGTTTTTGATTGATTGCCTTCTGGTCATTAAGCATCTCCTGAAAATTATCTTTGTGAAAATACCCCTGGTTCGGCTCAAGAATTTTGCCGCTGTTTTTAAAGACATATGGGTGTTCATGTTGATTGATGAAAAGTCCCATTGAATCACATCCCTTATGGCTATTGATAACAGCCTATGCAATTAAACGAGAAAGCGAAACAACGGGACAGGGGGACGTGATCAGCGTCCCGGTTGATTTCAATTAACGAACTCCTGGCTGCCTAATGCGGGGATTAGCGGAGGGGGACAGATTTCACGTCCCCTTGTCCCCCTTTATGTGAGAATAATACGGGTTTGTCGTCGACGACGGTTTCGATGTGAACGTTGCGGCCCCATAATTGATAAATATAGGGAAGGACGTTTTCGAGATAGTGCAAGTCGAGTTCGATGCCTTCATAGCCGTGTTTTAAATATAACTCGCCGTTTCGTTTGTAATCGCCGTTCTCAACGGTAATGTACGGAAAGCCGCCGTTGACACGTTGTGAAATCAGCTGATCCCGAACATTCTCATAATCTTTATCCGTGATCGTATAGTCACTGCCTTGTTTCTCAAATAAGTACATATCTTCCCGGTTCACAAGCTCCTTGGTTAAATAGTTTCGAATGAATGACTGATCAGACTCGATTTCCCGGACTTCAAAGATTTTTTCCCTTCCTGCATTCGGCTCAGCACCCATCTTCTTCATCTCATCAGTCGGGTTATCAAACCGCTTTTCAATATCTTCAAAGATTTTCACACCCAAATAATAGGGGTTAATCTGGTGTTTTGATGGCTGCACCACACTCGCATTTAATGACGCAAACTCAATCGCTTCATCCGACGTCAGATTTAACTCCCGCAAAATACGCTGATGCCAGAACGAGGCCCATCCTTCGTTCATAATTTTAGTCTCAAGCTGCGGCCAAAAATAGAGCATTTCCTCACGCATCATTGTTAAGATGTCCCGCTGCCAGTTTTCCAGCTCACGACTATGCTCCTCAATAAATAACAGCAAATCCTTTTCCGGCTTGGCAGGGAAGATTTGATCGCGCTTTTTCACAAGCCTTGGCTTAGTGGTCTGTTCATTTCCATCCAATTTCCACAAATCATCATAGGGCGTTTTTGGCTTAGCAAGTTCTTGTTCCACTTCATTATTCGCATCAGCTGAGAGCGTCGGCCGTATCAACGAAGGATCGATATGCTCCTGAATCGATAACACTGCATCGAGAAAGTTTTCAACTTCTTCACGCCCATAAATCATCTCATACCGTTCGATCCGTTCTGCTGTGGCGGTCATACTTTCCACCATATCGCGGCGCGTATTGGAAAATCGCATATTATTTTTAAAGAAATCACAATGAGCGAGGACATGTGCAATAATCAGCTTATTTTGGATAAGACTATTTGTATCAAGCAGAAAGGCATAGCAAGGATTGGAGTTGATGACGAGCTCATAAATCTGGCTTAAGCCAAGATCATAGTGCAGCTTCATTTTATGGAATTGCTTGCCAAAACTCCAATGCGAAAAGCGCGTCGGCATGCCATAGGCACCAAATGTATAAATAATATCAGCAGGGCAGACTTCATAACGCATTGGAAAAAAATCAAGTCCGAATCCGGTTGCTATCTCCGTGATTTCATCAATGGCTCGATTAAGTTTTTGTGTCTCTGTCAAAATTGATCCCTCCAAGTGATCTTTTTATAACCTATGACACAAGCAGGGTAAATTTGACCATAAAACAGATATTAAAATTAAAAGCTGAGTAATTTTAGGATAAAACACATTAAACATTCCCTGTAAGAAAAAACTATGATTGTAACGAAGGCCTTGTGGTTATTCACAAAGTTGTCATGGAATTATTCACCCTTTTAACACCAACCAATTAAAGCGCTTACAAATAGTTGGGTCATTTAAAAATATTCTGTATTCTTGTTTTTAGCGTTTTTTTCATATAAAATGGTATTATCGCTTGTCATTTTAAGTGCACAAAATTAACAAAAAGGGGATGACCGATGAGTACGATAGACGCAACTTTACAATCTGACAAACAGAAGGCAAAGCAATATGTGACGAATGTCTATAACGCCACTGCACAGCGCAATCCTCACGAAACTGAATTTCTGCAGGCTGTTAAAGAAATAGTCGATTCCCTCGTCCCAGTAATAGCCCGCCAGCCTAAATACATGAATTCCGGCATACTTGAACGACTTCTGGAACCGGAAAAAATCATTACTTTCCGTGTGCCTTGGGTCGATGATCAAGGAAAGGTACAAGTAAACCGCGGCTTTCGTGTTCAGTTTAACAGTGCGCTTGGTCCGTACAAGGGCGGTTTGCGTTTTCATCCTTCCGTGAATGCCAGTATCGTTAAGTTTTTAGGGTTTGAGCAAATCTTTAAAAATTCGTTGACCGGGCAGCAAATTGGCGGTGGAAAAGGCGGATCGGATTTCGATCCAAAAGGCAAATCGGATATGGAAATTATGCGCTTCTGTCAAAGTTTTATGACGGAATTGTATCAGCATATCGGCCCTGAAACGGATGTGCCGGCCGGCGACGTCGGGGTCAACTCAAAAGAAATAGGCTATCTGTTCGGGCAGTACAAAAAACTGCGCGGCGCATTTGAAGCCGGGGTTCTGACCGGGAAAGGGATTGGATATGGCGGCAGCCTGGCACGGACAGAAGCAACAGGCTATGGCCTCGTATATTTTGTTCAGGAAATGCTAAAAGACAATGGCCTTGACTTTAAAGACAAAACCGTCATTGTTTCAGGTTCCGGGAACGTATCCATTTATGCAATGGAAAAAGCAATGGAATTCGGAGCGCGCGTTGTTGCCTGCAGTGATTCAGACGGTTATATCTATGATGAAAATGGCATTAACCTGGATACCGTCAAAGAACTGAAGGAAACAGGCAATGAGCGAATCAGTGAGTACACCGAAAAGCATCCCAACGCAGAATACTTTGAAGACTGCACACAAATCTTTTCACTTCCGTGTGATATCGCATTGCCGTGTGCAACGCAAAATGAAATTAATGAAGAAACTGCCAAAACGATGCTTAATAATGGCGTGAAAGCAGTAGGCGAAGGAGCAAACATGCCATCGTCTAATGAAGCTGTAAACTTATTTCTGGAAAACGATATTTTATTTGCTCCCGCAAAAGCGGCAAACGCTGGCGGTGTAGCTGTTTCCTCATTGGAAATGGCACAAAACAGCAGTAAAATAGCATGGTCGTTTGAAAAAGTTGATAGCCGCCTTCAGGAAATTATGAAAGATATTTATCAAAACAGCATGAAGGCAGCAGCAGAATACGGTGTGCCGGGCAATCTTGTCACCGGTGCAAATATTGCCGGTTTTATTAAAGTTGCCGATGCCATGACTGAACAAGGTGTTATATAAGAACTAAAACTGTCTCAAAAATTTGAGGCAGTTTTTTGTGTTAACGCGCTGTAAAAATTACCACCGATCCTTTCTGCATGCTCCTTTTAATCCTGCTCATCCTATAGACAGGAGGGTTGAATATGGACGTGCAATTTTTAACAGTGGAAGAGTTCAATGAATTACTGCAGCAATGGCATGGAGAGGTCATTAAAATCTCCAAGCATGAATTAGACGATTTGGATGAAACCTCAATGGTGCTTCAAGATACTTCATACGCCCGTAATACCCGGCGTCTGGATGATTACGAACCGATGCATGCATTAAATCTGAACGGCGAAGGGACGATGAAAACCGATGCCGCAAGCTCTCAGCCGCTGCCATCATCTGTCTATGAAATCCCACTCGAAGACAATACGCTGTATGAGTTTGACGGTCAGCACTTTCTGGTGAGCACTTCCCGTGGTGTGTATAAGATTGAGAAAGCGTGAATTGGTGAAAGGGAGGAAGCTGCGCTGTAGATTTGGCTGGAATCGCTGTAGATCGGCCGATAATCGCTATAGTTCGAGCAGAAACCGCTGTAGTTTTACCGATAATCGCTGTAGATCAACTGAAAGCACCATTAAATGAAAAAACCTCCGCAGGGAGCGGAGGCTTTATACAGTTGCTGTCTGTTTATGAAAAAACGTTTTTAATGCGTGATACACATCTTCCTTGCCTTTTAAAATATAATGACGGAATTTCGGGTTATCAAACTCCCGGTACGCCCGCATCAGCGTTGACTGACGCTGATACATATTAACTTCGGCATAGCCGAACATATTCGAAACATCCATAATTTCGTTTACAAGGCTGATGCACCTTGGGTTATCGGATGTGATGTTCTCACCGTCTGAAAAGTGAAACGGGTAAATATTGTACCGTGACGGCTGGTAATCTTCCGCTATAAGTTCCAGTGCCTTCTCATATGCTGATGAACAGATTGTTCCGCCGCTTTCACCTTTTGAGAAAAACGCCTCTTCAGAGACAACCTTTGCCTCGGTATGATGCGAGATAAAAGCAATTTCCACACTTTCGTACTTGGACCGTAAAAATTTCATCATCCAGAAAAAGAAACTCCGGGCAAGATATTTTTCAAAATTCCCCATCGATGCACTTGTATCCATCATTGCAAGGATGACTGCCTTTGACTCCGGATTAACGACATCGTTCCATGTCTTGAAACGTAAATCATCGTTATGAATCGGTGTAATTTGAGGTTCGCCTTTGATGGCATTGCGTTTAAGCGCCGTTAAAATGGTCCGCTTTTTATCGACATTGCCCATAAGTCCTTTTTTGCGGACGTCATTAAATTCGACTTTTTCAGTGGTAACTTCCGCTTCTTCTTTCTGTTTCAAATCGGGCAGCTCAAGCTCTTTAAATAACACTTCTTCAAGTTCTGCCAGTGATACTTCCGCTTCATAATAATCGCTTCCCGGATCTTCACCGGCTTTTTTTCCCCGGCCTTGACCGCTTTTTTCCCCACCGTTCGGGTCACGTGCGATGACATCGCCGACTTCGCTGTCACCGTCGCCCTGCCCGACATGTTTTGATTTATTATAGTTATAGCGGATTTTGTATTCATCCAATGAGCGGATTGGGATTTTTATGACATCCCGGCCGTTTGACATAATAATATTCTCTTCGCTGATAAGATCAGGCAGATTATTGCGAATCGCGTCCTTTACTTTATCCATATGACGCTTTTGATCCTGATGGCCTTTGCGGTGGAGGGACCAATCTTCCTGTGAGACAGTGTAATTTTGGTGTTCTTCCTTCACATTTTCCCCTCCTTATCCTTTTCCTTCAGTCTATGCAGACACGTCCCGTATTGATTGTTGTTCCATCACGGATTATTGAAAAAATAACAAGGACTGATCGCCATCAGCCTTGTTATTTTTCAATTGTTTACCGGTTCAGCAGGCTGCCGACATACCGCAGCAGTTCGTTGGCAGATACAGAGTTATAGCCATACTCATCAATCAGGCGGGCAATAACTTCATTAATTTTCTTCAGCTGTGATTCATCCGGCGTTTGAGATGTTGTCGTAATTTTGACGACATCTTTCAAATCGGCAAACAATTTTTTCTGAATGGCTTCCCGAAGCCGTTCATGTGAATTATAATCAAAGCGCTTACCTTTGCGGGCATAAGCAGAAATTCGGATGAGTATTTCCTCTCTGAAGGCTTTCTTCGCATTTTCCGAAATACCAATCTGTTCTTCAATCGAGCGCATCAATTTTTCATCCGGGTTCATTTCCTCACCCGTAAGCGGATCACGCAGTTTAGTCTGATTGCAATAAGCTTCCACGTTATCCAGGTAATTATCCATCAGCGTCTTGGCTGATTCTTCATATGAATAAACAAAAGCCTTCTGCACTTCCTTCTTCGCAATTTCATCATATTCACGTCGTGCCACAGCGATATAGTTCAGATAGCGTTCCTTATCCTCTTCGGATATTGACGGATGCTGCTCAAGTCCATCTTTCAATGAACGCAGCACATCGAGCGCATTGATCGACGACACTTCTTTACGGATAATCGTTGACGAAATCCGATTGATGACATAACGCGGATCAATTCCACGCATCCCTTCATCAGGGTATTCCTTCCGCAGCTCATCGACATCAACCTGATTATAGCCTTCAACACTGTCACCGTCGTAAAGACGCATTTTTTTCACGATATCAACACTTTGTTTTTTCGACTCTTCAAGCCGCGTCAGAATCGAAAAAATAGCTGCTACCCTGAGGGCATGTGGTGCAATATGCACGTGGGCCATATCACTTTCATTAATCATTTTCTGATAAATGCGTTCTTCCTCAGTCACTTTAAGGTTATACGGAATCGGCATGACGATAATCCGAGATTGCAACGCTTCGTTTTTCTGATTGGCAATGAACGAACGGTATTCTGCTTCGTTCGTATGCGCGACAATCAGTTCATCCGCGCTTATAAGCGCAAAACGCCCAGCCTTAAAATTGCCTTCCTGGGTAAGGGAAAGCAGGTGCCAGAGAAACTTCTCATCACACTTGAGCATTTCCTGAAATTCCATCATGCCGCGGTTTGCTTTATTTAATTCCCCGTCAAACCGGTAAGCACGCGGGTCAGATTCAGATCCATAACGTGCAATCGTGGAAAAATCAATACTGCCGGTTAAATCGGCTATATCCTGTGATTTCGGATCGGAGGGACTGAATGTGCCAATGCCGGTTCGCTTATCCTCAGATAAAAAGATTCGCTCAACCATGACATCCTCAATTCTGCCGTCATATTCCTTCTCCAATCGCATCGCATTCAACGGTGACAGACTGCCCTCAATCCGGATACCATATTCGTCATAAAAATCATCACGCAAGTGCGGTGGTATCAGATGTAGGGGATCTTCGTGCATCGGGCAACCTTTAATGGCATAGACCGCTCCTTCATCCGTCCGTGAATATTGCTCAAGCCCACGTTTCAGCATTGTTACAATCGTTGACTTCCCGCCGCTGACCGGCCCCATCAGCAGCAAAATCCGCTTCCTGACATCAAGCCGTTTTGCTGCCGGATGAAAATATTCCTCCACAAGTTTTTCAATCGCATCCTCCAGCCCAAAAATTTCCTCGCCAAAAAAGTTATACATTTTGTGGCCATTTCTTTCCGTCAATCCGGAATTTTTAATCATATTATAAACGCGTGAATGAGCTGTTTGCGCGACTTCAGGTTTTTCTTTCACAATCTCAAGGTACTCTGCAAAAGTCCCTTCCCACTTAAGGCGCTGTTCTTCCTCACGGTGATCTCTGACTTTGTTGAGTATATTCATTTACTTCCCTCCATAACTGGTTTTCTCCCGCTTTTACCTTTCAGACAGCTTTTCTATAATAGACTTTATATAGCCTATGCACTGGATTTCTGTAAAATGTTTGTTTTGTTTCGGATTCATAATTCCTGGCTTTTGGCTAAAGCTATTAGAAGCAAATTTTACAAAGGATGATTGCTATGAAAGTTGCAGAGCTTTTCGTCAAATGTCTTGAGGAAGAAGGGGTAAAGTATGTTTTTGGGGTGCCCGGAGAAGAGAATATTGATCTCATGGATGCCTTTTATCACTCTGAGATTGAATTCATCGTAACACGGCATGAAACAAGTGCCGCGTTTATGGCAGCAACATATGGACGTCTGACAGGAACTCCCGGGGTCTGTCTTGCAACACTTGGGCCTGGTGCCACCAATCTAATGACTGGTGTTGCCAATGCAAATATGGACCAGGCACCGCTTGTCGCAATCACTGGTCAGGCAGGTCTGGACCGCCAGCATAAAATTTCTCATCAGTATTATGATCTGATTAATATGTATGAACCGGTCACCAAGTGGAATGCTCAAATAAAATCCGCCAAAATAACACCCGAAGTTGTCCGCAAAGCATTTCAGGTGGCCGGACAGGAAAAGTGGGGGGCAACACATATCGATTTGCCCGAAGATATCGCCGGTATTGAAGTTGATGAAACGACACCGCTCACACCTAATCAACTCCCGCATACGCAAGCAAACGAACGTATTATAAAGCAAGCGGTGAAACTAATCGATAATGCAAAACACCCGCTTATCCTTGCAGGTAATGGTATCAGCCGTCAACAGGCGACAGAAGAATTCAGGGCATTTGTCCAGCACACACAAATCCCCGTTGTACATTCCTTTATGGGCAAAGGTGCAATTTCCTGGGAAGACGATCTGAGCCTCCTGACGGCAGGAATAGGGGGCAATGATTACATTACATGCGGGTTCAATGAAGCGGATTTGATTTTAACCATCGGGTTTGATATGGCAGAATATCCGCCAAAAAACTGGAACAGAAGCAACACACCAATCATTCACATTGATACAGCCGAGGCCGAAACCGATGCCAATTATCCTGTCGCATATAATATAATTGGTGATTTACAAACTAATCTGCAGCAGCTCAGGGAAAACCTCGTCAGTAACAACCGTGACAACTCATGGGTTGCCAACGTTAGAAAACAGGCACTCAATGAACTTGAAATATTTCAGAATGACGGGAACTTTCCTATGAAACCGCAAAAGATTATTTCAGACTTGCGCGCTGTACTAAAGGAAGATGATATCGTCATCTCAGACGTGGGCGCTCATAAAATGTGGATGGCCCGTATGTATCACACTTATCAGCCAAATACATGCCTCATTTCAAATGGCTTAGCGTCAATGGGGGTAGCCGTTCCGAGTGCTATTGCGGCTAAAATGGTTAACCCTGAACGTAATATTGTCGCTGTTTGCGGTGACGGCTCTTTTCAAATGACCGGAGCCGAATTGGAAACTGCCAAACGGCTCGGTCTCCCGATTATTGTTCTGATGTGGCGGGATGATGGCTATGGACTCATCGAATGGCATCAATTAAAGAAATTTGAAAACGCATCATATATTAAATTTGGCAATCCGGACTATGAACAGCTCGCGGCTTCATATGGGTTTGACGTGGTGAGCATCACAAAAGCCGAGGAGTTGAAACCTGCGCTGGAAAAGGCCGCTAATGGCAACGAGCCAGTTTTCATTGATTGTCCGGTAGATTACAGCGAAAACATGAAATTAACCGAAAAACTTGGAGACATTATTTGCTAAAGGTTGGAAAGGAGGCCATAGTGCATGATAGGCTCAATTATTAATGGTAACGTCATTAACACAAGCAGTAATTCACTAACAGTCAGAAACCCGTATAATGACGACGTAGTGGCAGAAATCGCCCTTGCTGCAAACAATGAACTTGAGCAGGCTGTTAACGGCGCATTCGATACGTTTCATAACACGATGAAAGAAATGCCTGCCCATACACGGTCAGACATCCTCCGAAAAACCGCAGACTTAATGGAGGAGCGGGCGGAGGAATTTGCTGAAACAATTATGAAGGAAGCCGGCAAGCCCATTTTTTTCAGCCGCGGGGAAGTGCAGCGATCGATTCAAGTTCTCCGGTTCGCCTCTGAAGAAGCCAAACATATCAGCGGCGAAGTGGTGCCAATGGATGCGGCAATTGATGGCGACGGACGCCTGGGGCTCGTTAAACATGTCCCCCTTGGTGTTATCGCAGCCATCACACCGTTCAATTTTCCATTAAACTTGTCGCTCCATAAAATTGCGCCTGCCATAGCAGCGGGAAATACAGTTATTTTTAAACCCGCGGAAAATACACCTGTGTCGGCTTATAAACTGACAAAACTTTTTCATGAAGCCGGGCTTCCGGACGGTGTTCTCAATCTGCTGATGGGTGAAGGGGAGATTGGTGAAAAGCTGGTGACCCATGATAAAGTGCACAAAATATCATTTACCGGAAGTCTGCCGGTCGGGCGGTCGATTAAAGAATCAGCCGGCTTTAAGGACGTGACGCTCGAACTCGGCTCCAATTCACCTAATATTATATTTGATGATGGCGATATTGATGAAGCTGTCACGAAGCTGGTCAAGGGGGCATTTGCTTTTTCAGGTCAGGTTTGCATCTCGGCACAGCGCATTTATGTTCAGAAGCCCGTCTATGACAACTTTTTAAAAGAATATATCAAGGCGACAGAAGAACTGACAATCGGTAATCCCGCATCTGAGGAAACCGATATCGGCCCTATGATCAGCGAAGAGGAAGCTGAGCGGGCTAAAAAATGGATTGATGATGCGGCTGAAAATGGCGCTATCGTGGCAGCAGGCGGCCAGCGGAATGGCACAATGCTGCAGCCGACCATCATGACGGACGTTAAAAGCAATATGAAAATCATTGCTGAAGAAGTGTTCGCCCCAATTGTTTCGGTTATTCCCTTTGACACGGAAGACGATGTAGTGAGTTATGCGAACGATTCAATTTACGGTCTTCAGGCGGGGGTATTTACCAACAATATCGACCGCGCATTCCGAGTGGCAGATAAGCTCGAAATGGGGGGCGTATGGATTAATGAAATTTCAACCTACCGTCAGGACAATCATCCGTATGGAGGCGTCAAACAAAGCGGCGTCGGCAAAGAAGGTGTAAAATACGCCGTAGAAGGCATGACCGAACGGAAATTTATCGGATTGAAACTGAAAGAATAAGATTAAAAAAGGTTGGGACAAAAGCATCTCTACATTTCTGCAAAGGAAAATGCTAATGTCCCAACCTCTGATATACCTTTATTTAACATTGCGAAAGGCTTCAATAAACTGTTCAGGCGATTCTTTAACCGTATAGACATTGACGCCTTTTTTTGTGTGCAGATAAAGCAGTCCACCCCGCGGCCCGACACGACGATACGACACATCCCAGACAATTTCAAGCGGAAATTCATGATATTTGCTGAGGATACGATCAGTACACAAATATAACGTGCGATCATCCTCAATATAATGTTTGCCTGTAAGGGCAATATACCGTTCGACTTTAACATACGGCTGTTCAGCAATCACTCTCATATGATATTTCCTCCTGAGCGATTACAGATTTTCCAAGAAGACACGAATAACATCGGCACCACCGATAAACGTTCCTATTGAGCTTCCGATATTGGCAAAAACGACAATCAGAAGAATACGTGTCACCTTATTATGCCAGAAACCTTTCACACTATGGACATCTTCGGATAATTCTTCAAAATCACCAACGTGCGGTTTGCGGATAAAAGCCTGGACAATACCGGCAAACCAGCCCGCAGCAATCAACGGGTTCAGCGAAGATATCGGGGCAGCCAGAAAAGCGGTCAATATGGTCAGCGGATGGCCAAGTGCGATGGCCGTCCCAACTGCTGACAGACTTCCATTCCACAAAATCCAGCTAACGGTTTGCTGCCACCCCGCAGATGGGTTGTTAAAGAAAGTATAGGCGATTATGGAGATAATTAAGATCGGAATCGACCAGGCTATGATTTTAGGCACCTTTGATTTAGGAGGCCGTTCATTTAGCTGCTTCAGACTTTGTTCCTTATGAATTTCCTTCGTAATACCAGGCACATGCGCAGCACCCAGCACAGCAACAATTTTTTCCCCCGGTGCATCTTTTATCTTTTGAGAGAGATACTGGTCACGCTCGTCAATCAAGGGTTTCTTCAACCTAGGAAAATGCTCGGTAAACTCTTCCAGCATACTGTCGAGCATGTCTTTTGACTTGAGCTTTTCCAATTCTTCTTCCGAAATGGTTTCCTTACTGAAAATACTGCCGATCACCTGCATCAGCAGCATCGCCTTACCTTTAAAACCAAGATTTCCCCAAATGCGGGAGAAAGTGATTTGAATATCACGATCTGCCAGTACAAGTGCCGCGTCAGTTTCTTTGGCTGATTCAATCCCTTGAATCATTTCCTGTCCGGCTTCAATGCCGAATTGCTTGGCCATGCGTTTTTGAAACGATGAAATTGCCAAGTTCATCAGCAATAAAGTCGCTTTTTTCTCTTTAATGACCTGGAAAATGTCCATGTCACGCCATTTGCTGCCTTCCGTGACAGACTTATACCGCTGCTGATCGAGCTCGACGCAGACAGCATCCGGTGCTTCAGCTTCAATTACTTCTTTAACCTGTTCGGCACTGCTTTTTGATACATGTGCTGTGCCAATCAGTATGTATTCTTTATCATCCAAATGGATGCGTGTGATGTTTTCTTCAGACATATGGTAAACTCCTGTTTTGTTTACTAACGGCACGGCCGTCACCACTTCCGTACTTATTATTTTATCATACTACAGCTTGATTCACCCAACTTATAAAAAAAACCTGGTGCAGGACCAGGCTCTTACATTAAGACATCCACTTCGGCGGGGTATTCTTATCCCAGTAAATTTCTCCAATATCATGATGGTTTTCAAACCCGTCATTCTTAATATGGTAATGAAAATTAAACCAGTAGCCTTCTAAAGGACGGTTCTCGCGCCTGACATCAAATCTGGCAATCTCTGTCCCGCTCCGTTCGTCGTAAATATTAAAAATACGCTCACCAACCCCATCAGACGGCTGTTCAGTAATGGTTAAGTACTGAAAATCATCTTCAGCGATATCCTTTGTTATCATCTGAATGGCGTCTTCAATTCTAGGCAAAATGACCGTCTGAAAGTCATCTTCAACTTTTGGCGCAATCCTCGGACCCATTTTTACCATTGTTTGTTCGACAGCTTTTGTGTGCAAAGCAACCATCGGGTCGTCTTCAAGATGTTCTGTTATGACCTCTTCAGTTTCGTCATTCAGCTCGGGTATAGGTTCCCGTTTATGCGTGCCTGTTTTATCAGGCTGATCTGCTTCAGCTGTTTCATTGCTTTGTTCAGCGTCTGCTTCAATGTCAATCTCCGGAATATATATACCGAGTGTCACAACCGCAACCAATGCTACAGCAAGTTTGCGCATCCAAAGCTTCATCCTGATTATCTCCTCTAGTGTTTTTTAATACGTCAATCTTATCATGAATTCTCATAAACTTCCACGCGAATTCTAAACATTTTATCAAGCTGTTTAAAGGAAAAATTAATCATTTGTGAACGATTTTAATGCTGCGGCATAAGCTTCGTAATCATTGTCTGAAAACAAAACGATCGTGACGTGACCAAAATGATGATCAGATAAAAAATCGGCAATGGTTTTAATAGCTGTCTCGGCAGCCAGTTCAATTGGAAAACTGTAAACACCGGTTGAAATGGAAGGAAAAGCAATACTTGACGCTTCCTCTCCGGATGCAATTTTCAGGGCATTCCGATAGCAATCAGCCAGCTGCTCTTCCTGATTATTAACACGTTCATTCCATACCGGTCCGACTGTATGGATGACGTAGCTCGCCGGGAGATTGTGACCACGTGTCAAAACAGCCTTTCCAGTCGGCAGTTTTTCGCCATTAAGCTGTTTTTCTCTTACTTGTTTGCATTCTTTCAAGAGATCCTTACCAGCTGCCCGGTGTATTGCGCCATCAACGCCACCGCCCCCCATCAGCGTGCCATTGGCGGCATTCACTATGACATCAGTTTCCTGCTGGGTGATATCTCCTGTCATCAGTTCAAGTGTATTGCCGTTAAGCTCGATTTTCATTAACTCACCCTTCCCTGAATTTAGTTCCATTTTCGCTTATACGAGGTTTGACTTCAAATGTTTCAACGTCAGCACAATGTTTTAGAATGATCGACATCGGGAAAGTGAATAAAAAAGTATCTCGTTAAAAGGAGCATCCTATTCATGGAACAGATTCTCTTCATTCAAACAGGCAGCGGTATCGATGTACACGGTCAAGACGTCACAAAAGCTTCAGTTCGTGCTGTAGAAGATGCGGTTTTAACCAATTCAATGCCAGGAATTGAAAAGAGCCTCCCCGGTGAGGATATTGATAACATGAAGGTTAATGTTCGTCTGGCAGTCCCGCTCGACCGTGATAAACTGGATAACGAACAGGTCAAAGATGCAGTGCCATACGGCTCGGTTACCGTCGATGTAACTGACGGTGGCATGGCAACATCAAGCGGCATTATGCTTGATAAAGAAAATGATGAAAACGATCTGATGTACATTGTCAACGCAGCGATTGAAGTTGGTTATTAAATTTTATCTGGAAAAAGGGGCTATTAATTTGAATTAAATACAACGGACGATTAGAGGATTAGCAGGAGACATTTTGCTGAGGGGCAAGCTCGTTTGCTAATCCTCTAAATTATTTCTTGATTACGTTTCTGAATGTGATAAAATAACTCCCAACTTTGTAATTGGGAGGCGCATGATATGTTTTTGTTTGTGATTGATGATGAAATTGCTTTGAAACACCTGGAAATCAACGATGCGGCTCCATTATTCCAGCTGACGGATGAATCAAGAGAAACGTTACGGCAATGGCTGGTCTGGGTTGATCATACCAAATCACCCGAAGATTCCAAGGCGTTTATCGATTCCGTCTTAAAACAGTTTGCCGACAGGAAGGGGCTTACGGCGGGCATTTTATATAAGGGTGAACTCACTGGTGTTGCAGGATTTAATTTTTTTGATTGGACAAATGGCATTGGTCATATTGGCTATTGGCTCGGAACCGGGTATGAAGGAAAAGGTATTATGACCCGTGCCGTACGCGGTTTAATTGACTATGCCGTTTATTCGCTGGAATTAAATCGGATTGAAATACGTGCTGCATACGCCAATCAAAAAAGCCGGGCTATCCCTGAACGGCTCGGTTTTATTCAGGAAGGACAAATTCGTCAGGCAGAGTGGCTTCATGATCATTATGTCGACCACATCGTTTATGGCATGCTAGCCCACGAATGGAAGGATCAGAAAAAGCAGGAATAAGAAAATGCGGGTGATGATCGGCCCGCATTTTTCTATTTCTCACCTTGTTCATACAACTCATCAAAATGACGAACCATTTCAAAGTCCAAATCTGTCAGCCCCTTCATCTGCCAAGAGGATATTTTCATCGTGACGATTTTGTAATCAATTGAAATAAACGGATGGTGCTGCTTGCTTTCGGCATACTCAGCCACTTTATCTACAAAACGCACCCCATTTAAGAAATCCTTGAACCGGTACCGTCTTCCGATCCACTTTTCATCCAGCCGCTTCCAGTCAGGCAAATTCTCCAACTCTTTTTCAATTTGCGCTTCACTCAAACGCTCCATTCCCACACCTCCATCTAATCTAATTCAACCGTATCATGCTGTCCCCTCCAGTTTAACAAATTAATCTCTTTTTCACATCAAATCAACACGTTATCCACAAACTATCCACAGAATTTTGGGGATAAAGTGAAACTTCAATCAGTGGGGAGCTTTTTTTCCCCACTGATTGTTAGTTGAACAGAATCGGACATTTAAGGACAGTTAGCCGGTGTATTTTGACGGCTTACTGTCCTTTATTGCGGGATAACGTGAAATTTCAATCTGGAAAATGATTGTCAAGGTTGTCCGATGAGTTGCATATGTATTAGATATCATATCAACTGGAGTGATTTACAATGCGCCTAATGCGTATATCTGACATTATTTGCTATGCTGTCGGTTATGTATTTTTGACATCCGGGGTTCTCAAGCTTGTTGTAAGTGATTTTAAAGCAACGTTTATGAGTCTTGGGCTTCCATTTCCAGAATCAGTATTATTCCTTGTAGCTATCACTGAAATTGCCTGCAGTGCATTCATATTAGCCCGGATGTATATCAGACAGGCTGCTGCACCGCTCATTTTAATAATCCTCGGCGCTATATTTCTCACTAAACTTCCAATCATTATGAAACAGGGCTTTTTAAGTTTCGCTTTTGAGGCGCGGCTTGATATCGTAATGCTAATACTGTTGCTCCTGCTTTGGCACCATAACCCGGTCAAGCAGCGTTAACGTAAAAACTTATCCCCAAACTTATACACATATGCACAAATGTTCGCAGTTATTTTGGTGCGGAATTTATGTTCCATACTATATTTGGAGTTATTGACATTTTATTCACACTCTGTGGATAACTTTAAAAAAGAAAGCTATCCTTCCGGGAGGATAGCTTTTTAACGCTGTTCAACTAATTCAAATGTCGCTTCCTGTTTTTCACCTTCTCGATAATACGTGACAGTCACGGAATCGCCTATTTCCTTCTCTTGATATAAAATTTTACGCAACTCAATCATATTCGAAACTTGCTTGCCGTCCATTGCTGTAATGACATCTAGACGTTGCAAACCTGCTGTATCTGCCGGCGTGCCGGATTCAACCGTCCACACATAGACACCGCCTTCCACGTCACTCGGAAGGTTCAGCGTGCTTTCCCATTCGGTCTTCGGCACTTCTTCAAGTGAATAGACTTCAACTCCCATGTACGGCCGATCAACCTTACCGGTCGTTTCCAGTTCATCAATAATCGGGCGCGCCGTATCGATTGGAATCGCAAAACCAATCCCTTCCACAGCTTCCTGGTTAATTTTCATTGAATTGACCCCAATAAGCTGGCCGTCTATATTGATTAAAGCACCGCCGCTATTACCTGGATTAATTGCTGCATCGGTCTGAATAACTTCGGCTTGCCAATCCGCCCGGCCATCCTGGTTAAAGTCCTGTGGAATCGTGCGCTGAGTACCACTGATAACGCCCTGTGTTACAGAGCCTAAGAACATCCCCAATGGATTTCCAATCGCTATTGCCGGCTCACCGACTTTTACGTTCTCAGATGTGCCCATAGTGATCGTGTCCTGAACGTGCTCACTGTTCATTTCAAGCACAGCAAGATCCGAAAATAAATCACTGCCAAGTATATCGGCCTCTACCCGTGTGTCATCGGAGAGAATGACTTCCACAGTGTCAGCCCCTTCAATCACATGGTGATTTGTTATAACATAGGCTGAACCATTTGTAGTTTTATAAATCACACCTGACCCTGTGCCAGCTTCTGTCTGCTGCTGGCCTTCTTCCTGCTGCCAAAAATCACCTTGACGCTGGATGTTAATAACGCCAACAACTGCAGGACTTACTTCATTGACCACATCTGTTATTTGCGATGAAATGTTTACAGATACAAAACCATCTGGTGCAGGCTGAGCGCCACTTTCATGATTGCCTCCCGTATTGTTTTCCGTCTCATTAGTCCGGTCCTGAGGCAGGATGTCAGACTGTAAAACGCCAGGCAATGCGATTAGCACTACCGCAATGCCAAGAAATGCTCCTATAAGAGCAGGTCGCAGCCAATGCTTTTTCTTCGTTCGGTGTCCCTGTTCATCATTATCGAAATAACCCATTAACCCTGCTCCTTTATTCAAAGGAATTGTTTAATAAATAGCCAAAATAATAATTACATTATAGTATTACACCAAACGAAATATTATTATCCAACTTCGTATAAAGAAGTCGCTTTTTTTGGATCAGTATCACAAATATCAAGGTTAATGCCGCGCTCTTTTAAAATATTGTCAACTGACATGCGGGCAAGGTCTTTCATATTGTTATCCTGACTTAAATGGGCCAAATAAACCCGCTGCGTCCGATTACTGATTAAATCAGTAAGTGCAAGCGCGCAATCCTCGTTCGAGACATGCCCTGAATCACTTAAAATGCGACGCTTAACATTCCACGGGTATCGTCCCATCCGCAGCATTCCGACATCATGATTTGCTTCAAATATATAAGCGTCCGCATCCTCCACAGTACGCTTAATCCGTTCTGAAACATAGCCTAAATCGGTTACAAGCGCGACTTTTTTTCCATTATTCCGGAAGGTAAAAAACATTGGCTCGGCAGCATCATGTGAGACACCAAACGATTCCACATCAATATCGCCGAATGTCTTCACTTCTTCCATGCCAAAATGAAATTTTTGATCAAGCGAGATTTTGCCGATATCATTTTCCATGGCAGTCCACGTTTTTTCATTCGCATAAATCGGTAAATTATACTTCCGTGCGATGATTCCAAGTCCTTTAATATGGTCACTATGTTCGTGAGTGACCAAAATCCCTGTCAGTTGAGATGGATCAACGGCCACTTCACTGAACAGCCTGTCCATTTGTTTACCGCTTAACCCGGCATCCACTAAAAGCTTTTCCTTGTCTGACTCGATATAAAAAGCGTTCCCGGTACTGCCTGAGGCCAGTACACTAAAACGTAATGTCATTTAACAACTCACTCCGATTGCTGATTAGATGATAATTTTTGATTGAGGTGTGACAGCAAAAATTCAGTCAAGTCACTTTCCTCCAGTTTTTGCACCCTCTCGATAGTAGAGTCCACCGATTCTTTTAAAAAGTCCAGCTCATCGTTGGAGCCAACCTGATTTTCAATCGCGTTGACGTAAAAATTTTCCTCGTCATTTACAGTTACAGTCCAAGTCGGTGAAAAGCCCTGCTCACCGGTCTCCAGAGGGATCCGCGTATGGTAGCCCATATTAACTTCGGTTATCTCATCCCCGTTTTGCAGCCTGTTCTCATTGAATAATGTTCTGATGGCCTCCATCGGTTCGATGAGTGACTCCTCTTCCGGGGATTCATCATCTCCAAGCATCGTCTGGGTATAGAAAATCATTTCATTTTCCTCATTTAAATACACAAGAACAATGCCACTCTGGTTATAATAAATCGGCAGCTCATTTTTTTCCTGAAAAAAGATGAGCACATTCATGTCTTTATTCCAGCTGCTGAACCGATAATTATCAGCCAGAAGTATATTACTCTTAACCAAATCACTGACTAAGCTGCTATCTGCATCTTCAGGTATAGAGATAGGATTTTCAAAATGTGATAAAATAAAGTTTTCATTTATAACTTCTGCTTCCTGATTATCCGCCTCTTCAAAAAACGCAAGCTCTTCCTCTGTAAACGACTTTCGATCCAACGATAAATAGGGCACATTAAAATCGCCGTTGGGCAAAGTCGCACTAATACTGATATTTTCGGACTCTAGCTTCTGATCAAATGTTGAATCCGAGGTGTCCGGCAGAGCATATTCCGATTGCGTTTGTTTATCGTAAAGCATCAGCAATAAATAGACGTTCAAAACGAGAAAACAGAGGATAAATAATGTTTTAATTTGTTTCCATTGCATCCTCAGTTCCCTCCTTGCTGCCATGATTGATCTTCAAAATCAATTTTTTGCCATGTACCGTTGTAATCCATGAACCAGGCAGGATCCAATGAGACAGCATCCGCATCACTTTGATAGGTTAAATCATAACCGATTTTGATATGGCGTACATTGTCCATATTATATGTCGTGCTGTTTTCAAGTTTTTCTACGAGCGTCATTCCTGAAGGCAATGTGGCGGATTCATCGCCGCCCAGGTAATTTTGAAGTGTGTACATTGGCCGGTAATATCGGTGTAATTCTGTTCCACGGTATTGCTGTTCAATAGTGGAGGTGTAGTTGCTGCCGAAAGCAGGATACCCGTTATAATGCAGCCGATACCGAACTGTATTATTCGATGCCTCGGCGTCAAGTTCAGCCAAGTTATATTCATCCGTCCAGCCGAGGTGATCATTAATATTCATAATGCTTTGATCTAAAAGCACTGCCGGTTCCAATAGCTCCGTTGATGACTGCAGCGGGTTTTGGAATTCCATTGTCCGCCTGTTCGGATAAACCCGCATAATTCCCCTTGCATTGTCAGTATAATAAATTTCGTTTTCACCGATGCGGTTTGGGCTCACGATTTCAGGATTGGAAAATAATATATCAACCATAAGGTTTGAATTAATCGTCTGAACCGCCACAGAGACGCTCGGTACATTCGTTTGATGCCTTGGTATATAGGATGGTTTCTCTGTTGTTTCAACTCTTAAGTACTCGGTCAGCCCCTCAAACGTCGTAAGATACTCCCATAAAACCCCATATTTTTCGGAATTATTAATAACAGCTGTCGCTTCCTGATCACCATGCTCAGAGAGGAAGCTGACATTCAGTGTGTTCGAATCCTCGTTAAACGTCAGAAACAGCCGGTCAAACTGCCATTCCGGAAAATAATTGTCCTCGTTAAATGTAAACAAAGATCCTGCAAGTTCCATTGGAATAGCATCCGGGAAAACCATTTCAACCATATTGTCACGCGAAGGCGGCCCATTACTGGCTGACGTTTCAAATTCATATAACGTCCATGACTGCATGTTTTCGTACAGAGACTGACGGTCACTTGGATCTTTAAAACCAAAATAATTGTCACCGCTCTTGAAAATAATAGAAGAGGGTTCCACCAGACTGCTTATCGATTCTTCTATGCCGCCCAGGTCTGTGCTTTCTTCAACAGCGTCCTCGGGAAGCCTTTCACCGTTAGGGGTATAGCTCCAAAGGGCAAATGTAAGCAAAAGACTGGTGCCAATCAACACCCATAGTATGAAAGATTTTACTGTCTCAAACCGCATTATTTACCCCTCCGCTTCTTATTCACCAGCGGAAGTGTAAAGAGAATCGTCGTCCCTTTACCTTCTTTGCTTTTTGCCCAAATATCTCCGTGATGGGCTTCAATAATTTCTTTGGTAATCGACAGACCCAGTCCTGTGCCGCCCAGTTTGCGCGATCGGGCTTTATCCGCACGGTAAAAACGATCAAAAATTTTATCAACTTTATCATAAGGTATGCCTGTGCCTTCATCGGCAATTGATACAAGCATCTGACTACGCTGTTTCGATACCTTAAAATAAATGGTTCCGCCTTCAGGTGAGTACTTAATAGCGTTCGAAATAATATTATCCAAAACCTGTATCATCTTGTCTTTATCAATCCAAACATCGTATTTGCCGTTCGGGAGATCACGCTTCAATTCAATTCGCTCAGATACATTCATCTCAAATCGGTCAATCACCTGGTGGAGGAAGCTAATAAAATCCACCTGTTCAGACTGAAGGGACTCGCTTTTATTGTCCATCCTTGAAAGTTGAAGCAGATCATTAACCATTCTAATCATCCGATCGGTTTCTTTTTGCGTGACATCAAGAAACCTCGGTGCTATCTCTTTGTCTTCCCAAGCACCTTCTGTAAGTGCTTCAATATAACTGCGCATCGTTGTCAGCGGTGTCCGCAGCTCGTGAGACACATTTGAGACAAATTCACGCCGGTCACGTTCAATTTTCTCCTGTTCAGTCACATCACTAAGAACCGTGATGAAGCCGGTTACATCGTTGTCTTCATCGGAAATGGTCGAGAATTTGGCACGTATCAGATAAATTTCGTCATCATCACTAAAATCAATAATCATTGACCCACTTTCGGGCAAATCCGTAATATCTACCGAGTTCTCATCCAATTGCAGCGCGTCCAAAAGAAATTCACCATGTGCCTCTTCGGGATCATAACCAATCAGCACACCTGCAGCATCATTCAATAACGTAATAAACCCGTTTCGGTCTGTTGCAATGACGCCGTCAGACATGTTTGAAAGAACTGAACTTAATTTGCGCCGTTCTTCTTCAGTCAACGCCCGTGAATGTTTCAGTTTGGCGTTCAAATCATTAAATGATTCGGCAAGCTGACCGATTTCATCTTTTCCATAAACATTAACTTTTTGAGAGAAGTCTTCCCGGGCCATCGTTTGCGCCTGCCTCCGCATTTCCTGAATCGGCTTTGTTATAGTTCTCGCAACAAGAATCCCCAGGAAAGCAGATACTGTAATTGCTAAAATCGATCCTTGCAGGAAAACACGGTTAATATCATTCAGCTGGTTATAGACCCCTTCAAGCGACGCTTCGATGTAAAGTGCCCCGACTTGAGTCTGTTCATCATCATATATTGGAACAACACGGCGGTAAATACGATTTCCATCCCTGTATACGTTGCCTTTATCTTCATCGCCAAATCGCAGAACGTTATTTATAAAATCATCTGTCGTTTTTTTATCAATATTGCTGCTCGACGTGTTGCTTGACGCAATAATGCGGCTTTGCATATTCACAACCCGAATTGTGTTGATGTCCTCTGTATCATTAACCCTTACGATATCCTGCACTTCCTGTGGCAGTGTCGGCTCATCATCATCTTCAGACCGTTCCTTACTGAAAGCTTGTTCGAGGTTTACTTCTAAAATACCGACACTGGCCTCCACTGATTCTTCAAAGTTCTCCCTCAGTTCAGTCTCCAGACCACGTACAAAGTACGTACTTATCACTTGAATCGTAATAAGCAGCAATAATATAAAAATAATGATAAATTTCAACTGGATCGACCGGAAAAAACCAACCTTATGCATTTGTGAAACCTACTCCTGTTCAGGATTACGCAAATAATAGCCAACGCCGCGCCGTGTTACGATCCACATCGGATTGCTCGGATTATCTTCTATTTTTTCCC
The DNA here is from genome assembly GCF_900112705.1 of Lentibacillus persicus. Classification (GTDB taxonomy): domain Bacteria; phylum Bacillota; class Bacilli; order Bacillales; family Amphibacillaceae; genus Lentibacillus; species Lentibacillus persicus. Next base: position 231,296 of record NZ_FOMR01000003.1, read on the forward strand.
TGAGACGCCGAATTGTGACATCAACCGTCCGGACATCACCAAAATAATCGTAGCCCCATACCGTCTCCAGTAAATGTTCCCGTGTCATCACTTGACCAATGTGACGGGCAAGATAATGAAGCAGTTCAAATTCACGGTGTGTAAGCTCGAGCTGTTCGCCATCGCGCGTCACGGCATATGCATCGGGATGGATGACCAGCCGTCCGACTTCAATATTTTTAGTTGTCTTAACGCCATCCTCAGGAATCTGCTGCTGTCTGCGCAAGTTTGCTTTGACGCGCGCAATGACTTCCCGATTACTGAAAGGTTTCGTGACATAATCATCTGCGCCGAGTTCCAGCCCGAGAACTTTATCAATCTCCGCATCCTTGGCTGTCAGCATAATAATCGGCATAAATTGCGTCTTGCGGATCTCGCGGCACACTTCATTGCCATCCTGACCCGGCAGCATGATATCCAGCAATATTAAATCAGGCGTTTCACTATTAGCGAGCTGAATGGCTTCATCGCCATCATAAGCGACAACAACTTCATACCCTTCCTTTTCAAGATTAAATTTCAAAATGTCAGCAATTGGTTGTTCATCGTCTACTACAAGTATTTTTTGTGCCATTTCATCACTTCCTTTTTCAAAGATTATCTATAAAGAACGATCGTATATCTATTTATATCATCATTTTTAGCAGGTGGTTTGAACCATCATTAATATAGAAACGTGTTACGCTTCCTGTGCTCTATTCTATCGTACTTTTGCTTAAATGTCTTATCTTAGAAGTAAATATCTGCGGAAGCTCAAAAAAACCCCCATCCCGGTTTTCGGAAGGAGGGCTTTTACGCTGCACATTTAGCTGTAAACACTTCGGACAATATTGGTCTGTGTGCGGTCGGGACCGACAGAAAAAATCGATAACGGAATCTCAGTCAATTGTGAAACACGTTCGAGATAATGCCTGGCATTTTCGGGAAGATCATGAATGCTTCTTACGTCCGTGATATCTTCATCCCAACCCGGCATTTCTTCATACACCGGCTCACATTCTGCCAGTTTCGCCAAGCTTGCAGGGAATTCGGTAATCGTTTCCCCTTTATACTTATAGGCTACACAAATTTTAAGCGTTTTAAGACCTGTCAAAACATCCAATGAATTAATTGTTAAATCGGTAATCCCGCTTACCCGCTGTGCGTGACGGACAACAACACTGTCAAACCAGCCCACCCGGCGCGGCCGTCCTGTCGTTGTACCATACTCATTTCCGGTTTCACGAATCGCCTCTCCAACGTCATCATGCAATTCAGTCGGAAAAGGGCCATCGCCTACCCGGGTTGTATAAGCTTTCGTTACACCGACGACATGATTAATTTTCGATGGTCCAACACCCGAACCAATCGTAACGCCACCGGCAATCGGGTTGGAAGACGTCACAAACGGGTACGTTCCCTGATCAATATCAAGCATTACACCTTGCGCGCCTTCGAATAGAACCCTGCGGCCTTCATCGAGCGCTTCATTGAGCACCACTGAAGTATCACAAACATATTGAGCCATTTGCTGGCCATATTCATAATACTCTTCCAAAATATCTTCAACCTGAATTGGATCAACTTCATAAACCTTTTCAAACAGACGATTTTTCTCTTTCAGGTTTTGTTCAAGCTTCTCACGAAATACGTCCTTATCAAGCAAATCCGCGATTCGGATACCGCTTCTCGCAGCTTTATCCATATAAGCCGGGCCGATGCCCTTTTTCGTCGTGCCGATTTTATGCTCGCCTTTATCTTCTTCCTGAAGCGCATCCAATTGCAAATGGTACGGCAAAATAACATGTGCACGGTTACTGATTCGTAAATTATCCGTTGATATATTCCGTTCATGTAAATAAGCAATTTCATCAGTAAATGCTTTTGGGTCAATAACCATTCCATTACCCAAAATACAAATTTTGTCATCAAAAAAAATTCCTGACGGGATCAAATGCAATTTATATGTTATATTATCAAATTTAATGGTATGGCCAGCGTTGTTGCCGCCTTGATAACGAGCAACGACTTCAGCATTCTGCGATAAAAAGTCAGTAATTTTTCCTTTCCCTTCATCGCCCCACTGTGTACCTACCACGACTACTGAGGACATAGCGCACCTCCAAGAATTCTTCATTATCTGTTTAACAACGTTATCTTATCAATAAAATAGAAACATGTCAAAACAAAACACGAATATTATATAGGTTTTTTAATTTAATGTTCGTTTTAAGTAAAGATAAAAAAACAGCTCAGTATCGATAAACCGAGCTGTATTCATCGCCTGCAAAATTTATCAAGCCTGGACAGGCTCTGGCGGCACGTCACTATCTGAATAGCGGTGGTCCAAATCAACAAACTTGTTATATTCTTTCACAAAAGCCAGTTCAACGTTGCCAACCGGGCCATTCCGCTGTTTGGATATAATGATTTCAATAATATTTTGTTTTTCGGATTCCTGGTCATAATAATCATCGCGGTATAAGAATCCGACAATATCTGCGTCCTGCTCAATACTGCCTGATTCACGTAAGTCAGACATCATCGGCCGTTTATCCTGCCGTGATTCTACTCCCCGGGAAAGCTGGGAGAGAGCAATCAAAGGCACATTCAGCTCACGTGCCAGTGCTTTAAGGGCACGGGATATTTCCGACACTTCCTGCTGTCGGTTTTCTTTAGAATTACCGCTTCCCTGGATTAGTTGCAGGTAATCGATCAATATCATCCCAAGCCCATGTTCCTGTTTTAACCGGCGGCATTTTGATCGTATCTCGCTGACCCGTATGCCGGGTGAATCATCGATGAATATGCCGGCATTTGACAGGCTTCCCATCGCCATCGTCAATTTACTCCAATCATCCGCTTCAAGCTTGCCCGTACGCAGCCGCTGCGCATCAATATTGCCTTCTGCACACAACATTCGCGACACAAGCTGATCAGCCCCCATTTCCAAACTGAAAATCGCAACATTTTCATCTGTATTGATGGAAACATTTTGTGCGATGTTTAAAGCAAAAGCAGTTTTACCTACCGATGGCCGGGCAGCAATGATAATCAGATCGTTGCGCTGGAAACCGGATGTAATCTGGTCCAGGTCTCTGTAGCCGGTTGGAATACCGGTTACATCGCCATCATGATTATGCAGCTGTTCAATATTATCGTAAACATCGATCAGGACATCTTTAATTGCTTTAAAGTTCCCGGTGTTCTTTTGACTGGATACTTCCAGAATATTTTTCTCAGCTTCATTTAACACTTCTTCTACATCGTCTTCAGAGGCAAAACCTGATGTAACAATATCTGTTGCCGTTCTGATCAGTCTGCGGAGCAATGCTTTTTCTTCAACGATTTTACTGTAGTAAACAATATTAGCAGCTGTCGGTACACTTCCGGCTAAATCAGAGAGATAACTGACGCCGCCTGCATCATCCAATTTTTTTTCGTTGGACAGCAAAGTTGTCACCGTAACTAAATCAATTGGTTCGCCTCTATCTGTCAACTTCAGCATCGTATCGAAAATCCGCTGATGGCTCGCACGATAAAAATCATCAGGCATTAAGCGTTCGGCAGCTGAGGATAGCGATTCTGGCTCCAGAAATATAGCACCAATGACGGCCTGTTCTGCTTCAATATTATGTGGCGGCACACGATCGTTCCAAAGTTCGCTCATCATCTCCCCCCTTTAAAGAGAAAGCTTACTCGATAACGCACTTTTATCATTTCTCCTCGACATGGACTTTAATGGTGCCCGTAACCTCTGGATGCAGTTTTACCGGAACATCTGTATAGCCAAGTGTTCTGATTGGATTATCAAGCTCAATTTTTCGTTTGTCGATTTTATAATTATGATCTTTTTTCAGTGTATCGGCAATATGTTTTGACGTGATCGAACCGAAAAGCTGACCCGAGTCACCGGATTTTGCCTTAATTTCAACAGTTGTATTCGCAAGTTCTTTTTTCAGCAGTTCTGCTTCTTTCTTTTCCTCTTCGGCTTGCTGCTGTTCTTTCTTCTTTTTCGCTTCCAGTTTTTTCATATTTCCCTGGGTCGCTTCTTCAGCCAGGTTATTCTTCAGCAAATAGTTCCGCGCATAACCATCTGAAACGTTTTTCACTTCACCTTTTTTTCCTTGTCCTTTTACATCCTCTGTGAGTATTACTTTCATTCGGTTTCCCCTCCAGTGAAATATTCTTCTATTATATCCTTCAAAAATGCTTCTGCGTCTTCAATTGTCGTATCTTCAATCTGAGTGGCAGCATTTGTTAAATGGCCGCCACCATTCATTTTTTCCATAATCACTTGAACGTTGATATCACCAAGCGATCGGGCACTTATTCCAATTCGTCCGTCGCTTCGTTCAGAAATAACAAACGAGGCATTTATTCCGCTCATTGTCAGCAGTGTGTCTGCTGCCTGAGCAATAAGAACACCACTGTAATCCTCCCCGCTCTTACCTTTTGAAATAGCAATCATATTGCGATGGATTTCTGCACGTTCGATAAGCTTGCTTCGTTTAACGTAAACATCCAGATCTTCTTTCATAAAACGCTGCACAAGCACTGTGTCAGCACCTTTGGACCTAAGATATGAAGCAGCGTCAAAGGTTCGGGATCCTGTCCTTAATGTAAAGCTTTTCGTGTCAACGATAATTCCGGCAAGTAAAGCCGTTGCTTCCAGCATTTTCAGTTTCAGGTTATGCGGCTGGTATTCCAAGAGCTCGGTTACAAGTTCCGCTGTTGAAGAGGCATATGGCTCCATATAAACGAGCGTCGGATTTTCGACAAATTCTTCCGCACGACGGTGGTGGTCAATAATCACTTTGTACTCTGTTTTATTAAGCAGTCTTTCGTTGGCTACCATTGACGGTTTGTGTGTGTCAACAACTACCACAAGACTTCGGCTCGTTACCAATGCTTCTGATTCTTCAGGATCGATAAAATGCTGCCATAACTCTTCTTCCTCTTTCAACTCTTCGACAAGCCGATAAACACCCGTATCAACATCGTCAGGGTCAAATACAATGTAACCTTCTACATTATTCGCTTTAACAATATTTAAAATGCCTATAGCCGCTCCAATGGAATCCATGTCAGGGGACTTGTGTCCCATAATTATGACATTATCACTGCCCTGAACCAAATCCTTTAAGGCATGTGAAATGACCCGGGCCCTCACGCGGGTGCGTTTTTCCATAGGATTTGTGCGGCCGCCGTAAAAGCGCACTTTTCCCAGATCATCTTTTATGACGACCTGATCACCGCCGCGTCCCAGGGCTAGGTCAAGACTCGACTGAGCCATTTCTCCAAGCTCCGGCAACAGATTATCACCGAGCCCTATGCCAATACTTAACGTAATTGGTATATTATGCTCCGCATTTAATTCACGGACCTCATCCAATATGTCAAATTTCGCCTTTTCCAGCTGGTCGAGCGTTTCTTTCGTTAAAACCCCAATAAAACGGTCCTGTGATGTACGTTTTAAATAAATACCATAATCGTTCGACCAATTATTCAACACAGAGGTCACTTTCGAATTCAGCTGACTCTTAAGTGTATCATCCATGTTTTGCGTAATTTCTTCATAATTATCAAGAAAAATTATCGCAATCACGGTTTTCTCATAGTTATAGCGTGTTTGAATTTCAGATTGTACTGTCCGGTCTGATAAATATAACAACCGATCATCTTTTTTTAGTGTCACCCGAAAATGATAGCCATCAAGCTTAAGCCACATTTCTTCGTCATTTTCTTTTATCATTGAAGAAAAATCATCTGATAAGGCATTCAGCGATTTGCCTACTAATGTATCATCTTCAGCAAATTCATTCATATATGGGTTAGCCCATTCAATTTTATACTCTTCGTCGTATAAAATAATACCGATCGGCATCTCCAATAAGGCTTCTTCCCCGACCCGTTTTACACGATGGGAGAGTGTTGCGATATAGTTTTCGGTTTCGTGCTGCTTTTTTCTTTCATTGTAGATACTGTAATACAGCACACCCGCCAGGATTACGGTCAATACCAACCCGGCAGTCCACTGAAAGTACCATACAAATCCAAGCAAAATCACTGATACAGCGTAAGTGACCCACAGGTGACTGCTTAGTGTTGGTTTCTTTTGCTTATCCTCCATATAATCAGCTCCTACTTTAACTCCCACTTACTTCTTATCATTGGAAATCCGATCTCGCAATGCAAACCCTATATCTATTATACCTAACAGACGTACAAGGTAAAGAAAGATAAACGGGAAGAATAACGTCAGGACGACACTTGTGATAGGCAATGCTTTCGACATCTTCTTGGCATGAGCATAGAAAAATATAAAGGAAAAACCTTGCAGCGCCATTAATATGCCTGCAAGCATCAATACATTATTAACCGCCAGAAAAACGATTCCCGATGGATCCAGATCGAAAAAGGAAACGATTAAAGAAAAGAAATAAATCCATATTAACGATACCGGTAATCTCAGCGAACGAAACGGCGGGAAATGCAGTTGCTTCGTTTCCAGCCGGTTGATGACTTTATAACTGATCCATTGACTCATGAAAGCAAGCGACAGTGCCACAAGTGCTATCCATGCAGGCAGAAGATCTGTCAGCATACCCATTTGTTCTGTCACCATATTCAGCTGATCCTCCGACAATTCACCCAGACCAAATTGCTCCATCGCTTCCCGGCTCATCGTAATTGACTCGTGTACCATAGCGTCAATTTCATTTACCAGGTTAACCTGAAAAGCATATTGGCTGAAAACAAAGATAAACACTAATCCGATGACAAAACCAATTGTTCCCCGTGCCCATGTTTCATACGGTGAAAGCTTTCTATAAACAGCACTCCCAATCATAATACCTCCAATTCCCATTAGTACAGGAATCGGCAAGGAGAAAATGGAAGTAAGCAATGATGATAAAATTACAGCAGCTATCAGCATGACAATTGATGGCTTCCAGTCATATCTGGAAGAAAATAAAATGAAGGGGACAGGCAGCAGGAATGTAGCGATTAATGTGATAACAGGAACAAAGGCTGAAATCAGCATTAATATCATAAAAACTGCTGTCAAAAGTGCACCGTCTGTCAGTTGTCTTGATTGATTCATTAATTGCACCCTCTTCAGTTAATTAGAAACAGTACCCCGGCAATGGTTAATATAAATCATCGCCTCGTTGTTACATGATAACATGATTTAAACTGTAATTGGTATTTGAAATAATGGAAAGACTGCACAGATTACCAAGCGTTCTACGTTACCGGAATATTCCCCGGGAAATATTTTCGGGAAATTTGTCGATTATTTATTTTTCACGTAATAGTCATAGTCAATGTGTGCCATGAACGCTATTTTTTATTATAATGAAACTATCACGTATGTAATGATCGATAACACGCCGAAGTACGGTGGGTAACTGTCCCTAAATGTCCGATTCTGTTCGGGCCCGCAGGACGCGGGTTACAAAGGCGTTGCCACAGGACAAGGAAAACTGCGACAGCGATACATCGAAAAAGAAAAAGAGCTTTTTTTTCGAGGATGTTGCAAACTTAGCCTTTGTTCCCGTTTTTGTATGATTTTATATCCGGAGTTGAAGTGTGTGGTTTTGTTACAAACATTTATTAAAAGTTTAAAGTTGCCGAATAAGCAAGCTATGTTTAAATTAAACCGAATTGGCATGGACATCACCGTTGTATATCTGTTTATACTGTTGCTGCTTGTTTCAGCTCCCTCACTGGTTAATCAGCTGACGAGCAGCGACAGTGCGGGTACAGTAATGAGCCTGCCATTTTTTCTCATCTACTTTTTTATCTTTTCTTATTTGCCGTTAACGATTGCTGTTTTTATATATATTTCACTGCTTTCTTACGCCGGGACAGGCATAGCAAAATTGCTGAGGCGCAAGATTAGATTTTCAATTCTGTGGAAGCTGAATGCTTATACAACAACGATCCCATTTATTCTTTATTCGATTATAGCATTTTTCTTTTCCATTACTGATGCATTTTTAGTATTATTCATCCTGTATTCATTCATTTTTATGTTTAAGATGATTACCGTTTATCCAAAACGAAAAAAACGACCATAGGAGTTTTATTCATGCGCTATCTCATAACTTGTTTTCTGATTGGTTGTGTACTCATAACAGCTGGCTGCTCAAGCCAGGAAAGTTCCGGTAATAAGGAAATACTTGTCGCTTCTGCTTCAAGTCTATCTGATACGCTTTCAGAATTAAAACGCGAATTTGAGTCGGAAAATCCGAATATAACATTAACATTAAATTACGGCTCCAGCGGAAAATTGGCCCAGCAAATCAGACAGGGGGCTCCGGTTGATTTATTTCTCTCAGCTAATCAATACTGGATGGATGAACTGGCTGAAGCGGATAGAATTATACCCGATTCACGCATCGACTTTATCCAAAACAAACTTGCTGTCATTTCAAGCCAAGGCACTTCCTACTCAGTAAACGCAATATCAGATCTCCCGACGCTTAATACTGAACAAATTACACTTGGCGATCCGGAGACAGTACCAGCCGGGAAATATGCTGAACAGGCATTACGTGAAAGTGGCGTGTGGGAAGAATTGCAAAATAAATTTGTCTTTACAGCAAATGCCCAGCAAACACTTACATATGTTGAGTCAGGCAATACCGAAATTGGCATTGTTTATGCCAGTGATCTTGAAAGGTCTGATTTAGTCAATGAACTTTTAGCAATTGATGCGAATTTGCACGAACCAATCCATTACCCTGCTGCGGTTGTCGAATCCAGCCAAGTAAAAGACGAAGCTAACAAGTTTATTCAATTTTTACAGAGTGACAAGGCACAGGCTATTTTACAGAAATATGGATTTACGCCTAAAGGGGTATAAACATGGATTTAACACCACTGTTTTTGTCTTTGAGGATAGCCGGAATCGCGACCATCGTTGTATTTGTTACCGGTGTATTTTTAGCCAGAGTTATTACACGCAGCCAATTTCCCGGGAAAAGAATCGTTGAATCGGTATTGATGCTGCCGCTCGTTCTGCCGCCTACCGTGGTCGGGTTTGGCCTGCTTTATCTGTTCGGTACAAATGGGCCCATTGGAAAATTACTTTTGCACTGGTTCGATTTTCAGGTTGTCTTTACCTGGACAGGTGCGGTTATTGCGGCTGTCGTTGTCGCATTTCCTTTGATGTATCAAAGTGCAGCCGCCTCGTTTCAAAAATATGACCATAATATTGAAAATGCCGCCCGTACAATGGGAGCGTCCGATTGGCGGATTTTTTGGACGATTTCTTTCCCGCTTGCATGGCCCGGGTTGCTTGCCGGACTCGTTCTTACATTTGCGAGGGCGCTCGGTGAATTTGGTGCAACCCTCATGGTTGCCGGCTACATTCCGAATAAAACAGAGACAATTCCACTTGCAATCTATTTTGCAGTCGAATCCGGGAATAGGGATATAGCATTGTTTTGGGTAATCAGTATTTTAATAATCGGATTCGCAGCTATCTTATGGCTGAATTGGTGGAGTGAACGAAACATTTTACGTTTTTCAAGTGATGACTTATAGGCGGGGATTAAAGATGCTTTCAATCAATATTCAAAAAAACCTTCAAGCCTTTATGCTGGATGTTCATTTTAATGTTAAGAGTGAAATTGCTGTTTTATTCGGGCCATCAGGATCCGGAAAGACAACCGTCCTGAACTGCATAGCCGGTCTGACACATCCTAATGTGGGTCAGATTACACTGAATCAGCGTGACTTTTTTCCGAAGAAGGGCAAACCCGTCCCCGCAGCCAAACGCCATATTGGATATGTTTTCCAGGATTATGCCTTATTTCCTCATATGACTGTGAAGAAAAATATTCAATACGGCCTGAAAGATCATCATTTAATGGATCGGCTTACAGACATGATGGGAATCGATCATTTGCTTGATAAATACCCTCATCAGATATCCGGAGGGGAAAAACAGCGCGCTGCCCTTGCACGAGCTCTGGTCACTAAGCCTGATGCTCTGTTGCTGGACGAACCCTTTTCCTCCCTGGACCACGAAACCAAAACCGAATGTCAGAATGAATTGTTGGAGCTTCATAAATTATGGCAAATCCCGGTCCTTCTTGTAACGCACGATAAAGAGGAAGCAAGCATACTGGGGGACCGCTTATTAAGAATAGATAAAGGAAAGCTTGTCACTTAAAAAGACGACCAAAGCGTTGTGTTTAACAGAGGAGATCCCGGACTGATTTATTGTTCCGGTAAATTAAAAAAACCGGTCCACATTGAAGTGAACCGGGTTTTTTAACGTTTACTCAGAAACATATGGCAATAATGCCATTTGACGAGCACGTTTAATTGCTATTGTCAATTTACGCTGATATTTTGCAGAAGTTCCTGTCACACGGCGAGGAAGGATTTTTCCACGCTCTGAAATGAACTTTCGCAATAGATCAACATCTTTGTAATCAATGTGTGTAATGCCGTTCGCTTTAAAATAACACACTTTACGACGTTTTGCGCGACCGCGACGAGCTGCCATTTATAACCCTCCTTCTAATTTTAGCCGAAATGTTATCTCAGCCTCTAGAATGGTAAATCATCGTCTGATATGTCAATAGGTTCTCCATTATCTTTGAATGGATTGTCATTCGTTTGGGTTTGATTTGACTGGTTCTGATTTTGGTTCTGGTTTGGCTGGAATCCTGATGACTGCTGATCTCTTGGTTGAGATGACCCTTTCGATTCCAGGAACTGAATATTATCTGCAACAACTTCAGTTACAAAGACAGTATTTCCATCCCGTCCTTCAAATGAACGTGATTGAATCCGGCCATCAACACCAATCATGCTGCCTTTTTTCATGTAGGTTGCCAAATTTTCAGCGGCTCTCCGCCATACAACACAATTAATAAAGTCAGCGTCACGGTTTCCCTGCTGATTGGAAAATGGGCGGTCAACTGCAATCCTAAAGTTAGCGACTGCCACGCCATTTGGTGTATAACGCAAATCAGGATCCCTCGTTAGTCTGCCAACGAGTACGACACGATTCATCAGAACCACTCCCTATTTTATTGATCTTCTTCTCGAATAGCCATATGACGGATTATATCGTCAGAAAATTTAGCTTGGCGATCAAATTCATTAATAGCATTTTCATCACCCCTGAAATTGATAACGACATAATAACCATCACGATAATCGTTGATTTCATATGCAAGACGGCGCTTGCCTTTTTCATCAACTTTTTCAATTTCCGCCCCGTTATTCGTCAGAACATTGCTGAAGCGCTCAATTAAATTTGTTTGAGCTTCCTCTTCGATGTCCGGGCGGATGATATACATGATTTCGTATTTTCTCATCCGTTACACCTCCTTTTGGTCTTAGCGGCTCTTTTTCAATGAAAAGAGCAAGGAGTAATATTAAGTTCATTACTCACAATGGTGTATTATATCAAAATATCATATGAAAAACAAGCATTCGAGAGATCCTGATTTGATACGTTAAACATTGAACCGGAAATGGATAACATCGCCGTCCTGGACGATGTATTCTTTGCCTTCCAGCCGGACATTCCCTGCTTCACGTGCCTTTACCATTGAGCCGGCACTTACCAGGTCTTCGTATGAGACCGTTTCCGCCCGGATAAAACCACGTTCAAAGTCGGTATGAATGATGCCAGCTGCCTGCGGGGCTTTCATCCCTTTACGGAAAGTCCATGCGCGGACTTCAGGCTCACCTGCCGTAAAGTAAGTTCCCAGTCCCAGTAGGTTGTAGGATGCTTTAATCAGCTGGTCAAGGCCGGCTTCAGCAATTCCTAAATCATCGAGAAACATTTCTTTCTCTTCGCCATCCAGTTCCGCAATTTCTTCTTCAATTTTTGCACAAATGACAATGACTTCAGCATTTTCTTTTGCGGCGTAGTCTTTTACCTTTTGGACGTGTTCATTTGAGTCGGAATCCGTGACATCTTCTTCGCTCACATTGGCTACGTACAATGCAGGTTTACTCGTTAGCAAATGAAGATCTTTTACCAGTTTCCACTCGTCATCTGACAGGTCCAAGGCTCGTGCTGGTTGTTCTGCTTCAAGACCTTCTTTCAATTTTTCCAGCAGATTATACTCTGCTACAGCTTCCTTATCTTTCTGTCTGGCCATTTTTTCAACCCGCTGGAGACGTTTATTTATTGTTTCAAGATCTGCAAGGATCAGTTCCAGGTTGATGGTCTCAATATCATCAAGCGGTTCCACTTTACCGGAAACATGGGTAATATTGTCATCCTGAAAACAGCGGACAACCTGAACGATTGCATCTACCTGGCGGATATGGGATAAAAACTGGTTGCCCAGCCCTTCTCCTTTACTTGCACCTTTCACAATCCCGGCAATATCGGTAAACTCAAATGTTGTTGGGATTGTTTTTTTCGGGTTTACCAATTCAGTTAATTTATTTAAGCGGTCGTCAGGGACTTCCACGATCCCCACATTTGGATCGATTGTTGCAAACGGGTAATTCGCTGCTTCAGCGCCCGCTTGAGTGATGGCATTAAATAGTGTCGATTTGCCAACGTTTGGAAGTCCGACAATTCCTGCTGTTAAAGACATGTCAACTTTCACTCCTTAAGGATTCCATTCATATGAACGCGTCAGTCATACCAATTATAGTTACAAGCTTCTAAAATGACAAGCAAATAAAAAGCCAAAATGAGCCCTTAAAACCTCTCATTTTGGCAGGGTTATGTCATATAATTCATTTTCTCTGTTTTCAGCGGTTTATAAAACGACACTTTAAAGCATATGAACATTATTTTGGAGAAATTTTTAACTTTCAGCTTTATCGATGATTTTTTTCATTTTTTTCGTAAACTCTTTCCGAGGAATCATAACGCTATGATCACAACCAAGACATTTGATCCGGATGTCCATCCCCATTCGGATTATTTTCCAGCGATTTTCGCCGCATGGGTGTGGTTTTTTCATTTCTATAATATCATTCAATTCAAAATTCTTATCCACCATACCATTTTCCTCCCTTACATTTCACGCTCTGAATCAATTTGCAATGAATTTGGTTCCTCATTTCTGGAATACATGACAAGACGTGGTGAAGGAATTTGTATACCCTGTTTAAATAGTTCGTCTTTGATTTCTTTGCGAATATTTCGGGAACCTTTCCATTGGTAGGAAGGCAGCACTTCAGCGATAACCCGAAGGACAAAATGCGACGACTCCAGCGCTTCCACACCGAAGACTTCAGGTACTTTAACAATTTCCTCATATTGATCGGGCAGCGTCTCAATAATATCCTCAATAATGGCTGCCGCAGCTTTTACATCATTTTCATACGGTATATTCACATCAACAACAGCCAGCCCATTATGAACTGAATAATTTGTGACTTGGGTTACATTGCCATTTGGGACAACATGCTGTTCACCGGTCCAGCTTTCAATCTTAGTCGTGCGTATCCCAATCTCCTCAACAAAACCTTCTACACCCGCCGTAACAATGTAGTCGCCAACCGAGAATTGATCCTCAAAAATAATGAAAAAACCGGAAATAATATCCCGGACCAGGTTTTGAGCACCAAAGCCGATCGCAAGTCCCGCTACACCCGCACCGGCGAGCAATGCACGGATTTCGAGACCAAACGCCCCGTCAAGCACCATAATAAACGCAATGAAATAAACGGTATATTTCATCGTGTTTTGAATTAGCTTTTTAATCGTCACTTCACGTCTTTCCGTGATGCGCAGCGGACCGCGGGATCTGCTGTCAAATACCCTCGCAATAATATTGTTGCCAACCCGGATAACAATTACCGCTATGACCATTATCAGAATCGCTTGTATGACTGCGGTACCAATACTCACCCAAAGTTCAGGGCCTGTTATGTACTCCCATAAATCACTCATTTGATTACTAAAAAAACTCACGATTATACCTCCGCCATGATACTATAAACAATTTTACAATAAGCGTTTCATTATGGAAAGAAAAGCGACATTATAAAACTTTCATTGTTTATTCCACAGCGGGTATAAAAGCAGTCGTGTTAAGACATATAAATTCAAAATGCCATATACCGGATATATATAGTTAATCAACGTGGAAAATCCCACCGTCGTCATAGGCACCATGGCTGCTACACTCAATCCGGCCAAAAGCCATATCGGAACATTCCACATGTTCTGCAAACGGGAAACAATCCCCAGGATCCCCGAGGCGGCTGTTGTAAATATTGCAAACCATAATAATATCGACATAAAAATAAGAATCTCAACCGGATAGCGATTCAGTATAGCAAATAGTGGTATTTCATATAATAAAAGTTCATCAGCAATCTGTATTAAACTGCTATTATAAATGAAGGAGATAAAGCCTAAGATCAGCCCGCTCCCGATTGCGGCTATATGTATCTCTGTTTTTGTTTTAACTTTGTTGCCGATTGCACCCAACACAGCAATCAAAGGTAAAATATTTAAGGCTGTAAAAGGAAAAGCGGCTGTCCAATTCCGCTGACCGTGCAGATCAGACATTATACTTATTTCTTGATCACTCATAAACAACAATAATATATAGAGAAGTCCGCCAAGCAATAAAGGCAATACAAGCTGATTCATCGCCAAAAATCCGCTGATATCTCTCATAAATAAGAGGATTAAACTGATGGCAATAGCCAGAACACCCCACCAGTATGATAGATCAAATGCTTGTCCAGTGGCACCGCTTCCTGCGATCATAATCACAGTCGTCGTGGATAAATACAAAAAAATCATAATATCATATAGCTTTGTCAGCTTGTCTCCTACAATATCGCGAAGAACCGGTAAATAGTGGCTTGATTGCTGACGGAAGCTTACATCCATAATCACATAGCAGCTTATCGAAAAAAATATCGTAAATAATAAAATTGCCAGACCGCTTTCGTGTCCGAAAAATTGCCATAGCTCTCTGCCTGATGCATAACCTGCTCCAATTGTTGTGCCAATAATTAAAAACATCCATTTCAAACCAGCACGAATCATAACTTCTCCTCCATTATCGTTATACAGACATGTATAGTTTGATAATTTTTTCCGTATACTAGTATCAATATGTTTGTGGAGGAAAAGCTATGAATCTAATGAACCGATTGGTCACAAAAAAAGAGAAAATTAAACTCAGATATACGGAGACGACGCTGAAGGAACAAATGAACGAGCGTATTCTTTCCTGGCTGCCGTCAGAGCCACATGAGTATATCATTGTGTGTATTGGAACAGACCGATCAACCGGCGACGCACTTGGTCCATTAACCGGCACTTACTTATCAGAGTTGAAACCTAAGCACCTGCATGTATATGGTACACTTTCAGACCCTGTTCATGCTGTCAATATAGAAAACAGAATAAATAAAATTTACAACAAGCACCAATCTCCTTTTACAATTGCGATTGATGCTTCATTAGGCAAATCTGCATCGGTAGGTCACATTATAGCCGATGTCGGGCCGCTCTCTCCCGGAGCAGCACTGAATAAAAAACTGCCCGCAATTGGGGACATTCACATAACCGGTGTTGTCAATATTAGCGGGTTTATGGATTATAATATTTTACAAAATACAAGACTCTTTGTTGTTGTCGAAATGGCACAGATCATTGCTTCTATACTCGCAAATATCGATCAGAAACTGACGTATGCCAATACACCTCGTTCAGATCAGGTTTTTATAAGAGACTGAGACAAAACCGAGTTTTCTCTAAGGCTTTTTTCTAAACTTTGTTGTTTTTTATTTTCGCAGTCTCCATAAACTGCGAACTAACTTAAAATTTGAGCTGGTGCGTCGTCCACCGCTACGGAAATACACGCCGCTTTCCGCGGGCGGCTGGTGAGCCAACTCGTGCCAAGGCACTTCGTTGTCTCACCTATGCCTATGCTCCCGCAGGAGTCGGCGTGTATTTCCTTCGCTGAGGTTGTTTATTCAATACTGCCAACGAATATTCAGTGAGCATTTTTTTAGCGCAGTCAATATGCGTAGACTCCAAGGGATGCGCACGTGTCCGAAGACCCCGCAAGAAAGCGGTAGGGTTCAAAGGCTAAGAACGCCACGTCAATAGCCAACGCCTATGTGACCAACATCATGTTGGCCCGAGGCCGTGCCCATGGAAAGCGAAGTATATTGCCGGAGCGGACTTCAGCACTTAGCGACAATTAGAAGGAAGAATTTACACTGTGTCGCAGTTTACATCCAGTACGAGACGGATATCAACAATTTATGCGAAAACAATCTCTTCTCCTAGAATAACAAATAGATATAATAAACGATTCCAACTGTCAATATTGATGGTAGAAGATTGCCCACTCTGATCTGAATAATTTTTAACAAATTAAACCCAATTGCTACAATCATTAAACCGCCTACTGCCGTCAATTCACCAATAAGCCCATTTAAAAAATCTTCGGGCACCCACTGATTGATTTGTGTTGCAAGCAATGCAATTGAGCCTTGATAAAGAACAACCGGGATGACCGAGAATATAACACCGAATCCGAGCGTAGTTGTTAACACTAACGCGACAAAGCCATCTATAACACCTTTTGTTATAAGCACTTCATGATCACCCCGAAGGCCGCCATCCAGTGCCCCAATAACCGATAAGGCCCCTATTACAAAGACGAGAGAGGCTGTTATAAAACCCTGGGCCACACTAATATCGTCAGTTGAGGTAGTAAATTTACCACCAATCCAATCACCCAGCCTATTAAGTCCTTCCTCGAGGTGAATAAACTCCCCGATAATAGCACCTGTTAATAAGCTTAACAAAACGACAATAATGGCTTCAGTTGACAATGCCATCTGTAAACCTATCAAAATAACCGCCAGACCGATTCCATGCATGACGGTTTGCTTATATCTTTCTGGGATATTAGTGAAAAATAATCCGATCAGACTGCCTGCAATTATACATACGCCGTTTACAATTGTACCAAAAAGCGCCATAATTCCATCTCCAATTGTTTTTCTCTATAGAAGTTTATATGATCCTACAATTTCATGAATGGCCTCTAAAAACCGGTCAACTTCTTCGTCTGTGTTGTATTTGCTCAAACTTGCCCTGATGACACCCTGAGCCGTTGTGTTAAGCGCTTCATGTGTTAACGGACTGCAATGGAGTCCTCCCCTGACGGCTATATCATAATGGGAATCCAAAACCATTGCTATTTCCTGCGACGGAACGTTCAGCACGTTAAATGCCACAATCGGCATGTTTTGCGGGTTTTCCGAGTTGGCATAACAGTGCACACCATCAATCTCCTGCAGACTTTTTGCAAGTCGCTTGCATAAGATTGTTTCACGTGGAACATTTCTGTCTTTTCTTTTTTCATAAGAAGTAAAGGCGGCATTTAAACCAGCAATTCCAGGTGTATTCAAAGTGCCAGCCTCCAGTCTTTCCGGCCATTGCGATGGTTGATCAGGGGTCTCTGAGAAACTGCCTGTACCGCCATGGTTGACTGGATTTAAATCAAGGTCACCATTTACAAGAAGCATACCGGTGCCCTGTGGCCCCAACAGCCCTTTGTGCCCTGGAAACGCGAGCATATTAATCTTCATTTCCTGCATATTAATTGATAGGTGGCCGGCTGTTTGTGATGCATCAACTAATAATGGGATATCGTCCTTAACATTAGCAGCCACCCTTTCAATGGGAAGAACACTGCCAGTAACGTTCGAAGCATGGGTCATTGCGATTAGCTTTGTTTCTTTAGTAACTGCTCGATTTACTTGTTTAATAAATTCGTCGTCGTCGTAATTCCACGATACATAAGTAACATTAACACCATATTGGTTTTTTATGTATTCAAGAGGTCTTCTAATTGAATTGTGCTCAAAATTACTGGCTATAACATGATCCCCCGACGACCAAGGCAACCCCTTAATTGCTTGATTCAAGGCGGCTGTTGCATTCGGATAAAACAATGCCTTTTTAGGATCGTTTATACCAAAAAGGGTTGCAGCCGTCTCACGTGTTTGCGAAACAATGTCAGCAGCCTTCCGTGCCAGTTGATGACCACCGCGGCCGGGATTCGCTCCAATTTGATTGACAGCTTCAACCATCGCTTCCCCCACTTCCGGAGGCTTTGGGAAAGATGAGGCAGCCTGATCAAAATAAATCATATATTTCACCCCGCTAATAGTTGCTTATATAAACAAAAAGACTGACCGTATTGCCATACACGTTAAGTCAGTCTTCCAATTTATAAAGGTCCATTTTAACTACTTTTCCAAAGAATCCATGATACGCTCAAGATCCTCATTAGAATAAAACTCGATTTCAATTTTCCCTTTGCGCTTTCCTTTATTAATCGATACAGCAGTTCCAAGACGCTCCTGCAGAACTGATTCCCGTTCCTGCAAAAAGATATCTTTTTTAGGTTTTTCTTTTTTCTTCTTCGGTTTTTCATTCATTTCAATGATAATCTGCTCAACCTGACGCACATTCAAATTTTCCCGTTGAATTTTATCTACCAACGGAATGATTTTGTCCTTATCTTTCACACCAAGCAAAGCTCTTCCATGCCCCATCGATAGTTCGCCATTATTAATATGTGCAGTCACTTGCTCTGGTAAAGAAAGCAACCGGACAATATTGGCAATATGTGATCTGCTTTTACCTAAACGTTTTGATAATTCATCCTGTGTTATACCAAGCTCATCCATCAAATTTTTATAGGCATGGGCTTCTTCAATAGCTGTCAGGTCTTCACGCTGCAAGTTCTCTAATAAGGCAACTTCCATCATCTTGTCATCTGTTAAATCTTTGACAACAGCTGGAAGTGTTTCCAATTCAGCCTCTTTAGCTGCACGAAAGCGCCTTTCACCGACAACGATTTCATAGCCTTTAATGCTCTTACGAACAATTAATGGCTGTATAATACCATATTCCAAAATCGAATCTTTTAATTCCTCAATAGCATCCGCATGAAATGTCTTTCTCGGCTGATAAGGATTTGGCCGGCATTCATTTACCGGTACTTCCTGTATGACATCATCGCCCTTTTCTTCCAATTCAGGCGGAAAAAACGCATTGATACCTTTACCCAACCCTTTCGCCATTGTTTATCACTTCCTTTGCTAATTCGAGATATACTTCAGCACCCTTCGATTTAGGGGCATATGTGATAATCGGTTCTCCATGGCTTGGCGCTTCGCCTAAACGTACATTTCTTGGGATGATTGATTGATAAACTTTATCCTGGAAGTATTTCTTAACTTCTTCAATAACTTGAATGCCAAGGTTCGTCCTGGCGTCAAGCATCGTTAGCAAGACACCTTCAATCATCAATGTCTTATTTAAGTGTTTTTGCACTAACCGAATAGTATTTAATAATTGACTTAATCCTTCCAGGGCGTAATATTCACACTGCACCGGAATTAAAACTGTATTGGATGCTGTAAGTGCGTTAATTGTAAGCAGCCCAAGTGAAGGCGGACAATCAATAATAATGTAATCATATTCATCTTTTAAGCTTTCCAGTGCTTTTTGCAATCGGATTTCACGTGAAATTGTCGAAACTAATTCGATTTCCGCACCTGATAGCTGAATTGTGGCAGGTATTATGTCTAAATTGGCAACTTCTGTTGGTACACAGACCTCTTCCGCAGGCAAATCCTCAACTAAGACGTTATAAATGCACTGGTCCATATCAGCTTTACTGACGCCTAAGCCGCTTGTCGCATTACCTTGTGGATCAGTATCAACAACTAAAACTTTATTATTCAGATGAGCAAGCCCTGCGCTCAAGTTTACCGCTGATGTTGTTTTTCCTACGCCACCCTTCTGATTTGCAATGGCCATAATTTTTCCCATGCTGTCACCTACCTCAAATCTATAGTTATAATTCTACCACTTTTTTGGAATTTACGGCTATAAAACACTATTTCATTTAAAAAGTATACTAACCTTCTAAAGAGTGGCTGATGTGATTTGTATGATTAAACTATTTTAGGATTTAAAAACCACCACTCATCTTATCCAGCAAAGATGAATGGTGTCTTAAATGATAATATAATACGATATATCAGTTCTTTTTAGGTATTTTAATTGTTATTTGATAAAAGTCATCAAGGTCCTCTTCATCTGTTTCCACATCAATTCCTGTGTCAGAAACCATATTCAAGGATTGACGAATCGTGTTCATAGCAATCCGTACATCTTTATTAACACCTTTTCGTTTAGGTGTTTTTTTGGCCGGTTTTTTATCTGGCTGATTCAATTTCTCAATATGTTCTTCGGTCTGTTTCACATTCAAATCTTTGCTCAGTATAAGTTCCAGCACTTTCAGCTGTATTTCCGGATCACTTACTTTAATGAGTGCTCGTGCGTGTCTTTCAGTTATTTGTTTATTTAAAACAGCCTGTTGAACCTCATCAGGCAGTTTTAACAATCTAATTTTATTGGCTATGGTGGATTGATTTTTGCCCAGGCGCTGTGCTAATGCTTCTTGTGTCAGGGAATGGAGTTCAAGCAAGCGTGCATATGCATTTGCTTCTTCGATAACCGTTAATTCTTCACGCTGGAGATTTTCAATTAAAGCCACAGAAGCAATTTCGGTATCTGTCATTCCGCGAATGATTGCAGGGACTCTCTCCCATTCAAGTGATTGTGCTGCACGCCACCTGCGTTCACCTGCAATCAACTCATATTTGTCTTCATCCTCGAGTTTACGGACGATAATCGGCTGAATCATCCCATGTGTATGGATTGTTTGTGCCAGTTCTTCTATTTTTTCTTCATTAAATACTGATCTTGGCTGGAATCTATTAGGCTCAATTTTTTCTAATGGAAGTTCAGTTACTTCATCCGGATGGTAACGCTCTTCCTCCTGAGAAGTATCATTTTTGCCGCCCATTCCAAAAATTCGGTTCAATGGACTCACCACTCCCAAACACCACCTTTACATACAAGCTCTTTACCGATAGGACGCATTCCACTAAACAAAAATTAAAAATGTTTCACGTGGAACATTTTATCTGGAATTCTATTTTATTAAACCAATCATATTTCCATAGATTAAAAACTGACTTAGCGAAAACGTGCTGAGAAAATTCTATCTTCATTCTATCATATAAATGACTTAATGAGTATCAAATTATAATCAAAAAGAAGTGTTATAGAGGAGTTGCTTTAATTAGCTGTTTGACTGCTGCGTTATTCAGCCCAATGGACTTTTATTTGGCAAGCCTGGCTTTCTTGGGTATTTTTTAGGCGTTATACGTTTTTTATGTATTTTAATAATTGAACGTTCACTGTTTTCTTCGGGTAATTGAAACGTATGTGTTAATTCCAATTGGCCGCCCAATATTTCAATAGCTTGCTCAGCATCATGTAATTCATCATGAGCCTGAGACCCTTTCATCGCTAGAAACAGACCGTTCTTTTTTGTCAGCGGAAGACATAACTCACTTAATACTGACATTCGAGCCACAGCTCTGGAAATCACAATATCAAATGTTTCTCTGAATTGTTTATTTTTACCAAATGATTCTGCCCGGTCATGATGAAACGCAACATTTGTCAGACCGAGTTGAGCAGCTAGTTGATTCAAGAAATTAATTCGCTTCTTAAGCGAATCAACAATTGTGATTTTCAACTCAGGAAAACATATTTTAAGCGGGATACTGGGGAAACCAGCCCCAGCACCCACATCACAAATTGACACGTTTCCGAAAAAGTCTTCATAAAAAGCCGCTGAAACAGAGTCATAAAAATGTTTTAAATAGACATCTTCTTCTTTCGTTAAAGTGGTCAGATTAATTTTTTCATTCCACGCCACCAATATCTGATAATAATCTGCAAATTGCTCTTGTTGTTTTTCATTTAATTCGATACCTTGTTCACGTAAGGCCTTTACAAACTGTTCCGGTTTCATGAATAATTTATCTCCTTAAATTAATTGGCTACACGAGCAATTTTACCCTGTTCAATATAAACAAGCAAAATGGAGACGTCAGAAGGATTGACCCCGGCTATGCGGGAGGCCTGACCTACTGAAAGCGGACGCACCTTTTTAAGCTTTTCTCTCGCTTCATAAGCAATGCCGTCAATATCATCGTAATCAATATTATCAGGGATCTTTTTATTCTCCATTTTAAGCATCTTTTCCACTTGTTCATTCGCCTTTTTGATATAGCCTTCATACTTAATTTGAATTTCAACCTGCTCTTTAACGATGTACGGCAGGTTTTCATCATTTTCAATAACGCTTTCCAGCATTGCATAAGTGACTTCAGGCCGTTTTAACATATCATACGCTTTGACCGCTTCTTTCAACGGTGTGCCATTTGCTTTTTCGAGCATCGCCTGTACCGGTTCTTCCGGTTTAAGAATGATTTTATCAAGACGTTTTTTCTCTTGTTCGACAAGGCGTTTCTTTTCCATAAATTGATTATAACGTTCTTCTGTAATCAGCCCATAGTCATAAGCTATTTCAGTTAAACGCATGTCAGCATTATCATGACGCAATAAAAGCCGATATTCCGCACGTGATGTGAGGAGACGGTACGGTTCTTTTGTTCCTTTAGTAACCAGATCATCAATCAGTACACCAATATATGCACGGGATCTGTCAAGGATCAGTGGTTCTTTGCCAAATAATTTAGCGGCCGCATTAATTCCAGCCATAATACCTTGTGCTGCAGCTTCTTCATAACCCGATGTGCCATTAATTTGGCCAGCAGTAAAGAGTCCTGGAATATTTTTTAATTCCATTGTCGGCCAAAGCTGTGTCGGTACAACAGCATCATATTCGATAGCATAACCGCCACGCATGATTTCAGCATTTTCAAGTCCAGGAACGGTTTTGACCATCTCATGCTGAATATCTTCCGGCAGTGACGTTGAAAGGCCCTGAACGTATACTTCTTCTGTATCTCTGCCTTCAGGCTCTAGGAAGACCTGATGACGCGGCTTATCATTAAATCGCACAATCTTATCCTCAATGGACGGGCAATAACGCGGTCCTGTACCACGCTTCATACCCGAATACATAGCAGATGACGACAGATTATCGTTAATGATCTGATGCGTTACTTCATTCGTATATGTCAGCCAGCATGGAATTTGATCTGTTATATATTCCGTTGTCTCGTATGAAAAGCTCTGCGGTTTTTCATCGCCAGGCTGAATTTCCGCTTTCGAATAATCGATCGAATGACTGTTCACCCTTGGTGGTGTACCTGTTTTAAAACGGGTAATATCCAATCCAAGATCTTCAAGGTTTTCTGAAAGTTTAATGGACGCTCGCTGATTATTTGGACCACTCTCATATTCGAGATCACCCATTAATACTTTACCCCGCATAAACGTACCCGTGGTAACAATCACCTGCTCGGCATAATAAGCGGCTTTTGTTTCGGTGATAACACCTTTACATACACCATCTTCCATAATTAATTCATTAACCATGCCCTGTCTCAATGTCAAATTCTCCTGATTTTCAAGGACATGTTTCATCTCTTTAATATAAAGCGGTTTGTCAGCTTGTGCTCTTAACGCTTGCACTGCCGGGCCTTTTCGGGTATTCAGCATACGCATCTGAATGTGTGTTTTATCAATTACTTTACCCATGACACCGCCAAGTGCGTCAACTTCACGAACGACAATGCCTTTGGCTGGCCCGCCCAATGACGGATTACATGGCATAAAAGCGACCATATCAAGGTTCAATGTCAGCATCAATGTTTTCGCGCCCATTTTAGCGGCTGCAATACCAGCTTCCACGCCTGCGTGACCGGCACCAACGACAATAACGTCATAACGTCCTGCATTATATACCATTTTTTCACCCTTTCTATTTTTGGTGGTATCATTTTAAACTTCATTATCTTACTTACGGCGATTCAATTACTTTCCTAGACAAAACTGCGAGAAAAGCTGGTCAATCAGGCTGTCACTGGCAGTGTCGCCAATAATTTCACCTAAAAATTCCCATGTGCGGGTCACATCAATTTGAACGATATCAAGCGGCATTTCCATTTCAAGACTTGCCACCGCATCTTCCAATGCTTGTTTAGCTTGTTTAAGCAACTGGATATGACGGATATTGGAGACGTATGTCATATCCCCTGTGTCGATATCACCAGAGAAGAACGTATCTGCAATAGCTGACTCCAATTCATCAATGCCCTCTTCCTTAATTAAAGAAGCAGAGATGACCGGCTTGCCGTCAGCCAGCGCTCTAACGCGTTCCATATCAAGTTTTTGCTCGAGATCAGTTTTATTAACGAGAATAATATAATCAAGACCCTGAACGGCTTCAAACAGTTTCTCATCTTCGTCGGTCAGTTCATCATTATAATTTAGAATAAATAAAATAAGATCGGATTCTTTCAATACTTGGCGTGAGCGGTCTACACCAATTTTTTCAACAATATCCTCCGTTTCACGAATTCCAGCGGTGTCAACAAGACGCAATGGAACACCACGGACATTGACATATTCCTCAATCACATCACGTGTTGTTCCGGGTACTTCAGTAACGATTGCTTTATTTTCCTGCACCAGTGTATTCATTAATGACGACTTTCCGACGTTCGGCCGTCCAATAATCGCTGTTGACAGCCCTTCGCGAAGAATTTTTCCTTGCTTGGCGACCTCCAGCAGGTGTTCAATTTCAGCATGAACTTCTTTCGACTTTTTTCGCATCATCTCGTGTGACATTTCTTCAACATCATCATATTCAGGATAATCAATATTCACTTCGACGTGTGCAACTGTTTCCAGCAATTCTTGCCTGAGCCGCCCGATTAATTCAGAGAGTCGTCCATCCATTTGTTTCAGGGCTACGGACATTGCTTTATCGGTTTTAGACCGAATCAGATCCATAACTGCTTCAGCCTGTGATAAGTCAATACGTCCATGCAAAAATGCGCGCTTTGTAAACTCACCTGGCTCTGCGATTCGTACACCTTGTTCCAGAACAATTTCCAGCACTCTGTTCACCGCAACCATTCCGCCATGACAATTGATTTCAACAATATTTTCACGGGTAAATGTTTTAGGCGCTCGCATAATTGTAACCATAACTTCTTCAGCAACATCATTTGTTTGTGGATCAATAATTTTTCCATAATGGATCGTATGTGAATCAGCTTCAAGCAAATTCGTTCCCTGGAACAAATTAGCTGTCACACGAATAGCCTCTGATCCGCTCAGCCGGACAATTGAAATGGCTCCTTCACCCATCGGTGTGGATATCGCCGTAATTGTATCTGTTTCCATCTATTTCACCTCCATCATACCCTGTATTTTTCATCTATATTCAACGTATTTTATTAATCAGTCAACAATATAATAGAATATCACAAATTCAATTAAAAATAAACTTATCCACAGTGTTAATATTATACAAACGAACCCTTTTATTATCCACATGTGGGTAAAAGAGTATTGTTGCTTTTTTATCATTACAATTTCCATAAACTGCGACGTAAAGTTTGATTGGATCGTTTGGGAAACTTTCTTGAGACGCAGCTGGAATATACTCGCTTTCCGTGGGCTCCCCACGAGCCTCCTCGTGAGCAAAAACCGCTCACTGCGGGGTCTCTTAGGCTCGCTGTCCCACAGGAGTCTCGCATATTCCAGCTGCTTACGTGAGTGTTTAAATAACGTTGCATTACTCGTTAAACAGACAAAACTACAGTAAGCACTTTTTAGCGCAGGCAATATACGAAGACTCCAATGGGAACAGCACGCGTCCGAAGACCCCGCAAGAAAGCGGTCTTTGCTTTCTGAGGAGGCTGAGGCCGTGCCCATGGAAAGCGAAGTATATTGCCGGAGCGATTTCAGAACTTAACGACAATCAGAAGAAAGAATTTTCACTAGTTCGCACTTTACATCCAGTGCGAAGAAAATAACATCAATCTATGTGAAAACAGTCTTAACTAAAGTTTGACCAATTAATACAACCTGACCACTCCACCGCAATAAATTTCACCAAAAACTAACAAAAAAAACCCCCTAAAATGGAGGTTTTTTTGTTAATACCAACTATGGTGTTATAATGATGCGGCGGTGGGGTTCTGCCCCATCTGAATGGGTCGAAACCCGGCTGTTCTGCTGTAATACATTATGAATAATTTTACGTTCGAATGCAGGCATTGGTTCAAGGGCGACTTCTTTGTCATAACTCAGTGCTTTATCCGCCATTTTGTTGGCCAATGCTTCCAACGTTTCCTTTCTTCTTTCGCGGTAACCTTCAGCATCAACTGTAACACTGTAGTACTGGCTGCCATCTTTATTAATTGCAAGCTGAACTAAATATTGAATAGCATTCAACGTCTGACCACGTTTTCCAATTAAAACCGCAATCTTCTCACCGGATAAGTCAAATGTTACATGATTTTCAACGACTGTAGTCGACACTTCAGCTTCTACATTCATATTCTGAATAACTTCTTTTAGGAATGTTTCCGCTTCTTCTACTTGGTTTTTTAATACTGAAACTTTTACAAACGCACGCTTTGAGCCAAATACGCCCAATAACCCTTTTCTGCCTTCATCGATTACTTCAACTTCAACATGGTCTCTTGTGGTGTCTAACTGCTCTAATGCTGATTGGACCGCCTCGTCAACCGTTTGTCCACTAGCAGTTATTTCTCTCACTTTTTGTCTCCCCCATTTTTATTCATCATTGGCTTTCGAATGAAAATCGTTTGGGCAACCATGAACACATTACCGACAACCCAGTATAAAGCTAATGCTGCCGGGAAGAAAAATGCAAAGACGGTAATCATGATCGGCATAACATACAGCATGACCATCATTTGCGGGTTTTGTGCAGCAGCGCTTCCTGCCATCATTAGTTTTTGTTGTAAAAATGTTGCTGCACCGGCAATCAACGGTAAAACGTAATCCGGTGAACCCAGCTCAAACCACAGAAAATTATGCGTCTGAATCGCCGGTGTCCGCATGATGGCATGATACATGGCAATCAAAATCGGCATTTGCACGAAAATAGGCAAACAGCCTGCGAGCGGGTTAACACCATGCTTCTGGAACAGCTGCATCGTTTCCTGCTGAAGCTTTTGTTGTGTATTAGCATCTTTTGATGAATATTTCTGCTGCAATTCTTTAAGTTCAGGCTGGATATCCTGCATCGCCTGAGAACTTTTCAGCTGTTTAACGTTCAACGGCAACAGAATCAAACGGACAATTATCGTAACGAGTATAATCGACAAGCCGTAGTTTTCATTAAATAAATCAGCAAAATAAGTAATTACTTGTGACAACGGCCATACAAAATATGAATTCCAAATTCCTTCACTTTCTGAATCGATTGGCTCGTTTATTTCCATACATCCAGAAAGGAGCACCACTAACCCGATTAAGGTTATGAGCAGCCAAACCTTTTTCCGCAATTTATTTCCTCCTAACAAGCAAAAACAACCTATGTATAAAACCTAGTAGCTATTTTACCATTAAATCAATAGAAGATTCCATATATAATCAAAAAGCAGAGCTATTTTTTCACAAACAGCCTTTGTTTTGTCAATAAATGAACTAAGCTTTTTTTCACTTGATGAAAATCCATCTGGCTCGTGGGATAACGGGCAATGATTATAATGTCCTTCGTTGGCTTAATACTATCTTCAAGCTCCAAAAAGGCTTGTCGCAAATACCGCTTTATTTGATTGCGCATAACTGCATTGCCTATTTTTTTACCGACGGATAATCCAATACGAAAATGTTCCTGGCCCGGCTTTTCTATATAGTATAGAACAAGCTGCCGATTTGCAAATGACTTGCCATTTTTAAAAACATATTGAAATTCCTCATTAGCCTTTATCCGATATCTTTTTTTCAAAAAAATCACCTTCAGACATTATATCCCCACAATAGTGGAAAAAAGACCACTGATAATGTCAGTGGTCTAGGCAGACAATACTTTTCTTCCTTTACGGCGACGGCGCTTCAACACCTGGCGTCCGTCTTTTGATTTCATACGTTTGCGGAAACCATGAACTTTTTTCCGCTTACGGTTATTTGGTTGAAATGTTCGTTTCATTTATCTTACACCTCCCTGAGGAATTACAAACACCAAAATTACAAAATTAAGGCAGTCTAGGTCATTATAATGAAAAACAAATAGCTGTGTCAACTTCCTTTCTAAAATAATTATCCACAATTATTATTGAGTCCATTTAACTTCCATTTTTTTATGTGCACAGAAATATCGACAAATTACTCACAAAATATAGTGGTGTGGATAGTTATTGTCTACAACGGGTTGAAATTGTGGATAAGTGTCGAAAACCCGTTGCACAATGCAGTTTTTTTTGGTATTATATTTGTGCTCTATCATGTGTATAACATATTTAACTCTCATATTTTTCCACAGACTGTGGATAATGTGTGGATACATTTATTCACCTCTGTTTATTGATTTATCAACAAAAATGTGGATAACGTTCACAACAAGCGTTATATTATGAGCTGACAACATTCATCATCCACAACCTTATAAGGCACATTTTTTTAAACAAAAACCTTTCCACCATTCATTTCCTTCATAATATGAATGACCGGGAAAGGGTTTTTCTATCATCTATTAAATCCGAAAGGGGTGAAGCGAGTTGGAAAACATCCAAGAATTATGGGATGCGACATTGGAGAAAATTGAAGAAAAGATATCGAAACCGAGCTTTGATACCTGGCTCAAAAATACCAAAGCCGATTCTTTAAGTGATGACACACTGACTGTCATGGCACCAAATGAATTTGCCCGCGACTGGCTTGAAGGAAGATACACAAGTTTAATTAATGAAATTTTACTCGAAATAACCGGAGCCAATCTTTCTACTAAATTTATTATCCCTGATTCCCAGGCACCTGAAGACACCACACTTCAAACACAAAAAAAAGTACCGTCAGGAAACGCCAATGGCAAAGGTGATCAAACGAAAACCATGCTGAATTCCAAGTATACGTTTGACACATTCGTTATCGGGTCAGGCAATCGTTTTGCCCATGCCGCATCGCTTGCTGTTGCCGAAGCACCGGCAAAGGCCTATAACCCACTCTTTATATATGGTGGTGTCGGGCTTGGTAAAACACATTTAATGCATGCAATTGGTCATTACGTTCGAGATCATAATCCCGAAGCAAATGTCGTTTACCTTTCTTCAGAGAAGTTTACGAATGAGTTCATTAACGCAATCATGGACAATAAAGCCACCCAATTCAGGAATAAATACCGTAATGTCGATATTTTATTAATTGATGATATTCAATTTATAGCGGGAAAAGAATCAACCCAGGAGGAGTTTTTCCATACATTTAATGCGCTGCATGAAGATAATAAGCAAATTATTATTTCAAGTGATCGCCCACCGAAAGAGATTCCGACACTTGAAGATCGGTTGCGCTCCAGATTTGAATGGGGACTGATCACGGATATTACTCCCCCTGATTTGGAAACACGCATTGCTATCCTGAGCAAAAAAGCCAAAGCAGAAGGGCTTGATATCCCAAATGAAGTCATGCTGTATATCGCAAATCAGATTGATACCAATATTCGCGAATTGGAAGGTGCTTTAATTCGAGTGGTCGCTTATTCTTCACTTGTGAACCAGGATATCGACGCATCACTTGCAGCAGATGCATTAAAGGATATTATTCCAAGCAATAAACCGCGCACGATTACAATCCACGGCATTCAGGAAGCTGTCGGTGAAAAATATAATGTGAAATTAGAAGACTTTGCAGCAAAAAAACGAACTAAATCAATTGCTTTTCCAAGACAAATCGCTATGTATCTGTCACGGGAACTGACTGATTTTTCTTTGCCTAAAATTGGTGAAGAGTTTGGAGGAAGAGATCACACTACCGTCATTCACGCACACGAAAAAATTGTTAAGCAAATGGAAAACGACACAATCCTGGATCAGGAAATTGAAGAATTAAAAGAACAACTGAAATCTTTTTAAATGATTATTCACAGTTATGAACATGTGAATAATGTGAATAAAGCACCCGCACTTATAAACACGTTTTCCACATGTGAACAACTTTTAATTCGCATAGTTAATAGAGATATCCACAAAATCACAGGCCTTATTACTATTATTACTATATTTTATTAATAAATAATAACTCTATATGCAAAAAGGAGATCAAATTTCATGAAATTTATTATTCAGCGTGAAAAATTAATCGCCAGCGTGCAAGATGTCATGAAAGCCATTTCGCCGAGAACGGCAATTCCCATCCTGACAGGATTAAAACTCGAAGCTTTAACAGACGGTATTACGCTAACCGGAAGTGACTCTGATATTTCAATCGAATCATTTATCCCCGCTGAAGAAGATGGGATGGTCAATGTCGAGCAAATCGAAGAGGGAAAAATTGTTTTACAAGCCCGTTATTTTTCAGATATTGTCCGCAAATTACCCGAAAAACAAGTGGAGATTGAAACAGACGAAAGTTTTAATGTGACCATCAGGTCGGGAAAAGCAAAGTTTAATCTGAATGGACAAGACGCCAGTGAGTATCCACAGCTTCCGGAAATACAAACTGAAAACAGTTTTGAAATTCAGTCTGATTTGCTTAAAAATCTTATTAAGCAAACCGGCTTTGCTGTGTCCACTATGGAAACAAGACCGATTTTAACCGGTGTTAACATTAAAATTGAAAATGAGACTTTAACCTTTACGGCAACCGACAGCCACCGGCTTGCTTCTAGACATATACCGCTCGCGGGTGTGAACCTTAATCTGGCCAACATTGTAGTACCAGGCAAAAGTTTGACTGAGCTGAATAAAATTTTAGATGATAAAGGCGAGAATGTTGAAATCAGTGTCGCGAACAATCAAATTTTGTTTAGAACAAAACATTTGAATTTCCTGTCAAGACTTCTCGATGGAAATTATCCTGAAACATCACGCTTGATCCCGGATAAAAGTCAGACTGTCATCCATGTGAAAACGAAAGAGTTAATCAATACGATTGATCGTGCTTCACTGCTTGCAAGAGAAGAGCGGAACAATGTTGTCAAATTGACCACGAAAGAAAATGCGTTATTGGAAATTACGAGTAACTCACCGGAAGTCGGTCAAGTAGCAGAAGAAGTTTCCAGTGAATCGGTAGAAGGTGAGGATCTTAAGATCTCATTCAGTTCAAAATACATGCTTGATGCATTAAAAGTGATGGAAAATGATGAAGTTATCATTGAATTCACCGGTGCTATGCGGCCATTTATTATTAAGCCGGCAGGCGATGATTCAATGCTGCAATTAATTTTGCCTGTCAGAACATATTAAGCAAAACACGATCCATCAGGACTTCGAATTTGGAATGTTTCCTGGTGGATCTCCTCGTAGGTCTTATTATGCTATTTACCGCTATTTAAGTAAGATTCCTTTCTTTAACTATAAATCTTTAGTAAAATAGATAAGAAGTATAATTGAACGTCACTATTATTGAAAAAAGTCTGGTGATCAAAGTGCAGGAACCTGAAAAAATAATAATCGAAACGGAATATATTCCCCTTGGCCAATTTATTAAATTGCTGAATATAATGGACTCAGGCGGTATGATCAAAGCTTTTCTGAAGGATGAAGGAGCTCTTGTCAATGGTGAACATGAGCATAGGCGAGGACGAAAACTTTACCCGAATGATGTCGTTGAATTAGAAGGCATTGGGGCTTATATTGTCGCGAAAGATCACTGACGGTGAATTTTCATGAACATTGAACATCTGCAATTGAAAAACTACCGAAACTACAACGACTTGGATATTAACTTCAACGATAAAATCAATATAATTATCGGTGAGAATGCTCAAGGCAAAACCAACCTTATGGAAGCCATCTATGTGCTTGCTTTTTCGAAATCCCATCGCACGCCAAAGGAAAAAGAACTTATCCAATGGGAGAAAGAGTATGCTAAAATAGAAGGCAGGGTAACAAAGCGCAAGCAAACATTTCCACTTGAAATTACTTTGTCATCGAAAGGCAAAAAAGCAAAGTTAAATCATCTTGAACAAAAAAAATTGAGCGAGTATATTGGTGCCTTGAATGTCGTAATGTTTGCTCCTGAGGATTTGTCACTCGTCAAAGGTGCGCCACAGATGAGAAGGCGTTTTATCGATATGGAACTTGGGCAAATACAGCCGACATATATTTATCATCTTGGCCAATATCAAAAAATTTTAAAACAGCGTAATCACTTACTGAAGCAGCTGCAGCGCTTTGAAAAGCAGGATCGGACAATGCTCAGTGTGCTTACGGAGCAGTTGAGTCAGCATGCCGCCATATTGGTGGAACGACGGTTTGGCTATCTTGATATGCTGCGTCAATGGGCAAGTTCAATTCATTATGGTATAAGCCACCGGACAGAAAACCTGGAAATCAGCTATTCACCAACGATAGAGGTATCAGAAACGACTGATAAGGAAAGACTGGAAAGTATCTATACCAATAAATTCCATGAACTGCAGGAAAAAGAGATTGACCGTGGGACAACGTTAATTGGGCCTCACCGGGATGATATTACGTTTTATGTTAATGACAAAGATGTTCAGACGTATGGTTCCCAAGGCCAGCAGCGTACTACCGCCTTATCAGTGAAACTTGCAGAGATAGAACTTATTTACAATGAAGTCGGTGAATACCCGGTTTTACTTCTTGATGATGTGTTGAGCGAGTTGGATAATCACAGGCAATCTCATTTATTAGACACAATTAAAGGTAAAGTCCAAACGTTTGTGTCCACGACAAATATTGATGGCATCAACCATGAAACGCTAAAAGAAGCGCAGATGTACAAGGTAGATAAAGGTATGGTGGTTATGTGATTGGGGGAAGATTCAGATGTTTATTCATATAGGCAATGATAATGTCATTCAATCAAAAGATGTCATTTCCATCATTGATCACAGTGTCGTGACGTCATCAGGCACAATGGAAAAATTAATTGAAAACAACACAAAACAACAAAAAGTATTTGGACCAACTGACGAGGCAAAGTCAGTTGTTGTTACGAGTGAGCAAATTTATTTCAGTTCACTGTCGGTATCGACTTTGAAAAAACGAGCAAGTATGATTTCAACAATCAATAAACTTGAAGATTATTCCGATGAAATTGAGTAGCTGAAGAGTCTAAACTGATGAATTAACTCAGAGTCTATTCGCTTTTAAATAACTATTTTCAAAGTATATGAAAAATCAGGTCTCCTTAATTGACTTGATTTTTCCAGGAAACGTAGGTGAAAAGATGTCCGCAGAAGAAAGAATTACAGGGAATCAAGGTTACGGTGCTGATCAAATTCAAGTGCTTGAAGGACTTGAAGCGGTACGAAAGAGACCCGGCATGTACATCGGCACAACGAGTGAACGAGGTCTGCATCATCTTGTTTGGGAAATCGTCGACAACAGTATAGACGAAGCGCTGGCGGGTTATTGTGACAGAATTCAAATCATTATCGAAAAAGATAACAGTATTACTGTCAAAGATAATGGACGCGGCATTCCTGTTGAAGTTCAGAAGAAAACCGGAAGACCGGCACTTGAAGTTATTATGACAGTATTGCACGCCGGGGGTAAATTCGGTAACGACAGTTATAAAGTCTCCGGCGGCCTTCATGGTGTAGGTGCTTCTGTTGTCAATGCGCTTTCAAGCAATCTTGATGTCTATGTTCATCGGGACGGAAATATTTATTACCTTGGCTTTGAAAAAGGTGTCCCTCAGGGTGAGATTGAAATAGTTGGCGAGACGGAACATACCGGAACAAAAACGCAATTTAAACCGGATACCGAGATTTTTACTGAATCAACGGAATTTGATTTTGATACGCTTGATCAGCGTGTGCGGGAGCTGGCATTCCTGAATAAAGGGATTACCATTTCCCTCGAGGATAAACGTACTGATGAGGAACCGGTTGAATACCATTACGAAGGCGGTATCAAGTCTTATGTTGAATATATAAACCGCAACCGGGGTGTGCTGCATGAGCCCTTTTATTCTGAAGTTGAAGAGCAGCAGATTATGGTCGAAGTCGCTATTCAGTATAATGATGG
Organism: Lentibacillus persicus; assembly: GCF_900112705.1. Taxonomy (GTDB): domain Bacteria; phylum Bacillota; class Bacilli; order Bacillales; family Amphibacillaceae; genus Lentibacillus; species Lentibacillus persicus. Next base: position 265,358 of record NZ_FOMR01000003.1, read on the forward strand.
GTTTGCCAGCAGTATTTTTTCCTTTGCGAACAATATTCATACCCATGAAGGGGGAAGCCATGAAGCTGGCTTCAAATCAGGGCTTACGCGAGTTATTAATGATTATGCACGCAAAAACGGCATGTTCAAGGAAAATGACCCTAACTTAACCGGTGATGATGTCAGGGAAGGTTTAACTGCAATTATTTCAATTAAACACCCCGAACCGCAATTTGAAGGACAAACAAAGACAAAGCTTGGTAACAGTGAAGTGAAAAGAGTAACCGATGCAGCGTTCAGCGACAGCTTTTCCAAATTTTTATTTGAAAACCCGGATGTAGCTAAAGTCGTTGTTGAAAAAGGGCTGATGGCATCGCGTGCGAGAATTGCAGCGAAAAAGGCACGCGAGCTAACCCGGCGTAAAAGTGCGCTCGAAGTGTCAAACTTGCCCGGCAAACTGGCAGACTGTTCGTCACGGGACGCAAGCATCAGTGAATTGTATATCGTTGAGGGGGATTCTGCCGGAGGTTCAGCCAAGCAAGGGCGGGACAGGCATTTTCAGGCAATCCTCCCATTGCGCGGAAAAATATTAAACGTTGAAAAAGCACGTCTTGACAAAATATTATCCAATAAAGAAGTACGGGCCATGATTACCGCCCTTGGAACAGGTATCGGCGAAGAGTTTGATATAACGAAAGCCCGTTATAATAAAGTGGTTATTATGACCGATGCAGATGTGGATGGCGCTCATATCCGCACATTATTATTAACCTTCTTCTACCGCTATATGCGACCATTAATTGAATATGGCTATGTCTATATCGCTCAGCCGCCGTTATATAAAATCCAGCAGGGAAAAACGGCTCGTTATGCTTATGATGATAAGGCAATGAAGCAGATACTGGAAGAACTTCCAAAATCACCGAAGCCGGGGCTGCAGCGTTATAAAGGTTTAGGTGAAATGGATGCAAAACAGCTTTGGGAAACAACAATGGACCCGGACACACGCACATTGCTTCAAGTAGGGCTGACAGATGCTATAGATGCAGATCATATTTTTGATATGCTGATGGGTGACAAAGTTGAACCACGACGGAATTTCATCGAAGAAAACGCCCAGTATGTGCAGAACCTTGATATATAAAAAATTACCGGCAGAAAACAGAGACTTTAAGTCAGGATGGCAGAAATACCGACTTAAGGAAGATTTGGAGGTATTTGTAAATGGCGGATGAACATCGTCCCAACGTTCAAGAAATAAACTTAGGTCAGGAAATGCGCACGTCTTTTCTTGATTATGCCATGAGTGTCATCGTTTCACGTGCATTGCCCGATGTTCGTGACGGCATGAAACCTGTGCATCGAAGAATTTTATATGCAATGAATGATCTGGGCATGCACGCCGACAAAGCATATAAAAAATCAGCCCGAATTGTTGGTGAAGTTATCGGTAAGTACCACCCGCATGGGGATTCAGCAGTATATGAAGCCATGGTGCGCATGGCTCAGGATTTCAGCTATCGTTACATGCTTGTGGACGGACACGGCAATTTTGGTTCAGTTGACGGTGACTCTGCAGCAGCGATGCGTTACACAGAGGCCCGCATGTCCAAAATCTCGATGGAATTGCTGCGGGATATTAATAAAGACACCATTGATTATACGGATAACTATGATGGAACCGAACGGGAGCCGGTTGTTTTCCCGGCCAGGTTTCCAAATTTGCTCATAAACGGCGGTGCAGGGATTGCTGTCGGGATGGCCACCAATATACCGCCTCATAACCTTGGTGAAACGATTGATGCAGTATTGGCTGTCAGCAAGGATCCGGAAATTACGATCAGTGAATTAATGGAAAATTATATTTATGGTCCTGACTTTCCGACTGCCGGCCAAATTTTGGGCAGAAGCGGCATTAAGAAAGCATTTGAAACAGGCAAAGGCTCAGTAACCGTGCGTGCCAAAACACATATTGATGAACACCCGAATGGCAAGTCAACAATTATTGCAACTGAATTGCCTTACCAGGTCAATAAAGCACGATTGATTGAGAAAATTGCAGAGCTCGTCCGTGATAAACGGATTGATGGCATAACCGACCTGCGGGATGAGTCAGACCGTAACGGTATGCGGGTTGTCATTGAAATTCGACGGGATGCTAATCCGAATATCGTCCTGAATAATTTATATAAATATACAGCTTTACAGACAACATTTGGAATCAATATGCTTGCGCTTGTTAATGGAAAGCCGGAAGTGTTAACAATTAAGCAGTGCCTTGAACACTATCTGGACCATCAAAAAGAAATCATTAAGCGCCGAACCGCTTTTGAATTGCGTAAAGCTGAGGCACGTGCCCATATTCTGGAAGGGCTGCGAGTGGCCCTTGATAATCTGGATGACGTTATCTCGATTATTCGTAATTCAAAAACGACAGATATTGCCCGCGAAAGTTTGATGGAGAATTACGACCTGAGTGAAAAACAAGCGCAGGCAATACTCGACATGCGTCTCCAGCGGCTGACAGGATTGGAACGCGAAAAAATCGTCAATGAATATAATGACTTGCTTAAGCAAATAGAAGAATTGAGAGCTATTTTGGCAGATGAAGAAAAAGTTCTTGATATTATCCGGGAAGAACTGACAGAGATTAAAGAAAAATATAATGATGATCGCCGGACGGAAATCATCTCCGGCGGGGCGGATTTTATTGAAGATGAAGACTTGATCCCGGAAGAAAATGTCGTCATCACCCTGACACATCAAGGCTACGTGAAACGTTTGCCTGCATCGACATACCGGACGCAAAAACGCGGTGGCCGGGGCATTCAGGGTATGGAAACAAATGAAGATGACTTTGTTGAACACTTAGTATCAACGTCGACGCATGATACTGTTCTCTTCTTCACGAATAAAGGAAAAGTCTATCGTGCAAAAGGATATGAAATTCCGGAGTTCAGCCGTACAGCTAAGGGCATACCGATTATTAATTTATTGCAAGTAGAAAAGGATGAATGGATTAACGCTGTCATTTCCGTTTCCGAATACAGTGAAGATTACTATTTGTTCTTTACGACAAGACACGGTTTGGCCAAACGTACAAAGCTGTCACAATTTGCCAATATACGCAAAGGCGGGTTGATTGCTGTTGGTCTGAAAGATGAAGATGAATTGATTTCAGTCAGACTGACAGATGGGACAAAACATATCATGATGGGTACGAAAAACGGATATCTTATACGCTTTCCGGAAGAACAGGTACGTTCGATGGGAAGAAACGCAGCTGGTGTCCGTGGTATTTCACTGCGTGGTAATGATGAAGTTGTTTCCATGGAAATATTGGATGAAGGTGTGGAAGTGCTTCATGTGACCAATAAAGGTATGGGAAAACGAACCCCTGAAGAGCAATACCGTATTACAAACCGTGGCGGCAAAGGCATTTTTACGTGCAAACTGTCCGACGACAATGAAGTTGTTGCGGTTAAAGCTGTTACAGGTGACGATGAGATTATGCTTATAACCGTTGCGGGCGTTTTAATTCGTATCCCCGTTGAAGGCATCTCCCAGACGGGACGGAATGCCCAGGGTGTCCGTTTGATCCGGTTGAATGAAAATGAAGAAGTGGCGACGGTTGCGAAAGTTGATAAAGATGAAGATGAGGAACTGGAAGCTGACGATGCTGAAGAAAGTGAATCCAGCTCTGAGGAAGATCAGGAAACTTAATGAATGCACAGTTTAGTTTAATGAGGCTGGGACAAAAGGTTTAAAGATAAATGAAAAGACGAACGATAATTAGGAAAGGAAGCGGGATACGCCGCTCCGGAAATATGCTTCGCTTTCCGCGGGCGGCTGTTGAGCCAACTCGTGCCAAGGCACTTCGTTGTCTCACCTATGCCTCTCTTCCCGCAGGAGTCTCCGCAAATTTCCTCCGCTAACCTTAATTATAGTTCGTCTTTTATATTGGATATATAAGTTATGTTCCAGCCTGATTTTAATCACGGAAGCCAAATCAAAGCGAAGAAGCATTCAGGGTAAAATAAGAATTGTCGAAGGGGGGATTTTTTTGCGTATTGACGTATTTCAGCTGGTGCCGGGCTGTGTATTGTTAAACGATATAATCGGCAAAACAAATAAAGTAATCATCCCGAAAAACACGATATTAACCGAGGAACATATCACTGTTATACATAAATTTCTGGTTAAAACCATTGATGTCTCAGAGAAATTGGCTGATGGCACACTTTTTCAGCCTGACATTAACCGTCACCCTGAAGAAAATCCCACAATGGAAAGTGCCCTTCCTGAATCATTTAAATATCAATACCGAAAGACAGTGCTGGTCTATGAAAAACTTTTTAAAAACTGGCAGAATGGCGCTCCATTTGATATTGCCCACGTTCGTCAGTTATTTATACCTCTGTTGGAAATGACAGAAAATATGAGCCAATCTGTTTTTACACTTTATCAGCAATCTGAAAAAGATATATTTCATCGAAGCGTCTCACTGGGCGTTTTATCGGCCTTTTTGGCGAGACAAATGGGTTATCGAAAAGGTGAATGGGTTCAAGCCGGCTTGGCAGGCGCCTTATGTGATTGTGGCCTTTCAAAGCTGGATGAGGGGGCTGAAAACCACCCTGTCTATTCATACCGGATGATCGAAAAAGCCCCTGTTCTTACAGCAGCAGTCAAACTGGCAGTTCTGCAGCATCATGAACGATTGGATGGCTCCGGCTACCCGCTTGGCTTAACAGGCGAAAAAATTCATAACTTTTCACGAATTGCAGCGCTTTGTGACGAATACTTAAAGGCGGTATTTGAGAATGATCAGCCGCTTTCTAAATTTGTTGAATCCTTGCAAAATGAACGGTCAGCGAAATTTGATGAATCTGCTGTCAAGATGCTTGCTGCCAATCTGACAAAATTCAGCAGTTCGCCTTAGTATTTTTGAAGAAGAAGATTTTCCACGAGGATTGGAATCTTTTCACACGTGATGTTTAAAAAAGCATTAATAAACGGATAATCCGCGTCCGGCTTAGCTGTCAGCAGTTCCCCCCACCATTCGGATTCGTAGCGGCACAGCATGCTGAGATTATATAAAAGCAAATAGTGAACCATAATCTCAGAAATTGGAAAAAAATTTTCGCGGTGCATGGGAAAATAAATATCACTGCTTGCCGACGCAGTGAAAAACGGGCTGTTATGAGCGGGCTTGAATGGCGCATCCAAATCAAGCGTGATGCTCGATTCTGATATTTCCGAACGCTGTATAGCCGGCAAATAAGGTTTAATACGTTTAATAAAAGCGTTGGCTGTTAAGTGATAGCCGTCGAGTATTGATCCAGGAAACGCTATTTGTGTCGTACCGATGCGACCGATAGCAGCCATTTTATCTTGCCGGTTGAACTTAAAAAGGGATGTCATCTCCGGTATTAAAGACAGCAGCCGTTCCATTTTAATTTTTTCAAACGGTGACTCCTTAATGGCGAATAAATAATGGGTGAAATAAGGATAAAGACCGTGATGCTGGATTTTCACTTCATCGTTTAAAAACGTATAATCTTTCTTTTTGCGTTTTCTGCTGGAAACACCATGAGCTAAGACTGCAGTTGATTCCGGATAATTAGGTCTGACAGTTAACAGCGCCCCCTTCAACAGATGCACCATCCCATAAAAAAACAGCATTGGCTGAAGCAGTGTTTCCATTCTTTTGCCATTCTCGTAAAAGCGGACACCATGATCCAAATAGTGAATAAATGACTGGCTGTTCTCAAAGCTTTTGAACGTGGCATTTATACCATTAATGTTTTTATAGCAATCATTTAAATACTGCTGTGCGGTTTGCTGTGACTGAAGATAAGTATAAAATCTCTTTTCAGTTTGATCTCCCATAAAGGCTCCTCATTTTGTACAGAATTTTCCCAATAGAATTTCTTTTATGATGTGTTTGTTATTGTATTGAAAAAGCTGTTTCGTTGGCGTATTGTAAATAACAATAGAAAGACATGTATAGTTTGACCAGCTTTTAATAGATTACACATTCTGCAATAATTTAAATGGGAGGATGAGACATGCGCGAAGATAAATTTGCCAAAGAAGGGCTGACATTTGATGATGTTTTGTTGATGCCCGATAAGTCAGAGGTACTGCCTAATGAAGTCAATGTCAGGACAGCGTTGACTGAAAAAATTACACTTAACACACCTCTCTTGAGTGCCGGGATGGACACAGTCACTGAAGCAGATATGTCAATCGCTATGGCCAGACAAGGCGGTTTGGGAATTATCCACAAAAATATGTCAATCGATGAGCAGGCGGAGCAGGTTGATCGGGTAAAAAGGTCGGAAAGTGGTGTCATTACAAATCCGTTTTTCCTCACACCGGAACATCAGGTTTATGATGCTGAACATTTAATGGCAAAATTCCGCATTTCCGGCGTCCCGATTGTTAATACGATTGATGATCAAAAATTAGTTGGAATTTTGACGAATCGTGATTTGCGCTTCATTCAAGATTATTCGACAGTCATCAAAGATGTGATGACAAGCGAAAATCTGGTGACAGCCCCCGTGGGGACCACACTGGAAGAAGCCGAGTATTTACTCCAGGCGCACCGGATTGAGAAGTTGCCTCTTGTTGACAGTAATGGTTATTTGAAAGGTTTAATCACGATTAAAGATATCGAAAAAGCCATTGAATTTCCAAATGCTGCCAAAGATTCAAAAGGAAGGCTTCTTACAGGTGCTGCTGTTGGTGTGACAGGAGACGCCATGACACGTATTGAAGCCCTTGTCGCATCGGGTGTAGATGTGATTGTCATCGATACTGCTCACGGCCATTCAGCCGGTGTGCTTGCGAAAGTTCGTGAAATCAGAGAAGCTTATCCCGACCTGGACATTATTGCCGGAAATGTCGCCACAGGAGAAGCGACTGCAGATTTAATTAAAGCTGGTGCATCAGCGATCAAAGTCGGTATTGGTCCAGGGTCGATTTGTACCACACGCGTTGTGGCAGGCATTGGTGTTCCACAGATCACAGCCGTCTATGATTGTGCTGTGGCTGCTGCTGAATTCGGTGTTCCTGTCATTGCTGATGGCGGTATAAAATATTCCGGTGATGTTGTTAAGGCAATTGCAGCAGGAGCCCACGCTGTTATGCTTGGCAGTATGTTTGCGGGTGTAGCGGAAAGCCCTGGCGAAACGGAAATATTCCAGGGCCGCCAATATAAGGTATACCGCGGAATGGGGTCCGTTGGAGCTATGAAGGCAGGCTCTAAAGACCGTTATTTCCAGGATGCAGAAGACGCCAAAAAATTGGTCCCTGAAGGAATCGAAGGGCGAACTGCCTATAAAGGGCCACTCGCTGACACTGTTCACCAGCTGCTTGGCGGCTTGAAAGCAGGTATGGGCTATTGTGGAACAGCTTCCATCGATGCTTTGCGCGAGGATGCCCGTTTTATTAAAATTTCTAATGCAGGATTAAGAGAAAGTCATCCGCATGATGTTCAAATCACAAAGGAAGCACCGAATTATTCGTAAGGTCAAGCTGGCTGTCCATTGGTGGCATTATAGTCAATCGTACCTATGAAAGAATTAATAGATAGGGCTTTTCCCTGTCTATTTTTTCTCTGTCTTTTATGATAAAATATTTAAGGTGTAAAAAAATAATATAAGTATTATTGTAAAATCTGATATAAAGACAATCGTCTTTTCATTTACAGGGTGGAGGTAGAGAAAGTGAGATACAACTTAAAGAAAATCGTGCCGCTATTACTTGTTACAGTGGTAATGCTGTCAGCCATTGCAATTCAGCCCAGTTCCGTAAATGCTGCAGAACCGTTAGATATTGAGGCTGAATCGGCTATACTGGTTGATAATGAAACAGGAAAAATCGTTTACGCGAAAAACCCTGACATGGCACTGCCTCCAGCTAGTATGACCAAAATAATGACTGAATATCTTGTACATGAAGCTATTGAGGAAGGTCAAATCAGCTGGGATACGACAACACAGATCAGTGACTATGCCTACAGCATCTCTGCGGATACATCATCTTCGGGGGTAGGTTTAGAACAAAATAAAGACTATACCGTTAAAGAATTATATGACGCCATGGCAATCAATTCGGACAATGCCACAAGTATTGCGTTAGCTGAGCTTATTGCAGGGTCTGAAGGCGAATTTGTCAAGATGATGAACGCCAAAGCAGAAGAAATGGGCATGACCGATACAGAATTTGTCAATTCCACCGGTCTTGCAAATTCATCACTCGGTGACAACGTGCCGGAGGGGACTGACCCCAACGCTAATAATTTGATGTCAGCCCGTTCATCCGCTCTTTTGGCGTACCGTTTAATCAACGATTACCCGGAAGCACTCGATGTAACCAAAATTCCGTCGGCTGAATTTGAAGGCGAAACAATCACGAACTGGAACTGGATGTTGAAACACGGTGAAGAATCCAGTTCACTCCAGCAATTCCATTATGAAGGCATGGACGGACTGAAAACCGGTCATACAGACCTTGCAAAATATGGTTTTACCGGAACAGCTGAGCGCGACGGGAACCGTTTTATATCTGTTGTTATGAAAGCAGAAAGTATGGAAGCACGTTTTCAGGAAACCGCCAAGCTATTGGATTATGGCTTCAATCAATTTGAAAACCAGGAAATCTTCCCGGCAGGTTATCAGCTGGAAGATAAGTCATCAATTCCTGTCTTAAAAGGTAAAGAAGACAGCGTTCAAGTTGCCACAGATAAAGCTTTTACCGCACCGGTTAGAGGTGAACAGGCAGACAATTACGGTGTGGAATATCAATTCAGTGAAGATGCAGTGAATGAGGATGGCGAAATCACTGCCCCGATTGAGAAAGGTGAAAAAGTCGGCACTGCCGAGGTGACTTATAATGGTGACGATGACGGTTATGGCTATATAATGCCTGATAAGAATCCTAAACAAATTAATTTGGTGACACAGAGTGCCGTTGAAAAAGATAATTGGTTTATGCTGACCCTTGGGGCAATTGGGAACTTTTTCACAGACATTTTCAGTACAGTCGTTGATACAGTAAAAGGCTGGTTTTAATAACAATTCATGCAAGCTTGCAATTTAAAATATACTGCTAACAATATATAGGGGGAAAAACATGGGAAATACAGGAACAGAACGCGTTAAACGTGGAATGGCGGAAATGCAGAAAGGCGGCGTCATTATGGACGTTGTCAACGCAGAACAAGCAAAAATAGCTGAAGAAGCCGGCGCAGTGGCCGTTATGGCGCTTGAGCGGGTGCCTTCAGATATTCGAGCGGCCGGCGGTGTAGCCCGTATGGCGAGCCCGGAAATCACTGAAGAGGTCATGAATGCCGTCTCAATTCCCGTTATGGCCAAAGGACGTATCGGGCACATCGTAGAAGCGCGTGTGCTGGAATCGATGGGTGTTGATTATATTGATGAAAGTGAAGTATTAACCCCGGCTGACGAGGAATATCATTTGAAAAAATCGGATTATACAGTACCGTTTGTGTGCGGCTGCCGTAACCTTGGAGAAGCAGCACGCCGTATCGGTGAAGGTGCCTCGATGCTTCGTACGAAAGGTGAACCAGGTACTGGCAATATTGTCGAAGCTGTCCGGCATATGCGCCAGGTTCAGTCTGAAATCAGAAAACTGACATCGATGTCAGACGATGAAGTTATGACGTTCGCCAAAGAGATCGGTGCGCCATATGAATTGCTCCTGGAAATTAAAGAAGAAGGCCGCTTGCCGGTGGTTAACTTTGCAGCAGGCGGTGTGGCAACACCGGCTGATGCCGCGTTAATGATGGAGCTTGGCGCTGACGGTGTATTCGTCGGATCGGGTATTTTTAAATCAAACAACCCGGCGAAGTATGCTAAAGCAATTGTTGAAGCAACAACCCATTATACGGATTATAAGCTGATTGGAGAGCTTTCCAAAGATCTTGGCACAGCCATGAAAGGGATTGAAATTGGCACGTTGGAAGGACAAGACCGCATGCAGGACCGCAGTGAATAGAAAGCAGGGTGACTGATATGAACACAATTGGTGTACTGGCATTACAAGGTGCGGTACGTGAGCATATACGTGCAGTGGAGGAAACTGGCGCAGTCGCGCTTGAGATTAAACGTAAAGAACAGCTTGAAGCGATCGATGGTTTGATTTTGCCCGGTGGCGAAAGCACAACGATGCGACGGCTGATTGACAACTATGATTTTTTTGAAGCGATTCAGACTTTCGGCAAGCAAGGAAAGCCTGTTTTTGGCACTTGTGCCGGTCTGATTTTAATGGCAAATGAAATAGAAGGACAGAATGATGCACATTTAGGTTTGATGGACATGAAAGTTGCACGCAATGCTTTTGGCCGTCAGGTGGCAAGTTTTGAAGCAAGTCTGGATGTGACCTGTTTCGGTGAAGTGTTTAATGCTGTATTTATACGTGCCCCTTATATACTTGAGTCAGCGCCGAATGTGGAAGTGCTTGCAACCTATCAAAACAAAGCTGTAGCAGCTAAACAAGGCCATTATTTGTGTACGGCTTTTCATCCCGAACTGACAGACGACAACCGTTTTATTGAATATTTTGCGCAGATGGTGGAACAATCAAAACAGACACTTGCATCATAAAGCGAAATCCGATAATATTAACATTAATAAATTGCAACAGTCGTGAAAGGAATTAGTAACGTGCATGCTTTTTTCAGAGAGTCGGTGGCAGGTGAGAACCGGTATAAGCAGCATGTGAATCCATCCTTGAACTGGTTTGCTGAAATGCAATAGGCAGGCCCGGCTAGACGCCGTTATCGTACTCAAGCCGGAAGCGGGTTTTTCCGCTTCAACAAGGGTGGCAACGCGGGAAAAATGCTCTCGTCCCTGATTATTGATCAGGGGCGGGAGTTTTTTATGTGAAAGTATCTAGCTTCAATCGGGAAAAACTCACAGCACAAAATTATAAAGGAGGAATCCAGCATGCTGGACATGAAATACTTACGGAATAACTTTGCAGACGTAAAAGAAAAACTGGCTTACCGCGGTGAAGACTTGTCAGAACTGGAACGATTCGGTGAATTGGATGAAAGGCGCCGAACGCTAATTTCCGAAACAGAAACATTAAAAGCTGAACGGAATGAGGCATCGAAACAAATATCTGTTTTAAAGAAAGAAAAAAAAGATGCAGAGCCGGCGATTAAGGAAATGCGGGAAGTCGGAGCAAAAATTAAAGCGTTTGATTCAGAGCTGAAAGAAATTGAAGAAACGCTGGAGACCATTATGCTCTCGATACCAAATATACCGCACGAAAGCGTCCCAATCGGGGAGGACGAGGATGATAATGTGGTGGCCCGTGAGTGGGGCGAATTGCCAACATTTAAGTTTGAAGAAAAGCCACATTGGGATATAGCAGCTGATTTGGACATTATTGATTTTGAACGGGCAGCCAAAGTTACCGGAAGCCGCTTCGTATTTTACAAAGGACTTGGGACGCGGCTGGAAAGGGCATTAATCAGTTTTATGATGGATCTGCATGCTGATGAACATGGCTATACGGAGATGATGCCTCCACAAATTGTAAACCGCACAAGTTTGACGGGCACGGGTCAGCTGCCTAAGTTTGAAGAAGATGTTTTTAAGCTTGAAGAGTGGGATTACTTTTTGATCCCAACGGCTGAAGTTCCGGTTACGAATTTTCACCGTGATGAAATTCTTGATACGGACGCATTGCCGAAAAAATATGCTGCTTACAGTGCCAATTTTCGTTCGGAGGCTGGTTCTGCAGGACGTGATACGCGTGGTTTAATACGGCAGCATCAATTTAACAAAGTTGAACTCGTCCACTTTACGAAACCTGAAGATTCTTATGACACGCTGGAAACACTGACAGGCGATGCTGAAACAGTTCTCAAGCGCCTGAACCTTCCATACCGGGTTATGAGTATGTGTACCGGTGATCTTGGTTTCACAGCTGCCAAAAAATATGATATAGAAGTGTGGATTCCAAGCCAGGAGACGTATCGGGAAATTTCGTCGTGTTCCAATTTTGAAGATTTCCAGGCAAGACGTGCGGGTATTCGTTTCCGTCGTGAATCAACCGGCAAACCAGAGTTTGTGCATACGTTAAATGGCTCAGGACTTGCTGTTGGGCGGACGGTTGCAGCTATTCTGGAGAATTACCAGCTAGAAGACGGTTCGGTCGTTATCCCGGAAGTTCTGCGGCCTTATATGGGTGGAAAAGAGATGCTAACGGCTTAAGGCAAATGAAAAAGACCGGATGAGAACCTAGTGGATTTCATTACCTATCGCAACTCTTAAAAATGTAAGCAAAAATGACTGTCAAAATGAAGGTTGATTTGATAGTCATTTTTTATATATGAAGGGGGTTTTATGTAAAAATAGAGGTAAATTTGTATGGCAAATGCATCCCAATTCACATGCATACAATAGCTATTGTACCCATATATTTTCTGTTACAAATTAGTATGTAATTTGTTGTGCATTTTTGATGGAAAAATCATCAAATTAAACGTTATTTGTTTACTGACTTTTAGTGTATTCTGAATATTTATGGTAAAATATATGTAATACAGTTAATTAGATAGAGAACATATTAGAAGCTGTCTATCTTGCCTGTATTAGTTAATTAAAGGAGAGATAAAATGGTTGAAATATTAATGTTAGTTGCTGCAGTTACTTCCTGTATAGCAGTTGGTTTTTTATTTAGTGACAAAAAAGAAAAAAATAAATGAAACAATGTTGCTAAGACTATTGTTGACATCTGTAACCAGACATGTTAAATTTATTTTTGTCGTCAACATGGAGGTATACCCAAGTCTGGCTGAAGGGATCGGTCTTGAAAACCGACAGGCGGGTCAAACCGCGCGGGGGTTCGAATCCCTCTACCTCCTCCATACATTTTAATTCGCATAAATTGGAGATATTAGGAAAGCGCCAAAACCGTTACATTTGTAGCGGTTTTTTTATTATACAATGAATGTTACATACGTTATTAAATGGCAAATCTGTTATATTTAGTTGATTAACCTGTAATAAATGACATTAAGATTCGTCTAATAAGTAAGAAATGCCTGAGAAGAGGAGGCTGCTTAATGGATGAGGAACTAATTACAGATTGGTTTGATGCCTATGCTGATGATATTTACAGATTTCTTATCTACTATATGTCCACGACTGATGTGGAAGATATCGTTCAGGAAGTTTTTATAAAAGCCATCGACCGTTATGACTCATTTAAAGGTAATTCAAGTCCCAAAACATGGCTGATATCCATTGCCCGCAATTTGGCTATTGATGAAGCCCGGAAGCGGAAACGGAAAGATTGGCGCAAGTTGATTAAAACGTATGAGTATAAAACCGAAGCATCCCCGGAAGAAGACCAATTAGTCACGGAAACACGAACACAAATACACCAGGCAATCTCAACATTGAAGCAAGATTACCGGGATGTCGTCATTCTGCGGGGAATTGAAGAAATGACGGTGGCTGAAACGGCCAATATTTTAAAATGGCCGGATACGAAAGTACGCGTCACATTTCATCGTGCATTAAAAGCTTTAAAAACGAAAATAGAGGAGGGCGGTTATGAATTACAATGACGAGGAATTGCAAAAGGAGTTAAAAAAATTGAAATCATCTCATTCATTAAACCCTCAATCAAAAGAATCGATGAAAACGGCCATTCAGAAACAAGCGAAAAAGAAGCGTGCACGGTCGAAGCTAAAGCGCTCTGCAATTTGGTTTTCCACGGCGGCTGCATTGATGATAGGTGCTGGTCTGCTGTTTAATACACTTAATAGCTCGCAGTCGGTTATGCCGTTTGAGGATCATAATCAGACCGAATATAACGACACTTCTGAGGAACAAAAAGAGATACCCGCCGAAAGTGGTGAAGATGAAGGTACGGAAGAGTCAACGGCACCTATGTCAGATCCTGAGACCGCTCAATCCTTGACGGTAAATGAAGAAGGCACCGAAACCGGGACAATTATGCTTGAAGGCATGGAAGAAGAGACAACGTTTACCAATTATACGCTCGAACCTTATGGTATTAAGTATCAACTGACTGAACTCTTCAGCAGTTATGATGTAAACAATCAGACTGTAACGCATTATAATGATGCCAACAGCGTGTCAATGAAATTGGAAGTGGTGGAAGATGCCAACTTGGATGATGTGGTTTCTGAAGTTCAATCCGAGTATAGCGATGTTGCGAGTGAGACGGGGACACCAGCTGAGACGCCGCCTGGGGAAGAAAATCCGTTCCGTGGCGTCGGTCAGCACTTTTCACAGTCCCCTCAAGGTTATTATATCTATCAAATTGATGAAAACGTGCTCGTTATCCAATACGAGTATCCACTCGAAGCCGGGGATGGTATGGGACCACGTCTGCTGGCACTTCGTGAATCGCTCACACATTAATGAATCTCTTATCAGGCTTTCGCCAAAAACTTGGGTGAAGGCCTCATTTTCACTTGACAATTGAAGCTTTAACAGGTATATTACTTAAAAATAGTAATGCACACGACAGCTAATTATATAAAATAAAATGAAGAAGAGGTCAGTAGCAAAATGCTTCCCGAAAGAGAGTGGAATTCACCGGCTGAGAGATTCCACAGGGTACAGCCTTTGTGAACCCTGCCTTGGAGTTGTCAGCGTCAACCTGACCGCAGGCTTGCTGCGTTATCATAAACAAGTGGGCATGCCTGGCATGTCAACAAAGGTGGTACCACGGAAACACCCCAAGTCCGTCCTTTTGCAGGATGGATTTGGGGTGTTTTCTTATTTCATTCGATTTTTTGAGACATGTAAAGGAGCGATTAAGATGATTGAAAAAATGGCATTTATCGGTGCTGGCTCAATGGCTGAATCCATTTTGACCGGAATTTTAAATAGCGGATTTCTTCCAAAAGAAAAAATATATATTACGAACAAGTCTGATAAAGAGAGACTGGCGTTTCTTGAAAATGCATATGCCATTCAGAATAATAATGATAAACAAGCAACAGTGGAAGGTGCTGATGTCGTTATTGTTGCCGTCAAGCCTTATGATGTGGAAGCGGCTGTGTCTTCAATCAGTGACTGTCTTACGCCGAATCAGCTGCTGATTTCAGTCGTTGCAGGTGTCTCAACCGATACGATTTCCAGCTTTATCGGCAAAGATATTCCGGTTGTGCGTGCGATGCCGAATACATCATCAGCCGCCGGTCAATCAGCTACAGCTGTAGCCCGGGGACCACATGCCAATGAGCAGCACCTGGAAACCGCATTGGCACTATTTAATACGATTGGAACAGCAACTGAAGTATCAGAGAGCGATATGCACGCGGTAACGGCCATATCAGGGAGCGGACCTGCTTATGTCTATTATTTAGTCGAAGCGATGGAAAAAGCGGCAGTGGACGCCGGACTGGACCAGGAAACGGCACAAGATTTGATTACGCAAACGATTGTCGGCGCCGGGGAAATGCTCAAAACATCGGGACTTGAGCCTTCAAAGCTTCGCGAAAATATAACGAGTCCCGGCGGCACAACGCAAGCAGGTGTTGAAGCGTTGAGCAAACACAACTTTCAGGAAGCAGTCGAGCGGTGTGTGGAAAGCGCCCGAAACCGTTCAATTGAATTAGGACAGAAAATGTAAAACTAAAAATCAGTAAAAATTGCAAAAAGCCATATGACGTTTCAAATGAAATAGCAGTCATATGGCCCGATTTATACAAGCACTTGCTTTTTGGAATGCTATAGACGTTATTTAATGCTTTCCCGTGTTTTCCATTTGCGTGATTGCTGGATAAAATGACCAATTTTTTCCATTACCGGTTCAATTGATTGTTCTTGCTCGAGTAAATCGTAGTCGGAAATGTCGATACGCAAGATCGGACACGCATTAAAATTATTAATCCAATCTTCGTAACGGTTATACAGTTCTTCCCAATAGGAAATTGAAGTATTTTTCTCCATCTCACGTCCGCGATTATGGATACGTTCCATAACGTGGTCAAATGACCCTTCGAGATATATTAATAAATCCGGATGAGGAAAATAAGGTGTCATCACCATTGCTTCAAACAGGTTGGTGTATGTCTCATAATCTGTTTTCGACATCGTGCCGTTTTCATAGTGCATTTTGGCGAAAATGCCTGTGTCCTCATAAATTGAACGATCCTGAATAAAGCCCCCGCCGTACTCGAATATTTTTTTCTGTTCTTTAAAGCGTTCTGCGAGAAAATAAATTTGCAAATGAAAGCTCCAGCGTTCGAAGTCATCGTAAAATTTCCCGAGGTATGGGTTTGTATCAACTTTCTCAAATGATGTTTTAAAGTTAAGCGCATTGGCCAGGGCTTTTGTCATCGTTGATTTGCCGACACCGACAGTCCCGGCAACCGTAATAATGCTGTCATGCGGAATCTGGTATTTATCACGTAAATTCATGTTTCTTCCCCTTTAATGTTTGGATACTGTTTTGTGGTCACACATTTGCTGTTTCACCAGATTAATGATGGTTTCAAGATCGTCCTGGTGTTTAACAAAATCCATTTCATCACCGTTAATACGGAGGACCGGTATGTCAGGATGAAGCATCTCGAATTCATTCATATAGTTTTCGTAATCCCGGGCGAGCTGTGACAAGTAAGAAGGTTTAATGTTTTGTTCAATATCCCTGCCGCGAAGCCTGATCCGTTCCAAAACTGTATCAAGACTGGCATGTAAGTATATCATTATATTTGGCACCGGCATATCTTTTGTTAATATATGATAAATTTGCTCGTATTTATCAAATTTGTCCGGCTGCAGTGTACGTTTAGCAAAAATCATGTTTTTGGAAATATGGTAATCGGCGATAACCGCTTTATTTTGGTTCAAATATTTCTGTTCAATATCTTCCAATTGCTTAAATCGATTGCATAGAAAAAACATTTCGGTTTGAAAACTCCATTCCTCAATATCATCGTAAAATTTTCCGAGAAACGGGTTTTCTTCGACAATTTCTTTTAACAGGTGGAAGTCAAAATGGACAGAAAGTTTCTTTGCGAGTGATGTTTTTCCAATCCCAATAGGCCCTTCAATAGCAATAAACGGGACGTGTGGCATAACTTTTCCTCCAAGCAGTTTAAGTCACTTTGGATATTGTAGCACAGAAAAAAGGCCACTTCCATGCAAAATTGAACTCTGCCTTTTCATTCAGCGCGAAATTTTGTATAATGTTTATTGTGCTTATTTTCCTAAACGTCATGCCCCCGTAGCTCAGGGGATAGAGCAACAGCCTCCTAAGCTGTGTGCCGCAGGTTCGATTCCTGCCGGGGGCGTTAAAACCAGCAGTAGCATCACATTTAGCAGCGATATATCGACCCTTGCTTGCAGGTACAGGCGAGGGTATTTTTATATTTTAATTAAGAGGGTTTCGATTAAAATACTTTAAAATTGTCACAAAATGTTCTAAAATAGTTGATAGTTACCGAAATGTTTATAAAATTTCATAGTTTCTACAATTACAATTTTATTCAAGCGATTTTGCAATCGTTTACAAATTTTAAGATGAGGTGATAGAAATGGATATGCAGCGAATACCTGCACAAGAGGGAAAATACAATCTGCAAAACTATGAAAGCATGCGTAAGACGTTTTCATGGGAAGATATGAAAAAACATTTCAGCTGGAATGAGACGGGAAAAGTTAACATGGCATATGAAGCAATTGATCGCCATGCCGAAAATCCCGCTAAAAAAGATAAGGCTGCCTTATTGTATTCATCACCCGATCGGGAAGAAACAAAAACATTCAGCGAATTAAGCAAGGAGAGTAACCAGTTTGCGAACGTCTTAACCAAATATGGCGTCGAAAAAGGCGATCGCATTTTTATGTTTTTACCGAGAAGTCCTGAATTCTATGCAGCTTTCTTCGGTATTTTAAAAACAGGCGCCATTGCAGGGCCATTATTTGAAGCATTTATGGAACAAGCAGTCCGTGATAGGCTCGAGGACAGTGAAGCAAGTATGCTGGTTACTACACCGGATTTGCTTGAACGGGTGCCGCAGAATGATTTGCCTGACCTTAAAAAAATTATTCTTGTCGGTGAAAACAATGAATCCTCCGACAAATATATTGATTATCATCAGGAAATGAAAGAGGCTTCAACGGACTTTAATATTGAATGGGTTGACCTTGAGGATGGTATGCTTATTCATTATACGTCCGGCTCAACTGGTAAGCCAAAAGGTGTTTATCACGTGCATAACGCCATGATTCAGCATTATGCAACAGGCGAGTGGGTACTGGATTTGCAGGAGGATGATGTTTACTGGTGCACGGCCGATCCGGGCTGGGTAACAGGGACGAGCTATGGTATTTTTGCCCCTTGGCTCCATGGTGTAACAAACGTTGTGCGTGGCGGCCGCTTTAGTCCGGATGCCTGGTATGGCACGATCGATAAATATAATATATCAGTCTGGTACACAGCACCTACTGCACTTCGAAAGCTTGTCAGTGCCGGGGAAGATGCCGTGAAGAAGCATGATCTTTCATCATTGCGTCATGTCCTCAGTGTTGGGGAGCCACTGAATCCGGAAGTTATTACGTGGGGCTTGCAGGCGTTTGACCTTCGAATTCACGACACGTGGTGGATGACAGAAACCGGTGCGCAGCTTATTGTTAACCTGCCAACAGAGGAAATCCGTCCGGGCTCAATGGGTAAACCAATTCCGGGAATTGAAGCATCGATTGTAGATAATGAAGGCAATGAAGTGCCGCCAAATCAAATGGGCAACCTGGCAATTAAATCGCCTTGGCCTGCCATGATGCGGCAAATCTGGAAACGTCCGGAAAAATACGAAAGCTATTTTATTAATGGCTGGTATGTATCCGGTGACAGTGCTTATAAGGATGAGGACGGCTACTTCTGGTTCCAGGGACGGCTTGATGATGTTATCAACACATCCGGTGAACGTGTCGGACCATTTGAAGTTGAAAGCAAGCTGATCGAACATCCTGCTGTTGCTGAAGCCGGTGTGATTGGTAAGCCCGATCCCGAGCGTGGTGAAATCGTTAAAGCGTTCATTACCTTAAACGACGGTTATGAAGAATCAGAGGAACTGCTTGAAGAGGTACGGCAGTTTATTAAGACTGGACTCAGCGCACACGCTACACCGCGTGAATTGGAAATTAAAGACGCCATCCCGAAAACACGAAGCGGTAAAATCATGCGCCGTCTGCTGAAATCGTGGGAGCTGGGTCTGCCAACCGGCGATACCTCAACATTGGAAGAATAATAGAATTAAATATTTTATAGCAAGAATGAGACCGGGAGATAATTGAAAAGAGCATTGTGAAAGACGAACGATAAGTCAGGTTAGCGGAGGAAATATGCGTAGACTCCTGCGGGAACAGAGGCATAGGTGAGACAACGAAGTGCCTTGGCACGAGTTGGCTCAACAGCCGCCCGCGGAAAGCGGAGCATATTTCCGGAGCGGTGTATCCCGCTTCCTTTCCTAATAATCGTTCGTCTTTTTATGACTTTTAGAAATTTTTTTCTTAGCCTCATTCGTTTTATATGCGTTGGGTTTTATGGTAACTACTTACGTTTTAGTTCACACCTTCCCGGGTAGAATAATTTTGAAGCATTTCTTAAAGGAGTGATGACAATGGCTAAAATAGCAACTGTCATAACAAATATGTTTGAAGATGTTGAATATACAGATCCGGCAAAGGAATTCAAGGATGCCGGCCATGAAGTCGTGACAATTGAAAAAGAAAAAGGAAAAACAGTAACCGGCAAAAATAAAGAAGCTGAAATAACCATCGATGAATCGATTGATGATGTAACCGCAGATCAATTTGATGCATTATTCATCCCGGGCGGTTTTTCGCCGGATCAACTGCGCGCTGATGAACGGTTCGTTAAATTTGCTAAACAATTTATGGATGCAGAAAAACCGGTATTTGCCATATGCCATGGTCCGCAGCTGCTGATTACGGCAAAAGCATTAGAAGGACGCAAGGCAACAGGCTTCACTTCCATCCAGGTGGATATGGAATACGCTAAAGCAAACGTACAGGATGAGGAAGTTGTCGTTTGCAATAACCAGCTTGTGACAAGCCGTCAGCCGGATGATATTCCTGCGTTTAAGAAAGAATCACTAAAATTATTAAGCGCGTAATAATAAATCCCCCTTTTCGCTCTTACAGCGGAGAGGGGGATTTTATTAATCCAATTTTGTGATCGTAAAATTATCCTGCAGGAGAAGCCAATTTTGCGGGAAGGCCAGCCCTAATTTCCAATAACTGATACCGAGCAGGTTTAATTCTTTAATCATATCAAATTTTGCCTGTATCGAGCGGGCGTCTTCAAACCATACCTCATGATTTGCCCCTTGGGAATCCGTGTAAGTATAGAAAGGTGCTTGGGCTGTCGTGTCGTATTCAATGCTTACATTTTGCTGGCGGGCTCGTGCAATTGCCTGCTGAGGACTGAGTGCTTCGGCAGGGTCGCCGCCTTCGGTAAACGGGAGTGTCCAATCGTAGCCATAAAGGTTTTGGCCGAGCAGTATTTTTTCCGGCGGCATAACGCTTAATGCAAAATCAACAACTTTCCGCACTTCATTTATAGGGGAAACAGCCCTTGGCGGCCCGTAGCTGTAACCCCATTCATAGGTCATCAGCACCACGAAATCAGCAATTTCACCATGCGTTGCATAATCGTGCGCTTCGTACCATTCACCTGTCTGTTCCGCACTCGTTTTAGGCGCCAGCGCGGTGGACAGCATTAAACCTTCTTCCGATAAACGCTGTTTCGCTTTGCGCAAAAAATTATTGTAAGCTTCACGATCTTCGGGCGGCAGAAATTCAAAATCAAAATGAACATCGCTGAAACCGATCTCTTGGGCCACGTTGACGATACTATCAAGCAGCGTATTTTGCACGGCCTGGACCGTCAAAATAATATGGCCAAGTTCTCTGCTGAACTCCCCCTCTTCAAGGTTCGTGATAACGAGCATCAACGCCGTATTCTGATTACCGGCAATCTGTACAAAGTTATCCAGAGGCGGAGCTGAAAGCGTTCCGTCACGATTTACCTGATAGCTGAATGGAGCAAGATAAGTGAGGTAAGGTGTTGTTTTTTCAGCTGAGTTTATGAGCGTCTGGGATACTTCGCCGCCTAAAGGTTCGATATAGGCGTTGGATGTGATGTCAGGTTTTGTCTGCTCGGGAATATAAAGCCGGGTCCCCACAGCTAGTACCCCTTCTAATGGAATATTATTGATCTGTGCAAGTTGATCAGCTGTCATGCCAAATTGCTGCGAAATCGAAAATAAGCTGTCGCCCGGCTGTACAAAATAAAACTGCCCAACGATAGGAATGACGAGTGACTGACCGGGCACAAGGTTATTCGGGGTGTCGAGCTCGTTGGCATCGATTAAAGCTGTGGGGGTGGTGCCATATAAATCGGCTATTTGATAGAGTGTGTCGCCTTGATTGACCACATGAATCTGCAATAAAATCCCTCCCTTTAAAATCATTTCTCTTCTACATTATGACTTTAAAGAAGGGGATATTACTTAGATAGGTTCTATGGAAGCATTCATTACTGAGCGCATGAGGTATAGCGCGTATTCGGTACCCTCTTTTTCTTCAGAGGCCATACAATTTTCCGGGATGTGCATCGAATACTTATGCATATAGGCATCTTTTGCTGTAAATAAAATACAAATATCGCCGGCAATGCCCGCCATGATGAGATGTGTTTTTCCGAGATCATTCAACAACGTGTGAAGCGGTGTCTCGAAAAAAGCTGAATGTTGCGGTTTAATCAGAAAATAATCCGACTCATCCGGTTTCAAAGCCTGAATGATATGTTCGTTTCCGCTATACTGGCAATGCTCAATAATTTTGCGAAAATCGGCTTGCCACAGATCGTAGTGATCGTTAACGTAAATGATAGGCATATTATTATCTTTGCCAAATTGGCGAAGTTTTTTCAATCCAGGTAAAATATCATTTGTATGCTGAAGCAAGTTTTCTCCACCATCAAAGTCAAAATCGTTTATAATATCAACGAATAGAATAGCACTGTTGTGAATATCCATTTCAGTTGCCCCTTTCTTCCTATTAGTTTTTCCTTTATAGAAAAATTCAAACGTCAAGAGGTGTTTAGATGGAAAAAAATACGGCTTATATGCAGGCAGCAATTGACCAAGCCAAAAAAGCCGAATCGCTGAATGAAGTGCCAATCGGGGCTGTTGTTGTTTATCAGGATGAGATTATAGCTTCCGGGTACAATTTAAGGGAATCGTCACAAACGACCTTGTCACATGCAGAGCTGATTGCAATCGAAAAAGCAAACCAAAAGATTGGCAGCTGGCGTCTTGAAGATTGTACATTATATGTCACACTTGAACCGTGTCCAATGTGTGCAGGAGCGATTGTGCAGTCACGGATTGAACGGGTAGTGTTCGGTGCTCCTGACCCAAAGGCAGGCTGCGCAGGCACGCTTATGAATTTACTTCAAGATGACCGCTTTAATCATCAGGTTGACGTTGCAGGTGGTGTTCTGGAAGATGAATGCAGTGCGTTGCTGACAGATTTTTTCCGAAAGCTGCGTCGCGGAAAACAGCAGCCCGACCGTTGAAGCTTTTTCCTGTATGGAGGCAATTGCCACAGCAATTACTGGTAGTCAACACTATCTCAAATCATAAAAAATATCTGTGAATTTTATCCACCCTATAATTATTATTGCATTTTGCACGCATAGTAAGTATAATAAATATTGCCGTGCTAAGCGGGGAGGTAGCGGTGCCCTGTACTCGCAATCCGCTATAGCGAGGCTGAATTCCCATTCGAGGTCGGATGTCTGTAAGGTCTGCCTCAAGGGATTGGTGTTGACGCCCAGGTCCTGCGCAACAGGAACCCATGAACCCTGTCAGATCCGGAAGGAAGCAGCAGTAAGTGGTCATTCTTGTGTGCCGCGGGGAAGCCTGAGCCGAGCCATGAACTTGGGTAACGCTTATGGACGTTCGATCAACAATGGGTGCACGGCTTACATAATGAGGAAAGACTGCATCAATGTCGAAAGCGACAGTTGAGGCAGTCTTTTTTTCGTATAAATGCCGTTAGTCATATATTTTTTGTTATAATTTTAATAATTAGGATTTTATTAAAACTACCGGAAAGAGGGCGCTTTTGCTGCTTTATATAATGCTTTCTGTCGTTATATGCGTGCATGGAACTCTATCTATCTATCGGCACAGTCAAAAATTATTTGACACAGATTTTGCAAAAGACAGGGTTGCGCGACCGTACGCAATTAGCCATTTATGCGGTGAAGCATCATATTATTGATGATTAATAGGTCATTAATCAGCTAACCTCAGCTAAAGAAATTCAAAGGATAGTGTTTATTGCTTTATAGGGGGCTACCTCGCCCCAATTATTCAGGAGGGACAAAAACAAGGTTTGAGTTAATATCGTACATAAGGGCACTGATATAAGACAGCGTAGCAAAGAAGGGGGATCAGCATTGATCGAGATTAATAATTTAACTAAACGCTATAAATCGTTTCAGGCTGTCAACAACAGCAGTTTTAATGTGGAAAAAGGCGAAATTTTCGGGTTTCTCGGGCCGAATGGGGCAGGTAAAAGCACGACAATCAATATTTTATCCACTATGTTGCAGCCTACGAGTGGGACGGTCACAATAAATGGTTATGATGTCATAAAACAGCAGAACCAGGTGCGGGAGAGCATCGGTATAATTTTTCAGCAAAATACGCTGGATGAAAAACTGACCGCGAAGGAAAATTTAATGCTGCATTGCAAATTCTATGGTGTGCCCCGTGCTTCTCGTAAGCACCGAATTGATGAGGTGCTGGAAATTGTCGATTTACAGGAAAGCATAAATACGTTAGTCGAAAAATTTTCCGGAGGCATGCAGCGCCGCTTGGAAATTGCCCGCGGGCTGCTCCATTATCCAAAAGTACTATTTCTTGATGAGCCGACAGTGGGGCTTGATCCACAAACGCGTGCTCATGTCTGGGAATATATTTTAAAGTTGAAAGAAAAAGAAAATATTACCATGTTCCTGACAACCCACTACCTGGATGAAGCAGAAATCAGTGATCGTATTGCTATTATGGATCAGGGTGAAATTATTGCGATTGATACACCAAAACGGTTAAAACAAAAGATTGGCGGCGACATTATCGAAATTACAACAAGCGACAATGAAGCGGCCATGAAGGAAATCGAAAATAACTTCAATGTCGTGGCGTTATCGCTCAAAGACGATGTCATCTACTGCAAAGTGAAAAACAGCGATGCGTTTGTTTCCGAATTCATCAAAACGCTAAAGACACCGCTAACTGGACTGGATATTCGGAAACCTACATTAAACGATGTTTTTCTCTCATTTACGGGGCGAGAAATCAGAGATTAAGAGGAGGGATGATTGATGGAAGGTATTATCGCCATTTGGCAGCGGGATATTATCAAGTTTTTCAGAGACCGGCCCCGGATGGTCGGATCTTTTTCCATGCCTATTTTGTTTCTGGTGGTTTTCGGCATCGGGATGGGCGGTTCGATGGAATCATTAGTTAGTGCGGGGACCAATGCGCAGAATTTCAATTATACAGAATTCATTTTCCCTGGGATCGTGTCAATGACCTTGTTGATGACATCAATTTTTTCATCGCTTTCAATTATACAGGACCGTGATTTTGGTTATATGCGTGAGATACTTGTGTCACCGGTGTCCCGGGTGAATATTGCAATTGGCAAAATGCTTGGCTCAGCTTCTGTCGCTTTATTGCAAGGTGTCATGATGTTTGTGCTTCTCCCTGTGCTCGGTATAGGAATTGATTTGGTTTCATTTTTCCAGGTACTTCCGGTAATGTTTTTGATGGCTTGTGCCTTCTCGTCGTTGGGTCTGCTCGTAGCGAGCCTGCTCAACTCTATGCAGGGATTTCAACTTGTAGTAAATATTTTTGTTATGCCGATGATTTTTCTATCCGGCGCCTTATTCCCACTAAATAATATGCCTGGATGGGTCAATTTTCTTGTCACATTGAACCCGGTCACCTATGGAGTTGATCTAATGAAACATATTATGATCGATGTGGAAAGCCTTAATGCAGCTGTGAGGGAGGAAATGGGTCTCAATCTTACATTCTTTGGTCAGCCTGTAACCATTACCGGTGAACTTTTCTTCTTGCTGGGATTTACAGCCGTTCTGATTTTGCTTGCTACCTTAAGTTTTAGACGAGCAAACAGTTAAGTGATTTGTGCCACGAACCGATTCCTCGTGTCAAACCCCCGTTAGTCGAAGCGGCCCGCGGAAAGCGAAGCATATTTCCGCAGCGGGGTGACCGCTTCCCTCCCCCATAATCGTTCCTCTTTTCTAATCTCCTTTTCTCTATGTCAGGCATAAAATGACCTCCGTCACATTACAAAGTATAAATTTAGTGACTTGAGGCTGTATGCATCAACCAGCACGCCGGTGTACACTAAAATCACAGGAGGCGGTTACGATGATTGAGTTGGTGGGTTTAACAAAGAAGTTTAAGCATAATGAAGCAGTCAAAAACCTGAATATGTTTATTGAGAAAGGTGAAATAGTAGGCTTGCTCGGCCCTAATGGCGCGGGCAAATCAACGGCTATTTCAATGATGGCATCACTTTCAGAACCGACGGGCGGTGATGTGAGATTTAATAACAACAGTATTTTGAAAAACCCCGCTCCATTACGGAAAGTTGTTGGCATGGTACCGCAGGAAATCGCTTTGTATGACGACTTAACAGCAGAAGAAAACATGCAATTTTTCGGGCGGATTTACCGTTTGAGAGGGCAGGTATTAAAACGGAAGATTGATGAAGTACTGGAGCAGATCGGTTTAAGTGAACGCCGTAAACAAGTGGTCAGGAAATTTTCCGGCGGGATGAAACGGCGTCTGAATATTGGAGTAGCCATGCTGCATGATCCGGAACTTCTAATTATGGATGAGCCGGCTGTTGGTATTGACCCGCAATCACGCAATTATATTTTGGAAACGGTTAAGCGATTAAATGAAGAAAGACAGATGACCGTTCTTTACACGAGCCACTATATGGAAGAGGTGGAATATCTTTGCGACCGTATTTACATTATGGATCAAGGGAATTTGATTGCATCCGGTACAAAAGAGGAAATCAAGCAGATTCTTTCCGCTGAGAAGACGATTTCCATCAAAACTAACCGGCTGAATGATCGATTTCTTTCTCTGTTGGAAGAATCCCCGACGATTAATCAAGTGGTGGCAGGCGAAAAAGAAGTAACAATAACGGTACCAAAAGAAATTAATATGTTTCCGAAATTAATTAACCTTGCCGAAAAGGTTGAACTGGAGCTGCGTTCAGTTGAGGTTAAAACACCAACCCTGGAAGATGTGTTTCTTCATCTGACAGGTCGGGCGCTCCGGGATTAGGGATGAGAAAATATGATTTGGCAAATCATGAAAAAACAAGGCCTTATGCTTTTCAGGAATCCTGTCCAGTTGCTTTTATTGGTGGGGTTGCCCCTAATCCTGATCGCTATACTTGGAACCGCGCTAGGGGGCACTATGAATGGCGAGTCCAGTCCGATTGATGTAAAGATTGCATTTGTTGACCATGGCAATGAACAGGGGCAGATCGATCGGTTTATGAATGACCTCGAATCGGAATTACCTCGTGAGGCGGTGGAGGGAATTCAGGAAGGCACCAGTGAATTAAAGCCGGTCAGCACCTTAAGAGAAGATGTCTTAGGCAGTGAAAATGTCAGCGAAATAGTCGACGTACAGGATGCAGCGCCA
Source organism: Lentibacillus persicus (assembly GCF_900112705.1). Lineage (GTDB taxonomy): Bacteria > Bacillota > Bacilli > Bacillales > Amphibacillaceae > Lentibacillus > Lentibacillus persicus. The sequence continues at coordinate 292,167 of NZ_FOMR01000003.1, forward strand.
GCTGAGCTTGGAGCACTAAAGAATGACGACAGTTACACTGCAATAATTGAAGTGCCGGAAACATTCACATATAACATGCTCGAATATATGGTGCTGGATAAACCGGAGCAGCCGAAATTGAAAGTAACGCAAAATGAAACACGAGAAATCGGCGTGTCTGTTGTTAACGCAATTCTGGAACAATATCAGGAACAGTTTACGTTAGGCATGTTTTTAAGCAAAAATGGTATTGATGCTGGCACGCTTGAATTGAATGAATATGCTTCAACAGGTGAGGTGACAACAGTCAATCAAAAAAATCCGGTAACGGCAAAGGGCTATTACGCTGTCGGAATGGTCGTTATGAATGTTCTGTTTCTTGCTTCTACCATTGGCTCAATTGCATTTCATGAGAAAAAAACGCATGTCTTTGACCGTATCATTCTTGGCAATATGTCTCATTGGGTTTATTTCACAGGTGTTTTGTTGTCAGGTATGATTTTTGGCTTTTTTCATCTTTTGATTGTTTATGGTTTTGCTTGGGCAGTATTTGGCATTGCTTGGCCAAACCTCTTGGCATTTTTAGTAGTTTCGCTCGTGTATGCAATGGCAATCGGCGGTATAACAGTCTTATTGACTGCTATCAGCTATCGTATTAATTCGGAGGTCATTACGAGTTTTTTCTCAGGAATATTGGCAACGTTAATGGCATTTTTAGGCGGAAGCTTTTTCCCGATAGGCAATTCCTCTGAATTATTGCGGACGATCGGCAATTTAACACCTAACGGAGCTGGCATGTCAGCTTATATCGGCATTTTAAGAGGCGATGATATTTCTGAAATCGGCATTCACCTGCTCTTTCTGATTATTTTTGCGTTGACAGCCATTGTTTTCGCTGTCATCAGCTTTCCAAAAAGGGGGATATCAGGATGACTGGCATTTTACTATCAAAATTAAAACGATTTATCCGAAACCCCTTTATATTTATTATTTTCACGGTTATGTCGATCGGGTTTGCTTTAATTTTAGGCGGTTCAAATTTAGAGGGAAGTATTCAGGTCCCTGTTTATACAGCAGAGGAATCAGTGAAGGATGCGGCAGCTGAAGAGGCATTATCTGAAACGGAAAAAGTAGCCTTCAAATGGATGGACAGTAAGCAAAGAGTGGAAGAAGAAGTATCAACCGGGCGAGCAGAGGTAGGGGGTATTCTCCGGGAAGATGACTTTCAATTGATTGTAGGGGTGGATTCACCCAATGCCGGAACCATTGAACAGATGATCCAGAGAGCTTATACAAAAAAAGCTCAGCGGGAACAAATTTTAGAAGCGGCACGCATTTCGGGCAACATGAATAGTGAGGCTGTATTGAAAAAATTGGATGAAGCGCTGGCCGAACCGGTATTTTTCATTGAAAGAAGCCATTTTAACAGCTCGGATGATTTTGAGTTTAATAGTACATTGCACACGTTGTTTGGTTTCACACTATTTTTTGTCATATACACGATTGGCTTTAATGTGCTGCCAATCCTGACTGATAAAAAGGATGGTCTGTGGGACAGAATGATACTGGCGCCTGTTCGGAAATGGGAAATGTATGTGGCCAATTTAATCTACAGTTTCTTTGAAGGCTATCTGCAAGTCGTGATAATCTTTCTCGTGTTCCGTTATATCGTTGGCGTTGATTTTAATGGAAGATTTGCAGAATCGTTATTGTTTTTGATTCCATATATATTTGCAATTGTGGCATTGTCCATCCTGATAACCGGAATCGTTAAAAATGCGCAGCAGTTTAATGCCGCACTGCCGATTGTTTCGGTCAGTATGGCTATGATTGGTGGTGCTTTCTGGCCGATAGAAATCGTGGAATCGGAAATTCTGCTTGCTTTATCCAATGTAATTCCGCTGACGTATGGCATGGAGTTATTAAACGGTATCGCGGTGTATGGCTATCCATTGGAAGAACTGTTAATTTCGATCAGCGTTTTAATCCTGATGGGAGTTACATTTACAGGCGTTGGCATCCATTTAATGGAACGAAGACATGTGTGAATAAGGGGCTCGTTGCACAATGCAGCGAGCCTCTGTGTTTATTTGCAATCCTCTTCACATTCACCCCTGATATCGAGTATAATTTAGATAGAATAATCATGCGCGTTCAAAAAGATCATTTTCTTTTCAAACAGCTGCATAAAGGGGAAACCTTCATTATGACCTACCAGGCACTATACCGTGTATGGCGGCCCAAGACGTTCGAGGATGTTGTCGGCCAGGCACACATTACCAAAACACTGCAAAATGCGATTGTTCAGGAAAAGTTTTCACATGCCTATATTTTTTCCGGTCCGCGGGGGACGGGGAAAACAAGTGCTGCGAAAATTTTTGCGAAGACGATTAATTGTGAACATGCCCCTGTTAAAGAAGCGTGTAATGAATGCGCATCCTGCCGCGGTATCCAAGATGGGTCGATTAATGACATTATTGAAATGGATGCCGCATCGAATACGAGTGTTGAAGATATCCGGGAAATTCGGGAAAAAGTAAAGTATGCAGCAAGCACTGTTCCTTATAAAGTTTATATTATCGATGAGGTCCACATGATTTCAACAAGCGCGTTCAATGCGCTTTTGAAAACTCTGGAAGAGCCTCCTCAGCACGTTGTTTTTATTCTGGCAACTACCGAGCCTCACAAAATTCCGCTGACAGTAGCTTCAAGATGCCAGCGTTTTGACTTTAAACCGATTTCGAACAAATCAATCGTCGAGCGGATGCGGACCGTGATTGAAGCAGAACAAATCGCTGTTTCGGATGAAGCATTGGAAACTGTCGCACTTGCAGCAGAAGGCGGTATGCGGGACGCACTCAGTATCCTTGATCAGGCAATATCATACAGTGATGAACAAGTTGAGCTGGAAGATGTCCTTGCTGTGACAGGTGGTGTGGCACAAGGGATTTTGACCGACGTTGTTCAGGCTATGCATGGCCAGGATGTGCAAAAAGCTTTATCCCTGCTTGATGAGTTGATTCAGAATGGGAAAGACCCGGCACGCTTTGTCTACGATTTGATTTATTTTCTGCGTGATCTGTTGCTGTACAAAAGCGCCCCGGCACTTGACGATATTCTGGAGCGAGCCATGGTGGATGAGCCGTTCAAACAACTTGCTGAGACGGTCTCCGAGGACTGGATTCAGGGCGCCATCACGCATCTTAACCAGTGTCAGCAGGAAATTAAATGGACAACAAGCCCCAAAGTATTTATCGAAATTGCAATACTCACGATTACGAGAAAAAATACGCAGCAGGAGGAAACGCAAAATGCTGCTGATTCAGAAGCAGTGACAAGGCTTGTCGGCAGACTCGAACAGCTTGAGAAGGAATTGACTGCGTTGAAGGAATCACCTGCAGCAGCACGGCAGCCAGCAGCTCCGGCAGAACCGAAACGGGCAAAATCACGAACGGCAAAAAACAGTTATAATATCCCTTATGACAAAATTCGGAGCGTACTTGATACCGCCGAACGGCCGATGCTTAAAGAAGTGCAGTCACAATGGGCTTCATTTTTAACTAAACTTAAATCGACAAGCGCCCCGGCACATGCTACAATACAGGACAGCAAACCTGCCGCAGCATCAGAGGATGCGTTAGTCGTCCAATTTAAATATGAAATTCATTGTTCGCTCTTCCTGGACAATCGGGAGACAGTGGAGTCGGTGCTGACAAGTGTGAGCGGCCGTAATTGGACGATTATCCCGATACCTGCAAAGGATTGGCAGGAGTTGCGTAACGAGTATATAAACAAGCAGGACCATTCTGAACAGCAAGAAAGCGGTCAGAAAGAGGATCCGCTGGTGGAAGAAGCGCGAAAACTGGTTGGCGATGAACTGCTGGAAATACACGAAGAATAGATTACGTTTTAGGAGGCGTTTTTTATGAAAGGCAATATGAATAACATGATGAAGCAAATGCAGAAGATGCAGAAAAAAATGATGAAAGCTCAGGAAGAACTGCATGAAATGACATTCGAAGCGTCAGCTGGAGGCGGCATGGTAACCGTCGTTGCAAATGGTAAAAAAGAAATTACGGATGTGCAGATTTCAGAAGAAGTCGTAGATCCAGATGACGTTGATATGCTGCAAGACCTTGTTTTGGCTGCTACAAATGATGTCATTAAACAAATTGAAGATAAAACAAATGATACAATGGGAGAATTTACAAAAGGGATGAATCTGCCTGGAGGCGGCATGTTTTAATTCCCGATCAAAAAATAAAGAAAGACCTTGTATGAAAAACATCGGCACGCGCTGGAACGAGGCGAATGCCGAGTTTTTCTAATGGGAGGCATAATAACAGATGTATTATCCGGAACCGATTTCCAAATTGATTGACAGTTTTACAAAATTGCCAGGAATCGGTCCTAAGACGGCAGTCCGACTGGCATTCTATGTTTTAAATATGAATGACGACGACGTTATGGAGTTTGCCAAGTCACTGGTAAACGCAAAGCGTGAATTGACACACTGTTCAACATGCGGTCATATCACCGACCAGGATCCGTGTGCGATTTGTCAGGATACTTCAAGGGACAGTTCAATTATCTGTGTGGTACAGGACCCAAAAGACGTTATCGCTATGGAGAAAATGAAAGAATACAATGGGAAATATCACGTCCTGCATGGTGCCATTTCTCCTATGGATGGGATAGGCCCAGAGGATATCAATGTGCCTGATTTAATAAACCGTTTAAAAGATGAAGGTGTCGAAGAACTCATTTTGGCTACAAACCCTAATATTGAAGGCGAAGCTACCGCTATGTACATTTCCCGGCTGGTAAAACCATCGGGGATTAAGACAAGCCGGATTGCACATGGTTTGCCGGTTGGCGGCGATTTAGAATATGCAGATGAAGTAACCCTCTCAAAAGCCCTGGAAGGCAGAAGAGATCTTTAAAGTGAATCTTCAATCAGTGGGGGTTTTTCCCACTGATTGTTAGATGAACGAATCGGACATTTACTGGCAGTTGATCCCCCACCTAATCTTCATCGTATACGCTAACATTTGAGGTGGGGATCTTACTGCCAGTTACATGCGGGATAAAGTGAATCTTCAATCAGTGGGAGTTTTTCCCACTGATTGAAGGGGAACAAAGGCTAAGTTCGCAACGTCCTGTTGCAACGCCTTTGTGACCTGCATCGTGCAGGCCCGAACGAATCGGACATTTATGGACAGTTAGCCGCCGTTCTTTGGCGGGTTACTGCCCATTACATGCGGGATAAAAAGAGATAGGAGAAAATATGGGGAAAAAAAAGAGAAAGCGGGAAGTGGACAAGCAGCTATTAGATTCACTTTTCGCCATCGAATATGAATGGAAGCAAATTCAATCAATTTTGAATAAAAGCATCGAATCGACAGAAGATGGGTTTTATAAAGAGAATCTTGCTCGAGCTAAGTACTTGTATTTACTCAAGGAAGCCAAACATCGAAAAATCAGGGCCACGCGGTTTTATCAATAGATCTTAGTTCTTTTTCCGTTTTCCTTTTCATAAATAAATAGAAAGGGACAAGGGAAAGGAGTGCTATGTTCGTTGAGTTCAACACTGGTTATTTCGATTATGGTCGTGTTAATCGTCATTCTATTATTTGTAGGGGCTCCTGTTAAACCAATGCGGTTTATTGCCAATAGTACCGTTAAATTGGGAATCGGAATCTTACTTTTATTTTTTCTGAACGTGTTTGGGGGAGCCGTCGGTCTGCATATACCAATCAACCTGTTCACAGTAATTGTATCCGGTTTTTTAGGTATATTTGGCTTGGGCTCGCTTGCTGCTATTCATTTATTTATTCTGTAGTTGAAAAATCGTTCCAGGCCCCATCTTTTTAAAAGTGTAAAGAGATAAGCTATTGAAGCATATACTTTTATTGAGAAGCGGTTATAAAAAAGTTTAAAAGATAACCAGTTTTGCGTGTATAAATTTCGTTAGATTAGGAGATACTAAGCTAACGGAGGTGGGGACATGGAACAAAAAATAATGATGGAACGTTGCGGAATTTGTGAGGAAGAAAAAGAACGCGGAATCCATTTATACAAACTATTTATTTGCTGTGAATGTGAAAAAAATATGATTCACACTGAGCCGCGGGAAGAAAAATACCGTTATTATTTGCAAAAATTAAAGAATATGAATCAGCCAACACTATATTCCTAGTCATTCAGAGTCCGCTGTGTAAAAGTTTGCAGCGGTCTTTTTTAATGCATTAACATACAAGTAGATTAACCGTAAAGAGGGTGGGAAAGGTATGAGCCGGAATCAGAAAAACACACCTTTATATACCATGTTAGAAAATTTTACAGCCAGCCGCCCTGTTTCATTCCATGTTCCTGGGCATAAAAACGGGAACATAATTCCGTCTCAGGGAAAGGAAGCATTCAAATCTCTTCTACAGTTGGATTTGACAGAACTATCCGGTCTGGATGATTTGCATGCACCCCATGGCGTCATCAAAGACGCACAGGAGCTGACTGCCGAGCTGTTTGAAGCGGACGCCAGTTACTTTTTAATTGGCGGCAGCACCAGTGGTAATTTGGCAATGATCTTATCGGTTTGTTCACCAGGAGATGAGATGATTGTCCAGCGAAATAGTCATAAGTCAATTTTTAACGGACTGGAATTGGCTGGCGCAAAGCCTGTCTTTGTTGCCCCTGAATTCGATGAGGCTGTTCATCGTTATACAGCCCCCGGTAAGGACTCGATTAAACGGGCGTTGGACAGGCATCCGAGGGCTAAAGGTGTGGTCCTCACCTATCCGGATTATTTTGGGAGAACTTACGGATTAAACGAAATGATTCAACTCATTCATGAATATAATATACCAGTGCTGGTGGATGAAGCGCATGGCATCCATTTTTTCTTGGACGATTCTTTCCCGGAAGCAGCACTTGCGATGGGGGCGGATGCGGTAGTACAATCAGCACACAAAATGGCACCGGCCATGACGATGGGGGCATTTTTGCATACACAATCAGAACGCATGTCAAGCAGCCGGATTGCGCGTTATCTTCAGATGGTGCAGTCAAGCAGTCCATCATATCCGATTATGGCTTCCTTGGATTTGGCACGTTCGTTTCTGGCACACTTGACCTCTACCGATTTGCGACGCATACTGAATAGCGCTGAAGAAGTTCGTGACATACTGAAAAAAGGTGACTTGTGGCATATCGTGCCGGGGGATGATCCACTTAAAATAACACTTCAGGCAAAATTGGGCGTTCCGGCTGAGACAATAGCCGGATTGTTTGAACAGGAAGGTATTTACCCGGAGCTTGCAACGCATAATCAGCTATTGCTGGTGCATGGCCTGGCCCCTTTTAATCAAATGAAACGACTGGAAAAAGCAGTCGGCCGCATCAATGCACAATTAAAAAATATCCCGAATCATGATATAATAGATACAAACAATCTTTTTAAAGAACGTATCACTGAACTTGAATTGGATTATTTTACGATGAATCAGCGCAATTCGATCCAGGTTCCTTTAAGAAAAGCGGAAAACTGTATAGCAGCAGAAGCTGTCATACCTTATCCGCCCGGCATACCATTCGTGTTGAAGGGTGAGCAGATTACCCGCAATCATATTGAAATCATTGAACAGTTCATGCAGCAGGGTGTAACAATCCAGCATAGAGATATAGAAGAAGGAATAAGCGTTTTTTGTTAAAGGAGTAAGCGCCATGAGTGGATATTTCATAACATTTGAGGGTGGTGAGGGTTCAGGAAAATCCACCATACTGAAATCAGCTGAACAAAAACTTGCCGATTCAGGGTTTGACGTTTTGACAACAAGAGAGCCCGGCGGAATCGAAATAGCCGAAAAAATTCGTGAAATCATTTTAAACCCCGAACATACGGCAATGGATGCCCGTACTGAAGCGCTTCTTTATGCGGCGGCACGGAGACAGCATTTGACTGAAAAAGTGCTCCCGGCCTTAAGTGAAGGCAAAATCGTATTATGTGACCGGTTTGTTGACAGCAGTCTTGCCTATCAGGGATTTGCCCGAAAACTGGGCATCGAGGAAGTGTTTGCTGTTAATAAATTTGCGATACAGGACCTTATGCCGGATAAGACACTGCTTTTTGATATTGAACCAATAAAGGGGCTTAACCGGATTGCAGCGAATAAAGACAGAGAAAGAAATCGCCTGGATATGGAAAATATTCAGTTTCATGAAGATGTTTATGAAGCCTATCAACTGCTGGTTGCAAAATTTCCGAACCGTATTAAAGTTATTAATGCTGATCAGTCATTCGAAGATGTTGAGTCAGAAGCAGTTAACTATATTGATACGATTTTAAAAAACAGGTAAAGGAGGGTGAGACCGTGAAGTTACTCATTGCAGTTGTTCAGGACAAAGACACTAACCGTGTTCTTGACGCTTTGGGCGAAGAAAATTTTAAAATTACCAAACTTGCAACGACAGGCGGGTTTTTAAAGGAAGGAAACACAACATTGATGATTGGCTGTGAGGATGACTATGTCGATCACGGACTGAACGTCATTAAGGATAATTGTTCTAAACGTGAACAAATGGTGGCACCGATATCACCAATGGGCGGCAATGCTGATTCGTATATTCCAAAACCCGTTAAGGTTGAGGTCGGTGGGGCTACTGTATTCATCCTGCCAATTGAACAGTTTATCCAGTTTTAGAAGCTGTTAAAAAGCAGCAGCCGGGTTAACGCTGCTTGGCACAGTATCAGCAGAAGGAAGGGGGACTGGCCTGATGAAGATTAATCCGAAATTACAATCACAGATTGATACAACAAATAAAGCGCAGCGTGCTCCTGCAGAGAGCCGCTCACCATTTAAAGAAATGGTCCAGTCCCAGACACTTCAATTAAAGCAGCAGGAAATCCGTCAACTGATGAAGAATATTGCGATACAAGGGGATAAGCTTGCGCGTTACCGGTCTGCCCGGGATTTAATTAAATTTAAGCGAATGATAAAGCATTTTTTGCAGGAAACCGTACCGAATGGATTCGCATTGCAAAAATCTCATAATTATAGAATGGACGGGGGAAGTCAAAAGTTGACCATCCTCAGACAAGTGGATGATAAACTTGCTGAGTTAACGGAAGAGATCATGAACGAAGAAAGAAAAACCGTGGATTTATTAGGCCTTATCGGGGAAATCAAAGGTCTTTTAGTTAATTTATATACATAGTCAAAAGAGGGAAACGAATGAAAACATGGTCTGAAACAGCGGAAGTCCAGCCATTGGCAAGCAGAATCATTACGAACAGTATTCAAAAAGACCGGCTTTCCCATGCATACTTGCTCCAGGGCGAGCGTGGAACAGGAAAAGAAGCTGTTGCTTTATTATTGGCAAAGTCTCTTTTTTGCACGAAAAGATCCGGGGTGGAGCCTTGTCAGGAATGCCGTGATTGCAATCGGATTGAGTCGGGCAACCATCCTGACATGCATTGGATTGAGCCCGATGGCCAATCGATTCGAAAAGAGCAGATTGAATATCTGCAAAAAGAATTCAGCTACTCAGGTCTGGAGTCCGATCAGAAAGTGTATGTCATTAAAAGTGCAGAAACGATGACTGCCAACGCCTCAAACCGTCTGTTAAAGTTTTTGGAGGAACCTTCCAAAAAAGCAACCGCCATCTTGATGACTGAAAACAGCTCCTCTATTCTCCCGACAATTCGTTCGCGTTGTCAGATGATTGATTTTAAGCCTCTTAACCCGCAAGCATTTCAGCAGCAATTGGTTGAGCATGATGTGTCTCGTTCAAATGCTGTCTTAATAAGTGCCTTAACCAATAACCTGGATGAAGCAATCGCCTGGAGTACTGATGATTGGTTTGCGCAAGCGCGAAAATTAATGGTACAATTAATAGAAACGTTTTCGTCAAATCAAAACGACGTTTTTTTATTTATACATCAGAAATGGCTGCCGCATTTCAAAGAACGAACACAGCAGGAACAAGGGTTGGATTTACTGCTGCTCGGCTTTAAAGATATACTTTTTTATCATTTAGGCAAGACGAAAGATTTGGTCGTTTTTGAGCAAAATGATACAAGGATTGAAAACCTGGTGATGTTCTTCTCACAGGAAAAATTACTGGACAACTTAAATAAGCTGCTTGATGCCAAACGAAAACTCAAGCAAAATGTTAACCCGACACTTGTGATGGAGGAACTCATCATTCAAATACAGGGGTGAGAAAATGGTAGAAGTAGTAGGAATCCGTTTTAAAAAGGCGGGTAAAATATATTATTTTGATCCAGGCAATAATAATATCGCACGCGATGATTATGTTGTTGTGGAAACAGTACGCGGCGTTGAGTTCGGCAAGGCTGTCATTACAGAGCGACAGGTGGATGAGGAAGATGTTGTGCTTCCGCTTAAAAAAGTCATTCGTGTGGCAAACGAACAAGACAAACGCACAGTTGTTGAAAATCACGATCTTGCTGAGAAGGCTTTGGCAGCGGGTACCGAGAAAATACACGAACACCAGCTGGATATGAATCTGGTCGAAGTTGAATATACATTTGATCGCAATAAAATCATCTTTTACTTCACAGCAGAAGGCCGAGTGGACTTTCGCAACCTGGTCAAAGATCTTGCTGCAGCATTTAAAACCCGGATTGAACTGAGACAAATTGGTGTGCGCGATGAAGCCAAAATACTGGGCGGAATTGGACCATGCGGCAGAATGCTTTGCTGTTCAACATTCCTGGGTGACTTTGAGCCCGTTTCAATAAAAATGGCAAAAGACCAGAATTTATCATTGAACCCCGCGAAAATCTCCGGATTGTGCGGCCGTCTTATGTGTTGCCTGAAATACGAAAATGATGATTATGAAACAGCTAAACGCGAACTGCCGGATATTGGTGAAAAGGTTAAAACGCCATATGGTGAAGGTAAAGTATCGGGTTTAAACATTTTGGAGCGGGTGATTCATATTCAACTCCCTGAAAATGAACGGGAGATTGAATATACATTGGATGAAATGATTGATAAGGGGATTATCACTGCACAAGCCACAGAATAGTGGGGTGAACAAGCGTGTCAAAACGAGAGATTTTCGACCAGGTTTCGGATATGGAAAGCCAAATTGGTGAACTGTACGAACAACTTGGCGATTTGAAAGGTAAATTAAGCAGTCTTTTAGAGGAAAAGCATCGCCTGGAAATGGAAAACCACCATTTGCGCAGCCGTTTGGAGCAGGCAGATGACGATTTTAAAGAAAATAGAGCAGTAAATGCAACCAGCAATATACCCGGTGAAGGTTATGATAACTTGGCTCGGCTATATGAAGAAGGATTTCATATTTGCAATATCCATTTTGGCACGCCAAGACAGGAAGAAGATTGTTTGTTTTGTCTGGAATTTCTTAACAAAACGAAATAATGTAAACAATAGAGACTGGGATACAACCTATATATCAACGTTAATGACGAACTATAAGTAGGGTTAGCGCTTCGGAGGCTCACCAGCCGCCCGCGGAAAGCGTAGCATCTTTCCGCAGCGGCGTCCCCCGCCTTCCTTACTGATTATAGTTCGTCTTTTCTCTAACTATAAAAACTTTTGTCCCAGCCCCTTTAATTTAATCAGATAGGATGGAAGACGGACATGGTAAAGCTTTACGACGATGAGCGAATTGATTATTTGCTGGCGGAAGACACAATGCATATCATCCAGAGTCCGGGGGTGTTCGCTTTTTCGCTTGATGCCGTTTTACTTGCTCATTTTGCCTATGTGCCAATCAGAAAAGGGCGCATTCTTGATTTATGTACGGGCAATGGCGTGGTGCCTCTGTTGCTATCGCGCCGGACGAATGCATCGATTACAGGCGTTGAAATACAGGAAAGGCTTGCTGATATGGCTGCGCGCAGCGTGGAATTGAATGAATTGGCGAATCGCTTAACGATGATTCATGGGGATTTAAAGGAAATGAAGGCACACCTTGGGCACAGTTCGTTTGATGTTGTCACATGCAATCCGCCATATTTTCCGACGCCGGCTGCCACAGAACATAACGCAAACAATCATTTAACAATTGCGCGGCACGAAGTTTATACGACACTTGAAGATGTGGTTAAAGCATGTAAGCTGCATGTAAGGCCGGGCGGGAAAGTTTCCATGGTTCATCGTCCGGGAAGGCTTGTTGATATCATTACATTATTCCGCCAATATAAGATTGAGCCAAAGCGCCTGCAGTTCGTATATCCTAAACGTGGGCGGGAATCCAATATGCTTTTGATTGAAGGCACAAGAGATGGTAATGCTGATTTAACGATTTTGCCGCCGCTTTATATTTACAATGCGGATAATACTTATACGACTGAAGCAGAGGAGATTATTTATGGAAAACGATGAACATGTTGTTTATATTTTAAAATGTGCGGACGATACGCTATATACCGGCTATACAAATGATTTGGAAAACCGTATTAAGATGCATGAAGAGGGAAAAGGTGCCAAGTACACACGCGGCCGGGGCCCATTTAAAATTGTCTTCAGAGAAAATTTTTCAACGAAGGAAGAGGCGATGCGCCGGGAGCATGAGATTAAACAGCTGACACGCAAAGGCAAGGCCCAACTTATCCGGGACAAGTTGAAAGAAGTGATGGACTTTGAAAATTCAAAAGAGCTTTAGCGATCAAAAAGCGAGTACAGTTTATGTTGTGCCCACACCCATTGGAAACCTGGAGGACATAACGTTCCGCGCCTTGAGGACATTAAAGGAAGTTTCTGTTATCGCGGCGGAAGATACACGAAACACAAAAAAATTGCTCAGCCATTTTGAAATTTCAACGCCTCTTATCAGTTACCATGAGCATAATAAAGAAAATCGCACCCGACAATTGCTCGAGCGCCTGGGACAGGACGAGTCGATTGCGGTTGTCAGTGACGCGGGCATGCCCGGTGTATCAGATCCCGGCTATGAATTAGTACAAGGAGCAATCGACTCTGAATACCCGGTCGTGGTTTTGCCCGGAGCCAATGCCGCGTTATGTGCACTTGTAGGCTCTGGTCTCTCCACGGATGAATTTTTGTTTTACGGTTTTTTGCCGCGGAAGAAAAAAGATAAAGAAGCTGCATTGGAGCGATTGAAATACAGTCAGGCGACCCTGCTATTTTATGAATCGCCATTTAGAGTGAAGGATACGCTGAAAATGCTCAAGAACCATCTTGGCAATCGCCGTATGACAGCAGCGCGGGAGCTGACGAAAAAATTTGAGGAATATGTCCGCGGTACAGCAGAAGAGCTTACGACCTGGGCAGAATCCACGGATTTAAAAGGCGAGTTTTGTCTGGTCGTAGAAGGCGCCTCCCCGTCTGAGGCGCAGGAGAATGATTTGTGGTGGAGCAGTCTTTCAATCGTTGATCACGTTGATTATTATATAAACAAAGAAGAACTTTCGAGTAAAGAGGCTGTCAAACGCGTAACAGAGGAGCGCCAAATGGCCAAACGCGATGTCTATCAAGCCTACCACATTGATCAGAAAAAACAGTAACATGCTTTCAAAAGCAGTTACTTCACAAAACCCATAAACTGCGAACTAGTTAGTGCCCCGTCCACCGCTTCGGAAATACACGCCGCTTTCCGCGGGCGGCTGGTGAGCCTCCTCATGCTTCGCATTGCGGGGTCTCACCTATGCCTTTGCTCCCGCAGGAGTCGGCGTGTATTTCCTTCGCTGACAATTGCTCACTGAAGTTTAATATGTTTTATAATCAGTGATGGAACTTACACACTTGTATCAGCAGCTGGGATATGCGAGACTCCTGTGGGACAGCTAACCAAAGCGACCCCGCAGTGAGTGGTTTTTGCCCACAAGGAGGCTCGTGGTGAGCCCACGGAAAGCGAGTATATTCCAGCTGCGTCGCTAGAGAGGCAAATGAAATTTTCACTGTGTCGCAGTTTCCATCAATTATAAAGGTTCAGGGACAACCAAAAAGACGGCTGACGTTGGAATACCAAAGCGTCAGCCGTCTTTCGCACTTTCAGTGGTTTTCTTCCGCATGTAAAGGACACTAACCCGCCAAACAACGGCGGCTAACTGTCCTTAAATGCCCGATTCTGTTCGGGCCTGCACGATGCAGGTCACAAAGGCGTTGCAACAAGATGTTGCGAACTTAGCCTTTGTTCCTCTTAATCAGCGAAGGAAAGCACTTCACTGATTGAAGATTCACTTTATACAACATTCTGGTTATTTGTGTAATCGTGATTGCAGTTCTTCAATGAGCTTTTCTGCTCCATCAGGGCTTAGCGTTATTCTTCCGTCTGCCAATGAGAAATTTTCATCTGATATCTCACCGGTTATTTGACACATCATACTAGGTGTATGTTTTTTCAATACAACCTTGTCATCATCAATGTAAATCTCCAACTCATCTTTCACGTTGATGTCAAGTGTCCGACGCAGTTCGATTGGAAGAACAACCCGCCCTAATTCGTCAACCTTTCGCACAATCCCGGTTGATTTCATCTCTTCATTCTCCCCTCTTAGGCTTAGATACGCAACTGCTATAAAAAGTTTTTCGCCATGTTTCGACACTTACTTATGGAATATAGTACCAACCATCTATAAGCGTGTCAACAAATTTATGCAATAAAATAGAAATAAATTCGAAAATTAACTTAACTAAACAAATGCTGCATTTTTTGATAAAATAACGTCTGTCAGAAATGTTTTAAATTAATGCCATATAATATGTGAAAAAAGCTTGTGATTGGAAAAGCTGTTAAAAAGCGCTACAATAGAACTCATCCCGCATGTAATGGACAATAACCTGCCAGAAGACGGTGGGCTAACTGTCCCTAAATGTCCGATTCTGTTTATCTAACAATCAGTGGGGAAGAACGCCCCACTGATTGAAGATTCACTTTATCCCGCATGTAATGGACAGTAACCCGCCAGAAGACGGCGGTAACTGTCCCTAAATGTCCGATTCTGTTCATCTAACAATCAGTGAAGAAACCCACTTCACTGATTGAAGATTCACTTTATGAAATTAGGAGGTAAGTAAGCTGATGCCAAACGATAAGAAAACATTCTATATAACTACACCAATTTACTATCCGAGCGGCAACTTGCATATCGGGCATGCATACTCGACAGTTGCCGGTGATGCAATGGCGCGTTACAAACGTTTACGCGGATATGATGTCATGTACCTGACTGGAACCGATGAACATGGCCAAAAAATCCAGCGTAAAGCAAACGATAAGGGAATGGAGCCGCAAGCGTACGTGGACGATATTGTCAGCGGAATTCAGGACCTTTGGAAAAAATTAAAAATAACCAACGATGACTTTATCCGAACAACTGAAGACCGTCATAAAACGATTGTTGCAAAAATATTTGACCAGCTTGTTCAGCAAGGTGATATTTACCTTGATGAGTATGAAGGCTGGTATTGTACATCGTGCGAATCTTTTTTCACCGAACGCCAGCTTGATGACGGCCACTGTCCGGATTGCGGGGCCGAAGTTGAGAAAGTGAAGGAAGCGTCATATTTCTTCAAAATGAGCAAGTATGTGGACCAGCTTTTAGCATTTTATGAGGAGAATCCGCAATTTATCCAGCCGGAAACACGTAAAAATGAAATGCTGAATAATTTCATTAAACCCGGACTGGAAGACTTGGCAGTTTCCCGCACGACATTTGACTGGGGAATAAAAGTGCCCGGTGATCCGAAACACGTCATTTATGTCTGGATCGATGCGTTGTCGAATTATATTACAGCATTGGGCTACGGCAGTGACGATGACACACTCTATCAAAAATATTGGCCGGCCGATGTTCATCTCATGAGCAAGGAAATCGTTCGTTTCCATACAATTTACTGGCCGATTATGCTGATGGCGTTGGACCTGCCGCTGCCAAAGAAGGTATTTTCTCATGGATGGATTTTAATGAAAGACGGCAAAATGTCCAAGTCAAAAGGAAATGTTGTTGATCCGGTGCAATTGACCGATGTATACGGTCTTGATGCACTGCGCTATTATTTGCTGCGTGAAGTCCCGTTCGGTTCGGATGGCGTATTTACACCGGAAGGGTTTGTTGAACGTACCAATTATGATTTAGCAAATGACCTTGGTAATTTATTGAACCGGACGATTGCTATGATCAGCAAATATTTCAATGGCGAGATGCCCGTTTATCGAAAAGCTGAGACTGAAATAGAAGAATCACTTGAACAGCTCCAGCAGGACACCATTCAGCGGGTGGAAGAAGCAATGGAGAATATGCAATTTTCAGTAGCACTCTCTTCATTATGGCAGCTGATCAGTCGTACCAATAAATATATAGATGAAACGGAACCGTGGAAACTGGCCAAGGATGAAGCAAGCCAGGAACGGCTCGGTAACGTGATGGCACATCTTGCTGAATCCTTAAGGAAAATAGCGATTATGCTGCAGCCATTCCTGACCGAGGCACCTGAAGAGATCTTCGCCCAGCTAGGTGTTAAAGACGAAACGCTGAAAGAATGGGACAGTGCCCGGGAAGATGGTCGAATAGAAGCGGGGACTGCCGTCCAGAAGGGGCAGCCGATCTTCCCGCGTCTTGATGTCGATAAAGAAGTTCAGGCGATTAAAGCCATGATGCAAAAATCATCTCAAGCGGGAAATACTGAAGAAACGCAAGCCCCGGAGCAAAAAGACGAAATTGCAATTGATGACTTTATGAAACTTGATATGCGGGTTGCTGAAGTTCTGAAAGCAGAACCAGTGAAAGGTGCCGATAAATTGCTGAAGCTGCAAGTGGATACCGGCCGTGATAAACGACAAATTGTGTCCGGCATTGCGGAACACTATAAACCTGAACAACTCGTTGGCAAAAAAGTTATCTGCATTACGAATCTCAAACCGGTAAAACTCCGTGGAGAAATGTCAGAAGGAATGATTCTCTCCGGAGAAGATTCAGACGGCAAGCTCGCCCTGGCTTCCGTTGAGCAAACGCTGCCAAATGGTTCGGTCGTAAAATAAATAAATAGTATGAAAAGGAAAAGGGTCAGCTCCAGCCGAGTTTGGCCTTTTCCTATGAAAGGAAGCGTGCTGTATGTTATTTGATACCCATGTACACTTAAATGCGGACCAATTTTTGGAGGATCGGGAGGAAACGATTCAGCGTGCATTCGACACGGGCGTAAAATACATGGTCGTTGTCGGATTTGATCGAAAGACAATTCCGCTCGCGATTGAAATTGCTGAGCAATATGACACGATCTATGCTGCTGTCGGCTGGCACCCGGTTGACGCAGTCGATATGACCGAGGACGATCTGACTTGGATTGAGGAATTGGCGTCACATCCGAAAGTAGTGGCAATTGGTGAAATGGGCTTGGACTATCATTGGGATAAATCGCCAAAAGATAGTCAAAAAGACGTATTCCGTAAACAAATTGCTTTAGCGAAGAAAGTCAACATGCCGATTATTATCCATAACCGTGAGGCAACAGAGGATATTCTGCAGCTGCTGCAGGAGGAAAACGCAAAAGAAATCGGCGGGATTATGCATTGTTACAATGATTCCGCTGAATATGTCCAGACAATATTGGACATGAACTTTTACGTTTCACTCGGCGGTCCGGTCACGTTTAAAAATGCGACTTTACCAAAAGATACTGCAGTTGAAGTGCCGCTTGATCGCCTATTGGTTGAGACGGATGCCCCCTTTTTGGCACCTCACCCGAACCGCGGCAAACGCAACGAGCCGTCTTACGTAAAACTCGTAGCTGAGAAGATTGCTGAACTGCGCGGCATGTCTTTCGAGGAACTTAGCCGAATTACAACAGAAAATGCATTGACCTTTTTTAATATCGGCAAAAAATGATAAAAAACATTACTGAAGAGCCTGGCGGGACAGCCAGGCTTTTTGTGTGCCGTAATATTTAAAGATTTCAATTTTAATTGATCGTAACAATTCTGATGCAACAACGCTTTTAAAGGGTTCTGAAATACAATGGTTATTTTTTGTAATTCAATTGTAAACAACTCGTAAACGAAATTAAGTTGTAATCACATATGACTGTTATTATAATCAAAGGCGCAGTGAAAGGAGGCAAAATAGCATGAAAATTTTTTCAAAGCTATTGCCAAACTCAACCCGGAATTGGATTCTAACCGGCGTTGGTCTGCTGGCACTGATTGTTTTCACCGGTTTTATCATCGTGGAAACAACCAAGGCAGAAGTGGTCGTAAAGGACAATGGAGAAAAAGAAACCATCCAGACCCACGCAGAAACTGTAAAAGAACTGCTTGATGAAACAGGGATCACCTACTCTCAACATGATGAATTATCTCATAACATAGACGCACCAATTGAAGACGGAATGAATATTACATACAAAGAAGCGCAGAAGGTTACGGTTGTCGTGGATGATGAGGAAACGGACTATTATACAACACGTGATAACCTCCAGGAATTTCTGAATGAAAAAGACATCAGTGTTTCGAAACATGATGAAACGTCCCATGAAAAGGATGCGACAATCAGCGATGGAATGGAATTCACAGTTGATAAGGCATTTCAAGTAACCATTAATAACGGTGGGGAAAAAGAAAAAGCCTGGACAACTGGAGGCACCGTGGGAGAACTTCTGGAAGAAAATAATATCACCATTGATGATGATGACAAGTTGAAACCCGCAAAGAAGAAAGCAGTGTCCAAGGATAACCCGATAACGGTTACACGTGTCGAAAAAGAAACGGATGTCGTGAAGGAAAAAGTTGATTTCCAAGTAGAGGAACGTGAAGACAGCAGCCTGGAAAAAGGGAAAAAGAAAGTCATATCCGAAGGCCGGGAAGGTGTCGTTGTAAAGGAATATAAGATAACAAAAGAAAACGGTGAACAAGTGAGCCGTGATTTGATTGATGAAGAAGTGGAACAGGAAAGTAAAAACCGTGTCGTCGCAATCGGAACGAAAGAAAAAAAGCAGGAAGCAAGTCTGCGGACAGTCTCCAGTGAGAAAAGCAACAGTCAACGTAACGACAATAGTAAGGAGAGCAGCAATTCAGGCGGCAACGTGATGCACATGAATGCCACTGCTTATACGGTCGACTGTGTTGGTTGTAACGGCAGCGGGGTTACAGCAACCGGCATCAACTTACGGGAGAATTCGAAAGTTGTATCAGTCGACCCAAATGTTATCCCACTGGGTTCCAGAGTCTGGGTTGAAGGATACGGGGAAGCTGTCGCCGGCGATACGGGCGGCGATATAAAAGGAAACCGGATTGATCTTCACTTTAAGTCAAAAAGCCAGGCTTTAAATTTCGGTCGAAAAACAGTAAAAGTTAAGATCCTTAATTAAGGCGAGTTGCATCAAGGCGTATGCGTTAAAAATAGTGCTTTGATTAGCTGATGATAAAATGCTCCTGCCATGATATAGTGGTAGGAGCATTATTATATTTCGCTGAATGAAGCCCGTATGTGAGAAGGGGAATGATTTTGAAGGTAAAGGAAGTTATTGTTGTAGAGGGACGCGATGACACAGCTAAAATAAATCAGACTGTTGATGCGGATACTATTGAGACGAATGGGTCAGCTGTTGGTAAGTCCGTTATAGAACAGGTCAGGCATGCACAGGCTAAACGTGGTGTTATTATTTTTACTGATCCGGATTACCCCGGCAGCCGCATTCGGCATATTATTGATCAAGCCGTCCCGGGGTGCAAACATGCATTTTTGCCGCGTGATGAGGCGTTGGCGAAAAACCCCGATCATAAAAGTCTTGGTATTGAACACGCTTCTGCTCAAGCGATTAAACACGCGCTTCAGGGCGTTTATTCGTTGTCTGATGAATCCTATTATGAGATTGAACGAGAAGACCTGATTGCGGCAGGCCTGATAGGCGGTGCAAATTCACGTACACGGCGTGAGCGCCTCGGTGAACTGCTGCAAATTGGGCATACAAACGGCAAGCAGCTGCTGAAACGGCTGACGATGTTTCAAATTACTCGAAACCAGTTTGAGGAAGCTATGAGCCAGGTTCTGCAGGAGGAAAATAATGACTGCTAAATGGATTGCAACCCCTAATCGAACAAGGGAGATACTTGATACGTACAACATCTTTTTTAAGAAAAGCCTCGGCCAGAATTTCATTATTGATGTTAATATCCTGAATAATATTATTCAAAAAGCCGGCATTGATAAAAACGCCGGTGTCATTGAAATAGGGCCCGGAATCGGTGGCCTCACCGAACAATTGGCTGTCAATGCAGATAAAGTGCTGGCATATGAAATCGACCAGCGGCTGCTCCCGGTGCTGGAAAATACGCTGAGAGCTTATGAAAATATTCGCATTGTTCATCAGGATATTCTGGAAGCAAATGTGAACGAAATGGTAAAGCAGTTTTTCTCATACGAACAGCCGATTCATGTCGTTGCTAACCTTCCGTACTACATAACGACCCCAATATTAATGAAATTGCTGCGGGAAAGTTTGCCGGTAAATAGTTTTACAGTTATGATTCAAAAAGAGGTAGCAGATCGAATGGCAGCTGAGCCAAATAGTAAAACGTATGGATCCCTGTCGATAGCTGTGCAATATTATACCGAGGCAAACGTCGTTATGCACGTGCCAAAAACGGTCTTTATGCCGCCCCCCAATGTTGATTCAGGCGTGCTGAAATTAACACGGCGACAGAAACCCCCTGTTCAGGTTGATGACGAAGATTATTTCTTTAGCATTGTCCAGGCTTGTTTTGCGCAGAGACGTAAAACATTGCGGAATAATCTCAAACAGCATTTTAAAACCGCGGATAAAGTGAAGATATCCGAGGCATTGGACAAAGCCGGTATTGATGGTGCCAGACGTGGTGAGTCTTTGACAATGCAAGAATTAGCGGTTTTGGCTAACACATTTTATCAGCTATATAAATAAACGTTCGGCATTCGCTATATTTCTGCGGATGCTTTTTAATTTATTACTTAAATAAGCACTTCTTAGGCACAGTCACTCAGCTGTTTGCATAGCCTATCGTTAGAGATATATTAATTCCTGACATAGGCTGTGGGGTGGCGTTATGAGCTTTTCACCAGGTGAGCGTGTCACACGAAAATCACACAATCATGATTTACTGTTTCGCATCTCATCCATTACAGGCGATACAGCAATATTGCACGGGGAAGATATTCGTCTTGCGGCAGATGCTCCTTTGGATGATTTGGTCCATGTTAAAGCAAAAGACTTAGCGAAGCGCAAAGCGAAAGAGAAAGAACAAGTGGAGTTTTCTTATCGATTGTTCAGCCAGGATTACCGACTTATGAAGGAAAAGCGTGAGTATGAAACGGGTGATGGCTACCAGCATACAGCTGGTTATTTTCAATTGCCGTTAAGAGTTCTGCACGTCGATGGTGATCAAACATACCTCCGAAAATGTATGGAATTGTATCGAAGAGTTGGTCTGCAAGTTCAAGGTGTCCATATGCTGGAAAAAGAAATGCCTGATAAAATCGGAGAACTAGTCGATAAAATAAACCCGCATATTATCATTATCACAGGTCATGACGCTTTCTCCAGAAATAAAGGTTCGAAAGACGATCTCAGGGCTTACCGCCATTCAAAATATTTCATTGAGACTGTGGAAATTATCCGACAAAAGAATCCGCGGCTTGATGAATTGGTTATATTTGCCGGCGCCTGTCAATCTCATTTTGAATCGCTTATTCGTGCAGGGGCAAATTTCGCCAGCTCACCTTCCCGGATTAACATTCACGCCTTGGATCCGGTTTACATTGCGGCCAGAGTTGCTTATACGCCATTTATGGAAAAAATCGGCATATGGGAGGCGCTTCGTAATACACTGACTGGAGAGAAGGGTTTGGGCGGTGTTGAAACAAAGGGGCTTCTGCGAGTGGGTATGCCGCATACCCCTGAAGATGAGGATGATAATGATCAGTTAACATAAATTTGGCTGACTTTTACTATCGCCCGCATCTCTGTAGATCGGGCGATTAGAATGGTGATTTGCATCGGGTTTTTAGTGATGGTACTCAGCACATACATATTTTGTTAACAATTCGCCATAATATAAAAAGCCAACCAAAATATTAATGTTGACATTAAAAAAGCTATGCTGTTATAATATAGAGTTTTATTTGACTATTATACAAGCATGTGCTATTATGGAATGTGAGTGAGGTGGAGTATAGTGGCGAAAACATTAGTCGAAATTAAGCAAGGTCTTGAATGTCACGTTGGCCAGCGGTTGCGGCTGCGAGCTAATGGAGGCAGAAGAAAAACAATTGAACGTTGTGGTATATTGGCAGAAACCTATCCCTCTGTCTTTATTGTTGAACTGGATCAGGACGAAAATGCATTCGAACGTGTTTCTTACAGCTACGCCGATGTGCTGACCGAGACAGTGGAGTTAAGTTTTCAGGATGAACAAGCAATGATAGCCGAGCAGTAAACACGCGTTTGCTGCTTTTTCGTTCAGGTTGTTTTTACAGTTTGAGAAAATGCTGAAATAATATGCAAGCCCTCCCTGCCTATAAAAAATTTCCTTTTCTGTATACTTATTACGGGTGTTTATTTGATGATTAGGCAAATACTATAAGTGTCGTAACCACTCTTAAAGGAAAGGGGATATTTCTTCATGAGCAGACGCAGCGGTGCAATGTCGAATCATTTGAAAGAAGAAATTGCTAAAGAGTTAGGGTTTTACGACACGGTTCAAAAGGAAGGCTGGGGCGGTATCAAGGCAAAGGATGCCGGTAACATGGTGAAACGGGCAATAGAAATGGCTGAGCAAAATATGAAGTAACGTGAGGGCGAACCCGTATGGCGGGTTTGCCCTTTTTAGCTTGTGCTCGATAGTGTCTTTTGATTATGGTACAATTTGCTATAAGTTTATATGACGGAAGCAAAGCAAATCTAAATCCCTTGAGTGTAAAGTGGGTGTTGAGATGGTTTTATTCGAGCGGGCGCCGGCGAAAATAAATTTATCACTTGATGTACTGGGAAAACGTGAAGATGGTTTTCATGAAGTAGAGATGATAATGACGAGTGTTGACCTCGCCGACAGGGTCGAGTTATACGATATTAATGATGATAAAATAGAGGTTTCAACTGATAATCAATATGTCCCAAATGATGAAGGAAACCTTGCATACAAGGCTGCACTGGCTTTTAAAAATACATACCGGCTGCACCGGGGGATTCGTATTAATATCCAGAAAAACATTCCTGTCTCAGCAGGACTCGGGGGAGGCAGCAGTGACGCAGCAGCTGTTTTGCGCGGTCTTAACCGCATGTGGTCCGTCGGTGTCTCGCAGGCTGAACTCGTTGAATTCAGTTCGGAATTGGGTTCAGATGTCCCTTTTTGTATTACAGGAAATACAGCGCTTGGTACAGGGCATGGTGAAAAAATACGTACACTGCCCTCACCCCCGCCATGTTATATTGTGCTCGCTAAGCCCGATATTGGCATTTCAACACGGCATATCTTCCCAAGAGTTAACATGGATACTATCCCGCACCCGGACACAGAGGCTGTCATTCAATCATTGGAAGAAAAGGATTTTGATAAGTTGTGCCAGCATAGCGGCAACGCCTTGGAGGATGTAACGTTTCCGTTATATCCGGAAGTGAAACAGATTAGGGATAAAATGCTTGAAACAGGAGCGTCGGGTGCATTGATGAGCGGAAGTGGACCTACTGTTGCAGGTCTCACCCGACATTTCAGCAAGGCAAAGCGTATATATAATGGTCTGAGGGGATTTTGTAATGAAGTTTATATCGTTCAACTGCTCGATCGACGGTAGAACTTGATAGAACACGTATAATAATGATATATTTAACTATAACATTCGGATATAAGTGAGAGGTGACATATGAAGAGAAGCGATCGATTAGTTTCGTTAACAAATTACTTTTTAGAAAATCCCAGAAAACATACATCTCTCCCATTTTTTAGTGAAAAGTACGCTGCGGCAAAATCTTCTATCAGTGAGGATCTTGATATCGTTGACCGGGTGATGCGGGAAGAAGGCCACGGTCATTTGCAAACAATCCCCGGCGCATCGGGTGGTGTCAGCTTTATACCTGATTTTTCTATGGAGAACGGCAATCAGTTCATCAATGAGCTTTGCTCGAGATTACAGGACCCCGCCCGAATTCTTCCCGGCGGCTATTTATATATGAGTGATGTGCTGGGCGATCCTCAAATGGTTAATAAAATTGGACGGGTGCTGGCATCGGTGTTTTCTGACCGGCCGATTGATGCAGTGATGACGGTAGCGACAAAGGGTATTCCGCTTGCTTATGCAACGGCCTCAGTTTTGAATGTCCCCGTAATTATTGTCAGGCGCGACCCCAGGGTAACAGAAGGGTCGTCTGTCAGTATTAATTACGTGTCAGGATCATCGCGGAAAATCCAGACGATGGTGCTGCCGACAAGAAGTTTGCATGAAGGTGCCAATGTTTGTATCATTGATGACTTTATGAAGGCGGGCGGGACGATTAACGGAATGATTAGCCTCGTGAAAGAATTCAATGCCAACGTAGGTGCCATCGGTGTGCTTGCAGAAGCTGATGATGAAGAAGATGAACGTGTTGTCGAGAATTATACGTCGCTTGTAAAAATCACTAACGTGGATATTAAACAAGAAACAATTGAAGTCCACCCGGGAAATTACTAGGAACTCCTGAAATTTTTAACATATCACCAGCCTAATCGCTTCGAAATTAAAATGATTTGTTGTTTATTTTAAGATAACGCGATATTTTCTAAATTTTTTTCGTGGACAGGCAGGAATTCTTGAACTTTTGTTGAATTAGGGTAATAAGTTCAGAATGGAAAAGGTGGTGAAACATCATGGAGGTAACAGACGTCAGACTGCGCCGCGTCAACACAGAGGGGAGAATGCGAGCGATTGCTTCGATTACCATGGATGAAGAATTCGTCGTGCATGATATTCGAGTGATTGACGGCAATAATGGTTTGTTTGTGGCTATGCCTTCCAAACGGACCCCTGATGGTGAGTTCAGGGACATTGCTCACCCAATCAATTCTAATACTCGCGGTAAGATTCAGGATGCAGTATTAGAAGAATACCATCGTGCCGGTGACACAGAGGAGAAATACGAAGAAGCCGGTGCATCCTAAATTACCGTTTCAAACAAGAGGTCTAATCTGCTCTACAGGTTAGCCTTCTTTTTTGTCTTTTTTTAACGTTAAAAATCAGCCGGAAATAAAAAAGTTGAAATACCTCATTAAGCATACTCCTGACAGCCATTTCCTCTTTCTGCAAACATTAAATTTGTTGAAATAAGCCCATTTTTAAGATATATTCATAATGGATATACAGTGAAACTACCATCAGAGGGAGTATTTCTCCAAACTGATGAATCGGGTATTGAGGGACAGTTAGCCGCCGTTATGCGGCGAGTCAGTGTCCTTTATATAGTGAAATGGAGGCTCTTTATGGCTAAACGTTACGCAGTTATTTTAGCTGCCGGAAAAGGGACACGAATGAAGTCAAAACTATATAAAGTGCTTCATCCGGTTTTAGGGCGCCCGATGGTCCAGCACGTAATTGATCAATTAAAGCCTGTTCACCCTGATAAAATGGTCACAATCGTCGGCCATGGCGCAGATGAGGTGGCCGAGTATATTGGTGAAGACAGCGAAACGGTATTGCAGGAAGAACAACTGGGGACAGGCCATGCGGTATTGCAGGCGGAAGATCTTCTTAAAAATGAGGAGGGCACGACGATCGTTGTCTGTGGCGATACCCCATTAATTACACATGAAACATATCGGGCGCTTTTCGACCATCATGAAGAACAAGGCGCAAAAGCGACCATTTTAACTGCAAAAGCGCCGGACCCTAAAGGTTACGGTAGAGTGATTCGTGACGAGCAAAATCAAGTGAAACGGATCGTTGAACATAAAGACGCATCCGGCAGCGAACTAGGCGTTGATGAGATTAATACAGGCACTTATTGTTTTGATAACAAAGCACTTTTTGAAGCATTACAGCACGTATCGAATGATAATGTCCAAGGTGAATATTATTTGCCGGATGTCATTGAAATACTCCAAAACCGGGATGAGAAAGTCAGTGCATTCCAGACAGCAGACTTTGAAGAAACGCTGGGGATAAATGATCGTGTTGCTCTGGCGCAAGCAGAAAAGTCACTTAAAAAGCGGATTAATGAACAACATATGCGTAATGGCGTCACACTGATTGATCCTGACAATACTTATATCAGCCCTGAAGTTGTTATCGAACCAGATGTCTTAATCCATCCGGGTTCAGTTATTAAAGGACAAACAACTATTAAAGCTGATGCCGAGATAGGCCCTTATTCCGATATTGAGGATTGTGTCGTTGGAGAAGGAACCACTGTCAGACAAAGTGTTGCTAAAGATAGCCAAATAGGAGATCGTGTCCAAATAGGTCCTTATTCGCATATACGTCCTGAAGCAAAAATTGGCAATGAAGCAAAAGTCGGCAATTTTGTTGAAGTGAAAAAAACGTCTTTAGGTGAGAATAGCAAGGTCTCTCATCTAAGTTATATTGGAGACGCAGATGTAGGCAGAAATGTAAATATCGGGTGTGGTACGATAACTGTCAATTACGATGGCAAAAATAAGTATCTGACAACGATCGAAGACGATTCATTTATCGGCTGCAATTCCAACTTAGTCGCTCCTGTAACTGTCGGAAAAGGGTCGTATGTTGCTGCAGGTTCAACCATAACAAAGGATGTGCCTGAAGACGCGTTGTCGATTGCCCGTTCCAGACAAGCAAATAAAGAAGGTTATGCTTCACGAATCAGAAATCAAAAAAAAGACTAATGGAGGGTTAATTTTATGGCATCTGGCTATAAAGATTCAATGCTGAAGGTTTTTTCATTGAACTCGAACCGGGAGCTGGCAAAAGATATCGCAGAGCATATCGGTACAACACTGGGAGAATGTACAGTATCCGAATTTAGTGACGGGGAAATCCAGATCAATATTGAAGAGAGTGTTCGCGGCAAGGACGTATATGTTGTACAATCGACGTCATCGCCGGTTAATCAGCATCTAATGGAGCTGCTGATTATGATTGATGCCTTAAAGCGCGCCTCGGCCAGATCGATCAATATCGTCATGCCATATTATGGTTATGCCAGACAGGATCGGAAAGCACGTTCAAGAGAACCGATTACGTCCAAACTCATTGCCGACTTGCTTGAAACGGCCGGTGCTGACCGGGTCATCACACTCGATTTACATGCCCCGCAAATCCAAGGATTCTTCGACATCCCAATCGATCATTTGCAAGGTGTGCCGATTTTGGCGAATCATTTTGAGAAAATGGAGTTTGAGGATATTATTGTTGTTTCCCCGGACCATGGCGGGGTGACACGGGCCAGAAAGATGGCGGATTATCTGAAGGCCCCAATCGGGATTATTGATAAACGTCGCCCGCGTCCGAATGTTTCAGAAGTCATGAACATTGTTGGGAATATTGAAGGGAAGACGGCCATCCTGATCGATGATATCATTGACACAGCCGGAACCATAACGGCAGCTGCCGATGCATTGGTGGAAAATGGTGCTAAAGAAGTTTATGCATGCTGTACGCATTCAGTGTTATCAGGACCGGCGCTTCAGCGTATAAATGATTCCAAAATTAAGGAATTGGTTGTAACGAACTCCATTCCACTTACCGAAGACCGTAAGAGCGATAAAGTGACCGAATTATCTGTTGCACCGCTGATTGGTGAAGCGATAACCCGTGTGCATGAACTGAAATCGGTAAGTATTTTGTTTGACTAATTGTCATACTGTGTGTTTATGATTGAGTGTGTTTTGTGAAAAAACGTGAAATATGTTTTAATAGAAACGTTACTGAGAAATTTATGTGCCGTATGAATCCTGGTATAGACTCAGGTTGTTAAATAATGGAGGGTGATTAAGAATGGCAGTAACATTAAAAGCAGCAAAACGTGAAGACCTCACGAAGTCTGCAACAAAGCAGATCAGACTGAATGGTGAAGTACCATCAGTTGTTTATGGTAAAGAGGAAGACCCTAAAGCTATTTCGGTTAATAGCATTGAATTAGTTAAAACGGTAAGGGATGAAGGCAGAAATGCAATCATCTCACTTGATATCGACGGCGAAAAGCCGGTAGACGTTATGCTTCATGAGTATCAAATCGAACCGATGAAAGATGAGTTAATTCACGCGGACTTCTACGTCGTCAATTTGAAACAAGAAATGGACGTTACGGTAGCATTGAACCTGGACGGCGAACCAGTCGGTGTTAAAGACGGCGGCGTTCTTCAGCAACCATTGTATGAGTTACAGGTACGTGCAAAGCCGGCAGATATCCCGGAAGTCATTTCGGTTGATGTTAACGAGTTGCAAATTGGTGACACGATAACTGTTTCCGATTTGCCAAAGGCTGATCTTTATGAAATTACGGAAGACGACGATACGACCGTTGCAACGGTTGTTCCGCCGGATACAGTGGAAGATCTTGAAAGTGAAGAATCGGATGAAGGGGCAGAACCGGAATTGGTTGATGCTGAGGATGACGACGAAGAAAAAAGTGAATAGCAGCAACCCTTCTAATATAAACCCTCCTAGTCAGCAGTCATTAGGAGGGTTTTGCTTCATTGACAAAGTGGTTTGGTCACTCAAAGCACAACCTATAACATCCAGCATAAAGGAAGTAGCCAAATGAAATGTATCGTTGGCCTGGGCAACCCAGGGAAAAAGTACAGTCAAACACGGCATAATGTCGGCTTTATGGTGATAGATGCATTGGTCGGCCGTCATAACTGGAATTTAAAAAAAGATAAATTTAACGGCCAATCAGTCGTGGAAACCGTTGATGGTGAAAAAATAGTCCTGTTAAAACCGCAGACATATATGAATCTTTCGGGTGAATCAGTTCGGCCGCTGCTCGACTTTTATCAAATAGAACCGGAGAATATGCTTGTCATCTATGATGATCTTGATCTTCCGGCAGGGAAAATTCGTTTGCGTCAAAAAGGCGGTCACGGGGGCCATAACGGTATTCGGTCTATAATTGACCATACGGGTACTAAAGAGTTCAAACGCTTGCGTATTGGGATCGGCAGGCCTGGTACGGCTATGCCTGTGGTCGACTATGTATTAAAACCATTTTCAAAAGAACAGCGGGAAGATGTAGCTGCAAGCATTGAAAATAGTGCCGATGCATGCGAAAAATGGATTCAAGCGCCATTTGATGTCGTGATGAATGACTTTAATCGTTAAGCCGCTTTATGACAAGAATGCTCCGAACATTCCTGTATAGCCTTTCTGTATAAATATAGACGTTTCGGATAAACTTTAGAATACCTAAGTTTATTCGAGGAGGTAAATTATGCCGATAGTCTATAAATGCAGACACTGCAACCAGGAGATAGGGAAGCTGGATCAGCGAATGGTCGATACCTCAATGCTCGGGTTGGATCAATTATCAACTGAGGATAAACGTGATATGATTAGCTATGAAGTGAATGGCAATATAACAATCAAGTCCATCTGTGAAAGTTGCGAAGAATCGTTAGGCAGTCACCCGCATTATCACGAACTGGACTATTTTATACAATGAGATAATATATATCAGGTAAAAAGCTTTGGTTCGCTGTAGAGTTGTTAATCAAGGCATTTTTGCACGTAAACAGGTGGGGAAATATGAACGGAGTACATGATTTTTTACGGTCGAATGAAGATGTTGCATCAATCATTGACGGCATATCAAACGGTATGAATGAACAGCTTGTGGCAGGGCTTTCCGGGTCTGCCAGAAGCCTTTTTGTGTCTGCTTTGAATGATTCTTTGGAAAGGCCTGTCTTGCTTGTCACCCATCAGCTTGTCCAAGCACAACAGCTCTATGATGATTTGACAGCATTTTTAGGTGAAGATCATATTTATTTGTACCCGGTTAATGAACTGATTGCCTCGGAAATCGCAGTAGCGAGCCCTGAACTGAAGGGACAGCGGATAGAGGCATTAACAGAATGGTCCCAAAAAGAGTCAGGGATTTTAATTGCTCCAATAGCAGCTCTCAAGCGTATGCTGCCACCGACCGATTATTGGAAAAAATATCAGCTCGATTTTCAGACAGAACGGGAAATCGATGTAGAAGCGTATTTGTCGCGTCTGGTTGACATGGGTTATGAGCACGCTTCAATGGTTTCAAAACCAGGGGAGTTCAGCCGCCGTGGGGGTATTATTGATATTTATCCGGTAACCGAGACGTATCCGGTCCGCATTGAATTATTTGATGACGAAATCGATTCCATCCGTTTTTTTGATGCCGGCAGCCAGCGATCATTGGACAAGCAGGAAGCCATTACGGTCGGTCCGGCTACTGAAATGCTGCTGACGGAAGAAGACCGATTAAGAGCTGCTCAGCGTCTGGAAAATGCTTTGGCTGAGTCGCTGAGAAAATTGAATAACGCTGAAGCGAAAGAAACGCTTGCAGAAACCATCGAATATGATATTGATCGGCTTAAAAATCTGGAGCATTTTCAGGAATTGTATAAGTATATTGGCTTTCTTTATGATAAGCCAGCTAGTCTGCTAGATTACTTGCCTGAAAACGGGATGGTTGTTCTCGATGAAATGAGCAGAATCCAAGAAACGGCAACAAGCCTTGATGCAGAGGAATCAGAATGGTACAGCACGCTTCTGGAAACGAATAAAATGGTTCGTGACAGCCGTTTCTCATTTGATTGGAATACCGTGTGGAATAGCATCACCCCACAGCGTGTTTACATGTCAGTCTTTTTGAGGCACATTCCGAACACCCAGCCGCAAAATATCATTAATTTATCGACCCGTACGATGCAGGAATTTCATGGACAAATGAACTTATTTAAGAATGAGCTTAAGCGCTGGGAAAAAGGTGACTTCTCGGTAGTGGTCCTGGCCCCGGATGAAGATCGCGCTGAAAAAATTCAGTCAATATTCATGGATTACGCCATTGAAGCCGATGTTGTCAACGAACTCGAATTGCCAGTCAGAAGGCCGACCATAACCGTTGGCGAAGTCAGCAACGGCATTGAATTCCCAATGCATAAGCTTGTACTGGTGACCGAAAATGAGTTGTTTAAAAAGAAAACGAAACGACCACGTAAGAAACAGAAGATATCAAATGCTGAACGCATCAAAAATTATCAGGAATTAAAAGTGGGCGATTACGTCGTTCATGCCCACCATGGCATCGGCAAATATTTGGGCATTGAAACACTTGAAATGAATGGTCTGCATAAAGATTTCATGCTGATCAAATACTCTGGTGACGATAAATTGTACGTGCCAATTGACCAGATTGATTTAGTCCAGAAGTTTGTTGCATCAGAGGGGAAAGAACCAAAACTGTATAAGCTGGGCGGCAGTGAGTGGGCGAAAGTCAAACGAAAAGTCCAGTCCAACGTGGAAGATATTGCCGACGACCTGATCGAACTTTATGCTGAGCGTCAGGCCAGAAAAGGTTATGCGTTCAGTGAAGAATCAGAGATTCAGCAAGAGTTTGAAGCGGCATTCCCATATGAAGAAACCGAGGATCAGCTGCGCTGCATTGCCGAGATTAAAGCGGATATGGAAAAAGAACGACCGATGGACCGTCTGCTGTGCGGAGATGTTGGTTACGGAAAAACTGAAGTGGCTATCCGGGCAGCATTCAAAGCAATAGCGGACGGCAAACAAGTCGCTTTATTGGTGCCGACAACTATTCTGGCTCAGCAACACTATGAAACAATTCAGGAAAGGTTTCAAGATCAGGCGGTTACCATTCGAATGTTGAGTCGGTTCCGCACGCGAAGCCAGCAAAAAGAAACAATTGAAGGGATTCAAAAAGGTAAAGTCGATATCGTCATCGGAACGCATCGTCTGCTGTCCAAAGATGTTACGTACCGCGATCTCGGTCTGCTTATTGTGGATGAAGAACAGCGGTTTGGTGTGAAACATAAAGAGAAGATTAAACAGCTGAAATCGAATGTTGACGTTCTGACGTTGACGGCAACGCCGATTCCACGAACATTGCATATGTCAATGCTTGGTGTTCGTGATTTGTCGGTTATTGAGACACCGCCGGAAAACCGATTCCCGATTCAAACGTACGTTATGGAGTACAATCCCATTTTTGTGCGGGAGGCCATTGAGCGTGAGATGGCGCGCGGGGGACAAGTCTTTTTCCTTCATAACCGGGTGGATAATATTGATAAAGTCGCCAGAGATCTCGGTATGCTGGTGGATGATGTACGTATAGCCGTTGCCCATGGCCAGATGAATGAAACCGAACTGGAAAGCATTATTTTTGGCTTTTTGGAAGGTGAGTATGATGTTCTTGTCAGCACAACAATTATCGAAACAGGTGTTGATATTCCGAATGTCAACACATTAATCGTGAATCAGGCAGACCGAATGGGACTCAGTCAGCTTTACCAGTTAAGAGGAAGGGTTGGCCGCTCCAATCGGGTGGCTTATGCCTACTTCACGTATCAAAAAGATAAAGTGTTGAGTGAAGTTGCAGAGAAGCGTCTCGAGGCGATCAAGGAATTCACAGAGCTGGGGTCCGGTTTTAAAATTGCGATGCGTGACTTGTCCATCCGCGGTGCCGGTAATTTGCTCGGTGCCCAGCAGCATGGATTTATTGATTCGGTCGGTTTTGATATGTATTCGCAAATGCTGAAGGATGCCATTGAAGCCCGGAAATCAGGCAAAAAACTTGATGAAGTTGAGACGTTTGAGCCTGAATTGTCGTTAACGACAGACGCTTATATTCCAGATTCATATATCGATGATGAGAAACAAAAAATCGATATCTACAAACAATTTCAGGCAATCGCATCCGAAGAAGATATTTTAGAACTTAAAGATGAACTGATCGATCGGTTCGGTGATTATCCGGAAGAGGTTGAAAATTTGTTTGCTGTCTCATCACTGAAACGACATGCTAAACAGCAACGCGTCGAGTCAATCAGTGAAAAATCAGGGAAAATCGAGTTGCTTGTGAGCACACAACGCAGCCAGGAAGTTGATGGCTCGAAGCTATTTGAACTGGCTAATCAATTCGGACGCGAAATCCAGCTTGGGACAGAAGGCAATAAATTGAAAGTGCTGTTTAAATGGTCACGAAACACGAAGCACAAGCGGTATGAGTTACTCGAGGACTTTATCAGCCAATTATCACACGTCGACAGAGCAGCAGGATAGCCTTTGAAGCAGAGCCTTACATAAGATGATGCAGCCTAAGTTTTATGATCTTATGTATAGTTCTTTAAGGATGATTTATACTAAACCCACAACTGGTGTTTTTTTCTATAAAAAATTACATACACCAGGTATAATCATCGCAGAAAGTGAGGCTCCCCAGAGATGAAGGCAACAGGAATTGTACGACGTATTGATGATTTAGGAAGAGTTGTTATTCCAAAAGAGATAAGACGAACATTGCGTATCCGCGAAGGTAATCCACTGGAAATATTCGTTGACCGTGAAGGGGAAGTTATTCTAAAGAAATATTCGCCAATAAATGAATTAAGCTCGTTTGCTAAAGAGTATGCTGAAGCGTTATTTGATTCGCTTAATTATCCGGTGCTTATTTGTGACCGTGACGAGATTATCGCTGTGGCCGGTGAATCCAAAAAAGATTATTTAAATAAAAGCATTGGTGAACAGCCTGAAAAGACGATGGAAGAACGAACGATGATGTATGAGACGGAACAGACAAACGCTGAATTGATCCAGGGGCAGGAAGAACAGCTTGATTCCTACTGCATCAGCCCGATTATTGCGAATGGTGATCCAATCGGCTGTGTGATGCTCTTTTCCAAAGAGGGAAAGTTTAGTGAAGTCGAACAGAAATCAATCCAGACAGCATCAAGTTTTCTGGCTAAACAAATGGAATAACAAGCTAACTCAAAAATGGGTTTTCCATCCAAAAAGTGTCATTTTCAAATGGCACTTTTTTTTGGCATGTAGCGCGAAATCCATCCCATTCGACAGTCATTACATCTGACTTGGGCGGGTTTATGCTATAATAAAGTGTGTTACTGCAAGTTATATGCGACGAAAACGGTTCAGCGGAGAAAGGCGTTTATGATGAGGGAAAGCGAGAACAATAAATTGGTAAAAGGTGCTTTATTGCTGACTTTGGCAGGATTAATCAGCAAGCTGTTAAGCGCAGGTTATCGGATACCGCTGCAAAATTTGACCGGTGATATGGGGTTCTATGTTTATCAGCAGGTCTATCCATTTCTCGGAATCGCTATGATGCTTGCACTGTACGGGTTTCCAGCGGCTATTTCGAAAATGACAGCTGAAATGGAGGAGAATGGACAAGGCTTTTCATTTAAAAGTTTCTACATACCAGTCATTTCACTGCTTTCAGTAATGGCGGTCAGTATATTTTTGTTCCTGTTTTTTAATGCGGCGTATTTGGCGGCGTGGGCAGGTGATAGCAATTTAACATCTGCGTACAAATTAACTTCGTTTATTTTCTTACTGCTCCCATTCACCGCTTTAATGCGCGGACTGCTTCAGGGACGACAGTTTATGCAGCCAACAGCTTATTCCCAAATAGGCGAACAGCTGATACGGGTGACACTGATTATAACGGCTGCTGTGTGGGTTTATATTAATCATGCTGCTGTATACATAATCGGCCAAGCTGCTGTTGCCGCTGCAATAATTGGCGGCTTGGCTGCGATTGTTATTTTGGTTTTTTTCTTCCGCCGTTATAAACCGGCTGTATCAGGCAACTTTACAATCCCATGGGAGTACTACGTGAGGACGCTGGTTATTCTGGGAACTGCTGCTGCGTTAAACCATATGGTACTGATTATTATTCAATTTGCTGATACGTTTACATTGATCCCATCGTTACAGGAGTATGGTTTCACAAAAACGGAGGCGATGAAAGCAAAAGGCGTCTTTGATCGCGGCCAGCCGCTTGTTCAGCTGGGAACGGTAGTGGGTTCATCGTTCGCGTTAGCGTTAATTCCGGCAATCTCTGCTGAAAAGTTAAGGCAACACCCCGTCCCTCTCACGCATTCGATCCGAAGTTCGCTATTGTTCAGTTTTTATTTGGCGGCCGGAGCAACAATCGGATTAATCATTATTTTTCCGGAAACCAACCGATTGCTTTTCCTGAACGAAAACGGGACCGGCCCGCTCCGTATCCTGGCGATGGCTGTTTTCCTCAGTTCAATCGGTATAACCACTTCTTCGGTTCTGCAGGGGCTCGGTTACATGAAGCGAACGGCTCTCTTTGTCGGGGTTGCTTTTTTAGTCAAATGGATTGCCAATCAAGTGCTGGTGCCTTTCTGGGGGATAAACGGGAGTGCTGTGGCAACGGTTGTCAGTTTAGCTGTCTTTGCTTTGTTAACCATTATGCAATTAAGGCGAAAGCTGCCGTCACTCAGCCCCAGAAAACATATAAACTGGCCGGCCTTTGTTCTGGCGGCATCAGGGATGACTTTCTTTATAGCAGCTGCCGATTATTTCACGGGTACCATTGCTTCAAGGTTTGGCCTGTTGATGTATGTTATGGTGACAGCAGTCGCAGGTGCTATAATATACGTGACGCTGCTGTTACGTCTTAAGGCTTTCAGTGAAGAAGAATTGGCAATGCTTCCTTTTGCAGGCTTATTGATTCGAATTCATAAAGCGAGGGATCGTTAATGCAAAATAAAATCGAAATTATTGGACTCGGCGCCGGTGACCTGGATCAATTATCATTGGGCATTTATAAAAAACTGACCAGCCGTACAACCGCTTTATATGTGCGTACGGCTGATCATCCGGTTATAAGGCAATTAGAACAGGAAGGTGTTTCATTCCAGGCGTTTGATGACATTTATGAAGAACGTGCACATTTTCAAGATGTGTATCAGCATATTACCGATTCACTGCTTGAAAATGCCCGGCATGACACGATCGTTTATGCTGTGCCCGGCCATCCGATGATGGCGGAACAATCCGTACAGCTTTTATTGAATCAGGATGCGATACCGGTCGAAATTATTGGAGGTCAAAGTTATCTTGATGCGCTGTTTTCTTCTCTTCGAATAGATCCGATTGATGGCTTCCAATTTGTGGATGGAACCGGATTTACGCGAAGGCAGCTCAATTACCGGCAGCATGTTATATTCTGCCAGGTGTATGACCAGTTTATTGCTTCTGATGTTAAACTGACGCTGCTGGAAGATTTGCCGCCGGATTACACGGTAAAAATTGTGGAAGCAGCGGGCAGCAGTGGAGAAAGAATCACCGACGTACCTCTTGGACACTTGGACCATGCCTTCTCCGGGGTTAATAACCTCGTTTCTGTTTATGTCCCGCCTGTGCCGGAGGAGCTGCTTCACCATACTTTTACGAATCTACGCGAGGTAATTGCGGCATTAAGAGCGCCGGATGGGTGCCCCTGGGATCGCGCCCAGACTCATGAATCGTTACGTGAGTATGCAATTGAAGAAGTCTATGAATTAATTGAAGCCATTGATAATGAAGACGATGATGGCATTGTGGAAGAATTGGGCGATATGCTGTTGCAAGTGATGCTGCACAGCCAGATAGGTGACGATAACGGCTATTTTACAGTTGATGACGTTATTCGCTCGATAACCGATAAAATGATCTACCGGCATCCGCATGTATTTAAAGAGCAGTCAGTTGAAACGGTTGAAGATGTTTATAAAACGTGGGACACCTTGAAAAAGGAAGAAAAAGGGCATCAGCGACGCTCCGTGCTTGATGGTGTTCCGGCCGGTCTCCCGGCATTGGCTAAAGCCTATAAACTTCAGAAAAAAGCCGCCAAAGTCGGTTTTGGCTGGGATGACATCCATGATATATGGAAAAAGCTGGAGGAAGAATTGGAAGAGGTCCACGAGGCTATTAACTTAAAAACGGAATCTGAAATTGAAGAAGAACTTGGCGATGTATTATTTGTATTAGCCAATATATCACGCTATTATAAACTAAATCCGGAAATAGCTTTGAATGGGACAAACGCGAAATTTATGTCGCGGTTCTCGCA
This sequence comes from Lentibacillus persicus, assembly GCF_900112705.1. Lineage (GTDB taxonomy): Bacteria > Bacillota > Bacilli > Bacillales > Amphibacillaceae > Lentibacillus > Lentibacillus persicus. Next base: position 329,177 of record NZ_FOMR01000003.1, read on the forward strand.
TGTAGAATCAAGCCTGGAAGAACAAGGGAAAGATATCAGGCAAGCCAGCCTGGAAGAGATGGATGGTTATTGGAATCAAGCAAAAAGAAATGAGTGATGAAAATGCGTCTTGATAAATTTTTAAAAGTATCACGGCTTATTAAACGTCGGACATTAGCAAAAGAAGTGGCCGGCCAGGGCCGCATAACCGTTAATGGCAATCCCGGCAAAGCATCGACGGTGTTGTCGATTGGTGATGAAATCGTTATTAAATTTGCCCAAACAGTTGTGACAATTGAAGTGACTTCATTAAAAGACACCACCAAAAAAGGTGAAGCTGAAAACTTATATAAGGTGATTAGTGAAGAGGAAGTGAATTAGGTTCTATACTTGTCCCTTCTGTCATAAATTAATAATGACAAGGAGGGTGAATTGAATGAATTATTATGAACAACCGCCCATTAACCGGACGGAGGTAAGCCACACTGTTAAGATTGATAATCGGAAGGATCTGGAGATAACCGGTGTCAAGCAAGTCGACAGTTTTGACAATGAAGAATTTCTGCTCGAAACACAAATGGGTTATTTAATTATCCGCGGACAAAACCTGCAATTAAAAAACTTGGATGTTCATGAAGGTCTCGTCACCATAAAGGGTAAAGTGTACGAGCTCTCCTATGTTGATGAACATTACCAGGAGAAGGCTAAAGGCTTCTTTAGCAAGCTATTCAAATGACACTCAGCGTACAGTTTATAACGATGCTGTCCATGACAGCCGGCGGATTTTATCTTGGTATTGCATTGGATACATTCAGACGTCTTGCGGTTTTTTGGAAGCAGCGCGTGTTATTGGTCTATTGTATGGAAATAGGTTTTTGGCTGGCCCAGACTTTGCTGTTATATTATGTATTATTTCGGGCAAACAGCGGGGAACTGCGCTTCTATGTGTTCCTTGCCCTTTTATTGGGCTTTTCAATGTATAAGGCACTGGCTGCCAATTTTTATAAGACGCTGTTGGAACATGTTATTCGGGCGATTGCGGCTGTCTTCCGCTTTATAGAACGTTTAGTCATTATTTTCATTATAAAACCGATAAAGTTTATTCTTCAGATGTTTTTGGCGATTATAATTTTTATCGCAAAACTGCTTTGGGAAATACTCCGATATAGTGTTATAATTGTATTCACCCCGGCAGTTTGGCTTTATCGGCGCATTTTTCAGATATTTCCTGAAACAATTCAAAAAAAACTACACAAAGTTGCAGGAATTTATAGTACAATAAAGAATAAATGTAAGAAATGGCTAAACGATAGGAAGGCTAAAAGGAGGTAGAGCGATTGCCTTTGAAAAAGAAAAACGTTGCACGATTAGATTCGAACTATATGCAGCAATACGATGCCTACATAGAAAGACAAAAAAGAAAAAAGCAGCGACTCATACGCCGGCTCGTATTATTTTCAATTGCAACAGCGATAGTTCTTGGCAGTTTGGCAACTTACCATTTTAATCAGCGTGCGCTTCATCAGGAAAAAGAGGAGCAATATGAACAGCTGCAGAATGAGATGGCGGTACTTGAACAAGAGGAAAAGAATCTGAAGGAAGAAATTAATTTGCTCAGTGATGAAGAATATGTGTTGGAGATAGCCCGAACGAATTATTTTTTCTCAAAAGAAGGCGAATTAATTTTTAATATTCCTGATGACAAGCCCTCTTATTGACACACTTTTACACTACTGGCTATAATATATAAGAAGTATACTTTTCAAAATTCTAAGGAGGAGCACTTTTTTTATGTCAATCGAAGTAGGCAGCAAGCTGCAGGGAAAGGTAACCGGTATTACTAATTTTGGGGCATTTGTTGAGATTGAGGAAGGCAAGACAGGGCTTGTTCATATTAGTGAGGTTGCCGATAGTTATGTAAAAGACATTAACGAGCACTTAAGTGTAGGTGATGAGGTCACCGTTAAAGTGATCAATGTCGAAAAGGATGGCAAGATTGGTCTATCGATCAAGAAAGCAAAGGATAAGCCACCACGTCAGAAGAATAACAACAACCGTCAACGGTCAGAATCGTTTGAGTCAAAAATGAACAAATTCCTCAAAGACTCCGATGAACGTATGGCCTCTTTGAAAAAGCACACGGAATCCAAACGCGGAGGTCGAGGTGCTAAAAGAGGATAGCAGTTTGCTGTCTATGAAAAATTGATAATAAATAAATTCCCCAATATATAAAAACAGGTGCCGATAAAATTCGGCACCTGTTTTTATATGTCGGAAAAATTATAGATAATGCAGAGGGTTTAAGATATAAGCCTCATATCAATTAGTGGCGGCGGAGGGGATCGAACCCCCGACCTCACGGGTATGAACCGTACGCTCTCGCCAGCTGAGCTACACCGCCAAATTCAGTCACAAAAAATATAATACAATACGACAGACGCTGTGTCAATAAAAAAATTTTAAAGCAGCTTTTTCTAAAGGATAGCCTGTGACGCAAAATGCTTCGTTGATTTCCGTTCCGGCCAGTCGCTTTCCGCGGGCACGGCTTCAGCCTCCTCGCGGAAAACCGCCGCTGCGGGGTCTTCAGGCACGTGCTTTTCCCGCAGGAGTCGACTGGCCTCCACTCCAATCAACATCACAAGAGAGGGTTGATTGCATGATTATAAAGCACGAAACAGCGGAGGAAATACGCGGAGACTCCAGCGGGAGGAAAGGCCTCGGTGAGACCCCGCAGTGCGTCAGCACGAGGAGGCTCACCAGCCGCCCGCGGAAAGCGGAGCGTATTTCCGGAGCGGTGTTATCGCACACGAATTTTTCAGTATGTCGCAGTTCACATCAACTGGCTTAATGAGCAGCAACGAAATCCTATCAATATATTAGCTTTTTTGAACAAGCCTTATACAAAAAGATACATCAGTAAACAGAATGCGGAATCTTATGTAGAAAATCGCTTGTCCACTTAGAAAGCAGTCGAACGATTTTTTGGAAACGCTCTGTTGTTTTGACAAAAAAACAATGCATCATGTGGTTTAATGTTTGGCAAGAAGGAGTGGTAGCGTATGATTAATTCAATTCCAGGAGTGGAATCTAAAACACTCGGCATGAAGCAGGGCTTATTTCAAAAACATCGTTTGCGATTATCAGCACAGCTAAAAACATTGCTGTTTGAAAAAGGCTTGCTTTTTATGCTTGTCGGTTTTTTGCTTGGACGGGCCATCATATTATCGGTGGTGTCACCGTTTGCCGTCGCTTTTCTGGCAGCCATCTGGATGATACATAGGGACAAGGCACCTAAAGTTATGCTAGCCGCGTTGGTTGGCGCGTTGAGTTTTTCTATGGTACATGGTGGATTCATCGTTCTCGCCATGATCACGTTTGTTCTATTGGCAGGGCTTTTTAAAAATGCCGGAAAACAGCATTTGCTCATACCGCTGTTTGTATTCATTTCAACAGTATCGCCCAGGCTGTTTACGTATTCACTATGGGGGCAGCTTTCCTCATATGAATGGATGCTTATACTGGTTGAAGGGGTTCTGGGTACTGTCCTGGTATTAATCTTTATGCAAAGCATTCCATTATTATCACCCCAACGTTTCAAACCCACGCTTAAAAATGAAGAAATTGTATGTTTGATTATTCTTATCGCCTCTATTCTTACAGGAACGATTGGCTGGGAATTATATAATGCATCTATTGAGCAGATATTTTCCCGTTACTTTGTCCTGCTTCTATCTTTCGTTGGTGGTGCTGCAATAGGCTCAACAGTGGGCGTTGTCGCGGGCCTTATATTATCACTTGCCGATGTAGCCAATTTGTATCAGATGAGTTTGCTTGCATTCTCCGGCTTACTCGGCGGACTGCTTAAAGAAGGACGCAAAGTGGGTGTCAGTATTGGTCTATTGGTCGGAACATTTTTGGTTGCCATTTACGCTGATGCCGCAAGCATTGTGCCGTCACTTACAGAGACATCGCTTGCAATTGCCCTGTTTTTGGTTACGCCATCCGGTTTAATAAAAAAATTGTCCCGCTATATACCCGGTACTGAGGAACACACACATGAGCAGGAACAATATTTGCAAAAAGTCCGGAATGTAACAGCTAAGCGCGTTGAACAGTTTTCTGATGTATTTGAAGCATTATCGAAAAGTTTTTCCTCGGCGGAAGATGTGAAAGAAGACAGTGTGAATGCCAGACGTGAAACGGACTATTTTCTCAGTCAGGTGACCGAGAAGACGTGTCAATCGTGTTTTATGAAAGAACGGTGCTGGCAGCAGCAATTTGATAAAACGTACAACTTAATGGAAGACTTAAAGGATGATTTGTCTGAAGGGAACGAGCCGAACCGTAAATCGGTACGCGAGTTTGAAAATCATTGCGTTAAATCGCGCAAAGTGCTGGATACAATGCAAGAGGAAATTTCATTTTTTGAAGCCAACAAGAAGCTGAAAAAACAAGTGATCGAAAGTAAACAGTTTGTATCAGATCAGCTGCAGGGTGTCTCAGAAGTGATGGATGATTTCGCCAATGAGATACTTAAGGAACGTGAACATCATGAGAAGCAGGAGTTACAAATTATGAATACACTAAAAAATATGGGGATCGTGCTTGAGAAGCTTGATATTTACCGGCTGGAAAAAGGAAATATCGATATTGAGATGACACTGTCTTTTTATGATTATCGCGGTGAAGGTTCCAAACTTATCGCACCGGTTTTATCCGATATTTTGAATGAAATGATTATCGTAAAGAGAGAAGAAGTGTCGCCATTTCCGAATGGGTACTGTCAGCTGGTGTTCGGATCGGCAAAAGAGTATGTAGTAGATACCGGCATTGCCAGCGCTGCAAAAGGCGGCGGGTTGGTATCAGGCGACAGTTTCCGGACAATTGAACTCGGTGAGGGCAAATATGCGATGGCTATCAGTGATGGAATGGGAAATGGCAGCCGTGCAAAAGAGGAAAGTGAAGAAACGCTCCGATTGCTTCAGCAAATTTTACAGACGGGGATCCCTGAAAGTGTTGCGATTAAGTCAATCAACTCTATCCTTTCCTTAAGGACCGCTGAGGAAATGTACGCCACATTGGATCTTGCGGTGATTAATCTCCATAATGCCGCTGTTAAATTTCTGAAGATTGGATCAACACCCAGTCTTATTAAACGTGGAGATGAAATCATAAAGGTTGAAGCAAGCAATTTGCCGATGGGCATTATTCAGGAATTTGATGTTGATATTGTCGGGGATCAATTAAAATCAGGTGATATTTTAATTATGATGAGTGACGGTATTCTGGATGGTCCCAAACATGTCGAAAATGTTGATATGTGGTTGAAACGAAAAATTCGCAATATGGAAACGGACGACCCTCAGGAAATAGCAGACTTAATATTGGAAGAAGTTGTCCGAACAAGAGAGGGGATGATTGAAGATGACATGACAGTTGCTGTTGCCAAGGTGTCTAAAAATGCCCCACAATGGACATCCATCCCGGTTTATACCGACGAAGCCCAATAAGCTTATTTTAAAAGGGGGATGAAGGCTCGGTTTCAAGAGATTGGGACATAACTTCTGAATACAATATAAAAGGCGAACGATAAGGTAGGTTAGCGAAGCATATTTCCGGAGCTGTATATTTCCGCTCCTCTCTACCTGTTATCGTTCGTCTTTTCATTTATGTCTTTTATCCCAAGCGCTTTTTTGTTTGGCCGCTTTGACTCTTTCGGGTATAGAATGCGGGTTTTCTGGCGAGGATGGTAGTGATTGTAAGGGAGGAATGACAGGTGAAAAAAGGGACGTTGAAACAGATTTTGCTAATAACAGATGGCTGCTCCAATAAAGGCGAAGATCCTGCCGTAACAGCTGCGCTTGCAAAGCAGCAAGGCATTATCGTCAATGTTATTGGAATTCTTGAAGATGACCAGACCGAAAGCCCTGATGGTCTTCGGGAAGTTGAAGACATAGCCAACTCCGGAGGCGGCATCAGTCAGATTGTTTATAAACAAGCGCTCGCTGAAACCGTTCAAACCGTTACAAAACAGGCAATGACCCAAACACTGCAAGGCTATGTTAATCAGGAATTGAAACAAATCCTGGGTCCCGGACAGAGTCTGGAAGAAATAGAACCGGAAAAACGGGGCGAAATTATGGAAGTTGTAGAAGATATGGGTGAAACATGTGATTTGGAAGTGCTGGTACTGACAGACACAAGCGCAAGCATGTATGATAAGCTTCCAACGGTCAAAGAAGCATTGATCGATTTGTCAATCAGCCTGAACGCCCGTATTGGCCGCAATCGGTTCTCAATTTTCAGTTTTCCCGGAAAACGTAAAGATATTGAGAATGTGTTGGATTGGGCGCCTAAACTTGACTCAGTTTCAACCGTTTTTCCAAAACTGACAAGCGGCGGTATTACACCGACGGGACCAGCGATACGAGCTGCGGTATATCAATTCGGCAAAAAAGGGTTATTGCAAAATTTGAGGGATGAAGATGGGCCAGGCATGGAACAAGCAGAGTATTAGCATAAGACCGGGAACTATTGTAACCGGAAAATGGCATCGACATCGCTACGTCATCAAACGCGAGCTTGGGAAGGGTGCAGTGGGCACTGTTTATTTGTGTGAACGAAATGGTAAATATGCAGCCTTGAAAATTAGTGAAAACAATACATCTATGACAGTCGAAGTGAACGTGTTAAAATCACTTGCAAAGGTCCAAGGCAGCCGTCTGGGACCTTTTTTGCTGGATGTTGATGACTGGGAGGTTTCACGAAATACCAGGTACACGTTTTATGTGATGGAATACTTAAAAGGTGAGTCGCTGCGCAGTTTTATCGGCCGTCGCGGCCATGAATGGACCGGAATATTCATGCTGCAATTGCTTGAGGACCTTGATTATTTGCACAGGGCGGGCTGGGTATTTGGGGATTTTAAGCCTGAGAATTTAATTGTACTTTCAGATCCTCCAAAAGTGCGCTTCATTGATGTCGGCGGAACAACGCAAATGGGGCGTGCAGTCAAAGAGTATACCGAATTTTTTGACCGCGGCTATTGGGGGCTAGGATCACGGCGAGCCGAACCCGGTTATGATTTGTTTGCATTAGTCATGGTCATTTTAAATATATATTACCCAAAGCGGTTTGAAAAAGGTCCAAACCCGAAGGTCACACTATTTAAGAAACTTAATGACATCAAACACTTGCGCTTGTACAAAGGGTGTCTGAAAAAAGCACTGATGGGCGAATACCGATCTGCTGAAGAGATGCGCCAGGCGTTATTAAGCGCGATTAAGAATACCTCTGGGGAAAGGACATCAACAAGAAGTGCGAACCGATCAGCTGCAACTGGCCCTTTTTTTGCGGAAGTAAGCGGCATGACAATTGTTGCACTCGTTTACTATTTATTTTACCTGATTATTCCATTTGAATAATTAGTGACACTTTGTCATGTCATGAAATTGTGGTAGAATTAAGAGCGTGATATCAAGTAGTTGCGCCGTTGAAAAAGTCCTTTTTAACGCATCTTTAAACACGTATCTGTAAAGAAAGGGAATTCGATGGAAAATACCGTGCAAGCGTTTGTTAATCGTCATCAGCTTATTAAACAAAACACCACAATTTTAATCGGCGTGTCGGGTGGTCCGGATTCGATGGCGCTGCTCCATTTTTTATGGCGTTTTAAAGATGATTGGAACTTAAGGCTGATCGCTGTGTCGGTTGATCATCAGCTGCGAGGAACAGCGTCTCAAGCTGATGTCGATTATGTCCGTGACATGTGTGAGAAATGGAATCTCGAGTTTGTCAGTACCTCGCTGAATGTGCCTGCCTACAAACAAAAAAGGCAACTGGGAACACAAGTTGCTGCCCGAGAGCTTCGATACCAATTTTTTGCTGAACAGATGAATACATACCAGGCTGATTATTTGGCGCTTGGTCATCACGGTGATGATCAGGCTGAGACGATGCTGATGGGGTTTGTTCGTTCGGCCAGTGTGAGGTCATTGGCGGGAATGCCGGTGAAACGGGACTTTGCTTCAGGGGAAATTATCAGACCGTTGTTATGCGTCACAAAGGAAATGATTGAAAGCTACTGCACTGAACATGCCATTATTCCAAGAAGAGACCCGTCAAATGAAGATGACAAATATACACGGAACGATTTTCGCCATAATATACTTCCTTTATTAAAAGAAAAGAATCAGAACTTACATCGCACACTTCGTCATTTAAGCGAATCACTCCAGGAAGATGATACATATTTACAGCAGGAAGCTATTAAAATGGCGGAAAATGTTGTCACATTTGGTAATGCTGACAGTGGCCTCTCGTTTGATACAAATGTATTTAAGGCGTATCCGCGTTCTTTACAAAGGCGGTGCTTTCATCTACTATTGAATTATCTGTATGGTGAAAAGCCACAGACAGTTTCGTACGTACATGAGGAGCAGTTTTTAAAAGTGCTGCAAACTGATCATGGTCATATTGAAATTAATTTTCCAAATCGGTTAAAGCTTGTGAAGTCATACACGACCATGTCATTTTATTTTATGAAGGATTACATACAACCGTCTTCCTATCATGTGATTATGGATCCCCCCGAAGAAATTGTGCTGCCGACTGGCAAGGTCATTTCTTCCAGTATTATCAGCGAACCTCACTTAGAAGGGGGAGCTATCTTCGTCTGCCAAAGAGAGGCGATTGCTCTCCCGCTGCACATTAGGACCCGAAAAAAGGGTGATCGCATGAGGTGGAAAGGATTAAACGGGAGCAAAAAAGTAAAGGATATTTTCATCGACGCAAAAGTTCCATTAAATGAAAGGGATATATGGCCGGTGGTAACGGACAATAACGGTGAAATTCTTTGGCTGCCCGGTTTGAAAAAGGGGACGCCTGCTGAAAGTGGCGCAAACGGCGATTATATTCAATTAAAGTACGGGATGGAGGAAAAGCATGCATAACGAAATTGAAAAGATATTGATTTCTGAAGAAGAGATTGCTGCCAAATGTGCCGAGCTTGGTGAGCAGCTTACAAACGAGTATGATGGAAAGTTCCCTTTGGCTATCGGCGTATTAAAAGGGGCGATGCCATTTATGTCCGATATTTTGCGGCGGATTAATACGCATCTGGAAATGGACTTTATGGATGTCTCAAGTTACGGTGGCCAGATGCGTTCTTCAGGTGAAGTAAAAATTGTGAAAGACCTGGACACTAAAGTTGAAGGCCGTGACTTATTGATCATTGAAGATATTATTGACAGTGGTTTGACATTGAGCTATTTGGTGGATTTATTTAAATACCGAAAAGCGAATTCCATCAAAATTGTGTCATTGCTTGATAAACCTTCCGGCCGTACGTCTCATATAAAGGCGGATATCGTTGGTTTCGAAGTGCCAAATGAGTTTGTTGTTGGCTATGGGCTTGATTATGAAGAAAAATATCGAAACTTGCCATACATAGGTGTCTTGAAACCGGAAATTTACAGTGGGAAATAAATCTCTTGGTTAAAGGGATATCGTGTCACAAAAGTGTCATATATTCCAGGTAGGGCATGAATATCGAAATGTTGCCCCAATAATGGTTTCACCCCTGAGCAGCTGAGTACAATTAGTTGTGTTTGCGCTTTTTAATATGGTACTATTGTTTGTAGTTTTTCCCGCTTGGGAGGAGGTAAGGAATGAATCGAATATTTCGTAATGTCATATTTTATTTACTAATATTCTTAGTCGTCATTGGCGTCATAGGAGTATTCAACGGACAGAATGAACAAAGAGAACAATATAATGTCCAGCAATTCATGAATGCATTAAATAGTGGAGAAATCGACGAAATGACAATGCAGCCGGCTAACGGCATCATGCGTATCACCGGGAGCATAAGCGGCGGTGAAGAGTTTATCGCTCAGGTTCCAGATACGACAGATATTGTCACACAGATAACTGATCAGGCTCAGGAGCAAAGTACGCTCAACGTAGCGGAAGAAGAGCAACCAAGCGGCTGGGTTACATTTCTGACGACGATTATTCCATTTCTAATATTAGGGCTGTTTTTCTTCTTTATTTTGAGTCAGGCACAAGGCGGCGGTGGCGGCCGTGTGATGAACTTTGGCAAAAATAAAGCGAAAATGTATTCAGAAGAAACGAATAAGGAGAAAGTCCGGTTTAAAGATGTAGCCGGAGCAGATGAGGAAAAGCAGGAACTCGTGGAAGTTGTTGAATTTCTGAAAGATCCACGCAAATTCGCATCAGTCGGTGCCCGTATACCTAAAGGTGTGCTGCTGGTAGGTCCGCCGGGAACTGGTAAAACATTGCTTGCCCGTGCAGTGGCCGGGGAAGCCGGAACGCCATTTTTCTCAATCAGTGGTTCTGACTTTGTTGAGATGTTTGTAGGTGTCGGTGCATCCCGTGTGCGTGATTTATTCGAAAATGCCAAGAAAAATGCGCCGTGTATCATATTTATTGATGAAATCGATGCGGTTGGACGTCAGCGTGGCGCCGGTCTCGGCGGTGGACACGATGAACGTGAACAGACATTGAACCAATTGCTCGTTGAGATGGATGGTTTTGGTGTCAATGAAGGCATCATTATCATTGCTGCAACCAACCGTCCGGATATTCTTGACCCGGCGCTGTTAAGACCGGGACGTTTCGACCGGCAGATTACCGTTAACCGTCCGGATGTCAAAGGACGTCAGGAAGTACTGAAAGTTCATGCAAAAGATAAACCATTGTCTGAGTCGGTTGATCTTAAGACAATCGCAATGCGTACCCCAGGCTTTTCCGGTGCCGATCTGGAAAACCTGCTGAACGAAGCAGCGCTCGTAGCTGCGCGGTTTGATAAAGAAAAAATCGATATGGAAGATGTCGATGAAGCAATCGATCGGGTGATTGTCGGGCCTGCTAAGAAGAGCAAGGTTATATCAAAAAAAGAACGTGATATCGTTGCTCACCATGAAAGCGGCCATACGATTATCGGCAAGGTGCTCGATAATGCGGATGAAGTCCATAAAGTCACGATTATTCCACGCGGGCAGGCAGGCGGTTACGCTGTCATGCTTCCAAAAGAAGATCGTTCGTTCATCACAAAACCGGAATTGTTCGATAAGATTACCGGCTTGCTGGGCGGCCGTGTTGCGGAAGAAATAATGTTTGGTGAAGTGAGCACCGGCGCCCACAATGACTTCCAGCAGGCTACCAACATTGCACGCAAGATGATTACCGAATACGGTATGAGCGATAAAATTGGCCCGCTTCAATTTACAAGCGGCGGCGGCGAGGTTTTCCTTGGCCGTGATATCCAGAATGAACAGAATTACAGTGACACGATTGCGTATGAAATTGATAAGGAAATGCAAAACTTTATCAATTACTGCTATGATCGTGCCAAGCGAATTCTTACCGAGCATAAAGATAAGCTGGAACTAATGGCTCAGACACTGCTTGAAATTGAAACATTGGATAAAGGCCAGATTAAGTCCTTGTTTGAAGATGGCGTGCTTCCGGAACCTGTAGAATCTGACAGCCCATCGGGTGACCAAACGGATTCGGGGAAACAGGATGACGACGTAAAAGTTAACATTCAGCCTAAATCAGATGAAGAAGCTGAGCCTGAATCATATGAAGAGGCCAAAACGAAGGCCGAAGAAGAACGTGAACAAGAGGATGAAGACAATCAAGACACATCTTCTGAATCGGATGAAAAGAAAGATTAAATTCTTATATGCAAAAAGCCTCTCATGAAAGTGAGGGGCTTTTTGTTTGGAATCACCCTGTCGCTGTGCCGCATTTTAAAAGGACGTGCTAAAATTTTTAAGTTTTTCTACTCTTTATCGCGCATTGTTTTATGCTATAGTAAAAAGATAGAAAAGGAATAGGAAGGTTTGGTCATAGATGCTTTTTGTGTTGGATGCTGGAAATACAAACACCGTTCTTGGTGTTTTTGAAGAGGATACATTAGTTCATGAATGGCGCATTAAAACGGACCGGCATAAAACGGAAGATGAGTTTGCTGTTTTAGTTAAGTCATTATTGGAGCATGAGAATATTTCATTTTCGAATATTAACGATGTCATTATATCTTCTGTTGTACCGCCGATGATGTTTGCACTGGAAAAAATGTGCACAAAGTATTTTTCTCTGGAACCAATGGTGATTGGAAAATCATCGGTTGATCCCCATTTGAATATGGTTTATCCAAACCCAAAGGAAATTGGGGCTGATCGGATAGTGAACGCAGTAGGTGCAATCGAAGAATACGGGGCACCTTTGATTATCATCGATTTTGGGACAGCAACCACGTACTGCTATATTAATGATGAAAAAGCTTATTATGGCGGTTTGATCGCCCCGGGAATTCTGATCTCTATGGAAGCCCTTAACAACAAGGCATCAAAACTTCCAAAAATAGAGATACAGGCCCCCGAAAATGTTATAGGCAGTTCAACGGTTGAAGCGATGCAGTCGGGTGTTTTTTATGGATATGTCTCGCAGGTGGATGGGACTGTCAATCGGATGAAACACGAGATGGGAACAGACCCGACAGTCATAGCTACCGGCGGATTGGCTTCGCTATTGGCCGAAACGTCAGAAACGATTGATTATGCAGACAAGCAGTTGACATTAAAAGGACTTCAACTGATTTACAAGAAGAATAAACAACTGAGAGATATGTAGCATGAAGTGTTCAGATGAAAGGAACCATCTTTTACAAGGAGATGAACAGCTAAGATGAAAGATTATTTAGTAAAAGCAACCACTTACGACGGAGCAGTCCGCGCCTACGCGATCACGTCGACAAATACAATCAAAGAAATGCAAAGAAGACAGGACACATGGGCTACCGCCTCAGCTGCCCTCGGCAGAACCATGACCGTTGGTGCAATGATGGGGGCAATGCTGAAAGGTGATGACACGTTAACCACAAAGCTTGAAGGAAACGGCCCGATTGGTGCGGTTATAGCTGATAGTGACGCTACGGGCGATGTGCGCGGCTATGTAACAAATCCGCATGTTGATTTTGAGTTAAATGACCATGGCAAGCTGGATGTCAAAAGGGCAGTTGGCACCGAGGGGACACTCAGTGTGGTCAAAGACCTGGGGATGAAAGAACATTTTACCGGTCAGGTTCCGATTGTCTCCGGTGAAGTGGGCGAAGACTTCACCTATTATTTTGCCAACTCGGAACAGACCCCTTCTGCAGTTGGAGCTGGGGTCCTCGTTAATCCTGATCACAGCATTTTGGCTGCAGGCGGGTTTATCGTTCAAATGATGCCTGGAGCCGATGAAGAAGTTATCGCCCGCCTCGAAGAAAAGATTCAATCATTTCCGGCAGTTTCCACGCTGGTCAGAGAAGGTAACTCACCAGAACAAATGCTGGAGCGTTTGTTCGGAGAAGAGGAAGTTACAATTCATGGACGCTTGCCTGTCCGCTTTCAATGCAAATGCTCGAAGGAACGTGTTGAACGGGCTATACTCGGGCTGGGTAACGATGAAATTCAGAACATGATTGATGAAGACCATGGTGCAGAAGCGACGTGTCATTTTTGCAATGAAGTTTATCGTTTAACGGAAGAAGAGCTGGAAACACTTAAAGCATCTGCAGAAGACTGATCGAAAGGAGCGGCCGATGAATAGGAACCTTCTCTTAGCCTTTGTTGCAATTTTATTGATAACCAATATTATGACACTTATTTTTTGGCGTCAGGGTGACATGGTATCCCTTGACGAAAATGACACGAAAATCAACCAGAAGGATCCTGTGGCCGCTGTTGGGGACCAAGCCATTTCATATGAGGAATGGACAGCTTCATTACGTGCAAACTATGGTAAGAAACAGCTTGAAAAATTGATAAATCAGCGAGCGGTTGAGCAGCTCGCTGCGAAAAATAACATCACCATTGACGAGAAAGTCATCGAAAGGGAACTTGCGCTCTTACGAACAATGCAGGGTGTTATGACTGAAGAAGAAGCCAATCAAAAAGAACAAGAATGGCGCAGGGCTATCATCTACCGTTACCAGTTGCAGGCGCTGCTTACCGATGATGTTGATATACCCGACGAAAAAGTCCGGACACACTATGAAGAATTTCAGGATCAATATAATGTTCAGGCAACAACACAAATTTCGCATATTGTTGTCGAGGATACTGAAACGGCAGAAAAAGTGCATGAGGAACTTGAGAATGGTGCTTCGTTTGATTTGCTCGCCCGCGAATATTCAATTGATGAAGCAACAAAAAGTGACGGCGGTTATTTTGAATTCCTCGTAAATTCAAGTCAATTTTGGCCTGAGGGATATTTGGACAAAACAAAAGAAATGGATGAGCGAACTTACAGTGAACCGTTTAGAGTCAATCAGGGTGTTGCTATTATTTATCTCCACCAAAAACTCCCGGCAATTATGTTTGAGTATGACGAAATTAAACCATATATAACGCAGGAACTGGCAATGGACGAGCTGGGGAATGAATTATCGGCTGATCCTTTATGGAACGAGTTGAACATTGACTGGATTTATAAAAAGGAATAAAGCAGAGCAGAAAGCCCAATTCTGTTTAACGATTGACATTTTTTCAATTTCAACGTATATTAAACTCAAATCCTATAAAAGTACTAGGAATTGGGAGGGCTCAATATGAGAGTAGCTGACAATATTAATGGCCTGATAGGCGAAACACCGATTGTGAAGTTGAATCGTACGGCTGAAAATGACAGTGCAGACATTTATGTGAAACTCGAATTCATGAATCCGGGAAGTTCCGTCAAAGACCGAATTGCTTTGTCCATGATTGAGGCTGCTGAAAAAGAAGGAAAGTTAAAAGAAGGCGATACCATTATTGAACCGACAAGCGGCAATACCGGTATCGGTCTGGCAATGGTCGCGGCAGCAAAAGGTTATAAAGCGCTACTGGTCATGCCTGACACAATGAGTAAAGAGCGTCGTAACTTATTGCGTGCTTATGGGGCTGAATTGATCCTCACTCCCGGAGCGGATGCTATGAAAGGTGCGATTAAAAAGGCGGAAGAACTGCAGAAAGAACATGGTTACTTTATGCCGCAGCAATTCAGCAACGAAGCTAATACAGAAGTCCACGAGCGCACAACCGGCCAGGAAATTGTAAAGCAAATGGATGACGGACTTGATGCTTTTGTTTCCGGAATCGGCACCGGCGGTACGATTACTGGGGCTGGCAAAGTTCTGAAAAACCATTTCGATAACATTAAGCTTTATGCGGTTGAACCGGATGATTCTGCTGTTCTTTCCGGAGATTCGCCAGGTCCGCATAAAATCCAGGGTCTTGGCGCAGGGTTTGTGCCCGACATTCTGGATACTGAGATTTACGATGAAACGATTCGAATTACGAATGATGAAGCTTTTCAGACATCCCGTGAAGTGGCCAAAAATGAAGGAATTCTCGGCGGTATTTCGGCTGGTGCTGCCATTGCTGCAGCGAAGAAAGTTGCTAAGCAATTAGGCAAAGGGAAAAAAGTACTGGCAGTATTCCCTGACAACGGTGAGCGCTACCTGTCCACACCGCTTTATCAGTATGACGAAGAATAGGCAATCGCCGATAAAAAGGATTGGTGCCGGAGAAGTCTGGTGCTAGTCCTTTTTTTAATGCTGTGATAGGATAAACATTTAGAGGGTAAGGCGCGAAAATTTAATAACCAATTGTTAGTGGATGAGCTGCAATGGGCTGTAAAGGAAGGTGCGTAATGGAATTAAGAACATCTGGACGAACGTACAATTTGAATGACCGGACGCATATTATGGGAATCCTGAATGTGACGCCTGATTCGTTCTCCGATGGGGGAAATTACACCGATATTGACAGAGCGGTGGAACAGGCTGTTTTGATGGAAAGGCAAGGCGCAGATATCATTGATGTTGGCGGTGAATCGACAAGACCTGATCATGACCCGGTCTCAACCGAAGAAGAACTCGAGCGGATTTTGCCGGTTATCCGGGCACTCAAAGCCAAACTATCAATCCCCATCTCCATTGATACATATAAAGCTGAGACGGCGCGCCAGGCAATCGAGGCTGGTGCTGATATCATTAACGATGTCTGGGGAGCCAAACGCGAACCTGAAATAGCAGAAGTAGCAGCTTCAAACGGGACGCCAATTATATTAATGCATAACCGGACAAATATGGATTATTCCTCCCTCATCGATGATATGAAACAGGATTTGCGGAAGAGCATCGATATTGCGTTAAAAGCCGGGGTACCCGAGGAATACATTGTGCTTGATCCCGGTATCGGTTTTGCTAAAACCTCCGCTGATAATTTACAGGTAATGAACAACCTTGAAAAATTCAATGAACTGGGTTATCCGCTGCTTCTGGCTGCATCACGTAAATCCTTTATCGGAAAAATTTTAGATCTGCCGCCGAACGAACGAGATACTGGGACTGGCGCAACGACATGCCTTGGCATATCGAAAGGCGTCCAAATTGTCCGTGTGCATAATGTGAAGCTGCATGTTGAGCTGGCTAAAATGATGGATGCGATGCTTAATAAGCAAGGAGGAATTTCGCTTGGATAAAATTTTGCTGAACCAAATGGCTTTTTACGGCTATCATGGTTTGTTTCCTGAAGAAACCAAACTTGGGCAGCGTTTTTTAGTCGACGCCGAGTTAATGCTTGATTTAAAAACGTCCAGCCGTTCAGATGATATGAACGATTCCATTGATTATGGCGAGGTTTATAATGTAATTAAAGAAGTCGTGGAAGGTAAACCGAGGAACCTTGTTGAAACAATCGCTGAACAGATTGCAGATGAATTATTCCGAACGTTCAATTTACTGGAAGCGTGCAGATTAAAAGTTACTAAGCCTGACCCGCCGATTGCAGGACATTATCAGTCTGTTGCAGTCGAAATCTTCCGGGAGAAAAGAGACAAAGTATGAGTGATGAAATATATCTGGCGCTCGGGTCAAATATCGAACCGCGGGAAGACTATCTTGCAACGGCTTTGAATGCGCTTGAAGACCATCCGCGTATTTCTGTCCTGAAAAAGTCCTCAATTTATGAGACCGCACCGGTGGGCTATACAAACCAGGCGGACTTTTTAAATATGGTCATAAAAGTGGATACGTCGCTTTCGCCATTGGAACTGCTTGATGCCTGTCAGACCATAGAGAAGCAGCTTGGCAGAGAACGGGACATCCGTTTCGGCCCGCGGACGGTCGACCTTGACATTTTAATATATAATCAGGAAAATAGAGAAACAGAACAATTAACAATCCCGCATCCGCGTATGCTGGAACGGGCTTTTGTACTCATTCCGCTGAGAGAAATAGCACCTGAATTGTCCCTTCCTTCAGCACATAAAACGGTGTCGGATTATATAGAAGAACTTCAAGAGAGTGACATAAAGGATGTAACGATATGGATAAAGCGAGGCTCGGGAGAAGAATAAAAGCGTTCCGCAAATTAAAAGGCTATACACAGATCGGCCTGGCTGAAAAGCTCGATATCTCGGTCATGTGCCTTGGCAATGTTGAACGCGGGGAAAAACGGGCAACCATTGAACTGTTGAATCAGATAGCAAATCAGCTGAGTGTATCAAAGCAGGAGCTTATGAATACGGCCTCGGGAGGAGAGAAGGACGGGTAAAATACTGGTACGGATAGAGGGTGTATTGACCACTTTTTTATCTGAGGTTAACCCGGAATCCTCTGAAGATGGGAGGCGGCGTCAAGCTTCTTTAATATATAATTTATCGTTCGTAAGAGATAATACATCTATTAATGAAAGCCGGGTTCCTTAATCTCTGAACTCGGCTTGATAAAAAATGGAGTGATAATGGTGACAGAAGAATTAAATGATCATATGCGGGCACGGCGTGAAAAACTGGAATTCCTGGAAGAACAGAATGTAAAACCCTTCGGCAGTAAGTTTGAAAGAACGCATTTTGCATCTGACTTGGTCAGCTCATATGACCAATTTTCGAAAGAAGAACTCGAAGAAAAAGATGATGAAGTGACAATTGCAGGCCGTGTCATGACAAAACGCGGCAAAGGAAAAGCCGGGTTTGCCCACATTCAGGATTTAAGTGGACAAATCCAAATATATGTGCGGAAAGATATGA
The DNA here is from genome assembly GCF_900112705.1 of Lentibacillus persicus. GTDB lineage: Bacteria > Bacillota > Bacilli > Bacillales > Amphibacillaceae > Lentibacillus > Lentibacillus persicus. The sequence continues at coordinate 347,243 of NZ_FOMR01000003.1, forward strand.
TTGGGGAAGAATCCTACGAAGTCTTTAAGTCGGCTGACATGGGAGACATTGTTGGCGTAACAGGCGTCATGTTCAAGACAAAAGTGGGTGAGCTGTCAGTAAAGGCTGTGACGTTTACCTTGTTGACTAAGTCACTGCGACCGCTGCCTGAAAAATATCATGGCTTAAAGGATATTGAACAGCGTTACCGGCAGCGTTACCTGGATCTAATAACCAATCCTGACAGTAAAGAGACATTTATTTTGCGGAGCAAGATTATACAATCAATGCGTCGTTACTTGGATGATCAGGGTTTTCTCGAAGTGGAAACACCTATGATGCATGGCATTCCTGGGGGCGCCTCGGCCCGTCCGTTTGAAACGTACCATAACGCTCTGGACATCCCGTTATATATGCGGATTGCGATTGAGCTGCATTTGAAACGGCTGATCGTCGGGGGTATGGAAAAAGTATATGAAGTCGGCCGGGTGTTCCGCAATGAAGGTGTGTCGACGCGCCACAACCCGGAGTTTACAATGATGGAACTGTACGAGGCGTATGCCGATTTTCACGATGTCATGACATTGACCGAAAACCTGATTTCTCATATTGCTGAAGATGTGCTTGGTACAATGAAAGTTGAATATGATGGACAAGAAATTAATCTGGAACCTGAATGGAAAAGAGTTCATATTGTCGATTTAGTGAAAGAGTATACCGGTGTTGATTTCTGGCCTGATATGTCAGATGATGAAGCACGGGCACTGGCTAAAGAGCATGGTGTAGGCATCCGGGATAATATGACCTATGGACACGTTCTCAATGAATTCTTTGAGCAAAAAGTGGAAGAATCTCTGATTCAGCCGACATTTGTTTACGGCCATCCAGTTGAAATTTCCCCGCTTGCCAAACGGAACGATGAGGATGAACGTTTCACAGACAGGTTTGAATTGTTTGTCGTTGGCCGTGAACATGCCAATGCCTTTAGCGAATTAAATGATCCAATCGATCAGCGTGAGCGTTTTGAAGCACAAGTAAAAGAGCGGGATGAAGGAAATGATGAAGCGCATTTAATGGATGAAGATTTTCTTGAAGCTTTGGAATATGGTATGCCTCCAACAGGTGGTCTGGGAATAGGTATCGACCGGCTGGTGATGCTTTTGACTAATTCGCCGTCGATTCGTGATGTATTGCTGTTCCCTCAAATGCGCAATAAATAAATGGTTTAAACTAACCGGCCGGGGCTATGCATCATAAGCCCTGGCCGTTCATTTACTGTATGCAGCTGGCTGGCGGGAATGGATCATTTAAAGCTTGAAAAGTGAACGGGTAAGAGACCAATAAGTTACAGGTATTCGTTACATTATAATGAGCGGAGGTCGTAATGCTGTCTGAATGAAGATTAGATTTACGCTACTCCCGAGGTAATGGTTAAGTGGTATTTGAGACTGCAATTAATTGAAAAGGAGGTTTCTAACGTCACAAAACTGTTTATAATAGACAGAGCAAGCTGGCTTTGTCAGTTTCTTTGCAGATTTTTGCCGGCGATGGAATAAACATCCAAATATTTTTTTGTTGTATACCTATTGATTTATAAATATAAACATGATAAATTTATTGAGGTCGCGATAAGAGAAGCGGCCGACACAATAAAAACATAACAAAATCAAAAAGAGTTATTGACTTTGTTGGTTGAAGATGATATATTAATAAAGTCGCTTTTTCGAAGGCGGCATTCCGATTGCTCCTTGAAAACTGAACAAAACAACCAGTATGATAAACGATGTCAGAGGTAAGAAGTTGACGAGTCAGCTTAGCTGATTTGACGCAAACTT
>NZ_FOMR01000007.1 GCF_900112705.1 Lentibacillus persicus
GCTCTCCGGCACATATTTCCGCTCTCCGGCACATATTTCCGCTCTCCGGTCCCCGGTTTCTGCTTTTTCCAGGAAGCGGTCTGTCTTTCCGAGATATCACAGCAAAGTACGTCGCAGTTTATGGATTATATAACAAAAACGACTATCAATATAGAAAACGGCTTAATAAACCGCGCGCTTAATTTGCTTCGTATAGAAATGCCTTACAACCCCGAAATAAATAATCTGAATCAAAGCAAATGTGCCAAGGACCGATACCGCTTCGGTGACAAGGTTATAATCAAATAAATGCGACAGGGCAGTCAAGGCAACAGCTCCGTGAATTAAAGCGACAATAATCGGTGCAAAAAACAAGAGTGCTGTCTGACGATTAATCACTTTCTTCAGCTCTTTATCCGTCAAGCCCATTTTAGCAATCGATTTGAATTTATCTTTGTCCTGATCTAGATCTGAATATAACCTGAAATACAGGAAGCTTCCAGCCGATACAAAAAACACAATTCCGATAAACAGCCCGATAAACAGCACAGGCCCAAAGCTCTTATTAATGGTATATACGGTATAATCAATCGCCTGAAATACACCTGACTGGAACTTATTCTGCAATTTTCCGCCAGCTTCGATGATGGATTCCTGGGAGCCTTGCGTCGCCTGCCAGGTTGTATACGATTTTGTTTCAACAGAGTCCGGCAACGCTTTGAATGTTTCATCATCAACAATATAATAGGAATACATTTCCGGCATCACTACCGTCGATATCAATCGGTCCGGGTGAGCGCTCCTGCCATTCTTCAATTTAATCGGAACGTCCATCAGCCGTTCCTTTTTTGATGCGCCAATCATCACTCTCGAACTATCTGAGACGACAATCGCTTCATCGCCGCCGACATCCACTTTCTTCTCACCAAAAAGCTCAGCAAAACGATTATACTCTGATTCTTTCGCAATCAACACTTCAGGGCGTTCGCTGTTTTCCACTTCAAAATAATTCATTTCAACCGAAGCCTTTTCAGCCTGAATATCATAGCTGTCCAGTGTTTCAACAATCACTTCACTTTGTTCCCGCGTCAGCGGTTCATCTCCTTCTAATGGGGAGTACGTAAACGTATATGGATTCATTTCTTCTACTTCTTTAGTTAAATACGACTGAAACCCATACAGCGACCCAATCGCACTAAACGCAACGGTTGAAATAATCGCCACCATGAAAAAAGTCCGGGCATTGTCCTTCATCCGAAAGGACAAATCCGAAAAAAGCACCATATTCGTTTTTCGCCAAAAAATCCTTTTGCTGCGCTTCAATCGGCGGATCACATAAACACTCAACTGGGTAAACAACAGATACGTCCCGATTGTCACCACCACGATAACCGGCAGCATGGCAATGATGACGAATTGACCTTTCACATACAGAGCTGTTGCGTAACCTGCAGCAAGCAATACCGCAGCAATAATGGCCAGCGTGACAGACGTTTTTGGCTCACCTTTCGACTGTTTATCCGCCTTGATCAGATCACCCAGCTTCCGGGTCCTGAGGATGAATGAAACAAACAACGAGACAAATAAAAACAATAAAATAAATGACACGAACGTTATGACAATGGCCCATAACGGAAAATAAAAATTAAGTGCTTCGTCAATTACCAGGACGTTTTCCGCAAGCAAAAGGATTGTCTTGGCAAACACAAGACCAAGCAAAATACCGGCCAATGTTGCAAAAAAGCCGATCAGCATATTTTCCATAAAGACCATAAGACGGATTTGCTTTGGGGACATTCCCTGCATCATCAAAAGACCGAATTCTTTCTTGCGCGATTGCAGAAATGAACTCATCGAATACAGCACAAAGAAAAAGGAAAATACATAAATAATCCCGCCAGCAACAGCCATTCCATACAATACTTCAAATCTGATTGACCCATCAAAAAATGCAGGGTGAAAAGCAAAAATGGCAAACGTAAAAAAGACCATCACCGTAAACAGGCTGCTTAAAAAATAAGCTGCATATAAACGCTTGTTGCGGATGACATTATTAATCGCGAACTGGCGAAAAGTCACTGTCATCCCCTCCCATCAAGGAAAGCGTGTCAATGATGCTTTGGAAAAACGTTTGCCGGCTTTTGCCCCGATGAATTTCGGAATAAAACTGGCCGTCCCGGATAAACACAACTCGGTCCGCATAACTCGACGCTTGTGGATCATGCGTCACAAGCATCGTTGTTGTGTTTTCTTTCTTATTAAGCGTCTCAAGCATGCCCATGACATCTTTGGATGCTTTCGAATCAAGATTTCCTGTCGGCTCATCGGCCAGGAGCAATTTTGGCTGATGGATCATCGCTCTGGCAATTGCTGCCCGTTGTGCCTGCCCGCCGGAAATTTCATGGACGCGCTTGCCCATGATACCAGAAATCCCCAGCTTTTCGGCAATCGTCTTAGCTTTCTCATCCATCTCCTTCACACGCTTACCGTCCAATGTCAATGGCAGTACCATATTTTCCTCAACCGTCAAGGTGTGCAGCAGATTGAACTCCTGAAAAACAAACCCCAATTCACGGCGGCGAAACTTGGCCAAATCATTCCTGCCCAGAACATGCGGGTTCCTTTCCTCAACCAATACTTCACCGGTTGTCGGCTCATCAATGGTGGCGACCATATTCAGAAGCGTCGTCTTCCCACTTCCCGAGGGCCCCATAATCGCAACAAATTCTCCTTTTTTAATGTCAAGATCAATATTAGACAAGGCGCGATAGGCGACTTTTCCTTCGTACACTTTGCTCACATTATTCACTTTCAGCATGTTTATGCTCCTTTCAAATAACGGCATTGATTCTATTCATAGTGTATCGCCCTCCGCCTTGATGAACGATCGATTTCGCTTTCATTTTCCTTACATTGTTGTAATGTTTTGAGCCGGTGGAAACAAAATACGAAATGTTGTCCCCATGCCAACGATGCTTTCCATTTCAATCCCGTGTCCCAAATAATCAGCCACTTCTTTAACGAGAAACAGCCCCATGCCAGTCGATTCTCTGTATTTTCGGCCATTTTCACCGGTATAAAACGCGCTGAAAATCCGTTTTTGATCTTCTTCAGGAATGCCGACGCCGGAATCTGTCACTTCAAATATGGCTGATCCGGCACGTTCATAAATTGAAATTTCCATATACCTGCTTATCCCGGCTGAATATTTCACACCATTTTGAATGAGCTGTGTCATGATGAACATCAGCCATTTTTCATCTGTCTCTACAGTGATTCTGGCTCGTTCTGTATCCAGTTTTGGATAGACTTCATTGCGGATGAAGAAGCGCTTATTTTCCCGATTGATTTCCTGGACAAGACTTTCCAGTGCAACCGGTTTAATCCGGAAATCCTCCTGGATTGTGCGAAGGCGCGCCATATATAACACCGTGTTCAGCCCTGTTTTAATACGCTCGGTTTCTTCACGGATGTTTGATGATTCCGGCTCGTCAAGATCCTGGGCCGTCAATTCAATGACCGAAAGCGGCGTTTTCATTTGATGGACCCAGCGATCGATAAACGTCATATGTTCCTCTTTTTGGACCTCTGTTTCACTAATCCGATTCTTATAGAGCCGGTATTGCGATTTCAGCAATTGGTCTAGTGCTTCGGCAATCGGTATCTGCTCCGTTTTCTGCAATGATTCATCAATCGATTCCATCGGCTTCTCAAGTCTATTGTAAAACGTTCGTCGGCTTATATAGCAGTACAGGAGATAACAGCTGAATAAAAAGAACCCAAGAAAAATTACATAAGACAATGTCATGAAGTCACGATAGCCATCAAGCCACGGGATAAGAATAATGAGACCTAACTGTACAACCTGAAACCCTATCAATAATAGGTGATCTTTAATAAACAGTCTCATGACTTCCTTGCTCCATTCCATGTCACTTCCAAACGATATCCAGCTCCGCGGACTGTTTCAACCGCATTTGTGATACCGATTTCCTGAAACTTTTTGCGAACGCGGGTTATGTTCACATTAAGCGTGTTTTCATCGACATATGTTTGATCATCCCACAGCTTTTCCAATAAATCCTCTCTGCCTGCCACCCGGGGATACCGATTCATCAGACTTTCAATTATATCAGCTTCTTTTTTAGTGAGAGTTGCCACGTCACTTCCAAACCTGAGCTCAAGCCGTTCCTTCTTCCTGCAGGATACGTTCTTGATGGGCGACCGCATATTCCCCGTATGCGCGGCGCACTTGGCTGCGAATTTTAGCCATCACGACGTCCGGATGAAATGGCTTGGTGATAAAATCATCTCCCCCGTTTTCCAGCGCCATCACTTGATCCATCTCCCCTGTTCGGGCGGAAATGAATATAACCGGACAAATCGACTCAAGTCGGATCTGCCGGCACCAATAAAACCCATCAAAACTGGGGAGATTGATATCCAACAAGACCAGATCCGGTCGGAACGCTCTAAATGAATCCATCAAGTTTTCAAAGTTATCCACTGTCAAAACGTCATAGCCATATTTTTCTATAAAATCGTATAAGTAACCGGCTATTTTCCTGTCATCCTCCACAATCATGATTTTTTCCACGTCCAAGCCCCCATTTCACACTGTGTTTTTATTAAGTTGTTGATTTTGACGCAGAATTCATAAACTGCGAACTAACTTTAAAATTTAAGTTGGTGCGTCGTCCACCGCTTCGGAAATACACTTGAATGCTTAAAGCCGCTCCGGCAATATACTTCGCTTTCCATGGGCACGGCCTCGGGCCAACACGATGTTGGTCACAAAGGCGTTGCCACAGGACGTGGCGTTCTTAGCCTTTGAACCTTACCGCTTTCTTGCGGGGTCTTCGGACACGTGCTGTTTCCATAGGAGTATAGGAGCAAACAAAGCCTAGCGAAGGAAATACACGCCGACTCCTGCGGGAGCATAGGCATAGGTGAGACTCCGCTGGGCGGTAGCCCGAGGAGGCTCACCAGCCGCCCGCGGAAAGCGGCGTGTATTTCCGGAGCGGTGGTATCGTAACTAACTGAAATCAAAAGAAAGAATTTTCACAAGTTTGCACTTTTCATCAACTCCGTAAAAAGCAACGATATTTGAAAGAAGAGCCTTTTATGAAAAGAATATCATTCGGTCAAATTCATTATAACAATGTATCAACGGTAGTGAGCCACGTTGTCACAAAATAGTAAGTATTTGAATGTTTTTTCTGAACTTTTTATTTTATACTGGAAACAGAACGCATAGGCAGGAGGATCTTCGATATGCCTAACATTTGGACACATATCCTTTTTTGTGAAAATGTAATGGATTCAATTGAAAATCCAAATTCATATATACAGCAGGACGCTTACATGAAGTTAGGGGCACAGGGACCGGATCCCTTTTTTTATTATAATTTCTGGCCGTGGATGAAAAACGACACTGGAAACGATATCGGTTTAAAACTCCACAGGGAAAAATGCGGGCCATTTCTGCTGGATATAATTGATAAAGCCAGTGATATGGATAATCGGACACAAGCTTATGTATTCGGTTTTGCAACACACCATATACTTGATCGCAATACACACCCTTATATACATTATCGAGCGGGATATGAAGGCAATAAACACCAAGAACTGGAAGTGCTGATTGATACGTTGATGATGGAAAAATACCAGCATTTAAAGACATGGAAAGCGCATGTTTATAATGAAATTAATATAGGATCCAAACTTGATAAAAACATTGTTAAGCTGCTTAATAAAGCAATTAAAACCCACTATCCCGAATGCGGTGCAGATTTCAATAATTTAATTCATAAATCATACAGGGATATGAAGTTGGCTTTGAGAGTGCTTGCTGACCCGTATGGATGGAAAAATGCATTATTGAAGCCATTGATTTCGCCCTTTTCACACCAGCCAATTAAAAACAACAATGATTACTTAAATTTAAATCACACGACTTGGTACCATCCGGCAACCAACAAACCGTGCACCAAAAGCTTTGTTGATCTCTACAATCAAGCGTGGACGGAAGGAATCGAAATCATGTCTGAAGTGATTGCTTACTGGAACCAACGTGATAATACCAGTAAAGAACGACTTTATGAACTGATTGGCAATATATCCTATGATACCGGAAAACCGATTGCCTTAAACCTTGAAAATATATACAGCGAACCGATTGTGTGAACAATGTTGCAACCAAAAAACGAAAAGCTTTCACACCGCTGTCTGCCAATGTGAAAGCTTTTCGTTATTCCTGTATGACACTGGCTTACTTAAATAATTTCTGCAGCATTTTGCCTGTTCCTTTACCTGCTGCCCTGCGCCCAACTCGTTTTCCTACTTTTCCTTTTTTAACAGCATTGACGTCTCCAAGAATTTTAGATACTGTATATAACACTTTGCGGATATTATTAATCTTCATGCGTCTCCCCCCTCACCTGAACACAGGATTTATTTCGCAAATTCCTTCGCCTGTTCGACACCTTTTTCGATATTAACAAACCTCAACAAGACAACCCCAGCTATAAAAAATATAAGTAACGATATAATTCCAAGCCTGCTCGAGCCGGTGAGCTGGCCAACGATTCCGAAAAGAAATGGCCCAAAAACTGCCGCAAACTTTGACGAAATACCATAGAAGCCGAAAAACTCCGCTTTCTTATTTACCGGGACCATCCTGCCATAAATCGACCTGCTAAGTGCCTGTGCACCGCCCTGAACCAAACCAACGCATATTGCCAGCAAGTAGAAATGCAAAGCAGATGCCATGAAATAACCGAGTACCACAATGCCTATATAAACGTATAATGTGAGATACAATGCGCGCTTGGCTGTTATTTTCGACGCCAGCCAGCCAAAGAAAAACGTGGATGGGATACCAACAAACTGTGTGATCAGCAGCGCAATAATTAGTGAATTTGAATCAATGCCAATCCCACGACCGTATATTGTTGCCATTCTTATAATCGTGGATATACCATCATTATACAGCCAAAACGCCATAAGGAAAATGAGTAAATACTTAAACTGCCTTATTTCTTTAAATGTGTTCACAACTCGGGAAAAGCCGATTGTCACATAGGATTTATTCCGCTTCACACGCGTTTTCTTTTCCTCCTGCACGTTTTTAAACAGCGGTATAGAAAAGATAAACCACCATAAACCGACAGAAGCAAAGGATAATTGGCTGGCCGCAGTTGCGTCAGGTATTCCAAACCATGAATAATTCGTGATCATTAAAATATTGATTGCGAGCAATAAACCACCGCCTATGTATCCAAAAGCAAAACCGCCTGACGATAACTTATCCATTTCCTTTTCACTTTCGGCCAGCTCAGGCAGAAATGCATCATAAAATACATTGGCACCGGAAAAACCAATATTGCCGACAATCAATAAGATAGATGCAAACAGATAAGCACCTTCTCCAACAAAAGCAAGCAGGATACTTGCGATAATCCCCATATACGCAAAAAAGCGCAGGAATTTCTTTTTTGATGCAGAAAAATCACTAATCGCGCCCAAAATCGGAGCTAAAACAGCAACAATCAAAACTGCAATGGACTGGGAATAGCCCCAGTAACTTTCCGCCAAATTCTCTTCCAGTCCTGCAGCAGCCACATCGTAATAAAACACCGGCAGGACCGCTGCCATGATCGTTGTTGCAAAAGCGGAGTTGCCGAAGTCATATAGCATCCAGCTTATCATCGTTTTCTTTTTCATATTGCCCCCCCTCTTCCTATACCTCATCAAACCATCATTTACCAAATATTTCAATGATGCACCATAAAAAAAGCCTCACCAAATAAAGGCAAGGCTTTCTTAATTAAAAATCAGGATTACTCCCATACGTAATGTCTGTACTCTTTGGACAACGCATCGAACTTTTCCTTATCATTTGTATCAATCGCATCATTAATGGCACTTTCCAGTTTTTCCTTATTCCAGCTAAAACATAATTCATCCAATATTAATTGAGCAGATAACTTCATTTCGAAAGGGACCTCGCGCTTTGCATTAATCGCTTTGCCAGCATAACGGTATAATTGATAAACAATCTTTTGTTTTTTCATTGGAACTTCCCCCTTGTTCCTTTTTTCCATTATGCTGGATAACGTTACGTTTTGCAAGTATAAATTTTGATATTAATGAATTTTCTATTAATAATCTGTATTACTGAAACTATAAACGTTGCCCGCTCAACCATAAGCTTGCGGTTAAGGTTTTATATAGCGGTACCCGAGAAAGCTTGCGATTAGAGCAAAAATAGCTAATACACTTGCCATCCAGGTGATGTTACTTTTCATCAAAACAGCAATTATCGGCGGGCCGGCAGCGACCCCGGTAAAACGCATTGCACTGTAAATTGAAGTAATGACACCGCGGACGTCTTTTTCCAGACTTTCTGTTATCATCGCGTCAAGACAAGGGAGAGCCATTCCAATCCCCGTCCCGCAAATAAAGAAAATGGTCAATAAATAAACGGGATGATCCATAAACGGAATTACCGCCACCGAAACACCGGTAAAAACAATCCCGGTAAATGTTACCCACTTCATCACGGTTAAATTGTCTTTAATCTTTCTGCCGGTTATGAAGGAAGCAATCGATAATGCCAATAAAGGAACAGCGAGTAGAATCCCTTTCCAAACTCCTTCATAATCATATTTTTCTTCCAGGATGCTGGATAAATAAAAAAGAAATCCGAAAAGGACAAACATTAATATAGCGCCAATGAAAAACACGGCCACCAGCCACCTGCCATGTTTTTTAAATGCATCTTTCGCTGAATCCATATATTCTTTGAAATGCGTTTCGTTTTCTTCCCCATTATTTTTAATCAAAAAGATCACCAATAAAACAGAAACCGCACAAAATAATGGAATTGAATAAAACGGCACAAACCATATAATCGCGGCAAGTGCTGCCCCCAATATAGGGCTTAATACTTTCCCCACTGTGTTGGACGTTTCCACGATGCCGAGCGTTGTACTTGCTTCCTTATCGTCTTTAAAAATATCACCTACAAGGGGGAGGACAATTGGAAAGGCCCCTGATGACCCGATACCTTGCAAAATTCTTGCTGCAACAATTATCAGAAATGGGTTGTCCATCAGCTGAGAAGCAAGACCGGCAATCAATCCCCCAACCCCGGTGATGATCAAAGAAGGAATTATGACCTTCTTTCGCCCGAATCGGTCGGACAAAAATCCGGCGACCGGGATTAAAAAAATGGCCACAACTGAATAGGCCGTAATAATATAACTCGATTGAAGCTTGGAAATCCCCAACTCCTGCTCCATAACCGGGAGTATCGGGATGAGCATTGAGTTGCCCAATGTCATAATCAAAGGTATGGATGCCAGTGATATGACTGCCCAGCGTTTTTCCTGTTCATTCAGACGTTCAGTCATAAACCTTCTCCTTAATTTTATATGGTCACTAAATTTACTATTTACCAGGGAAAGCGTTTTATTCTGTATGTTTGCTTTCAGGGATTAAAATTGTGAATTCACAATAGACAGACGATGTTCATGCTGTTTTTTCTGGACTCATCTGATATAACTCTGATAGACTGTTATACTTACAGAGACGCTATATATTCGGTCATATGGAGGCAATATTGGATGAATGAAGCAGATCAATTTAAAAAAGGCGAAAAAGGTGCCTGGCTCAGTATTTTTGCGTATATTGTGCTGGCAGCAGTCAAATTGATTGTTGCTTCAATTGGGAATTCCCAAAGCTTATGGGCGGACGGTTTGAATAATACGACCGACGTCGTGGCTTCAGTCGCCGTTTTAATCGGATTAAAGATATCAACAAAACCACCTGATGCAAATCATCATTACGGGCATTATCGAGCTGAAACAATCGCTTCTCTTTTTGCTGCATTCGTTATCGCAACAGTTGGCATCCAGGTCATCATTAACTTAATTGAACAACTGATTGCCGGGAAAACGGAACAGCCGGGTATGCTCACGGCTTGGACAGCGCTGGGAGCAGCTATTATAATGTTCGGTGTTTATCGTTACAATGTTTCACTTGCGAAAAAAATCGGAAGCAGCTCCCTCGACGCTGCAGCCCAGGATAATCGCTCAGACGCCTTCGTTAGTATAGGCGCTTTTATCGGTATAATTGGTGCACAATTTGGTTTTTACTGGCTTGACCCCCTTGCCGGTCTGGTTGTAGGTGTCATTATTTGCAAAACTGCATGGGATATTTTCAGAGAAGCGACGCATACATTAACTGACGGGTTTGATGCGACGGAAATTAAAACAATTAAAAGCGATATAGCAAAAGTGACTGAAGTTAATCAAGTTGTGGATGTTAAAGGGCGAATTCATGGAAATCAGGCGTTTATCGACGTTACGATTCTTGTGGATCCCGAGCTGAACGTTAAAGAAAGCCACGCCATTACCGAGAAAATAGAAGACTTCCTCCGTGAAAAACATAACATCACATATGCGCATATTCACATCGAGCCGGATGACAAAATACATTAAAAAAACTGCCCTTAATGGACAGTTTTTAATGCATTACATTGTCATTAGAAAAACCGTTAAAATAGCACCTATAACGACTATAATAACATTTAAGCCGAGAAATGCCAGAAGTACTGCGACGGCTCCGCCCACGAGACCAATAACCGGCTGTTCGGGGATAACACTTAAAATCCCCGGGAAAATAAGCGCCCCCAGCGCTGCATAGGGAATAGCCCCAAGCCAGCTGTTGATCCAGTCCCGAAACTGAAGTTTGTCAACAATGAAGGCCGGAATTATTCTTGGAATCATCGTTACAATCGCCATGCCTATAATAATAGCAATTATCATTGTTCATCCCCCTTTAGCAAAAACACACCGCTTAAACCGCCCAAAACTGTACCGCAAATAATTGCCCAGCCTTCACTCATAAACTGGCTGCATACAAAATTAATGCCCATCGCAATAACAGCAATCAGTCCGACACGCCAATGTTTTTTCACCGATGGAATAAGTAGTCCTATAAACATGGCGTACAACGCTATTCCCATGCTTTGACTCAGCTGCTCAGGAATAACATCACCCAGTATGCCTCCCAGAAAGGACCCAACAATCCAAGCAAAATAAGCTGTCAAAATAAGTGCCAAGTAAAAATAGGAACCTTTTTCCTTCTTAGCCTCGTCAGTATGTAAAGCCGATACGGCAAACGTTTCATCCGTTAATCCCATTGATATAGGAAGTTTCCATTTAAGCGCAAAATGACGCAAGTAATTCATTAGCGACAAGCTCATGACAAAGTGACGAAAATTAAGCACAAATGTCGCAACCACAATTTCAGCTGTCCCGGCGCCCAAGGCAATCATATTAGCTCCCATAAATTGACTGGCCCCGGCAAATACCATCACACTCATCAATGTCAGCTCCGTAATTGACATTCCCGCTTGTTTTGCCAAGACACCATATGCCAGGGCAATCGGCAAATAGCCGAGCATTATAGGGAACCCTGTCGCAATTCCTTTGCGAACCATATGCAGTGATGGGGATGTGTTTTGTGCATCTGCTGTTTCAGTATCCATTCCCGTCTCCCCCCAATTGAAAATTAAAATAATTATACCTTATTTACCGTGTAAGAAAAAGGAATTCAATTCAGAGAGACGCCCCATTGACAATCACTAATCTCACCATTTATAGTCAATATTATATTTGAATATCGATTCCGTGAATGCGAAGTAAAATTTGAGACAGGCAGCACCCAGAGACGGGACATTTGGTGAAAGTTCCGGCATTTCAGGTTTGAATTACACATTCCGATCAGGCGGATATTATTTGAGTGGATGAGTTGAAATTAGGTTTCTATGCTCCAAAAGGACTCATCAATCAGGGTGGTAACGCGGAGTGAAAGCTTCGTCCCTAACGAGGGATGAAGCTTTTTTATTTTTATACTCACCGTCATTTCACAACCATAATTTTAAATATTAAGGAGGGTCTGTACCATGTTTCCTGTACAGCCGAAATATCAGCCATCTTTGAGTGAAGCTATCGTATTTTCTATAATCACAGTAGGACTCATCAGTTATTTTTTAATCGGGCTTGGAACAGAGCCTCACATCCCAATCCTGATTGCACTTCTGCTTGCAGTCACATATGGCTTAACGAGAGGTGTTTCATTTAAAGACCTTGAAGAAGGTATGATTGCGGGAGCCAGGTCAGGGATGGCGGCCGTTTTCCTCTTTTTATTAATTGGAATATTAATAAGCAGCTGGATGATCAGCGGCACGATACCACTTCTCATAAGCACTGGGTTTACGTTTGTCGGAGGCACGTGGTTTTACGGTATTGTTTTTGCGGTTACAGCGATCATTGGTGTATCCCTGGGAAGCTCGCTGACAACGGTTGCAACAATCGGGGTAGCTTTTATCGGAATGGGAGATGCAATGGACGCATCGATGGCAATGACAGCCGGAGCAATTGTCTCGGGAGCATTTTTCGGTGATAAAATGTCACCATTGTCAGATACAACAAACCTGGCTTCAACAATTGTGCAAGTCGATTTATTCGATCATATTAAACATATGGGCCTGACAACCATCCCGGCATTTCTAATTTCATTTGTTTTATTTGTCATTCTGTCCCCCACTGAACCCGTCTCTGTGACAAATTTGAACGCTTACCTTTCAAACATCGAAACAACCGGGCTCGTTCACTGGACGTCTTGGATACCGCTCATTATCCTCGTAATGTCCACATTTTTACGTATACCTGCGTTCATTTCTTTAGCCATCAGCAGTGTCATTGCCACAATACTTGCACGTATAACGAGCGGCCTTTCGTGGGCTGATATTTGGGGCATTTGGTTTAACGGCTATACTTCTGAGACTGGCTTTGAACCCGTAGACAGCTTGTTGACAAAAGGCGGCATTAACAGCATGTTGTTTACAATTTCATTGGTGATCCTGGCCTTGGGCTTTGGAGGACTTTTATTCGTAACAGGGATTATCCCATCAATCTTGTCATCGTTTCAGGAAAAGTTGCAAAAAGTGCGTTCAATTGTTATATCAACAGCTACGACTGCAATTGGGGTGAACGTCCTCATTGGCGAGCAATACTTGTCTGTTATGTTGACAGGTGAAACATTCAAAGGTGTCTACAACAAAGCGGGATTATCCAATAAAGTTCTGGCGAGGTCACTGGAAGACGCCGGAACTGTTATTAACCCGCTTGTCCCCTGGAGCGTATGCGGTGTATTTATCGCCGACGTCCTTGGGGTGCCGGTGCTCACATACTTGCCATTTGTCTTTTTCTGTCTGCTGAGTCCGCTTATAACAATCGTTTTTGGCGGCCGAGCTCTAAAAAAACTTTGAGCTGAACGTCAATGGCGCAGGACGTTTCCGAACTAAAAAATCCCCGGGCCGGGGATTTTTTATTCAAGTATATCGGACAATTTTCGAAGACCTTCAAGCAATCTTGGTGAAGGACGGCAATAGAGTGATTCTTCCAGCACATGAATATTATCGTTTTTAATCGCATCCATGGCTTGCCATCCGGGCCTTCGTTTAACAAGTTCAGGGCGCATTTTAGATTCCTTCACGCCTACCCAAACCATACAGATATAATCAGGATTACGGTTTTTAACATCATCCCAGTCCGTTTGAACATTCGCCTCGTCTTCGGTATCAAAAATATTGCGCGCACCTGCCAGCTCGCTTATTTCTGTAAGCCAGTTAACACGGCCGGGTGTGAATATCGGCTTCGGCCACCATTCCCAGTATAAAGAAGGCACGTTTTCCTTACGGTGAGCCGTTTCACGGAATTTAGCCAACTCATTGCGAAATGCTGCAGCTTTTTCGACACCGAGTGTTTCTTCGTTAAGTGCCCGACCGGTCGTTTCAATATCGTCGGCAATTTCGTCCAAAGCGTTAGGATTTAAAATAATATAGGGCAAATTGCGTTCTTTAAGTCCTTCGATATTTTTTTCCATCCCCGGAACACTTAGTGA
The DNA here is from genome assembly GCF_900112705.1 of Lentibacillus persicus. Lineage (GTDB taxonomy): Bacteria > Bacillota > Bacilli > Bacillales > Amphibacillaceae > Lentibacillus > Lentibacillus persicus. The sequence goes on from NZ_FOMR01000007.1 coordinate 13,960, forward strand.
AGCAATGACTAAATCAGGCTTCAATTCTTCCACTTTGTCCATATCAATTGACAAATCGGGCCCAACCTTTGGCAAATGCTGGACTTCTGAAGGCCAGTCGGAATAATTATCAACACCCACCAGCAAATCCGTTTTGCCGAGATACGCCACGACCTCTGTATTACTTGGGCAAATTGAGACAACGCGCATTGACAGTTCTCCCTTCAGAAAAGACCTTAGTAATTAATCCTGTTCGGTTGTCACCATCGGACCATCTTTTGTAATAACAACCGTATGCTCGTATTGAGCAGAACGGCCCTGGTCAACAGTACGGGCAGTCCAGTTATTGGAATCCATTTTGCTCTGCCAGCCGCCCTCGTTAATCATCGGTTCAATCGTTATGACCATACCTTCTTTTAACCGAGTTCCTTTATTTGGCAGACCAAAATGTGGAATGTGCGGCTCTTCATGCAATGTCGGACCGATTCCGTGTCCGGTGAAATCACGAACGACTGAGAACCCTTCCCCTTCAGCATAAGTCTGTATGGCATGCCCGATATCACCAATTCGATTGCCTGGCTGCGCCTGTTCAATTCCTTTATAAAGTGATTGCTTCGTAACATCCAAAAGCTTTTCACCTTTTTCATCAAGGTTGCCAACTTTATAGGTCCACGCCGAATCTGCCAAACCACCGTTCAGATTAACGACCATATCAATCGTTACGATATCCCCTTCAACAAGTTGCTCCTCACGGGGGAAACCATGGCAAATTTCGTCATTAATTGAAGCACATGTGGCGTAAGGATAACCGCTGAACCCTTTCTGTTCAGGGGTAGCGCCCTGTTCGGCTAAAAACTTTTCAACAAAAGCATCAATTTCCATAGTCGTAATGCCCGGCTTAATTATTTTGGCGATCTCTTTATGGCATTTAACGAGTACATCACCCGCAGCCTGCATTTTTTCAATTTCGCGTTGACTTTTACGTGTAATCATATCTTTCGTCCTTTCTCCAAACCTACTTTAAAATGAACCTCACAAACACATATCGCCCATTCACTTCAACAATTGTACCATAAAACCTGTTGCCCCGAACAGAATCGGACATTTTAAGAGCAGTTAGCAGCCGTTCTTTGGCGGGCTTATCCTCAATAATTACAATATAAAAGATTGCAATATGTTATAATAACACAATAGACTGGCTTTGCATGAGGGGTTTGGGAGCATAAAAAATAATCTCTCATGCACTTTACATCTCATTTGAATCAGGAACGTGTCGCACCCGCGAAAGCGTCCTATTGCGAAAAAGTGGATGAAAGTCTTACTTAAAAAATATGCATGGTTTTAAAATGGAAAGCCTTAAGAACTTCCATATAGCAAGGGGACTGTAAAACAGCCCCCTTGATCACAGTTACTTTATCAGTTCGTTTATTTTTACCCGAACACCTTCCGATATTTCAGTGTTCACCTGTCCAAATTTCTTTCTGACGATATTTTCAGAAAGCGTATAGACTTTGTCCGCCCTAATTTCTGATGTTACTTTAAGTTCGCCCTCTGTTAAATCTTTTGATTCAATCACTACTGAATACGCAAGATCCTTTAATTTTGAAGTGATGGCTAAAACTACGATATCTTCAGTCATTTCGTTATAACTATCGCTTGAAATAATAAGTACAGGACGTTGTTTTCGGTTTTTTAAACCACTGAATGGAGCTGGTCTTGTTTATACATTGTTCCAAACCTCGTCATCGATATCATTATCCCAAAAACCCAGGCTACTCTCACTAGCTTTTGTTAAATCCTCAGACACACTTTTATCTCGTTTAGATTTTAAATACTCTGCAAAATCCAGAATTTTATCCACTTCTTGTTCAGGTATTTCACCAATAATTTTAAGTAAACGATCCTTTGCTGTATTCATGTAATGATCACCTCTTCCATGAATATTTTATTATATCACTTAATGTTACGATACACTATATATTCAAAATTAAAGTTATTGATACACAATCGCGCGCGATTGTGGCACAGTCTTAGCGACATTGTTTCATTTATTTTTTTCTTTTTTGTCGCTAAATAAAAAGCCAACTGCTATACAGGAAGTAATTGCAGCAACTAGCATTAATATTTCAACCATTTTATCTCTCCTTTAATTAACTGATACAGGCAAGATAGACAGCTTCTTATTCAAAATAGGCGCCCGATCGATTAACATTTTCTTAGGGTCTATTCAACAAAAAAGAGTGCGTATTTATGCACTCCTTAGTTACTATTCCTGTTTTTTAAAATGTAAATTTCTTTCTCCATTTTATTTACCTTGTCAACAATAAAATCCATTTCATTGATTCTCGATTCGTTCGTTAATTCAAACTGGCCTTCCAGTTTTGCTTCTATAGTGTCAAACCGACTATGCATTTCTGATTTCATACTTTTCATTTCTTTGTTCACTTCTGTCAGCAAATCAAGAATTTCCTTATCCACTCTTATCACCTCTGTGATAATTAATATAGATTAATCAAATAATCACTGTTTTTTAAAACTTACTTGTTAATTACGTAATCGCGCCCGTTAACGTAATAGTCCTTTCTGCTATTGGCTGATATTGCTTACGTATGAATTTTAAAATAACTCGATTATCAGTCCGGGAAGAGTAATTATTCCAGCAATTATGTAGAAATAGCCAGTTATCTTCCCACCTGACTCACCTCTTCTTACCTCATCAACCCCAAATAATAAGAATATTACCGGAATAAACGTAAAAACAACTTCAGATGGTAGTTCGGGAAAGGAGATGAAAATAATCATTGCGATAGCTATAATGATATTAGCTATACGTAATATACTCATCTTATCACCTCTCATTAGTAAAATTATCAGTTATACGGCTCGTATGTTCGGATGCACTGCTTATTTCGGGATGGCACCCGAAAAGGAGTATTTCTTATGCCGTGAAAGCGTCCTATTCCGGAAGATTGATATTGATGAAAAGTACTTTAAGAACTCTCCGCTTTACGTTTACTTTTATTTTTGGCAGTTTTATATAAATCTAATCCAGAAAAAACAATTATAATAATGCTAGTAATTCTTAAATACAAGTCATCATAATAAGAAATTAAGACAGCAATACCAATTAGAAAGTAAAAAACTCTTAAAGATGTATATAGCATAAAATACCACTTCTCCTTCACTATTCTTAAAGAGCATTAGTATTACTTACAGGATAAGGTAGCCCGCACGTATCTTATTCCATTAAATGGCCCTTATGTATGAACGGGCGCCAAGACTAATTCCGGAATGGCGCCCTTTTCTGGAATACCTTTTCACTTATATAAAGCTAGTATAATTTAATAGGAACCCTTGTATGGAAACATAAAAAACAAATAAGGAAACAATAATACTCATAAAGCCTATTTGCTTTCGTTCGTTTTTGATTTCGGATATACCCATAACCAATAGCATTGCCCCCATAAAAAGCATCATATATGGTGATACTACTCCGGAATTTCCAGTTGCCAGGCCATACCCTGCTAAAACTAAAGTTATGATTGCAAAGACGATTCTAAGTGTTTTTAACAAAATATGCCCCCATCTTTATTAAAGAATGGCGCCCTTTAATGGCAAAGATTTTATAAGGTGAACACTCATTAATACAATAGGAATTGTTTTAGTTGCTTCTTTTTAAGGTAGCTCCAATTAAAGTACCTACCCATATTCCCAAGAAAACACTAACCGTAACAAATCCTATTCCCATACCTTCCCAACCTTCAACACCAACCACGCTATAAGTGACTACACCAATACAGAGCAGGCTCAATACAACGGAGATTGAAAACAAAGCTATCCTTGACACTTTACGGGATACAATAAAAATCCCTACCGCAAACACAATTCCGAAAAGTAATATGGGAGTCCATCCTTCTAACATCAACGCATCCATTTTATCCCCCTTTTAGCAATATGGCTCTATAATGACACCTCATTCGATTTTCGCGCCCGTTTTAGGAATAACTTTACTCATGCATGGACTGTATTAAGGAATTCCTTTATTTTTTTCCATGAGTCTCTTGTGGCTCTGGCATTTGCTGATTTTGAGCCGCCAAAAGTCATCGCCATTCCATCGCCCAACTGCATGACAACGTTACTTGGAATCGAAGGAAAACTATATGGGAAAGCCAAGAAATGCCCAGCACCTTCGTAAAAAAGATGCTTATGCTGATAGAGATGATTCGATAAATACTTCTCCATTATTTTGACAAATTTCTCAGATGGCCACAGTTGGTCGTCACTTCCGGATATTGTCATAACAGGAGCATTAATATTCTCTACACGAATCCGTGCATTTTCCATTTTCTCTTCTTTCCTCATCGTACGATTCCAAATGGCTAAGAAAGAAGACGGACGCTTGAATATCCAGTTGCGAAACGTAGAGAAAATCATAGAGGGTGGATAAGAAAACTTCATATAAGGCAGAGCCTGCCCATTAAACGTCCAAGACGGTATTGGAGCAAATATGCTATTCTTCATTCCAGATGTGACATAACTACTTGGAGAAACTGCAATCACAGATGTATATTCATTATAAGTAGCGCCTAACAGCAGGGCTAGTTCTCCTCCCCTTGAGAACCCGATCAGTGAGACTTGTTTATTTACAGAAGGATGCTCTTTTAACCAATGGGTAGCCTTTTCAAAATACTCTAAAGGAATACTTTCCAAGTTATTCGGAACGTTCTCCATACCAAAATAGGCTAATGCCAATACCGTATATCCACAGGAAGCTAACAAAGCTGCGGCTGGCTCCAAATAACCGCCATCTGATCCACCTAAAAGCAATATACCCGGATATGAAACTTCTTTCACCGGATGATACAATACCCCTGTGAATTCATTTGATTTTACGACTTCTTTTTTAATATCCTCATTATAAAATTGGCGAGTTATTGTAACTGTATCGAGCGTTTCTCCTGATATTTCCAATGAAATATCCACTGTAATCGAGTTTGAATTTTCTTTGACAAAAAAATCACCATGTCTCGATTGTAAGTCTTCCATGGACCAAAATAATCCAGAACTATCAATTTCATTGTACGAACCCTCTAACGGTTTTACGTGGGAAAGCGAAATGATACCATCTTCATTTGCTTTAAAAGTTGCTTTAGATTCAAAGATTTTTTCACTATCATCGCTCATTTTTGCTTTGAGCGTAATCATCTCATTTGGCTCACTGTTAATTACTTTTATATCAATTTCCTCATCGATATAAGTATGAAGTTTTTGAATAATGATTGCAGGTCTTTTTTTCACTGAGAAAACCAGCTCCTTTAATTATCATATATGAGTTCTTATGAATCACTGAAATATCATGCTCATTCCAGACAATTAGACTTTTCTTTTTGCTTTTATTCCGGATTTACGCCCGATGATTGAATAGATCTTTCTAAATCCCACTTTTTATTTTGTCAGTTTCGTTGCTCTGTTCACACCTATAGCCATCAATATCATTGATAAAAATATAAACAGCACCCAGTAGCTATTACTGCCAATCGCTAAAAATACTCCTATTACCGCTGACAAAATCGATGCTAATTGAAATGATAACCACTTTATATCCTTTAGTACTGGCCAGTTCACCACATCACCCCCTGTATCTTTCTGCAAAATTTCATTAAAGATTAGCGTCCGTTCCCGGAAGATAACTATTTATGAGTAACTCTCTCCTTCTTTGCTATAAATTTTATAAGCAAAATACCCGAATAATAAACCTATTCCTGCTCCCAAGCCAATTATAGATAGTAAGGAGATTGGGAAAAATATGCTAAGAAGTACAGAAATAGTACAACCAATCATCATTCCAAGTGGTATTAAACTATCTAACAAATTTTGAGCGCCTTTTGATTCTTTTTTACCCAGGGTACCTTTCTTATATTTATGTTTCATTCTCATAACTACAAATACTGCAATCCCACTCGCTATTACAACAGGTAGTAAAATGCGCACAATTTCCAAATCTGAGCCCAACTAGAGCCCTCCCCTTTTCCCGTTTTTATTAATTCAATTTTAACATAATTTATTACGTTAAACGCCTCGACAATGGCAAATTGGACTCTATCCATTATTCCAGAATGGCGCCCGATTGGTGAACAGGCTAATTAGGCGCCCGATAATGAAATAGTCTTTTCTGCTATTGGCTGGTAGATTTTCCCCTTCTAAAATATAAATAAACGAAAAATCCTAAACAGGAAAAAAAACCAGTACTTACTAAAATGTAATAATCTAAATCAACCCCGCCACTAAAAAGTAAGGATTACGATACCCCGTAAATAAAACCAGCAAATATGTTCATCAGTTTTTTTGATGTGTTTGAATTGTTTATCGATTCTATTATTAAGGCTCCTAACAGTACTATAGGAACACCCAAAAATGCGTGAAGAATCAAAGCATAGGTAATTTCATTTGTTCCGAAGTTTAAAATAGGCTGCAATAAATCCTTTAAACATATTTCATAGAAATCATTACATCCTTATTTGATAAATTATCCAGCATCTGGTCCTAATACAGTATCGGCACTATTACTTATTAGGGAAAAGTGCTCGATAATAATTCACATTGATTATTAAGAACAACAATAAATAGCTTTGTCAAAAGTGTCTTCTGGAATATATATCATTCCATCTCTTATCTCATAAGGTATATTATGATCCTCTAGCAATTCGGTAGCATTGCTATTCGTCGTATTTTCTCCCCATTCTATATATTCTCCGTTATATTCCTTTTGGCAAGTAGATAAAGTGGTAAAAAGAAGCGAACAGCACAGTATTAATACTAGAACCCTCTTCAAAATACCTCCCCCCTAAATAATCAATTATAAAACAATCGCTTTCCATTTTTCTCCACAATATGGCTCTTGTGCGTAGAATAGGTGCCGAGTCCTATTCCGGAATGGCTCCCGTTTCTATAATAAGCAAGACGATTTGCCAGATCTATGTAAGTTATTTCTTCGATGAATCAACAGCGAATTGAATTACTAAAAATTCTTTAACTATGTCCTGATTAGCGTCCTCAGAACTATGATAATCGACAAACGGAATTATTTAAGACGGTTCTCCAAGGATTCAATTGCCAGTTTAAATGCAATTAAACGACGCTCATTTAATGTTTTTTGAGAACTACCTTCATTTGCTTTTGCTATCTGCTTTTCGATAGATGGAATGAGACTTTGTAGAACTTCCTTTGCGGTCAATGTGGTTTCTTCGTCGTGGGGAAAACCTTCCCCATTCCAAGAATCTTTAAGGCTTTCTAAACCAATTTGTACAGCATTTTTTCTCTTTTTGACTTGGTTTGTATTTGAACCTTTCTCTGTCATGCTTTTATAAGCGTTTGAAAGTTTATTAAAAGTTGATTCCAAGGATTTAATCGAAAAATCTCGGGTTTCTTGATTAACAATCTTCATCTTTGAACCTCACTTCCGTTTTACAGTAATCCATTGGCCCTATTGAAAGGACCGCTATTCGATTAGCGCACCCTATAACAGAAGAACGCTGATAAGCTATTTTTATTCTTCTTGTGATTTTGATATATAATAATTCAAAGGCCCAGCAAAAATTAATCCTGCGGCAGCTGTCCCCAAGAAAACTGCCGAATATGAGAATAATTCAACGTCACGACCTAAAAAGTAATCTGTAGTAATGCGAAGAGCAGTAAGAATAACTGGAAATCCAAGTGACCAAAATAACATTATTTTTAAACCTTTGGACATTACTTTTGCTCCCTTCTTCAAGAAAACTTATTCAACTAAAGGCTCCGATTCACGCACAAAGTTATTACATTAGCGCGCCCGATGATTGAACATCATTTATTAACTTTTTCCTCCAGTTTTCTTACTCTTTCTTCTAATTTTTCCTTGGAAGAATTTCTAGATTTCACATATTTAACGGTAAAAACGGCTCCAAAAATAATAGCTATAGTGATGATTAAGTTTAAAAATATAATTATTATAGGCATTAATTCTTGAATATTCAAAAATTCACCTCCTAAACCTTATTCCATTAATCGGCCCTTATAAGCAAAAGTGGCACAAGTCTTAATTCCGTTCTTGCGCCCGTTTGCGGAATATTTATAATGCTTCAGTTTCAGAAATTAATTCTTTTAAGTTGTTTACAGCTTGGTTTGTTTTATCTTTATCCGTTGAAAGAAAGGAAACAATTTCATCAATACGTTTTTTATAGTTTATAGGTTTTATTGAAAAATCTTGAATCATGGCTACAGCTTTCTTTTCGTTGATGCAATACACCTTGTTTTTTGAAAAGATAACTTGATTCAAGCAAGAAATACTCCGAAAACAATGCCCCATCACGTATGAAATGTCGTCTTTATTCGCATTGGCTTCCATAAACATCAGGGAAAAAGAAGCTTCAAAGGAAAAATATTGAATCATCGCTTCTTGAAATTTCTCGGGATAAGGTTCTGTTTTCTTTTTTAATTCACTTAACGTACCTTCAGGGTCAGATAAAACATTACAAACAGCTAATTCCCCCATATACATGGCATTCAAATAACCGTGAGGATGTCCTGTTTGATAATGAATGGATACTAGACCTGATAAACAATCGTCAATAACTTTACTGACTCGTTTAATATCACGAAAGATAAGATCTACATGATAACCCTGTATAACTAACCAGCCACCTCCATTTATCCATTCGCCCCATTCACCTAAAGAAGTAATTAAATGCTCTTTTTTATCGTCATTAAGATTAAACGCTGCTTTTTCTATATCATTGGTATTAAACCCTTTTGATTCATCATAGTAAATTCCAATATCTATATCAGAATCTGGACTATGAGTTCCTCTTGCCCTAGACCCACCTAATACAACTCCTACTACACCTGGCAGTCCATCTAGTTCCTGTTTTATGTCTTGAATTATATTATCGACAGTTGCCATTATATTTCACTCCAATTTAAATTCAATAATCTGGCCCTTTTATTGAACACTCTTCAGAAAATTTTTCGTTAATTTAGGAATTTCCCCTTTCACTTATTTTAACATAAATGTTCAGAATTTACTGGTAAATACAGGGATATTTTGGTGTTACTTCAGATATAGGATGTCATTTTAATCATATTTCTTGTCCGCTATTCCTAAATGTTATGCTGATATGAGTTTTTCCCATCAGCTACTTACAAAAATACACGTATAAATTGATTCACAAAATTAACAGGCATTTTAGCGCAGTCATTTACCGTCCTTTACTTTAGCATCATATTTATAGCTCTAACAATAGTCATTGTCGGTATACCAATACTGCTGTTATTTTAAAATCTGAAATTGTATATTTTTCTCAAGAAATACCGTTATGTCAATAAAAAATAGCATACCAAATCCTATATAATTTAGTATGCTAAATGAGCTTTTATTTTCAAATTCTCACAACAAGTGAATTACTTACATAGCGACTCCTGCTTTTTTAAGATCTTTTAAAAATAATCAGAAGCACGGTAAATTCTCCCATTCTCGATACTTGTCTCATCAGTCAAGATATCGACGAGTATCTCACCAATTGTATCCGTGCTTTTAAGTTTATTTTCTTCTTTTAAACTGCGAAACTGCTCAACATCGCGAAATGCGTCTTCATCACTTGCCCGGATTCTCTCTTGCATTTCAGTATCCATGACTCCGGGACTGAAGGCAATCACCTTGCTTTGAGTGTTTAATTCTTCCTGTTCAAGCGCTGCAGTTTGTGTAAAGATATTGATACCGGCTTTAGAGCTGCAATAAGCACTCCACCCGTACATCGGTCTTTCAGCCGCTCCCGAGGAGATGGTTGTCCCGATAAACCTTATATCCTTATCGGCCGCTTTTCTTAAAAACATATTCGTCAAAATCATCGGCGCGATTGTGTTCACCTGCATATGATGTGCAATTTCAGTGCTTTTGGTGTCCATCGATTTATCAACCGGATCAAGCACTGCAGCGTTATTAATTAAGTATACCGTCTCAGGCTCTTTAGAAAAAAGATCATTCGCAATTTCTGAAAAAGTTTTTTCTGTCGTTTCCAAATCACCAAGGTCACACGAATAATGGTCATAATTCACGTTATTCTCGGCAGCAACAGTGGCGAGTTTGTCATTACTACCGCGTGACACGCCAGCCACATGAATCCCTGATTCCATTAATAGCTTGGCAATTGATTCACCTAACCCTTTAGATACACCTGTAACAACCGCATGTCTCATAAAATCCCCCCTATTCAGCTATACACTCTCTTCTTTCCCGGTTTTCCCTGCTAAAAAACCGCTAATGTTTGTCTTTGCTATTAATTTCTGACCAATAACGGACCAGTGTATCCATGCCTTTATCAAAACTGTCTAATGGAAAGCTTTCATTCGGTGAGTGCAGCCTGTCATCGGGCGTTCCGAACCCAAGAAGAACAATTGGTATATTATAGATTTCTTCAATCCATTCGACGACCGGGATTGAGCCGCCCATCCGTACATAGATTGTTTCTTTACCAAACGCTTCAGTATAACTTTTGGCCGCTTTTTTTATAAGCGCATTTTCAGGCTCGACCTTATAGGCTTTAGCTGACAATTTTTCTTTTTTAACGTCAACTGAGACACCTGCTGGCGCAACTTTATGAATATGTGCTTCAAGTAATTCCTGAATTCTTTCAGGGTCCTGGCCGGGAACAAGACGACATGTAATCTTTGCTGTTGCAGTTGATGGAATAATCGTTTTGGTTCCTTCTCCCTGATAGCCGCCGTATATGCCGTTTATTTCAAAGGTAGGTCTTGCCATGGTATGTTCTTTAGCAGTGTAGCCTTTTTCGGATACTGTTTCGCTGACGCCTGTGGATGACTCGAAATCTTCGCCTTGAACATTTCTTATCAGCTCACGTTCGTCATCCGAAAGTGGCTCGACACCATCATAAAAACCTTCAACCGTTACCACTTCATCTTCATTTTTCATTGAAGCTAAAATGTGGCTGAGCGCCATAACCGGGTTACGGACAGCTCCTCCATACATGCCTGAGTGAAGGTCGTGATCAGGTCCGGTTACGTTTATCTCGCTCCCTGTAAATCCTTTTAATCCATACAAAATGGTAGGCTGATTTTCGGCGACCATTCCTGAGTCCGAAATAACCGCAAAATCAGCATTAAACTGTTCCTTCTTCTCGCGCAGCGTTTTATAAAGATTTTCACTGCCGATTTCTTCTTCGCCTTCAATACAGACTTTCACATTTAATGGTAATTTACCTTCTGTTTTCATATAAGCCTCAAACACAGCGAGGTGCATGAAAACCTGTCCTTTATCATCGCTTGCACCACGTGCATACAAACGTCCATCCCTAATTTCCGGTGTGAAGGGTTCGCTTTTCCATTCCTCCAGCGGGTCTGCCGGCTGGACATCATAGTGTCCGTAAAATAACACGGTGGGCACATCCGACCCGGCTTTATTATATTCAGCGTAAACCAGGGGATGCCCTCCAGTATCCTGCTGTTCAACTTTCTCAAAGCCAATCTCGCTTAAATACGATTCCAGGTAATCAGCAGCCTTGTTAATGTCTTTTTTATGTACGCTATCGGTGCTGACACTCGGTATTTTTAAAAATGAATTAAGTTTTTCCAGCATCTGCGCGCGATTATCAGATAAATACTGCATGGCTTGCTTGCTCATCGCTCTTAACTCCTTCTTTATCGATTTTATATCCTCTTCTATATGATAACAGAGTTAACGCACTGGCATGTAATGAAAAAGACAGCCTTGTTTCAGACTGCCTTCTAAATGTAATACATGCTCTTTTACCGGTATTATTCAGCAAAAACCTGATCCCACTCGTCTTTTTTAGCGAGCATGTCTTCTGCGATTGTTTTTGCCCCTTCAAGACTGTGGTTGGCTGCCCAGCCGCACTGCACTTCATTGCACGCCGGCACCTCATCCGCATTGAGAACATCTTTTAAAGTCTTCTCCAAAGCGTCTGTGACGTCCTCGTAGCTGTCATTGTTCAGAATTTGCAAATAAAAGCCTGTTTGGCATCCCATCGGGCCAATATCAAGAACATTTTCCATATGATTGCGAATATTTTCTGCCATTAAATGTTCAATTGAGTGCAGCCCCGGCATATCCATATGCGCTTTATTTGGTTGCTTAAACCGTATATCGTATTTATATACTTTATCACCATTTGATCCCGACGTGACACCTGTCAAGCGTACATAAGGCGCTGCCACTTTGGTGTGATCAAGATTAAAGCTTTCCACATTCATTTTTTCAGCCATGAATATCGCTCCTTTATTGGCTAACCGTATCATTTCTAATTTAAAGTTAACATTAAATCCAACTAGTGTAAAAAAATCTGTCTATGGAAGATATTCATGACACCATAAAGCATAAAAGGGTGAACACAAGTTCTGTGCCACCCCCTTTATACTAGTTTTTAATCATTTCCTTGCTGAGGAAAAACACGTTCAATCATATTGCCCATTTGATCAAACAAGCCTTCGACAGGTTCCCCGCTACCGGCATCATCAGCATAATTATTTGCCAAATCAACGAAATCAGGGTTTGTTGACACGTATACATTATCGACATCCGGGTCAACGGTTCTTACAATGCCGGAAATCTCTTCTTTTACCGCGTCAGTTATTTCGCCGCCTTCATTGTTGTTATTATTGTTATTTGTCATGCCATTAATGTTGGCACCGTTATTATTGTTGCCGTTATTACCGTTATTACCGTTGCCGTTATTGTTGGCTCCATTATTGTTACCATTGTTGTTCTGGTCAAGTTCAGCAGCTACGTACGCATTATTGTCCGTTTTGATGACATAGGCGTTGTCGATTCCCTCTACGTCATTAGAAATTCGTTCAGCTGCCTTATCAGCCAGTTCGTATTGGTTTTCGTTATTTCCCGTGTTATCTGTATCTCGTGTCTGGTTGCCATTATTGTTCATATTGTCATTATTAACGTCTCCATCAAACCGGGTTTGCTCAACATTGTTATCATTTTGGCCTTCCTCAGTGCCACCGTTGTTGTCCTGGTTACCGGTTCCACAGGCAGCAAGAACAAGAAACAGGGCAATTAGTAAAAAGCTGTAAATTTTCCATTTCATAACTAAAATCCTCCTTACCGTTTTGTGGTTAGTATGCAGCAATAAGAAGGAATTATACGCTAACAGAAATTGGCATTAATGCCATTTTTGTTAATCACAACATACACGATTATTTGGAGAGACTATAACTGATCCTTTTCAACATGAAGGAGGGTTAAAATGGAAATCCCTGACTATGACAAAGCGTTATATTATACCTTGTGGGGCCAGTGGGATGAATTGCTTGTGCTGATGGTCCGCACGAATGATGATATGCTGTCCAAAAAAATCCAGCTTTTTCTGAATGCTTACCATTACTCACCTGAGCAAGCCAAAGTGATTGAAACACATGATGAGCTGCTGTATTATATCGACCACGCTATGAAATACACACCGCCTGTCGCGATGGAGGTATAAAAGGCCTTAACAATAGGAAAAATGCACCGAAAATCGGTGCATTTTTTCATTTGACTAGTTATGTTTATTTTGTTTGGCTTTGTCATGACCTTTTGCTTTTCCGTTGTTCTGTTTGGCTTTGTCGTGACCTTTTGATTTCCCGTTGTTCTGTTTGGCTTTGTCGTGACTTTTTGCTTTTCCGTTGTTTTGCTTAGCTTTGTCATGGCCTTTTGCTTTTCCGTTGTTCTGCTTGGCTTTGTCATGCCCTTTTGCTTTTCCGTTGTTCTGCTTGGCTTTATCATGGCCTTTTGCTTTTCCGTTGTTCTGCTTAGCTTTGTCGTGACCTTTTGCTTTCCCGTTGTTCTTTTTCGCTTTGTCATGGCCTTTTGCTTTTCCGTTAATGTCTTCCCTCTTATGCTGTGTCGAATTGTTGCTTTTCACATCACTATTGCTGCTGTGACTATTGGACTCTAATTTATTCGATTCTTTTGGATTACTCTGCGATTGATCACTATTTCCCGACTTTGTGGCATCTTCTCCCTCAGAAGATTTTGGACGCTTACGATCATCAATTTCCTCTTGGCGGTCACCGGAACCTGAGGTGTCATGATGTATGTTATAAAATGAATGTATAATATCTCTTTCATCATTATTAAGGAAGGTATCCGCTTCTGTATCGACATTCGTAATTCCTTCTGTGTTCAGGAGGTTTCTTGCCATCAATTCGTTCATTGATTGCTCATCGTCCAGCGACTGTTCATGAATTTCTTTGGGAATTTTAAATGTCACAATCCCCCAGCTTTGGTTTTGTTCGCCAAAATACTCATCAATTAATTGCGTAACAGACTGTTTCTGTTGTGAATTATCAGTATAACTGACTCCTGCCAGAATGTTCTTGCCATTTTTCAATAAGGAAGCTTTTTCACTTTTAGTTATAATCTGTTGAATAACCGTTTCTAATTGTTTGCCTTTATAACCTGTGAGCATCGGAAGAAATGATTTTGCATCCTCATTCAAAGGCTCAATCGATTTTACATTTAATTGATTGTCAATTTCCAATTCCAAATTCGGATTAATTGTAATATTAACATAGGCATATGTTTTGTCATTGTCTGTGGTAAAGTAAAACGGCGCCATAACCAGCAGAAGACATGCGACTGCAGCTATTAATGCATTGCGCTTTTGATTATTTCGATCCCGCTCAACTAATGGCTGATAACTCACTTCCATGCCAACCAAAGCATGTTCCACGGGGTGTGCTTTTTGAAATGTGCCGTCTTTCTGCATTACAATCATATAATTGCGATGTTTCTCCATCACAAGGCCTTTTTTCACTAACCCACCCCCTTAAGATACTCCTTAAGATAAGCGTAATCTTCATCCAAAATTATAAATATGGCGAGGATGAACTTACGATTTCGTTCCAGCGTTTTTTTACTGACCTTTACCTGTTCGGCCAATCCTTTTAAAGGCAACTTTTTCTTCCTTCTGACATAAGAACTCATCTCCGGATTATTATAAATCATCTGCGAGACAGAAATTGCTGTTTCTCGGGCATCCCGGTGTTTTGGCGAAACCTCGGTGAGCTGATCTAAAGACAATTTGTAGCTTTGCAGCTTTTCTTTAAAATCCAAAATTTCTTCGCGAAGACTTAATGTTTGCTGCTCTTTACGATAGGCCTCGGTTACCGCTAATATTTCTACCGGGTTTTCCATCTGTTCCTCATTAAAGTCTTCGTCCAGAGAAACTGCTTGTGGTGTTTTCCGAATATAGCGTATATAATCAATGACTTTCCGTTTCACAACGAGCTTGGAAAAAGCAAGAAACGAACCGCCTTTTTTAGGGCAATAAGACATAATTGCCTCATTAAAAGCATTTAACCCGACACTGAACTCATCATCAGTTTGCGGATCGACATAGCGTTTGCACACTTCTGAAACGCATTTAGCGATAAATGGCTGATAAGATTTCAAAAGATGATGCTGAACGCCTTGATCGCCTTTCTGAGCTGAAAGAATCATATCTTCAAGAGGTGTTTCGATAAATGGCTGATCGTTCATTGCCATACAACACCTCCAGTTGCTATAGAATTCGATTTAAGCATGTGTTTTATGGGTGCAGATATAAGGTTATCGGTTATAATTAAGGTTATTTTGATATTGTTCAGCATATATTCACCATCTTTATGAGAATCTGACTGATATCATCAATCGTAACTCACCAATCCATTTGTTACGAGAACAGATTTATTACATTTCATTTAAAAAAGCGTTACTTTTCTAATACAACGGTATATTAAAATTAAATTGTACAACACTTACCTTCACAGTTGATGAAACTGCGAACCAGTGAAAATTCATTAGCCTCTCTAGCGACGCAGCTGGAGTACCCGGGTGCTCGCCGTGCTGCAGGTGATTTCGGAGAAGCAGCATTCCTCGCAGATCGTAGCATGTTCAGAAAAGTGTTGCTTTGTGCTCGTCGTTTTACGCGGCCCCGTGCTGAAGCATCCGCTCTCCGGAACATATCTCTGCTCTCCGGCGCATATTTCTGTTCTCCGGCACATATGTCTGCTCTCCGGCGCATATTTCAGCTCTTCGGAACATATCTCTCCTCTCCGGCGCATATTTCCGTTCTCCGGCACATATGTCTGCTCTCCGGCGCATATTTCAGCTCTTCGGCATATATGTCTGCTTCCCGCCCCCGATTTCTGCTTTTTTCAGGAAGCGGTCTGTCCTTCCGAGATATCACAGCAAAGTACGTCGCAGTTTATGGATGTAGTGTCTCATAACATCATTCTTTGGAAGCAGCTAAAAAAAGTGCACCCCACAGGTCAGGATAGAATCTGCGTTAAGGGGTGCACTTGGTAATACTATTGGCACATCGTCACAATGCTTTGAGGAGAGCTTCTTTGGATTCATATCTTGTTCGATTGTTCAGGTCTTCGAGGTCACTGTTTATATAGATATCCCCTTCAAGCCAATCGACGGACTGAATTTGCTCTGCATTTACAGGCATAAACTTGTCCTCCGCAGGTAATCGAGCCTCACTCACAACCACGCACCGAACTTTCCAGTAGATGTCATCAATAATGATATCTGATACTTCACCAATTTTCCCATCATTCGCATGCACTCTAAACGTGCCTGTTTCCTGTTCACTGCGCAAGTTGTGCTGAGGCTCATTTGACATCTCCTGTGCCTCCAGTTCCCGATCATCAATATTAACACCGGGCATATCCTCAACACCCCACAGCAGACCGCCCAGCCAATATCGGCTCCAGCCGTAATAGCCTGTCAACGCCATTTCCAGATCGCTGGAAAACGTAGCGTCTGCCGGAATTGAAGGACTGTTTCTGACCGTTTCTTTGTCATGTTTAACATTAATTTGCTGGTTTTCTGTATCGATTGATGTAAATGAAGCAGGCGAGAGCAGTATACGTCTTGTCGGCAGCCATTTTCTCACATCCAACACAGCGTAGCGGACGACCCACTTTTCATCATCAAAATATAAATCCTGAACCTTCCCCATTTGCCCATCAGAAGCTTCAATATGATATGTGTTCAAGTCACTTGTGAAATACAGCATTGTTGACCTCCTCCTCTTCTCCCCGCCTCAGAAACAAGGCGAAGTTTCCTGTTACAGGACTTTTCCCTTAGAAAATACGGACTAAACAGCAAGGTTATTTATGATGGTCATAATAATAATCAATCGGCACAAATAAACCTACTCTCCCTTGTTCATCATGATGCAGTGTCGCAAACACAACACCGATTACCTCGCCGTCCTGATTGATAACAGGACTGCCGCTGTTGCCCCGGTACACGGGAGCATCCATCATCACAACTGTTTTGTCCCAGCCGCTTAATTGGATTTCATCAATAACGCTTCCTTCATTTGCAATGCCGCTGAAATTTGTGGGATTACCGATAAAATACACTTGCTCATTCCCTGGATTATAAGTTGTTTGATCTGCTAGCTCTAAATGAGGAAACTTGCTGCCGCTGACATCTAACACCGCCAAATCGACAGACGGATATTCAGCTGTTACTTCGCCCGTATATAATCCTTGTTCAGGAAATGCCACAGTGACTTCATCCTGGCCTTCGATAACATGGTGATTCGTAATAATTGTTCCATCACTTGTAATCGAAAAACCCGTTCCTCTCGAATCACCTGATTCAATCACAACGACCGACTTTTTGTAGGTTTGTATGTCTTCCTGAGTGGACAGCTTGGCTGAGGTGAACAAAAAATCAATTGCCGGCAGGGTGAACGTTCTCGGTATAAGTGACACAACATTTAACACCATTACGGCAGCAATCAGCCAAAATAGCCATTTAGGAAACGGAGGCTTCGGCTTTCGACTGCCTTTTTCGTCGTCCTTATCTTTTTCAAGTGCTTTTTGCCTTTCTTCTTCAACCAATTCATATAGCTCTTCCTCGTCAAGCTCTTCATATAAATCATCATCTATAATGTCACGATTTTTATTTTCATCCGTCATAAGGCACCACCGAACACATTTTTCAATTTCTCTGTACATGCATTTCACTTCTATTGTACCATTTAAAACTGCGAACTTCGGAGCAATCATTTTAAAAATCAAAAAAGGAGCTGGCCTGAAAGTCACATTTTTTGGTGACCTTTTGGACAACCCCCTACAATTTGCTGGTTTATTTTATTATTGAACTAACTTTTTACGCTGTAAGTTTATCCATAGACAAGCAAGACTGAACAATGCCAACAGGAGAAACCCTAAGTAATAGCCGCCGGTTAAATCCTTGAATACACCGAGCAGAATCGGCGGAAAGAAACCGCCCAGGCCGCCTGCAGCACCGACAATACCAGTAACTGCGCCGGTGTTGCCCTGTGAAACCATTGGCACAAGTTTAAATACGACGCCATTTCCCATGCCGGAAAAAACGGCTATAGCCAGACAAAAGATCGTGAATAAAATAACATTCCCTGTCGTAAACGCAAGTACCGCCGCACTGACAGCAATCACCAGGAAGATGGAAGTAAGTATCTTTTTAGGATCCAATTTATCGGCTATCATACCGCCAAGCGGTCTAATAAACGTTGCGATCACAACAAAAATAGCCGCACGCTGACCCGCATCGACTGCCGTTATGTCATACAAGTCCTGCAGCAGTGTTGGCAAATAAAGTCCCAAGGCCACAAAGACACCGAATGTAAGAAAATAAAAAAGTGACAGCATCCATGTTTGCTTATATTTTAACGGCTCTAATGCACTCTTCAGCGTTTTTTGGCCGCCTTGCTCACGGTCTTCAGTCCCGAAATAAAAGACAACCGCCATAATTGCGATCATGACTGCTAAAATTCGAAATGCCCAATCAATACTGTAAGCTGCTACAATAACCGGGATAAGAAAACCAGCCACAGCCGTACCGATATTCCCAACACCAGCTATACCGAGAACGAGACCTTGCTTTTCTTTCGGATACCACCCTGAGACATATGTGATAGCAATGGCAAATGTTGTACCACCCATACCAATAAAGAAAGCAAAAAACAGCATCCACCCATATGAATTCGCAAAACTTGCTCCAATTAAAGGCAGAATCAAAAATAGCATCGTTAATGTATAAACTTTTCTTCCGCTATATTTGTCAGACAGAATTCCAAGCGGAATACGCATAATCGACCCAAGAATGGTTGGGACTGCTACCAAAATACTGACTTGTGTGGCAGAAAGATTGTATAAAGCGCTGATATTCGACGCCATTGGTGAAATCATAGACCAGATTGTAAACGATACAACCATCGCTATTGTCGAATAGACTAATGCCGCAGTGCTTCCTTTCTGCTGCTCCATAATGAATCCTCCTTTTCTGCTGCTCCTAAAATTTGCAATGATTATTATTATTCGCCAATACTTCTGTTATAATAATATTACCACAAATTGACTGTGCTCAATCCCACACAATCTTGAATACTTTTTTACATTCTTGTCGCATATTTGTGTCATTATCTCAAATAAAAAAGTGGGAAACAATGGAAACACATACGTTATAAATGGAAAGGACTGATTGATATGCATCTTGATAACATGCTTGCATTCAACAAAGATTTTGTTAATCAGGAAAAGTACGAATCTCTTCGAACAGATAACATTCCCAATAAACGCACTGTTATCTTCACCTGTATGGACACTCGGCTGACAGAACTGTTGCCGAAAGCCCTGGACATAACTAATGGTGATGTCAAAATGGTCAAAAATGCCGGGGCAATTCTTCGGGACCCTTTTGACAGCATCATGAAAAGCATTCTGGTTGCCATTCATGAATTAAAAGCAGAACAAGTAATGGTTATTGGGCATCATGATTGCGGCATGTCCCATACAGACCCGGAAGCATTTAAACAGGGGCTCTTGGATAAAGGTATTTCAGAGGAGACACTTAACACCCTTACACATAGCGGTATCGATCTGGAAAATGAGTTCAGCGGTTTTGATTCAGTGGAAAATTCAGTGGAAGAAAGTGTATCGGTTGTCCGCAATCATCCTCTATTGCCATCATATGTGACTGTTCACGGCCTGGTTATCGATCCTGCGACAGGCAAATTAGACCTTGTTACAAGAGGATAATAATATGCTGAGGTTGGAACAATACGTGTAAAACCAAATGGAAAGACGAACGATTAAGGGGTCACGATAGGCCACATCAAAAATATATTTCGCCAATTTCCTTATCGTTCGTCTTTAACTGATTTCTTTTCATTTAATTGATTTTCACCTACACTTACCTTATAATATACACCAATGTTAAAATTGGACGTTTTAATATTCAAAGGGGAGTAGCTGACGAGTTACACCGACACATACGTGATAATTTTATTTATCACCGGTGTAACTGGCAACATACCTTGTTGTTTGCCAGACCTTTGCCATATTGGTAAAGGTTATAAATAGTAACATGTGACCTTTACCCGGATGTTGGTAAAGTTTTTTTTAAGCAAAGCAACTAACCAACTTCCCGAATTAAAATTTCTCAACCTGCAGGAGGTTAAAAACTAACATATGGGACTCTTGATACTATACTTGTTTTTAGCATTAGGTGTATCATTTCTTTGTTCTATACTTGAGGCCGTTTTTCTTTCCACCACCCCTTCGTATTTAAATGTAAAAGCTGAAGAAGGAAACAAACGTGCCAAGCTTTTTATGAATTTAAAGAAAAATGTTGACCGCCCCCTTTCCGGTATTCTGACAGTTAATACAGTAGCACATACCGTCGGTGCAGCGGGGGTCGGTGCGCAGGCGACTAAAGTGTTTGGTGAAGCCTATTTTGGAGTCATCTCGGCTGTACTTACCATTCTTATTCTTATCTTTTCAGAAATAATTCCAAAAACACTGGGGGCCAGATATTGGCATAAGTTGGCAATGGCGAGTGGCCAAATCATTCAATATCTGATGTATATCACATATCCTTTTGTGATTATTTCCGAACTCATCACTAAAATGATTTCAAGTCAATCATCTGATCAGGCAACGACGACAAGCCGGGAGGAACTATCGGTGCTGGCGCGTGTTGGAACCGAAGAGGGTGTCTTCGAGGAAAATGAGAATAAAATCATACAAGGCACCATGAAACTGAATGCCGTTAAGGTTAGTGAGGCAATGACCCATCGGACCGAAATTATTGCGCTTCCAGCCAATGCCTCTTTTGATGACGTATTGTCCGTTGTTAATCAAGAAAAATTTTCCAGAATTCCGATTTACGAAGATAGTATCGACAATATTGTTGGCATGTTATATGTCAAAGACTTAATTCAATATTTGAGCGTTTCGAGTAATATGGATAAATTTAATGTAATGGATTTTTGCAAAACACCGTATATCGTTCCCATGTTCAATACAATCGATCAATTATTTAAAGATTTTCAGCAAAACAATATTCATATTGCAGTCATTGTTGACGAATTTGGAGGAACGGCCGGGATTGTAACGCTTGAAGATTTACTCGAAGAAATTGTAGGAGAAATTTATGATGAAGATGATGAAGTTGTTAAGGAGATCGTCAAGTTTGATGACAATACATTCTATATAAATGGAAGCATAAGTCTGGATGACGTGGAAGAGTACTTTAATGTAGATCTCCCGATTGAGGAATATGAAACACTTAATGGATTTATGATCAGTCAGATCGGCCGTGTGCCTAAAGTCGGAGATAATGATTCCTTTGAGTATGCAGGCCTCACGTTCAAAATTGAGGAAGTCGATGGCCGAATGATTTCAAATGCGAAAGTATGCAGGAATTATTCAGACATTTGACCATCATAACCACCAAAAAACACACCAAACACAGACGCTTTGGCATCAACAAAACATGACCATCAATTGGCATCCGCAGTTGATGGTCATGTTTTTTCTGTATTTACCTATAATATTCTTCGCTTTCTTCTACATCTTCAGCAGCTAATCCGGACAGCACATGGACACGCAAAATAAACCCGATTAGTTTCTGGTCTTCATTGACAACTGCCAAAGGAAAACTTGATCCGAGTGTTTTAGGAATTAAATCATTGACATATTCGTCACGCTGCACAATCGTGACATCTGTCCGCATCATGTCTTCAAGCGTTTTTTTCTCCTTAAGACCCTGTACAGCGTCATCAATCGTAACAATTCCTTTAACGTGTCTGCTGCGATCAACCACAAAGACACTTGATATACCATTTTCCTCCATCTCTTTCCGGGCAACGTTCAGGCCATCCTTCATGGACACAAGCGCGTTCGGTTTAATCATAATATTTTCCGCCTGAAATACTTTTGATCGATCGATATCTTTGATGAACTCGGATATATAATCATTTGCCGGGTTTTCGATAATCTCTTCCGGCGTACCGATCTGGTTCACTTTTCCATCCTTCATAACAGCGACCCGGTCTCCAAGCTTGAACGCTTCATTCACATCATGTGTAATAAAAATAATTGTTTTCTGCAATCGCTCTTGGATGTCAAGAAGCTCTAATTGCATTTCACGGCGGATGAGGGGATCCAACGCGCTGAATGGCTCGTCCATCAGCAGGATATCCGGATCATTGGCAAGTGCACGTGCTAGTCCTACACGCTGTTGCATCCCGCCTGATAGTTCATCAGGATATTTCTCTTCATAACCTTTCAAACCAACGATATCAATATTGCGTTGTGCAATCTCACGGCGTTCTTCTTTAGACATATTGCGGACTTCCAGGCCATATTCAACGTTAGCCATTATGGTCCGGTGATTAAACAGCCCGAAATGCTGAAAAACCATCGCAACTTTTTCCTGGCGAACTTTTTTGAGTTCAGCCTTATTCGACTTAACAATATCTTCTCCATCAATATAAATGGCGCCGTCGGTTGGCCGGTTCAATAAATTAAAACAACGGATAAGCGTTGACTTCCCACTTCCGGATAACCCCATTATGACAAAGGTTTCGCCTTTTTTAATATCCATGGAGGCATCATAGACACCGACTGTATGGCCTGTTTCCGCTAATATTTCATCTTTGCTCATGCCATCTTTAATTTTTGATATGACTGATTTAGGTCGCGGTCCAAAGATTTTCGAAACATGTTCGACTTTTATTTTTGTTTCCATCAGCTTACCCTCCTATGCTTCTGGAATTTATCCGCCACACCGCCTGTAATACGGTCAATAATAATCGCAAGAAATACAATGCTGATACCGGCTTCAAATCCTAAAGCAATATCAATCTGGTTAATTGATACAAGAACTTGTTCACCAAGCCCTTGCGCACCTACCATCGATGCAATAACAACCATAGCAAGCGCCATCATGGTTGTCTGGTTAACACCTGCCATAATCGTTGGCAGCGCCTGCGGAAGCTGAATTTTAAACAGCATTTGCATATTGGATGAGCCAAAGGATTGAGCTGATTCAATCACTTCCTTATCCACACCGCGGATTGCCAGTTCAGTCAGCCTTATGACAGGGGGAATAGCGTAAATAAGTGTCGCAAAAATCGCGGAGACATTCCCTAATCCGAAGAAGAAAATAGCAGGAATTAAATAAACGAAACTCGGCATCGTCTGCATGGCATCAAGTATGGGGCGCATAACGGTTGAAAAGCCTTTGCTGAAGGCCATCCACACACCGAGCGGTATACCTAATGCCAATGATATAATAACCGCCGTCATGACGATTGCAATGGTCGTCATCAAATCTTCCCATAAACCGAATGTTCCAATCAGAAATATAAAAACACCATAAAGAATACCGGCAGTAATTGATTTAAAATACCATCCCAACAGAGCAATAATTAAAATAAACAGCCACCATGGCAAAAACAGCAAAATACCTTCAATCCCATTAATGATTTCAGAAGAAAATAAATAGATGAAATCAAAGAAGCTTTCCAGCGAAGAATCTAAAAAGTTGATAAATGTTTCGACATAATCACCAAGCTTGAACGTTATATCAGGAAAAACGCCCATATGAACACACCTCTCTTTTCAGTAAATTAGAAAAGCAGCCAACCGGCAGGCCAGCTGCTTTTCGCATTTATTCCATTGAGCTTTTGACCTTTTCGGCTACATCCTCGGAAACCCAACTTGTCCATACATCTTCATTTTCGTTCATCCACCATTCAGCTGCTTCTTCAGCTGAGGCATCTTCGTTTTCATTCATATAATCAAGTGCTTGCTCGGTTAAAGCACTGCTTGTTTCATAGTTGCTCAGAAAATCAACAACTTCCGGTGCTGCATCAGGTATATCTTTATGGACACCTACAACAACATCGTTTGGAGGAAATGCTGTGCCTTTTGTTTCTTCATACACTTCCGGATCATACTCCGGTTCTTCCAACAAGGTCAAATCGTACTTAGCCGTCACTGCTGTTGGTGCCCAGTAGTAGCCTGCCCATGCTTCACCAGCTTCATAGGCATCGGCAAGCGATGCGACAATTGCTGCATCTGAACCAGGTTTAAAGTTAACAAACGTATCGTTTAAACCATATGTTTCCATCTTCTGCGTTATCGCTTTTTCAACTGCCCAGCCACTCGGTGCGTTAATCAGGCGCCCCTTGCCAGGCTCTGCCTCGTCTTCAAACAGTTCAGGATAGTTTTTCAAATCTTCAACTGTTTTGAGATCAGGTGCCATTGGTTCAATACCACGCTCTTCGTCCCCTTCAATGACGTATGTTGGCACATAAATGCCCTGTACGTTATCATCAAAGTTTGTTGAGACTTTTTCGAAATCGCCTGCTTCGATCGCTTCCTCGTAAACGTCCTTAATGTTATCTGTCCATAGTTCCATGTAAACATCAATGTCGCCTTCCCTAAGTCCCTGAACGGTTGCTGCGGTTGACCCGGGCGTAACTTCTGTATCAATGCCATAGCCTTCTTCGATGATTTTTTGTGCAATCGAGTTATGAACCCGTATACTATTCCAGCCTGCATCAGCTAGAACCAGTTTATCAACACTTGCTTCAGAATTGCCATCACCTTCACTATTGCCTGAATCTGAACCGCCACAAGCAGCAAGCACTGCCAGTGCAACGGCAGACAATACCATTAATAATTTTTTCATTTGATTACCCCTTTTTTACGAAATATGTCGTTAAATGTTGAAATGTTGAAGATATTGGGCAGCATGGTTAAGAGAAGTACTTACGAAAGAGCTTACGATTTGCAAACACCTTTAATCATAATAAACTATTAAACTTATATCAAATGGCGTCAGAATGCATATTTCAGAATAATTTCTATTAAAACGGCGAGAGATTCAAATATTAGTGATTATATATAATTATTAGACGTAATACTTCATTTATCTACAAATTTCGTCATAAACAACAAAAGAGACCGGGAAAAAGCATCCCCAGCCTCTGGTTTTACTGTTTATTTTCTTGTCTCACCGGCAACCTTAATAATTTCTATAACCCGGTCACGGGCTTTCTCGCTTTTATAATTTTTCATGTAATCAATCATGACGGGTGCTTTTTCTTTTAACTTCACCAACTCTTGTATCAATCCATCCGACGTCAGCGATTCTTCTTCCAGCACGCGGGCGTAGTCTTTTTCTTTGAAAGAATTGGCATTAATGATTTGGTCGCCTCTGCTTGCCTGCTTTGACAACGGAATGAGCAGCATCGGTTTATGGAGGGCCAAGAATTCAAATATAGCATTGGATCCGGCGCGCGACAGCACAAAATCAGTCGCCGCAAATAAATCTTTTAATGCTTCATTAACATATTCAAACTGGGCATAGCCATTTCGATCTATGGAAGGATCGGTTTTTCCCTGGCCGCAAATATGTGCAATTTGAAATTCAGGCAGGAGTCCATCCAGACTTTCACGGACTGTCTGATTAATTTTTTCAGCACCACCACTGCCGCCCATAACAAGGAGCACGGGCTTTTCTTTGGTAAAACCGCACAATTTCAGCCCCTTGACTTTATCCCCATTAAAAAGTTCTTCCCGGATAACTGCCCCAACATATTCGGCTTTCTTTTCAGGCAAATAATCAATTGTTTCAGGAAATGTTGCCAGCACTTTCTCAGCAAATGGGATCGCTATTTTATTGGCCAGTCCAGGAGTGAAATCCGATTCATGAATAACCGCCTGGACACGTCGCAGTTTTGCGGCTATAATCACCGGCACAGAGACAAAACCGCCCTTTGAAAATACGACAGACGGTTTTCGTTTACCGATAATGCGCCACGCCTGCATCGTCCCTTTCAGCACTTTAAAAGGATCTTTCAAATTTTCTTTGGACATATAACGGCGCAATTTACCCGTCGATATCGGATAGTAATTCACATTGTCGAGCGATTCAATTAATTTACGCTCAATGCCATTTTGCGATCCAATATAATCGACTTCCCATCCATCCTGCTGAAAAACAGGAATCAGCGCAAGGTTTACAATGACATGGCCGGCTGTTCCGCCGCCGGTAAACAAGATTCTTTTTCCGCTCATAATGATGCACTCCTTATAACAACACACTGGCAAGTACTTTTTTCAGTGCAAGCCGCCGCTTCTTTCAGCAGCCTGAATTAATTCTAAAATAACTTCTTCTATCCTAAGTGAAAACGAATCAAAAGGAAAGCGAAATATGTTTATCATTTATTATTATTATAATATTATAGTGATTACGCTTGAGCCTCAATCCTCATAATCTGAGTGCACGCCGAATCAGAAAAAAACCGCCCAAATGAGCGGTTTTTTTGCAATTTGTCATTTTATTACAGGAACAAACCTGCGATTGTAGCCGACAAAATGGACGCCAGGGTTGCACCAATTAACAGCTTCATGCCGAATCCGGAAACTTTGACAGCTTTTTCACTGTTAATACCTTGAACGGTTCCTGCGATAATACCGATTGAAGAGAAGTTAGCAAAGCTTGTCAGGAATACCGAAACGATACCAATCGTCTTTTCAGACAAGGAGCCAAGCATCTGTTCAAATTCCAGCATCGCAACAAATTCATTGGTAACGATTTTTGTCCCCATTACACCACCTGCTTCAATAACTTCTCCGGGCGCAATCCCCATTAAAATTCCGATCGGTGCAATAATATAACCGAGGATTTCCTGTAATGTTACACCTGCAAAGACTAACTGAATGACCCAGTTAACCAACTCCAGTGAAGCGATAAAAGCAATTAGCATAGCTGCAACAATAAGGGCGATTTTTCCGCCATCAAGTGCACCGTTACTCATCGCTTCAAAGATACTTTTGTCATTCGAAACATCTTTGACATCAACTTCATCTTCCTCTTTCGACACGTTAACCGGTGCGATGACAGACGCCATAATCAAGGCACTGAACATGTTTAACGGCAATGCGGCCAATACATATTCCGGCGGCAGAATTTGCAGATACGCACCGACAATCGATGCTGACACAGACCCCATAGCCGATGCACTTACAATGTAAAGTCTGTTATTGTTCAGATGATGGAACTGCGATTTAATAGCCAGCAGCGCTTCTGACTGGCCAAAAAAGATACTGTTAACCGCGTTAAACGATTCAACTTTAGGCAGTCCGGTTATTTTTGACAGCAACCCGCCCATATATTTAATGACTGGCGGCAGAATCCGCAAGTAAGTCAGTACGGAAAGAAGTGTCGCGAAAAAGATAATCAACAGCAGCACATTAAAGAAAAACACGCTTCCGCCTTCTTCAATCAGAATACCGCCCACGACGAAATTAATACCTTCAGTACCAAATTCGATTAATTTATTAAACCCGGCTGAAATGCCTTTAATAATGGATCCGCCTATTTGCGTGTTGAACATAAACCATGTGATGATGAGCTGGGAAATAAGCATGACGGCTATGCCGCGATAATTTATATTTTTCTTGTCATTTGACATGAGAAACGCTATACCTATAACAATTATAATAGCCAGCAAACCAAAAAGTATATCCACTGATGAGGCCTCCCTTAAGATGTATAACAAACGGCAGTTTAGAACCGCTTACAATATCGTTTTTCCACTGATGATTTTAGCATGTTGTCAGACGTCTGGCAATATGAATTTTTATTGTGCTACTAGTTTAGTTATACCCTGCAGAAGCAATTACTAACACGCCACGCGTTTCTGGCTTTAGAGGCGTTCTTCCAATTTTAAACAAGGGTACTGAACTGGTTTGGTGCCCTCTCACGATAATATGTCATAAAAAAACCCCGCCCTGATTGTCATCAAAGCGGGGGATTTTTAAATTTAACCTTCGAGCAATAAATCGTAAGGGTCTTCAAGCAATTCTTTAATCCGTACGAGGAACTGAACAGCTTCTTTTCCGTCAACAATCCGGTGATCGTAGGAGACAGCCAGATACATCATTGGACGGACTTCAATCGAATCATCCGGCATAACCACCGGGCGTTTTTGGATGTTGTGCATGCCAAGAATCCCTACCTGAGGCGCGTTCAAAATCGGCGTTGACAACATTGATCCAAAGGTTCCGCCATTTGTAATGGTAAAGGTTCCACCTTGGAGGTCTTTCATGGTCAATTCTTTATTCATAGCTTTTTTGCCTAGATCAGCGATTTCTTTTTCTACGCCGGCAAAATCGAGTTTGTCCGCATCACGGACGACAGGAACAACAAGACCTTCCTCAGTTGAAACCGCAATTCCAATATCATAAAATTGCTTTTTCACAATTTCTTTGCCCTGAATTTCTGCGTTCAGAAGCGGGAAGTCTTTTAGCGCACCGATAACGGCTTTCGTGAAGAAAGACATGAAGCCCAGCTTGATGCCATGCTTTTCTTTAAAATCATCTTTCCGCTTGTTACGCAGTTCCATAATCGCTGACATATCGACTTCATTAAACGTTGTCAGCATAGCCGCTTCCTGTTGAACATCAACAAGACGATTAGCGATGGTCTGACGGCGACGCGACATCTTAACCCGTTCCACAGGTTTTTCGAACTCTGTCGTCTCTGATTGTGCCTGTTTCTTCGGTTCTTCTTTCTTAGCCGGCTTCGAGTCTTTTTGTTCGTTGCCGCCTTTTGCAGCTGAATCAACGTCTTCCGGGCGAATCCGGCCTAATGGGTCACGTGCCTGTACATCGTTCAAGTCAATGCCAAGTTCCCGCGCGCGTTTACGGGCTGCAGGTGAGGCAATGACATCACCGCTGTCAGAAGAGTCGTCCTCTTCCTGTTTATCAGCTTTTTCTTCTTTTGAGGATGCTTCTTCTTCCTCTTTTTCCTCTTTTTCCTCTTTTTCAGCTGATTCACTTTTTGTTTCTTTCGCTTCCGTTTCCTCAGATTCAGCGGACGCTTCTTTTTCCTCAGAGTCACTTCCGCCTGCTTCGCCATTTTCATCTACTTTGGCAATGACATCGCCGACTTCAACGTCATCGCCTTCCTGGCTGACAATTTCAGTAATGACACCAGCATAGTCTGTGTTTACTTCAACATTGACTTTATCGGTTTCCAATTCAACGACCGCATCGCCTTTTTCCACTTTGTCCCCTTCTTTGACAAGCCATTCGGAAATGGTTCCTTCTGTGATCGATTCTGCCAGCTCCGGAATTTTAATTTCACTCACTGGTATCTCCTCCTTCTGACGGATTAATTGCTTTTTCAATGATTCGCCGCTGTTCTGCTTTATCCACGTTCGGTTCCCCAACAGCAGGTGATGCCCGGTGCGGACGGCCGATGTACCTGAGTGTCTGTCCTTCTGTCAGTAATTCTCTCAAGTAATCATCAACAAAATCCCAGCTGCCCATATTTTGCGGTTCTTCCTGGACCCAAACGATTTCGTCAAGGTTAGGCAGTTCTTTCAGTTCTTTTTCAAGTTGCTTTTTCGGAAATGGATAAATTTGTTCAAGTCTTAGCGCGCGAAGCCATTCGAATTTTTCTTCTGACTCAGCGATAGCTTCCTCAATATCAACCATTACTTTCCCGCTTCCGATTAATAAGCGTTTAGCATTCTTCTTGCTCACTTTCAAATTTGGCTGCTGTCTCACCGGCTCAAATTTGCCCTCTGAGAATTCTTCAGGGGCGGAAGCGACCCGCTGGTTACGCAGCAAGCTTTTCGGTGACATCAGGATCAATGGTCTTGCTTCTTCTTTGCCGCGCATAGCTGCCTGCCGGCGAAGCAAATGGAAATATTGCGCTGACGATGTCACGTTTGCAACAATCCAGTTGTTTTCTGCAGCCAGTTGTAAGAACCGTTCAAGACGTGCACTGGAGTGTTCCGGTCCTTGTCCTTCATAACCATGCGGCAGAAGCATCACCATATTGGATTTATCGCCCCATTTCGCACGTGCTGCTGAAATAAACTGGTCAAAAATCACCTGTGCGGCGTTTGAAAAGTCACCAAATTGTGCTTCCCAAATCACAAGTGTGTTCGGCGCCTGTACACTATAACCGTATTCAAACCCTAATACACCTGCTTCGGAAAGCGGCGTGTTCCGGATATCAAATGATACATCCGCATCTTCAAGACCATGCAGCGGACAATACGTTTCGCCTGTTTCCGCATCATGCAGCACCAAATGTCTATGCGCGAAGGTTCCACGCTCGGTATCCTGCCCTGTTAACCGGATCGGGATACCGTCATTTAAAATCGATGCATATGTCAATGCTTCACCGGCACCCCAGTCAGCCTTGTTGCCTTCTTCCAGCACATTTTCACGCCGGCTCAGAATTCGCTTCAATTTACGGAAAGTCGTAAACCCTTCAGGTCGCTCTTGAAGTTCTTTATTCAATTTTTTCAATGTGTCAAGCGGCACCGCTGTTTCAAATCGATCAAGGCCATTTGTAAGCGCCTCAGGCATACTTTTAATATCATCACTGCTTGACTCATCTTCTTTCATGTTTTCGAAAATCTCTCGCAGATTAGTTTCTGTCTCTTTTTTAAGTCCATCTAATTCATTTGCTTCGATAAGGCCTTCTTTTTCAAGTTTTTCAGCAAAAACATTTGCTGCGGTAGGATGATTATCAATATCCTGGTACAACGCAGGCTGTGTTGCACGCGGTTCATCCATTTCGTTATGACCGTAACGACGGTAGCCCACAAGATCAATTAAAAAGTCTTTATGGAACGTCTGGCGATATTCATAAGCCATTTTGGTAGCAACAACGCACGCAACCGGGTCATCGGCGTTCACGTGCACAATTGGGATTTCAAATCCTTTTGCCAGATCACTTGCATAACGCGTGGATCTGCCATCGTACTGCGTTGTTGTATACCCTAACAGGTTATTTGCAATGATATGGAGGGTCCCCCCGGTCTTATAGCCTGGAAGATCCTTAAAGTTCAATGTCTCCGCAACGACGCCTTCACCAATAAACGCTGCATCCCCATGAATCAGGAGGGGCAGTGCCTTACTGAAATCCTGTTCGGGATAACCTTTCTGGAAACGGTTATCCTGACCGGCGCGCGCAAACCCTTCTGCAACCGGATTAACAAATTCCAAGTGTGACGGATTATTGGCCAGCGTGATCCGGGTTGTTGTCCCTTCATCTTCCACATCCTTGGTTGCACCAAAGTGGTATTTAACATCACCGGTCCAACCGGAATTAATGCCGCTTGAACCTTCAGAAGGAATTAATTCCTTGTCGGGTGAATGATGAAACTCAGAAAATATTTTGTCAAAAGGCTTACCCAAAACATGCGCCAGCACGCTGAGGCGGCCACGGTGAGCCATCCCCATCATGATATGCTCAATATTATCTTGAATGGAATTCTTCACGACCTTATCAAGCATAGGTATCATGGATTCAAGACCTTCTATTGAAAAACGTTTCTGTCCGACAAACGTTTTTTGCAGAAATTCCTCGAACCCTTCCACCTGTGCAAGCCGCTCGAGTAATTTCTTTTTATTTTCCGCGGTACTCGCATTATGATATCGGCCAGATTCAATATAATTCAAAAGCCATTCGCGTTCATCATCATTATTGACATGATCATACTCGAACGTTATCGTGCCGGAATATAATTTTTTTAATTCGCGAACCACTTCATAACCGTCATCCACACCAGCCGGTGCTTTCTCCCATAACCATACAGCCGGTATATCTCTTAAATCCTGTTCAGTTAAGTTGTAAGTCTCCGGATTAACAAGATTCGTTTCGCGTTCATCGCGGCCTACAGGGTAAATATCCGCTTCAAGATGCCCGAAACGACGAATAGCCTCAACAAGTCGCATTGCTGAGGTTAATTTCTTCACGTTCCCTATAGGTGACTCAGACTGAGCTGGCTCCTCTCCGCTTTTCTGTGAAGAACGAAGCCATTCAGGTGCACCATGCTCTTCAAAAAGTTTTCTTAAAGAAGGGTCAACGGCCTCGTGATTTTCCTTATAAAGCTCATATTGTTCCTCAATATACCCCATGTTAGGCCCATGAAAACTGCTCCAGAATCTTCGAGTAGATTCTTCATTTTGTGCCACGTCTTAAATACCTCCATTAAGTAGTCAGCTATACCCCGTTATAATAAGAGGTAATTAAAAGTGTTACCTCTTGTTGACTTCCCCCTATAACGGCTTTTTACACTCTGCTGTCATTATAGAACTTAAGCTCTCGCTTCATCAACTAATATACTCTATTTTTGTCATCCAGACAACAGGCTTAATACTGTTTGGAAACGAAAATTATTTACACCCGCATAACACCTGTTTTTAAAAAGCTTTTAAATTCAATTTAGACAGGTCATGACAGGAATCGTCGGATAATAGTTCACATCCCCGGAATTATTAGGTATAATAGGGATACACTAAAAAACAAGAAATGATTTTTTACATAATTGTTTGAGGAGGAAATGTGATGAAACTGGCATTAATATTAGGCGTTGCTGTTACGTTTACCGTCTCGTGCTTTACAGCCGGTTATGACGCAAAACCCGGCGTCCCTAAAAAAAATCAATAACACAAACATTTAAACAGGCTGGGACATAACTTATATATCCAATATAAAAGACGAACTATAATCAAGGTCAGCGGAGGAAATATGCGGAGACTCCTGCGGGAAGAGAGGCATAGGTGAGACAACGAAGTGCCTTGGCACGAGTTGGCTCAACAGCCGCCCGCGGAAAGCGAAGCATATTTCCGGAGCGGCGTATCCCGCTTCCTTTCCTAATTATCGTTCGTCTTTTCATTTATCTTTAAACCTTATGTCCCAGCCTCCTTAATTTATCCCGCACGTAACTGGCAGTAAATGTCCGATTAGTTCATTCCCGGGAACCCTTGCTGTCTTAATGCTTCGTAAACAATAATCGCTGCCGTATTTGCCAGGTTCAGCGATCGCACCTTATCCCCCATATGCACACGCAGACACTGTTCTTCTTTGCCTTTCAGAAAATCATCGGGAAACCCGCTGCCTTCGCGGCCGAATACAAAAAATAAATCCTGCTTCTCAGCCGTAAAATCATAATCGGTATAATAATTCGATCCAATATTTTCAATATAATAATACGACCCATCCGGATATGACGCATATAGCTCTTTAATCGAATCATATTCACGGACATCGACATATGGCCAATAGTCAAGTCCTGCCCGGCGGACCATTTTGTCATCTGTCGAAAAACCGAGCGGACGGATCAAATGCAGCACAGCATTTGCAGAAAGACATGTTCGTGCTATATTGCCTGTGTTGGCCGGAATTTCCGGCTGATACAAAACCACATGTAAACCCAATGTTCCATTCGCCTCTTTCTAATTCGTTTCATATTTTTTGCAGTTTAAAACATTATTCAGTGAACCCGCACACCATTTAATAATTGCCTTAATTTTTCATAACGTCAATATTATACCACTACTCTCCAATTCGAAAAAACTTATACTGTATTTCCGGTGTCCATGCAGCCGAATCTTCGTATGACCAGAACCGGTTGCGGCTATTATCAGTATGGGCATTGACAAGTGGCATCCCGTCAGCGTCTTTCGCCACAACAATCGTATTATGGTCCCACCTGCCATCACCTTGAAAATCGTAGCAAATAACATCGCCGGGAATAAGCTCACTGGCAGACTCCAGCTCTTTGCCTTTCAATCCTGCTTCAGAACCGCTCAAATACCAGCGTAATGAATGTGCTACGGCCCAACTGAAGCTCCAATTTTCATTTTGGTACCACCAACCGTTTCCCCGATCGGGCATTCCGCGCATAGGCGCACCGCCTGCTCGCATGCATTGCGAAACATAATTTGTACAATCGACGTCGAAAGTCGGGTAATCAGGGTTGTAACTATTCCACCACCGCTCTGCGTACTGGACCGCTGCACGCCTGTCATAAGAAAACCGTTCCTGACGCGAATTGCGCAATGATTCCATATCAATTGAAGGTTTTTCCGGCTTTGTTCTGGGATGTTGTTCAGCTATCCTGTGATCGGTTATGACGCCATTTTCCAGTCTGAACTGACAGGGCACAACGACCTCTTCCCGTATAAGTTGTTGATGATGACGAATTAAAAAGGCCACATGCAGCAAGTAGCGGCAAACCGTACCTCCCGAATACCGGAGCACTTCGAAAAGATGCCCCCGTCCGCTGATCCGAACAACTTCAGCCTGCCGGGCATGATACAACCTTTGTTTCCGCTGCCACCAGTCATCACCCTCATGCGAATCACGAAAGAAATCCAGCCAGCTTTCCTTTAACATATCCATAAAAAATCCCCTCCATCACAAGTATATGGAGAGGACATTTGTCCAAATTCGAAAGCATAGGTGGACAAAGTGTCAGACACCTTGTCGCCCTATTTTGCTTCATGGGCCAGGAGGTATTCTTTTTTCTCCAGGCCGCCGCCATATCCGATCATTTTACCGTTTGTTCCGATGACACGATGGCAAGGCACCACAATTGAAAGGGGGTTCTTGTTGACCCCGCCGCCGATTGCTCTTACAGCTTTCGGGTTGCCGATTGCCTGGGCAATCTCCTTATAACTTTTCGTTTCACCATATGGCACCTTATTATATAACGCTCGCCACACTTCTTTCTGGAAAGGCGTTCCGTAAAAGTCAAAGTCAAACGTAAAGTTAATTCTTTCACCCACGAAATATTCGTCCAGTTCCGCTATAATATGTTCAACATATTCACGTTTTTCGATGAAAACAGGACGGCTAAAAAAACGGCTGGTCCACTTCGCCGTTTTACCTTCAATCTCCGCAAACGACCCGTAGTCGATGCGCACCGCTTTCATTCCATCGCTGATAATTGTCATTGGACCAACAGGTGTGGTCATCTCCCCATAGTACAGCTCCACTTAATTCCCCTCTTTTCATCAGCCGGAAGATATGTCTTGAAATTCGAGACCTTTTTCCATTTCAGCCAGCACGTGTTCATCTTTTTCCGTTTCCATCGCTTCCTCAATAGCTGTATACGCGGCTTGTGTTCCGATTTTACCAAGTGACCAGGCTGCCGTTCCGCGTATAACAGGCCTCGGATCATCATTCATGACCCGTGTGATTTCAGGAATTGCTGTCTCATCTTTATAATGCGCAAGCGCGATTAATGCATTGCGCTGCAGCGGTTTTTTTCCGCGCCATGACCCGGCCACATGTCCGAATGTTTCTTTGAATTCTCTGTTCGATATGCTGAGCATCGGTTTCAGTTTTGGTTTCGCGACATCGGGCTCAGGTTCAAATTCAGGATGATTGTGGAAATCGACCCGTTTATTGTATGGGCAAACAACCTGGCATGTGTCAAAACCGTATATGAAGTTACCGATTTTCGGACGGAATTCATCGGGCATGAAATCTTTCGTCTGGGTTAAAAATGCCAGACAACGCTGAGCGTTCAGCTGCCCGCCCTGAACAAGTGCCCCTGTCGGACACGCGTCAAGACATTTCGTGCACGATCCGCAGCCGTCCTCAAGCGGTGTGTCCGGTTCAAATGGCACATTAGTAATCAGTTCTCCCAAATAAACATACGACCCGAATTCGGGCGTGATGATGGCTGTGTTTTTGCCGCTGAAACCAATACCGGCCCGCTCAGCCACCGCCCGGTCGGACAATTCGCCAGTATCGACCATAACTTTCGTTTCAGCTTCAGGCATTTTTTCTTTGATAAAATTTGAAAGCTTCGTCAGCCTTTCGCGGAGGACCTCGTGATAATCCGTTCCCCAGGAAGCCCGGCAAAATACGCCGCGGCGTTCTTCTTTAGTGCTCTTTGGACCATCCTTAATGCGCGACGGATAGGCTAATGCGATTGAAATGATCGATTTAGCTTCCGGCATCAGCCGGTCCGGCTCCGTGCGCTCTTCCACAGACCCTTTTTCAAACCCTGACTGAAAACCGAGTTCCTGTTGGCGCTTTAGCCGATCTTTCAAACTTTCAAAAACATCAGCAGAAGCAAACCCGATTTTATCAATACCAATTTTCTTGCTGTAGTCAATAACGTCCTGTCTCAGTTGATTTGTATTCATCCGGGCTGCCTCCTTTCGTGTTACGTTTGATTGACTTTGGCCGTGCGCATTCTATTCAGCACGGCAGCTATCTCATACCTTCTTGGACGTGCAATATCACCTGGGTGCTGATCCTTAAAGGCTGTGAATGAGGCCAGCCCTTTTTCGTCCAATTGCTGTTCAATCATATCAAGCAGTTGGTGTAACGGCTTATCTCCCAAAACGTTTGATCGGTCCAAGTGCTGAATGATTTCCGCAATCATCCGAGTCTGGGAAGCATCGACAAGCTGCTCTGTATCATCAAACGTTATATCGGTTCGCCCCATTAAAATTGTTGTTAAGCCTTTAGCCTGTGTTTTCGATTTTTTGCCTTTTTGTGTCTGAATTGAAGATTGTTGAAAATACCGCTCACTAATGGTTCCAAATGATTCATATTCAGTGGACTCCCGATTGATTGGATGCTCTGAAACAATCCTCCGGGCTTCTTTCGTCACATTAAATGGTTCATATGCTTCCATCATAATGACCGAATCCGCCACATCAAAATAATCCCCCGATCCGCCCATGACCAATACTGTTGAGACATCAAGCTGATCCCGCATTTGTTTGATTTTGTCGATAAACGGGGTGATCGGTTCTTTATCCTGGTGCACAAGCAGCTGCATACGGTGGTCGCGGATCATAAAGTTGGTGGCACTTGTGTCCTCATCGATCAGAAGCGAGGTTGCCCCAGCTTCCAGGGCTTCCATGACATTAGCCGCCTGGGATGTGCTTCCGCTGGCATTTTCTGTCGAAAAGTTGCTGGTGTCCTGCTTATGCGGCAGATTATTAATGAACGGCGATATGTTGACGCTCGTCACTTGACGCCCGTCTTCAGCACGGATTTTTACCGCGTCCATATCGGTCAGCACATACTCACGGCCATCGCCCTGCACATGTGAGTAAAC
Source organism: Lentibacillus persicus (assembly GCF_900112705.1). GTDB lineage: Bacteria > Bacillota > Bacilli > Bacillales > Amphibacillaceae > Lentibacillus > Lentibacillus persicus. The sequence continues at coordinate 51,183 of NZ_FOMR01000007.1, forward strand.
TCCCCGCTCAATCGCTTCAAGCAGGGTGCTTTTCCCATGATAGCCCCCGCCAGCGATAAGTGTAATGCCCTTTTTAATTGCCATCCCTTTAACAGGCTCATGTCGATGCGGGACGTGGACTTCCACTTCATCCTCCGGCGGACTTTGGAAAGCGATTGCTTGTTTCATAGGCTTGTTGCTGATCCCGCTCGCCCGTGGCAATACGGATCCATTTGCAATAAAAGCAATCCAGTCATTGTTTTGCATTTCAGCTCTTATTGCTTCCTGCTGGTCAGCCAATTGCACAGCTTTTTCTATTTCGTCATCCGTAATGGCGAAGATCGAATTTTTTATGATTTCCGGGATAGCGCTGGTGAATAATTTTTCTGCTTCTCTGCCATTAATTTTACGGCCATTCGCGGGCAGACCTGCGGAAATACAAACCGTAATCATGTTTGAATCAGCTTTCACCGCACTGCGTTCAAGAACTTCCTGGCCGGGGCGGTCAAATTGTATACTGCCGCTTTTTCCAGATCCTTTTATGACAAAATTCCCCTTCGCGATCGCACCGCCGACCTTCCGGGCAAGTATATCTTCAGTCGCCACTCTGCGGCGGTATGTCTCAAGCCAACTCGCCTTCACCGCTCGTTTCGATGCAGGTATCGTCACACGTATTTTAGAAGGCGCTGCGAATGGGTCTCCCTGGACATAATCGATATATAAATCAAAATTAGAAAATTTATAGTGACCTTGAACACTTTTATAAGCTTTATACCCTTTTCCATCAATTTGTTTTAACGTTTGCATCAGTTGTTTCATAAAAAACCCCTCAACGTTCGTCTTTGTGTCAAATATAGAATACATTTTCAGAAAGTTACATTCAAGTATAGAAGGCTGTTAATGCGTGTTCTATACGAAAAAACGCAATGCTTCGATAATAGCGAAACACTGCGTTGTAACATATGTATGGAGCGGGTGATGGGAATCGAACCCACGACATCAGCTTGGAAGGCTGAGGTTTTACCACTAAACTACACCCGCATGTGCGAAAGAAATATGTAATATACTGTTTCTTTAGAACGTTTCCCATTATAACAAGTGATTTTGATAGAATCAACTGCTTTTGATAAAAAGTTACGACAATTAATAGCAAAAAAGCACCCGATAGAAGGATGCTTACTCGCAGCAGCGTAAAGTTTAACAACATCAGAGCACACAATTGTCAACATTGCATTGTTCACACACCAACAATTTTCTGAAATACTCCATGTCTTTTATCAAGAAATACTTGTTTTCATTTGTGATGATCCCTTGGTCCTTCCATTTATTAACAATCCGGCTGACCGTTTCTCTGGAAACCGCGATATGCTTACTAATGTCCTGAATCATAATCGGTTCGGTAATACGAACGCCTTCAGGGGTGACGACACCGTGCATATTTGAATAGCGTATGAATATAGAAGCTACAGCCCCCTCTGAACCAAAAGCGATATAATCACGAATTTTTGCCTTGCTTCCTTCCAATGATTCAGCAAGCCAGCGTGTAAAGTGAAGGCTTAAACGTCCATCCTCCGAAAGAGCTTCTTCCAGATCACTGCGTTCAATTGCATATACCATACTGTCCTGTAGCGTTTTTGCCGAATTAGAGTATTTTTGGGCTCCAAATACGCCAATCTCGCCAAATCCATCTTGTTCTCCACGTGTGAAAATCGTTAATTCCTTGTTCGGCTCAATTTGTTTAAAGATACGGACGTTCCCTTTATGTATAAAATACAAATAATCTGCAGGTGCACCGTTTTCAAAAATTATGGCGTTTTTAGGGATATGCAGCATTTTTGACTTGGCTATTAACGATTTCTGGTCCTTTGTGCTTAACCGTTCCAGTATCGGCTCCATATTATTTCCCCCTTTACCTATCTTGTATATCCCATTATAAAGGTTATTAAACAACTATTCTGTGACATCTGTCACTTAATAAGTCTTTACATGAGTGCCCGAGAAATATAGAATATCTTTTTAAGAGCTGTTCAAAAATATTTGCACTTTTGCACACTCACGTTAAGGAGGCAACTAAAATGTCAATCTACCCTATCATACTTTCACAAACCCATTTTACCCACCAAGACAGTCTTACTTATCCATTTGAAGAACGGGGACTGCAATTCGGTGACGGCATCTATGAAGTCATTCGCGTATATGGCGGTGAATATTACTCACTTAACGAGCACATTGAACGATTGTTCCGATCCGCCGAGGCGATAAAACTTAAACTGCCATTTTCCAAAAAAGACATTTCAGATCTGTTGCAGAACCTTCTCAACCGTAACAGTATGAAATCAGACGGCATTGTCTATTTACAGGCAACACGCGGGTCAGCACCGCGTAACCACACGTTTCCATCAGCAACCGAGGCAAATGTCTACGCCTACATTCGTGATATGCCCCGCAATACAGATAATCTGGCAAACGGTGTTTCAGCGATAACTCAAAGGGACACACGATGGGAAAATTGTTATATTAAAAGTTTAAACCTGCTGCCAAATGTACTTGCAAAACAAACAGCACACGAAAACAACAGTTATGAGGCTATTTTGCATCGTGAGGGTATCGTAACGGAATGCAGTTCTTCCAACATTTACCTTATTAAAAACGGTAACATATATACCCACCCTGCAACAAAGCGTATCCTCCATGGATGTGTCCGTATGCACGTTGAACAATTTGCAAAAGATTTACAGATCCCTTTTATTGAAGAAGCTTTTTCAACCGCTGATATAGAAGAGGCGGACGAATTATTCCTGTCAAGCACAACTTCTGAAATAACACCGGTTACCGAGGTTGATGGAAAAACAATTGCCAATGGAAAACCCGGTCATATCACCAGAAAACTGCAAGAAGCTTATGAGCAAGACGCAGCGATCAGTACAATTAATACATAGCCTTTCGCCGAAACAAAAGGCTTGTGACACAACCCTATCCACGCAGGAGGAACCATTTATGAAAAATCAGTCTGAGCGTCCACTAACTGCAGAGGATTTGCGGCATATCACTATACACAGTGACCCGCAATTCACATCCGACGGGAATGCGTATGCGTTTGTTTCCACCAAAGCAACTAATGAAAATGATTATACATCGCAGCTATTTATTCATTCACTAAAGCATAACCAGCCAAAGCAATGGACTTTTAACAAAGCAAAAAACAGCCATCCGCGCTTTTCGCCTGATGGCAAATGGCTCGTATTTCAATCTGATCGAAGTGGTACACCGCAATTATGGCTTCTGAATACTGAAGGCGGAGAAGCCAGACAGCTGACATCATTTAAACACGGCGCTTTGAGCCCCGTATTTTCCAAAGATGGGCGCATGATCATCTTCAGTGCACCATTGGAAAAAGAGGATGACGTGACAGAACAGCATGAACAGACCGAAGACGAACGGCAAAAAGAACGAGATGAACAAAACAAACAGCCTTTCGTCGTCAAACATTTAAAATATAAGTCTGATGCCAGTGGTTTTCTGGATTGTAAACACACACAAATCGTTCAATACGATTTAGAAAGCAATACATTTAACCAGCTGACTTTTGCTGATACTGACCATAGCTTTGAAGATATCTCGCCGGACGGAAATTTTATTTTGTTCAGTGCAAATCTTAATGAAAATAGCGATTACGAACTGACCAGCGATTTGCATCTGCTTAATTTAACAACAAAAGAGATAACTACCTTAACGAATGGTGAAGGTCAATACGGCAATGCGCGCTATTCACCGGATGGCGCTAAAGTAGCGTGTTTTGGCCATGAGTTCGCCTACCAGGGTGCAACGTTGAATGAGTTGTATGTGTTTGATACAACAACAGGCAACCGCTCGTGTCTCAGCACCGAGTGGGACTTTCAGCTGGGCGACGCCATGATTGGCGATACACGCATGGGCCATTCAGAAAACGGTCCCGTATGGAATAAAGATTCAACGTATTTATACTTTCTTGGGAGCGATAACGGTGCGACCGGTTTGTATCAGACGGATTTGAATGGAAAACTTAATGCGCTTTATAAAGACAATAACCATGTGTTCGGATTTTCAAAGCATCATGATATATTTATTCTCGGCATCAGTACACCAACAGACCCTGGCAATTTTTATCAATTGTCAATGAATGGGAATCCTAAGCAGTTAACGGATGCTAACAGGGAATTGTTAGAAAGCGTGCACCTAAGCGAGCCGGAATCCCTGACATTCAAAGCTGAGGACAACTGGGAAATCAAAGGATGGCTGCTTCGCCCATATGGGTTTGAGGAAAACAAAAAATACCCCTTAATTTTAGAAGTACACGGCGGCCCGCATGCCATGTACGGGCAGACATTTTTCCACGAACTCCAGCTGCTGGCGGCCAAAGGCTATGCTGTTTTGTACACTAACCCGCGTGGAAGCCACGGCTATGGGCAGCACTTCGTCGATGCCTGCCGGGAAGATTATGGCGGAAAAGATAATTCTGATTTGATGCGGGGTGTTGACTATGCACTTGAAACGTATGACTTTATCGACCAGGAGCGGCTTGGTGTTACCGGAGGAAGTTACGGCGGGTTTATGACCAACTGGATTGTCAGTCATACGGATCGGTTTAAAGCAGCGGTGACACAGCGCTGCATCAGTAATTGGCTCAGTTTTTACGGTGTTAGCGATATAGGTTACTTCTTTACAAAATGGGAACTCGGTAAAAACCTTCTTGAAGACCCGTCTGCACTGTGGGACTTTTCGCCATTAAAGTATGCCGAAAATATTGAAACACCGTTACTGATCGTACACGGGGAAAAAGATTACCGCTGCCCGATTGAGCAAAGTGAGCAGCTGTTCGTCACGCTAAAACATATGAAGAAAGAAGTTGAATTTGTCCGTTTTCCTGATGCGAACCACGAATTAAGCAGGAACGGCAAACCCGAAATGCGCATTGCCCGTTTGAACCATATCACCCGCTGGTTCGACGAATATTTATAAAGTGAATCTTCAATCAGCGGAAGGTTTTTCCCGCTGATTGTTAGATGAACAGAATCGGACATTTAGGGACAGTCAGCCGGCGTCCTTTGACGGCTTACTGTCCTTTACATGCGGGATAAAGTGAATCTTCAATCAGCGGAAGGTTTTTCCCGCTGATTGTTAGATGAACAGAATCGGACATTTAGGGACAGTTAGCTGGCGTACTTTTGACGGCTTACTGTCCCTTACATGCGGGATAAAGTGAATCTTCAATCAGCGGAACAATCATTGTGAAGGAGGGCGGAATACGCCGCTCCAGTAATATACTTCACTTTTCGCGGGCGGCTGGTGAGCCTCCTCGGGCTAGCGCCCTGCGGGGTCTCACCTATGCCTTTGCTCCCGCAGAAGTCTACGTATATTACTTCCGCTTACAGATTGCTTTGTTTGTCTTTCACGATAATCTTTTAATTATGTCCCACCCTCTTGTTGATTATTACCACTTATCCACTTACAGTCAGCTCAGATTGTCTTATTTAACAGCCTTTTGAAAACCTGCATATTCGCCTGCCATTTCCACAGCTTTTCCTGCTTGAATGTAGCCCCAAACGTCATTGAGTGCTGGCTTTGAAGTGGCCTTTAAAATAGTTTTAACATCATTTGGACTCAAGTCAGGATTTGCTTCCAATATCTGCGCGACGACCCCGGCACATATAGGCGTTGCCATGGACGTTCCCGATAACTGTAAATAATTCTCATCCACCACCTGCTCCGGCAGTTCGTGTTCCAGCGCAGATTCCGGCGCCAGCAGTGAAATGATATCAGTGCCCGGTGCGTAAATATCCGGCTTAACAAAAGCGTCTACGGTCGGGCCTCTGCCGGAATATTCAGCGATTTCATCGTCCGAACGTTCCTCAGTATTTTGATCATCGATCGATCCGACAGTGATGATGAAAGGATTGATGGCCGGTGTGCTTATCGTTGCCTGCTCCGGTCCACTGTTACCGGCAGCAGCGCAAACAACAATCCCTTTATGCCAGGCTTCCCCTACTGCAATCGAGAGCGGATCGTCCCGGAAGGATTCAAAAGCCTGAGAACCTAATGACAGCGAAAGGACACGAATATTATAGTCATCTTTCTTCGCTATACACCATTCGATACCTTCAATAATGCCCGATAATCGGCCGCTGCCATTTTCATCAAGAACCTTTACACCTGCAATCGATGCTTCAGGCGCTGGACCACTGTACAATCCATCAGACTGCTGACCGTCTCCGGCTGCATCTCCTGCACAATGGGTACCATGTCCATTATCATCATAAGGTTCTTCTTGGTCATTAAAAAAATCTTTAAACGCCACAATTCGATTGCTCGTTTCCGTCAGGTCGCTATGGGGGTGAACACCTGTATCTATAACAGCGATGGTAACACCTTTCCCGGTTAACCCAGCATTTTCCCGGAGCTCAACGGAACCAACCTGTTTGCTGGCAACGTCCAGCAGCGCCGTTACAATTCGGTCATAATAGATGCGATCAACAGCTTCATGATCTTTAATTTGCTTAATGATTTGCGGGGTTAAATTTCCTCTGGCGATTCTTCGGCCAATATCTTTGTCCAACCTGCTGTTATTATCTGCCTGGCAAGCTGTGATCAATTCCTTCTTCTTTTTAGCGTCAGTGTCACTTGAATAAGAGACAATTACCGGAAGTCTATCGTTACTTGTCTCGTACGGATCTTCTTTGCGTTTTAGCCGCAATTGTTCAACTAAACCTGGGTCCAATTTACGGCCTGCCGCCTCAAACCAAACGCGTTTTCTGCCACTCATTTCCTTCCTCCTCCTTCTACTTTTAAATGTCAAATAGATACTTACAAATAACCCCCTATGCTTGTGTTTCTTGGGTGAGCATCAGGTAAGAAAATAAGCACTGGATGTTTTCATTTGATAGGGGGAGGAATTCTTATGAATAGCTTAGCACTGGAGGATAATGGTAACAATATGTCAAATTAACCAATTAATGCTTAGAAATACACCAAATACCTATCCACCTCCTACGTTTTCACATAAAAACTTGCCTCATCAACCATTTCAATGTCATCCCTGCCTTTTAAGTCCTGCATCAATTGAAATAATGCACCGTCCTTTTGCTTTGCCTCAATCATACAGTCCATTTCGGCGACTGAACCATTAACCTCTTTTAAAAAGCGCATAAACATGTCAGAATCAACCAAATCAGCATGACTTCTAAATGCTTGTTCGTTTTTCGGACTCGAAATGTGCATTTTCAGAGGATGTGGCGAGTTTCTCCAACTATTTACAACACGGTTCCAATGCGACGTCCAATCCGGGTCTTCGTGGTTAGCCAAGTGATGATGATAATCAAATACGACGGGAATCCCCAATTTTTCACCAAGATAAAGACAATCCTGAAGATTAAATGATTTATCATCGTTCTCAATCATCAGCATCCGTTGAACATCATCAGGGACATACGACCAGTTGGAGATAAATTGTTCGATTGCTTTAGGTTTATTTTTATACGTTCCTCCGACATGCAGCACACTGCGATGAGTCAAATCAATTCCCATACCATCAACCAGCTGAACATGATGAAGCAAATTTTTCACAGACCCGTTGAAAACACTTTCCTTCGGGCTGTTTAGGACAACAAAATGATCCGGATGAAAATCAAGGCGCATCGTGTGCTTTCGCGCAAAATCACCTAATGCCCGCAAATCATTCCGGATTGCTTGCATATAATTCCAACCGTTCAAAGCTTCATGTGTGGCGAGCGGCACAAGACGGGAACTGAGTCTGAAAAACTTAATATCATGAGCGTTATTATGTTTTAATAAACGGAGACAGTTATGAAGATTTGACCGCGCTATCCTTTCCAGCCGAGAAACTGCTGCCTCTTTATCATCTAATTGCTGAAACCGTTTATAAGTCATTGTTTGCGACGGTGAACAGTTTTTTACATTAACACTCATCGCTACATATCCGAGTCGAAATCGTGTCCAATTGGTCACATACATCCCCCCTGCTATATGGTTAATGTTTAGCCATGCTCCACGTCCAGTTACATTTGGAATAAACTCGGAACTTAGTGTGTACATACGACGGTAATCATACCCAAAAAGCTTCTAAGAGCTCTGTTTTAAACAAAAATTCCGTGCAAAACGTTTATGTTTTGCACGGAATCTTATTAAATATTAAAGGCGTTATTGCCAGTCCGTATGCTTTTTTAAAAAAGCATTAACGCTATCAATATATTTTTCTTTCGCGACCACATAAGGCTCGCCGTGGTTGGCACCGTCAACCATCATGAGCTCCGCTTCACTATTCGTATTGTTATATAGCGTTTTCGACATGCGTGTCGGCACAAATGTATCAGCTGTGCCATGGATATATAAAATCGGAATATCAGCTTTTTTCACTTGATCCAGCGCTGAAGCTTCTGAAAGAGAATAGCCCGCACGAATGTTGGTCACAACACTGGTCGATGGCAGAAATGGAAATGCCGGCAGATTGAACATCCGATCCATTTGATACGCGAACAAATCATGCACGCTCGTATATGGACTGTCTGCTATCACTGCTTTAACGTTATCAGGCAGGTCCTCACCCGCTGTCATCAGCATCGTTGCCGCTCCCATTGAAACCCCGTGCAGAATAATCTCTGTATCCTTTCCGTATGTTTCAACTATCCGGTCAATCCAAGCTGTATAATCATGCCGGTCATGCCAGCCAAACCCATAATAATCACCGCCGCTCGCCCCATGTCCTCGTGCGTCAGCCGTGAAAATATTGTAACCTTTTTGTTCGTAATAATACTCGCCGAATAACCCCATATCCATCGCATGGCCTAAATAACCATGCGCCATTACAACAACTTTATCCGATGGTTGTTCTGCTTCAAGAAAGTACCCTTTAAGCTCCAGGTTATCCTCAGTTTCCATCGTCCATTCCTCAAACTTCTGTTCATTTACCCACTCTCGCCAGCCGCCCTCCAAAAGAACATCCATTGTTTCCGCAGATACTTCCAAATCTTCATTGTCATTCAGAAAATCTTTTTCACCACGCTCAATTGCCAAACTGTAGAAATAAAAACTCGCGATAATATCTATGATTAACAGGACGCTTACAATCCCAATTCCTATTTTAAGCCACGTCTTTCGTTTCACGCTGCCTCTCCTCTCTCTTTCTATGACTCTCTTTCCATTATACAAAAAAACAGCGACAATTTGGCGATAAACCGCATGGTACTTCCTAGAAATCAGCGGAAAATGAGAATGTTATTTTCCGTATCGAAGCGTCAACAGTAGAATAAAAGGAGAACCATTTTGGCAGTGCGAACGTGACAGCGTCCTCATATAATATGTCACGGTCATCGTTATTGTTTCTTATTTAGTTTGGCCCGTCTAACCAGCGAATGAATTAGCGGTTATAACCCCCCTCTGTCACCATCAAGTTCAAGCAGCTCCTCATCACCAAGCCTGTCCGTCCTTAACTGACCGACAAACAACTCCAGTGAACGTTGATTAATCCAGTTAGTGCCCCACACATCGTCATTGGCAATCATCGTCCCCAGAAGCCGGACACGCCTTGCCGTAATAAACAGCGGCAAGCTTTTTATATCAGCCCCGGAGAGGTTTTGCTCTTTTAAATAACCTTGCAGGAATGCCTCCCAGCATGCTTCTTCCTCGTACCGGCAGTTGTTTTTTATATTCCACCAGGCAACTGCAATATCGTAACCTTGTAATCCCCACGCACAGCCATCGAAATCAAAAACTGATATGTCACCATTAAAGATGTGCAGATTATGGTTATGGAAATCCCCGTGACAAAAGCCTTTTTTAAGATCAATCGCTGATAAGTCAGCCTTTATATTTTCCACCACTGTTTTAAAAACCTGAGAAGCCTTATCACCCAAATACCGCTCAATCTCAGGCATTATCACAGCTGCAGGCGCATCAAGCAAATGATTTACATTAATCTTGAACCCCCGTTCCTGCACTGGCAAAAAGTCTTGTGATAAGCGATGCAAACGACCAAGCGTTGTGCCGATAAGCTCCGAATTGGCAACGGTAATTTGCGGGCGCTCACCTTCAGAATAGGTGAAAAGCACCCCATAACGCTTGCCTTCCGGTGCTTCAAGCTCATTAATTAATTGACCACCTCGGGCCTGGACCGGATATGAAACGTTCAAGCCCTTGTTTTTCAAATGCTGCACCGCTGTTAATTCGAAGGAAATGGCGCTGTAATTATGCCCTCCTGCTCGATATAGCCTGAAAATATACTTATCGCTATTTTCATCCATTACAAAATATGTATCATTCAGACCCTTTGCCAGGTATTCACAATGGAGGGGTCCCTTGAGGTCGTAGTGTGTAAGAATGTGCTTGATTGTGTCCGGCTCAATTAATGAGCGTTTAACATTAATTTGCAAATATGGTCCCTCCACCTTTTCTGAGTTCTGCCTAACTTAACGTCATAACCATGTACTCTTCATCATAATATCTGCTTCCCAGTTTAACTGCTTTTTTGTGTCTGCCAAGCGGCACAAACCCCAATGCATAAAAAAGACGTTCTGATGTACCACGCTTTATAATAACAGACACAAAAATCTGCTCCACGCCCTCCAGCGATTTTGCACAATCGATCACTGTGTGCATTAATTTTTTGCCTGTCCCGATTTCACGGTTATACGGGGTAACATAAAGCCCCCATATCATTGTCCGATGACCCGTTTTCTTTTTGGTTTCCCGTTCAAGGGTCACAACGCCGATTAACTCATCCGCGTCAAAGGCGCCAAATGTATAACTGTTTTCCGATTGAAACATGACTTTATACGTTTCAATTGAATCAGCCTGTACCTCATCATAGCTTGCTGAAAATGCAGCAGGGCTGTTAAGCAGGGACTCAAGCCGCAAATTTTTATATGATTCTGCATCTTCAGGTTCCAGCAACCGTATGTCGATCATCATCATCCCCCTTATTCAAAAATTGGACTTGCTATGATTATATGATCGGCATACGGCAAATGATGAACATTTAAGGCAAAAACTGCCTCTTCTCTGAAGAACAGCAGTTTTTGGAGATGATACGTTAAATTTTCTCATATGGCTCATGGTCCTCACCATAAAAACGATTATAGCGGTCTTTAAATTTCTGAAAGGCATAAACGACGAGGACTTTTAAAATAGCATATCCCGGAATACCGAGAATAACACCGACTACCCCGAACAGGTTTCCGGCCACCAGCAGCACAATGATGATCGTCAGCGGGTGGACCTGCATTGTTTTGCCCATAACGTTCGGTGAAATAAAATTTCCTTCTAAAAATTGTACGGCCGCCCATACGATACCAAGTTTCACCAGCATAATTGGCGAATCCACAATCGCAATAATAATGGCAGGCGTTATGGCAATCATCGGCCCAATATAAGGTACAACACTGGTCACAGCTGCAACAATCGCAAGTGTAATCGCGTAATCGAGACCGATGATTAAATAACCGATGTAAAGCAGTATACCAATACACGTTGCAACGATAATCTGCCCCTGAATGTAAGAACCAACCTGCACGTCCATATTATGCAGTATCCGGTCAACTTCACCGCGGTATTTAGGCGGCAGCAATTTCACGCAAAACGCTTTGAAACGATCGCCGTCCTTCAACATAAAGAAAAGTATGAAAGGAAATGTGATAATCGCAACGACCGCACTTGTAATGGTGCTTGCGACGTTCTGGACGCCTTCCATTGCACCTCCGAGCCGTTCGGTAACCATACTTGATATATCACTCAGGTTCGAAGTGAACCATGCGTACCCTTGCTCATAATAGGGAGCAAGAAAAGATGCTTGAATCCAATTTTCAATCCCTTGACCCATTTGCTGCAAGTAGGTGGGGAATTGCGATGCCAAATCTTTCACCTGTGTCTCAATTGCCGGTGCCGTTAACAGTATCAATCCGGTCAACAGTCCGCTGATTCCCAGAATAATAATGATGATGCCCCAGACGCGATGAATATGTACACGTTCCAGCAAATCGACAACCGGGTTCAATAAATAAAAGGCTATAAAAGCCAATATCACCGGTGCAATCAAAGTCGAAATGAATGTTAACAGCGGATCAAAAATAAACGAAACTTTTGCGTAAATAAAAATGGTAATTCCGATTAAAATCAATAGGACAAGGCCATAAAACAAATCACGCCCGCCTATAAACTTCATAAACCGGCTAACTTTCATAATACCCGCGCCTCCTTATTATACAAATTATAGATGATTTTATAAAAAAATTCCATATAGTTCTCATAATCCTATGCATACGAAAAATCGTTAATACAAAAAAGCCAGCTCCCGTATGGAAACTGGCTTATCACTTTAGTATTTAGAGCCACAATTGCCGTATTTTTTAAATAAAAAGTTTTAAAACCACCACTTCGCTAAGTGGGTGTTTGCAGGAACCTTCCTGTCTTCCACTCTTTGGAGGCACGACATTTGAGTCCCGATGTAAAACTCCCTATTCATCTGTTAGAGGTTAAAACTTAATTTAAATACGCACATTGCAGCTTGTATTTTCATAATACACTTCTGAAGGATAAAAATCAATGTAAAAAATTACCTTTTTAAATTTTTGTGTTTTTCTTTTTGGCCCGCTGTTCAAGCTGACTCTCAGGCTGCTGATCGGCAGTATCTTCACTGAGCCCTTGCTTATTAACACTTGACCTCATCTGACTTTTGTGCCGGCTTTTCTTTTTTTCACTCATCAAAACACCTCCGTAAATAGTATTTCTCGGACGGAAGTGTTTTATGCTTGAATGGCCTAAGCTTCACTTAATGATTCATACTTGTCCCGCAACGTACGCTTCAGCACTTTGCCGCTTGGGTTTTTCGGCATCTCATTCGTGAAATCAACATATTTCGGAACTTTAAACTTGGACAAACGTTCATCGCAAAATTCCATAACCGATTCTTTCGTCAGCTTGGCATTCTCTTTTGGCACTATAACCGCAGTGACGGCTTCAATCCAATAGGCATCCGGAATACCAATGACAGCAACCTCTGCGACACCGTCAATCTGATAAATCGTTTCCTCGACCTCACGGCTTGATACATTTACGCCGCCTGTGTTAATCATATCCTTTTTGCGGTCTATAATGGTAACATAGCCTTCTTCATCCATCACACCCAGGTCGCCGCTGTGAAACCACCCATTTTTAAATACTTCGGCTGTTTTATCCGGATCATGCAAATAGCCTTTCATCGTATGTGGTGTACGGTGAACGATTTCACCAACCTCGCCGCGTTCCACCTCGTTACCGTTCTCATCCATGATTTTCGTCTGAACATTTAGTGTTGGAACACCGGCAGAGCCAAGTTTGCGCAGTTGATCTTCAGGCTGCAGTGCCGTTGCCAGCGGTGCTACTTCTGTCTGACCGTAAAAATTCCAGAATTGTGCATTTGGCAGGCGGTCAGCAAGTTCTTTTAAAACTTCACGCGGCATAATCGCAGCCCCGTAATAACATTTTTTCAGTGTTGATAAATCCCGTTTATCAAAATCAGGGTGCCGCAATAGCGCAATCCATACGGTCGGCGGTGCAAACAATTGAGTCGCACCCTCTTTTTCGATCGTTTCCAAAATAATTTCGGGACTTGCCGCTCCTAAAATAATGCCACTCGCCCCCAGGTATATGCTCGGTCCTAAAAATACATGGAGCTGTGCGCTGTGGTAGAAAGGCAACGCATGCACGAGCACATCGCCTTCAGCCATCTTTCCATCGACAATGCAGCTCACGTACTCACTGACCAGACTTTTATGCGACAACATGACTCCTTTCGGCCGCGACTCCGTTCCGCTTGTATAAAGCACATGTGCAAGATCGTCATCATCAATTGATACCTCGACAGGACCGGGCGGCTGGTCTTCACACGCTGAAGACAGCGACATCCATTCCGCCAGTTCACCATCATATGTGCCAAGCGTGTCCATTAAATATCGCTGGCGAATATCAAGGTTGCCCGCTGCCTTATCCAAAATTTCTGCATATTCCTCGGAAGCAATAAAAGCACTGACTTCCGCATGCTCGAGAATATACTGAACATCTTCAATTGAAAGCATATAATTAATTGGAATCATAACAGCACCGATGCGCGCCAATGCAAAATTAACGACGACAAAATCCAGGCTGTTCCTGGACATTACCGTAACCATATCGCCTTTTTTCATACCGTCATTCAGAAATGCTCGTGCCGTCTGATTAACGATATGGTCGAGTTCTGCATAATTGAGCCGCTGTTCATTATAGCAAAGCGCAAATTTCTCAGGCATTCTGTCACGTGTACGGGCAAGCAAATCTCCCAGTGTGTTCCGCCTTGCCCTTTCCAGCATCCTGCCAAGATCCTCAGAAACATTTGATTCAATACGCATAGCGCCACTCCCTGTAAAATTTTTCGATGACTTATGCACTGAATATTCTATCTATTAGTTTAATTCAGATAATATGATATAGCAAGAGAGAAAATGCGGAACTTCTCGCATAGTTGTTATAACTGCTACGTACCAAATGTAAAGTGCGACACAGTGACAGCATTGATTTGCGCTAAGGACAGTCGCTTTTCACAGACCCCCGTGAACCTCTGTTTTCGGCCAGATGTTTCTGTTTCCCGCCCATGTTTCGGCTTTACGGCTCATGTTTCTGTTCTCCGGCACATATTTCGGTTCTCCGGCCCATATTATGGCTCTCCGGCACATATTTCGGTTCTCCGGCCCATATTCCGGCTCTCCGGCACATATTCCGGCTCTCCGGCACATATTTCGGCTCTCTGGCACATGTTTACTTTTTTCCTGGAAGCAGTCTGTCTTTTCAAGCGTGTGATCACTAGATACGTCGCAGTTTATGGAAACTGCGACGGTTAAAAACGCAACAGTGGAATAGAACCTAAAAAATACGCGCGAAAAAGATTTAAAAGCAAATAAAAGACGAACGATTTTGAAGAAGGTAAGCGGGATAAACCACTTTCAAAATTTGCTTCGCTAACCCTCGTAATCGCTCGTCTTTTATATTAAAACTACCCTTTTTTATCGGTCAAACACGACCCGTGTACTGCCAAATATATCGTGAAGTCCTTGTTTTTGATTACTAAAAGCGACAAACAAGTAAAGCAGATTGGTAAACCAGAAGACACGATGAATGAATCGTCCGACAATCTCCCGGAATATCAAATCACTCCATTCAAGCGGCTTCATGTCTTCCCGCACGACCTTTAAACCAAAGATCATCTTACCCAGAGTCTTCCCAAAAAATTTTGTCATAAGTAAAAAGTACAGATAAAATACAATCGCGCCAACGATGCCGGCTGTCGTCCAAAAACCGATATTAATCGGATCAAAGAATTTAAATGGACTAAGAAGGATGCCGTTGATACTGAACACGATGACTAAATCAACCAGGTATGCCCAAAAACGCATCCAGAATCCGGCATATCGCTGAGGCGTTACATCTTCAGAGTATGTTTCCAGATTTTCATTCATAACGGCACCCCCTTATTTCGAATATAAATACATAGCACGCGGCCCATCCGTTTGCTGAAGTAATTCCTGGATAGCCGATAGCTTAGCATCCTCGCTCCGGAACATGTTTTGGACCTTGCCGTTTATATAGGCATTCCAGCCATACCCGGAATTGTATTTCACGACCCGCGCATTCGACCAGTCCTGATCTTCTTGCATGATTGCAGCGGTCTCTTCCAGGTCGCCTAAATCATCCACAAGTCCATTTTCAGCTGCTTGCCGGCCGGTATACACACGGCCGTCACCAAGATCACGAACTTCGGACTCAGACATATCACGGCCATCGACAATCACTTGAACGAAATCGTCATACATGTCATCGATCATCGTCTGCAAAATATTACGCTCTTCATCCGTCATTTCCCTGGTCGGGGACATAATATCTTTAAACTCCCCGCTCTTGATTGTATTCATATCAACCCCGAGATTATCAGCCAGTTCACTAACGTTATAGCTTTGCATAATAACACCGATTGAACCGGTCAATGTAGCGGGATGCGCAACGATTTTATCTGCGGGAGCCGCAACGTAATAACCGCCTGACGCTGCAGTGTTACCCATTGAAACATACACTGGTTTATTATATTCCTCTTTAATTCCCACAATTTTATCGTGAATTTCATCGCTCTCAACAACACCCCCGCCAGGTGTATTGACGCGTAATATGATACCGGAGACAGAATTATCTTCCCCAACATGCTCTAATTTTTTCAAAAAGCGGTCGTGGTTGTAACCGGCGGAACTCAATATCGAGGATGTTGAGACGTCCTGAATCGTCCCGTCAAGCTCAACGACAGCGATTTTGTTTCCGGCACCTTCCTGAATAACCTCTTGTTGATACTGCTGATCTGACATGGCAAATAATGATTCCAGATCAGTTGAAAACAGACTGCTCATAAATCTGAAGCCAATTGAAAATACCAGTAAAAATACTGCAATTCCTAATGCGAGCCAGCGTTTCTTATTCAATCTGATGTCCTCCATTCTGTAACAAGTACGTATGTATAGAACCATAATACTACATTTTTTGGCAAACCTTAACAAGAAAGTGATTTAGAATTCGAATTAAAGGTCCAGCTTGTTCAGAATTCCCTTTAGATTTGTTAAATCATTTTCTGTAAGCGTTACACCTTTTCCCATTTTGGCTTTGTCCGGTGCCCAATCTCTAAGATCATACTTGGGGTCGCGTCCATTCCAGCTAATTAAGTTCAGTTCCTTTGTCCATCCTTTAGGTGATTCGGACAGTACTCCGACGTGTTCAATAATCTCGTATTTGATATCAGCCAACTCAATTCCTCCATTCCTCAAGTGACGCCGAGCAGTTGTGAACACAATAAGACACAACCCCTCCAACACTTTAAAAATTAATCAATAAACTTCATAGTTTTGTCCGGTTTGGGCACCCTCCACACTTTTTACGTATGCTCTGGCAACGCGATCTGCCGGAACAGGATTAAAACCGGCGAAGAAGTCACCCAGTTTTTCCCAGGATTCCTGGACAACATTTGGACTGACACAATTAATTCTGATTCCCCGCGGTATTTCGATGGCAGCTGCTTTGACAAAGGCTTTGACACCGCCATTTGCCATGGCAGCAGAAGCGCCAAGCGGAATTGGGTCATCCATCATAATACCGGTCGTTAATGTAAAACTGCCCCCGTCATTTACATACCCTTGCCCTAAAAGAACTAAATTGACTTGCCCTTTCAGTTTGCTCTCAATCCCTTTTTCATTCAGCTCAGGTGTCAAGTCGGGCACCGCTTTAAAATTAGCCCCTCCCGAAGCATTAATAACAGCATCAACGGCTCCGGTTTTTTCATACATTTCTGTTATACTTTCAGGAGAAGTAATATCAACTGACACATCCGCCCCATTTCTTCCTGCACGAACAATCTCGTGTTTCGGTTCCAATGCTTGAGCAACACGTTTTCCAATTGTTCCACTCGCACCAACAACAAGTATACGCATACATATTCCTCCTCTTTTATTATGTTTCCAGAAATCTTTGCCAGGAAGATATTAAACTAAAAATATATCCTCCTGCTTTGTTTTATCCGTTTTGATTTTGGCGGAAAATAACCGCGATTATAAATTCTTCCCTTTGATATATGGCACTTCCTTAAAAATATATCCAATTCATCGGTGTCATATGTCTGAATGGCTTGTATTAATATTTCAGCTGCCACCCGGGCATCTTCCAGCGCATGATGGTGTTCAAAACGAATTCCGTGATGGGCGGCAACTGTGTTCAATTTGTGATTGGCAAGATGTGGCCAGACACGTCTTGAAATATTAGCTGTACAGAGGTAGTCCATCTCAGGGTATATTAAATTGAATTGATCAAGTGTATGCCGGATGACGCTCATATCAAAACTTGCATTGTGGGCAACAACTAAGCGGTTTGATAAATAATCCTCAAGCGTTCCCCAGAGTTCCGCAAAAGTTGGTGCATCTGCGACATCTTGTTCTGTAATCCCATGAATACGTTTATTGAACGAACTGAAATACGTCATTGGATTAATCAGACTATAGTATTCATCAACGATCTGTCCGCCATCCACTACTGCGATTCCGATGGCGCACGGACTGCTCCGTTGTTCGTTTGCCGTTTCAAAGTCAATCGATACAAATTGCATGCTGCTCCCCCATTTCATGCAGTAATACGGTGACATAACACCCAATGTTTCATTTTTTCATATTTTTAATTACATTATCAGAAAAGGCTGCTTTCGTGTAGATAGAAAAAAGAGGCCAACGCCAGCTGACTGACGAAAGCCTATCCTGATACATATTAAACCGCGTTTCGATTATGCTTTGGGTTTTTGACGAAAAAGGCCATAACGATACCGATAACGGCTGTAATACCAGCAACAATAAATGACATATTGGAGCCGTGAACCAATCCCTGCTTTCCTTCTTCCGGAATGGCAGCATTGGACATAACCGTGACAAGCAATGCCGTTCCGACTGCTCCGGCTACCTGGCGCATGGTATTATTCATCGCAGTACCATGCGGCATCAATTTGTTCGGCAATTCGTTAAGACCAGCTGTCGTAATCGGCATCATCACCATTGCCACACCCAACATTCGAAAAGCATTCACCGTTGCAATATAAGCAAATGTTGTTTCTGTTGTCAGAACAGCCAGCATGAATGTTGTTACAGTAACAAGAGTCAGACCAATGATTGCCAAGTATCTGGCCCCGAACCTGTCGAACAGTCGGCCGGTTATCGGGCTCATAATGCCCATGATTGCTGCACCTGGCATCAATGCCAAACCGGATTCAAGCGCCGTGAAGCCGAGGTAGTCCTGCATTAAAATTGGCAGAACAGTCGCTCCGCCTATCATTGCTATAAACACAACCATTCCCAGCGCTGTCGCCAGTGTGAACATTTTATACTTAAATATCCGAAATTCAAGAATCGGCTGTTCAAGTCTCAGCTGACGCAGTATAAAGAACGTCAGCGACACAGCACCGACAGCCATGGAAATCATCACTTGACTGCTTCCCCAGCCTTCCTGAGCTGAACCGGCAACACTAAACCCATACAAGAGACCGCCAAAACCAAATGTCGACAGAATGATTGAGGGTACATCCACTTTTGGAAACGTGCGCTCGGTAACGTTTCGCAGCAAAAAGTATGCAATTGTGACATCGATAACTATGATTGGGAATATGACATAAAATAAGCTTCTCCAAGGAAAATGCTCAACCAGATAACCTGATAACGTCGGTCCGATTGCCGGTGCAAAGGCAATAACAAGACCGAACATCCCCATTGCAGAGCCGCGTTTTTCGATTGGATAAACAAGCATTAATATCGTTTGCATCAGCGGCATGATAATCCCTGCACCTGAAGCCTGGATAACCCTGCCCACCATCAGGATTGTGAAATTTGGGGCAAATGCACAAATGATGGTACCTGCTCCAAACAGTCCCATAGCTGTCAGAAACAGCCCCCTTGTTGTGAAACGGTTAATCAACAGGGCTGTTATTGGTATCATGATGCCATTAACGAGCATGAAAATGGATGTCAGCCATTGAGCCGTACTTTCACCAAGGTCCAAATCCGCCATAATTTTCGGAAGTGCAGTCGCCAATAAGGTTTGATTCAATATAGCAACAAACGCACCGGATATTAGCACGAGCATGAGCGTTGTCCGTCTTGCTCTATTTTCAGTATGTTGATATTCGTGATTCTCAGACATTTTATGTTCCTTCTTTCCATTTAATGAAAAATAGCCCCACAAATCAGGACCTATTTTTTTAGGCATATTTCCATAGTCTAGCATAATTAATTTCCCGATGGAATCATTCTGCTTTCCTATTTTTCTTTCGACCAGCCGGAAACTTCCTATTAAGATGAAATACCACACCTACGATAATTTAAGTTTCATTTTGGCTTCAGGCAGGGAATATGAACTATGGAGAATTTCTAAATGGAGGTGTTGTTATTGGCAGAAGAAATTTACGGTCTTTATGAATCAGTTGAGGAAGTTGTAAAGACAGTCGATATTCTGGAATTGGAAGGAAAGAGCAACGGTTCAATCACGATTTTCTCACATGGCAAATACGCTGATGAAATTAATGAAAAAACGGACGTCAGCGTCACCAGCACAGAAACGTCAAAAGACCGGGAGAGATCATTCTTAGATAAAATTACCAAGGTCATATTTAACGGCGTCGACGAAACAACTGACTTGCCCGCTCGTTTGCGTGAAAAAGGTTTGACGGAACAACAGGCAGCGTACTATACGGAAGAAATTAAATCAGGAAAGCTCATTGTAACTGTGACCAAGGATTTAAAAATGAGCAATGACGCTGCTTACGATTTAGATACCTATGGTCAACGCGCTAACCATTTAAACAATTAATCATCAATTCACTCGGTTGGAAGTTGACATCGATGCAGGCTATAATAAAAGAAAAAAGGATTGTGCAGAATGTGTCTGATCAACTTTCATTTACATGATCACCCAAATTACAAATTAATCATAGCTGCCAACCGGGACGAATTCTATAAGCGTCCAAGCGCTCCGGCTCAATTCTGGAATTCTCACCCTGACATACTCGCCGGCCAGGATTTAGTCGGTATGGGCACCTGGCTGGGCATTACTAAAACCGGCCGGGTTGCCGCTTTGACAAACTATAGGGATCCCGAAGAAGACAGTAGCAATAAAAGATCGCGCGGACATATTGTGAGAGGGTACCTGGAGTCAGATGTTTCACCACAAAACTTTTTACACCAGCTTAAAAACGAAAAAAATGCCTACTCCGGCTTCAACTTTATTGCTGGGACGCCTGAAGAAATATATTATTACAGTAATATTCAAGACGACATTTTATCGGTCTCGGCAGGGACACACGGATTAAGCAACGAACTTCTCGATTCCCCATGGCCTAAAGTTGTCAAAGGTAGAAAGCGCTTGGCCGATTATGTGCAACAAAACGCTGTGGTAGAGACCGATTCGCTCTTCGATATTATTGCTGACGCAGAAGAGGCCCCGGACGAAGAGTTGCCTGATACCGGTGTAGGACTCGACTTTGAACGGAAATTGTCACCACTTTTCATCCAGACCTCGGATTACGGCACCCGTTGCTCAACCGTCCTTCTGGTGGATCATCAAGACCAGGTGACATTCGTTGAACGGCGTTTTAATAAAGGTGTATTTGCAGACGAAAATCGTTTTTCATTTAAACTTCATTATACCTGAAAAAAGCGATCGGCACTGAGTATGCCGGTCGCTTTTTCTAAGTTTATTCATCCTTCTTATGCATTTTTCGCATCTCATCAGCCACAAACTGGACTTGTGTTCCGACCACGACTTGGATATTGTGCTTACCGACGACATTTATGCCCGGAACGCCA
This sequence comes from Lentibacillus persicus, assembly GCF_900112705.1. GTDB lineage: Bacteria > Bacillota > Bacilli > Bacillales > Amphibacillaceae > Lentibacillus > Lentibacillus persicus. Next base: position 72,584 of record NZ_FOMR01000007.1, read on the forward strand.
GTTGCTTTAATTTTATCCTGATTGACTTTATCCATGTCATCGACTTCAAGTCTCAGACGGGACACACAATTATCAACGGTCAGGATGTTTTCGTCGCCGCCAAGACCCTCATAAATTTCTTCAGCCATCACTGCTGTTTCATCTTTATCCGATTCAGAAGCAAGGGTTCCCTCATCAACACTGTAGGTTTCATCAACTTCGCCTTCACCGGGATCTTCATCCTCCCTGCCTGGTGTTTTTAGATTGAATTTCACAATCAAAAAGCGGAAAATGAAATAGTACAGAACCGCAAATACGAGCCCCTGCAGAATGAGCATGTACGGCTGATTAGCTATCGGAACACCGAGACTCAGCGTGTAGTCAACCAGACCTGCACTGAAACTGAAGCCCGCAGTCCATTCGAACATTGCTGCAACAGCGAGGGAAAGTCCTGTCAGCGCTGCGTGCACAACATACAATAACGGGGCAACAAACATAAATGAAAATTCAAGTGCTTCCGTAACACCTGTGAAAAAGGACGCGAATGCTGCTGCCATTAGTAAGGATGCTGCCTGCTTTTTACGCTTCGTCTTGGCTGTATGATACATAGCAAGTGCCGCAGCCGGAAGACCAAACATCATGATTGGAAAGAACCCTGCTAAATAACGGCCGGTGACACCCTTCTCACCTTCACTGGCCCAGAAATTTGCGATGTCATTAATACCTGCAAGATCGAACCAAAAAACATTGTTCAGCGCATGATGCAAGCCTGTTGGAATAAGCAACCGGTTAAAGAAACCATACAACCCGGCACCGAACGCTTCCAGCCCAATAATAGCTTCACCGAAAGAAACCAGAGCATTATAAACAATAGGCCAAACAAAGAATAGAACAACTGAAACAATCATCATAGCCGCAGCACTCATAATCGGCACAAGCCGTTTTCCGCTGAAGAATGCGAGCGCATCCGGCAGCTTAATATGACTGAATCGGTTGTACATAATCGAAGCTACGATACCTGAAAGGATACCTATAAAGACGTTTTCAATATTTTCAAAAGCCGGATCAACTGCACTCTCCTCGATGCCCTGAAGTCCGGCGACACCGCCGACACTTAAAACGGTCGTGGCAACCAGCCAGGAGACAAGACCGCTCAAGCCTGCTGCCCCATCCTGTTCTTTTGACATCCCAATCGCTACACCAACCGCAAAAAGAATTCCGAGGTTTGCAAGAATAGCATCACCGCCGCTCGTCATATAATTGGCAATCACACTATTTTCATCAACATTCAGAATCCAGTTACCGATACCCATGAGAATCGCTGCAGCCGGCAACACAGCTACCGGAAGCATTAAAGAACGGCCTAGATTCTGCAAATATTTCATCATGTTATTTCCCTCCAAATCACTTATAAGTTATTACTATCATTGGGTACGTAATCGCTCAATATGCAGCGTAATATACCCCAACTCTTCTTCAGGCAAGTACACCCCGTAAGAAGCGTATGCTTCATCGGCCACTTTTTTGGCACAATGATACGATACCATGTATTTCTGTTTTATCATGTCAAACATATCCTCATCCATAACATGACTGTTCTGGTGCTTCGCCCGCGTCAACGTAAATTGGAGATGAGTGACGAGACGTTCGTAAGCGATATCACTCACATCAATGGCGATATTCAGGTACTCTCGTATTCGCTTCACCATTGTCTGCACCATCGTTGTCTGCCGTACCGTCTCGTGGATATCACCTCCCTGAACTTTCATCGTATGAACATAAAGCGCTATAAACGCTGCTTCATCAACCGGCATCTCAATACCTATCTCATTTTTGATGCGTTCAATCGCCCACAAGCCAATCTCAAACTCTTGCCTATACAACACCTTAATCTCACGCAGCAGCGCATTTTTAAGCTGGATCCCGTTTTGTTCACGTTCAATAGCAAATGATATATGATCCGCAAGCTGGACCCGAATATGTTCATTCAGCTCAGTATTCAGCTGTTTTTCTGCATGCGTAATTATTTCTTCGGACACCGTGAAATGCTTTTCAGGAATCCGGAGCAGCAGCTGCTGCAATTTCTCATTTTCCTTTAAGACAAATAATTTCTCGATTTTTTGAGGGTTGATAACGTCGTTTTTCTGCTTCTCAAAACCTAATCCTGAGCCGATTGCTATTTTTTCTTCGCCCTCATCATTCACAATGACTGCATTGTTGTTCAATATCTTCCTGATTTTCATCAGAAAGCACTCCTTTCATCCGGAAATTATTTGTCCTGAGACGTAATAATCACGGTTTCACCAGCCTTGCCCTCTTTTTCATTCGTCATTGTGTACTGCTTTCCGGTTTCCTGTGCATTCGTTATAACAATTGGTGTTACGTCACTTGAAGCATTCTCCCGGATATATGCAAGATCGAACGTCATGAGCTCCTGACCCGTTGACACACGGTCACCGGTACTGACAGAAACAGTGAAACCCTCCCCTTCCAATGAGACTGTTTCAAGCCCAATGTGAATCAATATTTCTGTCCCATCGTTTGCTCGCAGTCCAATCGCATGCTTCGTCTCCGGGATTTGGATAACTTCCCCATCAGTCGGTGCAAAAACTTTTCCTTCAGATGGTTTGACAGCAACCCCGTCTCCCATCATTTTCTGACTGAAAACGGGATCGGGCACTTCGTCCAATTGAACAATTTCCCCATTAACCGGCGCAAATATATCCGTTTTCGCGTCTCTTTTTTTAAATAAATTTTTTAACATATCCATCACTCGCTTTCGATTTTTAATTATCTGCTTGTCTTACCATTCCCCAAATGAACCAAATAAAAAAGCATGGCGGTATACAGAAGAAAGGCCCCTCCTGTAACATACCACCATGCCTAATCAAGTCAGTAACATGTGATCAATATTCATTTCTATCGTTATATTATCATCTCAATAACTTGAACGCAAAATTTTTCTCTATTTAAAGGCCTTACGCTTCCAACCGATAAACCAGAAATCGATCATAATCATCACCATTAAATAGTTTTGATAAGTTAATGTCATGTATTAAATCAAAAGCTGTATCTTTTCTCAAGAAATCAACATACTCGTCCGATCCGTAATAAAGAATCAAATCGATATCCCGTTTATGCTGCTTTACTGAACATTCAATATTCTGAATCACTTTCTGAAAAACGTCGACAGAAAAGGGATTAAAAAAATAGAACCGGTTATCAAATGGAGTAACCCGGTATTCCTCAGCGTAACAACAATGAAAATGCACCTTATCCGTTCCTTCCATCGTCTGGCTCAAATACCGCATGCGATTTCTCAGTGCCTTCTTATGAAGCGTCGTGTTCATTTCAACACCGGTCACCGTTGCATTGAAGAAATAATAAATATAAAACCCGAGGCGTCCTTTTCCTGAGCCAAAATCAACAATACAATCAGAGTTTTTTATTTGATAGACTTCAAACAATTTTTCAAGTGCGCTGTAAGGGGTCGGCTGATAAGGATGGTGATGCCTTGAGCCTGCGGAAAGCGTTTGCGATCCCCGAGTGTGAATGTTCAGCAGTTTATCATAAAAATACTCTTTCATAACCATTCTCCTTAAGCGGGTTACACATTCTGCCTCTATTATACATCATCACGTGTCTTTGTCAGCCATCGTCGATTAATGCTGACTGTTAAAAAATGAGGCTAACCAATGCATGGGCAGCCTCAATTCGTGATCTATTCATATTCTTTTTCAAATGTCTTCGTACTTCTCACCGTATCAATCGGACGGACAAATTCCTCAATTTGCTCGCGCTTCGGTTCCAGTTTTGGCGGGAGTGCTAATGCTTCACCCAATGTTTCATATGGTTCATCACCCATAAATCCTGGGCCGTCCGTTGCAAACTCAAATAATATTTGTGGAGCGACCGGCACATACAGCGACTCAAAATAGAAACGATTCACATAGCCCGACGTACGGAAGCCGAATTTATCCATACGTTCAATCCATTCTTCCAGAACCGAACGATCTTCAACACGAAAGGCGGAGTGGTGAACGGTTCCGTAGCCTTGCTGGGCGTTCGGCATAACCGAGTTATACTCAACCACCACACGGGCACCATTGCCGCCCTGACCGACTTCAAACAAGTGACGGTCGCCTTCCTGATCGATCTCTTTGAATTGAAGAACTTTTTCCATCATTTCTTTAAAGTAATCGAAGTTGGCTATACGTACATGAATCGGTCCGAGTCCTGTAATTGCAAACTCAAGCGGGATGGGACCATCCTGCCACGGGATTCCGGGCGCCACGCCTTCAAGATTTTCATCTGATACGAGCTGATATTTCTGGTCGTCAAAATCAGAAAATGAGAGTGTTTTAACACCGAATTCCTCTTTAATACCTTCATGCTGCACCTTTAGACGGTCGAAACGTTTTACCCAGTAATCAAGCGCCGCATCGCTTGGCACGCGAAACGCTGTTTTAGCAATTTCATTTGTCCCGTGCGTTCCCTGTGGTATTCCGGGAAAATCAAAAAATGTCATATCGGTGCCAGGGTTCCCTTCATCATCCGCGAAAAATAAATGATACGTCCGGATATCATCCTGGTTAACGGTCTTCTTAACGAGACGCATGCCGAGAACATACGTGAAAAATTCATAATTCTTTTCCGCACTGCTCGTAATGGCAGTCACGTGGTGCATGCCTTTTATACCATTCATGGTAAAACCTCCATAGTTTTTCTTTATTACTCTAAATTAATTTATCTTTAATTCAAACTAAATATAATATATTTGAACGGTTCGTGTCAATTTATACGTTTTTAAAAGCACAAAAAAACCGATGCCTCTCGATTAATTAAACGAGCGAATTGCATCGGCCAAACGACAAACTTAATTCAACAGTCTATTCAGCATCACACTATGCTCACCGTACATCCTTGAAAGAAAGTTTATGTCATTCTCAATCGCAACCATTCTTTCTTCCATTTTATCCATGCGTTGTTCGAAACCATCCATGCGTGTCTCCAAACCGTCCATGCGTGTCTCCAAACCATTCATCCGCTGTTCCAGCCCATTCATTCTCAATTCAAGCTTGTCTATTCGCCCATTTACAGCCGAGAATGCTTCATGCATCTCTTTAAATCCTTGCTGAACAATTCCAGCCAGTTCATTTAAATCCATCCAAATCACCGCCCTTTGCACTTTAATAAAATTATACCACAGGGCAGGCAAACTGGTTAAATGACTAAAAATTAGTTTTACTTTATATTTTTTCACAAAATGGTCTACAAAACAATGGAATATTCGTTTTCATAAACTTTTCTCCTTTTAGAAATCAGCGATGCCATATCATCATACAATTTCAGCCAATTTTCACACACGCAAATTCAGCCGGCGATAACGCCTTTAAAAATCAATCCTTGGCCAAGATCAATCACCTTAAGCATTTTATTTCGCTTTTCGTAAATACTCCGGAATTGCACGCGTCCGCTTTCATCTTTCAATAAAATGATTCGTACCTCTGAATTATTAAGTACAACCTCCACCTGATAGTCATTCGAGTCGACCTGTTCATCTAATATGTCATTTTCGGGATACAACCCTGAAGAGACACGGTCGTTTGCGGTATGCGTCATAATTGGTGGTGTGGTCGCAATCTTTTCCGCTGTTGAGGCTGGTGCTAAATTTCTATTAACGGAATTTCTTTTAAACAGTGATTTCATTCTGATACCCCTTTCTTTATGTGGGTTATAATTAGCATAACGATAGATTGTGATAAGGCGATTGGAAAGACATTAGAAATCACTGAGAAATTCGTGGAAATTTTACGGCAACTATGTAATACAATTGATACAATAGAGAAGTACTGCCTCGATTCAATCCTCCCGCTTATGCGCTTTAATCACTTCTTCTTTTTGGCCAGTTCATCTCGATCCAAAGCCCTTGGCGGTTCTTCCATCCAGCCATTTTTAATCATAATATTCGCGCCGTCCTCCGCATATTTCAGAATTTCATTCAATAACCGATTATACATTACACCCAAATCTCTTCTTGGACTCATCGCCATGCTATTTCCGTAAAAACCAACACTAAGAGCAATTAATCCCGTGCTGTAATACATCATTAATTTGTCGGAAAATGTATATGTGGTGGAGTCTGTTACAGAATCTTCCATCCTTGTTGACGCAGGCAGATCATCCTCATGTAACACGGATCCGAAAATCTCACAATGTTTCTGGGCAATTTCTTTTCCTCTCACGAGATATTTGCGGACATCGTTATTAGTTGCGACTTGGCTAAAACCAATTAACGTGGCCGACCCCAGCGCATTCCGGAAATAATTCCCGTACAAATTGTTAATTTCGGTACCTGTTAACGGTCTTCGCTCACCAAAATAACCGGTCAGAAAGCTTTGATTTTGCACAAAGTCATAGCTTTCCGGTGTCGGAAGCATTGGGTATGCCTTATATAGAGCCTTCGTCTGTAAAATGTCATGAACCATTTTGATAAACGAAATCTGCTCCTGTAAACAATCAGAGAATAAGTCATAAACATCTTCTCTGCCTGCCAGACCAAGACTTACACTATGCGCCTGAATAGCTACTTGTGCGCCCTGGTGAAGATAATAAAGCAAATACGAATCGGAAAATAGTCTCGGGGCATTCACATCGACATCTTCTTTTAACTTAAAGCTGTAGGGAATCGGATAATCTTCTTTATTAAAAATATCCTCTATTTTATTTATATGGGACTGCGCCAACTCTAAACCATGCATGGCAGCCTGTTTAATCGCTTCATCTTCAGTTTGTGCCGTGAAGTACTCAAGTTGGCATATCAGCCCGGCATCATTCATATAGGTTGTCCAAAGTTGTGTGATTTCTGCAGATGTTAGTGATTGATTAGCATTACTCAATTCCAGCCACCTCCTGACTTCAATACGCTTATATTTCTCCCGAACTTCGAATAATATGTAACGTATTTTAAAAAAAGCCGATCCATAATGGACCGACTTTTTCATATCATATTTATTTAATAACGAGCACCGGACAGCCTGCTTCCTGGACAATTCTGTTGCTGACGCTGCCAAGAAAGATTTTTTTAACGCCGCCAAGTCCTCTGCTTCCGACAATGATTAAATCAATATCGTGTTCCTCAGCGTATTCGCATAATTTTGTACCTTCATTACGATGGATTTCTTCTATAATGACATCCGTTTTAATTGTTACATCATCAGCTTCAAAGTCTTTTTTGATTTCTTCCATCTCCGAGCGAATCTGCTCAGCGAGCTCCCACTGGATGTTTCTCGCAATTGCAATGTTTGTGGTTGGTCCTGCCTGTGACACGACCGATACCACGTGTACTTCCGTTTCCGGGACACCGGCTGCCTGTAACCTTGCCTCCTGAAGCGCTTCTTTGCTTAAAGCCGACCCGTCATAAGCTACTAAAATTTTTCGTTTCATACCTGCACGCCCCTTTCTCAGATTTAAGGAAACAGTAACCTTTTCCCTATTTATATTATAACATCGATTTGTAGTAGATCCTGCATAATTTTCAAACTTTTTGTGAAATCACAACGTTATCAACAAAAATGATATAATATTTGTTTGAAAGTAATTTTCATATAGTACGGTTTAGCGATTTAAGCAACGGGGAAAAGAATAGGAATTGATTTTATCTAACAGAAAGGAGCCTGAAACATGACACCCAATCAAATAGGATTTGCACTATTATATCTGGGATTATTTTTACTAATTGGTAAATGGATCAGAGTCCGTGTCAAGTGGATGCAAAATTTATTTCTGCCTTCTGCTGTTATAGGTGGTTTCCTCGCACTGCTTCTGGGACCGCAAGTACTAGGCAATATTATGCAGAATTTCACAGGTGAGGACTCTTTTTGGGCGACAGGCCTTCTATCCCAGACAATTCTTGATGTATGGACGCCACTGGCGGGCTTAATGATTAATGTCGTCTTCGCTTCATTATTTCTGGGAACCATACTCCCCAATTTAAAAAAGATTTGGAACATCGGTGGACCACAGCTTGCCTTTGGCTGGACGCTCGGCTGGGGACAATATGTTTTTGGTTTGCTGCTGGCTATTCTGGTTTTAGTACCGTTTTATGACATGCCGCCATTTATTGGGACACTCATTGAAATAGGATTTGAAGGCGGACATGGAACAGCTGCCGGTCTTCAAGGTACATTTGAAGATCTCGGATTTACTGAAGCCTATGATTTGGCGATCGGATTAGCAACCGTCGGCATTCTGTCCGGTGTCATTATTGGAATTATAGCGATTAACTGGGGTGTGCGACGAGGTAAAACCAAGGTCATCTCAAATGTGCAAGATGCACCTGCTTTGAGAAAAGCCGGCATCATTGAATTTGAAGATCGTGATGCCGCAGCAAAAATGACAGTCAGACCCGAATCGATTGAACCGCTTTCCTTACATTTTGCGATGATTGGACTTGCAATTCTGGTTGGTTATGCGCTGCTCCAAGGCATTACTTGGCTGGAAGGTGTATTGTTCGGTTCCGAATTCATGACCTATGTACCGCTCTTTCCATTAGCGATGGTCGGTGGTATTCTGGTACAGATTACCGCAATGAAATTTGATAAGGTAAATATATTAGACAGACAGATGGTCATGCGCATTCAGGGATTTGCACTTGATATTCTTATACTGTCGGCAATTGCGACCGTTTCACTAGACGTCATCGGCGAATATATTGTCCCATTCCTGTTGCTGGCAACCGTCGGGATTTTATGGAACGGTTTTGGACTCTTTTACCTGGCACCGCGCATGATTCCATCCTACTGGCTTGAACGCGGCATCGGCGACTTTGGCCAGTCAATGGGTATAACGGCTACAGGACTTTTGTTAATGCGTGTTGCCGACCCGGAAATGAAATCACCTGCATATGAAGGTTTTGGCTATAAACAACTTATCTTTGAACCGTTCCTTGGCGGGGGACTCGTTACAGCGTTATCAGCACCGTTGGTTGTCCAGCTTGGCCCAATACCTTTTCTCATCCTGGCAGCAGTAATGCTTGTCCTCGGGCTGGCATTTGGATTGTTTTATTTCGGGAAAATGAAGTCCTAATCAATGAGTTGACTGGATCGAGATGAGTAAGTATCAACACATGACTGGAGTTATCGACAGAAGAATGAATATATCGACACATGAGCTAAGTTATCGACAGAAGAATGAATTTATCAACACATGAGCGAAGATATCGACAGAAGAATGAGTATATCAACACATGAGCGAAGATATCGACAGAAGAATGAGTATATCAACACATGAGCGAAGATATCGACAGAAGAATGAGTATATCAACACATGCTCCGGCAAAGCACATTTCTAAATAAAACGCATGGCACTTTCCGTTCAGTGCCATGCGCTTTATTTTTCGTTTAGTTTCTATTTTCTCAGCTGCTTGCCAAGTTCAATATTCTTTCTGATTTCTCTTCCTTGTTCACGTCCTTTATTTTCTTGCTTATCAGGCCGAATGTTGTAATAGAACGCTTCATCCTGATCAATCATTTTCTTGGCAGCATAAATCGTTAAGAACTGAATGATGATGATTGGAATACCCATTAAACCTGAAAGAACTTCAAGTGGCGGCAGTCCGCCGATTCGCATCATCAACAGTGCCAGCACCGTAATAATTGCTGCAACGAGTATTCTCAATGTTCTTGAAGGCTCTGCCTGACTCATGTTCTCCGTTCCCGTATAAGACGCGATGGTGTACGTTGTGGAATCCAACGTTGTGGTCAGGAAAACTGTTGCAATGATAATAAATATAATTAACACAAGCGACGAAAACGGCAATGAATTTAAAATCGCAGGTATCGCCGCCATCGCATCTTCCCTCACAATATCCAGTACAGGCACGTCACCCGACAAGTAACGATCGGCTCCCAAGCCGCCTAATATGCCTGTAGCAATCCACGACAGAAAAGTCGGCGCCAATAAATACGTTAAAATCATTTCCTTGATAGTTCTGCCACGCGATATTTTAGCGGCAAAGACACTGTGAAGCATCGCCCACGTCGCACTGTATGCGAACCAGAACACCGTGTTGCTGACGATGTACGTTGACCCGTCCGGATTCATCGAGTCTGTGTTGATTGAAAAACTCAAGTAATTTTTAAGCAAATGACCAATACTGTCAGTGAAAAAGTTAAAGATGAAAATGCCCGGACCGACAACGACAACAAACAGACCAAATAGTGCCGCTAAATACATGTTAAATGTACTTAACCGCTTGATCCCTTTTTCAATTCCCAGATACGCACTTACCGAGAACAGCAGCACCCATACGATTGTTACGATTAATGTCAGGGTAAAGTTCAGCTCAACCCCAAGTAATTCCGCTACGTTGTACGTAACAATCGGTGCGCCGAGACCTAATGTAACCGCTGCACCTGAAAGTATACTGACGAGAAAGATAATATCGAGAATTTTTCCCCCAATCCCGTCCGTGAACTTATCACCGAAAATAACACGGCAAACTTCCGATATCCGCATAAACGGCCGTTTGCGAACGTGCAGCACATACGCCATAGCCGGGGCCGCCATAACGAAAATCGCAAACACCTGAAAACTCCACATAAACATACTGTAGGCATTTCCCCATAACAACGCCTGGTTTGAACCTTCTTCAACGCCGAATGGCGGCTGTATAGCCACGTTTGCCCACTCTGTCATACCCGTACGCATGATTGTTGAACCGAGCCCCATTGCAATTAAAATGGAAGCATATTCAAATAAATTAAAACGCGGTTTTTCATTTGGGTCACCCAGTACAACATTACCGTACTTGGAAAATGACAAATACAACCCTGCCGCGACAAGTATAATCGCGTACCAAATATAGCCCCAGGTGAACATATCCACAATCTTATCGAAAATACTATTAAGTAATTCCAAAGATTGATCTTCATACATGGCAAAAGGAATACAGATTAAAATAACAATAATTAAAGATGGGGCAAAAATTCGATGGTCAATTAACCTGCTGCCGAGTCCCTTACTGCTATTCCCTTTCATCCTGATACCTCCAATTTCTGAATATAAGCGTCCAGGTCAGATTTTCCCTCATTTTCTAAATTCAAACCAATGAATCAGACGCTGGCCCTGCTAATTTAAATACAGCTAAATATATTGTACCTATTACCACGCAATTTAATTAATCAAACGTACCAGGGACAGAGGGACGGGATCGTTGTCCCCCCAATTTTTTCCTCCCAAAAACACCTCGGTTGATAGAGTTGATTGGCGTCTCACATACGAATTGATAGAATGACACTAATGAGAGGTGAGAAAATGGCTCTTCCAACAAAAAACAAATCTGTCGTGCTGATCACCGGTGCTTCAAGCGGCTTCGGTCTGCTGATGAGTCTCGCTTTTGCAGAAGCCGGGTATTTCGTCATCGCATCGATGCGCCATTTAACAAAGAAAGAATTTGTGTTGAAGCCTGCTAGGGACAAAGGGGTTGAAAAAAATATCAGCTGCATGAAATTGGATATAACCCATCAGGAAGAAATCGATTCAGTGGTTCCTGAAATTATTGAATGCTACGGTGGGGTTGATATACTGATCAACAATGCCGGATATGCTGCCGGGGGATTTGTTGAGGAGGTTCCGCTGGAAGATTGGCGCGGACAATTTGAAACGAACGTATTTGGATTAATAGCCCTTACCAAAGCTATCCTGCCTCATATGCGAAGGAAAAAGCACGGCACAATTATCAATCTTTCAAGTGTCAGCGGAAAAATGGCTCTGCCGGGACTTGCACCCTATGCGTCTTCCAAGTTTGCTGTTGAAGGGTTCAGTGAAGCGTTGAGGCTGGAGATGCTTCCTTACGGTGTCCATGTCGTATTGATTGAACCGGGCTCCTACCAAACAGATATTTGGTCAAAAGGAATGAATGAATTAAATGTTCGCCCCGACTCCCCATATAACGCGGATACCCAAACGTTAATGAAAATGGTCAGCCGTATCGCACAAACCGCCGACAACCCGGAGGAAGTAGCACAATTGGCGGTAAAACTTGCCCAGATGGACGAGCCAGACCTTCGCTATCCAGTCGGTCGTCGTACTAAAAATGCAATACGGCTTAAGAGTCTGCTGCCTTGGAAATGGTTTGAGCGGGCAACCTTAAAAAAGGTTGGTTTTCGAAATAAAACCTAGTTTTGTCAAAGCGTTATAAGCTGCAAAATATAACCGCCTGCTACACCTATAAGCACAATGAGCCACGCCGGCACTTTCCAAATATTTAAAAGCGCAAACAGAATGACAGCAAGTGCAAAATCGGTTGTGCCGGTGATCGAACTGCTGATAACCGGATCATAGAACGCCGCCAGCAATATTCCGACCACACTTGCGTTCACACCCATCAGCACCCCTTGAAACGATGCACGTTTACGTAACTCACTCAGAAACGGCAAAGCTGCGATAATAAGTAAAAATGACGGGAGGAAAATCCCAATTGTTGCAACGATTGCTCCGACAACACCTTCCATCATCGTTCCGAGATAACTGGAGAATGTAAACAACGGTCCCGGGACAGCTTGGGCCATCCCGTAGCCTGCCAGGAATTCATTTGCTGACAACAAACCATTTGGAACGACTTCCCGCTCAAGCATCGGCAATACGACATGCCCGCCGCCAAATACAAGCGATCCAACCCTGAAAAAGATATCGAAAATATTAACAAGCGGGTTATTCGAAGCGCTGTTTAACAACGGCATTATAATAAGCAAACTAATCAAGATACCTAACGATGTGATGCCGAACTTTTTTGAAATATTAATTGAAAACGGCTGAACGTTTGACTCGGCTTTATCTTTAAAAAAGACGAACCCCAGCAGGCCAGCCGCCGCAATAATTAAAATTTGCATCCAGGCAGTCGGATACAACAACATGACAATAGCGGCCGTCACAGCTATTGCCAGCCGCGATTTATCGGGCGTCAGCTTTTTACCTAAGCCAATCAGCGCGTGCAGGACGACGGCTGCCGCCACAATTTTCAAGCTATGTATGAATTCCGCGTCAGCCAGTGCAAATGTTTGATACATCATCGCAAATACCACCAGCACGATGACCGATGGCACGGTAAATCCAAACCACGAAATGAGACCGCCCAAGAGACCCCCACGCATCATTCCAATTGATATGCCGACCTGGCTGCTGGCAGGACCAGGAAGAAATTGACACAAAGCAATAATATCGGCATACGTCTTGTCATCGAGCCATTTTCGACGGTCGATGTATTCATCTTTAAAATAAGCCAGATGTGCAACCGGGCCGCCGAATGACGTCAGGCCTAATTTAGTTGATGTCAATAAAATTTCGGTAAGTGTTCTGAATTTACTTTGACGATTATCTGTCACAACGTATCCTCCTCTCCTATCAAAAGCAGTTTCACTTGATCTCTTTAAACAGTTCATAAGCTTTGGCTCGTGCTTCGTTCAACACTTCATCACCCTTGTCTGTTATGCGGTAATATTTTCTTACCTTGCCACTGACATTCACGTCTTTTCTCGCGAGCAGTTCATCTTCCTGCATACCATGCAGTATTGGGTAAAGCGTTCCGGCACTTATTTCGTATCCGTGACTGCGCAGTTCATCAAGCATCCACGATCCATAAATCGGCTCTTCTTTGGCATGGTGAAGAATGTGAATATGGATAAATCCCAGAAAAAGTTTCCGTAATACTTTATTATCCACTAGCCCCCTCCTTCATAATCGGAATTCAATATCGGAATTCGATATTGAATTTATCTTAAATGATTTTAATTATTAATACAAGTTAAATGTATGTAAATTGCTCGGGTACACATTTTGGTCCATTCGCATACACTGGGCATAAAACCAGAAGAAGGTGAAGCAAATGCCGAAACCAATGCCCGTTTGTATTGTGCCGAATCAGATTACCGGCGGACCGGGGAAAAATGTAGTCTACCCACGGGCTTACGCGATGCCTGATGAAGGAATGGAGCAGTTTATCAACCAGCAAATTGTTTTTGAAACACAGCAGCTGATTGATCAACAATCAGGCGAAATGCCATCCCCTCTCATCGAAATGGATGGGTCTTTTGAAATTAAAAACAATCAGCGTGACGTTCTAAGCCTGTCACTATCAAACTATGCTTATCACTACCAGGCGGCTCATGGCATGACTTACATTCAATCGTTAACATTTGATCTTGAAAAACGAAAGCGATGTAACCTGAGTGATTTATTCAAGGCAGGAAGCAATTATGCAGAACGGCTGACAGAACTCGTTAATGCACAAATTAAGCGGCGGGATATTCAGACTTTCGAGGAGAGCGTTGAAGTACAGCCTGAGCAGGATTTTTACATTGCTGACAAAACGCTCGTCATCTATTTTCAGCTATACGCCATAACACCATACGTGTTCGGTTTTCCAATGTTCCCCATCTCCGTTTATGACATTCAGGATATTATCGATGAGGAGGGACCGCTCGGCCGTATGGCGGTTAATAACTGACATTAAGAATAATGGAAATTTGCGCTGTAGATTAACGTGTTATCGCTGTAATCTACAGCGCTCCGCTGCAGACTAATCTGGAATCGCTGTAGATTATGCAAAAATCGCTATAGACAAGCCCCTGATCGCTGTAGTTTAAGCCACAATCGCTGTAGACTCCCCAAAAAGTGCTTTAAAAGCTCATCAGATTTTCCTCGTAATAAACGCCAACCCGATGCCCTTTCCATGTTATACTAATAAAGATTATTAGAATTTTTGAACAGGAGTATCGACAGATGGTTTATTTTAAATTTAATCATGACATTATAAACAATAAAGACTTGCCATCGTTTTCCCTTACCATTGATGATACAGTGGCAACTTCGATCTATAGTGACATCGATATGCAGTCTGAACTTGTCACCGCCCTTCGCAGTGACCACCGAATTACCATATTTGATCAGCAGGAAGGGTTATACAAACGCCTGACAATCGAAGCCAATCTCGCTTTCTATCACAAATGGTTCAATTGCCAAACACCTTTGCCTGAAATTGTGGTGCTGTTTGAACTGCAGAGCGTAGCCCGCACACCGCTTCACAAATGTTCGGATTCAGAGCTGCGCCGGGTTTATTTTGCCAAGTACTATATGAGCGGGGTTGCTCCGGTCGTCTTTCGGGAACCGATTCATGGTGTCGATGTCCGAACAGTTAAGACATTCCAGAACATGCTTCAGAAACTTAAAGAAGATGGGCGCCCTGCGCTGGTGCTCGTATCCAATATGGAACATGCGATGCTAGTGAGTGATTCAGCATACAAGCTTCAGGCAAGCGGACTGCATACAATCGAAATTGATGAAGATAATGAAAAAAATTCAGATACAGGACAATCTGACGTAACGATGAATGCAAATTTATTTAAAATCCCGGCGAAAGTTGACGACAAGATGATTTTATTTGACCCGCCTGAAATCGACTACATAGAAAGTCAGGATGGTAAAGCCATGCTGGTCATTAACAATGAAACATACGCCATGGATGCAACGCTTGCAGAAATTGAAAAGAAACTTGAAATTTACGGGTTCTACCGTTGTCACAGATCCTATATCGTTAACTTACAGAAAGTGCGTGAAATCATTACATGGTCGAAAAACACCTACTCCCTTAAAGTTGACAATAAGATTCAGTCGACCATTCCGCTTTCCCGGACCAAAATTCAGGACATTCAGGAAAAATTCAGCCTGAAATAAGTACAGTTCAGCAAAAATGCATGACGAACACGTTTTTCAGAACACCTTTTTCACCATTTTATCGGTACATTTCAGCTTTCTGAGGGTACATTCCGTTCAAATTTGACTGCAGCACCTCCCTTTTCAAGCTATGATTGAAGCAGTTAAGCAAAGGAGGTTTCCAGTTGGAAAATGCAATTGAGGTACAAGGAATGCAGAAAGTTTTCGGTCAAAACACAGCGATTAATCACGTCAGTTTTAATGTGAAAAAGGGGGAAATTTTTGGGCTGCTCGGTCCAAGCGGCTCAGGTAAGACGACAACGATTAAAATTTTAACAGGTGAACTCGGTCCGACAGCCGGGAAGGTAAACGTTCTCGGTTATAACACGAACCAATTAAAAACATCTGCTTTTAAATCGAAAATCGGTATTCTGTCAGACAACAGCTCGCTCTATGAACGACTTACGGTTTATGACAACCTGAAATTATTTTGTAAATTATATGGTGCACCACTCAAGGAAATCGATAGGATTCTGCGTGATGTAAATCTTGAAAATGATCGAAAGAAGACCGTCTCGAAACTGTCAAAAGGTATGAAGCAACGCGTCCTGCTCGCCAAGGCGCTTATTCATAAGCCTGACCTGGTGTTTCTCGACGAACCGACTTCTGCGCTGGATCCGGCCAGCATGGCGCAGGTGCATCGCGGGCTGCAGAGACTGAATGAATCGGGGACAACGATATTTGTAACGACCCATGACATGGAAGAAGCGACCGTTTTATGCGACCGGGTAGCATTTTTGAATTATGGTGACATTCAGGAAGCCGATAGCCCTGCAGCATTACGCTACAAGTACTCAACACATGCTTTTCATGTCGAAACGTTTGCCGGTGACCGGCTCGTCATTGAAAATACCCCCAAGAATGGCGAACAGCTGAAAGAATTGATTGAAACCGGGCAAGTTAAAATGATGCATACAGACAATCCAACGCTTGGTCAGATCTTTTTAAAGGTCACCGGAAAGGAGCTCGTATGATGAACGTTCAGCGAATTAATGCCATTTTTGAAAAAGACATAAAAGACTTCATGAAAAACATGATGCTCTTAATGATGCCACTGATCCCAATCGTGCTGGCTCTAATATACACCAGAATCAGCGATGGTGAAAGCCTCCCTATTTTCTTGATTTATCTGGTGGTCGGGGTTACGTTCTCCGCCGTCACATCCAGTAGTATGATGACCATGATGGCTGAAGAAAATGAGAAGAAAACGTTGCGCGGCCTGATGTTATCACCTGCTTCTTTTCTGGATATCATTATTGGAAAAAGCCTTGTTACCGGCCTGATCACGTTCACAGCGCTTATCATCTCTTTAGCAATTATGGGGATTGACCCATTTTTGAATATCAAAGCCATCATCGCCTTAATATTATTATTTTTGTTCTTTCTTTTTCTGGGAATCGGCATCGGGCTCTTTTCAAAATCAATCGCAGCTACGTCGGCTTATTTAATGCCTGTCATGTTCTTGTTCGGTTTCACTCCGATGGTCGACTCGTTCGGTTTGGCAGAGGATGGCATCGCCATGGCCGTGTTTGAAACCTTCCCGATTATGCAGGCGATTGAATTGCATGACGGCAATTCCTGGCTGCCGCTTGGCGTGATTTTTATTTGGGTAGCAGCAGCCGCTGTGTTTATGTATAGTTGTTTCAAAAAAACAAGGACAGATGATTAACGAGGACACAGAGGCTGGGGCAAAAGGTTTGAAAGTAAAGGAAAAGACGAACGATTATTAGGAAAGGAAGCGGGATACACCGCTCCGGAAATATGCTTCGCTTTCCGCGGGCGGCTGGTGAGCCAACTCGTGCCAAGGCACTTCGTTGACTCACCTATGCCTCTCTTCCCGCAGGAGTCTACGCATATTCCCTCCGCTAACCTTGATGATCGTTCGTCTTTTATATTGGATATATAAGTTATGTCCCAACCTCTTATTTTTTGTGCACCGGCACATGTTCCACCCTCCTGCCTGCCCCCTGAAGCAAAAGACACCTGTCTTTAACAAAATATCACAATTTCTTGACCTTTTTTTAACGAATGATTGACAGCTCACAAAAAAGGGAAACTCTCTACTATGATTGTACATAGGTTAACACAACCTTCATGGTAAAAACGTATCTCCCACAGATTGCAGAGGTGTTATTTCATGAGACATAGGATGAGACATCTGAACAAATGGGCAATTTTTGGGCTCATTGGTCTTATATTATTGCTCAGCGGATGCAGTGAGCTGACTGTCATGGATCCTAAAGGCCCGGTAGCGGAAAGTCAACGGGACTTAATTCTGTATGCACTGATATTCATGCTCGGGATTGTGGCTGTTGTCTTTTCCCTTTTCATCTTTATGGTCGTGAAGTACAGGGATAAGCCCAACCGGAAAGCTGAATATAAACCGGAGCTTCATGGCAACAAAGCTATTGAAACAATATGGACAATTGTGCCGGTTATGATCGTTACCGCATTGTCCATTCCAACCATCAGCACGCTGTTTGATCTGGAAGAACCACCGGCATCGTCAAACGACCAGGACCCGCTTGTTATTCATGCAACGACGGCGGATTGGAAGTGGTTTTTCAGTTATCCCGAACAGGACATTGAAACGGTCAATTATTTGCACATCCCAACGGATCGCGCCATTGAATTCCGCTTGTCTTCAGCCGATTCGATGACAGCCTTATGGATTCCTGCCTTAGGCGGCCAAAAGTACAACATGGCCGGCATGGAAAACATACTTTACCTGCAGGCTGATGAAACAGGTGTTTATCAAGGGCGCAATTCCAACTTTAATGGTGAAGGGTTTGCGGAACAGACGTTCAAAGTGCATGCCGAAAGCAGCAGTGATTTCCAGGACTGGGTGGCATCAACACAGAACTCGGCACCTGAATTGACACAGGAGAAATATGATTCGCTGCTGGAGCCGGGGCTTACCGACACGATGGCATTCTCATCTACCCATCTTGAGTGGGTCGACCATGGCACCAAAGATGGCATGACCTATTCCATTGAACGCCACCGTGAAGCATTTAACGAACAGCTGCATTTGAAAAACGGCAAAGATCATGAACATGGACCATCCGGGAAAGAAGGTGAACAATAATGTCGCTTGATGAATTGCTCGTAACCGGCGAACCGCTTATATACGCCGGGATGGTCTCCATTGTACTCGTTACGGGGGCTATCATTTTCCTATTAACCTATTTTAAAAAATGGAAATGGCTCTGGCGTGAATGGCTGACGACCGTCGACCATAAAAAAATTGGTATCATGTATATCTTAAGCGCACTCGCCATGCTGTTCCGTGCCGGCACTGACGCACTGATGATCAGGACGCAGCTGGCTTTTCCGGATATGAATTTCCTGAATGCTCAGCATTACGATGAAATTTTTACCACGCATGGAACCATTATGATATTTTTTATGGCAATGCCGTTCCTGATTGGTTTGATGAATATCGTTGTGCCACTCCAAATCGGGGCGCGTGACTTTGCCTTTCCATACTTGAACGCATTGAGCTTCTGGTCCTTTTTCTTCGGGGCGATGCTGTTCAACATTTCATTTGTTATCGGCGGCGCACCTGATGCGGGCTGGACCAGTTATACACCGCTCGCCGGTGATATCATGAGTGAAGGCCCCGGGCAAAACTTCTATCTGCTCGCACTGCAGCTATCAGGGATTGGAACACTTGCCACAGGCATTAATTTAATGGTGACAATACTGAAAATGCGTGCACCAGGCATGACCTTATTCAAAATGCCGATTTTTACCTGGTCAACGCTTATCACCATGTTTATTATCGTTTTTGCCTTTCCGATTCTGACCGTAGCGCTGGCACTTATGACCATCGACCGGATATTTGGTTCGCATTTCTTTACGCTTGCCGGTGAAGGCCTGCCAATGATGTGGGCGAACCTGTTCTGGATGTGGGGCCACCCGGAAGTTTATATCGTGATACTGCCGGCTTTCGGTATCTTTTCAGAGGTGATTGCAACATTTGCCAGAAAGCGATTATTCGGTTACAGCGTCATGGTCTGGTCAATTATCCTGATTGCCGGACTGAGTTTCCTTGTCTGGGTACACCATTTCTTTACAATGGGCGCGGGAGCATTTGTCAATTCCGTATTCTCCGTGACAACGATGGCGATTGCGATCCCGACAGGCGTGAAAATATTCAATTGGCTGGCGACCTTATATAAATCCAGAATCAGAACAACCACCGCGATGATGTGGGCACTGGCATTTATACCAAGTTTTACAATTGGCGGTATAACAGGCGTAATGCTTGGCATGGCTGCGGCCGATTATCAGTTCCACAATTCGTATTTTCTGATTGCACACTTCCATTACGTGCTGATTGCAGGCACCGTTTTCGGCTGTTTTGCCGGCCTTGTGTACTGGTATCCAAAAATGTTCGGACACAAGTTAAACGAACGAATCGGAAAATGGAGTTTTTGGCTGTTCGTCATTGGCTTTCACATCACGTTCCTGCCGCAGTATTTTTTGGGACTCGACGGCATGCCACGAAGAGTGTTCCATATTGTTCCGGAGTGGTTTAATCTGAACGTGCTATCAACCATTGGTGCATTTGGCATGGGACTTGGTTTTGCCGTATTTGTCTATAACATTTACTACAGCTACCGGTACAGCCCGCGGGAGCAAAACGGTGATCCATGGGACGGCCGGACGCTTGAATGGGCAACACCAACACCGGTTCCGGAGTACAATTTTGCCGTCGTGCCGAATGTGACGTCACACGACGCATACTGGGATATGAAAGCAAAAGGCGAAACGGGCTATGATGAATCAAAAGTTGAACCAATTCATATGCCTAACAGCACAGGACAACCGTTTGTCATGTCAGCTATCATGTTCTTTGCCAGTTTTGCACTCGTTTTTGAATGGATTTGGCTGGCAGTTGCCGGACTGATTGCTGTACTCGTAACAATGGGTATGCGGTCATTTGACTATAATGAAGGGCATCACATCAGCGCAGATGAAATCAAGCGGACCGAGCGCTCGGCAAGGGGGTTATAGCATGAATGCCTATAAAGAAGAAAACGCCACACCGCTGGAATATCAGACCGAAGAAAACCAGATGACGATTGTTGGCTTTTGGATCTTTCTCGCAGCTGAAATGGCACTGTTCGGCACATTATTTGCCACCTATGCTGTGCTGTTCGGCCGCACAGCGGAGGCCCCGCCCCCTGCTGAGTTATTTACAGCCGGAACAACACTGATCATGACGCTTCTTCTGCTCACAAGCAGTTTCACAAGCGGCATTGCCATTCATGAAATGCGGCGCGGGGCACAAAAAGGCATGATGACATGGCTCATCATTACACTCGTTCTCGGTTTAAGCTTCCTTGGCTTTGAAATTTATGAGTTTTATCATTATGCCACGTTGGGTGCAACGCTTACATCCAGTGCCTACTGGTCAGCATTCTTTGTCCTGGCAGGCACACACGGCGTGCACGTGACATTTGGGATTGGCTGGTTGATCCTGCTTTTAATTCAACTCAAGCAGCGGGGGATCACGCAGGTAACAAGCCGAAAAATTTTCGTCCTTGGATTATACTGGCACTTTTTAGATGTCATCTGGATATTCATTTTTACAGGTGTTTACTTGATAGGGATGGTGATTTAATATGGCAAATCAATCGAAAAATATTCCGGTCAAGCACATTATAGGATATGTGACGTCAGTTGTTCTGACGCTTGTCGCAGCATGGGCAGCGCTTGGATCCAATTTGCCGGTCATGTGGATCATTATTTCGATCTTCGCACTGGCGATTCTCCAGGCAGTCATTCAGCTCTTTTTGTTCATGCACTTGACTGAACGGGGAATGGGCCACGCACCCTGGAATATGATGTTCCACGGTGCCGTCGTATTCGCCATCCTTATTGCCGGCTCCCTGTTTACCATGTCATTCGGCTTTATGTAAAAATGAATAGCATCGTTAATAGCAAAAAAACCTCTTTCCGTTCTGGAAAGAGGTTTTTATATGCGTTTACCGGTCAGCCCTCTGTACGTTTCTGATGTGTTAACCATGTTAATGATGAACATCACCCATCCGACTGCTGATAAAAACAGGCTTGCATAAAACATCAGCCATGTTATCGAAAATGCGCCAGGTACGACTGACATGAACATCACCTGAATAAAGTAAAGCCACATGCCGATCAGCAGAATGGTCTGCACTGCAGCAAGGGATTTCTTCTTTAAATACAGGAAAATAAATGGCGTGACCGTACCCAAAACCATAAACATCAATGTGATAGCCATTTATATCATCTCCTATCTTTAATGAAAGCGTATTCTTATTATAACAGATTGTTCGCCGTTTTGTCACACAATCGTCACAAATTAGGCTCAAGTGCTGTATAACCGCTCTGAGAAGGAAGAGATTGTTTCATTATCAGCGTTCCCGTTATACTCAATGGAAAAACTTATGCCAGATTCAGTTGGATTAATTTTTCACGGCTTAATATTCAATCGAAAAATTTGAGTTCTGCGTGGATTACTTCGGTGAGATTGAGGATCGCAAATGAATAATATGGGAGCGCCCGTTTAGCTGTCGGGGAACCCGGGTTAACAAGCAGCTGTTTTTTAAAATAACGAATCATCGGAATGTGCGAATGACCGAAAATGATAACATCGGGATGATCTTCAGTAAATGCTTCGATTGCGCGCTTTTCCGTTGTCTTCTTCGCACCGTGACCATGAACGACACCGATCCTGAATTTACCGATATCGAGCAGTTGTGTCCCCGGGAGCCGCCCTCGAATTGCTTCATCATCAACATTGCCATATACGCCGGTCACTTCACCATATTGGGAGAGCTCATCTAAGACATCCACCGATTGCCAGTCACCCGTATGGATAATCCGATCAGCCGCCGAACACGCTTCCGTCAAACGAGCCGGCAGTTTCTCCGCTTTCTTCAAATGCGTATCGCCAGTCACAACCATTCTCATAAGTTACACCCCGTCCTCTCCTCACTACACCATCGACTGGACATAAACTTGCACGAGTACGTACAGAACGATGGCGAATTTGTAGTTGAATTTCAGACCGTTTTTAAATGGGCTTACACCGTTTGCTGCGCTTAATACAATGACCGGCATGATCAGTGGTGAAAGCAATATGGAGATTGCACTGCCGGACGTGACGGCCAGAACAATCAGTTCAGGCGGATATGGCAGCGAAATGCTTTCCAAAATACCAGCAACGAGAACCATGACAGTCAGCGGTCCCAGCCCCATGAATCCTAGAATAATAAGTATAAGCGGCAAAAAGTAAAGCATATTAAAGAAAGGCAGCACTTCCTGAAACGCATAAACACCATCAATAATCACTGTGCCGATGCCGGTCTGATTCAAGCTGTGTATCATGACACCGGCCGATGTCAGCACACTGAATTGGTATGCTTTGCTTGCCAGCCCGCTCCGGTAATATTCTTTCACCTCATGTCCAAGCCGTCCAATGCGTTTCTTAACGAGAAAATAAATACCTGCCCATATGACAATAACAATCGGAATCAAAATCATCAGCCCAAAATCAGTCACTTCATACATAAAAAAAATCGAGCCGAACAGTGTAATGAACAAAAAGCCGAATTCTATTGTCCGGCGTTTTTGTATTTTCGGGTTTGAAGCGTGCTTAAGCACAACCGCTATCTCACTTTTAATGGCAGCCGTCACATCAATGCCGTATTTCTTTTCTTCAAAATAAGAAAAAACGACCGCAATCAAAAGGCCCGCCAAAGCGATTATAAACCCTTGCAAAATGGCTATCGGCAACGACGCGTTCATTGCTTCGACCGCATAAGCAAAACTCGGAATGCTGATGACCCACAACGTTGACAAGGCAAACGACCGCAATAAAGCCGTGCCTTTAAAGTGTTCCCACGCCTCTCCGCGCTGATTTTTCAAAATGTCATCCACAAACTGATACATCATCGGAATCGCACCGAACAACAGAAAATATGAAATAATATGCGTAAATGACAGGACGCCGAAATAAAACTTGCGGCTTGTGTCGAGCCAATTATGTGCAAACCCGATAATATCCTCAATGTAGGGCTCCGATCGCAGGACCCAACCGATGACGGGAACGACCGCAAGCAGGCCGATGATATTACTCATCTGTCGCAAGCCGATCGCCATGTTTTCCAGAAACGGGCCACCTGAAACGAGCATGATGAGGAAACCTGTGCTAAACAGAAACAATGGCAATTTAATATGACGAACGTTTACATGCACAACAGCCAAAACGAGCAGCATAAACCCGAGTATGGCGTGCACCGTCACCAGAATGCTGTTATCCACGAAAAATGTTATGAAATAAAGCAGTGCATATAAAGCTATAACGACCCGCAATCCGCGTGCGACTAAGTTCACGATAATGCGCTCCCTACGACGATTCATTTACTCCTCATTTTAAGCCTCTTCAGGGCAAAAAGACAATAGGATGCTCCTACGTTTATAATTTTGCAACAGGGGTACCGCGCTTAAGAATACCTGTACAAGGAGAATAAGTCATGGCTTCATCCCAAATTATTTTACTTTTACTGATTGGTTATCTTATCTTCACTTTGGATAAAAAACAGAGCTATTTGCCGGTGCCCGTTTTATTGGTCGTACTTGGGCTCGGTTTGTCCTTTATCCCTTATTTTTCGTCCGTCGACGTGACTGCCAAGATGATTTATCATGTTTTCCTGCCGGCAATTCTGTTCACGTCCGCTTATAACTTCTCGTCGGACAATTTTAAGAAAAACGCCGGGATTATCACCTTTCTGGCAACCGTCGGCATCATGGCCACCGTTGCCATTCTTGGTTCGGTAATATTTGCGGTGAGCGGTCCGTTCGTTTCACTGTCATTCATTGGTGCGCTGGCTATTGCCTCAATTCTTACACCGACTGATCCCGTTTCAGTCGTGTCGATACTTGAGGAATCCGCCGGCAGCAAAAAAATCTCTGCCGTTGTGGAGGGTGAATCGCTGATCAATGACGGGACGAGTATTGTGATTTTTTCGTTTCTTGCCGGCATGCTCACGCAAAACCAATCGTTTACCGTCTCCAATTTTGTAACGAACTTCTTAGTTGTTTCAATCGGCGGCGCAGCACTTGGTTTGGCTTTCGGCTGGCTGATGAGCAAGGCGGTGCATTTCACCCACCACCGGGAATACCAGGTAATGTTGAGTATTATCATTGCTTACGGTTCCTTCAATCTTGCTGAAGCAATCGGGGTCTCAGGCGTCCTTGCAACGGTTTCCGCCGGCATTATGCTGTCATTTGAGTACGGCCGGACGGTAAAAGAGGATCATTTCAAAGACACTTTGGACGGATTTTGGGGCATAGCTGAATTATCGCTCCTGTCATTATTGTTTTTATTAATCGGCATTGAAGCGGCAAAATTTCTGCAATTTAACGCTTGGGGATTTGCATTTATTATTTTTGCACTGTCCTTAGCAGTCCGGTTTAGCATCATTATGGGCACGACACAGTTTTTCAAAGAATGGCGCCAACATATTAGCTGGCGTGAATCCGCCTTAATTTCATGGTCAGGCTTAAAAGGTTCGATGTCGGTTTATTTAATTCTGGAACTCCAGGCAAAAAGCTCCGGTAACAGTGATATGATCATCTCACTGGCGTTTTCCGCGGTGCTCATTTCGCTTGTCGTGCAAAGCCTCGGCGTCTCACCGCTTAGCAAGTGGCTTGCGAAGTGATGGCTACTGACGTACGCGCATCATTAATTGTTAAAATTTGGAATTATGCGCTGTAGATACTGGCAAAATCGCTGTAGTCTATAGCGCATCGCTGTAGTTTGGCTGATTATCGCTGTAGATCACCCTGAAATCGCTGTAGTTTGAACGGTAATCGCTGTAGATGCCCGCAAAATCGCTGTAGTTTAAAAATTCACCGCCCCGTCCCATAGCCGGGTCAACGCGTCCCGCATCTACTGCTCATTTTTCTTCCGTCGTCTGATGAGCCAAAAAACTGCAAAACCAAGCAGCGCTAAAATCAACAGCACCGGTGAACTCCCTGCTAAAAATACAACCAGTCCCGAAACCGCTGAGCGCAGAAAATTAATACTTTGCATAAACTGCTGCTTTGTTTTTTCCCACGTGTTTAAATCGTCTTCGTTTGAAAGCGATACGTTATTTTCTTCAATGTAAATTGTGACTGTCGCCAGGTCGACCTTGTTGTCCAAATAATTCATCCGCCCCGTTATTTCTTCAATCTCCTGCTGCACCGTCGCCAGGTCATCTGAGATCTCCAACAGATCTTCTGTCTTCTCGGCCTGCTCCATAAATGACTGCAGCCGCTCTTCCACGACCTGTTTCGACTCAAGCCGTGACTCCAGATCAACGTATTCCTCTGTCACATCCCGGCCCGAGGTTGAACTTTCCAGCACACGATTGCTGCTGTCTTCCACGGTCTGCACAAACACCTCGAATTCTTCTTGCGGCACACGCACTGTCACTTGTCCGGTCGTCGTTCGGTCCTCATTGCCTTCACGCATATTTGATTCAACTATGTAACCGCCGCGGTCGGTAACCTCGGCGTTAATACCTTCCACCGTCGCTTGATAATCCTTCACCTCAATACGAAGATTCGCCGTATATATAATTTTCCGGTCTGAATCGGTCATTTCTTTTGCCTCCGAAGTTGTATCACCTTCACTTTGGCCACTCGCTGCTTCTTCGGACGACTCGGACGCCTGTCTGTCAGCCGGACTCTCGGAGGTCTGGCTGTTTTCCGTCGTGAATTGTTCGGTCTCGACATTTGCCTGATCAGAAGATTGATCGCTATTTTCTGTATCATTACTGCAAGCTGCCACGATTACGCCAAAAACTATTATCGTCAAATATAAAAAACTTTTTCGCATCAAAAAACCCGCCTTTTCTTTTTAATATAGACGCGAATCCAAGGAAAAATGTTACATATTTAAAAAAATATTTGACACTTGCCACGTGTCAGTCAGCCTTTTGATTTAGTCTGCCACGTGCTATGATAATAGGATAAATAGCGAATTCAAAAGCGAAGGCCGGTGATCACCATGCCCACTCTGAAATACGGTACAACCCCCATCGACTACATACTCTACCGGCAGGAACGCGATGACTTAATCATATCGGTAACGCTCGTAAATGGTGTTGAAGTCTATGCACCTGAAAAAACCGATACGTCAACAATAAATCATCACCTTAACAAAAAAGCACCCTGGATCTATGAAAAAATTAAAAGCCTCAAACAAGTGGAAACGAGCATCCAGCCCAAAGAATTTGTAAGCGGTGAGAAGCTGCCCTACCTTGGCCGTCATTACCGCTTAAAAGTTAACCGGGAACCTGTCAGCGCGGCCAGACTTACTTTTTACCAAGGCAGGTTCATCGCAACGGTTCCGAAAAATTGGCCGCAAAAAAACGTCCACGACAGTTTGGAAGAACAGCTCGTTCAATGGTACCGTAAACAAGCAGCTAAAAAACTGCGTGAACGTTCAGCTCATTATGCGAAACTGCTCAACACCCGGCCTGCTTCCATCAGCATCCGCACGCAGCATAAACGCTGGGGGACCTGTACACCGGAAGGCGACATTTATATTAACTGGCGGCTGATTATGGCGCCGTTAAAAATAATGGATTATGTAATTGTTCATGAACTGGCCCATTTAATTGTTCAGGACCATTCGCCGGAATTCTGGAAAATTGTAAAGTCAATTCTGCCCGACTATGAAGAACGGAAAGAGTGGCTGCGAGTTAATGGCATGGGGCTGCATTGTATTGGTTAGCCTGACGAATGGACCAGGGCCTCGCCCCTAATCTCATTCGTCCGCTATTTCCTTTACGCGCCCCACTGTCCCATCCTCAAGCTTAACTTTAATGCCGTGCGGATGTGTCGCTGAGTTGGTCAAAAGTCGTGCCACAACCCCTTCCGTCAATTTTCCGGTACGCTGATCCTGTTTTCGGACAACTTGGACCTTTTGGCCAATTTTTATATTCTCTCTTCTCGTTCCAGACATATCATGCATCTCCTTTATTTAGCTTTGACGAATTTTTAAGGAAAAACTGAAAATCCCCGCAGTAAATTGATTTCCTGATGGAAGCTGCTGTGCTCCGATTTAATTTTTCCATTAAATGGTGTTCACACTAAATAGTATAACAAGTTTGTGATTAACTCGTATGTATCTTAGTATAATGCACAAATTTGAAGAACGCGCTTTTTAAATATTGATATGACAAACTAACTTCTATATTCACCCGAAAACAGGACAAAACGGGATTTGGTTTTTCTATAACCCTTTTTTATAATGGCATGCGTTGACTTTACAAAAGGAGTGGTTGATTCATATATGCAGAAAACATATCGTTTGTTAGGCATCATGATTATTGTTCTGGCAGGCATGGCTTTAGCAGCATGCGGCGGCCAGGGAAATGAAAGTAACAATGCTGATAACCAAAATGAAAACGGAAACCTCGGGGAAGAAAGCCTTACATTAGGTGTCGACAGTTATGTGTCCAACACGTCAAACACATATCTGGCAAAATTATTGCTCGAAGAAATCGGTTATAACGTCGAAATAAACCAAACAGACGTGGGTGTCGAATATACCGGCTTAAACGATGGATCAACAGATGCGATTGTTGGTGCATGGCTCCCAACAACACACGAAAGCTACTGGGAAGAATATAAGGATAACCTTGAAAAAATAAACACGGTTACTGAAAAAGTGGAACTCGGTTTAGCCGTTCCAGCGTATATGGAGGATATTAATTCGATTGAAGACTTAGCACAAAATACGAATAATGTTGGCGAAAAGCTGGAATGGACGATCACCGGCATCAGTCCCGGAGCAGGTGAAATGGAACTTATGGAAAGTGACGTCATGCCCGGGTACGGTTTGAAGAAAAATTGGGACCTGCTTGAAAGCTCCGGTGCAGCTATGTCCGCAGCTTTATCAGACGCAATCGAGCAAAACGAACCGATTGTTGTGACGTTGTGGACGCCACACTGGACATTCAATGCATTTGATATAAAGATCCTGGACGATCCAAAAGGAACATTTGGCGAACCGGATGACGTTTTCTCTGTCGCCGGAAAAGATTTTAAAGAACAATCACCTGCAGCTTATGAATTCCTTGAACAATTTTCGATTACGAAAGAAAATACACAAAGCATGATGCTTGATATTAAAAATGGCATGGATGAAGAAGATGCCGCACAAAAGTTTATTGACAACAATCCCGATCTAAAAGAAAAATGGCTGGATGGTATTGAGTAATAGCCCGCACAGCAACCAACCTTCCTACTGTATGCAGGAAGATTGGTTTTTTATTGATCAGGTAAGATTGACGTCATGACTTACATGATAAAAATCCAAGACTCACCTTTCATGCTCAATATGCAATTTGCTTATAATGCACTTCTGCAAGTTCCATCAGCTGACGTGCGAGACTTTCAACCTGTTTTGAGGGGCAGTTGCTCGCACGGAGCTGGCGCTTGATGCGTTTGCGCATTTCGCGTTTGACGTCGTCTTTAAACGTCCAATCAATCACACGGTTTTCCTCGATGATTTCGGTAATAATATGGGTCAGTTCCTTCACGTTGTCATCTTCAAAGCCTTCCAATTCGCTCGCAAGCATCTGATAAAACGGATATTGCTCGGGTTCAAAGCCATGCGCGGCGCCTTCTTCGGCATTCGTGCGCATTTTTTCCATCACATCGCGGTATTCCTCAAGCAGTTCTTCAATCGTCAGCTGACGCTCCTTGCGCCTGGCGATCAGTTCTTCAAGCCGTTCCTTCAAGGACGTGTACAGCACCGGATTTTCATCGAGCTTCACCCGGATTTCATGCTTGATCGCATGCTCCATTTCCGCGGCTTTCGCTTCCGGTGTCTCGATTTCGTCCAGCTTATCATCAAACCGGGTTGATAAAATATCAATCGGCTCCACAAGCACGTGCGGTGTTGTCGCCTAGATATGCTCTTCAATCAGCTGTTTCACCTTTTCCCCGCAATCGGAAATGTCCATGCCGGCTTCAACGTGATAGCGTGATTTTGCGAGTTTGCGAATCTTACCCAGCCATTTCAGATCATCAATGTAAGGTTCGGCTTTTGGATTCGGCAGCACCATATCCATGCTCTCGGAAAACTTCTTGAACGCTGTATCGAATTCATTTCGAATATCTTCCGGCTCAAGTTTTTTCAAACAGGCTTCTGAATTTTCCTTGTTAACGTAATCAAAGAAGCGCATTGCCTGCCGGTGACGGGATTCAAGCCGTGGCATTTCTTCATCAATCTCATGCATGGCACCTTTAATATCATCTTCATGAAAAATATCGAGCGCTTCCTCAAGAAAACGGGAAACCCCGTAATAGTCAACGATCAAGCCGTATGATTTTTTATCATACGTCCGGTTCGTCCGGGCGATGGCCTGCAGCAGGTTATGCTCCTTCAACGGCTTATCGAGATACATCACTTGTTCAATCGGCGCGTCAAATCCGGTTAAAAGCTTGTCACAAACAATCAGAAAACTGAGTGCGTCTTCTTTCATTGGCTGCTTAAACCGCTTAATGACCTGCTTTTCCTCCTGCTTTGATAAGTGATGGGCTTTCATGTCTTTTTCGTCATTATGGCCGCCGGAAATAATCACCTTAGACTCAAAATCACTCATCTCATCCAGCATCTGCTTGTACAGGACAGCCGCTTCTCTGGAAACCGCGACAACCTGTGCCTTGAAGCCATTCGGCCGGATATAGTGTTCATAGTGTTCAATCATATCCAAAACAATCGAACGAATCCGTTTCGGTGATGCCGTGATCGCTTCATCGGTCGCGTACTTCTGTTTAATCCGCTCCCGGTCCTCTTCAGAGTAATCACGGAAATAGCGGTCAAACAACGCATCAATCGATTCACCCTGCACATGCAAGTCGACCATGCGCGCTTCGTAAAAAATCGGAACCGTCGCACCATCTTCCACTGCCTGTTCAATTGGATACTTATCAATATACGGCCCAAACGTCCGGAATGTGCTCTTATCATCTTTATCAATCGGAGTGCCGGTGAATCCGATATAGGTAGCATTCGGCATCGCCAGCCGCATGTTCATCGCAAGCGTGCTGTATTGGGTGCGGTGGCTTTCATCGACCATAACGATGACATTTTCAGAGGTCGTCAATTCGGGATAGCGTTCTTCATCGTCCGCTTCCTGGAACTTCTGAACAAGCGTCATGACGGTCGTTCCGGGGCCCTGCTGCAGCATTGACTTCAATTCATCGACCGATTCGGCCTGCTGCGGGTTGGGAAAGCCGCACACGCGGAATGTATTGGTAATCTGCCGGTCCAGATCCTGCCGGTCGGTCACAATGACTATCGCCGGGTTCTCAAGCCGTTCAATCCGCCGCAGTTTCGTCGCCAAAAAGACCATCGCCAGACTTTTGCCGGAACCTTGTGTCGCCCAGACAACCCCGCCGCGATGTTTCGGGTCATCAGCATGCAAAATACGGTCAACCGCCTTATTCACCGCCCGGTATTGCTGGTAGCGCGTCATTTTCTTGATGATTTTACCGTCTGCCGGTTCGTACACGATAAAATTTTGGATAATATCGAATAAGCGCTCTTTTTCCAGAACGCCTGTCAGCAAAATATCCTGTGCAGACGGATTGGCACCAATATCGGTCACTTTCGTTGGATACGGGTCTTTCCATTCACTAAAGTGCTGTAGCCGCGCACCAATCGTTCCGGTTCTTGCCCGGTCATTGCTCGAGGCAATCAAAAACTGATTATAGTAAAACAGCTGCTCGTTCTCACGCTGATAGCGCAGCAGCTGTTTCACCCCTTCTGACATCTGTTCATCCGGCGCAAGTGTCGGACTCTTGCATTCGATTACAACGAGCGGAAGCCCATTGACAAACACCATCACATCCGGCCGAATCGTCCCAATTGCGTTCGTAATGGAAAACTGATCCACGACCAGAAATTCGTTGTTGTCGATATCATCAAAATCAATCAGCTTCACCGTCTGGTTTTTCCGGCCTTTTCCCAAATCCTGTTGTACCGACATCATGTTAATGAGCAGTCCATGAAAAGCCTGATTCGCTTCCATCACATTCGTTGCATCCATATGCGTCACCGAACGCGCGACTTTATTGAGGTTATTCTCCGACAGCCACGGATTCAGCCGCTTCAGTGCATCCGTGAACCGCCCGCGCAGCACCACATCCGACTGCATACTTCGCTCTGCATCAAGCGTGGCTCCGTTGACATGCGTATACCCAAGACGTTTCAAATGATCAATCACACGATCCTCGACTAATCCTTTTTCATTCCAGTCTTGCGTCATACTCATGTCTCCACCACCTCTTCATTATCGATTGGCACACGGACTTTACCGGTTAGGAGTTGTTGCATAAGGCCTTGTTTGATTTCTTTTAATTTATCTTGTTTTAAATTTTCATTTTTCAACCTTTCTTCCACATTGCCTATAATATCTATTATTTTCTTCTGTTCGTCTAGTGGAGGGACTGGGATTAAGAATGGATCTAAATCTTTTCTATTTACTTTTGGTATTCCAGTTCGACCAGATACCGACGTGGTGTAAGATATGAAGCGGTGACTCAACAAAACCTCTTTTAAATACATTGGCAAAATACCCTCGGATGGTTCAATAGGGTATACGTCGGCACTACAAATACCGTTAAATCCTGGGTAAGCAACTTTTCCAAAATGTGGATTTATCTTACCATATAGGACATGTTTGTGATCAAACAAATATTTACCGCTTGTTTGCCCTTCTTGTTTAGCAGTTTTATATGACAACACCTCTCCAGTAAACTTCTCAATATTAGCATTACCAATATGAGGCATGTGGGAGTATGGCATTTGCTTAGGATCAACTTGGCCATTAACAATTCTGCAAATATCTTTAAACCTTTTGAGTTCCCAACTATCTGGTATGTTACCAATTAAAGTTTTCTTAAAATTCTTATGCCCAACCCCTTTTGTCAAAAGCTGCTGCATTAATCCCTTTCTCACTTTTTCTGTTTGCTCGATGATTTGCTCGGTTTTCTCAATCGCCTCATCGACAGAAGAAAGAATGGCTGCTATTTTTTGTTGTTCTATTATTGGCGGTAAGTCTACAACAAATGATTTCAACTCACCCTTACTTATTTCTTTAAATGTGCTCCCAGACCCCAGTTGTTCAAACTTTTTAGCTTTTGAATTTAACAAATATAATAAGTACTCTGAACGAACTTTCTCTCGATTGCATATAAAATTAGCAAATCCTTGATTAGTAGTCATAGGAATTTTATTGATGATGCTTTTTCCTATTGTTGCTCTGCTAGTCATTAAAACATTATTTTCCGGTATTAATTTTGCTGAACTATTTCTTAATCCAACCGCAGTAATATAATTTTCTGTTTCGCTTAAATGATTTTTATTATTTCGAGTTACATCTGTTGGAGTCAGCCAAGGAATATCACCATTCCAATAGTCTTCATTTGATCTTGTTGGTGTTCCTCCGCCTGTTATTTCAGCAATTTCCTCTAATTTTACTCTGTTCCATTCACTCACCATACCCCAACTCCTTCAAATACCCGTACATCTTGTCTTCAATCTCGTCACGTTTGTTTTCCAGTTTTCGGAGTTCGGTCAGTGCCTCATTAACATCAATCTGTTCTTCTTCCTCAGTCGTATCAATATAACGGGCGATGTTTAGGTTATAGTCATTCTCTTTAATTTCTTCGAGGTCAACAACCCGGCAATATTTCTCCTTGTCTTCCCACGCATCATAAGCTGAGACGATTTTCTCAATATCTTCATCACGCAGCAGATTTTGATTTCGGCCCTCTTCGTAATCCTTGGATCCATCGAGGATAAACACCTTGTTTTTATTCTCAGTCGTTTTATTACGATTAAAAATCAGAATGCTCGCCGGGATTCCCGTTCCATAAAAAAGATTAGTCGGCAGACCAATCACCGCTTCTAATAAATCGTCTTCCAATATGCCCTGTCGGATTTTCCCTTCCGCACCGCCGCGGAAAAGCACACCATGCGGCATAACGACACCGGCTTTGCCTTCATGATTAAGCGTTGCAATCATGTGCTGGACAAAACCGTAGTCGCCGGCGTTTTTCGGCGGAATGCCAAACCGGAAACGACCGTACTCATCACTTTCCGCTTCCTCACGTCCCCAGTTTTTCAATGAAAACGGCGGATTGGCAATGACGCGGTCATAAAGCAATAATTCCCCGTTTTCTTCAAGCAATTTTGGATCACGAATCGTATCACCGCGTTCAATGCGGTGATCACTCAGTCCGTGCAGCAGCAGATTCATCTTCAGAATAGACCACGTATTCAAGTTCCGCTCTTGTCCATGCAGCGACAAATTCCGTGCATCGCCGCCTTCACTTTTTACATGATCGACGGACTGAATCAGCATACCGCCGGACCCCGCTGTCGGATCGCAGACACGCATGCCTTCTTCAGGCTTAATCAATTTCACAATCAATTCAACGACTTTGCTTGGTGTGTAGAATTCGCCGCCCTTTTTACCCGCATCATCCGCAAATTGTTTAATCAGGTATTCATAGGCGCGCCCCAGCATATCCGGTTCGGAAAGATTCGCATTGGAAAGGTCAATCGAAGAAAAATGCTGAACAAGCTGCAACAGCAATTTGTCCGGAATCTTGTCCTTTTCATTGAAGTCAATATTGGCCAAAACACCTTCAAGGGAGGTGTTTTCTTCCTCAAGCGCTTCAAACGCCTTATTGATGCTGTTGCCGATATCCTGCGTCTGGCTCTGAATATTCGCCCACCGCGCACGTTCAGGGACGAAAAACTGATGCTCATCACGGTCATGCCAGGCAAAATCATCGCCCTCTTCGTGCTCAACCGCCCTCGCATGCTCCACAAACACATCATTCAACCGTTTCAGAAACAATAAACCAAATATGTAATTCTTATAATCAGAGGAGTCAATACTCCCACGTAATATATTCGCCGATTCCCATAAGTGGGATTCGAGTTCATGTAATGTCAATTTCCCCATGTTGCACATCCTCCAAGACGAGTCATATAGGTCTATGATATCAGAAAACTGGGGTGGGGACTATATGTTTGTATATTATCGGTCGCTTGCTTATCAACCCTTAGTTCATACATCCCGGGTTTCCTCTAATAGTTCATTCAGTGTAACATATTTCCCGTCTTTGACGCGTTCACGGGCTTCGTCCAATTCCTTTTTTGTTTCATCGTTCAATTCCAATTCCTCTTCATCAAATAAATGACGAAAAAAGTCATTCATGCGAGGCAATTTTTCCTCTGGTAATTTATCCACTAACCGATGTAATTCTTTCCTGTCAATCATAACTAATCACCATCCTTAATTTATTATACCATGTTAAAAGGTAGGTCGTTCAACTTTTCTAATTCTGTCAACAAATACTCTCAGCGTTTCATTTTCCTCGTTCATCCCACATGTCCTCTCTTACTTTTTCCAGTTCAATTTGTAAGTCATCTTCTGTAATGCCTGCTTTTTCGGCCTCTTGACCAATTTCTTTTTGTAATTCACGAAAAGCTAAAATACTGGCCTTCGTGATGACAATCTTTCCATTATCCTCAATAAAAGCTACACGGTCTCCTTCATCCAGTTTCAGTTTTTCTCTAATCGATTTTGGTACTGTTACTTGGCCTTTGGAACTCATTCTTGATACTTCCATAATCTAACACCCCTTTACATTCTTACTTCTTTACACTTATTATATCACAATCAATCCGGCAATAGCTAAATCATCCAAAAGCGTTAACAGAAGCAGTTAATGTTTTATCAAACAAAGCCATGGGAAAACATCTATATACCGAAAATAGACAGATAAGGAGCGATAAATATGGGACGATTGGATGGTAAAGTCGCAATCATTACAGGTGCTGCTGGAAACTTGGGCAAGACAACAGCACAACTCTTTTTGAATGAAGGTGCCAAAGTATCATTAGTTGATATGGATAAGGAAAGATTGGAACAAGCTAAAAATGAATTATCAAGCGACAATGTTATGACCGTTGAAGCAAATGTAACGAAAGAAAATGATGTAAAAAACTATGTGGATCAGACAGTCGATAAATTTGGTTCAGTGGACATTTTCTTCAATAATGCAGGCATCATCGGCGAAGTCGGACCGCTTGATGAACAGTCATTGGATAATTTCAATAAGGTGCTGTCCATTAATGCAACCGGAATCTTTCTTGGCATGAAATATGTTCTCCCGGTCATGAAAAACCAACAAAGCGGAAGCATTATTAACACTTCCTCGGTAGATGGATTAAGAGGAAGCCCGAATATGACACCGTATGCCACATCGAAACATGCGGTTGTCGGTTTGACTAAAACAGCTTCATTAGAAGTCGCAGAAAACAACGTCCGGGTTAACTCGGTACATCCCGCACCGGTTTCAGGCGAAATGATGCAAACCGTCCATAAAGGTCAAGGCGAAAGCCAAGGGAACGAAGTAGACAAAGTAGAAGAAGAAATTAAGAAAAGCATTCCTCTGGGACGCTATGCAGATTCAAATAACATTGCAAATTTAGTTCTGTTTTTAGCTTCAGATGAAAGCGAGTTTATTACAGGTGCGGAATATCGCGTCGATGGCGGAATGGGCGCGACAAGTTAAATTTTTCTTATACTCGCACAGATTGGTGCTGAGCATATGTTGAGCCCATTTTGATAAATATTCATCAAAATGGGCTCATTCTTTTCGTTACATCTTAGTATAAATGACTGTACAGGAAACCTTTAATGATTGTTCAAGTGATTTTTTAACATATTAGAGGTCTTTTCTAATAAATGTTGATTAATTTCTATATAATAGACGTCGTTAATGATTGTTTCCTCTGCCCCTTTTGCCATATCGGTCACATGTGCATTTTCCACGTTCATGTCCGCCAATTGATTTAATGAATCTCTTGTCATATTGGTTTGACTGCTTTCTTCCAGAAGTTCTTTTATATCTGATGCAGATAATTGCTCTTTAATTAAATCACCCATTTCACTCATTAATTTCCGATTCCCCTGCACTTCCTCCCTGCCAATTCCTAACTTCTGATATAGCTGCTCTTCAGAAAAGCTGGCATAATAGTCGATTGGAATATCCAAAAGGTTCGAAACTGTTGTGACAGCGGCTGCAGGATCCGGCTCATAAGCAGAGGCATGCATTAACTTATCTTTATCGATTATTTCGCCTTCAGAATTATAAATGTCGACACGCGCTTCATGGGGGATGGACACGACATTCATACTGTTGTCATCGCTGTTGTAAGTCAGTACGATGTTAATATGGCTTCTGCGATTCGTTTCACCAGCAGAATTTTTCCCCATTAATAACACCGAAAAAGATGAAACCTCTTGTTGAGATGCCTGCCGTTCGTTTTCCTGAACCATTACATTGCCACCGTTCAGATTCGGCAGCAGCAGAACAATTGCTAAGATTACTGCCGTTACAGAACCTAATACAGGAACGGCATAATGTTTACCTATGTTAAGTAACGTTTTATTGCTGTCTTGTTTTTGATTTTTCCTGTTCTGAATTTTATTTAACGTTTCAATCCTGTCTTCTTCCGTGAAGGTCAAATCCCCATTTTCCAAATACGAAAAAACCTCCTTCTTAAATTTATCATCCATAAGCATTACCCTCCTCAATTAAAACTTTCAGCTTTTGCTTTGCTCTTCTTAATCTTGTTTTAACTGTATTGTTGTTGAGTTTTGTTACTTCGGATATCTCATTAATGGATAAAGACTCATAGTAATACAAAAAGATAACTTCCCTATAATTTTGGGACAAAGAGAAGATTAGACGCTTCATTTCTTCGGATTCGGCATTTTTAATCAGTTTATCTTCTGCTGAAGGTAAAATAGTTCCAATCGCGCTTTCCAGAAAACTTTTGGCCTGCACTTTTCGAAAGTGCCAACTTCTTAAATAATCCTTACACTGATTAATTGTAATTCTGTATAGCCAGGTTTTTACTGATGACTCCGAACGAAAGTTATCCAGGTTTTCATAGCATTTGATAAAGGTGTTCTGAACCATATCCTTTGCAGTTTCCTGGTCTTTGACGTAACTAAATGCCAGTCTGACGAGTTCACTCCCGTAGTCGATCATAACCCTCTCTAAAATCTCTTCCTTCTTTCCCTCTTCCATGACGCCTCCTCATTTCAGCTTGATTTAATTAGTTTGCCTTTAGACGGCAGCTGATTCAAAATCGTTTCAATAATTGTGAAAAAACATTATATACAAGAAAACCCAACCTTGAAATAAGCTCTGGTTTTTATTGACGAGGTGGTAATTTTGAATTGTACCACTTAATCGCCCCAATCCCAATGTTTGATTCAGAATATTTAGGGTATTAGAATTAAAGTATGTAATTTAGAGAAGGAGGAGATTGTTATGTCTGAAAAATCTTTGTACGAACGCCTTGGGGGAATCTATAATATTTCAGCTGTCGTTCACCATTTCGCTAAAGAATTGGCGAAAGATCCGGTGGCAGGAGAAAGTTCTTCCAATCCCTTTCTCAAAGACTGGTATGCCAATCGAAAATGGAGAGAACCAGGTTTTATCGTTTTGACAACTTTATGGGTTGCCGAAAAAGCTGGGGGGCCTTATGAATACGTCAGCACAATCCCCAATGATGACAGCCTGGACTTGGAGCCAACGCATTACCACATGAAGCTGTCTGAGGAAGAATTTGATGCAGCGGGGAAAGTGTTGGCTAACACGCTCGATCATTTCAATGTGCCTGAGAAAGAAAAGAATGAAGTTCTCGGTGCCTTCACGGCTCACAAAGAAGAGGTCATCAGCGGAACAATCAAATAATGAACAAATAATAAAACAGGCACTCCGCCAAGTCAGCGGTATGCCTGTATTTCATTAAGATCTAATTCTTAAGCGCATTTTTACGTGCTTTTTTCGTACGTATTAAGACTCACTATCGGCTTTTAAATCCTCAATTGACTCAACGTCCATATATTCAGGAACAACGAGACCATTTCTTGTCCCGGTCAAGTTAACGCCTAGGTCTTCAAAGTCGCCTTCATACTTTTCATAGTAGTCAGCATGTGTTGATGGCAGCCACGCACCGACCATGGCGTCCGCACTGCCATCTGCAATACTTGCGAACATTAGACCCGGTTCCACTTGCATCAATTCAACTTTGTAGTCCAACTCGTTTTCCAATACATATTTGACTACATTCGAGCTTGCAATGACGTCAGCCCAGGATTTCGCCCTCCCCCTTCTTTCGCACATCGTTCCTCTATTACGGACAATTTTTTCAAAATTACACAACTTTCGAATTATATAGTGGCCTTAATCGTTCTTTCGTTTCAGCAATTTTCGCATAATAATCACTTCGTTCGCTCTATTGTGTATATGGAATAAAATAGTAGAATAATAAATAACATAACGAAGGGAGGAAAATTTATGCAAAACAAGTTAGCGTATCTGATTGTGGCCGCTTTGTTTCTAACATTCAATGCTACTTCTGTCCTTGCACAGCCTGTGAAAGTGCAGGATGCTGAGTCGATTCACTTTAACTCGACTGTTGTCGATGGCCACAGCGACACGATGATGAACGTGATCGATGACGAAACATGGCTGCCGGTAAACGATATCGGGGAGGAAACATCATTCCACCTAGACATACCCAAAGCTCAGACGGGCGGAATTGATGCACCGTTTTTTGCAGCCTATACATCAGGTTATTATGACAACAACCCCCGTACGATCAGCCGAACGTTAGCTTTGATTAACGCATTATATTGGACAGAAGAACAAAACCCCGAAGACTTCAACATCTCATCCACCACCAAAGAAATCCAGC
This sequence comes from Lentibacillus persicus, assembly GCF_900112705.1. Taxonomy (GTDB): domain Bacteria; phylum Bacillota; class Bacilli; order Bacillales; family Amphibacillaceae; genus Lentibacillus; species Lentibacillus persicus. The sequence goes on from NZ_FOMR01000007.1 coordinate 112,191, forward strand.
AGACAGTCAGGAATAATAAAATAGCAGCTATCCCGACCATTGAAGGTGCCTACTCATTGCAGGAACACAATGCCATCGAGCTGCTGCATCAATATAACGACCTTGGCATAAAGGTTCTCGGTTTCAATTGGAACTATTCAAATGCTCTCGGTGAAGGTACTGACAGAGTTTATGGTGATCCCGAAAGAACACCATCGGAAGGCGGCCTCACAGAACTGGGTGCTGACGTCGCACGCGAAATGAATACTATTGGTATGGCAATCGACGTATCGCATATGTCACGCAATACGTTCTTTGATGTGCTCGACGTGACTGATGCACCTGTTATCGCATCCCATTCTGGAGTAGATGCTGTGAAAGCACATCCACGCAATCTTACGGATGAACAGCTTCTGGCGCTTGAAGAGAATGGCGGGCTCATCAACATTGTGTTCTATCCGGCCTTCTTGACAAATGATGAAACAGGCTCTGTTGACGATATCGTCGATCATATCGATCACGCTGTTAATTTGATTGGGATTGACCATGTCGGGCTCGGCTCTGATTTTGATGGGGCTTCGATGCCTGAAGACTTGCAAAATGCAGCAGAAATGCCTAAAGTTACCGAGGAATTGGTCGAGCGAGGCTATTCAAGCCGAGAAATTGAAAAGCTGCTTGGCGGAAACGCACTGCGTGTTCTTAATGAAGTCGAAAGTGCGGCAGAACATGATGCATCGAAACGTGGTGTAAGTCCTGTTGTTAAGCCGGATCTTGAAATGGGAGAAGCTGTCAGCAGCAGAACACCGCTACTGGAGGCTGAAATTGCAACAAAAAGAGGCGCACCAGTTGACGCAGACAGCTTTAACGTAATCGTGGACGGCATCGACTACGAACCCGAGTACGACAGCGAAACATCGACAGTGTCTCTGCAACTGTCTGAAGAACTGCAGGAGCGATTCCATGTCGTGACATTTGAAGCTAAAAACAGGGCAGGCAAAGTCACGCGCGAAACCAGAATCTTTTACATTGAGGATTAACATAAAACAGCAGAGTGATAACAATATAATAAAAGCGCTCAGACATATGCTGAGCGTTTTTATTTAACGACTTAATTAGAGATTACTATGGTTTAAAACACAATGTTGCATGGGTGTATGATAAATTAAATTGTTATTTTACCTCGTATCATTTTAATACTAATAATTAAAATCCATACCATAAACAGCAAACCCACGCCTTCATTAAAATCGTGCATATTCTGATTTGCTTGCATTAAAAAGAACCAAGAGATTAAATACCCAATAATTTGTAAAAATCCAACTATATAACCAAACATACTAAGCTTCCGAGAAGAATCCAAAATATGTAAACCACGAGAATGAATGATCACCCATGCAGCTAAAAATAGATTCGCTATTATATAAATACTGACAGAAAGACCGCCTTCAAGCATCGACCATTCGTATAAAAAAACAGAAAATGAGCGTGCGAAAACATCATCACTTGAACCGTATAAATTAAAAGCATATTCAGCAGCGGTTGCTTGAAGCATAAGTGATGCTCCATAAAACGCAAAACCTATACACCCTGCAATTAATGCTATTAAATTAAGTAACATAAAATCTTTCTTTTTCTTTAAATACATAAATAAGCCAATGGGTAATAAAACAGATGTTAACATTACCAGCGCTTTACTGCCATGATCCAATCCTAAAAAACCTGGGAAATTAATATAATACGAAACGCCTATTTCTGCATTTGAATCGCCTTCACCTAATGTTACAGGATTTAAAATACCAAAAATAACATTTATTACCATCCAAGCTACGATAAAAACAACGTGCAATACCCCTATCCAGCCAATAACCCTCATGGGCTCCCCCTTCCACATGGACGCGAAATTATTATTGTCATATCTCGCATTTTGAATTTATCACCTTACACTGATTAATTGTAATTCGATATAGCCAAGTTTTTCTTGAGCATCCAAACCCATTAAGTCATTCATACCGCAATGATGCAATTGGGTCCAATTGCGATGCCTTGTTAGCCGGTATAATACCAAAGAGAATACCAATAAACATCGAAAAGATCAACCCGCCAAACATCACCGGCAGGGATACTTGAACCGTCCAGCCAGCCAGCTGCGAAACGAGTATAGCGGATGCTTGCCCGAGCGATATGCCAATCAACCCTCCAATCACCGTCAGTGTAACCGATTCAATTAAAAATTGCGTTAAAATCTGTCCCCGTGTTGCACCAAGTGACATTCGAATGCCGATTTCTCTTGTACGTTCCGTTACCGATACGAGCATAATATTCATAACACCGATGCCGCCCACTAACAGGGACACACCGGCAACGCTTCCAATTACAATCGTCATTACGCGTGTTACCTGACCAATACCGGTCATAATTTCGTCCATATTGACGACCTGATATTCGTTTTCCGTTCCGTGGGTTTGATTCAGTAAACTGGCTGCTTTTGTCCCGGCGACCTGTAAATCATCAGCGCTATCTGCCTTCAAGGTAACCTGATTAATGTTGCGCTTGCTAAACACATTGCGCCATGTATTCCGTGACAGAAACACTTCAGTTTCACCTAAGTCCATTAAACCTTCCTGTTCCGTCAGTACCCCAACAACTTTCACTGGACTGGAATTGATATACATAATTTCCCCAATCGGGCTTGTGTCAGCAAATAAATCATCACGAACGACTGCACTGATCATGGCATGGTTGCCGGCACCCAGAAAATCAGCCGCTTGCAACAGCCGTCCTTCCGCCGCTTCCATTCCATGCACCTGGATATGGGCCTGATTAATGCCTTTCACCGAAGCACCGAGCACCTCCTCATGGAAGCGCACATTGCTGAACTCGGAGCTAGTGGCAACTACTTCCGTTACTTCTGGAATCTGTTCGATTGTGCGGATATCTTCCTCGGTGAAAGGGTCTGTCACAGGAGTGGCATTATGTTGCAGATCGCCTTCATCCGGCATGTTTAAGAGTTCAACCGTGTGTTCGGTCCCTGCGATTTGGGATTTCAGCGTTTCCTCACCAGCTTGTCCGATGGCTACAATGGCCATTACAGAACCAACGCCAATAATGATACCGAGCATCGTTAACACGGAACGCATTTTATGCGAGCGAAGAGAAGAAAGCGCCAATTTTACATTTTCCAGCACACTCACGTTAACGTCTCCCTCGATCGTCCGATATCATTTCCGTCCAGAAGCAAACCGTCCTGGATTGTAATGACCCGATCAGCATATCCGGCTATTCCCGGCTCATGCGTTACCACAATAATCGTCGTTCCTTCTTTGTTAAGCTGCTTAAAATGGGCCATGACCTGCTTGCCTGTCGTCGTATCAAGAGCGCCCGTGGGTTCATCAGCCAGTATCAGATCCGGTTGGTTCACAATAGCTCTGGCAATGGCGACACGCTGTTTCTGACCGCCTGACAATTCATTAGGGGCGTATACCGCATAGTCCGATAACCCCACTTGATGCAACGCATCCCTGGCTTTTTGCCGGCGCTCTTTCTTTCGGATACCCGCATAAATCATCGGAAGCTCTACATTTTGCAATGCACTGAGGCGAGGCAAAAGGTGGAATTGCTGAAACACAAAGCCGATGTCCCGATTCCGTATATGTGCGACTTCCTTCTCGCTATAACCAGTAACCAGTTTTTCGTTTAAGTAATAACTGCCGCTTGTGGCATGATCAAGACAGCCTATAATATTCATTAAAGTTGTTTTGCCTGATCCCGACGGTCCCATTATGGCCGCAAATTCGCTCTGTTGAATTATCAGATCAATGTCTTTCAACACTTCAGTAACATTACGTCCGACTGGATAGCTTTTACTGATAGATTGCAGTTGTATCATTCCACCGACACGTCCATTCCATCATTCAGTTGAGCATCAGGCTGTTTAATAACCGGATCATCGGTCCTGAGGCCGTCTGTTATTTCCATCGCATTTTCAGTCATAGTACCGACCTGGACTTCACGTCGCATCGCTTGTCCACCCTCCACTACGTAGGTGTAATAGGCGTCCTCTTCGCGTATGACCGCTTGTGGCGGCAGTGTTTTCGCTTCATATTCGTTTGTTTGAATCTCGGCAACAATCTGGAACCCTGCTTTTAACCCTTTCATATCATCTTCTACAGCAATTTCCACTGGGTATTGGACGACATCTGAATCCTGCTGGTTCGTCTGATTCGGCAATGAGGAAATCGCACTGATTGTCCCTTCCCACGATTGATCAGGAAGAGCATCGGATGTAAAGATGACCGTTTGACCTTTCTGGACTTTCATTGTTTCATATTGGGAGATGGTCGTTTCGACGCGCAAATCATCTAACGTACCAATCTCCAGGAGCGGTTTCTGCTGAGACTGATCCGAATTTAAATGGGCAGGATCATGGACTGTCAGTACCGTTCCCTCTATTTGGCTCGTGACGTTTAAATCTGCGATATCCTCTTCAAGAGCCTCCTGCTGCAGGCGAGCCTGCTCCTTTTCCAAGCTCGCTTGTTTTTCTTGCAAAGAAATGTCATCATGTTCCCGTTGAAGCTGTTCATTATCGTCATCTTCTTCCAGCTCTTCATCCAATTTACGGTGTTGCTCGTATAGATCATTGTGCTGCAGTTGCAACGATTGAATTTGCAAGTCATTCTGTTTCTTTTCAAATTCCAGCTCTTCGTTTTCATAACGGAAGAGGACAGTGCCTATTTCTACTTCATCCCCTTCCTCAACCATGATTTCATCGATCACGCCCTGTTCGGGTGAATAAAAGACAGATTGCTGCTCGGCGAAGGTCAGTGTGCCTGAAGTCATCACTGTATCCGAAATGGTTTGCTCCTGTAATGTCGTGACCTCCACCGGATGATTTTCTTTTGCATTGCTGATGGCCAAATTGAATCCTGCAGCTATCAGAACCACCAGGACAACTGCAGCTATCACGACTTTTCGTTTCATGTTCGTTTGACACAACCTTTTATACGACTGTAATAGTTATTCCGGCATGAGTAGATCATCTGTCTACATTAAGAAATAATTAATGACCACGTACCCGAACAAAATTAAGCAAATAACTAGAATGATAATACTGGCATAAAGGGATGTTTTTGATGACATCTTCATCTCTCCTTTTTTGTTTATATTTTTTAAACTTCCGGATTTCGGAAATTATAAAAATGTGATTAAAATAAAGTTTGGTATATATAGAACAATAACGTAAATACCGCCTACAATAATCCAATCAAGGATATTTTTGGATATCAAATCCTGCTTAAATAATAAATAACAAATAATGAGCGGTTTTAGAGCATAATTAACCGGCGAACTTAGAACCAGCTGATAAATGGAGTTCACGTCCTGAACAGATGATAGATAAAAAAAGGCAACTGTAACATTGAGCACATTGGCGACCAGAGTCCCGATCAAGACCGGTTTTAAAAAGTTTCGGATGTACGTCTCCTTCTTCAATGCTATCCTGACTATAAAAAATAAAATCAGCATTTCCAACAGCAGTACTACAAGCAATGTGAACAGTTGGAAAACAACGAGAATAATAAACAATGACGTTTTGTGTGTGACAATAAATTCACTGTACTCCGGAAGTGTATTGCCAGCCCACGTTAAATTGATATAGGTTGATAGAATCATCAGTACGACCAGACTGATGAAAATGTAACGGCCTTTCACTCTTGTTACTATCACAGGCAGCACCTCAAACTTTCATAAATATTGGTGACACAAACGCCTCCAGTACAGCAGCGGCCACAATCAGCAGGATAATAATGCCGATCAGCGCTGGTATTTTTTTCAGTTCGGCGATGATTGGCTTCTTTTTTATCAGCAAATATACAATTTTGACTGGTATATAAAGCCCCAGTGATGCTGACATCAGCATAGCGGGAATTTCAAATATCCCATGAATTACAAACGTACTGAGCGTATTCCATACGGAATGCTCGCTGTTCAAATGAGAGATAATCATCGCCATGGATAAGAAATTTTGCAATAAATACATTAAGTAATAAAAACCAAGCGTCAGCCCGCCAAAGATGATAACGGAAAGGCTTACTTTTAAATTATTTGACAGTAATTCGCCAAAACTCATCCGGTCTGCATACATATCGGATGAGTTTTCGGCTCCGGACGGTTCCAGCGGTATGAAGTAACCTGTAATAAAGATAATGGCAGCCAGAATGGACGTAAGCCATAACGTATGTTTATAGGTAATCATTCGCTTTAACTGCCTCCACAGATTCAATTTGCTTACTGCCGATAATATGAATATTGTGCGATACCAGTTCTTTGATTTGATTATATTGCAAGTGCGTTGAAAAGATAACAGTGGCCTTGGTATCGTTTATGTAGTCACGAATAAACGCTAATATCACACTTAATGAATGTTTATCAAAATTTACGAAAGGTTCATCGATCAACACTAGCTTCGGTTCATTCATCACCGATGTGATAAAAGATACTTTCTGTTTCGTCCCCAATGACAGGTTTTTCACCAATTCCGCTTCATATCTTTCCAGCTCCAAATTTTTCATCAGGTTCATTGCATTCTCTTTAATATCAGCTCGTTCCGCTATATCTGCAACCAGATCAATCGACTCACGAACGGTTAAGTAATCATAGAGAAACGGGTGATTAGGAATTAGTGATGTATGCTTGATATAGGCTTCAAAATCTTCTTTCAAACGCCATTCATCCAGCCGTATATCACCTTGAAAGGGGGTCAGACCCCCCCAATATATTTAACAGAGTTGTTTTTCCAATTCCATTTTTGCCGGTGAGCGACACAAAGGAGGCATCCGGTACCTCGAACGATATACCGTCAAATATGGTTTGAGTGGCATAACGTTTTGTCAGATTATCGACTGTTAACATATACATGCTCCTTACTCTTTGCAGTATAAAGAGCCGCTGTCACATACAGCAACATATAGAAAGTGTAGACCAGAAAATAAACATGCGTATACAAAAGATTATCCTGTATAATTTGTACGGTTAGCGTCGGGCCGACAAGCACGATCGGCAGTCCAAACAGGAAAATATTATCGGGCAATTTGGAAATAATCACTTTCGGATCAAGCGCCATCAGTTCTTCTATCGAAAATCGCTCTGTTTGATAGATGCGCAATACAATAATCCGGACACTAGCAAAGTAAACGATCAAATAGCAGCCAAGTGCCACAGCCAGATTCATCGGCTGATATATGAGTACAAACAGAAGCCCTGGCAAAAGCAGATAAAATGCCGTTCGATAGACAGTCCAGTTATACGTTAATTTGGTTATGTACGGCTTAAGACGATAACGTTTCTGCAAATAATAGGTTGTATAAATATTATTTTTGCTCAATAAGTCCTCATATAAATAATAAGAGTACGAAAATACATAAAGCCATGGCAAATAACAAAATAGCAGCAAATTGATTGCAGCTGATACTGCAGGCTGTTCATGTAAAAAAGGGTAAGCAACCATCACACCGGTAATTAGGATAAGCGACATGATTTTCAATTTTGTCAGCCGATGATGAAATCGAAATGTCCTTGCCAGCAACTTCTGGTACGGTTTATCGGCCCGGACCAGCCATTTATCCTTTTGCTCACGAATCATAACCATATCCCGAACGCTATTAGCCGTTACGGCATAACGTAGCATATAACCAAGTATCCCCACTACCAGCAGGACTAGTAAACTGGATGAAAGCAGAAATAAACCAGAACCATAATGGGCGGAGATTCCCTCAAGTGTCATATTGACATTTGCAGAATCAAAAGCTCCCACTGCCGTCACCAATAGGACTATCACAATGCTTGCGGTAAAAATAATTAGCCCTTTCATATGGGGGAAATCTGATTTTGACAAACGGCCGTACAGCATTAGATACGAAAGAAGATAATTCAAGATCGCAAACAAAACAGCTACCCCTAACATGCCATACGTTCCAGGGTCGATGAGCAAGATAAACAGGAAAGCCGACAAAAAAGGAAGCGTTGAAAACAGCAGATATTTTTTAATAATCTCATAGGATAATCGTTTCCTAATTAGACTGGTTCCTTTATAATTACCGATTCTTAAAAGATAACTGAATTCGGTTTTAAGATGGTGCAAGTGCCCCTCCGTCATTTTCGTTATCATTAAATAAACGTGGTGAGCCAAACAAAAGAATCCCAATAAAAAAATAATACCTGCTTCGCCGTATAGAAAAGATAGCGTCATATACAAAACAATCCCGATCAGCACAAAGAACACTCGCACCATAGTGGACAAGACCAGAAAGGATCGGACAAACCATTTTTTATCCGGTTCAAGGATCAAATTAAACAGCGTTTTCATGGAAATTTCAATCATATCTTTCATTCTTCGGTATTCCATGAGCTGGTCATATCGAACATACTTCCAAGCTTTGAACATGGTGACTCCTTTCCTGATAAAAGAAGGAGATACGGAAAAAGAAACTTTTTCCGTATCTCACTCATTCACAGCGAAATAGCCGCAGCCCTGCCAGCTGCAGCTTTTGTAGCCAAAATCGTAGCTCTATAAGCCATAATTGTAGCGCCAGCAGCTGCTCCTATACCTGTCAAAGACAGCAGCAAGCCAAGGAAAGTGGCCACATTGAGATATGCCAGCACAGTTCCTGCAGCTGTGAAAGACAGACCTGTCAGACTCATAATTTGATTCATTCGCTCACCTCCCGCGTTTTTAGATTGTCTTGCTGTATTTATATATAATTTCTCGGCTGCACAAATTCAGCAAATGATACTCTGGAGTGAAACATACACAATTGGTGTCTAACAACTACCAATTAAATGAATATGAGTAAAATTATGTTAATTTCAGAATACTACAAATTACATAAAATAAAACAGGCAAAAAGTTTTGTTTTTCACCATTTTCAGTTTAAAAGCATGTTTATAGCCCAAAGTGTTTCCATATTTTTCTAAGCAAGCGATGATCTTTGTCACAATATGCCAAGCGCGTTTGATATGGAAAGCTCCTATTTACTTCCAACAAAAAAAGACACCAGACCTATGATTTAAACATCAACTTTTACAAACAGCAGAAAGAGCATGTTTTGAAAAGTTTTTATCAAAACATGCTCTTTATAAATCAGCAATGGGGAGCTCTGCTCTCATTAGAGAAAGACGGACATCATAATTGCTGATAAAATGTGTTTCAAATTTGAACCCCTGTTTATGATCTCATCCGTTATTATTTACCGTTGAAAAGGGATTCGACTTTAGAAGCCTTGTCGCCATTCAATGTATATGTTACGCCATACGTTTCACCTTCACCGTCATGATTAAAAGCAACGTCAAGGTCGTGAACAATTTGCTTCATATATTCGTATGCTTGACGCATTTCTTCAGGTGTTTCTTTCCATTGGTCTGAACGTTCAACGTCTTCTTTTGCTTGTCCTTGTCTCCCTAAGTGCGACGTCCTGGAAAACTGATTATGATTGATAATTGCTTTCATATGACCAATATTCCTAAAATCATTTTGCAACGATTCGCTTTCACCCGTTATATTAATACTTGCGTCATTCCATGATTCATAAAACTCCTGCACCTTCAAATAATAGTTGAAACCTTCGTCATAACTTGTTTGTTTCCATTTTGAATAATCCGCTAGCTCCGAAAAACTTTCGGATTGTTCCGCAAAGAATTTGGAAAGTTTTTCTTTAACGTTTTTGATGGATTCTTTATATTTCTTCTTATATTCGTCTATGTTTACTGACGGCGCTCCTTCCACTTTTGCGATTTTTTCACCTTCGTCGTTGAACGTCACTTCGACTTCTCTTTCGTAAGTGTCTCCATATACCATTTTCGTTGTTGTTTCTTCTTCTATCCCGTCAACAAGCTCAAGTAAAGCGGGTTTCGTTGATTTTTCTATTTCCTTTTCCATTACTTTTTCGACCGTTTCAATCTTCGGGGCGTTTTTCATTTCTTTTTGCGTTTCCCCACCGCTATCTTGTCCGTTTCCCCCTGCAAATACATGGGCGAATCCGAACATCGAAGCCGCTAAAACGACAACCGAAACTCCTGCGACAAATTTCTTCTTCATGTAATTGCCCCCCCCTTTTAACTTATACTCCTAGATTAATTGTCTGTATGGTAACACACTTGTGATATAAAATTTTCAATTTCAGAACATTGAATATTTTAAATCATCCATTGAAATAACTTTGGCCATTTTTATTAAGATTACTTTAAGGTAAATACTAAACATACCTCAACTATATTAGGAGGTTACACAATGAGTGAAGGCCCCAAATAGCCTTGAGTACTGTAATATCAAAAAAAGGATACTAAATCACTTGCGATTTGCATCCCCTAAGGTTTACTTTATTTTATATATTTTCCAAGACTGGACCCATTAGGCCGATTTATCCCAGCTTGACAATTGTCCGGCCGCGCACTTTGCTTTCCATAATATCTCTCAGGACATCCGGCAGTTCCTCCAACGTGACCTCATTGACCAATTCGTCATGCATATCCGGTTTAAAATCGTCCGCCAGAAGCTGCCACACATCCCTACGTTTTTCCATCGGACATTTGACCGAATCAATACCAAGCCAATTGATGCCTCGTGAAATAAACGGCAGGACGGAAGTTGCGACATCTGTGCCACCGGTTAAACCGCTTGTCGCGACAGAGCCGCCGTAATCTAATGTGCTCAAAATATATTGAAGCGTCTTGCCGCCCACTGGGTCAACTGCAGCGGCCCATTGTTTCCTGCGCACCGGTTTTTGTTCGGTATCCTCGACTTCATGACGATCAACCACTTCGCTTGCGCCGATCTTTTTTAAATAATCTTTTTCATCCGATTTACCGGTGCTGGCTGTTACGTCATAACCACGCTTGGCTAGCATATTGACCGCCAGACTGCCTACACCGCCTGTAGCACCTGCGACCAATACAGACCCTTGTCCTCGTTCCAAGCCGTTATCTTCCAGTCGCTGCACAGATAATCCGGCTGTGAATCCTGCAGTTCCGAGAATCATTGCTTCTTTTAAAGAGAGGCCTTCCGGGAGAGGTACAGCCCAATCAGCAGGAACGCGTGCCACTTCACTGAAGCCGCCCCAATGACCTGTTCCCAATTCATAACTTGTCACAATAACTTCGTCGCCTTCTTTAAACCGGTTATCCTGAGATCCCATCACTGTTCCAGCTAAATCGATCCCCGGGACTAGCGGGTACGATTCAACAAGCTGGTTATTAACGGCCACCATGCCATCTTTGAAATTTACACTCGAATACGCAACGCGGATCGTTAAATCACCGTCCGGCAGGTCATCCTTTTGCAATTGTTTAATATCCAAATTCGTTTGCTCGCCCTTTTTGTCGAGCACAAGCGCTTTAAATGTATCCATGACTTCTAATGGCTCCTTTCCGAAAATCTTATATGTGTAGCATATAACTTGTGCGGTTGTATGTAAAACCTGCAGACCCATGTCAAAACTGAGTTTTACTAAAAAATAGACCTCCCGGCCGCTAAACTCAGGGAGGTCTATTTGTTCATTTGGCGACACGCTACTTCCTCTCACCCGCAAATGACGAGAAACGACTTATTGGAAGATACCATCAATTTTCGCAACCTCGTCCGCCGTTAATTGAACATCTAATGTTTTCAAATTGTTAAGTACTTGTTCTGCACGCTTAGCACCAGGAATAACGGCATCAATCGAATCGCGCGTTAAGTACCAAGCCAGAACAATATGTGCTGTCTCAGCCTGTTTTGCATTTGCAATCTCCCGAAGCTGTGCCACTTTTTCCAAATTCTTTTCAAATGCTTCACCCTGCATGTGTGGCATGCCGGCACGAAAATCGTTAAATGTCATGTCTTTATTGTATTTTCCTGCCAGTAATCCGGATGCAAACGGGAAGAATGGAATAAATGAAATGTTTTGTTCAGATGTATAAGGCAATAATTCTTTTTCAGCTGAACGGTTAATTAAATTGTATTCACCTTGATAGACATCGACATACCCATCGGTGTTCGCTTCCTTTAACTGATCCGGTGAAAAGTTGGATAAACCGATCGCTCTGATTTTTCCTTGATCTTTTAATTCTTTTAAAGCGCCCACAGCCTCATATCCCGGGGTAACGCCATCCGGGTAATGAATATAGTACAAGTCGATATAGTCCGTTTGCATCCGTTTCAAACTATTTTCAACTTCTTGTTTTAAAAAGGACGGTGTATTATCGTTTTGCATTTCCTCGCCGACAAACTTCACAGATCCTTTCGTTGCAAGAATAAGGTCCTTCCTTTTCCCGGTTTCTTTAATTGCTTCTCCAACTAATTCTTCTGATCTGCCGGGACCATACAGGTACGCTGTATCGATAAAATTCACACCATTTTCAACTGCTGTGCGAACAAGCTCTTTACCTGTTTCTTCATCTAAATCAGGATAAAGATTGTGCCCTCCAACTGCATTTGTTCCAAGTCCAATTGGATTGATATATATACCTGATTTTCCAAGCTGTGTTTGTTGTTTCAATCTATTGCCTCCAATTCAATCAAATATATACTTTTAATCTCCTATAGTAGTCATTGTCTAGTTTTACTCTGCTTCTGAAAAAACGGTAAATCGGCTACTGATTTTTCCTTGTGTATTCTCCTGACGTAATCACCATAGTTACATCAAATTAAAAAGTCAACTCATCCGATCTATTCATCCAAAAGACCTCCCGAATATTTCCAGGTAACCCAAATGATACGACAGCACGAATACTGTGATTAAGGCGCCAATCATTAATGTGAAAAACAACCAGTCACGCTTTCCGACAATCATTTTATGATAATGTGTACGATCAGGATCCCCGGTGAAGCCTTTAGATTCCATTGCTATGGCGACACGTTCGGCTTTACGGATGCCATTAGCTAAAAGCGGGATGGCATAACGCTGGAATTGATTCACCCTTCCTTTGATACCGCGTGCTCTGGCAACACCGCGGATCCGGTGTGCCTGTTGAAGAATTTTCAGTTCATGCCGAAATATCGGCAGAAACCGATAACCGGCCAGGATGCCATACGTAAGTTTCGGCGGAAGTTTGCATTGTTGCATAAGACTCAGCATAAGTTTCGTCGAATCGGTTGTCAGAATAAACATTAAAGACAGCGCACCAAAACAAAGCGACCTGAAACCAACGCTTAACCCGGTTTGAAGGCTCCCGGTTGTCACCTCAAGCATCCATAAACGAAAGATTACCTCGCCGCCGGAGAACGCCTGATTGGTATAAAGCATGGTCATCCATGCAAAACCTGCCGCAATGAGAAGAAATGGGCTGAAAAACTTCAGCCAACGCAACAACGGAATCGTGGTCATCGTAAAAGTAACAACCAGGATAAACATTAAATACACAAGCGGTGTAAAGACATCATAAGTTAATCCGAGGACAATGCCGGGAATCAACACAGTAAACATCTTGAGGGACGGGTTAATGGATGAGACCATGCAGTTCACCTTTACCTTTTCGTACGCTTGCCGGCATCCGCAACCTCGCTTCATATAGAAGCCCTTTCTGTTTCCAAAGGGAATCAGGGCTTCCGGAAAATGCCACCTTCCCCTTTTTGAGAACGACAATGTTATCGGCAGTGTCGGCAATATTCATATCATGGGTAACAAACACAATTGCTGTCCCCTTTGCCTTTAGGTCCATCACATAATCCATCAATTCACTTGTAGTACCGGCGTCCTGGCCAAATGTCGGCTCATCGAACAACAAAATATCCGGTGTCTCATCAAGAACCGTCGCTACACTGAGCCTGCGCTTTTGGCCACCGCTTAAGGAAAAAGGATTATTAAGTCGATACGGTGTCAAATGGAATTGCTCCATCAAGTCAGCCGCCGCTTTCTCCATTTCTTGATCCGATACACCATTAAGTTTCATACCAAAGGTCAATTCATCATAAACGGTATCAGTGATAAACTGGTGCTCAGGATTTTGAAAAACAAACCCTATCCTCTTTCGTAGTGCCTTTTCTTTCCATTTAGCAAGCGGACGGTCAAACAAGCAAACGTTGCCTGCTTTGGGGGACAGAAGACCAGCCATCAACTGAAGCATCGTGGATTTTCCTGCACCGTTCTCTCCTGCTATGACCAAAAACTCCCCGGCAAAGACATCGAAAGTTACTTTCCTTAGTATTTCATGATTACGATAAGAAAAAGACAGACTGCGGATGGAAAGAATACGTTTCCGTGATGGTTCTGTTTGTATCCACCGCTCCCGTAACGTGGGCTGGCTCGAATAGTCACCCGGCAAAAATACGCCTTCCTGTTCTAACAGCTGCTTCTGTTTCGTAAATAATTGCATTGGTACATCATCTGCCGCCAAACGACCATCCCGGCTGATCACCAGCACCCGGTCGATCAGCTCGAGCCAATCATCAGCCTGGTGCTCAATAATAAGGACAGAGATCTGGTGGTCTTTTTGAATCTTTTCCACCAGCTGTATAAATTCCAGGCTCGATACCGGATCCAAATTCGCCGTCGGTTCATCGAGAATCAGCATTTCCGGTTTTAGCAGAAGCACCGCAGCGAGCGCGATTTTCTGCTTTTGTCCGCCTGAGAGCTCGTGGATTTTATGTTGCTCAAAACCTTCCATCCCCACTGCTTTCAATATCTTTTTGATTCGCGCATGGATTTCAAGAGCGGGGACTTTTATATTTTCCAGAGTGAAGGCCAACTCATCCTCTACTGTTATCATGCAGAACTGACTATCCGGGTCTTGAAAAACGATGCCAATTTCTTGTGTGAGCTCGCCTTTTTCAAATTCCATAATATTTTTCCCGTTATACACGATTTCCCCGGAAGCTATGCCTTCAACAGCTTCCGGATACAATCCATTCAAGCAGAGAGCCAGGCTGCTTTTGCCGGTACCGCTTGCCCCCATCAAGAGTGTGACCTCATTCTGGTTCAAGGTGACATTCAAGTGTTGAAATAATGGCGCAATGTTTTCTTCATACCAAAAGGAAAAATCCTTCACCTCAAGGAGTGCCTGTTGGCGTCGATTAAGCTGTGTCATGTTTTTGCTTCCTTTGTAATTCTTTTCCTAAAGCATAGCCGCGGAGGACGCCGGTTTTTGCCAGCTGATCACTAAGCCATTTCCCAAAGACTCCCGAGATGAGCGCCGCACTGATGATCCGGACGCTTAATGCGGAGGCCAGAAGCCATGGCGCAAGAGCAATCATACCGGCAAAATAGAGATGCCAGGCAAAACTGATTATGGCAGTGGATACACCAGCTAGAATAAGGATCCGCAGCCGGTAATCCTTCCATTTGGTGATTGCGAATACCAGCTCTGCCCCCGCTCCCTGAATGGCTGCTGATAAAAGCAGTCCGGGACCTGCTGCCGTGCCAAGCAGAACTTCAACCACCCCTGCAATGAATTCAGCAGTAAAGGCGGCTCCGGGTTTACGCAGAATATAGGCCGCCATAATCGAGACAATGAACCATACACCATAGATAACCTCATAGCCTAATGGTGCCAGTCCAAATGGCACGAGAATATTACGAAGACCCTCGCCAACCAGGAAAAACAGTAAATAAATAACCCCAAAGACAACGCCCAGGACAGACATTAGTACAATTTCTTTCAATTTCCATTGCTTGGTCACGAACCCTCCTCCTTTATGCCTTATTTGATGGACTGTTTGCCGAAATGGTAAATGTCATCGTCACGTGAGATACTTTCTCTTGCACACTGGTGAAAGACGCTTGCAGGGCACTAAAAATATCTGACACATCCCCATCAAGTCTTGTTGCGTAATGAGTGCCGCTCACCTTTACCTTACGATGCTTGGAAAGATCAATCTGCTCATAGATTGCATTCATATAATCGTCACGCCCCATCGGATACAAAGCGAATTTGCACCCTGCTTCCTGGGATATTTCGTTCGACCTTTGTTCATTAAGCGGTGCATCCGTTTCATCCATATAGGCATCCGCTTCCGTATCTCCCGGACAACCGATTGAAAATGTCCCGCTCATCGCCACATGCTCGCCCGTCTTTGCCGCATGCAGAAAAAGAGCTTTACTCACATCAAATACATGCACCATTTTCCCACGTACACAAGTACTCACATCATCCGTTTCCTTCCACACCTTTGAGGTATCGACTTCTTCCAGTGCACCGAGAATAATATCCACGAATCTGTCGCTCATCGGATACAACGTGAATTGACACCCCGCGATTCTGCTGTTGCCACAACTATTATCAGGCATATTTCTTTCTCCTCCTCCATCGATTTTTATCACAAAAAAACTGCACTCCCTCGGGAATGCAGTTCACACGTTTAGTTTAGTTAAATTCGTATCGTGCACTGCACTTCCCCACGCTGGTATTATCCAGTTCGGGTTCAAAGGGTCAGATACAAAATCCTCTCAGCCACCTTTTCGGCAGCCCCCCTAGTGCTTATCGGTTATGCAGTTTTCTTGTATCTTCATCATAAATAATATTGTGAATTTTGTAAAGGCCTTGGGTTACATCCTATTTATGAGCAGTTTCAACCTTGAAAAAACCAATTTATCTGTTATTGGCTTTAAAACAATGACTCCCTGTAGGATGTAAAACCAAAGACAATATCAGATCGAACTTATACCTATTGACGAATTATTATTTAACCATTATGCTTATATACATAACTATATAACCGTGCCACGTTAAAACTGGTGAGGTGGTGAATACACGTTGGCTAAACCATTTGATGACAACAAGCCTATTTTCATGCAGGTACGTGAAGAAATAGAAGACCAGATTTTAAATAACCAGCTCAAGGAAGGTGATCAGGCGCCTTCAACAAATCAATTGGTCAATTTTTATAAAATCAATCACGTAACGGTTTCTAAGGGAATAACACAGCTCGTTGAGGAAGGCATTTTATACAAAAAACGGGGAGTCGGCATGTTTGTTGCTGATGGCGCAAAACAAAAATTGATTCAATCGCGGAAAGAAGCCTTTATAGATGATTACGTTCTCAAACTTGTCCGGGAAGCTGACAAATTGGAAATATCCGAAAGCGAAATCATCGCATTCATTAAACATGTAAAAGGAAGTGACCATTATGACGTTTGATATCGAAATAAAAAATCTGTCACTGTATTATAGGCAATTTACAGCGTTAAACGATATTTCATTGAATCTGGAAAGTGGCAGGATTTATGGATTGCTGGGAAGAAACGGTGCCGGAAAGACGTCGCTTCTTACGTTACTGGCAACTTTTCGGAAGGTTAAAAAAGGTTCAATACAAATTGATGGGGAAGATCCGTTTGAAAACGCAGCTGTCATGCAGCACATTGCTTTCCATTACGAAGCGGACTACAGTGAATTAACGGAAAATATAAAAGACATGCTTAATAGCGCTGAACGCTACCGTCCATATTTTGATCGTGACTATGCACATTACCTGGCCGATCGTTTTAAGCTACCTTTGAAAAAACCAATCAAAAAACTGTCAAGAGGCATGCAGTCAGCTTTTGAGGTGACGCTGGGATTAGCCAGCCGTACGCCCCTTACCATTTTCGACGAAACGTATCTGGGGATGGATGCACCTGCACGGGAAATCTTTTATAGAGAATTGCTTGAAGATCAGGCATCTCACCCACGTACTATAATTCTATCAACCCATCTGGTATCCGAAATGGACTATTTATTTGATGATGTCATTATACTTGACCAAGGCAGAATAATCCTTCACGAGGATTATGAAACGCTCGTTTCCAAAGGGGCGTCCATTACTGGTGCCGCCGAAGAAGTTGACGCATTTGTCACAGGTATGACAAAGCTGAATGAACAGGAATTGGGCAACACGAAAGCCGTAATGGTTTATGGTGAGTTAGCTGATGCACGCCGGACGGAAGCTCAGCGAAAGGGGCTCGAAGTCGGTCCAATTTCTTTGCAGGATTTGTTCATTTATCTGACAAGCGAGGAGGCCCGGTATGAATAAGAAAACATTCTTTCCAAAAGTCGCATTTGATATGTTTACCATGCAAATGGTATGGTCTCTGTATTTTCTCGGATCACTATTAGCCGTTCACATCATGATGGTTGTTTTGGCTGTAAATATAAATGATTCAATTGGAGACTTTTTATTCTTTTCACATGGTTCTGCCAAGATTTACATGCTTGTTATCGGTATCATCTCAACATATGGATTTTTAACCCATTTTGCTCACCATGGCGTGACACGAAAAGATTATTTCAAAGGGGCTTTTATCGCTGCAATTGGCGTTGCGCTTGCAATTGCTGTAATCGCAGCAGCAGTAACGGGAATTGAATACGTGATGATAGAAATGACGGGAACTCAGGATGTGTTGGAACGTTCACTCTCAGCTGTCGATATTACCAGCAACAGCATCAGTGTTGAATTGCCGGACATAATATTTCAATCATCGGTGCTTCTACATGGGACTAACTGGGTTGCTTCCTTGTTTTTGTTTTCGTTGAACGTTCTTACCTATTTTGCTGCGGGATGGCTCATAGGTTCCGGGTTTTACCGGTTTGGCTGGGTTATCGGATTAGGCTTTATTGTCCTGTCACTTTTATTCATGGTAACCGGTGACTTGATTTGGGGAATAGAACTGGGAGAACCCTTGTCTAATTGGTTGCCTTTCAGCTCTATAAGCTTACCGTTTTATGTGTCATTTTTATACAATCTTATAATGATTGGTGTTATGCTTGTTCTGATCCGCCTAGCCATCCGGCACACGCCCATTAAAATGTAAGCAGAATAACCGTACAGACATAAATAATGCCTCATGGACGACAACAAGTCCATGGGGCATTATTTTTCAAATTTTACTAGACAGCGTCAAATCAATCAATTAACAAAATTTGGATGCCGACCGCCTTATAGTATACTATTTAATCAATATATCGCCTTGCACCGGCATATTCAATTTCATATGCTGAATCGGCAAGCTCGATTATTTCGACCGTACTGCTGGAGTTTGGTGAATGGATCATTTTTCCATTACCAATATACATGGCGACGTGATGAACGGAACCTTCACCCTCATTATAGGCGAAAAAAAGCAAGTCTCCTTTTTCCAGATTCTCTCTTTCTACCGGAGTTCCGTGCGTCGCCTGAACAGATGAATCACGTGGAATTGTGATTCCATTTGCCTTATAGATTGTATGGGTAAACCCGGAACAATCGAAACCAAAACCGGAAGCACCTGCCCAAAGGTAAGGTAGTCCCAAGAATTTCTTAGCCGATTTTACAAGGTCGTCCCCAGTCGGCTCAGGAATGTCACTTTCTGAGTCATAAATGGAAACATCTTCAGCACTGATCCATTTGTTTCCGTCGCTTGGCGTCGCTACCAGGATGGCATCTGTTTTTTGATTGATGACAGGTAAACGGGTATTGAAACTGATTTCTTTAAACTCTTTTTCCAAGGAAGCATTTCCATAAAGCCATGTTGTCGGCTCTGTAACAAGTGCGAATGAATGGTGATTTACATGCTCAAATCTTTTATTATTCGCCAATTGAGTTTTTGGCATCCAAGCTGGATAACCGATTTCATTCTTAGGTGTCGGTTGTCCATGTACGGCAACTTTCACCCACTCTCCTTGTTCTTCTAAAATCGTTACTTTTTGTCCATATAACGCCTGTGTTTGAAGATTACCCACCAGCCATAGCTTTTGATCTAACGACATACGTGTCGTCCATTCCCACATATCGACCGGATTTGTAGTTGAAGGCCTATCGATAGTACGATTCATATCAGGTTCTGACCACAGCGTTGCTACAGCTACGTCAATAAAATCCGTCTTTGAATCGGTATCCTTGCCTTTTGGATGTGCGTTAGTTGTAACGGGGGCGAACGTACTTGCAACAAGAACAACAATTAGTGCATACTTCAAAACTGAGCGATATTTTTCAAGCATTCAAAGGCACCTCCGCAAAATTAGTTTATAAATCCAAGTCCAGGGCCCTCCGACAGTATTACTGTTTTCCCATCGTATTGCATTCCCCCTTCTACTGGCTCCTGCTTAAGCCAAAGTGGCGCATCCAAATCGAAATGCGTAATGTTATTATGAGAAAAAGCAAGGTGAGCCGCTGCGGTAACAGATAAAGATGATTCCATCATGCTGCCAATCATACATTCAATGCCTGCGCTCTGCGCTGTATCGGCAATTTGTCTAGCCTGGCGAATCCCACCGCTTTTCATCAGTTTAATATTCAATAAATCAACAGCCTCCATCTTAATCAATCGAAACGCATCAAACGGAGAAAAAAGACTTTCATCGGCCATAATTGGCGTATCAACATTGTGACGAACATATTTCAGCCCTTCGAAGTCATGTGCCGCCACTGGCTGTTCAACCAATTCCACCATCAGATTTTCTTTCTCCAAATAGCGAATGATTTTAACAGCCTGCTTTCGGTCCCATCCTTGATTGGCATCTAGACGCAACGCTGCCTTATCACCTACCGTTTCCCGTATTTTCTCGATCCGGCTGATATCCAATCGTTCGTCATTACCCACTTTAATCTTCAGCGTGTTATAGCCTTGTCTGAGCCTTTCTATTGCATCCTGTCCCATAACTTCCGGCTCATCTATACTTATTGTTATATCAGTTTCAGGGCACACTGATCCGCCACCAAGATACTGATACAGCGGCAAACCGTAATACTTGCAATAAGCATCGTGGAGCGCAATATCAACCGCAGCCTTGGCACTTGTATTGCCGGCACAGCTTGTCACTACGTTTGTTAAAATATCTTCCAGTTCCTCAATATGGTGATGGAGAATGACTTGTTTTATAGGTCCCTCAATGGCTGCTTGAATACTGGCGAGTGATTCACCCGTAATCTGCCAAGTGGACGCAGCAGACCCAATTCCAAAAACACCATTTTCCAATTGAATCTCTATATTAATCACTTCAATTTCAGTAACCTCTCTCAACGACGTTTTAAATACTTTTCCTAATGGTATAGTTTTCTTATTTGTGTGGACTTCAGTAATTTCCAAAAAACAACCCCCTCTTGGGACAAGGGGTCAGACCCTCTGTCCCAACCTATCTTAGAGCATCGATAAAATTTGTGCTGTCAGTAAACCAAAATAGGTTCCAAGAAATGATCCAGCCAGGGCCATTACGACTCCAATTGGAATCAATGCACGGTTATAGGTACCGGCAAGCAGTGGCGCTGAAGCCATGCCCCCAATATTTGCCAGGCTGGATACCCCAAGCGTGAACAAATCAAGCTTGAAGATTTTGGCCGCCAGTCCCATGAACAATGCATGGATAAACAGGATTACAAACCCTGAAAGAATGTATATCGGCGCCTGAAACAGCTGTGTGAAATCCGCACGGGACGCAATCAATGCAATTACCACATACAACAGAACATTGGCCACATCCAAGGAACCAGGAATTTTGGACACACGTGTCATGGCAAGCAATACACCGACAACCGACACAATAAAGATTGTCCATGTCAGAGCACTGACGATATCGCCATATGTCGGCAATAAGCCCCCAATTTTTGTTGCCACCGCGGAACCAAAAATCCCAATCGAAAACAAACCCATCAAATGGACAAACGATGTATTTTCATTATTATTTTCCTGTTCTTCCATCAGTTCCATTCTGACTTCATCGAGATGTGATGTATTCGCTTTTGCCCAACGGTTAAACACAGCCGCAAACGGCACAAGCCAGAACATAATCATAACCCATGTTGAATAGTTAATCGTATCCATCACGAGTGCATAACCGAATATATTTTCCGGAACTTCCAGAATACCCTGGATAATCACCATATTGGCAGACCCGCCTGTCCAGCTTCCCGCCAATGCACCAAATGCTTGCCACGTTTCAGGTGCATAAAAAGACTGGAACAGAAGGTAAACCACTGTAAAACCGATGATAATACTCAGCACTGCCGTAAAATAACCAATCAGCATTTTAGGGCCTAGTTTGACCAGCTTTCTCAGGTCACAGTTCAGTAGCATCAACAAAATCAAAGCGGGTAAAATTGCGTCCCGAATTGTACCATATGTATTATCAATCGCTTCCGTATCACCAATGACCCCAGTTGTTTTTAAAATTGCTCCAACAATGTAAATTAAAACTATCCCAGGTACGTATTTAAACAGCTTGCTGTCCGAACTTTTTTCAATATATGCGATAAGCCCGGCTATGCCAATCATCAACCCCAAGTATAAAAATCCATCTTGAATCATGAAAGCTCCCCTTCCCCATGGTATTGTTACTGAACCTTATGTCACCAACCCTAATAAAAGCAGAAAAACCCAGCTGACAGAATAAATTCCTGGTCAACTGGGTTTTATCTACTTATTGATAGATAAAGCAGTTTAAGTTAATCCTTATTCATTAAACGTTTCTTCAAATTTTTTCAAAGCATGCCTATAAGCAACAAGCAGTGCTTTCTGTGAAGATCCTAAATAACGGTTTGTTATGATTTCATGTATCCGCTCACTGTCAGTTATATACTGATCAACAAACAATGATTGTACAAATTTTTTTGTGAGATCAATAATGGCTGTACACTCTGCATCAATGATCCTTCCATTCGTTTTATCGATGACAAAACCAACAAAAAAAGTCTCAAACTGTTTGGTTATGGGATTACTGGACGGAGATTTTGCCTCTCCGATAACGTAAACAGTTTCTTGATGATACACAGCATTCAACTCCAAAAATTCTCCTACATCTTCCGCAAGGGAGCTCACTCGGAAAAAGTGAGAGCCATAGCAGAATGTATGCGCTTTCTAAGTCACTTAAAATAATAGAGTATTGTAATATGATTGTCAAGGTGTAATTTAATAAAAATTAAGTATTTTCAAGACTTAATTTTCATTGTATTAGACTTACCTTTTTTCAAAAATAAAATGGACTAGATTGATATAAGGCTTCTTATTGGCCTTAAAATAATGGCTCTCTGTAGTTGGTAAATTGTAATTTAAACGGGATAACTGATAAATAAATCATCATCGCAAGAAAAGCAATCGACCCAGTTAAAATCCAGGATAATCCGAACACATTCAGTACAAAAGGAATCACTGGCAGCACAACACCATAGAGACCCGACTCGCGATTACTTTGTGTTGTAATGTATTGTCTTTCCCCACAATTGGGACATTTCTTCCGGCCATCAATTATAAATAACACTTCTCTCCATTTAAAAATATAATTACATGACCAACATACAGGCAAAGCCATACTTCTTCTCCCTTCTATTCTTCCAGAATGGCCACTACATGTATAAGAACAGTAGCTATCCCTGATTCGCTTCCGTTTGTTTTTTATAATAATTGATGGCAAACCCTTGTATAGTGAATAGCAATAATACTAATATCCACATTGCATCCATGTAAATATCATACGGAATGCTTGCAATAAAATCGTGATATAGTTGGAGAATAAGCCATCCGAGTGGAAATACACCAAGTGCGTATTTAGATGAATAAGCTAATATTTGTTCTTTTTTATCTTTTGAGAGATTACTTCTTGAAAATTTAAAAGCCATTACAAGAGCATATACAAAAAATGGAAGTACCAATACACCAATCATACCCATCAACCAAACCCACCCCATTTTAGAAAATAATATTCCCTGGTTGGTGAATTCATCATTCTCCCCGACTTCATTGTACTATTATTCAGAAAATATTTACAGCCTAATTTTTGTAAAAATCTGCGCAAATGGTACTGGATATAAGTTTAAAACATTAAAGACTACCCCAAAATCTTTGAGTGTTTTTTGGTTTTTAACTTAGCCTTACGAACCTTTATAAATCCGGCAATTATATCCCAGACTAAACCAATTATTAACAGAACCAATATCCAAAGTGTCATTTGTTCCCAAATTTGGCGTACGACTTCGTATCCCTCGCTACCTTCGTTTACAATGCCATGTTGCACAAGTTCGCTCATAAAATCCGGATTCCAAAACTGCGTACTTGTAATCATAAATAGAATCAATGTTATCGAAATCAGGTTAACAATAGAGGTAATCACGACAAGTGAAACAGTCCACTTTCCATATTTAAACTTCAAACATTCCTTAACAATTCCAAATCCGAAAACGATTAGAACCAATAACAGAATTGCACTATATATTTCTTGATTTAAGAAAGGAACCACGCCGGAAAAGTCTCCATTTTGGAAGATCCAGATCCCAAAATAATCACTCGAAAAGGCCAGAAACATTATGATTAGCACATAAAATGTAATCCCTATAATCGTCTCACTTCGTTTAATTTGCCTTCCCTGGTCGGGGATCGGTGCCAAATCAGACGGTTTCCATTCTTTGTCTATGTTGATTTTTTCTAACTTCCCTGCGCTGAAATATTCCACGAACGCAAAACCAAATGTCGTCCAGCCGATAACCATTGGAATAATGGTCGTGAAATAAGAAACAATGTAGTTAATAAAATAATCCAATATATTAACCGGGTTTAAAATAACTTGAATTACAAAAACAGCAGAAAATCCTATTACAACAGAAATCAAACCTATTTTCAGCACCAATATATACAAATCATACAGTTCCGGGCCGATTAGATACTTATTATTCCCTCTGTATTTTCGTGCCAGATTCCTTGGATGGCCTAGTCCCAGCAATACGTCCTCCACATCTGCCTCTGTAACATGCCTGTTCTGGCGACGCTCATCCAGCATATCTTCAATCAAACCGCGAAGTTCTTCTGCTACATCGTCTCTTTGGGCTTCTGGCAGCCTTTTGGTGACCGCATAAATATACCGTTCAATCATCTCCATCTGATTCCCCTCTTCCATTCATAACATTATTCATACTTGTGACAATGCTTTGCCATTCCACACGTAATAAATCCAATACTTCTTTGCCAGTATCACTTAATAAGTAATACTTTCTTGGTCGTGACTCATTCGTATCCCATTTGCTGTCCAAAAGACCTTGCTTTTCAAGCCTTCTAAGGAGGGGATACAACGTTCCCGGTTCTACCTGAATGCCTTTCTCTTTTAATGTTGTGACAAGCGAATATCCATATTGGGGTTCGTACAGTTGGCTCAAAGCCCCAATTGTAATGGTTCCCCGCCTCAGTTCCTGCATTAATTTGTCTATGTGTTCATGTGCATCGCTCAAATTAACCAACTCCTGAAGTTATTATACTGTATGACATACACTATTGTAAATGACAAATTAATGTACTTAAATTATCTTTTTTCCTCACACAGGTTCGGCTGGGACAAAAGGGTTAAAGCAAATAAAAAAACCATTTTACGGTTGGTTACTAAATTCGTTTCTTTGAGTATTAACAAATGTTTAGAAACAGCAGCACGCCCTATTTGAAAATGAGGCGTTATTTTGTGAAGAGGCAACTCGTCCTCATCTGCCAGCAAACGTATTAATATACGCCTTGTCGGATCTGCAATAGCAACAAAAACATCACGTTTTTGGTCCGTATGTCGAGTCAATTTTTATTTTTTGTTAATTTAATGATTATGGTTCCTTGGGTTACGTTATAGCACTTAATTGTGAGGTGACTGTAATCCATGATACATTTTCTTAAGGAGGAATGATTCTGTATGAAAAAGTGGTTAAATGAGTCGAATCATACTGTTGTATTCACAGGTGCCGGCATGTCTACTGAAAGCGGACTGCCTGATTTCCGTTCAGCTAACAAGGGGATGTGGAAGCAAAAAGATCCAAGCAAGATTGCCAGCACAGAGGCTCTGAACAGTAATGTTGATGAATTTATCGAATTTTACCGCAGCAGAGTGTTAACTGTAAAAGACTATAAACCGCATAAAGGCCACCGTATTCTGGCTGAATGGGAAAGAAAAGGTTTGATCAACTCAATCATTACACAAAATGTCGATGGCTTTCATCAAACTGCAGGCAGTCAAAACGTGGCCGAGCTTCATGGCACATTGACAAAAGTGCACTGTCAGACTTGCGGGAAGAAATACGAAAATGAAGCGTACGTGAATGAGACCTACAATTGTGAGTGTGGCGGCGTATTACGCCCTTCAATTACATTGTTTGGGGAAATGCTGCCCCAGGATGCTTTCCAGCTGGCACAATCCGAAGCAGAACGCGCTGACCTTTTCATTGTGCTTGGCTCTTCGCTCAGCGTCACACCGGCGAACCAATTTCCGCTGATCGCCAAGGATAATGGTGCCCGGCTCGTCATCGTCAACCGAGAGCCGACTGAATTTGACAGGTTTGCTGATGAGGTCATTCACGAACGCGAAATCGGTGAAGTGTTGGAGGAATGGGATAACTAGTAAATAGCTAATCCGCCGCAGATTTGGGCAGTTCAATTAAGGCTCGGACAGTTTGACCCTAACCAATGTTTTTAAACTATTTTGACAATAACTTTAACACAATTCTTTCTTATTCGGCGAAAATCTATGTCGGTTTATGTAAGGTTTTGACTACTTTTGCTGAAACCATTGCATTCTATCTTAATCATGGCATAATAATGTTTGTGCGCGTTTATAGGGAAAAGGTCCCAAGTATGGGGCTGAAAGAAAGGAAAGTGTTAGTATGCAAGATTTTAAACCTGAGCCAACTCTCCAAGTTTTAGGCGTTGCAATTGCTGTCAAAAAAAAAGAAATGATAGACTTGGGGATGACTTACGGTTTAACCGATATTAGAACAATTCAATGCAGTCAGCACCTTGATCATCTTTTGAATTTGTATACAGGCAATAAAAATTTTAGTATGACCGGATAAGTTATATGGCATTGCTTCACATTCTTCCGAAGAAGTGCCATATAGCGCGCCCCTTTTTAATGGTTGTTATAATAACGGGATTTAATGTCTTCCAGGTCATTCAAAAACTGCCCGACTTCTTCTTGATTTAAACGGACGGGCATCTGATCATACAACGTAAGCACTTGCCCGTCAATATCATGTTTATTTTTGCTCAAATAGTCAAGCAGATTTGTCAGCTGATTTTCGTTTAGACTTGTTTCTGCGACAAAATGTTTTACCTCCCGCAGCATAAAAGCGTTTGCTTTTTCATCGAATTCTCCAGATATTATCTCTCCACGCAGCGTCATTGTGTCACTCCTGAAATTAATGATACTGCTAGTTTGTGCGGCTGTACACCCTTTTATGAGCCGAGCGGGGCTTTCTCGTTTTTGTCGTTAAAATTACACCAGCAATCACAAGCAGCGCACCGATGATTTTCATAATCGTAATTGTTTCACCAAGCCAAAAGTATGCTCCGGCCATCGTAACCACCGGCAGGAAATTAAGGAATATTGAAGCCTGCGAAGCTCCAAGCACACCAACTGCATGGTTGTAGAAAATTAGTGCAATGAATGACGGAAATACGCCGAGATAAGCCAAACCAATGAAGTTCGGTGCGTACGTCAATTCAGACGGCACACCTGTTACGTACCATTCAATCAGGACAAAAGGCAAGAGCACAACAACAGAGATGCCGCTCATTAACACAAGGGCGCCAAATTGCGGAAACAAGTGCATGTATTGTTTAACCCATATCGAATAAACCGCCCACGTGACAATTGCCCCAATCATAATGATATCGCCTATGTTCCAGCTCATCTGCGCGATTGAAAGCATATTTCCGTCCAGAACAACCCAGACAGCACCGAAAAACGAAATCAAAACGCCCGCTATTTGTGTGTTTCGCAGCCGCTCTTTTAATAATATGGCACTTAATATAACTGTTGCAACCGGAATGACACTCTCCAGCACTGATACGTTCGTGGATGTTGTAAACTGAAGCGCGCCGTATATGAATGTATTAAAAAACGTAATGCCTGTCAGTGTCATAATCAATAAGGGCTTTTTATAATTGAAAAATGTATGCCGGTATTGCCAGGCACCCCGCAAGCCAAAGGGAAGCATCACAATAAAAGCGATTAACAAACGAAAAAACGCAATCGTAAATGGTGGGAGTTCATTGATGGCTCTTCCCGTTAATATATTCCCCGCATAAAAAATGACGACAAAAAGCATGAAAATATAAGCCTTGAGCATGGAATTCCCCTTTTAAATCTATTCATAGACTAACATAATCAATTAATCAATTAACGTAAACTTTTTAAAAACTTGACAATAAAAATTTTCAGGTGTAACGTGTAAATTAACACATAACTGAATAGAAACATTCTTATCCAGAGAGGTGGAGGGACTGGCCCTTTGAAACCTCAGCATCGGTCAATGACTGTGCTAATTCCAGAAAGCGTCTGCTTGATAGATAAGAAGAGCAAAATCATTGTAATGTGAGCCTCTTCTTATATGAAGAGGCTTTTTTAGATTTTTATTCAGTTACTGTTAGATGGTAGCCCGCCATCTTCAATAACGCAACTAAAGCAATAGGCGCAACCGGTTTTCCGGTTCATTCGTTGGCGATTTTGCCTTAGGTATAAAAAACAAATCGAAAGAGGTAGATAATATGACAAAAACAACTGAAAAAGCACCATTCCGCGCAGACCACGTTGGGAGCCTATTGCGTCCCCGGAGACTGCACGAAGCAAGACAGGCATTTAAACAAGGTAATCTATCTGCTGAAGAACTGCGCGAGGTAGAAAACTCAGAAATCAAACGCATTGTTGACAAGCAGATTGAGAGTGGCTTGCAGGCAGTTTCAGACGGGGAATTCCGCCGCACATGGTTTCACCTGGATTTCATGGAGCACCTGAACGGATTTGAAGGGTATGTACCTGAAGAAGGTTATGCGTTCAAGGGTGAAGAAGCAGAAAAATACAACGTTCGGAACAACGGCACCATTTCGTTTAACCAGGACCATCCATTTTTGCAGGACGTCAAAGATTTGATTGCTATTGTCGATGGCCGGTCTGACGTTAAATTTGCTATCCCTAGCCCCAACATGTTCTTTAACGATGGCATTCGCAACCCGGAAATTTATCCGGACATTGAGAAATACGCAGAAGACATTATCAAAACATACCAGGAAGCATTGCAGGCGTTTTATGATGCCGGTCTGCGCTACCTGCAGCTCGATGACGTTTATATTGCGGGACTTGCTGCTGACTCGGTGCCTTGGAATGAAGACATCGGTGATCAACGTGACTACTTGATTGACCTGGCGGTACGCGTTTTAAACGAAAGCCTGGCTGAAAAGCCCGAGAACCTTACTGTGACGGTTCACCTGTGTCGCGGGAATTACCGATCCACCTGGGCATTTGAAGGCGGTTATGACCGCATTGCTCCTAAACTATTTGCAAAAGGCAATGTCGACGGGTTTTTCCTTGAGTATGATGACGAGCGGTCCGGAAGTTTCAATCCGCTTAAACACATTCCGGAAAACGGACCACGCGTTGTCCTTGGTGTTGTAACTTCCAAATCGGGTGAACTGGAAGATAAAGATGAGGTCATCAATCGTGTGAAAGGGGCATCTGAAATTGTGCCGCTGGGCCAACTTTGCTTAAGCCCGCAATGCGGATTTGCCTCCACCCATCATGGCAATGAGCTGACAGAAGAACAGCAATGGGCAAAGTTGAAATTTGTCGTCGATACAGCAAACGAAATTTGGGCTTAATATACAATGAAGCAGCTTGCAGGAAGAGATTTTGCAAGCTGCTTCTTTTTAGCGTTTCTTTCGACTTTTACGGCGGTTCCGGTCGTTCAATTTAATGACGACACCTTGAACAACACGTGTATCTTCATCTACCTTGCCTTCGTTTTCCTCTTCCTGCAGTCCCCATTTTTTAAGCAAATGAAACAAAGCAATGGAATAACACGTAATCTGGACGAATTTAAGCAATCCCCCGGCAGCCTGCTGATCATAAACAGCGGTTAATGCCGGGATAAGTTCACCTGCAACACCTGTGTAGGTCGTGTACACCGGATCCTGTAAAACAAGCAGGAATATACCAATCGGCATAAGAAACAACGTTGTGAAAAATACATACGCCACACGCATAAAATAACTGTGTTCAGCCACTTCATCTGACGGCTGAATAATGACCCACCATGTCAGAAAAGCGAATAGAACGATCGCAACTTCATATATAAACTGAAGCAACACATTTCCGCTGACGACATTGAAAACTGACGGGATCAAATATACCGTAATAAGCCCATTAAAAATAATCGCAAGCGGCCATGGATGTTTGAACATAAAAGCGGCAACTCTCGCCCGCTTATGACGCCAGAAAAAGATATTCAAATACGCTTTTGGCAAACTCAGAATAAAAAACGGCACCACTATAAAGGCCATTATCGACAATTGCAAGATAAGTGCACTGACCAAATAATCTTCCGCGATAATATCAAAAGGCGAACCTTGTGCAAGATAAAAAAGTGCAACAGCTGTAAAGAAATAGCTCGTTTGTGTCTTTGTCGTATGATAATGAGGTGATTTGATAATTGTTCTGACATACCAGAAAGAAAGCATTACAGCAGCTGCAAGTGTCAAAGGGCCAAGCAGCTCATACCATGCATAATTACTCAGCAGCATACGCATTCTGAATCACCACCATTCCTCCGCCTCCCGGTTATTATTCCTTATAGTTTAACAAATTCTCCTCAATATAGATAGCGAATTGTCTATAGAGTTAGGCGCTGACAATTCAGATTTCAATCGAGTTTCGGGCCGGCTCGCTCGTTTTTCAGCGGAAACCTTGGCAGTGCCAAGGTTTCCGCTTCACCCAATTATCTTACCTGGGTTCAGAAGGCCTTCTGGGTCGAGTGCCTGTTTAATTTTTCGCATAACAGCCAGCGCTTCGCCGTGCTCGCGCTTTTGATATTTCTGTTTGCCGGTACCGACGCCATGTTCGCCGGTACACGTTCCGCCCCGCTCAAGCGCATAGTTAACGATGC
Source organism: Lentibacillus persicus (assembly GCF_900112705.1). Taxonomy (GTDB): domain Bacteria; phylum Bacillota; class Bacilli; order Bacillales; family Amphibacillaceae; genus Lentibacillus; species Lentibacillus persicus. The sequence goes on from NZ_FOMR01000007.1 coordinate 142,975, forward strand.
GTTCATTCACACGATTTGCCCGTTCAATATCATCGGGATTGTCCGGATCGAGCATCAGCAAAATATGGTAGTTGCCATCGCCGACATGGCCGACAATGCCACCGGAAAGACCGGATTCACCAACAGCAGCCCGTGCATCTCTGACCGCTCCGGCCAATTCAGATATCGGGACACAAACGTCAGTCACCATCTGCTTTCTCCCCGGATGGTTATGAATAAACGCGTAGGCAGCATTGTGGCGTGCTTCCCACAACTTGTTGCGGCCGGCGGTTTCCGTTTCAAATTCAATCTGGCGGCAATGCATATCCTGCACAATCTCTTCCATGAAATCAATATCATGCTTTAAGCCTGCTTCATTGCCGTGCAGCTCAAGAAACAATGTCGGCACTTCGTTGTACGTCGTATCACTATACCGGTTCATTTGCTTAATTGATTCCTCATCCACCAGTTCAACACGCGCAATCGGTATACCGGCCTGCATGACCGCAATTACCGCATCGACTGCATCATTCACATTCGCAAATTCAGCCCGTGCCGCCATTATATGTTCAGGAATGCCGATAACTTTCAGCGTCAATTCGGTAAAACAGCCCAGCGTCCCTTCCGAACCGATAAACAGACCATTCAGATTGTAACCTGACGAGGATTTCGCAGCCATACTGCCGGTATGTATAATCGAGCCATCTGAAGTCACCACTTCCAAATCGCGCACATTATCACGCATGATGCCATATTTGACCGATGTTGTGCCGCTTGCATTTGTTGCAGCCATACCGCCCAGCGTCGCATCTGCCCCTGGATCAACTGTAAAAAACAATCCGTATTTTTTCAATTCTTTTTCCAGCTGTGACCGGGTAACACCAGGCTGGACACGTACAAGAAAATCATCCGCACGCACTTCCAGCACTTTATTCATGTTGGCAAAATCGATGACGATGCCCCCGTGTTCAGGGATGACATTTGCCTCAAGACTCGACCCATACCCATACGGCACAACAGGTGTATGAAAGTTATTTGCCAACTTAACGATTTCGCTTACTTCTTCCGCATTTTCCGGAAAAACAACTACATCAGGTAGGTGTGGTGTGTGGTAAGATTCATCTGAACTGTGCTGTTCCAGCATTGTCTCATTAGTCGTGACACGTTCTTTGGACAGTTTCCGTTCCAATTCTTCAACGAGCTGTGTGATTGTTTCGGTTCCCTCCATATTAATTTTCTCCTTTCATCGTGCCTCTGAAATCTGTATAAAGTTTCCGCACGTGTCATCAAAAATCGCGAATGTCACAGGGCCTGCTTCAGTCGGCTCCACTGAAAATTTCACTCCATGTTCCTTCAAGCGCTCATATTCTGAGGCAATATCATCGACAACAAACGAAGTCATAGGAATGCCTTGCTCATAGATAGCTTGCTGATATGTTTTCGCTGCGTCATTATCGTTCGGTTCCAAAAGCAGCTGCACGCCATCAGGTTCTTCCGGCGAAACGACGGTCAGCCATTTAAAGTCTCCGGCGGGCATATCCATTTTTTTCTCAAACCCAAGAACTTCCGTGTAAAATTGCAACGCTTTTTCTTGATCTTCCACAAAAACACTCGTTATTTTAATTCGCATATCAATTCATCCTCCATTCAATTAGGTTCATTATAGCAGTAATATTAAAAAATTTTAATAGAAGGTTGTCTGGTCAGCCATCAAAAATGTCTCCACAACCATCCGGGATGGCTATGGAGACGTATTAAAAAACTTAGTATATACCGATAGAAGCAATTAGTATCGCTACCGCTGCTGCAATGACCGGAATTAAAACCGCTACGATAAAAATATCTTTATAGCTGTCTTTATGTGTCATGCCGGTTATCGCAAACAATGTCAGAACAGCGCCATTATGCGGCAAGGCATCCAAACCGCCGGAAGCCAAAGAAGCAATCCTGTGAAATGCTTCCGGACTGATGCCTGTGTCCATTGCGATTTCATAATATCTTGACCCAAGTGCTTCAAGTGCTATCCCCAAACCACCTGAAGCTGACCCGGTAGCCCCTGCCAAAATATTAACCGTTACGGCTTCAGAAATCAGCGGATTGCCGCGGATACCCATCAGCATTTCAGTCAGACGATCAAAACCCGGCACGGCCTTGACTACCGTCCCAAATCCTACTGCTGCACTCGTATTAAGAATTGCTAAAACAGATCCACTTGCACCGCTATTGATCGCGCTGACAAACCCTTTGAATTTCGACAGGTTAAGCAGCATAATCAGAACAATCCCTGAAATAAGAGCTACAATAACATCCCATCCAAATACGTTAAGCGTGATCAAAACCGTCAATAGTGGTAAAAGTGACAAGATAAAATGAGGTGTCTTCCCCTCTGAATCGAGCACATTTTTATCTTTAGGCTCGGTATACACCTCGCCGTTAGCTTTCAATTTTTTCTCCCGCCGGCGCAAATAGAGATAACCGCCCACTGCCATTACAATTGTGGCTGTAACCCCCATTATCGGTGCCGCCATGGCATCTGTTCCAAAATGTTCCATCGGGATCAGGTTTTGTATTTGTGGCGTCCCCGGTACTGCTGTCATCGTAAACGTAAATGCACCAAGTGCGACAGTTGCCGGTATAAGCCTTCTCGGGATATTTGCCTCTTTAAACATCGTGAGCGCCAGCGGATAAACGGCAAATACAACAACAAATAAACTGACGCCGCCATAGGTAAGTACGGCTGCTGATGCGAGGACCCCCAAAATCGCCCGTTCTGTCCCAATCAATTTTGTCAGTGCAACCGCAACTGACCTTGCCATCCCGGTGTCTTCCATCAGCTTCCCAAAAATAGCGCCAAGCATAAAAACCGGAAACCAGCTTTTTGCAAAACCAACTAACCCGCCCATATAGGTGTCTTTATAAGCATCCAGTAAATCAAGCCCTCCGGTAAGTGCCACTACACCGGCAGCGATGGGTGCTACCCAAAGGATGGACCAGCCTAAATAGGCAAGCCCCATCAGAACGGCAAGACCAAGTATGATACCAATCATTATACCCCTCCGTGATCATAAAAAATTATTTATTTATTGCTTTATTTTCCGGTTCACTGGGCTGTGTAGCCGCCGTCAAGAACTACTGCCTGACCGGTAATCCCCTTTGCTTTGTCGCTTGCAAGATACATCGTATAATCCGCAACTTCCTGCACATCCAGAAGACGTTTTTGCGGCACCAGCGGATACAATACTTCTTCCAAAACTTTTTCCACTGGAACATTACGGTTTTTGGCTAAATCTTCAAATTGATTGCGTACAAGCGGCGTATCGACATACCCCGGGCACATCGCATTAACCGTAATACCGTCTTCAGCACCTTCTAAAGCAGCTACTTTAGTCAAGCCAATCACACCGTGTTTCGCACTGTTATAGGCTGCTTTTCCGCCAAAACCTATCAGTCCGTTGATGGAAGCCATATTGATGATACGACCGGACCCTTGCTGTTTCATAATCGGAAGGACATGCTTCGTGGCCATAAATGGCGCTACCAGCATGACTTTCGTTATGCGTTCAAATTTCTCAGTAGGAAAGTCTTCAAGTGAAGCCACATGCTGCAATCCGGCATTGTTGATTAAAACATCCAACCTTCCATAGGTCTCAACCGTTTGATTAATGGATTGCTTCAAGTCATCTTCATTTGTGACATCACACGTCAGCTCAATACACTCATGGCCCTTGCTTCGAAGTGATTCAGCTGCTTCCTTCAGTTTTTCGCTATTCATATCAGATAAGGCCACTTTTGCACCGTTTTTGGCAAATTCACCAGCAATTTCATACCCAATACCACTTGCTGCACCTGTTATAAATACAACTTTATTTTTCATAATTACCTCCTGATTTTTTTAAAGTTTGCAGCGTTATCAAATTTATAAAACGCTTTCATTTTATTTTTAAAAACCACCTCCTCAACGATTAATAATGCAAAAAGTATGCCAAACCAGAAAAATGATACCGATCTCCGCCATGACCAGGTTTAAATATTAAAAAAAGATTCTTAGTTCCGGGGTTACGGAATTAAGAATCTTTGTTGGTCAATAGTTACTTATTTAACGGCTTTTCCGGAGTAACGGAATTCATTCCGGAAAATCGGAATATTCTACAGGCCATATTTATTCAGCTTATCATAAAAGCTGGATTTCCCGATTCCAAGCAACTTTGCAGCTTTTAACTTATCCCCGTCTGTTTGCCGCAATGCGTTCCGGATCGCCGTTATCTCTGCTTTTTCAAGTATATCTTTAAGGTCATTGGTTTGATAGTTATAATAGGTCTCCACTTGCATATGGTCAGGCAAATCATCCACTGTAATAACCTCCGAGCTTGACAGATGAACGGCGGACTCTACGACGTTTTCCAACTCTCGCACATTACCCGGCCAGTCATAATGCAGGAAAAAATCGAGAACTTCCTGCTCAAAATCAGTCACGCGATTGCCGGTGCGGTTTGATATGTTGCGCAAATAATATTTTGCCAGCACACGGATGTCTTCAGGACGCTCGCGAAGTGGTGGAATGGCTATTTGCACAACATTGATACGATAATAGAGATCTTGGCGGAAATCATCCTGTTCAATCAGTTTTTCCAAAGATTGATTGGTAGCCGCGACGATTCTGACATCAACCTTCCGGGTTTTTTCTGACCCAATGCGTTCAATTTCTCTTTCCTGAAGAACACGGAGGATTTTAACTTGTGCGTTCAACGGCATGTCAGCAATCTCATCAAGGAAAAGCGTTCCGCCATCCGCCATTTCGAATTTGCCCATTTTGCCCTCTTTTTTGGCGCCCGTGAACGCTCCCGCTTCGTAACCAAACAGTTCTGATTCAAGTAGATGTTCCGGAATGGCAGCACAATTCACTTTTACAAACGGTTGATTGTGCCGCTCGCTCAATTGATGGATACTGTGGGCGAACAATTCTTTGCCTGTTCCGCTTTCACCCGTCAAAAGTATGGAAACATCTCCAGAAGAGGCTTTAATAATCTTTTCCTTTACTTCATTTAATCGAATCGAACTGCCGACAATATCATGAAGTGAGTAGTTGGCCCCTGTTTGATTCCGTAACTGTTTACGATAGTTTTCAAGTTCAAGCAGAAGGTTTTTAATATGGGTGTTCATTTGCATCCATTCTTTAGTGTCCCTGTACAACACCGTCCCTACCGCACCGACGACTTTCCCGCCCGAAAAAACCGGTATCCGATTCGCGATCATATGGTTTCCGCGAATATATTGAAGATCGGCAATCTCTTCCTCACCTGTTTCAACGACGATATGCATTCTTGTATTCTCGATTATCTCTGTCACATGTTTTCCAATCGCTTTCTCCCTGTCAACCTCAAGAAACCGGCAATAACTATCATTCAAAAAAGTTACAACGCCATTTTCATCGACAGCTACAAAACAATAGTGCGATTTCTCGAAAACGGTTTCAATAATGGCTTCTTTATTTCGCGTTATTGTAGACAGCATAACGGGCCGCTCCTTAATTCATAAATTTGTCCCTTGGCTATTATTATACAAAAATTTCAAGCATAGGATAACTGCGTATGGTAAAATCATAGCATTGTTGCCGGATAAACATTTCTTAAAATTGAATTTGGCTCAAACTGTCACAGATTTGGCTCAAACTGACGAAAATTTGGCTCAAATTGTCACAAAGTCGGCTCAAGTTCACAAATTTCCCGCTCATAATCGGCTTCTGCCCTTTTCAAAACTTCAGGAAATTCGGGTGCCATTCGCAACAGGCTCGTCGGGCTTCAATAACACGACATCATTCTCTTCCTGTACACCGCCGATCACGAGCACTTCGGACTTGAAGCCGCCCACACGCATCGGCGGAAAATTGACGACAGCAATCACCTGGCGTCCTACAAGCGCTTCAGGCTCATATCGCCGGGTGATCTGTGCTGATGATTGCTTCGTTCCAATAGTTTCTCCAAAATCAATTTCCAGTTTAATCGCAGGCTTTTTCGCCTCCGGAAATGGCTCAGCTTTTAAAACAGTGCCTATGCGCATGTCCAATTCCATAAAGTCTTCAATCGTTGCCACTCTAATCGCCTCCATCTACTTTTAATATCACTAGACGTTTGATTTCAATTATAACTATTTTCGCCAAAAAAGCGCTATTTCCTTCATTTTTTACACAAGTTCACTTCCGAGCTTATAACATGACAATTAAAGGGGTATCATTGTATAATTAGATTAGAACAATTTTAATTTGGCAGGCTGATTGCAGCCTCGTAATGATATAAATGATTTATTTGAGGAGCGGATTATCTGTATGAATTTTAATACACCGAAAGGCATGCCAAGTTTCATCGAGAAAGAACTGGAGATTATCGATGAAATGGTTAAGCCCAAACTGAAGAAGAGTTCGTTATATATGTTTATTTCAATTCCGTTATTAAGCATTTCCATTATCAATCTGTTTTTCATGCTTGTTATCACAGGCTATACCCAGGATATGCTGTTGGCGCTTGGAATTTATGCTCTGGTTGGCGCAATCGGTGCTGCCGTTTACAAGGAATCCAAGCATGTGAACAAAGAAATTCGTGATATTGGCCTCGACCATATCATTAAGCGGATTAAAAACAGCGAACATGTTAATGATTACATGAAAGATAAGTATATTAATAACGTCAAAGCCAAACCAAGATTCAGCATGCAAACCTTTTTTAACTTCCTGACAGAAGAACATCAGCGGAAAAAAATGATGGAGAACTAATAACTGAACGAAGAACCTTTCATAACGGAGGGTTCTTCTTTTTTTGAACCGAAAAATTTCTAATAGTGCCTATGAATTATTTGGCCATTTGTTTCATCTTATAATGAAAAGGCGATAAATCAGAAGCCAAGCTTCGGAGGCTGCTCCATTGTAGGTTTGGAGCAGCCTTTTTTTACTGTTATGTCCCCTCTTTGCAATAGCTTGACTGAGATAACAGTTGTATTTCTTTATGAATTAAGTATAATACTAAAAGTGAAACTTCCTTAAGCGGGGTTTTGGCACGGGGATAAACACAGCGTTTTCTTTAGAGTAGCATTTTTCTAATATGATACATAACAACAAAATTTCATCAGGAGGTTACATGAAAAGCGTATCGAGAGTTTTTTATATTACAATTGCTTTAGTTATCATAACCGTAATATTCGGGGCCGTTTTTCCGGTTCAATTTGAAGAATTAACCGAGAGCATTAAATCCTACGTTGCGACAACATTCGGCTGGTATTACATGCTCCTTATGTCCGCCCTCGTTATCGTAGCGATTTTCATTGCAATCAGCCCGCTTGGGAAAATTCGCCTTGGCAAAGATCATGACAGGCCTGACTTTTCAACGCCAACATGGGTTGCCATGCTGTTTTCGGCAGGAATGGGGATCGGGCTTGTATTTTATGGTGCAGCCGAGCCGCTCTTCCATTATATGTCTGACGCACCGACAGCAAACGAAGGTTCCGATCAGGCATTTAAAGAAGGCTTGGTTTATTCTTATTTCCACTGGGGTCTCCATGTGTGGGCGATGTATGGCGTCACCGCTTTAGCGCTGGCCTTTTTCCAATTCCGCAAAGATGAGCCAGGTCTGATTTCAACAACATTGAAGCCGTTATTCGGTAAAAAGATGAATGGGCCGCTTGGCACATTGATTGACGTACTTGCTGTGTTTGCAACTGTATTTGGCGTAGCCACCTCGCTTGGCTTTGGTGCCGTGCAAATTAATGGCGGTCTGTCACATTTGTTCGGTTTTGAAGTTAGTTTCACATCGCAATTTATCATTGTCACCGTTGTAACGCTTTTGTTTTTGATTTCAGCATGGTCAGGCTTGAGTAAAGGCATCAAATATTTGTCCAATACAAACATGGTGCTTTCCATTATCTTACTGATCGCTGTATTGATTATTGGTCCGACGTTGCTCATTTTTAACATGTTTACCGAAACATTCGGCATGTATATGCAAAATCTCATTGAGACAAGCTTCCGGACTTCACCGCTTGAAAGTGATAACCGAGGTTGGCTTGATGCATGGACCATTTTCTACTGGGCATGGTGGGTGTCATGGGCGCCGTTTGTCGGCATGTTTATCGCCCGCGTCTCCCGTGGACGTACTATTCGCCAATTTATGACCGGTGTGCTGATTTTACCAACCTTGCTTGTTGCCATCTGGTATGCGGCATTCGGCACAACAGCCGGCGACGTGCAAAACAACGGCACCGAACTGACACAACACGCGACAGAATTGGTACTGTTCAATATGTTTGATCAGCTTCCATTGTCACTTATTTTGTCGGTCGTCGCGATACTGCTCATTAGCTCATTCTTTATTACGTCAGCTGACTCGGCTACCTTCGTTCTTGGCATGCAGTCCACACATGGTTCACTTGAGCCGGCAAACAAAGTCAAAATCGTATGGGGGATCGCTCAATCATCAGTCGCGCTGATTCTGCTTTATGTTGGCGGCCTTCAAGCGATTCAGAATACCATCATCGTTGCAGCGCTCCCATTTTCGTTTGTAATGATACTTATGATTATAGCACTGTTTAAAGCACTCAAGAAGGAAGCCAGAGAAATGACAGGTCGGGAATGAAGTATAATTAAAAAAGCCAGCTGCCGCTGATACATTCAGCAAGCAGACTGGCTTTATTATTTCATTCAGGCGTTTCAAACGGTTTAATAAGGCCAAGAACTGTTCGGAGAGACGGGACTTCCAAGCCTTTTTCTTCTGCCATCCTGACAGCTCCCCCTTGAATATGATCAACTTCCAGACGAAGACCCTTCCGGCGGTCTTTATGCATCGAAGAAGTCGCTTCGCTGTCCAATGACCGGGCATTTTGCAACGCCGCTTCAACATCATCATCCGAAATAACCGTGCCATAGTGTTTTGCGAGCGACTGGATTTCACGCATAATCATTTTAGCAATATGAAATGTTTCGCCGTGTTCCCGGACCGCTCCGATTGGCAGGTTGGCCGCTGTGGTCACACCTGACAGTGCAGAGATGAACATATATTTCTTCCAAAGTTCATACATCATGTCAGAGCTTTTTTTCGAAATGAAACCACTGTTTTTCGACATATGCTCAAGCTTCTCACAAATTGCTTCCTGCGAAGGATCGAGCGGTCCAAAATAAAGATGATGCATATTACCCGCCTGTTCTGCATGACCTTTATCATTCAGTGCAGCAAAAATATACGAAAGGCCGCCGAGCACCCGATCCTTACCAAATTTATTCTGTAAAATCTCAATGTGTTCAATTCCATTTAAAACCGGCAATATGTAAGCGCCTTTTTCCGTTAATGTTTGCAGCTGATTAAATGTTCCTTCAAGGTGAAAGCCTTTCACACCAACCAGTACGATATCCGGTGACTCAATTTTGTCCGGCTCCGTTGTGATATGAGGATTTTTCAATTCGTAATCTCCGTGCGTACTATTAATCTTTAACCCATTCGCTTCAATTTGAGCAGCTCTTTTTTCTCTTACCAGGAAGGATACCTCCGCACCTGATTCAAGCCAGCGACCGCCAAAATAAACACCTAACGCGCCGGCGCCCAGTATTACAATATTCACAGACCTCTCCCCTTTCCAAATCAGTTATTAATTTTAAGAATAATCTTTATTGCCAGTTTTGTCCACCTGACAAAATTAATTTTCGCAATAATTGACAAAAACAACATTTTTGCTATGATAGATAAATCAAATAACGGAAGGTACAGGAAGGGGTCATACGATGCTGGCAGATCAGCCTTTTTTGCGAATCCCGGGGCCAACGCCTGTCCCGCCCAGTGTTCAGCGTGCGATGAATCAGCCAATGATCGGACACAGGGATCAGGAAACAAAAGATTTATTACATAGAATCAAACCCAAATTGAAACCTGTTTTTGGAACAGATCAAGACATATTAATGATAGCCGGCAGCGGTACGGGCGGTCTCGAGACGGCGGTCGTGAATGCCGTCAGACCCGGAGATGAGGTGCTTGTGATTGTCACAGGCGCTTTTGGTGATCGATTTGCTCAAATCTGCACAGAATATGACATAACCATGCATCGCATTGATGTGGAATGGGGAGAAGCCGCAGAGCCGGAAACTGTTGAAACATACCTTAAACAACACCCTGAAATCAAAGCCGTATTTGCAACATTTTGCGAAACGTCAACCGGTGTACTAAACCCTGTTTATGAATTATCCCAGGTTATCAAGCAGCAGTCGGATGCTTTATTTATTGTCGATGGTGTATCCGCTATTGCCGGTGCTGAAATGAAAATGGACGACTGGGGAATCGATATTCTCGTTACAGGGTCACAGAAGGCAATGATGCTGCCGCCGGGACTGACCTTTGCAACCGTTAGTGAACGAGCTTGGGATGTTATCGAAAACAATAAACGCCCATCGTTTTATTTTGATTTAACGAAATACCGTGACCAGCTGGAAAATGATTCGACACCATTCACTCCGGCTATATCACTTTTATTCGGGCTGGAACAAGTCCTCAGTCTGATAGAAACAGAAGGACTTGGGGCGGTATACAACCGGCATTTGACTATGATGAACATGACAAGAGCGGCGTTTAAAGAACTAGGCATTCCCCTCCTGACGAGTGACAAGGCAGCTTCTCCTACGGTCACAGCCATTGCACCGACTGACTTTGACCCGGAGGCACTGCGAAAAGTTCTCAAGAACGAATTTAATCTGACCGTTGCAGGAGGGCAAAAGCATTTAAAAGGCCAAATATTTCGCATCGGTCATATGGGCTACTGCTCTCCTGCTGACATGTTACAGACCATCGGCATCATCGAAGTAGCTTTGAATAAAATAGGCAAGCCTATCGAACTAGGAAGCGGCACACGTGCTGCTCAAGAAATTTTGCTAGGAGGTTCATAACGTGTTTCATATATTAGTAGCAGATCCTATCAGCGATGAAGGTCTTGACGTCCTTTATAACAGTGAGGATGTAAAGGTGGTTAAAGAAACCGGCTTAAAACCTGAAGAATTAGAAAGCCGGATTGGCGCGTACGATGGGCTTCTTGTGCGCAGCCAGACCAAAGTAACCCGGAGTGTCATCGAAAAAGCTGACAATTTAAGAATCATTGGACGCGCCGGCGTCGGTGTTGATAATATTGATCTTGAAGCAGCTACCGAAAATGGGATTATTGTCGTTAACGCACCAAATGGGAATACCAATTCAGCGGCCGAGCATACGATGGCCATGATGATGGCACTTTCCCGCAAGATTCCGCAGGCCCATTCTGCCTTAAAAGAGCAAAAATGGGAGCGTTCGAAGTATGTCGGGTTTGAAGTCAAAAATAAAACACTCGGCATCGTCGGTCTTGGCCGAATCGGCACTGAAGTGGCGTACAGAGCCAAAGGCCAGCGCATGAATGTTATCGCCTATGATCCGTTTTTGACCGAGGAAAAAGCGGATCAAATGGGCATTGATTATGGTGAATTTGAAGATGTCTTGCAGAAGGCGGACTACATTACGGTACACACTCCGCTGTTGAAGGATACACGGCATATGATCAGCACCGGTGCCTTCAAGCAAATGAAAGACGGTGTGTTTATGATTAACTGTGCGCGCGGCGGTATTATTGATGAAGAGGCGCTTTATGATGCACTTGTTTCCGGAAAAGTTGCCAGTGCAGCCATTGACGTGCTTGAAGAGGAGCCTTTCCAGGATCATAAACTGCTGGAGCTGCCGCAAGTTGTAGCGACACCACATTTAGGTGCGAGCACCATAGAAGCTCAGGAAAGTGTGGCGGTCGATGTCTGTCATGATGTGCTCAATCACCTGAGTGGTGACATGGTCAAAAATCCTGTTAATCTGCCATCTGTTCCGAGTGACGTTCTCAGCCAAATCGAACCGTATTTCAATTTGGCCGAAAAACTCGGCATGTTCCTGATCCGGTTAACTGACGATGTACCGGAAGAGGTCAATATTTATTATTCCGGAGAACTTTCGGATGTTGAAATTGCCCCAATCACCCGGAATGCTGTTAAAGGCTTGCTCGAACGGCACCTTGGCAGCCATGTGAATGATGTCAATGCACTTTATCTTGCTGAGAAAAAAGGCATCACAATTCATGAGAACAGGACATCAACAACGAAAGGCTTTACCAATTTAATGACGGTTGAGGTCAAAACCAAATCAGGCGTCCGCAGTGTTTCCGGAACACTTCTGAATGGGCTGGGGGCACGTCTCGTGCGTGTTGACCATTACAGTGTCGATGTTATGCCAGAGGGTCATATCGTCGTCATCCACCATAAGGACCTCCCTGGTGTTATTGGTAAAATGGGTAGCCTTTTGGCCGAACGCAATATCAATATTGCCACTATGCAAGTTGACCGTTCCGACATCGGCGGCAATGCTATCATGATTCTGACAATCGATAAATATGCCGAACAAGAAGAACTCGGTGCATTAAAAGATTTGGAGGAAATAGAAGAAGTCACCGCGGTTGATTTGTAATACCGTCTATAAGGTGGAGCGTTCCTGGTTAAACTGGGGTTACTTCAAACGCTCCCGATCTATTCACTCATTCAAAAAGCGCTTGCTGCAAGCGCTTTTTGTCATGTTACACTTCTTTTCCTTGAATAGTCGATTGGTTAATGATATCCAGTACTTCCGACAAACGCGAGATTTCATATCCTGGTTTAACATCACCGGGATCATATTTTTCATGGTTGATCCAAACAGACTGAATCCCGGCTTTTGATGCGCCTAAAATATCCGAGCCTGGATTATCCCCCACCATCAGTACGTCGTCTTTTTCAACGTTCAGTAACTCCATCGCATGATCAAAAATCGACGGATCCGGTTTTCCTCTCCCAAATGCGCCTGAGATGACAATATGTTCGAAATAAGGCTTTAACTCAGACGTAATAGTCAACTTGGTCTGCTGCAGATCGGGTGAGCCGTTTGTAAGCATAAGCAGCCGGTATTTACCCTGAAGCTTATTAAGCACATCAAACGTTTCAGGGTAGATGTACTGATTTTTACCGCGTTCTGTCTTAAATGTCTCAGCAAGTTCAATGGCCAGCTGAGGATTATCCTCCCCCGCTTCCTTCAGTGAACGTGTCCAGGCTTTTTTCCGATATTCAGGCGCCATCTCGTTTAATTTTCGAAATGACTCCCCTTCATCATCAAATTCAGCCCACAGCCCTTCAAACGGACTAATGCCAATCATTTCCGCAAATTCATATGTATCATACGCAGCAAAAAGTTTTTGGGCATTCTCACGGATGCGCTCCTCAAGTTTTTCCGGATTGACATTTGCCTTCTCTTCGGCCAAACGACAAGTCTTTTTAAACGCTTCATCGACACTTTTTTCATCCCAAATCAACGTATCATCCAAATCAAACATAATTGCTTTAAGCATAAACCTGTCCCCTTTTAAAATGATAGCTTCATATTATCATGTTCCAGGAAATAAAAGAAGCGGCATAAAATAAGTTATGCCACTTTAATTAACTATCGTGTATATTGTTTGTTTTTTCGTTTGTTCAAAAACTTCCGCACCATCGGGTAAATAACCGGTCCGTACTTAATCGCTCGTTTGATAAGCTTTTTCACACTATCGCCTCCGCTGGGATGATTGGTTCTATTATTCCTTTTTTGCGATAGTTTAAAACATCGCTGCAGTTTGAGGGATAATCCCTGTAAATTGACCGGCAATCGCTGCAGATTAATAAAGAATAGCTGTAAACTCAACAAAAACCGCTGTAATTTAATTAATTTTCATATTTAATCAAGGCGGCATAACTGCCAAAGCCGGCTGAAAGTTGAATATCAATAACGTTAGGATATTCGCGTGCAATAAAGTTGTTCACTTTCTTCTCAAGTCTGCTTGTACTCATGGCATCCAAAATTTTAACTTTCACGCTCGTTCACCTCCAATATGTTCATTTATCTTTATAAATTAATGAAATAGGACCTCGTTTCCTTTATTTTTGCTTTTTTGCCTGCACTGCTGAAATTGTATATCTCACAAAAAGCAATACGTTTTCCATCTTTGTTAATGACCGTACCATTTACAGCTCCAGTCTTCCCATGAGTTATGATGTTTGCTATGTGTAATTCCGCCGTATTGTTATTTTTCATTGAAGCGATCATGTCATTTTTTCCATCAATTGTTTTATCACCAACAATCTCCCAGACTGCATTATCAGCAAACATCCTATCAATGATGTCTGTGTCATTAGCAGCAAAAGCGATCGTCACTTGCTTTAAAATTTCTTTCTTAGGTGAATTACCGCAGTCTTCAGGGCATACAATCTTTATATCATTAGTCATAAAAATGCTCCTCCTAAATGATTTTAGCTGGATTGCCGTTCAGATTCAGCTGCACGTCAGTCAAATCACGTTCTGTCTCAAGGCATTAATATCCGGCCAGCCGTATGCTATTTCCTTCAAGGCCGCACTGCAAATAGTGATAACAGCTGAATCAACATATTCTCCGCCAAGATTCTCATAAAAATACGTGGCATCATTATCTTTCAGCACCCACACCAGCATTGAACGAAAACCGGCTTTTGTGAGCTCATCAACGATTGGTTTGACAAGCTTTTTGCCGATGCCTTTTCCCTGATACTCCTTTAAGATATAGATTGCATAAAGTTCCCCGTCATAATGATTGTACTTTCCTTCACGTTCTTTGCCGCCTGAAGAAAATCCAACAATCTTACCGTCGTGTTCTGCAACATAAACGATTCCTTCATACACAATTTGCTTCCAGCGTTTTTTGCGCTCCTCGTAATTCAAACTATCCAGATAGTCATCAGGCACAATATTCTTATAAGTTGTCCGCCAGCTGTCAATGTGAACTTTAGCAATACCGGCCGCATCGCCCTGGGTCGCTTTTCTGATGTTCATCATGCAAGCTCCCTCCATTTCTAATCTTTATCCAAATCATCTTTGGGCTGAAATTTTTCTTCCTGATGCCCGTGTTTTTGCTTCAGTAATTTTCCGAGCTCCGAATTGTCAATTCCGTGCCTTACTGCAACCGAGATAATCAGATAGGCTATGTACAACATTGCTGCAAAAAAGATTAAGTTCATAATAAGCCCCATTCCAAACCCCCCCATTTTTATCCCTCCAAATAGTATTTTTTCAAACTTTTACAAACTGCCTGGTTTCTTACCAAGTGCCGGTTTTGAACCGGTATCCTGAGCTATGTCGATTTCTATGCCCTGATCGATTTTCCGCGCACTCATCATGGTGAAAAGGTATGCAACCCCCAGTGAAATTACAAGCATCAGCAGAATCCCCACGGTTGCAACTATAACCGGGCTCGCCGTTTTCCAGCTTAACACGGTGTAAACAAATCCCGCTGCAAATCCAAATAAGCCACTTGAATCCTGACTGACCATCTGTGCGAATTCCACCAACTCAACCGGCAAAATCAGCATCACAAACGGAATCAGCGCAAAAAACAAATACACATACGAAGCAATCATAAGAACGACTGCTACTCCAAACTTTAAGCGGTTCTGTGGGTTGGCCGGGTTATATTTAGCACCAATTGTACCGAGCCACATACCGATACCGCTGATGCCAATCGTTATCACAGCTTTCATGGCAATTCCGGCAGCAAATTGGAAGAGCGTCCAGCCGAAGAACAGGCCTGCAGCAATCTCCACTACAGTTAAAATAACAAACGGCAGCAGCCAGCTAATCCATAATTTCCCAAATGCGATATCTTTTCCGGACAGGGGTAAAATCCGTAATATCCAAACTGAGTTAGCTTCCCTGGCGATCGTCGAGCTGGCAATTTGACCATTGAACATCGCATAGACGAACAATAGAATCGCCTGTGCAATCGGCCAGGTTACGTCATTCGGCCCGCGCAGATCACTAAGATTTCCGCCGCCTGAAAGCAACCCCGCGAACCCGAATACAAAGAAAAATACGAACGGCAAAAATACAAGCCACTCACGCAGATCACGTTTAATCGCATACCATTCTTTTTTTCCGATAGCGATAACCGGATGATACAATTGCGGTCCGGCTATTTTAGCAGATTTTTTCTTCCGCTTCTTCCCGCTGCCTTCGCTCAGCTTTATCCAGCCGGTCCGAAAGCCTCTTTCCACCAGGGTGGATGTCACGATGAAAGCTATTGCAGCGAGCAAAATAATCATAACGAACGGTACAAGCCAATCGATCGATCCGCTTGCCGCTCCAATGATGGCGTTACTCGCCCACGTCACCGGCACCCAATCCGGAAATAGCGGAAGCCCTGCTAAGATCATTTCAGATAACGGCTGGTCGTTCGCCAGAGTCGGCGCCATGAAGATTAAATAAACAAAAATCCCTGAGAGCACACTCATTACCGTCATGAATTCATTCGCTTTGCTGGCCGGAACAATCTGCACGAGCAGCAAATTAAACATATATGCAATTGACAGCCCTATGACGATGACTACCAGGAGGACAACCGGCACAACGGGATAATATAACAGATTTGCCCCCGTCACCAGTCCGTACACATACAGCGGCACGATATACAACACGAATACCAATGACGGCATACCGGCAAAACTTTGCATATATTTTAGCCAGAATATATAGCGTGTCGGGATTGGCATCGTGAACAGCAGATTGAGATCGGTCGCCGAATACAAATGCTTGAATATTTGCGGCAGACCGAGCAGAATGATAAATCCAATAACCAATAAAAAGCCGTATGATAAAATGCCGGCAAAAACCGGTTCCGTAATAGCATCGGATAAGGCCCAAATCCCAACAGAAAACCAATACAGTACGATCGAGAACACAAGAAACATGACAAAATAGCCGACGTAATTTTTAGCAGGCTGGGCTTTCATTGAATTAATAAATAGTTTCCATTGATTTTTTAAAAGAGCCTTCATCATCTGACATCACCATGATCAGATATTTCACTAATAATCGCCTGCTGGTCCTCTCCGCCGGTCAACTCAAGGAAAATATCCTCCAGGCTCTGATCCGTGTGGCCTCCGCTTGCCTTCAGTTCATCCATCGTGCCAAGCGCAATGATGTCACCTTCAAAAATAATTCCGACCCTGTCACACATCTGCTCAGCAATTTCAAGAATGTGCGTTGACAGAAAAACCGTCATGCCATTATCACAAAGCTCACGAAGCAAATTTTTCAAGCTGCGCGCACTTTTCGGATCAAGGCCGACCGTCGGCTCATCCATAAATAGTACATCCGGTTCATGCACAAGCGCCCCACATATGGCTATCTTTTGCTTCATGCCGTGTGAGTAACTTTCGATTAAATCCGCGGCCTGTTCAGTCAATCCGAAAATTTTCAGCAACTCATCCGCCCTTCTCTGAAATTGCTCTTTCGGTATTCGAAAAACAGACGCTACAAATTCGAGATAATCCCATCCCGTCAATTTCGGATAAAGATTAGGCTGGTCAGGCACATAGGCAATTCGCTTTTTCGCCTCAAGCGGATGTTTCCATATGTCGATCCCATTAATTTCAGCCGATCCGCTTGTCGGCTCAAGCAGTCCGGTCAGCATTTTTATAGTGGTTGTTTTACCGGCACCATTCGGTCCAAGAAAGCCAAACAGTTCTCCTTTATTAACATGCAGATTGAGCTGTTTAACCGCTTCATGTCTTTTATACGTTTTTGACAAGTCGGTTAGTTTAATTGACTGGTCCTCCATCGTTTTTCCCCCCCTAAAAAGTGACTCGGGTTCAATTATAGCAGAGTGGAAGAACCTTTATTAGCCATCTACAGCGATTTTTGTTGAATCTACAGCGATTCTCGTTCGCTTTACAGCGATTGCAGGTCGATCTACAGCGATTATGCGCTTATTTACAGCTATGCGCTGAAGACTACAGCGATTCTTCCTATATCTACAGCGATTTTTCATTAAAAAGGCAGAAAATAAAATCGCTTAGTCGTATTTCCAGTAAATTCAAAGCCTTCTTTATGTAAAATACGTTTCACCACATGCTGTGATTCCACATTTAAAAATCGTCGTGCTTCACGATTATTAATTTTATTGCCGAACAACAGAAAATAGTCCTTTAATGCCGGTAGATGGGCATTTTTCGAGACCAATTGACACTGAAGACATATCCAGCAGCCCTTTAGTCGCATCATCGGCAGTGCGCCGCATCCCGGACAAAAAACACCGCACATTATATCATTTTGATGGATTTCGAATTTTTCCAGAACATTTACTTCTTTGGGGGTATGAGCCTTAATCAAAAGTGAAGATAAATGATTAAGCTGCTTTATCGAAAGGACTTGAGCATTATGTTTATGAACAAACGCATCAATTTTAGTCAGCAACTGCTCTTTGTGAATTATCGTATCTGTCACTGCACGATTGTTGGCAGGATTTTTTATAATAGTTGCCGGATTGCTGTGAACAATCAATTTCTCAATCGGAATACCGGTATAATTGTTATTTCGCATCCATTCCAGCAGACGAATGTGCTGAAGATTTACTTGTTCAATATGGTTGCCGAGATTCTCTTCATTTCCGTTCTTTGAAACACGGATTGCTTGTCCAAACTCATCATAGATCACAGTACCGGCAATGTTTTTAACTTCATTAATGAGAATAAATTTTGTGGAAGGGATAAGATTATCGATCTGAAAGAATTCGTTTTGGTCGCGGATGCGCAAGTTGTGAAGAATTTGAAGCGAATCGTCGCGGAGAAAACTTAACGTAAATTCTAATGACTCTTCTCCTTTAACGCCTGCCCGGAGATTTCTTGCCTTTTGTTCGACCTGGTCCTTTTTATAATGTTCCGCTCTCAGGCGTCTGTTCAGAGCCTCCATCTTGAAAAGTTCGACAGGAATGTCACGGGGTTTAACAACTAATGAGGGTTGCAATAATGAGGCACTTCCTTTCTATTTAATTTATAAATATATTCGCTGTTGTGCCTCCTGATTCCTGCTTTTTGAAAAATATTTTCAAATGCTGTCGAATCTACAGCGATTTTTGTTGAAACTACAGCGATTCTCGTTCGCTCTACAGCGATTGCAGGTCAATTTACAGCGATTCTGCGCTTATCTACAGCTATGCGCTGAAGACTACAGCGATTCTTCCTCAATCTACAGCGATCTACAAAAAAAGCACACACCGGAGTGCGTGCCAGAGTTACATATCATGATGCGGGTTGTGTTTTTGCCTTGAATGATTTCGCTGTTTCACCTTGTGGGAACCTTGCATTGGCTCGCCGTATGGTTGTTTTGGCCCTTTTGGCAAGTCAGGATTCTTTTGCTGTTTCGGCCCTTTTGGTTTTCCGCTCATCGTATTTTCCTCCTTTGTCATGTCACACATAGTGTTTGAGGAAGAAAAAAATCTATACGGCGTTTCTTTCCTTGTGTTTTCGGTGGCTGGTTTTTAACATTTTGACGTACGGCAGGAAAAAACTGATAATAAATCCGCCGAATAAGGCGTTGATCAACGTGCCGATGCCGACTGCTCCGCCAAAACTAATGGCCAAAATAACCAGCACAACACTGATGGCAGCCCGGGAATAAGATACATTCCATCCGGTCAAACTCGAGATGACCAGCATGGAACGGTCAAGCGGGTTCGGTGCAATATCAGACTGCAAATAAAATGCTACTCCGAGTGCCATAAGCACAGTTCCGGCCAATAGGGCTCCCCATTCGCCATACCATGTCACAGGCACCACCACTTCTCGAAGCAGAAACAGCCATGTATCAATACCGATGCCAGTTACCAATGACGTAATCAGCGCAAAAAATTCCGGGCGCTTACGTTCAGCCAGCGCGTTACCCAGAATCATCGTCAGACCAACGACAATTTCAAAGCTGCCGACGGTCAAACCAAATGTCCGGTGAAGCCCTACAAGAAGCGCATCAAACGGTGAAGCTCCCATTGTAGATTGAATCGTCAGTGCAATTCCAAGCGTTAAAATAATTAAGCCGGTTAAATAAAAATGAACGCCTGCACGCATCAGCCGCATAATGCCACTCCTTTCCCCTGTTTGTCGCTCATCTCTTCTATTAATCCAGTTTAACAAAGGTTCACAATAGAATAAAGCGGGTTTTATAAGCAAAAAGAAAACCCGACGCACATATCGCGCCGGGCCGTGTTGGGGACACTGCCGAGTTTATTCAGCAGTCCATTCGTTAATAAGCTCCTGGTTTTCGTCAACCCACTTTTCAGCACCATCAATCGGCTCCTCAGCTTCGTTCACATATACCATAAGCTCACCAATTTGATCGTCATTCATTTTCCAGTTTTTCATCCATTCACTAACCTTTGGAAAATCATCAGCAAATCCTTGACGCGTTGCGTGATATATTTGTTCAGCCTCACCATAGACGTTTTTCGGATCTTCAAGATATTTCAAATCATATTGAGAAAATACACGGTGCGGGCTCCACAACGGCGCCACGATTGGTTCTTCATTCGTAATCGCATCGTCAATAGCAGTAATCATGGCCGGTTCGGAACTTGGTATCAACTCATAGTCAAGGTTATATTCCGGAATCATGTCACTTTTAGTCACTTCCATCGTTCCAGCCCCTGAATCGAAACCAGTGATTTCACCATCAAACATTTCTTTATTGGCGTTAAGATCTTCAATACTATTAATGTCTTCGAGGTATTCTGGTACGACAAGCCCTACTTTAGCATTTTCATACCATGCATTCTCAGCAAAGAAAACTTCATCTTCATACTCTTCCAAATAAGCTTTGTCCTGGATCGGCAGCCACACTTCCAAATTAATATCCAAATCACCTGATGCGAGTGACTGCATGATAACGCCCATATCAAGAAGTTTTAAATTGACATCGTAACCTTTTTCTTCCAAAATGACTTTCCACATGTTCGAAACAGCAATGTTTTCTGCCCAGTTAATCTGTGCCATATCGATGGTTCCCTTGTTTTCACTTGATTCGTTATCAGATTCACTTGAACCTTCACTTTCTTCAGCGTCGGAACCTGATCCACAAGCTGCTAATACCACGATTAGTGCGAGTCCTAGTACGATAAGTTTAGTTTTCGTGAACTTCATAGATGAGTTATTTCCTCCTAATTGTTGTTTTCTGGATGTACGGGCAAGAATTCATAAATTTCTTCTGACCGGATACTTGCCACCAAACGTTCCAGCCAGCGATAATAAGTTTTGGACTGATCGAGCTGATGATAAATTTTCCGCGCTTCCTCTACTAGATAATCCGATACATCATCATCTTCAAAAATCTGATCCAATTCAAACTCAGCTTGTTTAACAGCTTCTATGTTCATTTTAGCTTCACGATCCCACATCTGACAGAAGTAGGACATAAATGTATTAAAAAAGTTCTTCTCAGCCGCATACGTATGCTTTCGCGATCCACGCTGAAATTTCTTTTTTACCATTTCAATTTCCTGAAGCTTTCGGACACTTGTGCTCATGCTCGGTTTGCTCATATCCAATTGTTCACGCATTTCGTCAAGATTCATCTGATCTTCAAAATACATCGTGGCATACAATTTACCGGCAGCAGGCGTCACCCCATAGACATCCATTGTTTCAGCAATTGTTTCGATAACGTATCCTTTTGCTTGTTCCAATTTCTCCTTGGCCATTTCATCGTTGGAACCACTCATTGTGTCACCTCGCTTTTTTATTAAATTAAATACGTTAAATATATTGTTTACAAATTTAATCATAACGAAATTTATAAATATGTCAAACTTTAAAACGAATATATTTTTAACGTTGATGAACAAAAAGGCATCCTTGAGTGAGCGCAGCACTATATTTTGACAAACAAAAAACCGGATGATAAAGTATGACTTGTTCAAATTATTAAATAAATTTTTAATGAAATTAATAAAGAGGTGATTAACCAATGAACATAAAAAAACAGTTTATTGATGGCGCATGGGTCGCATCCGAATCGGGTGCTGTCCGGGAAATTATTAATCCTTTTAATCAAGAAGTCATCGCTAAAGTTGCCGAGAGTGATGAATCGGATACAAAAGCTGCGATTGCTGCAGCTCGCAAAGCATTTGATGATGGTGACTGGGCTTCGACACCTGCTATCGAGCGCGGCGGGCTGGTGCGGCGAATCGCTGAATTAATTGAACGTGACAGAGAAGAATTGGCAGAACTCGAATCAATCGACACCGGTAAAACTGTGGAAGAAAGCCGCTGGGACATGGATGACATCGCTGGCGTTTTTCGTTATTTTGCCGACATGGCCGATAAAGACGGCGGTGAGATCATCGAATCGCCTATACCTAACTCAACGAGTCGGGTTGTTCATGAGCCGGTTGGTGTTTGCGGGCAAATTACACCGTGGAATTATCCATTGCTGCAGGCATCCTGGAAATTGGCACCGGCACTGGCAGCAGGCAATACACTTGTGATGAAACCAAGTGAAATCACCCCGCTTACATCGATTAAAGTGTTTGAATTAATGGAAGAAGCAGGTGTTCCGGCAGGCGTTGTCAATCTGGTGCTCGGACCCGGCAATTCTGTTGGCGCGGAGCTTTCCGAAAATAATGATGTCGACTTGATTTCGTTTACAGGCGGTATTGAAACAGGCAAACGGATTATGCAGGCTGCCAGCTCCAACGTGAAAAATCTGGCACTCGAACTCGGCGGTAAAAATCCGAACATCGTTTTTGCCGATGCCGCATTCGAAACCGCTGTTGATCAGGCGATGAACGCGGTCTTTTTCCATGCCGGGCAAATTTGTTCAGCGGGCACACGTCTGATTGTGGAAGACAGCATTCACGATAATTTTGTGGAGGCATTAGTCGAGCGAGTTAAAAAAATCAAGCTTGGCAACGGTTTTGACGCATCGACCCAGATGGGCCCGCTCATTTCCGAAGACCATTTAAATAAGGTTATTCAATACGTCGAGAACGGTAAAAAAGAAGGCGCAACAGTTGCTGTCGGCGGCGATCGCCCGGAAGAGCCGGAACTGCAAAATGGCTTTTTCTATCTGCCGACGGTGTTGACCGATTGCACAACGGATATGAGCGTTGTTCAGGACGAAGGCTTCGGGCCGGTAATAACGGTAGAAAAATTTTCGACTGAAGAAGAAGCGGTCCGATTGGCAAACGATTCAATTTATGGCCTTTCCGGCGGTGTGTTCACGAATGATATTGCCAAAGCAGAACGCTGTGTTGCGAAAATGCGGATGGGCACGGTTTGGATTAATGACGTCAACTTGTACTTTCCTCAGGCACCATGGGGCGGTTATAA
This sequence comes from Lentibacillus persicus, assembly GCF_900112705.1. Lineage (GTDB taxonomy): Bacteria > Bacillota > Bacilli > Bacillales > Amphibacillaceae > Lentibacillus > Lentibacillus persicus. The sequence continues at coordinate 166,169 of NZ_FOMR01000007.1, forward strand.
ACAATCCGGTATCGGCCGTGAACTCGGCAAGACAGGGCTGGAAGAGTACCAGGAAACCAAACATATTTTCCAAAATCTCAAGCCCGAATCTGTTAATTGGTTTTAATGATGTAGCAGCTTGGCATGGCGCCAAGCTGCTCTTTTGATTGGTTGGCCGGGCTGAAGATGTGAACTTTAGCGGATTCATTGTGAACTTTAGCGTTTTCTCTGTGAACTTTAGCGAATCTATTGTGAACTTAAGCATTTAACAATTTATCAACGTCAATTTTGTATCTTCTACCGCTCGTTTTTCCGAATTCCTGAAAATGTTCCTTCTGGAGAAGCCGCTTAGCTGTATGGATGGATTCCAACTGTAAAAAATCCCGCGCCTTCCGATTATTAATATGCTCCCCCACCAGCAAAGCATAATCCATCAACGCCCCGCGATGAGCTGTTTTTGAAGTGCAATCACACAAATCACACCACCACTTTCCACTTTTCCACTGCATTGGTCCAACCCCGCAGTCAGGACAGAGGACACCTTTTATTAATTCATTATCATTCACGTTAAATTGATTCATGCCGTCATTTTTTCAGGCACATGTTCATTTAGTATATGCCTGGAAAGATCGAGCAGCTGTTGTTTAGATACACGTGCCGTTTGATGTTTATCAATAAGCGAATCTATTTTGGAAAGGACTTTGTCGCGGTGCATGACGATATCTGAAATGTTCTTATCGTTGGTGAGATTTCGCAGGTAGGTGTCATCACGGCTATAGACGACAATTTTTTCGATAGGAACTGAAGGAAAATCAAACGTGCTGAGCCAGCTCAGGAGCCTTCTATGCTGCAGGCTGATTTGTTCAACCGGGTTTGTGAAAACTTCTACATTGTTGTCAATTTTCCGGTAAGCCTGTCCCAGATCGTCAAAGCTAATGTTGTCATAAATATTTTTAACTTCGATGATCAAATAGAACCAGCGGGAAAGCAGCAAGTAGTCAATTTGGAAGTGCTTGTATTCATCGGAAAGGCGGATGTAGTGGAAAATCAAAAAATCATCTTCGGGCAAAAATTGGAGTTGGTAATGCATAACATTTTCACCTTTATAACCGGAAAGTAAATTAGCCGCACGTATACGAATTTTTTCTTTAAAGAGGTGAGAAGCCGGGGTACGTACGTCCAGCGCCTGAGCAGCGAGAATATGCCTGGGGATTTCTGGAGGCTTGATATACAATGAGGCACGCCCTTTCTTATTCAGTTTTAATCCAATTACTTATTTCGACAAAACGTTTAAAATTCCTGCTTTTTTTGTGAACTTTAGCAAATTCAGCAAGTACTTGAGCCACCCACCTCCCTCACATCCAATAATCCGGATCGGTCATGCGCATTTCCTCGACCATGTCCTCGAGGTCAGCCGGCGTAATCACATAAATCGGGGATTCAGCTTGTTTCGCTTCGTCATAAATATAGCGGTTGCTCCCGGTAAATTCTTCGTCAAGCAGCATAAGACAGCCATCGCTTTTATCGATCAGCCACTTGTTGCTTGCCTGATACTGATAAGGACCACTGTAACCACCTTTGTACAGCGGTTTGTAAAAGTCGGCTGATGCCGTCAGCTGCTGATAAACCTGCTGAATGGGTTCAGGCCAGCGTTCTTCCTGATTCTCAAATGGCGGAATGAAGGCAAGCTTCACGCCATACTGTTCCCGAAGCCCAAGCGTTACCTCACCTGCCCAGAGTTCCACACCCATTTTCCCTGAGATAAGCACCCACTCCAGTCCTTCTTCAATAAAACTGACCAGCCGCTTTTCAATCGCTGCTTTGATAATGTCAATGCGCTCATCGTCATGTTTGAAAATATTGATCTCCATCGGTTTGTAGCCGGTAACTGTCAGCACTTTCACCCTGCTGCCTCCTCAATCCTGAAAAATCGGTCCATCATGAACCTAACTATGGTATTCACCGGATTCACCCATCGGGCACACATCCTCATATTTCAAAATGTCATCAATAAATGAATCGTCAATCCAACGGCCAACCCAGCTCGCGGGCAGTTTTTCCGAATCCGCTTTAACAATTTCGGCTGTAAAACCCGTTTCCACAAATTCACGCAGCAAAGCCAATGCTTCCACCTGACCCCGCCACAACGGGTAAACTACTTCAACGCCAGCTTTTTGCGCTACCTGTTCACCCCACTTGCGGTGCCCCTCAAGATAAATATCACCGAACGCGGCTCCGTCAACGCCATATTGTTCTTTCATACGCCCAAGCATAAATACAAAATCATTCGTATATGTATGAAAATCCGTTTCGATAAAATGGACCGGAATGCCAAGCCGGTCCGCCTGATACAGCACACGCTCCCGTTTTTCGTTATGGGCAACCGTATCCCCGCTCGCTTTCCAGACCGTCGTGAGCAGACACGCCACCTGAATCCCTTGCTTCTGCAAATAATAAAGTGCAAGACAGCTGTCCTTCCCCCCGCTGAACGATAATGCTGCTTTTTCGACCATTTGATTCCGCTCCTTCACGTTCAATCATACCTTTATCGTAACACCAGCCCCTGTAAAACAACAGTTAAAATTTATACAAACGGCGTGTATTATCATAGAGCGATTTATAAACATCTTCAGCCGGCACTCTTTTTAACGCTGCTAATTCACGAACGGAATGGTGAATCATATAAGGATGCGTCATTTTCCCTTTAAACGGCCCTTCAAACGGCCATGGGCCATCTGTTTCAGCCATCATTTTATCGAGCGGGTATTGCCTGGCCAGCTCCCGCGTTTTATTTTTATATAAAATATCCGGCGTTACAGAAATGAAGTAGCCATTGCGCCGCATTTGCAGCATTGTATCTGAATCACCTTTAAACCAATGAAAATGGGCGTTGGATAGTGAATGTTTTTCCAAAAGCCCGACTACCTCAGGCGCATCCTCATATATGGCATGCAGTGCCACCGGTTTATTTAATTGGGCAGCTTTTTGAATGAATGCGTCTAAAATATGTACATAAGCCTCCCGCTCCCGGGCTGTAACTTTACCTTCCCGCTGTATATAATACGGCAGTCCGACTTCACCGATTGCCACCAACCTGTCGCTGTACTGTTCAATCATCGCAAGCAAATCGCCGACTTCTTCATCAGCGGGAAGCGGCTGTTCAGGATGAAAGCCTAACGCCGGTTTAACGCGATTGTCCTCATGAGCCAGCCGTAGGGTCCCCTGTGCTGAAGCCAGATCATTGGAAACAGCAATTAAAGCATCCACATCGTTCACTTCCATGTCGCGAAGAATGCCTGAACGCTCATCCGGCTTATACATATCAAGATGAATATGCGCATCAATAATTTTGTTAGACATTATTATCAAACTCCCGGTAGATTGCTATATATTGCAATCTTAATATTGCGATATTTAATTATTATTGTGCGAATAACGGGCCCATGATACATTTTATAAGACAGGAGGCATTATTCATGGTATTACCTATTTCATCCATTACCCTGAGACGACTTAATATGAAACTGAAAAACCCATTTACCACCAGCTTTGGCACGATGCAAACTAAAGGCTTTTTCATTATCGAAGCGGCTGATGATGACGGCCACAAAGGGTTCGGCGAATCCGTCGCTTTCTCAAGCCCATGGTACACGGAAGAAACGGTTGAAACAACTAAACATATGATCAAGGATTTTTTAATCAATATAATCAGGGCAAATAAAATCCAGCACCCCAGCGAAGTGCGCGACCTGTTCAAACCCGTTAAACGCAACAATATGGCAAAAGCTGCGGTTGAAGGCGCTATATGGGATCTCTACAGCAAACAGCAGGATATCACACTCGCTCAAGCACTCGGCGGCACAAAACAAACGATTGAAGTCGGCATCAGTCTCGGAATCCAACCAACAGTGGACGAATTGCTGAAGAAAATCAGCCGTCACGTTGAAGAAGGCTATAAACGGATAAAAATCAAAATTAAACCCGGGTGGGATTACGACGTTCTCAAAGAAGTACGCAAAAACTTCCCCGATACTCAAATTATGGCGGATGCCAACTCCGCCTATACACTCGATGATATCGATCATCTAAGAAAACTTGATGAACTTAATTTAATGATGATTGAGCAGCCGCTCGCCCATGATGACATCATTGACCATGCAAAATTGCAATCGGTAATCGAAACTCCAGTCTGTCTTGATGAAAGCATTCACTCGGCAGACGATGCACGCAAAGCGATTGAATTGAAAAGCTGTCAAATTATTAATGTGAAAATTGGACGTGTCGGCGGTTTGGCTGAAGCAAAAGCGATTCATGATCTGTGCCATGAACATGGCATTAATATATGGTGCGGCGGGATGCTGGAAGCCGGTGTCGGCCGTGCACATAATATTGCCCTGACTACCCTGCCCCAATTTACAATGCCTGGAGACACTGCCGGCTCATCACTTTACTGGGAAAAAGATATTATCAGGCCTGAAGTTACGGTACAAGATGGAATCATCCCCATACCTGACAAACCAGGTATCGGCTACACAATTGATAAAGAGGCCTTGGAATCTTTCACTGTTGAAAAGGAAATTTTCCCCATTTAAATATCGGATATACAAGGCCCCCCTCCACTTGAAACAAATGAATATCAGGAACAAGAAACCATCCATATCTGCTATAACAGTATGGATGATTTTTTATTTTGTCAAAAACTATCTGAACTTAAGTTTCAAGAGCTTAAGGTTTACAACGTTAAAAAACCGTGCTATATTAATATTGTTTCAAACGTTAAAAATATATTTAACAAAATAAAACTTAAATGGATCAGTTGCTTTGCCCTTAGATAAGTCATCTCATAACAAGGCATAAGTGAACAGGTTTAAGATACAGAAATTCTATTTACAATCTTCGAGGAGGTTTTACAGATGAATCAATCATACGACTATGTAATTGTTGGGGGCGGCAGTGCAGGCTCTGTACTCGGCAACCGTTTAAGTCAAGATAAATCAAGCAGTGTTCTTGTGCTGGAAGCGGGGCGCAGCGATTATCCGTGGGATTTGTTTATTCAAATGCCGGCAGCGTTGATGTTCCCATCAGGCAATCCTTTCTATGACTGGATTTATTCAACGGATGAGGAACCTTATATGAATGGTCGTAAGGTCGCACACGCAAGAGGAAAAGTGCTCGGCGGGTCGAGCTCGATTAATGGTATGATTTACCAGCGCGGTAACCCGATGGACTATGAACGATGGGGATCTGAACCAGGCATGGAAACGTGGGATTACGCCCATTGTCTGCCCTATTTCAAACGGCTTGAGACTACCTTTGGCGCTGATCCATCTGATGAGTACCGCGGTCACCATGGTCCGGTCAAATTAAAGCGTGGGCCTGCAACAAATCCATTATTCCAAGCCTTTTTTGATGCAGCTGTTGAGGCTGGCTACTCAAGAACACCTGATGTTAATGGATTTCGCCAGGAAGGGTTCGGTCCATTCGACAGCCATGTGCATAACGGCCGGCGCGTCTCTGCGTCACGTGCTTATTTGCGCCCTGCTATGCGACGCAAAAACCTTACCGTCGAGACACGTGCTTTTGTGACCAGTATCAATTTTGATGATACGAAAGCTAACGGCGTAACGTACCAGAAAAACGGAAAAACATATCAGATAAATGCGGGCGAAGTTATTCTCGCCGGTGGTGCCTTCAATACGCCGCAATTGCTTCAGTTGTCAGGTGTGGGTGATGCCGAGCATTTAAGCTCACTTGGTATTGACCCGGTCGTTGACTTGCCGGGTGTAGGTGAAAATCTTGAAGATCACCTTGAAGTCTATATTCAACATGCCTGTCCACAGCCAGTTTCAGAGCAGCCCAGCTTAAATAAAGCCAAAATGCCTTGGATTGGGTTGCAATGGCTGCTTGGACGTACCGGCCCGGCAGCAACGAACCATTTTGAAGGCGGCGGGTTCGTCCGTTCAAATGAAGAGGTAGATTATCCAAACTTGATGTTCCACTTCCTTCCGCTTGCTGTTCGATATGACGGGCAAAAAGCGGATACCGAGCACGGGTTCCAAGTACACGTTGGGCCGATGTACTCCAATTCCAGAGGGAGTTTGAAGATTCGTTCACGCAATCCTTTTCAGCATCCTAGTATCGTATTTAACTATCTATCTACCGAAAAAGACCGCCGTGAGTGGATCGAAGCAATACGTGTTTCGCGGGAAATTCTGTCTCAGCCGGCGATATCACAATACAGTACTGGTGAAATTTCGCCTGGGCCTTCTGTTCAGACGGATGAGGAAATTCTGGAATGGGTAGCAAATGACGCTGAAACAGCACTTCACCCATCCTGCACAGCCAAAATGGGTCCTGCTTCTGATCCGATGGCCGTTGTGGATCCGTTAACCATGAAAGTTCATGGCCTGGAAAACGTACGAGTAGTGGATGCCTCTGCTATGCCGCATACGACGAACGGCAACATTCATGCGCCGGTATTGATGCTTGCCGAAAAAGCTGCCGACATTATTCGCGGACAAAAACCAATGAAACCTGAGCATAAAGACTATTATCGTCATGGTGTACATCCGAAAGACGCAGGCACCGTAGAGAGATAAGAAGCTTATTTTGCAGATACATGTTAAACAGCAATGGCCCCGATCGGCAAATTCCGTTCGGGGCCATTTTCCATGTTAAAGCGATCCAAGCTCAATCACATCAGTCAGAAACGCCAAATTCGGATAGTCCGCATTTTTTAATTGCTTCTTAACTTTTTCCACATCATACCGAACCCGCTGGATCCCAATATTAAACTGATTTCCGTCACCTTCTGCCATCAAATAAGATGCTTGATTTAATCCATCAAATGGCAAGCCGACACTCCCCAAATTTGCAACACATTTTCCATTAATATAACGGACATATGGAAGATGAATGTGGCCGTATAAAAAGACATTCGCGGTCTGATCACGCATTAATTTATCTTCAAGTGACTCGTCTGTTTCTGTCGGTTTTACAACGTCAAACAGACTCTCTGGTGTTGCGTGAAAACCGTGGACTTTAATCATTTCTGTTAAATTAATCGTTAGCTGTGACGGCAGATTTCCTAAGTAATTCAGTTCATCTTTGGTCAAATGCTGAACGGTCCATTGCTGTTCTTCCCTCATGATATCCAAAGCTTTATCCGGGACTTCACCGTCTTTAATACCTCGATAAACCCAGTCATCTGCATTTCCCCTTATGACATCCGTGTCCAAATTCCTTACCATATCAAGCGACCTTTTCGGTTCAGGACCGCGATAACAAATATCACCCAGAACAACAACCTTATCCGCCTGCTTTTTTTTAATATCCGCCAGCACTGCTTCAAGTGCCGTCGCATTCCCATGAATATCCGAGATAAACGCAATTTTCACGATTCGAGCACCGCCTTTTATTGAAGATTGTATTTTCTTTAGTATATCGTAACAGAAAATTGGAAGCATTTGCCTCGTTTTCGCGTGGTGATGTAGTGATTTCGGTTGATCCTCCCTCGATTTAGCGTGATGCTACCCTGATTTCGATTGGTCCTCCCTTGATTTCGCGTGATGCCACCTTGATTTCGATTGGTCCTCCCTTGATTTCGCGTGATGCCACCTTGATTTCGATTCGTCCACCCTCAATTTCGCGTGGTCCGCCCCCATCATCTATAAAAAAATCATCCCACCTTTCTTCCACTATCAGGAAAAGGATGGGATGATTTTATTAATTAAAATTGTTCGCTCAAATTCGTAACAATCTGCTTCTTGCGTGACACAACGCCTTTCAGAAGAGCGCGATTACGATCATCGAGCTTCACGTCAAATGCTTTTTCAACGTTGTCTTTGGCTTGGCCCATTGCCAGCACGTCTGAATCGTTTTCCAGAATATCAGTCACTACAAACAGGAATAGATCCAGGTTTTTGTCATTGATAAGCTTTTCAATCTCTTTTTCAATTGAATCTTGGGACGCATAAACCTGGTTGGTATCGACAGCATTCACTTGAGCAATCTGAACGTTTGCATCGCCCATAGTAAATTCTTTTGCATCCATTGTAACCAAGTCAAGCGCAGTTTGGTCACTTAAATCTGCTCCTGCTTTGAGCATTTCAAGACCATACGTTTCAAGGTCGACACCCGCAATTTCTGCAAGTTCGTGGGCTGCCTCTCTGTCTTCAGCGGTGCATGTCGGTGATTTTAACAGCAATGAGTCGGAAATGATTGCAGAAAGCATCAATCCGGCATTTTCTTTGGAAACAATCACTTCGTTTTCTTTAAATATTTTATTTAAAATGGTCGCTGTGCACCCAACAGGCTCCGCTCTGAAATAAAGCGGTTCCTTTGTTTCAAAGTTGGATACTTTGTGATGGTCAATAACCTCAGTAATCCGCACGTCGCTGATATTATCAACACTTTGCTGAAATTCATTATGGTCGACTAAAATGACGTTATCAATTTCATCGTCAACCCTTTCAACATATTCCGGCGCTTCTGCCCCAAAGTGGTCGAGTGCGAATTGTGTCTCTGCATTAACTTCGCCGAGCCTAGCTGGTTTTGCGTCCACACCAAGCGCATTTTTAAGGTCCGCGTAAACCAATGCAGAACATATCGTATCAGTATCAGGACTTTTATGTCCGAAAATTAATGTTTTCGTCATTTCTATTTCTCCTTTTGTCCAGTTATCTTTAACCCAACTACTAGGTTATCATAAAAATATGTCGACTGAACACTAATTTGTTGTGTCTAATGTTTTCGTAACATGCCAAATTTTATCATATGTATTGTAATCGTTCAGGCCGATATCCAGATCATGAAACATACGATGAAGCGAACGCACATTGCTTGCGTCCTCTTCCTCTGTTACAGCGTTTGCCAGCGTTTGAATTTCTCTTAAATCCTGTTTAAGTGCCTCATCTTCCACCGTTGGCAACTGTTCATCCAAGGTTTCCAGAATCGCAGTCGCCTTTTCGCGCTGATTCTGCCAATCAAGTGACGATATACCGCCGTAACCGGTTGTTTCATTATAAAACTCATGCGTCTCTGAAACAAATTGACCGATTGCCTGATGCTCTTCTCCAACCGTCTCCCGCACTTCTTCCACTTTCTGCTTCGTGTCACCTGACACCTCTTCAGAATCTGTTCCACCAGCGTCATTATCACTGAACAACCCCAAAATGCCCAAATTAAATACATTCATAAAGAATAAAACCGAGATTACGAACGCAACGGTTATCGTTGTAACAAACGTCCATCCAAACCAGCCCATTTTCAGGAATTTCCACTCATCCAAAAGACATCCCTCACTTTAGATCGTGTCCATTATATACTAACACGAATACTGTACAAATTTTTGCACAAAATACGACTCACTCAAGCTTGTTCATTGTACCATTGAATGATGGATTGTTTTATCTCAGGATCGTTTGTTTCTTCTGCGCCAAATCCGCCCGTGTATACCACTTTTACATAGTACTCATGACCATTTTTAAACCTGACCAGACAATAGTTTTCTTGAGGAGCAGGAACAATTTCGACAATCGTCTCATTTGGAAAGTGTTCATAAATTTTTGCCTTATCGGCTTCCTCCAAATGCCACTCAGGCTTGGAACCTATACTCGGTAGAGATTGCCGCGTGTCAGCAATCTTGTTTGAGGGCTGCATTTTTTCATGTATATTGTGCAACAGACGAATATTTTCTGCAAATCCGATGAACAGCATGCCACTCACAAAGCCGCCGAGCATCCAGGCAAAAAATAACATCCAGCTCATCCCATAAGGAATGGTGTTTGCCGTAACCAAGCCAATAATTAAACCAGCTGCCATCTGCGCAACGCCGATTATAAATAAAACTTTTGCAACTATATTTTCATTCATTTTCCACTGACCTCCCTTAGTATGTATTTTAAATGATTCTAAAGCATGTTGCGACTAAACAGGAAGAATAAGCGTGAATTTCTCCCCTCTGCAGTCTTCACTTTATTTTTAACCGATTTTTTCATATAGTTGATATCGTGCAGGCTCGATCAGAATCAGTAGGGGATCTTACCCAGTTACACGTGGGATAAAGATAATGCGAAAGGGTTTTGTTATGAATCGATTTATTGTTATTGGCACTGGCATTCTTGGTGCCACCACCGCATATAAACTTGCCAAATCCGGTGCAGAAGTCGTCATGGTCGACCGCGGTGATGCCGGGCAGGCGACAGATGCAGCGGCCGGGATTATTTGCCCGTGGCTTTCACAGCGCAGAAATAAAGCTTGGTATGCGCTCGCAAAAGGCGGGGCACGAATATATAAGGATTTGATCGATGAGCTGGCTGACGACGATGAAACCGAAACAGGCTATGCCCAAACCGGCGCTATCAGCATTCACACAGATGAACAGAAGCTTATAGCCAAGAAAGAGCGTGCATTGAAACGTCGTAAAGACGCTCCTGAAATAGGCGAAGTGACACTTCTTAATAAAAAACAGACAAACGAATTATTTCCTCACCTCTCTGAAGATTACGCATCAGTTCATGTCAGCGGCGGCGCACGTGTTAACGGGCGTGCAATGCGGGATGCCCTTATCAGCGGTGCCCAAAAACATGGTGCCCGTATGATAACAGGAGATGCTTCACTTAATTATGACCAAACTCAAATCACCGGTGTTACCGTCAACGGGGAAACAATCAAAGCAGACAAAGTAATTGCAGCCTGTGGTGCGTGGACACCCGAATTGCTCAAGCCTTTAAACATTCCATTCAACGGCACATTGCAAAAGGCGCAAATTTTGCACCTGCAGTCACCCAATGCTGCCACCTCTAATTGGCCGGTTGTCATGCCGCCAAACGATCAATTTATGCTGACGGTGGATAACCGAATCATTATTGGTGCGACCCACGAAGATGTTGGTTTCGATACCCGCGTGACAGCAGGTGGTTTGAATGAAATTTTATCAAAAGCATTGGAAGTTGCACCCGGATTATCGGATAGTACGCTAATCGAAGCCCGTGTTGGTTTTCGGCCGCACACACCAGGTTACCTGCCTGTTATTGGTCCACTGCCGGGATATGAAGGTCTTTTGATCGGCAACGGACTCGGATCATCAGGTCTTACCACCGGTCCCTATGTCGGAAGCCAGCTGGCAAATCTGACACTCGAAAAAGAATTGGAAATTGACCTGGCAAACTATGACGTCGCCGGCGCCATAGGAAATTGACACGACTCTGTTATTTACAGGCGCAATCGGTTTTGCTAATCTTATAGCAGAGACAGCATCGAAGGACAATTAACTGCCGGTCAACGACAGCTAATTGTCCGTTAAATGCGGGTAAAATAAGGGGGAAGATTCCATGGGCAAGAAAACGGTTATCTTCATTGTGGCGGTGACACTGATTGTCTTAATCGCCGGCTGGTACGTTTTGCAAAACGTCATGACCAATTATAATGTTGACGAGGATGCATTCCAGCCACACCAGTGGGAACTGACGCATTTGGCAGATTCAAAAACGGGAGAGTAGACACAGCGCTTCAACATGATTAAACGACCATGAAATTGTTAATGGTCGTTTTGTTAAAGCAATTTTTTACAGACTTAATCAAAACGTAACTGCATTATCTTTTCATTGACCAACTTTAGCTTGTCAAATATGCTTATCCTGGTTTTGCTTTCCATCATCTTCAATAACGCCCAGAACCACATCAGCTACTTCAGAGGAACGAAGCAATTTATCAGTCAGCCTGAACTTTATATCGTCCGCTTCATTAAGTGTAAGTCCTTTTTCCAATTCGACAGAACCCTCTACATGGTAAGTTCTCCCTTCCTGCAGGACACGTAACTTATAAAGGTCAACAACCTTATCATCCGCCAGAAGCGTTTTGGAAATTTCTTTTTCAACGTCGGCCGGGGCGGATACACCGATCAGACCAACCATATTATCATAACCGACACGGAAAGCAACAAACAACATGAGAACACCTATCAGCATTGTAAAAATTCCATCTGCCAGAAGCAATCCAAAAAGTTGAGCAAGCAAGACACCGATCAGGGCCAATACTGCCCCGGAGGTAGCTACAAGGTCTTCGTAAAATACCAGTCTTGTTGCGGGGGAGGCTTTCTGGGCGTTTTTAAATGCACGGGGCAACAGCCATCCATCGTTATCATCTTCTGTTTCTTTTGTAATTTCTTTCATTGCTTTAATTAAAATAAAACCATCTATCAAAAGCGAAGCTATCAGTACACCAACGTTCAACCAAATATTGCCCGATTCGGAAGGGTCCTGAAAAAGATGCCATCCTTCTTTAATCGTTTCGTATGCCATTATCGTGACGACTACAACAGCAACCATGCAAAAAATGTTAATTACCCTGCCAAACCCCCTCGGAAAACGTTCTGACGGCGGAGTTTCGGCGAGCACGCTGCCAAAAAATACAAACCCCTGATTGACTGCATCAGCCAACGAATGCATCGTGGTCGCGAACATCGATCCGCTCCCGCTAAAAAATGCAGCAGCCCCTTTTATCCCGGCTAAAAATATGTTTCCAAGTGCTGAGAAACCGGAAGATGTATTCCCTTTCTTAATCCGTTCCATAAATCCCATCTCAAAAGCCTCCTGACATGTAGACTGCTACTATATAGGATTCTTTATCGATGGCATTTTATACATAAAGAGCTTAATTACTGGGCTGATTCTGCGCGCATAAAGTCATACATCTGATAGTTGTTTTTTCCGGATTGCTTTGCCTTATAAAGCTGTTTGTCAGCATAACGCAGCAAGAGGTCTGAACCCTCAGCTGAATTCGCCGACGAAACAGCAATTCCCAGGCTGGCTGTTATGTTAAACCCGGCATCAGTAACACACCACATATCATTTAGCTTACTGAGAATTCGTTCGGCTACATTTGTCACGTCCTCCAATTTGCTTACATCAGGCAGCATCAAAATAAACTCATCGCCGCCAAGTCTGGCAAGCAAATCATTCTGCCGGATAACACTGCTTATCCGGCTGCCAAACTCCTGAATGACTTGATCCCCCACATCATGCCCCATTTGGTCATTGATGGTTTTAAATTGGTCCAGGTCCATCATAATAATTGCAATCCGCTGCTTCGTACCTTTTTTCTCCTCCAGTTGTATACGCAATTGTTCCATAAAATAGCGTCTGTTTGGCAGACCGGTCAGCGAATCGTGAAAGGCCATATGCTGCAGTTTTTTTTCATAATCTTTTCGAAGCGTTATATTGCGTGTCAAGACGACCATATGCGTAAATTGATTCCAATCATTATAAACAGGTGTGCCACGGAGCTCAAACCAGCTATAACTGCCGCTTCCGTTTTTTTGCCTGAACTGCTCTTTCCATGTCGTATGCGATACAACCGATTGAATAAAGGAATCCATTAAGTTTTCAGTATCATCTAAATGAACATTATGCAAAAAATGCCGGCCGATATATTCATCGGGGTCGTTATCGAGTATATCTTTATAGGAGGGTGAAACATAATCTATATTGCCATTTTCATTTATCATAGTAATTAAATCATTGGAATGATCCGCAATGATTCGAAAGTGGCCTTCACTTTCCTGGTATTTTTTACCAAGAATGACTTGCTCGTTGATATCTTTAAAAATGCCAAATATACCAGTAATCGTTTCCTCAATCACAATCGGGGTAAATTTCATAATGACTTCTTTAAAACCTGATGGCTTATGACAAACGCGCATTTGTCTCTGTTCGGCCTTTCCCGATTTGATGCTTTCAAAAATAGCATTAATCACGTTTAGATCATCTTCCTGAACAAGGTCAGTAAACCGCTTTCTTTTCAAATCTTCAGCCTTGTAGCCAAAAACCGAATGGACAGCGTTGTTTCCGCTCACAATATTACCGTTCAAATCCAGCGATAAAATCGCATCCAAATTGTAATCATAAAGGGAACGGTATTTTTGTTTGTTACGCTTTAATTCGTTCGTCGTTTTTTCCACACGGAATTCATTCAGTTTACGGGCTGTAATATCTTTTACCAAAGCTACAATATGAGTGCAAAGACCACTTTCATACAAGGGGGTTAACGTTGTTTCGGAATATTTAATACCCGCAGGTGACTCGTAATGATCTTCGTATGTAACAATATCCCGGGTATCGAGCACCTTTTTGTACTTTTCGGTGAGATGCGCCGTCGTCTTTTTCGGATAAACTTCATGAAATGTCCTGCCAATCACATCATCCGTTAGCGCCGTCCGTTCTTTAGCAGCCTTATTTAAAAATTCATACCTGAAATTCTCCAGCTCATCCACTTTTATGACAAAGACCATTTCACGAATCCCATTGGCCAATACATTATTAAGCAACAATGACTCAGCCGATTTCATCTAATTACCTCCTTTCTATTTTTTGATTTTTATTATTATAACTATTGTAAAAATGATTTTATTACTCTTATTATATACCCTTTTTTAAAATTTTCTAGTACTTTTTCCCTAGATTTGTAAATTTTACTGAAATAAATAAACCGAAGTAAACAAAAAAAAGAGCCAGGCATCAGCCAGGCTCTGTGTATTTCCATCAGTTTTCTTTTATAAATCGTTTGCCATAATCTTTAAAGACAAAATATTTAACCATGAAGAAGCTGGCGAGGAACGACAAAAACATTGCCAGTCCTTTGGCTATATTATAGCGCAGCCAATTTGGAACACCGATTAACTCCAGCAATTCATTGAATCCAAGGAAAACCAGATTGCTTACCCCGAGACTGATGATGCCCTGGATGATAAACATTATTCGCTGACGATTGCTTCCCTTCGCCGAACGTTTGAAGGTAATATTTACATTCCAAAAGTAGCTGTTAATTACAGCTAATGAATAAGCAATCGTATTAAATAATAAAAGCAATGCTCTTTCATCTGTATGGAAAAAAATTAATAACAGGTTTAAGGCTCCGATATCAATTCCTGCGTTGGCAAAGCCGATCACACCAAACTGCAGAAATTGCAACGGGCCTCTTTTTGGTTTGTTCTGTGCCATAGAACGCCTCTAATATTCCTTATCTATATAGTCTCAGCTTAGTCATGTTATTTATTTTCCGTCTTCAAATCGGATGGTTCAATATTATTATGGCTTAAAGCGGGATCGTATACTCCGGCAATTTCCTTATAGTAATCAAGAACTTGCTTCGACTGAGCGTCCCAGCTCATCTCGGCAATATCATTGCGGGCAGCTTTGGCCAAGCGTTTTCTTAGTGTTTCATCAGCAAAGCGCAGGACCGTATTCTTGAAATCACCCGGTTTGTCTTGATCATAAAGCAGGCCGGTACGATTGTCTTCTATTTGCTCACACGTCGGTCCGCTTTCAGCCGCAACAAGCGGCAATCCTGATGCCATTGCTTCTGTTATAACAAGGCCCAGTGTCTCAGTTGTTGACGGAAACACGAAAACATCTGATGATGCATATGCTTTGGCAAGTTCTTCGCCGTGCATAAATCCGGTGAAAATGGTATCCGTCCCTGCAAAGTGTTTTTCAAGTGTTTGCCGATGCGGACCGTCCCCTACAATAGCCAGCACAAATTCATCTGATGAATCAAGAACTGACTTGATTTTTTCAATTTCTTTCTCAGGCGCAAGCCGACCGACAAATAACAGCAGTTTTTTGTCTTTTTGACCGCCTGAAAGCCTCTCCCGCATATTTTCATCATAATTATCAGGGTCAAACAATTCGGTGTCAACACCGCGCTGCCAGACACGGACGTTCTGAAAATTCTGCTCGAGCAGCTCTTCTTTCACGGCTTCAGACGTACAAAGATTTAGATCAGCCTGATTATGAAGCTTGCGGAAATACCACCATAAAAACCCCTTAAACATCGGAACATTGTAATAATCCGCATACTTCGGCACTTGTGTATGGAATGAAGCCAGCATTGGAATCCCCAGTTTTTTCGCATAATAAACACCGCTCATCCCAACTAGTGCCGGGTTTACGATATGCACGACATCGGGGTCATAGTCCTCAAGCATTTTTTTGACTTTCCGGGTTGGAAGCGAGAATTTTTTGGAACGGTAAAGAAGGAGAGTCCGAGCTGGAACCCCTTCTACTTTCACGCCTTCAAATTCATCCACACCAAGATCCGGCGCGATAACACGGATATCGTGACCTTCCCGCTTGAAATATCGGATACATGCTTTAAGCCTTGTGACAACACCATCTGTTGAAGGCACGAATGTTTCGGTAATGATTGCAATTTTCAATGGCGACACTTCCTTGAGTTAAAAAATCTGAACCCAGCTGTTTACTTCCAGGATACTTGCGGCATGACATTTTCTTTAATGACACGGTCTTTATGATTGATGACCGTCCTGAAAATTTCACGGATGACATCATCGTTCAGCAAATGTGGTTCTAAACCAAGATCCCGCAGTTTGGTGTTTTCTGCCTGGAAGAAATGTTCTTCCTGCTCAACTCTTGGGTTATCAAGGTTGGAAATTGTTGTTTCATAGCCTTCTTCCTGAGCGACTTTTTTCACTTTCTCAGCCAATTCGCCGACGGAAAATTCCTCCGTGAACTGGTTGAACACCCGGAATTCACCTCGGTCAGCAGGATTTTCAGCAGCAATTTCAATGCAGCGGACGGTATCTTCGATGTTCAGGAACCCGCGCGTTTGACCACCTTTTCCATATACTGTCAAATCATGCCCGATTGCTGATTGAATGATAAATCGATTCAAGGCTGTACCAAACACATCGTCATAGTCCAAACGGTTTGTCAGCACTGGATCCATCTGCGTTTCATCGGTGTCCAGCCCGTAAACAATACCCTGGTTCAAGTCAGTAGCTCTGATTCCCCAGATTTTGCATGCAAAGGTGATGTTGTGACTGTCATGCACTTTCGAAAGATGGTAAAACGAGCCAGGCTGTTTCGGGTATGGCAGGACATCTTTTCGCCCTTTATGCTCAATTTCAATATACCCTTCTTCTATTGGAATATTCGGCGTGCCATATTCGCCCATTGTGCCAAGCTTAATCAAGTGACAATCCGGTACAAATTCTTTTATGCCGTACAATACATTAAGCGTTCCTTCGACGTTATTCGTCTGCGTATACACCGTATGTTCCCGGTCAATCATTGAATAAGGAGCCGAACGCTGTTCAGCAAAATGGACAAAGGCATCAGGCTTCTCCTGTTTTAGTACCTCGCGTAAGAAATCATAATGCGTCAAGTCCCCTTCGTACACGCGAATCTCGCGTCCTGTCAGCTCTTCCCATTTTGCCACCCGTTCTCCCAATGTGGCGATCGGGGTAAGTGAATTTGAGTGCAATTCATTATCAATATCGCGTCTCACCATATTATCGATGATTGACACGTCATGCCCTTGTTTAGATAAATAAAGTGCGGTCGGCCAACCGCAAAAACCGTCTCCTCCAGCTACGATAATGTTCACGTCATTTACCTCCAATTGTTAGGTTCTATTAATAGATTTTGACATTTCAGTATGAAGTGCATTTAAGCACTCCACTGACGATTATATATCCACATTAAAAATTACCATTTAATCAGGTTATTTACAAATAAAACAGGATGACAATTATTTGAATGGTTGGTTGATTGATATTTTTCAGGCTAGGCTTTTCTTTGCTGATTGACAAGTAATTGCCGGTAGGCTTCTGATTCCTGGGTCATGCCCCTTTCCTGGTAGATCTTTGACAACCATTTTAATGGCCGGGGATCGTCTGGGTTGAGTTCCGTATCCCAGCTAAAACAATCAATTGCTTCATCGAATTGCTTGAATTCATAATACAACTCTCCAAGCTGCTGCATATGATCGAGATCATCTTTAAACCTTATAAAGGCGTTCATTTTTTGATAAACCGGGTGAACGGCCCGATACTCAATATAAGGTTTCAGCAGTTCTTTAATTTCAGATGGCTTGTATAAATTCAGAAGTGTCTTAGTGTACGTATGGATAAGGTGCTCTGCAGTTTTTGTATTTAAAGCCAGTGTCAATTCAAACAGGGTCTGCAATTCTTCTGACGAAAATGAGCGTGATGTGAGATCCAATTGTTCAAGCATTCCCCGTAATAACTCGGTGTCCTCTATAACGAGTGTTGTGACAGACTTCTGATAAACTGCCAGCACCCTGTCAATTCGTTGCTGCTGGATGTATGTATGCAAAAGATCCTGATTGAGTGGGGCATAGCGTGGCAACTGATCATAAAGGTATTCGAGGGAAACCATAATCTGTTCATTGTCCATATGCCGGTCCAGCTGTTGTTTCAGTGAATCATAATTATCATCAGAAGGATCCGCAATAAATCTCTCGCCATATAATGCTGCCAGTTCCATCCAGCGTGACTGTTCATTTAGCAGCATAACAAGATCCCGGGCGTCATCTTGCTTATGTCGTTGATAATAAAACACCTTTTCGGCAAAAATTAAATCATGGTTTAAAATCTCTTCAGAGGCTTCGTTGTACAGTTTGGCGTATTTTCTGTAACTCCAATCATTCGATAGTTCTTTAACCAAACTGTGTTCAGGGGTGAAATCCATCAGCACCCGAACAATTTTATACGCCAGGAAGTTTTGTCCGTTCCGGCGAAAACTGTAAAATATGGATTTAATCTCATCAAACAATCGTTTTTTGGAAATAAATGATTCAAAGAATGTAAGGATAAATGCTTTTTCATGCGGGGTATATTGCTTATCAAGTTTTTTCAGAAACGGATCGAATTGATTGACACGGCGTGGATGACTGTGAGCCAAAAGTTCATCTATGAATGGATGCGGTGCGTTAAACACCATTCCCTGTACGAAGGCATTAGCAATGAATGAATGGCGCTTGAGTTTTTTCGCCTTTGCGGCTGTGAGGAAGTTGTTTTTATAGAAAAACAAATAATAAATCTCGTTGTGCTTTGTAGCGGCTTCGATAATCTGTGAACCAAGATGCAGTGCAACACGCTCAGCTTTTAATTCAACTGGTTTCTGCCTGCTTGTATAAATCCGAAACTGATTTGAGTGCATGTACCAATTCACCTGCCCTTTTTTTACTATTGTAACATACATGGCCGTGTCCAGCGTCCGGAAAAACAACAAGACCCCTAGCCGATATGGCCGGAGTCTGAGCTGTAACGTTTCATACGGGAAGAGGAAACCCACTCCACCACTTTATGCATTTTCAGGTAGGTATATTCAAAAATTGGACTTTGAATAAACGTAAAAATAAAGGTGAAAACAAACACAGGACCGCCCAATAACAGCCCGATTACTAATACGCCGCTTTCAACTATGATGCGAACTTTACCGATTGAAGCACCGGTTTTGTCGGAAATCGACAGCATAAACCCGTCACGCGGCCCCGAGCCGACACCGGCCGAGTTATAAATACCCCCGCCAAGTCCCATTACGATAATACCGGCAATTATAATCACGACATCCACCCAGCTGTTTGTTGCTTTAGGAAGAAAATCGAGCCACATATACATATCGACAAATACCCCGATCAGCACAGCATTTAGAAATGTGCCGATTTTAATATATGATTTATCGAGAATCCACGATATGATAATCAGCAAAAAGGAAATAATAATCGCCCAGGAACCAATTGACAAGCCAACAATCTCAAACAGGGCCACGTTCAGCACGTCCCACGGGTGGACCCCCAGATGCTGCATATTTACCGTAATGGTGATCCCCATACTGAAAATCAATATCCCGATAATATAAACAAACCATCTGAAGCCTTGAGCCATTTCAATCCGCCTTCTTTCTGCGTACTGTTACGAAATATCTATTATATCATATTCAACTGTTTTTTACTGATATCTGACAAGCCATTTTTCAATTCGAACACAAAGCCATGAAGTTTAATTATCGCCATACAAGGTTATCATGCCTACTGCAATGCTATTATGAGTAATAATTTATCTTTAGGAGGGTAAACATGCTAAGCTTTATTTGGAGTCTGATTGTCGGCGGCATCCTTGGCTGGCTCGCCAGCTTAATCGTCGGAAAAGACGTGCCGGGAGGTATCATCGGCAACATCATCGCCGGTATTATCGGTGCATGGATTGGTTCCAGCCTGCTCGGAAGCTTTGGCCCGGTCATCGGCGGCTTTGCCATTATTCCGGCGCTCATTGGTGCCATAATCCTGATTTTTATCATCAGCCTGATTATCAAAGGCACAAGCAAAGCAACGTAATTTTAAAAAGAATTCGCCGACACCTCTTTTCAGATGCCAGAGGGTTGGCAGAAGTTATATCAAATTTGCGATTTCACTTTTAGTTAGGTCACCTGGAAGGTTATACGCTTTTAACTTTTAAAAAAGAAATCTCTTGCTAAAATCCGCTGTAGATTCTGACATAATCGCTGTAGTTTACAGCGCATCGCTGGAGATTGGCTCATAATCGCTGTAGTTTGAGGCGAAATCGCTATAGGTAAGGATGGAATCGCTGTAGTTCAGGGTGAAATCGCTGTAGATTTTCAATGGCTCTAATTTTGCAAGCTACTAAATAGTACCTAACCTTGAATTGCTTCAAGGTTAGGTATTATTTAAAAAAATGAAGTTTCGTTTACTTTTGTTTGAGCATACCGGTCCTGCGGCATGATTGCACCTTCATCTTCAGAAAAGCCTTTTGGGTTCTTCAAATAGCTGAAGCCGACGATTGTATCACGGTAAGCCATCCGCTTAATGATTTGTTCTGATGTGAGTTTCGCCCCCGTTTCATTTTCCAGAACGAGTCTTTGCTGTTTATAGCCCAGTGTCTGACCGCTTCGGCGCAGCTGCGCCCATTCCAGTGTCCACATGACCACTGTCGGTGTAACGAGCGCATGAACGACTTCACTTTTCACTTTTTTTCTTAAAAAATATTCCAATCCATACGTCACCGCAGCTGAGAGAGCTGCGTCAATCATGTAAGCTTTAAGTCGTTTTTTAGAAATACGTTTCATTCCAATTCCTCCCTTTACGTGTTGTAAACATATACGGTTTTAGGGTGGAATAAGTTACAACATAGTTGCCTATTTAAGTTTCATACGCTGTCTTAGAATTATCGAAAAATATCTTTCAAATCGACCTGGAATCCGCTCAGTACCGAAGACTTAATAAAACCCTCGTCCTTCAATATTTCTGCTTGCTGATATACGTGTTGATCCGTTAATGCATAAACTTGAACCGCATTCAACATCGGGTTGACCACCCAGTATTCTTTAACACCATATTTCATGTAAGCTTCCATTTTTGTTACAAGATCATGACTTTGGTTGGAAGGGCTAAGAATTTCAACAATCATTTCAGGAACACCAACAAATTTATTTTCTTCCAGGCCTTCCACATCACAAATAACGGATAAATCAGGTATGAATATTTTTGTATCCTCCAGATCAGCTCTGTATAGATGAATATCATAAGGGGCAGTGAACACTTGGCATTTTCCCCCGTCAAGAAAGTTAAACAATTTCGCCTGCAGTCGGGCGGAGACCTGCTGATGTCGTGTTGAAGGAGATGGTGACATAAATACAATGCCATCAGCATACTCCAATAAGTTATCAGTTTCTTCTCGCATTTTATAAAAGGCTTCGACACTTATTTTCTTATCGTCAGGAAGACTCATGCCAATCTCCTCCGTTTATATATTTATTATCTTATTATACCACAGGATGGAGCTTCTCTGACGAGGAGGATTCGATATATGTAACTGAAAAGGAGAGCAAGACATCATCGTTATAATTTTTTCTTTTGGGAGTTGACGAGGAAAGATGTTTTCAATCCAGAAAAGAATACCACTATAAGGTCAGTCCTTATTGTATAATGATATTAATGAATTTACTGTCTCTTTATTATTGGAGGTGAACCATGTGTGGAAAAAAATCAACACCTATTATTCTCCGTTTGTGGATGTTCTTTCTTTTATCCTTTTGATTCTGACAGCAATTTATGTCTTATTCCAATATGGCCAGCTGCCGGATGAAATTCCCCGGCATTTCAATGCAAGCGGCGAGCCTGACGCTTGGGGAGGAAAAGGGTTGCTCGTCGGTTTGCTCATTTTATACGGATTTATTTTAATCCTGGTATTCGTCCTTAATTATTTTTTCTTTATCAAACGGGATGCAAAAGAAACCATGCACTTTGTTAATTTTCCCGCCATCAAAAAAGACGGATTGACGGAAGAACAAATGCAACTGATTAAGCAGAAAATGGTCAGAATGATGGCGATGATCAATCTGTTTGTCAGTATTATGTTCAGCTGGATACTCTATGGTATGGTTCAAACCGCAATGGGGCACGCGGATGGTTTGTCGTCAGGCTTTATGTTTTTGATCATCCTCATGCTTGGCGTGACATTTTACTATGTTTGGAAAGTGTATCGTATTTCAAAAAGGAAAACATAACTGCTCTGTTGCATTGAATTGATGAGTACATAAGACTTAATTTCGGATTCAATGCAGTTTTAGGGACTTGTACATTTTCTGACGCATGGGTGGTTCTCTCGCGCCCATGTTTGCGTTTTCCGGCACATGTTTGCTGCGTTCCGGAACATATCTGCTGCGCAATCAAGTTCAGTTTATTTACCAAGTGACTATTTGTTGCAGGCATTCGGGAAATTGATGAACAATTATACAGTAGGTACTATTTTATGTACGGCCATTCCGCTGTCGATAAGTATTGGCATTATCATTTACCGGCAAAGCATCGATGGTGTTGGCCCAGGAACATTGCTGTTTATGTTTGGGATGGGGTTGCTCATTGATTTCTATAATCGCTGGATTGTCATTCAGCAAACACCGGAAAAGCTTAACCAGATCAGTTAATGATACGAAAATAGCCGGGTGCCAGCCCCGGACATTAACTCAATCGTAAATCCCTTTTAAACTAGGATATAGCTTCAAATACTGTTGGTAGATTCTTTGATAAACCCCATGATTAACCATATCAGGCTTATAAGTTTTCGCCTCAGCAGTCACTAAAAATCGCTCCGAGAAGTCACGATAACTTTCCGTCCACCTTTGATTGACAAAGGCGGAAGAAGAGATACCTAAAGCGGGCATATACTCACTGTCCATTGGTACTCTTACCGGCCGCCCTATAACATCTGCTAATATTTGACACCAAGAGGAACTTTTTGAACCGCCTCCAATTAAAGTTAGAAGACCTCTATCCCCTAGATTCGTAATTAGATCAATTAACTGCTTGTATGAAAAACATATACCTTCTATAACAGATCTAGCCATATCGCTTTTCTTCGTTTCTGGTCCAATCCCCCAGAATGCACCTTTTGCATCACTATCACGTACTGGACATCGCTCTCCATTTAAATAAGGGAGAAATAATAAGCCGTTACTACCAGCCGGAGAGTCTTCTATTAATACCTCGAATTCCTCATACTTCTCATTTGCTTCCTTATTAGTAAATGTTTCCACAGCCCACTTATGAACATTCCCTGCATTTAATATTGGCGCAATACTGATATTCAAATTTTCCGGGAGATGAGTCAAATTAAAAACATTATCGATGCTTTTGTTCTGATTAATGCTATCTTGTACAGTAGCTACCCATCCGGTAGTTCCAACATAAAAATAGGTGTCACCATGATTAACCGCTGCCGCCCCCATAGTTGAAGCACCAGCATCTCCACTTCCACACAAAACAGGGATAGACTCTAAAAATCCAGTTTCACCCGCAGCCTCTTTCGTTATATAACCGACTGTTTCATCTGAATTGCATATCGTAGGTAGTTGATTTCCATTTAATTCAAATGTTTCTAGGACGTTTGGAATCCAACCCCGCGTATTCAGGCACATCATTCCTGTGGTCGCAGCTGTTGTTGGATCTGTAACAAACGTGTTTGTCAATTTGTAAATAGCATAATCCTTTGAACTAAAAACGAAACACTCTGTCTCATCAAAAAGCTCTGCATTATTTTCTTTTAACCAAAGCAGCTTAGCCAGAGGGGTAGACGGACGAATAGTATTTCCAATTTTTGTTTGAATGAACGGCAACTTTTTCATAATGTACGCTGCCTCCTGTTCAGAACGGGTATCTGAATATAAGATAGCTCTTTGATTTGAGTACTTTGGTGATATTGAAATAACATCTTCCATTTGGCCAGAGAATGTAAGCGCAACAATTTGTTTTGGATTCACATTTAATTCGGACCACCATTTTTGAGTAATCTCCTTCATCCCCTGCCACCAATCAGCAGGATTTTGTTCAACTTCTCCGTTTTCACCATAATAGGTATCCAATAATTCGCTATACTCGCCTGAAATGGTGGCCTGATTGTTCACTAAGACCCCTTTTATTGCCGTAGTGCCTATATCAAAAGCAGCAATATATTCCTCCATAATCACTCCACCTCCCCAATCTTGGCAGTAGCTAATTCGTGAATAAAGTTCACTAGGTGCACTTTATTTCCCCATTCTGCAATAATCCGTCAGAGAATAAGTAACATCCGTTCTAAGAAAAAATCCACCTGAAATGCTATCAAAAACGCTCAGAAGCGACCTTTCTGAGCGTTTTTGCTTTCCTGCTTTGAGCTCGTTCAATCCTTATCCCCACATAGAAGCTTATTCAGCAACATTTTCCAAAACCATCGCGATCCCTTGGCCACCGCCGATACACAGTGTTGCCAGCCCATATCGTACATTGCGATTCTTCATTTCAGTTGCCAATGAATAGGTGATTCGGCTGCCGCTTGCCCCCACCGGGTGCCCCAGCGCCACTGCACCGCCATTGACATTTACGATTTCAGGGTCAATGTCAAGCTCTTTTAACACAGCGAGTGATTGAGCAGCAAAAGCCTCGTTCAATTCGATTAATCCAATATCATTGAGTGATAGACCGGCATTTTTTAATGCTTTCTTCATCGAAGGGACCGGTCCAATGCCCATAATATTCGGGTCCACACCGGCTACCCCCCATGAAACAATACGGGCCAGCGGTTTGAGGCTTCCTTGTTTAACATACGATTCTGAAGCGAGAACGACTGCAGCGGAGCCATCGTTGATACCGCTTGCATTGCCGGCAGTTACTGTCCCGTTTTCCTTAAAGGCAGCCGGCAATTTTGACAAATCTTCCATTGTTAAATCTCTTCGGACATGTTCATCTTCATTAATCGTCACTTCCTGTTTCTTCGCTTTTACGTTTACTGGTACAATTTCTTCGGCAAACCTGCCCGATTCAATCGCTTTTTGAGCTTTGGCATGTGACCGAACAGCAAATTCGTCCTGTTCCTCTCTGGAAATATTGTATCGATCTGCCAGGTTTTCAGCAGTCATCCCCATTCCTGCTCCCACATACCTGTCTGTCAGTGTTTCCCAAAGCATATCATCCACTTTTGGTGCTTTGTCGGGTGAGCCGAACCGCGTGTCCCTTAAGACGTGCGGTGATTGACTCATATTCTCCGTCCCGCCTGCCAGGGCTGTTTCGGCATGGTTCAGCATAATATTCTGCGCGCTTGACACAATGGCCTGGAGACCGGATCCGCATAAACGATTGACCGTCAGTGCGGTGGAACTTTCTTTCATTCCGGTTTTCAATGCAATATGACGCGCCAGGTAAGATGATGAGATATTGCTATGAATGACATTTCCGAATGACAGCTCTTCAACTTCCTCAGCAGAGATGCCACTTTTCTCGAGCGCCCCTTGTGCTGCATGAACACCTAAGTCAATATCTGTGGTGTTCTTAAATGAACCTCCAAACCTTCCAAAAGCAGTTCTCGCCCCTTCGACCAAGTAAACATTTTCCATTTGAAATCCTCCCCGTTAATGCATAAATATTTATTTAAAAGTTTCCCCTTAAACGCCCCACTCTGATCTCAATACACGCTTGAGCTGGTTCACTTGTTCAGAACCAATTTTGTCAGCAATTTGCTGTTCGATCCGAATTTCCAGTGAACCTTTTCGCTCATAGCATTCCTTACCCAGATCCGTTATCTTGATGGCCTTTTCTTTTTTATTATTTTTCAGCTCTGTAACCTGGATAAGCCCTTTTTCCTTCAGGCGTTTTACAAATTTATGCGTTGCCTGGCGTGTAATATTAACTTGTTTTGTCACCCATGATATTGGTGTTTCACCTTTTTGGAAAACTCTCGCCAAAATAAGCCATTCCGAGTTAGCCATATAGATGTCACTATGTTCATTCCACAGGTTTTCAGACAGTTCGCGCAGCTGAATGTGCCGCTCACTGATCAATTCAATTAGATTCAAGTCTTCCAACTCAGCGTTCACCTACTTAAAGACGCATTTAATTACTGCAAATATATACGAAACACTGCCCATTGTCAATTAAGTTGACAATTAATCAAACAGGGTATATAATAGAAATAGTCAACCAAGTTTACGAAATTGGCTAAAAGGAGGCTCCTGCATGCATGATATTGGCGATTTAATTATCTATTCGGGACATGGCATATGCCGTGTGGATGATATCTGTGATAAAGAACTGAACGGATCAGTAAAAAAATACTATGTGCTCCGTCCGATTGAAGATGATCACCAATTGACGATTAATACACCTGCAGACCAAAGTAAAAGCAAAATACAAAATCTGATTAAGAAGAATGAAGCAGAGGACATCCTGCAATCATTTCAATCAGATGGTATCAATTGGATTGAGAACAGCCACTCCCGGATTCGCGAATATACCAACATCGTCAATACCGGAAACCGCATGGAGATTGCAAAAATAACCAATACACTCATGCGAAAAAAAGATGCGCTCGATGCGGAAGGGCGAAAGTTTTTCGAACAGGATTCCAAACTTTTAGCCAGCATCCAAAACATCTTGTTCAAAGAATTATCAATCGTGCTTGACACAACCACTGAAGATATTCAACAACAAGTGAACCAGAATTTATATCATGCTGTATAAATAATAAACTGAGAAGCTCCCGCCTGGGCAGCTTCTTTTTTTGTGATTGGTCATCTTACCAATTAATTATGTCATTGATTCAAGTACAATGTTAATTGAGCTGTATTATGATAGCATATACGTAACATCAATAAGAGGAGTGTTATAATGTCCAGCCAAGTACCGGAAATTACATTAAATGATGGTTTAAGCTTGCCTGCAATCTCAAGTGCTATTGATCAAGGCTATCGTTTAATTGACGCGGCTTACAATTATGAAAATGAAGGAACTGTTGGCGCAGCACTGAAACGGACCGCCGTACCGCGCGCTGAATTGCGGATTGCCTCAAAATTGCCCGGCCGGTACCACACGTATGATAAAGCTGTAAAAGCTATTCAAGAATCACTTTACCGCGCTGATTTGGACTATTATGATCTGTATTTAATCCACTGGCCGAACCCCATTCAGGATCAGTACGTCGAAGCATGGCAGGCTTTAATTGATGCGAAAAAGTGGGGGCTGATCCGCTCAATCGGCGTTTCAAACTTTTTGCCGGAGCATATGGAACGGCTTAAGACTGAGACAGGCGTACTACCTAGCATTAATCAAGTTGAATTGCATCCTTTCTTCAATCAGAGCGAACAGCACCACTGGCATGTAGCAAACGATGTCGCAACGCAAGCTTGGAGTCCGCTGGCCCGTACGAATGATCTGTTTACCAATGATACGATTACCAAAATCGCGAAGAAACATAACAAGACGGTTTCCCAAGTTATCCTGCGCTGGCATTACCAGATTGATTCTTTGCCAATCCCAAAATCGGCATCACCAAAACGCCAGCTTGAAAATCTGTCTATCTTTGACTTTGATTTAGATAATAATGATATGGCTGAAATGAACATGTTGACACGCCCGGATGGCCGCATGAATGACCAGGATCCTGCTGTGTATGAGGAGTTTTGATTAACTCATAATACGAAAAGGCTGCCCATCTGCTTCTCTTATGCAGACAGGCAGCCGCTTTTATTCTATATCGAATCAACCGCTTCCCGAATAACTGTCGTGCCACGGACGACTTGAAATGCCTTACCGATCGTTTTATCATTCTCAAGGCTGGCAAGGATGACACGTGCAATATCCTCTCTTGGCACTTCATCCCTTTCAACTTGCGGCGCTAAATTAACCTGTCCGGTTCCTTCATCATTCGTCAATACGCCCGGATGAATAATCGTATAATCCAGCCCGCTTCCTTTCAGCCACTCATCAGCGTAATGTTTAGCTGCAACATATGGCGCAAATGAATCATTCGCTTTCAAAATAGCTTCACGTGTTGTGTCAAATGAACTAATTAAAACAAATCGTTTTACCCCAGCTGCTTTAGCCGCTTCAATTGTTTTGACAGCGCCATCCAAGTCGACCATGATCGTTTTGTCCTTGCCTGTATGGCCGCCTGATCCTGCCGTAAAAACAACCGTGTCAACGTCCTCTGCAGCTTTAGCAATCGCATCGACGCTCTCTTCTAAATCAACGACGGCCGTCTCGGCACCAAGATTTTCGAAAAAAGAGGCTTGCTCTTTGTCACGGATCATAGCCTTCACTTCCATATTGTCACTTTTCTGAATGAATGTCACCAAATGTTTACCAATTTTACCGTTAGCACCTGCAACAAGAATTTTTTTCATTCGTTTTCCTCCTTCGTTTAATCTCAGGAATTAATCCTCACCATAGCTGTTAATCATATTGGCCATGTGGGCGTATGATCCACCGGCAAGCATTGCTGAAGCAACCAGTACCGCCTCGGATAATTCCTCTTCAGTCGCTCCCTGCTTGTCCGCATTTTTGGTATGGACATCGATGCAATAAGGACAAAGCGTGGCATGCCCAACAGCTACTGCTACGATTTCCTTAAATTTTTTACTCAGCTTTCCTTCCTCCATAGCTGCATCATTAAACTTGGAATAGCCCTCGAATGCGTCTTTAGCATTTTGACCCAGCCGATTAAGATGCTTTAAATTCGAACGTTCATACAACGTATCATCCGCCTCTTCCGACAGCGCATTATGCATATTTGTGCCATGCGTCACCGCGCCGCCTGCTTCCACAGCGGATGTCACCATGACAGCTTCCACCAGTTCCTCAAGTGAAGCGCCTTCTTTTTTGGCATTTTTCGTATGGGTATCGATGCAATACGGGCATTGGGTGACGTGCGCGATTGAAACCGCAATGATTTCTTTTTCCTTTGTTGTCAAAACACCTTCTTTAAATACACCTTTATTGAAGTCAGAAAAAGCTTTTGTCTGATTCGGCGCAAGCTCTTCCAGTTGATTTAGGTGCTGTGCGTGACTTTTTTGATAAAAAATATCGGTCATCACGTTACCTCCTCGTTAATAAAAATTATCTTATACCCATTTTTACGTACTCAGCAGCAATAAACAAATTTTCTGTTTTATTTCCTCATAAGATAGATTGATTTTTTAAACTAAGTATATTAAAATCACTACAATAATTCATACTATTTTTATTGGTTTTATGAGTTTAAGATAAACGTTTAGGAGGCAACGCTTTGACAACAACTCGTCAGCCATTGGTGACATTAGAACACGTAGATAAGCATTTTGAAACAGCCGGAAAAACCAATCAAGTACTCGCAGACATTTCCTTTAACGTCAGAAAAGGTGAATTTGTCTCGCTATTGGGGGAGAGTGGCTGCGGTAAAAGCACCATTCTAAATTTAATCGGCGGCTTTGAAAGACCTTCAAGCGGCCAGGTCTTACTGGATGGCAAAGCAGTTCGTAACCCAGGGAGACGCTGTGTCATGCTTTTTCAGGAATATGGTTTACTGCCGTGGCGTACAGTATTGAAAAATGTTGAATTGGGACTTGAACCACTCAATTTATCGTCAAGTACCAGGCATGAACGCGCTATGGCCTATTTACAATTGGTAGGGCTCAAGAAAAATATCAGGCAATTTCCCGAAGAACTGTCAGGCGGCATGAAGCAACGGGTCGCCATTGCACGAGCCCTTGCTATGAAACCTGAATTGATTCTCATGGATGAACCGTTCGCTGCATTAGACACGTTTAATCGCTATTACCTTCAAGATGAACTCTTACGCCTTCAGAAAAAAGAAGAAACAACGATTGTGCTGGTCACCCATGATATTGACGAGGCGGTTTACTTATCGGATCGGGTGATGATTATGAAACCTCATCCCGGCCGTATCAGTAAAAGCATAAAAATCGACCCTGCAAAGCCCCGCGACCGCAGCCATGGTGACTTTCACTACTATCGGCGGACAATTTTTGAAGAATTTAAATTTACACAGTCACATGAACAGCCCGATTTCCAAATATGAGTGAGCAAGGAGGAAAACAATGAAACGGTGTCAAAAGCCTGTCATGATTTTATGGATTGCTTCATTGCTTCTACTAACTGCCTGTGGTGCAGATAGTCATGCGAAGCAAAAGACAACTATAAAAATTGGCTATCTTCCCATAACGCACGCCGCTCCCGTTTATTTTGAAAACGAAATTGCCGATCACTATTTGGGAGATGTGGAACTGGAGTTGGTGAAGTTTGGTACGTGGATTGACTTAGTGGATGCTTTAAATACCGGACGGATTGACGGTGCCTCTGCGCTAATAGAACTTGCTATGAAATCAAGGGAAAAAGGAATCGACTTGAAAGCTGTGGCATTAGGTCATAAAGACGGCAATGCCGCAATCGTTTCACCTGAAATCGATCAAGTCGAGGAGCTGGAAGGAACGAGCGTTGCCATTCCGCATACCCTGTCTTCCCATAATATTCTGATGGCAAGAATGCTCAAACAGGGCGGCATGAGCTATGAGGATGTCCATATGGTGGAAATGCCGCCGCCTGAAATGCCATCTGCACTTGCGACCGGTCAGATTTCAAGCTATGTGGTAGCTGAACCATTTGGGGCACTTGGTGTGACGCTGGATCAAGGAAAGGTGCTGTATCAGTCGGAGGAATTATGGCCGGGGTCCCTTTGCTGTGCACTCGTCCTGCGCAATGACCTTATTCAAAATCATCCTGAACTGTCACAAAAGTTTATGAACGGGTATATCGCAGCCGGTAAAGAAGCAGAAAAAGACAATGACCATACCCATTCCATTCATAAGAAATACTTGGACGTTAACGATGAAGCGCTGAAACTTTCACTCGGATGGATTTCATATGAAGATTTGCAAATTAAAAAAGAAGACTATGAAGTCCTGAAAGACAGTTTGTTGGAAATGGGTTTGTCGGAGAACCCGCCGTCATACGAAAGTTTTGTCAACAATTCACTGATTAATGAGGCGATAAAATCCTATGAAAAATAACACGATACGCCATAAACTGACGAACATACTAGTAGCCTTTCTGATTGTCATTTTAATATGGCAGCTGATTATTATCATCGGTGATTACCCTGAAGCACTTCTCCCATCTCCTCTGAGTGTTGGCGAGGGGATTCTTACCTTGGTTAAAACCGGCATTATATTTGAACATTTGCAGGTCAGTTTGATGCGGTTTGCGGTTGGGTACTTATCTGCTGTTTTGACAGGTGTCATCTTGGGGATGATTCTCGGCCGTACTGGACGCTTGTGGGAAATCATCGATCCGATCATCCAGGTGCTTCGTCCAGTTGCCCCGATTGCCTGGACACCTTTTATCGTTCTATGGTTTGGAATCGGTAGCATGCCAGCGATTGTCATTATTTTCATAGCCGCTTTCTTCCCTGTACTTTTGACCACCGTGTCAGCCGTGAAAAAAGTTGATAAAACGTATTTGAAAGTGGCGCAGAACCTTGAGATTAAGCAGCCACAATTAATGTATAAAATCATTCTCCCTGCTGCGTTTCCAAACATTGTGAACGGTCTGCATATTGCCATTGGAACAGCGTGGATTTTTCTGGTGGCCGGTGAGATGGTCGGTGCCCAATCCGGTCTCGGTTATTTAATCATCGATTCCCGAAATGCGCTCGACCTTCATCTGGTGCTCGCAGGCATTGTTTTTATCGGCATCCTTGGACTTCTTCTCGATAAATTGATTCATTTGTTTGAAAAGTGGGTCGCGAAACAATGGGGCAATGCAAATTAAATGAGGTGCAGGCGGAATAGCATCCCGCCTCCCCTTCAAACCTAATGCCCCCTTACGATGACACTCCTTCCTTTTCATCAAAAGGCAAAACAAGAAGCTCATCCTCTCGCACATTCTCTTGACAATGTGAACAGTAATAGGCCATTTCCACTTCATGCCGACAAGTGTCATGAACTAACTTCTTGTAGCATTTTTCAAGATGCTTACGTCCCCATGTTAATAAGGCGTTAAAGACAGGGGCCAAATCACGGCCGCTTTCCGTTAAAGTATACTGATACCGCGGCGGGTGATCCGAGTATAAGGAATGTGTGATTAATCCACTATCTGTCAGGTATTTCAGCCGATCCGATAACAAATTGGAAGAAATACCTTCCAACCCTTTTTTAATTTCGTTAAATGTGGAAGCACCCATCAGAATTTCATGGAGAATCAGCAATGTCCATCTGTCCCCGACGATATTTAATGTCTGTGCAATATTACATGGTAAATTATAATTAGCTCTCATGATCAAACTGTCTCCTTTGTGCATAAAGTGAAACTTCAATCAGTGGGGGTTTTCTTTATCCCCCACTGATTGTTAGTTGAACAGAATCGGACATTTACGGGTAGTTAGATCCCCCACTTATCCCCTTATGTTTACCTCATCGTATTGAAGCGGGGGTCTTACTGCCCGTTACATACGGGATAAAATAGTTAAAAAAATTATAACATATTTTTAATTTTAAGGTTGATTTTTTGAACTTAGTGTAATATGATAACTTATAAATAAAATTCCGATTAAACAAATCGGGATTATAAGTTATCAAGGAGGTTTCACCATGGGATTATATTTAGTTGAAACAACATTTGGCGGTAACATTGCAGATAAGCAGACATTGGAGAGTAAAGTCAGTGAGGTTAAAGAAACAGTTGGAAAAGACGGCGATAATCTTATCGAGGTTCAGGCAGCTAAAGATTTATCCCGCGCGTTCCTCATTTTTGAAACCGAGAAAGAAGAATCAGCACTTGCAAACACACTGAAAGAAAACGGTGTCAATGTCGATTTAATCAAAGCTGTCCGTATTGTCGGCAAAGATTTGGAAGACGTGAAAAAACAATCTGACAAAGTTAATTATCTTGTGCAGTGGAACTTGCCGGAAGATTTGACAATGGATGAATACTTGGCACGTAAAAAGAAAAACTCAGTCCATTATGCAGAAGTTCCCGAAGTATCGTTTGAGCGGACATACGTATGTGAAGATATGTCCAAATGTCTTTGCTTCTATGATGCGCCGGATGAAGATGCTGTTAAACGAGCACGGGAAGCTGTTAAAACACCGATTGATTCCATCACCGAAATCTCCAACGATAAGTAAGGGGAAACACCCACAATTGGAAAGGAGAGAGATTTCTTCATGATAAAAGAAAATACAGCTTCAGAACTTAACGCGTTGTCACAATTACTGCAAAGTGACCTGAAACCGCTTGTCAGAAAGATTGACGCAGAGCATTATTATCCGAAAGAATTCCTTTCTGCTCTTGGAGATAAGGGCTATTACACATCCGTTTCAATGGGAGAGCAAGAGATCTCTCTCCGCGAATTCCAATTACTCGAAGAAGTTTCAAATGTATGCATGACCACCGGGTTTGTACTATGGTGCCACTTGGCCGCATTAACATACGTGCGTTACAGTCATAATCACTATTTAACAAATGAGATTTTGCCTAAATTGGAAAAAGGCACGATTCTTGCCGGGACCGGGCTTTCCAACCCGATGAAGTTTTATGCTGACGTAGAAAAGCTTCAGTTAAAAGCAAAACGCACCGAAGGAGGATATAAACTTTCCGGTGCCCTGCCTTCTGTTTCCAACCTTGATCCAGGGCATTGGTTCGGCGCAGTAGCTGAAACAGACAACAACCGGCGGGTGATGCTGTTTATCCCATGCGATACCGATGGACTATCATTTAAAGAAAGAACAAATTATATGGGGATAAATGGAAGTGCAACATACGCTTGTCGCTTTAAAGACTGCTTCATTCCTGATGAGTGGGTCATTTCTGAGGATGCGGATGCCTTTATTGAAAAAGTCCGCCCTATATTTTTAATGTACCAGATACCATTGGGGCTTGGTGTAACGAAAGCTTCCATCGAATCGATTAAGAAAACCCGCAACAAGCAGGCCGGATGCAATCATTATTTACCCATTCAAGCGGATGAACTGGATGACGAATTAAGTTACCAACGGCAAACGATTTATCAGTACGTTAAAGCAAACACCGGAAAACTCCAGTGGCAACCCTTAGTCCAGCTGCGCCTCGACATCACTTATCTAACCTTAAAGGCAGCCAATGCAAGTATGATTCATAGTGGCGGGGCAGGTTATATGAACATCAGCAACCCGGCACGCAGACTTCGGGAAACCTTTTTCCTCACGAACCTGACCCCAACGGTTAAGCATCTGGAAAAAATGCTTGCCTCATGAAAATATGAACACTGGAAAGTACGTAAAACCTCACCTCATATATAGATGAGGTTTTTTTATGAAAAGGTTAGTCCGTAAATAATTAATACATAGTTGTGTCATATTAAAGGCAAATCCCTCCTGTAAAAGGTGATACTATCGAACACGCACTGGAAATATTTAAAGTCCTAGGGCGAATTGTGACTATTTTACCGTTGGCACTGTTTGTAACCCTTTATATGGGAAAACGCTCTATAGGTGAACTGCCCGTTTTTGATTTTTTAGTTATTTTAATCCTGGGTTCAGTAGTTGGCGCTGACATTGCCGATCCAAAAATAAACCATATATATACGGCAGTTGCCATCGTTGCAATAGCCTTACTGCAAAAATTCATTGCCCGATGGAAAATTAAAAATCGCAAAATAAACCGTTTGTTAACATTTGAACCTACAATCGTTATTTACCAAGGCCAATTTCTTGTGAACAAAATGAAGAAAATACAGTATTCGATTGATACCATTTTACGGATGTTACGAGAACAGCAAATTTTTAATGTAAACGATGTTGAATTGGCAATAGTAGAAGCAAATGGCTATTTATCTGTTAAATTGTATCCTGAAAAAGAAGAAGCCCGTGCCGAGCATATCACACAACAGCCGTATGCATTTTATAAGGGAATTGAGGTACCGGTTGTCATTGATGGAGAAATTAACGAAAAAGGTCTGTCTTCGAGAAATTTGAACGAATTATGGTTGTATCAGGAACTGGAAGGAAAAAATATTTTTGACGTCAATGACGTTTTCTATGCAGCGGTTAACAATTTGAATGAACTGCATGTAAGTATTAAAAACACTGATGATAATGGGGACCCTCCCCCTATTTCGCACTAACGATTCACCCCACTCTACGAAAAGTACTCATGATTTATGACGAACGGAGCAAACTACGAGAAAAGGAGGATTGCCATGAGCACGGATAAAGGCAAGAAGAAAAAAAACAAGAATAAAGAGGAACTAAATGCCATGAAAGGCGGCAAAGAAAGACATCGGCGCAATCGGTCCTAACGTTGATGATGAGGGAAATCCATACACGGATTCACCCTCATCTTAACTATAATTATTCCACCATCAAGACCAGATAAACCGATATCGTCATCACCGAAACAATCGTGGTCGCCAATATGTATAACGGGACTTCCCTGACAAGGGTCCTGTATTTTTCCGCAAAAACATAAACAATGGCACCTGTCGGTAAAGCTGATAAAATGACGACAGATGTTGCCCACAATTCGTCATCAAGCGGGAATATAACATATACAAACAGTATTGCCAACAGCGGAAGTGCCACTAGTTTCAAAGCCAACAGCGTCAAAAGTTCTGATAATTGATAGTGTTTATTTTTTACGACGCTCCGCTGGCCGGATAATCCCAAACCCAATGCAAATAATGCAGTCGGTCCGGCAGCAGGGCCAAGCGTATCTGTGAATACATAGACCGGTTCAGGCAGCGGCACTTGTGAAATTGCCACGATGATTCCTAACAATAAAGAGGCATTGATCGGATTCTTCAATACAGTCTTAGCAATCATACCAAGGAGCACGCCAAAATTCACCTGCTCGCTCTGTTTTTGATTCAACGCTTTCGCTGTTTCAAATGAACCGACAACGATTGAAATAATCACTAAATCATATATAAATGTGAGAATTGCGGCTGGCACGGCAGCTTCCTGCCCAAATGCTGCAACGAGAAGCGGGATACCCATAAACCCTGTGTTTCCGTACGTCGTTATCATGCCATACATGGTGACTTCCGGAAAGCGTTTCTTAAAAATAAACCGGAAGATTAAAATGGTTAAAAGAAAACAGCTGATAATAATACCTAAATTAGCAAGAATAAAATCAACATTTAAAATGCTGTCCACCGGTGCAGTTGCCAATGAATAAAACAGCAGGGCAGGAAGCGCAAAGTAATAAACGAAATTATTCAGCGAAGAGGTGCTTTCAAATGAAAGCAGGGACAATCGCCCAGCTAAAAAACCGCACAGTATAATGGCAAATATCGGGATAACAACCTGGAACAGTACAATCATCCTAACCCCCTTTGTTTGATTGTATAGTGTATTTCCAGTCTATTTTCGATCTTTCAAGCAAAAAGTTCAAGCAACTTTTCATCGGACAAGAAAAAACTCTTTTCCCGGAAAGAAAAGAGTTCAGTTGAATTGATTTTCAATTATTTCATTGCTTGTTCTTTTTTTGAGTTGAGCGCCTTATTTAAAGCGTTCATACGCAGATTCATCGCATGCTGACTTATTTTTGCTTCAGGATTAGCCACTTCGAACCCATGAAAAACACCTGGATGGACGTGCAATTCTACTGAGACACCCGACTGCATTAACCGTTTAGCATAGTCTATGTCCTCATCCCGAAAGACCTCAAGGGCGCCCACCTCTATATAAGCCGGCGGCAAATTGGAAAGATCCTTTGCTCTGGCAGGCGCTGCATAAGGAGACACATTTTCTTCTCCTGCACTTCCTCCCAGAAACGCATTCCATCCAAGTTCATTCAGCTCTCGGGACCAACCCGGCCAGTTCCCGGTAAATTCCTGACTGGAAGCTGTGATATTCCGGTCATCCAACATTGGATAGATCAGGTATTGGAAAGCAACATCAGGTCCTTTGCGGTCCCGGCTCAGCAAGACTGTACCTGCAGCAAGCCCTCCTCCGGCACTTTCGCCTCCCACGGCGATAGTCTCCGGATCGATTTGTAATTCACTTGCATGTTCCGATATCCACTTAAGCCCTGCGTAACAATCTTCCACGGGAGCCGGAAATGGATGCTCAGGCGCAAGCCGGTAATCAACTGAAACCACAACTGCATTAAGCTCTTCAGCAAATAAAGCCATTTGTGCTTCTTCGCCATCAATAGTACCTAAAATCATTCCACCGCCATGAATGTGATAAAAGCATGGCAGCGACTCCGATTGGTTGATGGGACGGTAGATTTTTACTCGTACATCAGGCGCTCCCTCCGGACCGGGAATCATTTTTTCCTCACAGCTGACATTCGGATTCGGCTCCACTCCTTCTGCCATAGCCGATTGCGCCTCAGCCAGTGCTTCCCTAATAGCAGGTATCTTGTCCGTTGACAGCGAGCTCATATCAACATTTCCAAACATGGCTTGCATAAGCGGAACTGCAGCCTCAAATTCAGGGTCTAAATTTTTATGAATCATTATAATCCCCCCCCTTTATATATCGTTTATATTAACTATATCAATTGGGGCGTTATTATTCAATAAATATTCTCAAAACTACCATTATTTAGATAATCGATCTCTGCGTGCGCATAATAAGCTTATGCAATCATTGCCTGCTATTTATCTTTCTACTATCGTTTGTAGAACAGCATAAATATCGGGAGCAACCTTATTCATACGTACCGGCTTCCATTCCTGATCAACCCACATATGCTTCGTTATTCCTTTTGCAAGCAGTTCGCCAAAAGGTTCGTCTGCTTGGGCTTCATCAACTGAAAGAGTTTTGTACGTTTCTTCGGTAATCCTTCGTGCTTCATAGGAAAATTCCAGTCTCACTGCCGAATAGCTGGTAGCCCGTGTAAAAACGACGACACAGTCATCATACCGGGATGATTTTTTATAAGTAACGTTAACATCCAGCACCGGCAGTAAAAAGCCTAAGCTTTCCACCTTGCTGTATGTTAACCCATAATGACGCATGCATTCTGTCCGTGCGTTTTCAAACCACGTGATATAATTGCCGTGATGCACGACGCCCATTCGATCTGTGTCCTTATATGGCACACGGAATTTTGTCTGATGCCAGACAGTTGCCATGATCGTTCCCCCCTTTTCAAAATTACTTCCCGGAAAGCTTGTCTTGCGCTTGTTCCTGCAGACGGAATTTTTGTACTTTGCCGGTGCTTGTCATCGGCCATTCAGAAGCTTCAATAAACCATACATGACGCGGTATTTTGAAACGGGCAAGCCTTGAGGAACACCAATCAATAATTTCTCGGCGGGCTAACGTTTCATTTTCTTTCAATTCGATAAACGCTGCTCCTGTTTCTGTTGTCAGCCTGTCTGGAACGCCTACAATATTGACTTGATTAACAGACGGATGTTCGGATATCACAACTTCGACTTCTCTTGGGGAGACGAGTTCTCCGGATACTTTATACATCTCTTTGCTTCGGCCGAGAAGCTGGATATAGCCATTCTCATCGATTCTTCCAACATCCCCCGTACGGAGCCAGCCATCTTTATCAATAACTTCTGCTGTTTCATCGGGTTTATTGTAATAACCGTGCGAAACTGTTGCACCTCTTACGGCCAATTCACCGACTGATCCTTCAGAAAGTGTTTCGCCTGTATCCACGTCAATTGTCTTATATTCAACGGTGCTGCCATTATATTCCGGCAAGCCGCTGACACCGCCAAGTTTTGGTCGGCCGACCCGAGTTGAAATGCGTTCCAGCGGATCACCAATTTCCGTAGTTACGCCCGACGAGGCCACCTCTGTCTGCCCATACCCGGTAATCGTTTCAGTCAGCCCCAATACTTCAATTGCTTGCTCCCACACTGGGACAGGAGCCGGCGCCGCTCCACACCACATCGCAAAAAGGTGGGATAAATCAAATTCAGAAACCCGCGGATGATTTAATAAAGCTACAAGTGTCGACGGCACACAAAGGTAATCGTTTGCTTTGTATTTCTCCATCATTTGTAACGATTGCAGCGGTGATGCCCCCAGAGCTGAAACGAATGAGCCGCCGACAAACGACATGGCAAAAATCGCTTCAATAATCGCAAAGCAATGATAAAACGGGAGCGGAGCAAATGTAACACGTCCATCTTCAATAGCTCTGCTCATACATGTTGCATAACCGCAGCGCAGCAGCATATCGTCGGTGAGCATGACACCTTTTGGGCTGCCTGTTGAGCCGGATGTGTACATAATGATTGCCACTTCATCAGGATAACGGGACTTTCGCCATCTTTCATCAAGTACTGCACGGCTGACAGAAGTTCCACCTTGTATAAATGTATCCCAGTCCATAAAACGATTATCAACTGGTTTCTTATCTTCACCAGGAAGACAGATCACCTGCTTCAATTGACTGTTTTTCTGAAATTCTTCATTAGCCAATAATTCAGCAACAGCTTTTCCATGTTGTTTGTCTTTCACTTTTTGATGCAAAAACAAAAATTTAGTGTCTGATTGCACAATAATATATTCAAGTTCATCTTTTGCAAGCATTGAATTAATCGGTATAAAAACGGCCCCTACTATAGAAGAAGCAATCATTAATGATGGATACGTTGCATCATTATCCATTAAAACAGCAACATGATCTCTTCGTTTCACACCAAGAGCGATAAAAGCTTTCGCATATTGAATCGCGTTTTCCCAGATATCGCCATATGTAAATTCTTCATTATTTATATAGAGATATGGTCTGTCTTGATATTGTTCACATGCTTTTGCGAAATGACCGGCAATCGTATCCCGCGGCCATACCGGGTAGCGTGCCTCAAGCGCTTCTCTTCTCTTGACTGCACTTTGCTTTATAGTAGCTTGACTTGCTGACATTTAATTGCCTCCTATTTGTGATGGATAAATTACAAAACCGATTATTACATGTCTACGTTACGGATTATATTTTTTAAAGGCGATGACAGCGTTGTGCCCGCCAAACCCAAACCCGTTAGACAGAGCAAGGTTGATACTGCCCTCCGCTGCTTCATTGGGGATATAATCCAAGTCACATTCCGGGTCCGGTTTTTCCAAATTAATTGTTGGCGGAAATAAGTTTTCGTTCATACTTTTAAGGGTGATGATGGCTTCTGCTCCACCTGCTGCGCCAAACATATGACCTGTCATCGATTTGGTAGAACTTACCTTAAGTCCACTGACATGTTCACCAAATACTTCTTTAATTGCTTTTGTCTCTGAGATATCGCCAGCCGGCGTGCTTGTACCGTGGGCATTAATATAATCAATGTCTTCCGGAAGAGCCTGGGCCCGGTCAATCGCCAGTTTCATCGCTTTTGCAGCCCCATGGTAATCAGGTTCGGTAATATGATACGCGTCAGTGGTACTTCCGTAGCCGACAATTTCACCGATTATCGGGGCATCACGTTTTACTGCGTGTTCATATTCCTC
Organism: Lentibacillus persicus; assembly: GCF_900112705.1. Lineage (GTDB taxonomy): Bacteria > Bacillota > Bacilli > Bacillales > Amphibacillaceae > Lentibacillus > Lentibacillus persicus. The sequence continues at coordinate 206,683 of NZ_FOMR01000007.1, forward strand.
CAGAAATAACACACCAGCCCCCTCAGACATCACAAAACCGTCCCGATCGCTGTCAAACGGACGCGATGCCTTCTCAGGCGCATCATTTTGCGTTGACATGGCACGCATTTTTGAAAATCCTGCAAAATACAGCGGGGTGATGGTCGCCTCTGCACCTCCTGCTAAAATTGCATCCGAATAACCATGTGCTATATTCAAATAAGCTTCACCAATCGCATGATTACTTGTTGCACAGGCGGAAACGGCAGCAAAACTCGGACCACGGAACCCGGTTTTAATTGCTGTTAACCCTGCTGCCATGTTATTAATCATTGTTGGAATTAAAAAAGGCGACACGCGTCTTGTTCCTTTATCAAGCATTGTTTCATGATTGTTCAGCAGCGTTTGCAATCCCCCGGTACCCGAGCCAATATAAATACCAGCGCGATCTTTATCAATCGTTTCCAAATCCAGCTCTGCTGACTCAAGAGCTTGCATAGCAGCTGCATAACCATATTGCGTGAACAAATCATAGCGCTTTAATTCTTTTCCTTCAAGATACTCTTCGCCATTAAACTCATCGATATAGCCCGCAATCCGCGTATTTATATCTGCATAATTCTCTGATTCAAGCGGTCTGATTCCGGACTCGCCATTTCTAATATTATTCCACAGAGTTTCCACATCATTTCCAAGGGGAGAAACAACCCCCATTCCTGTTACAACAACTCGGCGCATCAAATAAATGCCTCCTTTCAAAACGATTTAGATTTAACTTAACATAGTATTTTAACATATTAAAAAATATCTTGTGACACCAGCCCGAATTCCTCCGGCAAAAATATTTTCAATAGACAGCCGAGTCCTTTATAATATAAAACATGCTGATCATTTCATTGGAAAACATCTTATTGAAGGAGCGATACATATGAGCAACAAAATCAAATTAGGGATTGTCGGTTATGGCAACCTCGGAAAAGGCGCAGTTAAAGCCGTTAAAGCAACTGATGATTTAGAATTAACAGCTGTTTTCACCAGAAGAGATCCTGAAACACTTGAGCTTGATGACCCAAGTGTAAAAGCGGTCCATATTGATAATGCGAGTGATTATAAAGATGAAATTGACGTCATGGTTCTTTGCGGCGGCTCAGCAACGGATCTTCCGGAACAAACACCACATTTTGCAAGCATGTTCAACACCGTGGACAGCTACGATACCCACGCTAAAATTCCGGAATTTTACGAGTCAGTCAATGAAGTCGCTGAAAAGAATGATACAACAGCTATTATTTCAGTCGGATGGGACCCTGGTTTCTTCTCACTTAACCGCGTGATGGCAGAAGCTATTTTGCCGAGAGGGGAAAATTACTCGTTTTGGGGCAAAGGATTAAGTCAAGGACATTCCGATGCCGTCCGCAGAGTTGAAGGGGTTAAAAACGGTGTTCAATATACAATTCCATCTGAAGACGCCATTGCAAAAGTGCGCAGCGGGGAAAACCCTGAATTAACGAAAGCCCAAAAACATCGCCGTGTTTGCTACATTGTAGCTGAAGATGGCGTAGACAAATCAACTATCGAAGAAACTATCAAAACAATGCCAAACTATTTCGCTGATTACGAAACAGAAGTGAATTTCATTTCTGAAGAAGAGCTGGCACGCGACCATTCCAAAGCACCGCATGGCGGATTTGTCATTCGTGGCGGAAAAACCGGAGATGATAACGACCAGCTATATGAATTCTCGTTGACTCTGGACAGCAACCCCGAGTTTACCGCCAGCGTTCTCGTGGCTTATGCAAGAGCCGCTCATCGGATGAGTCAGGAAAAACAATTCGGCGCTAAAACAATCTATGATGTCGCCCCGGCATATATCTCACCAAAATCAGCAGAAGAATTGAGAAGAGATTATCTATAAGAATACTTGAAAAAGCGGATAAACGGTATCGGCCAAAATAATTGCCTGCCTTGGCTGACATAGGCAGGCAATTTTTTGCTGGTTTTTTTGTCACATACAACCCATACAATATCTCTTGGCTAATGGCTCAGGGGTCCTGTTTCCACGACAATATAACACTGAGGACCTGGGGATCTGCTGTTTTCATTAATTGTTTACTTATATGAGAGCCCAGTAAAAGGAGATCTATTCTGTTCGGGTCTTCGGAGTGGCACGCCCGGCAAATGCTCTTATACGCGTGATAATTGCTCCAATTCGCGTCATGTGTAGTGGCTTTCGCGTGGTACTCCTAAAATTTAGCGTGGTGACGGCGGGATTTCGGTTAGTACCTCTCAAATTTCGCGTGATTCCTTGTAAATAACATACGACGATACCCTTGATTTTTGGTTCAGTTCCAAAACCATGAATATGAAATGCTATTTTCAGTGCTGTTTGCTGTTAAGTTGACTATAATCTTAAACTTTCCTGTTTGAAACTAAAAAAACCTGCAAATGCTGATACAAAAGCATTTACAGGTGTTTATTTCATTTCTTATCTTATCTTATCTTAAATTATCCTAGAGATACCTGAGGTGGGATTCGAACCCACACGCCCGTAGGCACAGCATTTTGAGTGCTGCGTGTCTGCCAGTTCCACCACTCAGGCATATACGTTAACTTTTGGAGGCGGTAACCGGATTCGAACCGGTGATAAAGGTTTTGCAGACCTCTGCCTTACCACTTGGCTATACCGCCAATGGAAAAGAAAATGGAGCGGAAGACGGGATTCGAACCCGCGACCCCCACCTTGGCAAGGTGGTGTTCTACCACTGAACTACTTCCGCATGAAATGGCTGGGCTAGCTGGATTCGAACCAGCGAATCACGGGATCAAAACCCGATGCCTTACCGCTTGGCTATAGCCCAATAACATTTAAAATGATATGGGGCGACCGGTGGGGATCGAACCCACGAGTGCCGGAGCCACAATCCGGTGCGTTAACCACTTCGCCACGACCGCCATAATAAAGTTATGGCAGGGGTAGCAGGAGTCGAACCCGCATCAAAGGTTTTGGAGACCTTCGTTTTGCCATTAAACTATACCCCTACTTATCAGAAATGGTGGAGGGGGAGAGATTCGAACTCCCGAACCCTGAGGGAGCGGATTTACAGTCCGCCGCGTTTAGCCACTTCGCTACCCCTCCGTATAAGATTATTAATCAAGTGGTGGCTCGGGACGGAATCGAACCGCCGACACACGGATTTTCAGTCCGTTGCTCTACCGACTGAGCTACCGAGCCAACATATGTATGCTATGTTTTTTTAAAGATGGCGGTCCGGACGGGACTCGAACCCGCGACCTCCTGCGTGACAGGCAGGCATTCTAACCAACTGAACTACCGGACCAATTTGGTTGCACTCAAGAGTACTACTGATATTCAACTTACTTAGATGTGAGCTCAACGTAGATAGTTGAATTATTTTGGTTGCGGGGGCAAGATTTGAACTTGCGACCTTCGGGTTATGAGCCCGACGAGCTACCAGACTGCTCCACCCCGCGATATGAGGTAAATATTGAAATAGTCAATGGTGGAGGATGCTGGGCTCGAACCAGCGACCCCCTGCTTGTAAGGCAGGTGCTCTCCCAACTGAGCTAATCCTCCAATGGTGACCCGTACGG